>JADJYG010000024.1 GCA_016719895.1 Saprospirales bacterium | reverse complement strand
AAAGTGACGTATGCATCAGAGGTCATCACCAAAAGTTTTATCAACCTGAACATCGGTATCGGCGGAAGCCACACCTTTTCCTTTGACGTGCCGGACGCCGTTGAATCGGGCGACAATGCCTATACAATCGAAATCTTCAACGTCAATGGCGTAGGCGATGCCGACCCGTCCGACAACAAAACGGTGTTTACCGTGGAAGGCATTACCCCGCATCCCGGCCGCAAAGTAGTCGTGGAAGAAGGCACGGGTACCTGGTGCGGCTGGTGCCCCCGCGGCGCGGTCATGATGGACTACATGGCAACCCTTTATCCGGATAACGTCATTCCGATCGCCGTGCACAACAGCTCCAGCGACCCGATGCGCAACGCCACATACGACAACGGTATGGGCACACTCATCAGCGGCTATCCGAGCGGCCTGGTTGACCGGGAAGCGGATATCGACCCCATTGATTTTGAACGGTATGCGCTGGAACATATGGCGCAAGCGCCGAAAATTTTAGTGTCGCACAGCGCCGCCTGGGATCCGGCCACGCGCAAAGTAAATGTAACCAGCGCTTTGAATTTCCAGGAAGAAATGAACGGTAATTACCGCATTGCAGTGGTATACACCGAAGAAGGCGTGACGGGAACAGCCTCCGGATATGCGCAAGCCAATTATTATGCCGGCGGCAGCGCAGGCCCAATGGGCGGCTATGAAACCCTGCCCTCCACGGTACCTGCCGCTAACATGACTTATGATCACGTGGCCCGCACCATCGTCGGCGGCTTTTCCGGCAAGGCAGGCAGCGTCCCGGCAAATAACCCCGCCGGAACAGTGATGTTCTACGAAAGCGTTTATACGGTAAATGCGGCCTACAATATCGACAATATGCATGTGATCACTATGGTCATCGACCAGGATACCAAGCAGATTATCAACGCAGAATCCACGGCTATTCCGTTTGTTTCCACCGGCGCGCCCACTCTAAGTGAAGATGCTGTGAGCATATCGCTCTTTCCGAACCCGGTGCAGGACGAAGCAACCCTCACGATACGGGTTAAAGCAACCACGGACGTTCAAATCCGCGTCGTGGATGCCTTCGGCCGTATCGTCATCGAACGCCATTACGATGACATCAGCGACAAGCAATTCCTGCCTTTCCGCGCCGGCAACCTGGCCAACGGCATGTACACGCTTGTGGCAACGGCTCAGGGCCGGTCTGTCTCAAAACCGTTTGTCGTCGCCCATTAATTTTGTCGGAAAATCAGCCGACGTTTGCGGCGGCGAGCAAGATGGTTTGCTCGCCGCCGTTTTTTTTAAGGCGCCCCAATCGTTCCAACCGCTGGATCCGCCATACACATCTATAGCATGAAATTATATATCATAGCCGGCGAAGCCTCCGGAGACCTTCATGGATCCAACCTGATCAGAGCGTTAAAAAAACAGAACCCGGCTGTGGAATGCCGGGTCTGGGGTGGCGACCTGATGGCGGCCGCGGGCGGCCAACTGGTGCGGCACTACCGTGATTTGGCCTTCATGGGCTTTTGGGAGGTACTGAAAAATTTGCGAACGATACTCGGCAACATTCGGTTTTGTAAACAGGAATTACAGGCATTCCGGCCCGACGTTCTCGTACTCATTGACTATCCCGGCTTTAATCTGCGTATAGCCCGGTGGGCCAAACGGCAAGGAATTCGCGTTGTGTATTACATTTCACCCCAAATCTGGGCCTGGCATACCTCCCGGGTGCACGCTATAAAGCGCGATGTGGACAAAATGCTGGTGATCCTGCCCTTCGAAAAAGCGTTTTACGATAAATACGATATGGATGTCGATTTCGTGGGCCACCCGTTGCTGGACGTGTTGACCCCAGACCGCGCGAGCGCTACCGGTGCAGCCCGCCCCGGCAACACCATTGCGTTACTGCCGGGAAGCCGGCAACAAGAGGTGCGACGCATCCTTCCGGTTATGCTGGCGGTTACGCCGCATTTTCCGGATTACCAGTTTGTTGTGGCAGGAGCAATCTCCCTGTCGGCAGCTTATTACGAGCGCTTCCTGGCCGGCTATCCACAGGTTCAATTGCACCAGGGGAGTACCTATGAGGTTTTACGCCGTTCGTGCGCAGCGCTGGTAAAGTCGGGCACTTCTACGCTGGAAACCGCCCTGATCGGCGTGCCTCAAGTGGTATGCTACGCCGGCAATTCCATTTCTTTCGCCATCGCCAAACGGGTGGTCAATGTGCCCTACATTTCGCTGGTCAACCTGATCCTCGACCGGCTCCTGGTGCGGGAATTGATCCAGGGTGAATTATCGACCCAAAATTTGCGTTCGGCGCTGGCCAATATCCTCGATAAAAGTCAGGCGCACGCCATTCAGGCCGGTTATCATGAATTGCGCCAGGTGCTGGGCGCTGGCGGCGCTTCAGAAAAAGCGGCATCTATAATCCTGCAAATGGCAAAAGACAGCGATACACCACACACCGTTCGGAGATAAATACCGGCGCTGGTATGTGCGAAGGCGCCTGAGCGGAATTGCTTCACGTTCAGGCGCCTTCGCCGTTTATCTCAAACTTCTTGAAAGAGATATTACTGTTGAACCACAAACTTCTTGGTCAGGGTTCCTTCTTTCGTCGCAATACGGGCAAGATAGGTGCCGGAAGCCAGTTGTGGCAGGCTGTAGGTGAGTTGCTCCTTGGTGAGGCTGGCGCGGTCCTGCACTACGATCACCCGGCCGCTCAAATCGGCAATGGTGATGGTGGCATCCGTCGCTTCTTCAAAGTTGACGCCCAGGTTAAGGGTTTCGCGCACCGGGTTCGGGAAGATTTTGAAGGCCGATTCCGGCAGCGGTTTTTCGTCCGTAGTCGTCGCGAGGCTGATGGTCATCCGGAGCACGGCATTTTCATTGGTTCCGAATCCGAACGGCGACCATTGAACCGTGCCATCGTTGCTGCCATAAACAAACGTTGAAGGGAACAACATATCCACGCTTTCAATAAAGGCATGGAAAACAACGTCATTCGGGCTGACATACTCAACGGCTACCAGGTAGCGGGTGCCTTTGTCCAGTTTAACGCCTGGCAGGCTATTGTCCACATCCAGGAGGCTTACCGTCTGGAGTTCGTAATTGGCAATCGTATCCGGCGCTTCAAAATTGGCAAATCCAACCCATTCAAACTCGGCCGCCTGGAAGGTTTCGTCGTCAAAATTTGTAAAGTTGGCATTTACGGAGTTATCTACTTTAAACAGGTATACCGTTGCTTCAACGTCGGCTACAGGCAATTCCGTAGAGTTGGTAGCAAAAGCAAATTGCGCTGTGGAGGCAACGTAATCGTCCATGCTGCCGGCACTCATAGTATACAGGTTGCCAACGGCCCAGTCGCCGCCATCCCCAGGGCGAAGCCCGCCAAGCGAGCCCAGGCCGTCTTCCTTCGAGAAAAGGCCGGCCGTCACATAGAACGGATCTTCCGTGAAATTGTCCGTCGGACGCGTATCCGTCGAGTCGGCCTGCAACGAATATTGGATTTTGTAGGCGCCTTCCGGAAGTTCGGGCGCGTAGCGGCCGGCCAATTCAAAAAGGCTGTCCTCCACGCCGGGCGCAAGAGCCGGGATAATCATGCTGTCCTGGTAAATTACCTCATCCGTATCGGTCAAAACGACTGCCTTTAGTTTGAGGTTGGTTTGCGTTTCCGTTCCGGCGTTGCTCAAGAATCCGGCGAAACCAAACGTATCCGTTGCGATTTGCGATTCCGGCTGTGCAATGCTGGAGGCCGGGAACAGGTGCAGGCTGATACCAACATCGTGCTTGGGCGTCGGGTTGGCGTCGAAGAGAACCACATCGTCGAGGTCCCACATGTATTCCCAGTTGCCGGTCCATTGCCACTGCAGGTATACGGTGCTTTTGTTCGCGGCTACAGCAGAAATATCTGCCACCGAAAAGAATGGGTTGGTTGAAAAGAAATTTTGCTCCGTCAGGCCGGGGAAAATAACTTTCTCCGTCCAAGTCATTAGGTCGGTGCTCACGCGAAGAATTGCACTTTGCTCGGCGGTGGCGTCAAACGTGCCAATATGCGACTGAAACTGTACAAAAACCTGACTTTTGCCGGTGCAGTTTATTGCCGAAGTAGTCAGCCGGCTGACGTGGGGCTGCGGTAACACAGCATTGGAGGCATCCGAGTTCACGTGTACAAAACCTGTAGCTGCGGTGGCAGAATTAAATGCTTGCTGTCCGCTAAAAACGGGTGCGCAGCCTGGGGCGGTATTGGCGCACCATTCCCAGATTATGCCTTGGTTGGAAGCGTCGACATTGGTCCAGCCGCTGGGGATGCCAGTGTTAAACGTTTCTGTCCAGAAGGCTGTTTGGGCATGTATTGCCCCGCCCGCAAAAAGGAGGATGAACAAGGCAATTTTTGTCAGCAGTTGTTTCATGTGTAGATCTGTTTAATTGATAAGTATAAATTTAAGGCGTAAATATACCGGCTTGAATATCAGCGGAAGGTAAAAATGCTGCGAATAGTACGAGATTGGCCCCGTTTGGCAATTTCAATGCTTTGTAGCGACAAATTTCAGGATTGCTTTTGCGTTTCTTTTGCCCAGGTATCTTTAAGGGTCACTGTGCGGTTAAATACCGGTTTATCCGCAGTGGAATCCGGATCCACGGCAAAGTAGCCCAGCCGTGTAAATTGAAAGCGCGCACCGGTCGCCGGCCGAAGCAAGGCAGGCTCTATCCAAGCCTGTTCGATCACTTCCAGGGAGTCCGGATGAATCGATTTTTTAAAATCGTCTTCTGCCGCGGGGTCTTCCACCTGAAACAGGCGGTCATACAGCCGCACTTCCGCCGGGTGCGCATGGGCGACCGACAACCAATGGATGACACCCTTTACTTTCAAGCCGCTGGTATCCGCTCCGGAACGGCTTTCCGGAACATAGATGCAGCGCAATTCAAGCAAATTGCCCCGGGCATCTTTAACCGCTTCGGTACACTGAATAATATAAGCAGATTTGAGCCGCACCATTCCTCCCGGATAAAGACGGAAGTACTTTGGTGGCGGGTTCTCCATAAAATCATCCTGTTCGATATACAATTCCTGTGAAAAAGCCAGCGGCCGTTTTCCGGCATCGGTATCCTCGGGGTTGTTTTCCGTTTCCAGCCACTCCACTTGCCCCTCCGGATAATTTGTCAGGACAACTTTTATGGGTTTTAAGACGGCAAAGCGCCGCAACGCTTGTTTGTTCAAATCTTCCCGGATACAAAACTCCAGCAACCCTACATCAATTATATTCTCCCGCTTGGCCACTCCCACCCGCCGGGCGAATTCCCGCAGGCTTTCCGGCGTATATCCCCGGCGGCGCAAGGCGCTGATGGTCGGCATGCGCGGGTCGTCCCATCCCCGTACATAACCTTCGTTGACCAACTGCAACAGCTTACGCTTGCTCATGACGGTATAATTCAGGTTCAGGCGGGCAAATTCATATTGGCGGGACGGAAAAATATTCAATTGTTCGATAAACCATTCATACAGCGGGCGATGCGGAATAAATTCAAGCGTACAAATGGAGTGGGTGATCTGCTCGATACTGTCGCATTGCCCATGCGCCCAATCGTACATTGGATAAATGCACCAGATATCGCCGGTGCGGTGGTGGTGCGCCCGCTTGATCCGGTAGAGGTATGGGTCGCGCAGGTGCATATTGGGTGAAGCCAGGTCGATTTTTGCCCGCAAGACGCAATGCCCGTCCGGAAATTCGCCATTCTTCATCCGCTCTAACAAAGCCAGGTTTTCGGCGGGCGGCGTGTCGCGGTAAGGGCCAGGTGTACCTGGTACGGTTGGGCTGCCCTTGCTGGCTGCGATTTCCTCCGGCGAGGAAAAAGTCGACATAAGCTTTGCCAGCCCGGGTCAATTGAACGGCCCAGTTGTATAATTGCTGAAAATAATCGGAGGCGTACAGGATGCGGTCCGGCTCGAAGCCAAGCCAACGGACGTCTGCCAGGATGCTATCGACGTACTCCTGCTCCTCCGCCGAGGGGTTGGTGTCGTCAAAACGCAGGTTGCATTCTCCATTGTATTTCTGCGCCAGCCCGAAATTCAGGCAAATACTTTTAGCGTGGCCAATGTGCAGGTATCCGTTCGGCTCGGGGGGGAAGCGGGTTTGCACGCTTTTGTGTTTGCCGGTAGCCAGGTCATGCTCTATGATCTCCTCAATAAAATTTCGGGATTCGGGTTCCTCGGCCGGATTTTTTTCAATACTCATGTGCGAAAACGGGTTGACGTGGGCGCAAAGATACCATTTAGTCTTCGCCTAAAACAAACCGACCACCTTTCCCAGTTCATCAATATCAATTTTTTCCGCAGACGGCGCTTTGGGCAAACCGGGCATGGTCATAATATCGCCGCAAATCATCACGACAAATTCGGCTCCTGCCGCCAGCCGCACTTCCCTGATATTGACAATATGCCCGGAGGGCGCTCCCAATTTTTTCGGGTCGGTGGAAAAAGAATATTGCGTTTTGGCGACGCAAACCGGGTAGTGGCCGTACCCGTCTTCCTCCAGCTTTTTTATTTGCCGTTTGACGGCCGCATCTGCACTGATGTCGGTCGCCCCGTATATTTTAGTGGCCACGGCCTTCATTTTATCCCACAGCGGAAGATCGTCCGGGTAAACAAACTGGAAATTGTTTTCCGCCTGGTCAAGCACTTCCACCACGGCACGCGCCAAGTCTTCCGCGCCACGCCCGCCGTCTGCCCAATGCTTCGAAACCACCACGGCAACGCCATGCGGCTCCATCTTTTCCTGCAGCAATTGAATTTCCGCCTCGGTGTCAAAGGTAAAATGGTTGATCGCCACCACACAGGGAAGCCCGAAATACTGCCGGATGTTTTGGACGTGCCGTTCGATATTAGCAATTCCTTTTTCCAGCGCGGGCAGATCTTCGCGGTTTAGTTCCTTCAAATCGGCTCCACCGTGGTATTTCAAAGCCCGCATCGTAGCGACCAAAACGACTGCGTCCGGGCGCAGGCCTGCTTTCCGGCATTTGATATCAATAAATTTTTCCGCGCCAAGATCGGCTCCGAATCCGGCCTCTGTCACGACAAAATCGGCCAGTTTCATGGCGCTCCGGGTGGCAATAACGGAATTACAACCATGGGCTATGTTGGCGAATGGCCCGCCGTGAATAAAAGCCGGGGTATGTTCGAGCGTTTGTACCAAATTGGGCTTTAAGGCATCTTTCAGCAACACCGTCATAGCCCCGTGGGCCCGGAGGTCGCGTGCGCGCACCGGTTTGCGGTCATGGGTATAACCGACCACAATATTTCCCAGGCGTTCTTTCAGGTCGGAAAGCGATGTTGCCAGGCAAAAAATAGCCATAACCTCCGACGCCACAACAATGTCGAACCCGTCTTCGCGCGGATAACCGTTGGATACCCCGCCCAGGCTCACCACGATATCGCGCAAGGCGCGGTCGTTCATATCCACCACGCGTTTCCATCTGATCCGGCGAATATCGATTCCCAATTCATTGCCCTGGTGAATATGATTATCCAGCAGGGCGGCCAACAGGTTGTTCGCCAACGCAATAGCGCTAAAATCTCCGGTAAAATGCAAGTTGATGTCCTCCATCGGAACTACCTGTGCATAGCCGCCGCCGGCAGCGCCTCCTTTCATGCCGAATACGGGGCCAAGGCTGGGTTCGCGGAGGCAGATCAGGGTCTTTTTTCCTATGCGCGTGAGGGCGTCGCCCAGGCCAACCGTGGTAGTGGTTTTGCCTTCGCCAGCCGGTGTAGGGCTTACCGCCGTCACCAGTACGAGCTTGCTATTGGGGCGATGGGGCAGTCCGTCCAGGTAATCGAGCGCCACTTTGGCCTTATAATGGCCGTAGGGCTCCAGTACATCATCAGGTATTCCGAGGGCCTCAGCGGCGAGTGGCACAATACGTTTTGGGGTTGCTTGTTGGGCGATTTCGATGTCTGTGAGCATAATTTGTTTAAATCTGATAAGGCGCGGGGCAAGTTACAGCAAAAACTGGAATCACATCCGCTCCGGCACTTCAATGCCCAGCAACGCTATTCCGGCCGTCAATACTTGCCCGACGGCACGGCTCAGCTGCAAGCGGAATGCCTTCGCCGCCGGGGTCTCAGCATTAAACACAGACAAGTCATGCCAAAAGCGATGGTAACTTTTCGCCAGCGTATAGCAATAGTTTGCCAGATGGGAAGGATCCAGCTCCCGGGCTGCGGTCACAATGGTTGCCGGATAAGCCTGTAGGGCTTTGAGCAGTTCTTTTTCCTGGGCCTGGATGTTCGTATAGGTGAATGCCGGTCCAAGATCAACCTGTTCCTTTTCCACCCGTTGCAGCAGGCCGTTGATCCGAACGCAGGAATATTGGATATACGGGCCGGTTTGGCCCTGCAAATCGACCGATTCCTCCGGGTTAAAGATCATTTTTTTCTTGGGGTTGACCTTGATCATGAAAAACTTCAAGGCGCCCATACCAATTTTCCGGAGGATATCGGCCTGTTCCTCCGGTGGAAATTCATCCAGGGCGCCGCGTTCGGACACCTGCTGGCGGGCAATGGCAATGACTTCGTCCATCAGGTCGTCGGCATCGACAACCGTCCCTTCCCGGGTTTTCATGCGGCCGGTCGGCAATTCAACCAATCCGTACGACAGGTGATGCAATCCGCCGGCATAAGGCTCCTTCAGCCGGCGCAAGACTTCAAACAAGACCGCAAAATGGTAGTTTTGTTCATCTGCAACTACATACACCATTTGTTCGCAGCCAAAATCTTCATACCGCATCCGGGCCGTTCCGAGGTCCTGGGTGATATACACGGAGGTGCCGTCAGCCCGCAACACCACCTTTTGGTCGTAGCCGGCCTCGGTCAGATCAACCCAAACCGAGCCGTCTTCCCTGCGAAAAAACACCCCTTTTGCCAGCCCGTCTTCCACAATGTCTTTCCCAAGAAGGTAGGTGTCACTTTCGTAATAAAGCTTGTCGAAATCAACGCCCAGCCGCGCATAAGTGGCTTCGAATCCCTTGTATACCCAGCTGTTCATCTTTTTCCAGAGTTCGACCGTGGCCGCGTCGCCGTTCTCCCACCGGCGAAGCATCTCCCGTACTTCAGCGCCTAACCGGGAATGCTCATTGAACCATTTGTTTTTGTACTCCCGGAAGAAGTCGCCTTCCGGTTGCCCGGGTTTATGTTTGGACGCAAACGTTTCCAGGCCAGCTTCGCTTTGCTGCCAGGCGGCGTATTCTTCTTTCGTTTTCTTTTCAAATAAAACATAAAAGTCGCCAACAAAATGATCGCCCTTTTGGCCGGAAGACTCGGGGGTCTTGCCGGCTCCAAACTTCTGCCAGGCGACCATGCTTTTACAGATGGCGACCCCACGGTCGTTTACAATCTGGACCTTGACCACCGGGTATCCGGCGGCGTCGAGGATACGGCTGCACGACCACCCGAGCAGGCAGTTGCGCACGTGACCCAGGTGCAGGGGTTTATTGGTATTGGGCGACGAATATTCCACCATTACCTTTTGCTGCAAGCGCGGCTGACGCCCGTACCCGGGGTCGTCCAGAAGCGCCTTTAAGAAGTGTTGCCAGTAGGTCGGGCTGAGCTCCAGGTTCAAAAAACCCTTGATCACGTTAAACCCCTGTATTTCAGCGATATGTTCCTGTAAAAAACGGCCAATTTCGGCCCCAGTAGTATCCGGCGCTTTTTTGGCAATTTTTACGAAGGGAAAAATAACCACGGTATAGTCGCCGCTGAATTCCGCCGGAGTGGAATTTAATTGCACCTGCCCGGCATCCACGGCTTCTCCATACAAGGTGCTGACGGCCTGGGCGACGGCCTTTTGCAGGTTCTCGATAATTGTCATATCCGAATATTTGAGCGCGCAAAGGTATCGCTTACCTTGCAGGCAGAAAACAATATGTTCATCATGCGTTTATTTTTCACCTGTTTGCTGGCAGCCGGTCCCGTTTGGGGGCATGCACAGGATACCCTCTTTCCGATGACCGAAATCCCGCTGGTCGACCTTTCGGCTTTTCGCCCGGCGCAAGCCAACTGGCAAATTGCGGGCGATGCCGCCGCCGATTTTAGCAAACCGGAAGATATGCGGGCGTTGCCGGGCGCCGGTGTGCTGATCAACCTGCCCGATGCCCAACACCGGAGTAACCTCGTTTGGGGTTTCGAACACGGCGATATCGATCTGGATCTCGAGGTGATGATGGCTGCACATTCCAACTCCGGCATTTATCTGCAGGGCAGGTATGAAGTGCAATTGCTCGACAGTTGGGGTAAACAACATCCGGCCTTCAGCGACATCGGCGGCGTGTACGAGCGTTGGGATGATAACAAACCGGAAGGGCAAAAAGGTTTCCAGGGCATACCGCCGCGTATGAACGCCGCCCGGGCGCCGGGGCTTTGGCAACGATTGAGAATCGAGTTTCAAGCGCCTCGATTCGATGATTCCGGTAAAAAAACGGCGAATGCCCGGCTGATTCGCGTGGTGCTCAACGGCGTCACTGTACAGGAAAACGTGGAACTCACGGGCCCTACCCGCGGCGCCGCATTCCCGGGCGAGTCGCGCTCAGGGCCCGTTTTGATTCAGGGCGACCACGGCCCGGTGGCATTCCGGCATCTGCGCTACCGCACATTCGGCGGCACGCCACCCCAACTTCAGGCGTTGAAATACCGGTATTTTTCCGGCGAACACGACTACCTTCCGCACTTTCCAAGCCTGAAACCCGACATCACCGGGAATGCCGACGGCCTTACCTGGGAATATGCAAAGGGTGACAATGACTTTGCCCTTCAATTTTTCGGCACGCTGGTCGTTCCGGAGAGCGGCGCCTTCCGGTTTACGCTGTCTTCCAATGCGAATAGTATGCTTAAAATTGCAGGCGACACGGTGATTGGACAAGCCTGGTGGACCCGCACCGGCGCCAAATCGCTACCGGCCGGCCCGGTCGACGTTGAAATCACGTATTGCAAGGCTGCCGAATGGCTGCAACCCGCCCTGGGGCTTTATATTGAGGGCAATGCCTTCCGGCCGGCGCCACTGCATCTGCCCAGCTCCCATGCCCTGGCTAACCCGGTGGCGCCCATCCTGGTACAGGTGGGCAACGAGCCGGAACTGATGCGATCTTTTATAGACATCCCCCAGGCATCCGGCAAGCCCAAACGGCTGGTACATCCCATTTCGGTCGGATACCCGGAAGGCCTGAGTTACACCTATAATTTGGAAAATGGCGCCCTGGTACAGGTTTGGAAAGGCGGCTTCCTCGACGCCACTCCCATGTGGCACGACCGCGGCGACGGCCATGCTGAGCCACTGGGCAGCGTTTTACTGCTGGGCGATACGCCGCCATTGGCGCCGTTTACCGGGGCGTGGCCGGACAGTCTCGGGCCGGATGCAGCCTTCCGGCTACATGGATACCGCCTGGATGCCCGCGGGAATCCGGCGTTCCAATATACCGTGTATGGAATACAGGTCGAAGACCGCATTAGCCCCCAGGAAAACGGCAAAGGACTGTCCCGGGAAATTCATATTGCAGGAACGCCCACCCCTGATCTGGCCTTTCGCATAGCTGCCGGACAACGCATCGAACAGGTGGCGGAAAATACCTGGGCAGTAGATGACAAACGGTATTATGTCCGGTTATTTGCCAAGCCGGAGATTCGGACCACTGCTTCCGGTCAGGAATTGATCCTGCTTGCCACTGAATCCATTCAGTATCATTTGATTTGGTAATGTAATCATGGTTATGCTGCACAAGTTGCTGTTCCTTATGTTTGCCGGAGTTCTGTCCGGGCCCATATTTGCCCAGACTCCTACCCCGGCCGGTCCGCTCCCGTTGGAGCGGGATTATTACAAGATAGTCACACTTCCGGTGCCGGAAGGTATCGAACTCGAAATCGGAGGTTTGACGGCTTTGCCGAACGGCGATTTGGCGGCAGCCACCCGGCGGGGCGATGTCTGGCTGATCGGCAACCCGTACATGGAAAACAACACACCACCCCGCTTCGCACGATTCGCCAAAGGGCTGCATGAAACATTGGGGTTGGCGTATGTGGATGGCGCCTTGTACACGGCACAACGCGGCGAGCTGACCCGCCTGCGCGACACGAATGGCGACGGTCGTGCCGATGCCTACGAGACGGTGTACAGCCTGCCGTTGAGCGGGCATTACCACGAGTATACGTTCGGGCCGAAAGTGGCCCCGGACGGCAGCATGTTCATTACGGGCAATGTTGCGTTCGGCAACCGCGAATGGTGGCGGGGCGAAAGCCGGGTGCCGTGGCGGGGCTGGACGTTGCGCGTCTGGCCCGACGGCCGTATGGAACCCTGGGCGACCGGCATGCGTTCGCCGTGCGGAATAGGAATGGTGAATAGCGCGTTTTTTTATGCCGACAACCAGGGCGATTGGATGGGTAGCGGCGGTATTGTGCATGTCGAAAAAGGCGATTTTACCGGCCATCCGGCGGGCCTCCGATGGGCCGATCTGCCGGAGTCGCCGGTCCAGGTGCGAATGAATGATATCTACTACCGCGCCAATCCCCGGTTTAGCCCGCCGGGCAAAGCCATAAAACCGGAAAACATTCCCGATGAAAAACCGCTGCCGCTGTATGCTGTGGCCGAAGTCGTGCCCGGTGTAAAACTTCCCGCCGTCTGGCTACCGCATAGTATCCTTGGTATATCTACCTCGGAGATTATCCACGATACGACAAATTCTGCGTTCGGGCCTTTTACCGGGCAGTTGTTTGTCGGCGACCAGGGCCAAAGCAAAATCGTCCGGGTATTTTTAGAAAAGGTCCGAGGGGTCTGGCAAGGCGCTGCGTTCTCCTTCCGCGAAGGGTTTCAGTCCGGCGTGTTGCGGATGTGCTGGGGTAAAGACGGTTCGATGTTTGTTGGCCAAACCAACCGAGGCTGGGGATCCGCCGGGCAGGCGCCCTGGGGACTTCAACGCCTGGTATGGACCGGTAAAATTCCGTTTGAAATGAAAGCAGTCCGCGCTATGCCGGACGGCTTTGAACTGGAATTCACCCAGCCAGTGGACAAGGCCAGTGCGGCCAACCCCGACAACTACCAGATCACCGGTTTTATTTATAAATACCATCCGGTATATGGAAGCCCTGTAGTCAATGAAAAAACGCACCTGGTGCATGCAGCGGCCGTTTCCGCCGACGGCCTTACCGTACGCCTGGTAGCCGACAGCTTACGGGAGTATTATATCCACGAAATCAAAGCGGAAGGGGTGCGTTCTTACCGCGATCATTATCCGCTGCTACACCCGGTGGCGTATTACACACTCAACCGGATACCGGATGGCGACAAGCTGGATGTGCCACGGCGCAAAATAGCGCCGGCCAGCGCCGGCCAGCACGCTCTACACGCCGCGCCCAAGCCGGCGGCAACGCCGGGCAAACCGGCCGGCGCGCTGGCGGCCGGCAAAAGGGTTACGCAGAAACCGGCCGGCTGGAGCGCCGTGGATCAAACGGTCACGATCGGTACATTACCCGGCCTGAAGTATAACCGGACGTTCGTGACCATTAAAACAGGCAGCCGGATAAAGTGGACGTTGAGCAATACCGACGACATGCCGCACAACCTGGTGATCGTAAAACCGGGAGCGGCCGACGCCGTTGGCGCCGCTGGCGCCAGTCTGGGGCTAAAAGGGCCGGAAATGTGGTATGTTCCAAAATCACCGGACGTATTGTTCCACACCAAGCTGACCCAACCCGGCGCTTCCGACTCCATATATTTTGTTGCCCCCGCCCCCGGCGATTACACCTTTGTCTGTACAGTGCCCGGCCATGCCCAGGCGATGCGGGGCCTGTTGCGGATCACACCGTAAATAAACCGGCGGGTATTGCCGTTCGTTTGCTATAAAAACGGTGCGCTTATGTCAATAAAACACATTCGGGAGGTAAATACCCAAACAGTAACGCCTGCCGGAATCATTGCCAAACCGGATATGTTGGTTGTGGAAGAGCCGATGGAAATCCGGATCAGCCATGGCGTTGGCGCGGCCCGCCGGCAATTACGGGTTGCGGTAACCATGCGAACGCCTGGCGACGACGAAGACCTGGCTGCCGGTTTTCTTTTTACTGAAGGTATTATTCCAGATTTTAGCGCTGTTATGGCAGTTAAATGGTTGGAAGAAAATACTCTTCTGATAGAATTGCATCCGGGCATACGGGTGGAAGAGGAACGCCTGACGCGTCATTTATTTATCTCTTCCAGTTGCGGCCTGTGTGGAAAGGCCTCTTTGGATGCCGTGCAAACGGTGAGTTGTTATTTTCCGGCGCCCGGAAAGCCGGTATTTTCCGATACACAGATTTACCATCTTCCAACCATTTTGCGAATAGCGCAAACTACGTTCGAATCTACCGGTGGGCTCCATGCTGCCGGACTTTTTGACGCACAGGGCCATCTGACTATTCTTCGGGAAGACGTGGGGCGGCATAATGCCGTGGATAAAGTGATAGGCGCCGCTTTGCGCAACGCCTATCCCCTGCCCTTCCGGGAAAACGCACTTTTGGTCAGCGGCCGTGCCGGTTTTGAACTCGTTCAAAAGGCGGTCATGGCCGGCATACCGTTGCTGGCGGCCGTCGGCGCCCCTTCCAGCCTTGCCCTGGAGCTGGCAGAAAGTACCGGCATGACCCTGATCGGTTTTCTGCGCGGCAAACGCTTCAACATCTATACCGGCGCCGACCGAATCAGGCCAATTTGATGGAACGGTCCAAATAAACGTCCTGAATGGCATGTAAGAGTGCAACCCCGTCTTTTACAGGCTTTTGAAATGCCTTTCGCCCGGAGATCAAACCCATGCCGCCGGCCCGTTTGTTGACTACTGCCGTAATGACCGCCTCCTGCAAATCGGTGGCTCCTTTTGATTCGCCGCCGGAATTGATCAATCCCACACGTCCCATATAGCAATTGGCCACCTGGTAGCGACACAGGTCGATCGGATGATCGCTGCTTAATTCCGAGTAAACTTTCGCACTGGTCTTGCCAAACTGCAGCGCGGAGTATCCGCCATTGTTAACAGGCAGTTTCTGCTTGATAATATCTGCCTGGATCGTGACGCCCAGATGGTTTGCCTGGCCGGTCAGGTCGGCGCTGGCGTGATAGTCGACGCCATCTTTTTTAAAGCCTGAATTCCGAAGATAACACCATAGAATAGTAGCCATCCCCAATTCGTGCGCCATATCGAAGGCGCGGCTGACTTCCTGTATTTGGCGACCGCTTTCATCCGATCCGAAATAAATGGTGGCCCCCACTGCCACGGCGCCCATATCCCAGGCGTTGCGCACAGTACCGAACATGATCTGATCGTATTTATTCGGGTAACTCAGGAATTCATTATGGTTGATTTTTACTACAAACGGGATTTTATGGGCATATTTTCGGGCCACACTCCCAAGCACGCCATAGGTGGACGCTACCGCGTTGCAACCGCCAGCGATAGCGAGCTGGACGATCTGTTCGGGGTCAAAAAAGGCCGGATTTGGTGCAAAAGAAGCGCCGGCGCTGTGTTCAATGCCCTGATCGACCGGTAGTATGCTGACATAACCGGTATTTGCCAGGCGCCCGGCGCCTAAAATCTGTTGCAGGCTACGCAGCGTTTGTGGAATCCGGTTGCTCTGCAGCCAAATGTCATCCACATGATTGCGCGAAGGCGCGTGCAGTTGTTTTGCGGGAATCGTCCGGCACTGGTGCTCAAGATAATACCCTGCCTTGTCGCCGAGAATGTCCAGGATTTTCTGATTTGCCATAAATTGGTTGTGTTTTGGTTAGGTAATGGTAATCGTGCTCAGGATAGGTTCGTCAAAAGGTTTTTGCATTCAGAATCCATAGGTAAACGCAATGCGATATTGCCAGGGGTTTTCATAGGCGTTGATATCGTTGCCGACGTAAAAATCGTACATCACCGCGATTTCCTGACCGATGCCGCCGGCGCCGTTGGAAAAATTGTACCCCAGGCCTACATACTGGGCCGGACGCGTGCGGGAACCCTTGCCAAGGCCGGTATTATCTTCATAAACGTATTGGTCGGAAATCGTGCCAATTTCACCCTGAAGGAACAGGCCTTTGTACACTTTTACCCGGGCGAACAAACTGAGTTCCACGTCGAACAAATTGAAGGTTTGAATACCCGTATACTTTTGGGAAGTATAAAAAACAGATAGCCGCGGACCGGCCGAAAGCGGCCCGACAATTTTATAACCAACCATCGGGGAAACGCCAAACCCGAACAAACTATAGCCGAAGCCCGATGAAAACCCAAGGGATAATCCGCCGCCATACCATAGCCGGTCGGCAAAACTGGAATCGCCTTTTTTCTTCTTAGGCAGTGCAAAACCAATCCCGGCGTCGGAATAGGCCATGGACTGCTGGGCAAGGAGCGCCGGAGCGCCGGCCAGACATAAAAGTAAGGTGAATAAATGGGCAATACAACGCAATTTCTTCATAGTAAATGTTTTATATGTTTAAGTTCAGACAGGGCAATACGCTGTACAGGCGTAATACTTTTCAAAATAGCCAATTCGCCAAAGGCGCTGCAACGCAACCCGGTTTTTCATTTTTTCGTCTTGTTTTTGACGAAATGATCAATTTTCAACTGTTGATGGGTCGCTTATTATGCATATAACATAATTTCGCTGCCCTAAATTTACACCAGCTGCAGATCGCCACAAAGAAACGCGTTTCTGGTTTTCCTCATCGCAATCTGCCCCAGCATTTCTTCTGAAAACTCCACCATAATATTTACGGCGCCAGGAGACCTCGCTGCTGCTTTTCAAAATCAACGTTTTCAAACTAAGCCTGACTATGTTCAATTTTGTACGTCTGTATTGCCAGCTGATGTTGTTTGTCGCGCTGGCACTCTTGCCTGTTGGGGCGATTGCACAGATCTTTACCGGCGAACCCCTGCCTATGGAACCACCCGCCGATGTTAAACAAATTCTGACAGCGTGGAATATTTACCGGCTGCCGGCCGGCGAAATGCAACAATATGCAAACAGCCCATCCGAAGCGGGTCCCATGCAGGTTCACCTCGGCGCGCATCATTGGAAACTACAGCTCCAACCCAGCAACATCCTGTCGCCAGGCTATACCCTGCAGGTATCGAGCGATCAGGGCGTGGAGCAACATCCGTTTAGCGAACACATCGCGTTCAAAGGTACCGAACTGAGCGGCGGAGGCAGGGTACGACTGACCATGGATGAAAATTTTATCCATGGCTTTGTGGAGGAAAATGGCGAGCGCTACTACATCGAACCGCTGTGGTACCACGACCGGACCGCCGAACCGGACCTGTTTTTGGTCTACCCGTCCAGCGCTGTTATTTACGACCCAACCGTCACCTGTATGGAACTGGCAGCCAACGAGTCGATGCCAAATGTGGAAGAGCGCTTAAAAAAGGAATTAGAAGAGGCGCCGGAATTTATGGCTTGCTATGAGCTGGAAATGGCTATCGCCTCCGACAATTCCATGTTTAACAAATACGGTTCGGTATCCGGCGTGGAAGCGCACAATATAGCCGTATTGAATGACGTCCAGGGCAACTATACTGGTAGTTTCAACCACGATATTAACCTGGTCATCGTGACGCAGTTTGTGGTAACGGGCTCCGATCCCTGGACGAGTTCCACCAATGCCAGTACGTTGCTGAGCTCGTTTACCACCTGGGGGAACAGCGGCGGATTTGGCGTCCCATTCGACAATGGCGAATTATGGACGAACCGCAACTTTGACGGCTCCACCATTGGTATCGCCTGGTTGGGGGGCATTTGCAATTCCAATAAATACCATTGTTTGCAGGATTTCAGCACCAATGCCGATTTCCTCCGGGTGCTGACCGCCCATGAACTGGGGCATAATTTTAATGCCAGCCATGACGCGCCGAACTCCGGCTTTATCATGGCGCCTGCGGTAAACAACACCAACAGCTGGAGCGGACCATCCACCACGGCCATCAGCAATTATATTACGGTAAAGGTAAACAGCGGCTGTTTGGGTCCCTGTGGGAGCAGTACGCCGTTGGTGGCCAGCTTCACCTGGTCGCCGACCACCCCTTGCGAAGGCCAAACCGTGCAGTTTACCGATATGTCCACGGGTAATATCACGAGCAGGAGCTGGGCTTTTCAAAACGGAACGCCGTCGACTTCGACACAAACCAACCCATCGGTTACCTGGAACACGGCAGGCGCCTTCAACGTCACCCTTACGCTCAACGGCACCGGCGGCCCGGTATCCACCACCCAGACAATCACCATACTCCCCAAACCAACGGCTAATTTCACGTACACCTACGACGATCTGACGTACACCTTCGCCAGTACATCGACAAATGCCATATCCTATTCCTGGAGCTTCGGCGACGGCGGAACGAGCAACGAAGAAAACCCGGTGTATACTTATGCAAGCTCCGGCTTTTACACGGTCATCCTGACGGTGGAGAACGACTGCGGTACGGCTTCCAAGTCCTATTTCATCAATACCGTACCTACGGCCGACTTCACCGCCAGCCCAACCAGCGGTTGTACGCCCCTGACGGTACAGTTCAGCAATCAATCCTCGTTTAACGCTACTGCTTTCTCCTGGCAATTCCCGGGCGCCGTTCAAGCGTTTTCAAACATACCCAACCCAATTACAACGTATACCACTCCGGGCGTGTACACCGTGACCCTGACCGTCTCGAATGCCAGCGGCACCTCGGTGATGACAAAAACCAACCTGATCACGGTCCTGACCACACCTACCGCCAATTTCAGCTTCGGTGTGAACGGCCAGACGGTAACCTTTAGCAATAGCTCGGCAGGGGCCACCTCCTACCTTTGGAATTTCGGAGACGGCAACACCAGCACACTGAGCAACCCTGCCCATACCTATGCCGCCGGAGGCGTGTATACGGTTACGCTCACCTCTACAAACGTTTGCGGAAGCGATATCGCAGAGCAAACCGTTTCCCTCCTGGCACCGCCAACGGCCAGCTTTACCGCAAATACTACTTCCGGTTGCAGCCCGCTGACGGTGAACTTTACAAATACCACGACGGGAAGCGCCACCAGCTATAGCTGGTCTTTCCCCGGCGGAACACCGGGTTCGTCTACCGACCCAAACCCGACAGTGGTGTATAATACAGCCGGAACCTATACTGTAACCCTTACCGCTACCAATGCAACCGGCTCCAACACCAGTACCCAAAATAGCTACATCACCGTGCAAACGACCCCCGTTGCCGGCTTTACCAGTTCCTCCAATGGCTTCACAGCCATCTTTACCAATACCTCTACCGGCGCTGTCTCCTCCAACTGGAACTTTGGAGACGGTGGAACAAGCGCAGACCCCAACCCCGTACACACGTATGCAGCAGACGGAACCTATACCGTTACTTTAACCGTTACCAACCCCTGCGGCACACACACCAGCACACAAACCGTCGTCATCATTACGCCGCCTACGGCCGGATTTACGGCCAGCCCAACCAGCGGCTGCGGCCCGCTTACGGTTCAATTCACCAATACATCAACAGCCAATGCCACTAATTTCAGTTGGGATTTTCCCGGCGGTTCGCCGGCCGGCTCTTCCGAGCAAAACCCAACGGTGGTGTACGGTATGGCTGGCACATACACCGTGACCCTGACCGTGTCGAACGCAGCGGGCAGCAGCAGTACTACGCAGACCAGTTATATTACGGTCAACCCGGGCCCAACAGCCGGTTTTACGAGCGCGGTGAACGGCTCCAGCGCAACCTTTACCAACACGTCGGCTAACGCCGTGTCCTACTCCTGGAACTTTGGAGACGGCAATTCGAGCGCCCAGCAAAACCCGTCGCACACCTACGCCAACGACGGCACCTACACGGTAACCCTGACGGCTACCAACCCCTGCGGTATCCATACTGCTACCCAAACCCTCGTCATCGCCACACCGCCAACTGCAGGGTTCACGGCAACGCCGGTCACCGGTTGCGGACCCCTCTCGGTGCAATTCACCAGTACCTCTTCTGCCAATAGCGCCAGCTTCAACTGGACATTCCCCGGTGGTACGCCAGGCAACTCCACGGCACAAAATCCAGTCGTCGTATACTATACGCCCGGCATATACTCCGTCACACTGACGGTTAGCAATACCGCCGGCAGTAACACGGCTACCCAAACAAATTACGTAACCGTCAATGCCGGGCCAACGGCCGGATTCACCAGCGCGGTAAACGGGAATACCGCCACCTTCGCCAATTCCTCAACGAACGCGGTTTCCTATGCCTGGAATTTCGGCGACGGCAATTCCAGTACACTTCAAAATCCCTCGCACGTATACACCAACGACGGCACCTATACCGTCACCCTAACCGCAACCAACCCCTGCGGGACAAACAGCTTCACGCAAACAGTAACCGTCGCGACGCCGCCCACCGCAGGTTTCAGCGCCACCCCCACATCCGGTTGCGGACCGCTTACAGTACAGTTCACCAGTACCTCCTCTGCCAATGCAACCAACTTCAGCTGGGCTTTCCAGGGTGGCGTACCCTCCTCCAGTTCGGCGCAGCATCCGGTAGTCACCTACGATGTGCCCGGCACGTACACGGTCACGCTGACCGTTAGCAATACCGCTGGCAGCAACTCGACGACACAAACCAATTATATCACCGTGAACGCCGGGCCGGGCGCCGGATTCACCAGCACCACCAGCGGCCTCACCGCCACCTTCACCAATATTTCCACCAACGCAGTCGCGTACAGCTGGAATTTCGGCGACGGCAATTCCAGCTCCGGCGCCAATCCGAGTCACACGTACGCGGCCGATGGCACGTATACCGTCACACTCACTGCCACCAATCCCTGCGGCACATCGACTTTTTCGCAAACCGTGGTGATCATTACCTCGCCCACCGCAGGATTTACGGCAAATACCACGGTCGGCTGCGGACCATTGACCGTACAATTCCAGGACCTCTCCTCCGGCAACACCACCGGCTGGGCCTGGACTTTTCCTGGCGGCACACCCGCTACCTCCAATTTGCAGAACCCGGTAGTCGTGTATAACACACCGGGGTCGTACAGCGTCACCCTGGTGGCCTCGACGGCAGCCGGTACCAGCACGTTTACGCAGCCCAACTTTGTGACCGTATTGGCGCCGCCGGCAACGGCATTTGCGTCTGCCACAACAGTCGGTACCGTTGTGTTTACCAATACCTCACAAAACGCAACTGCATATCTGTGGGATTTCGGCGACGGCAGCACCAGCAGTACAGCGAATCCTACGCATATCTATGGCGCTGACGGTACGTACACGGTCACACTGACTGCTACCAACAATTGCGGCAGCACTACCTTTAGTCAAACAATCACGATATTACTGCCGCCGCAGGCGGCCTTCACCCCAAGCGCAGCATCTGGTTGCGCACCGCTGCAGGTGCAGTTCACCAACCAGTCGAGTGCCAGCGCCACCAGTTTCATCTGGACGTTTGAAGGCGGGACGCCGGCATCGTCTACCCAGGCGGAGCCAACCGTTACCTTTGCCACGCCAGGGGTTTATACCGTTACGCTGGTTGCCTCCAATGCCTCCGGCAGCAATACATCCACCACCCTGATCACCGTCAGTGGGCTGCCAACTGCGGGATTCACCGTCCAAACCGCCGGGTTATCGGTAGTGCTTGCCAATACGTCGGCAAACGCGTCGTCTTTCCTCTGGAATTTTGGCGACGGCAGTACCAGTGTGGAAGCCAACCCGACGCACAATTACGGAAATACCGGCACCTATACGGTGGTATTGCGCGCTGAAAATGCCTGCGGAATAACGGAAGTGAGTCAAACCGTAGAAATTTCCGGCACGGCGCCGATTGCAGCCTTTTCTTCAAACCTGCCAAAAGGATGCCTGCCGCTGACGGTGGCCTTCAGCGATCAGTCTGCCGGAAGCCCAAGCGCCTGGAATTGGAATTTTCCGGGAGGTACGCCCGCGTCTTCCACCCTTCAAAATCCCTCCGTCACGTACGCTACCCCCGGGCTGTATGCCGTAACCCTGGAAGTGACCAACGCTTTTGGCGCGAACACGATCACGAAGCAGGACTACGTCGAGGCGCTCGCCTTGCCCACTGCAGGATTTACCTTTGCGGCAAACCTCACTACCGTCGCCTTTACCAATACATCGCAATACGGAACCGGATATTCCTGGAACTTTGGAGACGGCAACACCAGTACCGAATCGAGTCCGACGCATACATACGCCGCCCCGGGTACGTACACCGTTGAACTGACGGTTGTGAACAATTGCGGCGCCAGCACCCTGCAACAAATGGTCACACTCCTTTCCGGCACAAACGAAACGGCCTGGCTGGATTATTTCCGGCTTTATCCGAACCCAAATACCGGTGCGTTTACCGTGGACATGCAAGGCGACGCCCGGCAGGAATTGGAGTTTGCGCTGTTCAATTCGTTCGGCCAGATGGTCGACCGCCTGCAAGCCGGGTTTGGCGCCGGCCAGCTCCGGCAGAATTTTAATTATACCGGTCAGCCGGCAGGCCTGTACACCTTGCAGATTCGTTCCGGCGCCAGTGTGTTACAAGTCAAAATAGCCATACAGCGCTAAGCGCTGCCCTTTTTTGCACGCAAAATACCAGAGGGACTGCTCGAACGGCTTTTACCGGACCAAAAGAGCAGTCCCTCGCTTTTTTAAACGTTAACATTTTCAAAAGTTAAACGCCCGGGCTCTCGGCCAAATCCTGCCGGCATACCTTTGCAGAAAAAATCGGCGCTATGAACAAAGTACTCAGCATGCTCCTTGCCACGGCGTTCGCCATAACTGCTGTGTCTTCCCAGGCCCAAAAAATGAAGATCGGCGACCCCACCCGGAATAGCGGCAAAGTAGAGTGGATTCCCATGCAAATCGAAACCGGGGAGGTTCCGTTCGGCATACCGGTCGAACGCCGGTACGAAGTAAAAAATGTATACACGGAAGACCTGGTCATCCTGGATGTAAAAAGCGGCTGCCATTGCACGGTGGTTGATTGGACAAAATCTCCGATTTCGCCGGGGCAGTCCGGCGAAATAAAAATAGTATTCGACGCACTCAGGGAAGGTGAATTTTATAAGATCATTGCCATCACCACCAACTTTGACCCAGAGATGAGCATCGCCTTGAGCATGACCGGAAAGGTTTTGCCCAAACCACTCGATGATCATTGAAAAACTACCTTGCTTTGCCGGTAAAAACCTAATTTTGCGGCGCCTTCCGGCACGCGAAGCGGCGCGCATACCTTCCCGCCTCCATTGTTCAACTCATTACAACAACCAGCAATAAAATGGCTAAAAAACGTATCGCTATTAATGGCTTCGGCCGCATCGGTCGCCTCACGTTCCGCAACCTCCTGAAAAGAAACGACGTTGAAGTGGTCGCCATCAATGACCTTACCGACAACCATACACTGGCGCACCTGCTCAAGTACGACACCATGCATGGTCAGTTTGAAGGTACCGTTTCTGCAGACGAAGGCCATCTGTATGTAAATGGGCAAAAAATTCTCGGTTCCGCCGTCAAAAACCCGGCAGAGTGCCCCTGGAAAGACCTTCAGGTGGATGTCGTGCTCGAATGTACCGGAATTTTTCTGGACCGCGAGAAAGCAGGCTTGCACCTGCAGGCCGGCGCCAAACGCGTTGTGCTTTCCGCCCCGCCCAAAGCGGATGACGTTCCGACTTTCGTAATCGGCGCCAACCATCAGGATATCAAAAATACCGACCTGATCCTGTCGAATGCTTCCTGTACCACCAACTGCCTGGTGCCCATGATCATGACGCTCGACAAAGCCTTCGGCGTCGAGCAGCTGTTCATGAACACGATACATGCGTATACGTCCGACCAAAACCTCCAGGATGCCCCGCACCGCGACCTGCGCCGCGCGCGTGCTGCTGCCCAAAACATCGTGCCTACCAGTACCGGCGCAGCTAAAGCCGTAGTACTCGTGGCGCCGCACCTCAAAGGCAAAATTGCCGCGCACTCCATGCGGGTACCCGTGGCTACCGGCTCCGTTACCGACTGCGTTTGCAGTATCAGAAAAGCAGCCACGGTGGAAGAAATCAATGCTGTATTTAAAGCAGCCGCTGAAAGCAACCTGAAAGGTATTCTCGAATATACGGCCGACCCGATCGTGAGCGGCGATATCGTCCGCAATACCCACTCCTGTATTTTTGACTCGGGACTGACCCAGGTCAATGGCAACACCTGCCGTATCGTAGGGTGGTACGACAACGAAGCTGGTTACTCCGCCCGCCTCGCCGATTTGGCGGTTATGATCTAAACTTTTGGGAACCTGGACAGGGTTTGCTCCGGTTCGCCTGAGCATATCCTGTCCTTTTTTATTTCCGACCAGAAAAAGGTTCTATGAAAATCAATTTTAAAGATAAAAAAGCGCTCATCCGAGTCGATTTCAACGTTCCGCTGGATAAATCCTATTCGATCACGGACGATACCCGTATCCGGGAAGCCCTTCCGACCATACGACATATTCTGGACCAGGGCGGTTCGGCAATCCTGATGTCGCACCTTGGACGGCCCCTGGAAAAACGGAATGCCGACGGTAGTATCAACCGGGAAAAGTTCACCCTCCGGCACCTGGTCAAACACCTGCGGAAAAAACTGAAGGCCCGGGTTCATTTCGCAGAGGATTGTATCGGTAAAGTCCCCGTGAAAAAAGCCGCCGCCCTCAAACCTGGAGAGGTCCTGTTGCTCGAAAATACGCGGTTTTATGCAGAAGAAGAGCAGGGCAACCCCGAGTTCGCGCAAAAACTGGCCGCCCTGGCTGATGTCTATGTCAATGACGCTTTTGGCACTGCCCACCGCGCGCATGCCAGCACAACCATCGTAGCCAACTATTTTGACCCGCAACACAAATGTTTCGGCTTCCTCATGGAACGCGAAATTGAAAACGCACGGCGCGTCATGCAGCATCCGGAAAAGCCTGTTACCTGTGTAGTTGGAGGCGCTAAAGTAAGCGATAAAATTGTTTTGCTGGAACGGTTCCTCGACTTCGCCGACCAAATCATTATCGGTGGAGCCATGGCATACACGTTCATGTTGGCAAAAAAAGGCAGTATAGGAAACTCCCTTGTGGAGCCGGACCGGGTAAAGGCCGCAAAAGAATTTTTGAAAAAAGCAAAAGCCGCCGGAGTTAAAGTGCTGCTGCCCAAAGACTCCTTGTGCGGCGACAAGTTTGCAGCTGACGCAACCGTCCGGATTTTTCCCAGCCACCAAATTCCCGAAAGCTGGATGGGACTGGACATAGGCCCTGTCGCAGCGAAATCATTTGGCCGCGCGATCCGGCAAAGCAAAACTATCGTCTGGAACGGCCCAATGGGGGTTTTTGAAATGCCCGCTTTTGCTGAAGGTACCAAATATATCGCCAAGGCTGTAGCCCGCGCCACCAAATCCGGCGCTTTCTCCATGGTCGGCGGCGGCGATTCTGTGGCTGCCGTCAACCAACTGAAACTAGCCAAAAAAGTCAGTTTTGTATCCACTGGCGGCGGCGCTATGCTGGAATACCTGGAAGGGAAGGCATTGCCGGGTATCAAGGCGATTGCCGGCTAAGCGCATTTCCCCGCTTACCCCAAACCGGGAATAAAACAAGGAAGGGCAGGAGTTGAAAAGTTAAACTCCTGCCCTCCGCATCTAAAGTTTATGGATGTTTCCAAAACCCGAAATATACGCCTCCAGCGCCGGATTTCCTTCATACCCGATGGACACGATCCCGGGCGCACCTGGTTGCAAATTTTAACCATTTTTGACCTTAATGCAGCCGTTTAAAGTTTTTTACCCGTCCGCCTTATAAGGGTAGAAACCGTTAAATTTAGTACCTTCGCGCACCGGTTGGCGGCAACAGCTTTTAACATATCCTGCCTGAATATTACCGGTTCCACACCGCCAGCGAAATTTATAACTTGTAAAATCGAAGAATGGACTCGAGGATTGTTTCCATCAACATTGAGGATGAACTTAAAACCGCGTACATCGACTATTCCATGTCGGTGATCGTAAGCCGTGCACTGCCCGATGTGCGCGACGGGCTTAAGCCGGTCCATCGCCGCGTGCTTTATGGTATGCTGGATTTGGGCGTGGCCTACAATAAGCCTTATAAGAAATCTGCCCGGATTGTTGGGGAAGTTTTGGGTAAATACCACCCGCATGGCGACAGTTCGGTATACGACACCATGGTGCGCATGGCCCAGGAATGGAGCTTGCGCTATCCACTCGTGGACGGGCAAGGAAACTTTGGTTCGATGGACGGCGACAGCCCGGCAGCCATGCGATATACGGAAGCCCGCCTGCGCCGGGTAGCGGATGAAATGCTGGGGGATATCGATAAAGAGACCGTCGATTTTCAATTGAATTTCGACGACTCCCTGGAAGAACCGACCGTGTTGCCAACTAAATTCCCGAATTTGCTGGTCAATGGCGCCAGTGGTATTGCCGTCGGCATGGCTACCAACATGATGCCGCACAACCTCGGCGAGGTCTGCGCCGCTATTATCGCCACGGTCGACAATCCCGAAATCGACATCGAGGAATTGATGCAATTCGTACAGGCCCCGGATTTCCCAACCGGCGGCATCATTTACGGCATGTCGGGCGTCCGGGAAGGCTTGCGAACCGGCCGTGGCCGCGTGGTGGTGCGGGCAAAAACAGAAATTGAAACGGACAATAAAGGCCGGGAGGCCATTATTGTGACTGAAATCCCCTACCAGGTCAACAAAGCCATGCTGATCTCGAAAATTGCAGACCTGGTCAATGAAAAAAAGGTACTGGGAATAGCCGATGTGCGGGATGAATCCAACCGCGAAGGCGTGCGCGTGGTCATCGAGATCAAACGCGACGCCGCTGCCAACGTCATTTTGAGCCAACTGTTCAAACTGACGCCGCTGCAAACCAGTTATGGAATCAATAACATTGCACTGGTGAACGGCCGGCCCAGGACCCTGAATCTGAAGGACCTGATTGAGGAATTTATCAAATTCAGGCTGGAGGTTATCGTTCGACGCACCCGCTTCGAGTTGCGCAAAGCCGAAGAACGCGCCCATATCCTGGAGGGCTTGCTCATCGCCCTGGATCACCTGGACGAGGTTATCGCCCTTATCCGGTCATCCAAGGACGTAGACACCGCCCGCGAGGGCCTGATGGAACGGTTCGGGCTAACGGAAATACAATCCCGGGCTATCCTGGCCATGCGCCTCCAGCAGCTCACCGGCCTGGAGCGGGATAAAGTGCGGGCAGAGTACGATGAACTGCAGCGAAAAATTGCCGAGCTGAAGGCGATCCTTGCTGATGAATTATTGCAACGCGGAATTATCAAGCAGGAATTGACCGATATCACCGAGCGGTTCAGCGATCCCCGGCGCACCACCATCGAAATTGATGAAGCTGACATCAGCATTGAAGACCTGATCGAAGATGAAGAAGTGGTTATCACGATCAGCCATGCCGGCTATATTAAACGTACGCCAGTAACGGAGTACCGCGCACAAGGCCGCGGCGGCCGTGGCGCGCAAGGCGTTCGCACCCGGGAGGAAGATTTCGTGGAACATATGTTTGTCGCCACCAACCACCAAACCCTTTTGCTCTTCACAGAAAGCGGCCGCTGCTTCTGGCTGAAAGTGTATGAAATACCGGAAGGCGCCAAGGCTACCGCCGGCCGCGTCATTCAGAATTTGTTGAATATTCCGAAGGAAGACCGGGTGCGCGCCTTCATCATCGTGAAAAAGCTCGACGACGGGGAATTTATCAACAACCACTTTATCATCTTTTGCACCAAACGCGGACAGATCAAAAAAACGCTGTTGGAGGCGTATTCCCGTCCGCGACAAGGCGGCATCAACGCCATTGAAATCAACGAAGGCGATGCGTTGATCGAAGCCAAGTTGACAAACGGAAATAATGAAATCCTGCTGGCTGTTCGCTCGGGCCGCGCGATCCGGTTCAGTGAAAAAGACGTGCGGCCCATGGGGCGTACCACAGCCGGCGTACGGGGTATTCAGGTTCCCGCTTCAGCCAATGACACCGTGGTGGGGATGGTGTGCGTCGATCGCGACGATCCGAATGCTACGATACTCGTGATCTCGGAAAAAGGCATGGGCAAACGTTCGGCACTTGAAGATTACCCCACGCAAGGTCGCGGCGGAAAGGGCGTTAAAACCCTGCAAGTGACGGAAAAAACCGGGCATTTGGTAGCGATCAAAGGAGTTACCGACGAAGACGACCTCATGATCACCACAACCAGCGGCGTAACCATTCGCACCGCTGCCAACGAAATGCGGGTAATGGGCCGGGCAACCCAGGGCGTCAAAGTCATCCGCCTGAACAACAGCGATGAAATTGCAGACGTAACAGTAGTGAAAACTTCTGCCGACGAAGCGATCGACGAATCCGAAAGTGAAGAATAAGCGCCAAAATTGGCTAAATGGCGGG
>JADJYG010000023.1 GCA_016719895.1 Saprospirales bacterium | reverse complement strand
TCGCCGACATATACGCCCAGACGATGGCCTACGGCATGTTCGCCGCGCGCCTGCACGACCCCTCGCTCCAATCCTTCACCCGGCAGGAAGCCGCCGAACTGATCCCCAAAACCAACCCCTTCCTGCGCAAACTCTTCGGCCATATCGCCGGGCCCGACATCGACGAGCGCCTCCGGCCCGTGGTGGACAACCTCGCCGACGTGTTCCGCGCCACCGACGTGGCCGCCCTGCTGACCGATTTCGGTTATGCGACCGGGCACTCCTCCCCGGTTGGGGGAGGCCGGGAGGGGGCCGATCCGATCATTCATTTCTACGAAACCTTTCTGGCCGAATACGACCCCGCCCTGCGCAAAAGCCGCGGCGTGTGGTACACCCCCGAACCCGTGGTCAGTTTCATCGTGCGGGCCGTGGATGATATCCTGAAAACCGACTTCAACCTGCCCCAGGGCCTGGCCGACACCTCCAAAATCAAGATAAAAACAGACACCCAAAACCCCGACAAACGCAGCGCTACCGGCTACCGGCAGGAAGAACGCGAAGTACACCGCGTGCAGATACTCGACCCGGCCACGGGCACCGCCACCTTCCTGGCCGAAATCATCAAACACCTGCACCGCACCCGCTTCCAAAGCATGCCCGGCATCTGGAGCAGCTACGTGGACGAACACCTGATCCCCCGCCTGCATGGCTTCGAAATCCTCATGGCCTCCTACGCCATGGCCCACCTGAAACTGGATTTGCTACTCAAGGAAACCGGCTACACGCCCACCCGCGAGCAGCGATTTAAAGTGTACCTCACCAACTCCCTCGAAGAATACCACCCCGACACCGGCACCCTCTTCTCCTCCTGGCTCAGCGCCGAAGCCAACGAAGCCAACCACATCAAACGCGATACGCCGGTAATGGTGGTGATGGGGAACCCGCCGTATAGTGGTATCTCTTCCAATATGGGCGAATGGATAAGTGGTATGATCGAAGATTATAAATACGTGGATGGCGAGCATTTTGGCGAACGAAAACACTGGCTACACGACGACTACGTAAAGTTCATTCGTTTTGGAGAACATCTGATCGAAAAAAACGGCGAAGGCATTCTGGCTTACATCAATAACCACGGTTTCCTGGACAACCCCACTTTTCGGGGTATGCGCTGGCATTTGCTCAGCACTTTTGATACTATTTATATCCTTGACTTGCACGGGAATTCAAAAAGAAGGAAGTAAGTCCAGATGGTACTCCCGACCAAAAGCTTCTTTGACACAACAAAGGCGTTTCTATCAATATTTTTGTAAAACAGGGAAAAAGAAAAGGGCAGGTGGCTAAAGTGCTGCACGCGGATTTGTGGGGTAAACGGGAAGAAAAATATACTTTTCTATTTGAGAATGACCTTGTGTCGGTCGACTATCTAAATTTGAAATACGAGCAACCATTCTTTTTTTTCATACCTAAAGATTTTGAATTAAAAAGCCACTATGAACACGGGTTTTCTATCCTTGATCTGTTTGGCGAAAATGTTACAGGAATCGTAACAATGGGTGATGGCTTTATCGTAGCGGAGACAAAGGCCGTTCTACAAAATAGAATTACCAAGTTTCTTACAAACGAGTATTCAGAAGAGGCTTTAAATACACAATTCGGATTGGGGAAGAATTATGCCGAATGGATTTCATCAAACAAAAAAACTATCAAAATTGAGGAAAGCAAATTTGTCCAATTGAATTATAGGCCCTTTGATATCCGATGGACTTATTTTGATAATAAACTGGTTTGGCGTTGGCGATTTGAAGTCATGCAACACTTCCTCAAAGGTGAAAATGTAGGGTTGCTCGTTGGTCGGCAGGGGCAGGTAACTGGTTCAAATCAATGGAATTTAGTATTTATCGCAAATCGAATAACCGACTTTAATCTTTATTACCGTGGCGGTCAAGTAAACTTCCCTCTTTATCTCTATCCCTCCCCTGACAGCCTTTTCGCCCAAACCACCCGCCGGCCCAACCTGAACCCGGCCATCGTGGACCAAATAGCCTCCGCGCTGGGCTTGCATTTCGTGCCGGAGAAGGGCCCGGAAAGCGACGCTTTTGCGCCCATCGACCTGCTCGATTATATCTATGCCGTGCTGCACAGCCCTGCTTACCGGGAGCGGTATAAGGAGTTTTTGAAAATTGACTTTCCGCGCGTGCCGTACCCGAAGGATGCAGCGCAGTTCTGGAAGTTGGTGACGTACGGCGGCGCGTTACGGGCTTTGCACCTGCTGGAGAGCCCGAAACTGGACGATTTCATCACGACCTATCCGGTAGTGGACGGCGACAATGTGGTGGAAAAAATCCGCTATGCGGAAGGCAAGGTTTGGATCAATGACACGAAATACTTCGACGGCGTACCCGAAACGGCCTGGAACTTCTATATCGGCGGCTACCAGCCCGCGCAGAAATGGCTGAAAGACCGCAAGGGCCGGGCATTGGGGTACGAGGATATATTGCATTACCAGCGGATCATCGTGGCGCTGACGGAAACGGAGCGGATAATGGCGGAGATAGATGGCGTGAAATTTGTTTGAAAAAAGGCTTGTCCTGCAACAAAATGTTGCTTAATTTTGTGTCAAATTCGGTATTCTCATGACGGCATTTGCAAATCAACCCAAGTTAGGTTACGGCATATTTACGGTGGCTGATGTTGCCGAAATACTTCGTTTGCCCTTGGAAAAAGTGCGCCGATGGTTGAAAGAGTATTGGGATTTGCAGCTTGTTCCGGGGTCGGGCCATCGGAATTCCTGGGGCGAACGGAAGGACAAATCGGTGAATTTTTATGCTTTGGTAGAGTTTTATGTGTTCTATGAATTGCGCTGCCATGGCGTACCCGTTAGCCGGATTGTAAAAAGCCATAAACTACTCCGGCGGCAATTCGACACGCCATACCCATTTGCTTCCTACCGTATCATGACCGACGGCCGCGCCATTTTATTTTCTCCAGACGGTGGCGAAAGCGTTGTAGATGCCCAGTCCGGTTTTCAGTATAATTTGAAAGAAGTAATCGAAGATTTCGTAAAAAAATAGATTTTGGTACGGAGGATCAGGTTGCCCAACGGCTCTATCCGTCCGGGAAAAACCGGAGTATTGTGGTGGATCCGCACCATCAGTTTGGACAGCCGGTAGTAAAAGGGACGAATATTTTAGCAAGCGTCCTGCATTGTATGTATCAAAGTGGTGAAAAAGTAGATTTCATTGCCGCCATTTACGGCCTCAAAAAACAAGAAGTGAAAGACGCCATTCAGTTTTACCAAAAAGCTGCCTGATGAAAATATACTTCGACGAAAACACCTTCCCTCAACTCGCCCATGGATTACGCGAACTTCAAGAACCGCTGGAACTTAAAGAGAACGAACAGATTGAGGTCGTTTATCTCTCTGACTAATTTGGAAAGGGCGTAAAAGATGAAGATTGGATTCCGAAATTGGGGGCTGCCGGCGCTGTTATTATCACCCATGATCTGAATATTCATCGAACCAGAAGTCAGCGGGAATTATACCTTTCACACGGACTGGGCGCTTTCTTTTTTACACCGCCATCTAAAACCGGTTTTGGCTATTGGGAGTTTGTACAGCAAATCATCAAAAGATGGGACGAAATAAAAAAGTTGTCTTCATCTAAAGGTAAGCGACCGTTTGCCTACCGGTATACCATACGAAGCGGAAAAGCTGAACCGATGAAATAATTATCCGTCATCCCCCGCTCCCTCACAACCACTTCGCAATCCAGTCCAGCGCCAGATTCATCAACCGCGAGCCGTAGGGCGGCAGGAAAACGTCGGTAGTAGGCAGGGGGCTGTGCTGCCGGGCCACGCTGCGGAGGTTGCTGAATTCCAGAAAACCGCTTTTCCCGTGGTATTGCCCGATGCCGCTGGCGTTGTGGCCGCCGAAGGGAAGTTCCGGGTTAAAAAACTGCAAGGCACATTCGTTGACGCAAACGCCGCCGCCGCGGGTTTCGCGGATGATCTTGCGGATATGGCGTTCGCGCTTGCTGAAGATATAAAACGCCAGCGGTTTGGGCCGGGCGTTGATATAGTTGAGGGCGTCATCCAGGGCGCTGTAGCGCCGGATGGGCAGCAGGTAACCGAAAATTTCGTGTTCCCAGATGGCGGCGGTTTCCGGCACCCGGGTGAGCACGGCGGGGTCGATATACCGCCCGGTAGCATCGCTCGTGCCGCCGAAAGCCAGGTTTGCGCCCCTGGCCAGGGCATCGTCGAGCAGGCCTTTGACAAATTGAAACTGGCGGTCGTGTACGGCCCGGCTCAGGTCGGGCGAGCGGCGGCGGGCTTCCGGCGTGTCGCCGTAAAATTTTTTAAGCCAGAACGCCAGGCGTTCCACCAGGGCGTCGTGCAGCGATTCGTGCACGAGCACGTAGTCGGGCGCGATGCAGGTTTGGCCGCCGTTGAGGCACTTGATCCAGGCGATGCGGGAGGCGGCGCGGTTGAGGTCGGCGGTTTCGTCGACGATGACCGGGCTTTTACCGCCCAGTTCGAGCGTCACGGAGCTCAGGTGCCGGGCCGCCGCAGTCATCACCACCTTGCCCACGGCCGTGCTGCCGGTAAAAAAAATGTGGTTGAACGGCAGGTTCAGCAGCTGTTCGGCCACATCAACCGCGCCCTCCACCACGGCCACTTCCTCCTCCGGAAAACACGCCGACACAATATCCCGAATGACCGCAGCGCAATGCGGTGCGTGCTCGGAAGGTTTGAGGATGACGCAGTTGCCGGCGGCCACCGCTGCGGCGAGCGGGATGAGGTTTAGGTTGAAGGGAAAATTCCAGGGCCCCATAATCAGGCAAACCCCTTTGGGTTCCGCGTGTATGCGGGCTGAGGAGCCGAGCAACGGCAAGCGCACCCCCGCCCGGCGTTGGCGCATCCAGGCCGGCAGGCGCCGGATGGCGTGGCGGATTTCGCTGTTCACGCACAGCGTTTCGGAGATGTCCACTTCATGCGGCGGCTTGCGAAAGTCGGCCCGCATGGCGGCTTTCATGGCTTCGCGGTGGCGGAGCACGGCGTCGTGCAATTTACGGAGTTTTGCAATGCGCTCCTGCGCGCCGGTGCGCGCCACGGCGTACTGGTGCAGTTGCTGCCGGTGGAAAATATCCGTTACGGAGGCGGCGGTGGAAATCGACATAGCGGCGGTTTTGAAAGGTTAGCTGAAGTTCGGGGCAAATGTCTTCAAATGACCAAGTTTTTCCTAGTTCCCGGTGCACAAAACAAGCGCTTGCTGCGTTATGACCGCTAACGCCGGCACTGGGCCCGTTTCCGGGAAGAAAAGGACCGGTTCATGCATTTTTTGGCGCGCTAAATAAAAAATACGCGGAAAATTTGCACAGTATAAACAGAGTATGTAAAATTGACTTTGCAAATAATATGCCTTATCAATCCAAAAAAGTCCGAATATCTACCAAGTAATATCCAATTTATTCACCATTAAATTTGAGTGCGTATGAATATTAGTGTGAAATCCGTGCACTTCCACGCCGACCCCAAGTTGGTCAGCCATGTAGAGCGGAAATTGAGCCGGCTGGTTCGTATTTTCGACCGGATCGTGGATGTGGAAGTCCATTTGAAGCTTCAGGATTCGGGAGGTAAGGTGCAGGAAAAAATCGCTGAAATCCGCATGCATGTACCCGGTGGCTGGCTGATGGATAAAAAAACCGGAAAGACGTTCGAGTCTGCGATAAACGCCTCCACCGAAACGCTTCGACGCCAACTGGCGCGGTATAAGGAAAAGTTGAACGGCGTTACGCACGAACGCATCACCACTGTTCGCCATCCGAACGCATAAAAAGTAAATATCCTACCTTCCGGGCCCGGGCAGCGCGCTGATCCCGGGTCTTTTTTATAGCGCCAAGGCGGATTTGCAAACCTGTTTCCGTTCTGTGCGTTATCTTTGTTGTTTACAACCCAAATCGTTGAACATTCGCCAGGCACATTTCCGGTTGAAAGCCGCTCTTTTGGGGCTCGCGTTTGTAGCAGCGTGGGGGCTGAAAACCTCCCACCTGTTGCTGCTGCACCACGTGCATCATACCATTCCGGTGTGCGAAGCGGAGCACGATGAAAACAGCGCGCACCTGCACGATGCGCGGTACAATCCCGACGACTGTTCGATATGCGCGCATTTGCTGGCCGTGCCGGAGTTGGTTTCGGTATCGGCAGCACTGGCTGCGCCGGCGCCCGCAAGGCAGGACTGTCTTGCCGTACGTCCAAGGCCGTTGCGCTCGTGTTCGCCGGAAGTCTCCCGGTCCCGCGGCCCGCCGGTATTATAGCTGCCTTTTCGAAACCCCTGCACGGGTAAACTTCAGGGGCAAACCGCTCCCGGCCGTCCGCCGGATTTCTCTATTCTAAATCATTTCCAATGATTGCTGGTAAAGCGCGCCTGATCGGCGTTTGCTGGCTTGCCTGTGCGGCTATCCCGTTGCCGGCGCAAGATTGCCATTTGGCCTTGCGCGGCAAGATTGTAGAAGCCGAAACCGGCGAACCGCTGGCCTTTGCCACGGTAGTGGTGGAAGGCGCCAAGCGGGGTACCGTTTCGGATGAATACGGCGCCTTCGTCATTCCCGACCTGTGCGAAGGCACCACCTACACTGTGACGGTAAACCACGTCGAATGTGAACACCAAACGCAAATCATCCGGCTGACAGAAAACGCCGAGCTGAATTTTTTACTGCACCACCACCAACTGAAAGAAGTACTCGTCACTGAAAAAGCCGTGGCGCCGGCGCCGGCACAAGCGGCCGTGGCCGTCGATGCGGCCGACCTGGCTGCCGGGCAAGGGGTGAACCTCGGCGAGACGCTCCGGAAACTGCCGGGCGTAACGACACTGAACACCGGCGCCACCATTTCCAAACCCGTCATTCAGGGTCTCCATTCCAACCGCATTGCCATTATCAACAACGAGGTGACGCTGGAAGGGCAACAATGGGGCGCCGAGCACGCCCCGGAGATCGATCCTTTCGCAGCCGACAAGATTTCGGTGATCAAAGGGGCATCGGGCGTCCGGTACGGCGTGGGCGCCATGGCCGGAGCGATCGTGCTGGAACCCGCCGGACTACGCGAACAACCGGGCCTGGGCGGCTGGCTCCACCTGGGCGGCTTTTCCAACGGCCGGGGCGGCGTAGCGGCAGCGGCAGCGGACTGGCGCCCGGCGAACCGGGGGCCGGCATTTCGCCTGCAGGGCACTGTAAAGCGCAACGGCAACCTGCGCGCACCCGGCTATTGGTTGGGTAATACCGCCGGCGCCGAGTTTAACCTGGCCGCCCTGGCGGAATGGAAAACAGGCCGCTGGACGCACGGCGTATCGGCCACCCGCTTCAGCCAACGCCTGGGCGTGCTGCGTTCGGCGCACCTGGGCAGTACCACCGAACTCCGGCAGGCGATCAATAGCGATGCGCCGTTGCAAAATCCGGATTATTTCACATACGCTATCGACCGGCCCTACCAGTCGGTGCAGCATTACGTGTTGAAATACAAAGCCGGACTGCGACTGTCGGAAAAATGGAAACTGAACGGCCAGTACAGCTTTCAGTACAACTACCGGCGGGAATACGACGTGGTGCGCAAAAGCGGCAGCACTGCCGACAAGCCGCAGGTATCGTTTCGCATCTGGTCGAACACCTTCGACGTGGCGCTCGAACATTTCCCGATCCGGCACTGGGCGGGCGGCATCGGCGTGCAGGGCATACACCAGCTGAACTATGTGGGCCGGGGCGGCTATATCCCCGATTTCAGCACCCTCGGCGGCTCGCTCTGGCTGATCGAGCGCTGGCGCCGGTTTCCACATCCCTGGGAATACGAGTTCGGCGCGCGGGTAGATTACAGGCACAGTGCTGTGTCGTATGCCGAGGGCACTTTTTTGCCGCCAGGCATCCCACGCGACACCGTCGTGCATTTCGGGAACGCCTCCGGGACGGCCGGAGTCATCTACCATTTTAAAAAGTACGGCCGGGTTGTGCTGAACACGGGCTATGCCTGGCGGCCACCGCACAACTACGAGCTCTTCGCCCGGGGCGTGCACTTCGGGAGCGCCACCTACGAACAGGGCGACCGCCGGATGCAGCCCGAAAAGGCCTGGAACACCAACTTGAGCGTCGAATGGCAGTCGCCGCAGGTATCCGCCACACTCACCTTATTCCGGAATGCCGTGCAGGATTTTATCTACCTGCAACCCAGCAACGACACGGTGCTGACGGTGCGGGGCGCATTTCCGGTGTACTATTACCGGCAGGGCCATTCGGTGCTGCAGGGCGTCGACATCGCCGCCGGCCTTCAACTTGGCGCCGGCTGGTCGGTAGAAGGCCGGGGCTCCATCCTGCTGGCATTCCGCCGGGCAGCAGAACCCGGGCAGGGGCGCGAATGGCTGCCGCTGATGCCGGCTGACCGGTTTCAGTACGGCGTCAAATGGCAGTGGGGAAAAACCAAAAACAAACCGGACGGGCAGGGCTCTTTTGTGCGCTTGCTGGCCACCACCGCACTGCGACAAACACGCCTGCCGCCAACAGGCCTGCTGAAAGCTGCGCCGCCCGTTTTCACGATTTTCAGCCTCGAGGCCGCCCACCGCATCCGGCTACAGCCCATGCAACACCCCGGCGACGAACGGCAAATGCTCGAAATCGGCCTGACGGTACACAACCTCGGCAACCTGCGTTACCGCGAATACCTCAACTTCTTCCGCTTTTTCGCCGACGAACAGGGGGTAGGGGTCGCCTTGCGCGCGAAATGGATTTTTTGATTGGACGAAGATTTTTTTCCGCAGAGGGATGGGGACAGGATTTTCAGAATTTCTCAGGATTGACAGGATTATTATTGCATAGGGAAAATACACCCGATCCTGTCTCCACAATCGTTCGTAACGTTTTTATAAATAGATGGAAATCAATGTTGTTGGCGAGGACGCCAACAACGGCGTTTCTGCTTGATTTTCAACGAGATGCCGCTGTTGGCGTCCTCGCCAACAGCAAATTCTACCGGACTATTGGTCTCCAGTGACCAGTAGCAAAAAAAACTGTTGATCCTGAGCCATCCTGAAAATCGTATCTCCTCACCCTACGGACGAAAAGTCCTGTCCATCCTGAGAAATCCTGAAAATCCTGTCCAAACACCAAAAAAATCCGGCCTTCCTGTCCCGTCGCTCTGCGGAAAAAAATCCTGTTCCCTCCCCATTCCCATACCTAGCGCGTCACCTTCAGCGCGCCGCCCAAACCCGGAAAGTACAACGCATACACCCCTTCGGGCGCCTGCCCAAGCCCGAGCCGGTAGCGCGGCATGTCCATTTCGCCTTCCTGTACCAGCCGCCCTTGCGCGTCGTACAGCTGCCAGCGCTGCGGCAGCCGGATGGCGGGGTCGGCCGTGAGCCAGGTCTCGCCGGATACGGCCGGGTTGGGGCTGATGGTTATCCGGTTTTCCAGCCGCGGCTCGCGCACCGGCACCTTCGGCGTGATTTCTTCCAGTTTCTGGAGCACGGGGCGGGAGGGAAAGCGATAGTTTCCCGTTGAAAAATCCCCGCAATAAAAATGCTCTCCAAATTTTTCAACCCTGTAATAACCGTCGTAGTAATTTTTCGGCAAGTTTATTTTTAACCAGTGGGCCCCTGCATCGAGGCTAAACAACAGACCCTTGGAATAATTGCCCGTCCCTCCGGAGAGCGACATCGTGGCCACTAATATTTCGCCCAGTACCCAATAGCCATAGTGGTAAACGGTAGGCACTCCCTGGTTGGTTTTGTACCAGGAATTTCCCCAATCATCACTTGCCCAAAGCACTAAATGTTCACCGGCCAATATCAACCGATCTTTTTGAAGCATTAGTTTGACATATCCGGAGCCCTGTGGTATGGGCCCTGGTGAAGCGCTCCACTCTAGCCCCCTGCTCACCGATTTCCAAATCAAGTGTGTGGTATAGTCAAAAAATAGCAGGGTATCGCCCCGGGCTAGGAAATCGCTTAGATTCGCTATCGGCAAATTGATTTTTTCCCAGCCATCCCATTGATCATTCAAACGAAAGAGCGCTTCTGAAGTATAAGCAAATAAATCCTTGCGGCTGCTGTGCAAGGCCAAATCAACCGCTACCAAGTTGGAAGAAGAACTGAAGCTATCAAGGAAATGCCAGTCCTCTCCAGGGGGCCGGATGAACACACTGTTACTCGGGTAGAAATACGGAGGATTTTCGTAAGCTACGGGTACAAAAAGTGCGCCCTGGTGTTCGGTAATAGCGGCACAATTTAGATTCCACACCGGTCGAAGCCCGGGAGCATTCAAAGAGGACCATTCGAGGCCATTCGTAGTAAAATAAATTGCTTCTCCGTAACTAGCGAACAAGGTATCCTGTAACGGTTTAAAATCCGGGCTTCCATTTCCGGGCAAGCCCTTGTCGAAAGGTATCCAGTTCAAGCCGGTACCGTCAGTCGCTTTAAGTATGGCCGTCGCTTCGGTACCGATCCAGGGCAGTTCGCCCTCTGTTGCATACAGCCTTGGCACATAGGTATGGATACCGTCCTGATAATAAAAAACACGTTTCCATGTGCCGGTAAGATGGGGTGTTTTATACAAGCCGCTTTTTACTGAAATAAACCAATGAGCATTGTGCCGGTACGCTTTTGACAAATGAATTCCTTGGGGTAAGGGGAGTTTTTGCCAGGATAGGCCTCCGTAGGTGGAAAACAAAATACTGTCCAAATAGCTGACAAAATAAAACAGCGTGTCCTCAACCGCTTCAATAGATGAGAAATTAGCCTCGGGCGCTGGAACAGGGAGGACATTGTATGTTTTAAAATCAGGCGTATTGGACCAGTACAGCGAGTCTGGTTCAGCGATAAAATCTGGTGCTTTGTCCAACATTACGAACAGGTTACCTACCTGCCGGACCGACTGCAAGTTTCGCTTTTGAAGACCGAGTGCCGTCCAGGTCATGCCTTTATCCAACGAGTAAAAATTCCAATAATATGGCCATTCTTTCTCCAATGAAAAATAGACGAGATCGTTGTTTGCTACATTAAAAAGGCCAAACCACTCGGAATCCTGAGCATCACTCCCGTTCAGCATGAACTCTGCTACTAATTTCAGGCTATCGGGAATGCCTGAAGTTCGATAAAGGCGGTAGATATAAGCAGCGGATTCAATAGTCAATGTTTGGATGAGCACGGCATCGCCGGCATCTGCCAATCCGTAAGCGCGTTCGGTTTGGCTTATAAATTTCTGGAATGGTTTCCAGGCTTCTCCGGGCAAATTCGGACGATAAAATATTCCTTTCCACCGGATAAAAGCATAGCAATGGCTATTTGCGCATGCCGCGGCTTCAGGCTCATTGTGTTTCACTGGTTCTAAGGTATCGAGAACAGGTAACGGATAAGGCGTAATGGTTGTCAGCTGGGCAGACAACAGCCAGGGCAGGCAAATCAGGTTCAGCGTGATAAAGGTATGACCCGACATATGGCTATGGTTTATCAATCAAAATGGTCTTCGACAATTCTACCATCCCACCGTCACCTTCAGCGCGCCGCCCAAACCCGGAAAGTACAACGCATACACCCCTTCGGGCGCCTGCCCAAGCCCGAGCCGGTAGCGCGGCATGTCCATTTCGCCTTCCTGTACCAGCCGCCCTTGCGCGTCGTACAGCTGCCAGCGCTGCGGCAGCCGGATGGCGGGGTCGGCCGTGAGCCAGGTCTCGCCGGATACGGCCGGGTTGGGGCTGATGGTTATCCGGTTTTCCAGCCGCGGCTCGCGCACCGGCACCTTCGGCGTGATTTCTTCCAGTTTCTGGAGCACGGGGCGGAAGGGAAAGCGGTAGTTGCCGGCATTGTAGCCGCTATAATACAAGTACTCGCCGTAGCGGGCCAACCCATAAAAAACATAGGAGCCCTGATCTACCGGCAACAGCAATTTCAGCCAGTGCGCGCCGGCGTCGAGGCTCAACATCACCCCCCGGTAGAAGGTCAGGGCATAGTGGTTTGGCGACAGGTGCGCCACCAGAATATCGTCGTCCAGCATTTGGTAGCTGACGCTGTAATTGGTGGAAATGCCCAGGTTGGTGCGTTTCCAGGTGTTTCCCCAGTCGTCGCTCGCCCAGGTGGCCAATTTTTCGCCGCCCAGTACCAGGCGCCCCTTTTGCAGGAACAGGGCAAAATAGCCGGAGCTGACCGGCAGCGGTTTCGATATCCAGGTCATTCCCCGGTCGGTCGACATCCACAACAGGTGCGGCGAATATTCCAGCAAAAACAAGGTGTCGCCGCTGGCAATAAACGCGCTGATAGAATTGGCAACGGGCACATCCAGGGGCGCCCAGGTGGCTCCCAGGTCATCCGAGCGCTGTACCTGCAGGGAGTTGTACCAATACAGGTACTGGCCGCTGGCACTCAGGTAGAGGTTATAGCCGCCGGTGTTGGGAAAGGTGTCGAGAAAATGCCAGTCCTGCCCGGCGGGTTGTATGAAAATACCGTTATTCTGATACGACACCGGGGCATAACCGTATCCGGCCGGCGCAAAGAGCTGCCCCTGGTGTTCGACGATGCCGGTGCAGTTCAGGTAATTTACGCCCCGAAGCCCCGGCGCATTCAGCGGTTCCCAGTGCAGGCCGTCGGCGCTCCGGTAGGTAGCGACGCCATACGAGCCGTACAACGTATCGCGCAACACCTTGAGATACCGGGTACCATTGCCGGGCAAGCCTTCGTCGAAAGACCGCCAGCCGGCGCCCGCCGGGTCGGCGGGCCGCAGCAGGGCAGTGGCGGCGCCGCTGACCCAGGGCAACCCCTCATCTACAGGATACAGCTGGTAGGCTTCCGGGTAATAACAATCCTGGAATTGATAGAGGGGCGTCCATTTTCCCGAGGGCGAAGCCGATTCAAACAGGCCGTTGTTGGTGGCGAGGTACAGCCGGTCGTTGTGCACTGCGATGGCGTTGATTTCAGCCTGGTCCGGCCAGGCGCGCGTTTCCCAAAACAGCCCGCCGAAAGCGGAGAAATAAAAACTATCGCGATTCGTGAAATAAAACAAGGTGTCGTGCAGCCAGCGGATATCGACTTGGCCGAATTTCGAACCGGGCATATACGTGGGGTTATAACTGCTGAAATCGGGCTTATTCGACCAGTAGAGCGAATCTGATTCGTTGAAATAATCCGGCTGGTCGGGCAGCACATACAGGTTGCCGGCTTGCCGGGCCAAAAACAAATTCCGGGCCTGCAACCCCAGCGCCGTCCAGCTGACGCCATTGTCGGTAGAATAATAATTCCAGTACTGGTTGTCAATGCCCACCGATTTGCCCAGCGTAAAATAAACCAGATCGGTGTGGACGACATTAAAATAGCCGAAGCGGTCCGAATCCAGGCCATCGTATCCGTTGAGCTGAAATTCGAGGGTCAGTTCGAGGCTGTCGGGAGAACCGGTGGTACGGTAGAGGCGGTAAGTATAAACATACCAGCTGAAAGGGTCGTAGTGGGTTGCCAGCGTTTGAACGAGCACGGCAGCGCCGGCGTCGGCCAGGCCGTACACCGCTTCTTCGGGGTCGTCAAATCCGCCGAGCGGCTGCCAGCGGCTGTCCGGCTGGTCGGGGCGGTAAAAGGCGGCATTTCCCCTGGAAAAGGCATAGCAATACCCGTTGGCGCAAGCGACAACCTGTGGCGTCTCGGCCCGCAACGGCCCGAGGGTATCCACGCCGGCCGGCATATATTGGGTGATGGTGGATATTTGTGCGGGAAGGGGCAATGCCTGAAACAGGCAGGCAAGCAACAGGAAACGGTGAACAAGTAGAGGCATGGAGATAAATTTTCCAAATATACCGATCCTTTCCAAAACTCTGCCCGGTTGGGTATAATTCCAGCGGCCTTTGTCGGAACTTTGCATTTCGTACGACGAACCTTGTTTATGAACGCTATTCGTGAAACCAATTTCCAACTTCCCGGCCAAACGGCTTTTTACCGCGGCAAAGTGCGCGATGTTTATTCCCTGGGCGACCTGCTGGTCATGGTAGCCACCGACCGTATTTCGGCTTTCGATCACGTACTGCCCCGGCCGATTCCGTATAAAGGCGCCGTGTTGAACCAAATTGCCGCCCATTTCCTCGAATCTACCCGCGACATCTGCCCCAACTGGCTGCTCAGCACACCCGATCCCAACGTGGCTATCGGGTACCGCTGCGAACCCCTCCGCGTGGAAATGGTGATCCGCGGATACCTGGCGGGCCATGCCGCCCGCACCTACGCCGCCGGCCAGCGCCGCTTGTGCGGCGTCGGGTTGCCCGGTGGCTTGCGCGAAAACGATGCGTTTCCCGAGCCGGTCATCACACCGACGACCAAGGCTGACGAAGGGCATGACGAAGATATTTCCCGCGAGGATATCATCGACCGCGGTATCGTCGGCAGCGAAGACTATGCGCAAATGGAGGCATACACCCGCGCCCTGTTTCGGCGCGGCACGGAAATGGCCGCCCGCCAGGGCCTGTTGCTGGTAGACACCAAATATGAATTCGGGAAAAAAGACGGGCAGATCATGCTCATGGACGAAATCCATACCCCCGACAGCTCGCGCTATTTTTATGCTGACGGCTATGCCGGCCGGCAGGCCAGGGGCGAAAAACAACGCCAGTTGAGCAAGGAGTTTGTGCGCGAATGGCTCCTGCAACACGGTTTCCAGGGCAAGGAAGGCCAGCAAATACCCGATATGCCCGGCGCCTTCGTGGAAGAAATTTCCAACCGGTATATCGAGCTGTTTGAACGGGTAACCGGCAGGGCGTTCCACAAAGAACCGCCGGCCGACCCCCTAGCCCGCATCGAACGGAATATCCGCCATGCCCTGGAAAGGATATTTTAAGACGTTTGCAAAAGCAGGTATTGCAGAATACAGGATAAAGTCGAACTTTGCGTACGTCTTTTGAGTCAGCATGTTGTCCAACCCCCACATCGCTGACGTTCTGGCAATGTTTTTGTTATTCGTACTAATCTTTACTCCTGTGTTCATTTGCACAGCGGTTTATTCTCTTTCCTGTAATCAAACAGCGCCGTAGTTTTTCCACCTGCCTGATGGCACTACGGTGTACGCGCGTCAAAACGTTCGCTTCCATCACAACGCTTCATTAATTTGTCCGGTCGGGCTGAAAACCCAGGCCGGCAAGGCTCGCCCTGCGGCGTGACATCTGTTTGTATCTATCACTAATCAAAAACCTGTCGTCCGGGCCATACACATGTGCCGCAGAGATTCTATTGATTGTCCTGGCCGAATCGAATCGCCCGGATGAGTAATAGTATTTTCCGGTAAATGCCGGCGGCCGGCATAACAAATAGGCCAACTCTAAAGCATTCCAATCGATGACCATTCCATTCAACAAGCCATTTGATTGCACGGCTGCATTCCATGAACTCATCGCCACCAGCTTCGATGCCAGCAAACTGTTTTCAGGGGTGTATGCTGCCAAAGTACGGGAATATTTTAAAAAGAACCATGGCGCCGAAGAGGTGGTGCTTACCTCCGCCTGTACCCGGGCGCTGGAATTGGCCGCCCTGCTGTTGGCCCTGCAACCCGGCGACGAGGTTATTGCCCCGGCGTATACCTATGTGTCCACGGCGAATGCCTTCGAACTGTACGGCGGTAAGGTGAAGTTTTGCGACTCCGCCCCAGACTCGCCCAACATGGACCTGAGCCAACTCGAAACGCACATTACGCCGAAAACCAGGGCCGTGGTGGTGGTACACTACGCCGGATTTAGCGTAGACATGTATGCGTTGCTGCAGATCGTACGGAAACACAACCTGATCCTTATCGAAGATGCCGCTCAAGGTATTCATGCTTTTTACGACGGCAAGCCCCTCGGCGCTTTCGGCGATATGGCCACCTTTTCATTTCACGAAACCAAAAACGTCACCTGCGGTCAGGGAGGAGCGCTTTTGATCAACAACAAAGCATTTGCAGAGCGCGCCATCGTCCTGAAAAATTGTGGCACCAACCGCCACCGGTTTATGCTGGGATTGGAAGATAAATACACCTGGATCGATTCGGGATCTGTTTTCAACCTGCCTGAGCTGTGCTGCGCCTATTTATCCCTTCAACTCACAGACATCGAGGCTATCACCAACCGGAGAAAACAATTGTGGACGTACTACTACACGCAGCTGTTGCCGTTTCAGGGGCTGTTCAAACTGCCAAAATTAAATCCGAATAACGACCACAACGCGCATATTTTTTATATCGTTTTACCCGACGGGAACGAGCGGGATGCGTTGCTCCATTACCTGAAAACCCGGGGTATTATCAGCACGTTCCACTACCTTGGCCTGCATTCCAGCCCGTATTACACCGGCAGATACGGCGAACAGGCGCCGCTTCCGCATGCCGAAAAATTTGCGAAGTGCCTGTTGCGCCTGCCGCTTTTTCACGAGATGACCTTTCAGGAACAAGCCTACATTGTACGTCACATCGGCGAATACTTTGAGCAAAAACTTCAGACGAAGACTCGCCCGGCTAAGCAACTGGTCGGCCGGGTGGCCAGCCACCTGATCGGCCTTCCCTTGCTGGGGCTCCTGGAGGAGTTTTGCCTGAACGGATTTTTCGCCTGATCGGCATCGTCTCATAAATAACTTGCCACTTTGGCGGCAACTTTGCCGCTCAGACGATTTGGATATAACTGCCCAGTACCCACTGGTTTGTCCCGATCCGGTGCCAGCCGTCGCGGCTGGTTTCGTAGATATTCACGATCTTACCTTTATCCAGGCGTGCCACCTGTTGGTACGCCGTGGAGGGGCCGGACCGAACGTTCAGAAAATTGGAAATTACTTTTCCGCGCCGGCTGGCGGCCGGGGCGCCGGAAATGGCGGATAATACCTGTATGTAATCGGCGCTGACAAACTGCCCGGCGGCAATCCGCCAGAAACCGGATACTTTTTCCAGCAAATTGACCACGTCGCCCTTATCCAGTTTTTTTACGATGGCATACGCCGTGGATGGCCCCGAGCGGACGTTCAGGAAGTTGGAAACGACCTTGCCCCGCGGGGTCGACGGTGGCGCCGGCGTACTCCCCCCCACACTGCCGCCGCCGGTATTGCTGCCGGTGCTGCTGCCAGTAGTACCGCCACTGCTGCTGTACAAGGATGCGGCCAGTTGTACGGCGCGCAGCGCATTGAGGCGGCCGTACCCGTAAAAGTCGGAATGGCCGGAGGGATCGTAGGCGCCGGGGGGGCCTATTTTGTCCAGACTTTGGCGAAGAATATTTTTGATTTGCGCACTGTTGAGGTTGGGGTTGGCCGTGAGCAGGAGCGCACAAACACCGGCTGCCAGCGGCGCCGCGCTGGAGGTGCCGCCGAAGCCGCTGGTGTAGCCCAGCGCCACCGAGCGGCCATCCTGACCCAGGTCGCAGGTGGCCGTGGTGATACCCACACCCTGATCGCCGTTGGAAGGGGCGCAAAGAAAAGCGGTGGGTCCGTAAAAGGAGTAGCTGGAGCGCTGGTCGAGGCTGTTGGAAGCCGTCACACAAATACCCTCGGGGTGTGCGGCGAAATCGCTAACCTGGCGGGGTACATTATTGGAGGCCGGGTTGGCGTTTCCGGCGGCAAAGAACATGGCTATGCCGCGGCCGCTCCGCCCTTCGGCCGCTACTTTTTTCAGAAAATTCGACACATAGGTCGAAAGCGGCACGGGCTTGGGATAGCCCAGGCTGCAGGAGATCACATCAGCGCCATTCAGCATGGCGTGTTCGAAGGCGCCTTTTATGGACTCATCGGTCAAAACATCCAGTTTAATCAGGATCAGCCGTGCATTGGGGGCGGCGCCGAGAATTCCCTGAATATCCGGGGCGCCGGCAGCCACGGCGGCACAGGAGGTGCCGTGGCTGATTACGGCGAATGCGCCGTTGCCCATGCGCACGAAAGGCGACACGTCGGTATTCTGTGCGGCAACATTGCGGGGATGGATAATCTTGGCGCCATCGCCCCGCAGTTGTGGATGGTCGGTGGCAAATCCGGTGTCGATCACCGCAATTTTCAGCGCCGGGTTGCCCAGGCTGCCCAAAAAATTCCAGGCTTCGCGCACTTTGGCGTCGGCGCCGCGTTTGAAATGATTGGCGGCGTATACCGAGTTGGGCACATCGATCGCCGGGATCGATTGGCCGCTGTTTTCAAGGTGCCATTGCGTGGCGATAAAACGGCCGGCCGGGGTGGAAAAAGCCGGCATCACCGGTGTGGCGGCGAACTCCGGCTCGGCTATCGCCACGAGCTTGTTGCGCTGGAGTTGTATGGCGCATTTGACCGGATTCGGCGATTGCGGCGTGACGCTCACCCGGTAGGCGCCCGGGCCGACGATCTCCTTGATACTCAGCCCGAGGTTTTCCAACACATCGATCTGCTTGCGCTCGTCGGCGCCCGGCACAAATTCAATGTACAGGTTTCCCGTTGGAATAAACGGCGCGTCTTCCTGTCCTTCCACGAGCCAGATATGTGTGCCTGCCGCAACATCGGGTTGTGCGCGCAAGGCGTCCAGTTTCTTATCGATACTGCGCTTGCTGGTCACCACTTCAAAGATTTGGACGGGTGGCGGCGCCACTGTGCCGCGGCGGGCGGCTTTGCGCGCGTGGGCCCCGTTGTATTGCACTGCAGCGGATGTTTTGCTTTTTGTGAGGCTCAGTTGGACCCCTCCGTAGGAGAAGGTCGCTTTTTGCACTTTTTTTCCAGCCATTTGATATCGTGTTTTTTCCAGACGGTTTTTATAACCCGCTGCAAAATTTGGTTGTACAGCAGGTAGAGACCCTGCTGGTACAGGTATGCAAAGTTGCTAATTTGTGCGGAAAGCGGATGCGATAATAACGCAGATATTAAATGGTTTGAAATACAGGTGTTTCAGTACAGGCGCCCAACAATAGCGTGGTGTCGCCTTTTTCCATACCTTCAAAAAAACGATTTATCACGGCTTTGATGGCCTTATCTTGTTTTTGGGCAAAAGCGCTGCCGGAAGTGAATAGCGCGGTAAAGGCGAGCAGAAAACGGAACAAATTCATGTATTTATAGTTTTTATGGGTGAAAATCGCCAAATGGATTCGTTTTGCCCCGTTTTTTCGATGAATACCCCGCGAATTACCTTGTTTAGGAGTATCCGGTCGTACCGCCAAACCGATATTCTGCCGTATCTTGCGCCGCTTTTTGAGCAAGATGCTGATTGGTGCGCAACATTCAATATTTCCATACGGTGACTGCTACTTTTGAAAAAATAATCGGGTCCGGTACCCTGGTCCTGCTCGATTTTCACGCTACCTGGTGTGGCCCCTGCCGGGCGATGGAACCGGTGTTGGCCGATTTGAAAGCCGATCTGGGCGACTGCATCTATATTTTCAAGGTCGATGTAGATGAAAATACCGACCTGGCGGTGCACTTGAAGGTAATGGGTGTGCCCACGTTCATGTTGTACCGGAATGGGGTGGAGCTTTGGCGGCAGCCCGGCGTGTTGACCAAGGAAGCCTTGAAAAAAGTGATCGAAGCCGCCGCATGATGAAGGTAAAAGTATTCTTTCGGGCAGCGTTGTTTTTGGGGGTATGGAGCGCCGCCGCCTGCGGCCCTGAAGCCGAAACCGGCGCCGTTTTTTCAAAATTCAGCACGCCTGCCGGCAATACGCCGGCAGATACCTTGCCGCCGGCCAGCGGAGCCCTTGCGCAACGCGTGTCCTCTGTTTCACCGGCACTGCCCGGCCGGGATGATCTGACCGGAAAGTTTGACCCTGCCAAACATCCTGATTTTGTACCGGTGGGCAAACCCTATACCGACAAGCCGGGTATGTTGTTGCGGCGCGAGGCTTTTGAAAAATTTAAAATCCTGTGGGCTGCCGCCCGCAAAGACGGCCTTACCCTGAAAATCATCTCTTCCACCCGCACGTTCGAACAACAAAAAAATATCTGGGAGCGAAAATGGGCGCGGTATGCCGCCGAAATACCGGATGCTCAAGCGCGCACCCTGAAAATCCTGGAGTATTCGGCTATGCCGGGTACTTCGCGGCACCATTGGGGGACAGACATCGATTTGAACGACCTGAACAACGCGTCGTTCGAAGCAGACGGCCCCCATGCGGATATTTATACCTGGCTCCGGAAAAACGCAGCGGCTTACGGGTTTTACCAGCCCTATACGGCTCAAGGCGCCAACCGGCCGCAAGGCTATAAGGAGGAAAAATGGCATTGGTCGTACCTTCCGCTGGCAGGCCCTTTTCTCCGGCAATACGCCCAAACAACCACCGACGCCCAAATGACCGGTTTTAGCGGCGCCGAAACGGCCCCAGCCATCGCTATCGTTCAAAACTATGTACTCGGCGTGCATCCGGCCTGTAAATAGCGCTGGGGCTTTTTCAACAGATGTTCGTTTTCCCGAAACCCCGAAATTCTGCAACCGTACGATATGGCATATACCGAATCCAACATGCTCCCCTTGGGTACCAAGGCCCCGGATTTTTATCTGCCCGACACCGTCAGCGGCCGGATGCTCGGGCTAAAAGATATTGCTTCCCCCAAGGCCACCGTGATCCTGTTTTTATGCAACCACTGCCCCTATGTGCTATACGTAAATGCCGAAATTGTACGGCTGGTCAGCGAATACCAGGCCAGGGGCGTTGCGTTTGCCGGCATCAGCAGCAACGATGCTTCCGCCTACCCGGAGGATGCTCCTGGCAAAATGGCCGCCCATGCACTGGAAATCGGTTATCCGTTTCCGTATCTTTACGACGAAACCCAGGAAGTTGCCCGCGCGTACGACGCTGCCTGCACGCCTGACTTTTATGTTTTCGACGGCGCGTTGCGGCTGGTTTACCGGGGCCAGCTCGACAGCAGCCGCCCCAAACGCAACCCCGGCCCGGTCACCGGCGAAGACCTGCGCGCCGCGCTCGACGCCGTTCTGTCCGGTCAGCCGGTCAACCCGGTTCAACGGCCCTCCGGAGGCTGCAACATTAAATGGAAATCCTGACCTTATGCGTCCAACACAAATCACCGACCAGCAAATCCAGGCGTTCATCACCGCTGCCTTGTACGAAGACGTACGCGACGGCGACCACACCTCCCAAGCCACCATACCGGCCGGTCACCGCAGCAAGGCCCTGCTGAAAGTAAAAGACTACGGCGTTATTGCCGGCGTCGAACTGGCAGAGTGCGTCTTCCGGCAGGCAGACCCGGGTTGCACGGTAGTGGTGCGCAAGCCCGACGGTTCCGATATTTTCTACGGCGAAATTGCCCTGGAGGTAGAAGGCAATACGCGGGCGCTCTTGCAAGCCGAACGCCTGGTGCTCAACGCCATGCAGCGCATGAGCGGCATCGCCACCCTTTCCAGCCGGTTTGCTTTCGAGGTAGGCGACCTGCCAGTGAAGGTGCTCGATACCCGCAAAACCACCCCCCTGATCCGGTTTCTGGAAAAATGGGCGGTGAAAATCGGCGGATGCGAAAACTACCGCTGGGGCCTGTACGACTGGCTCATGATCAAAGACAATCACGTGGATGCCAGCGGCGGTATCCGGCCTGCCATCGAACGCGCGCAAACCTACCTGAAGACGCATCAGCTGGACCTGCCCATCACCCTGGAGGTGCGCAACCTCGTGGAAGTACACGAAGCCCTCGGCGCCGGCGGCATCACCCGGCTCATGTTTGACAACTTCGAGATTCCTATTCTCGCCGAAGCCGTCGCCACCGTCAACAAACGTTTCGAAACCGAAGCCTCCGGCGGCATCAACCTGTTCAATGTGCGGAAATACGCCCTGACCGGGGTGGATTACGTGTCGGCCGGCGCGCTCACGCATTCCGCCCAACCGCTGGACATGAGCCTGAAAATACAAAAATGATCAGCCCTCGAGCCGGCGTTCGGCGTTTACCAGCAGGGCCGCACTGATAAAAAACAGCGAACCAATTTTGTCTGTTTCCACAAAATCGTTCATGAGCATGAGCATAACGATCAGCATAAAGCTGAGCAGCGCGGCCACGAGGATGCGCCGTTGCGGCGCTTCGGCCGTTCGATGATAGATTTGCTGGCCTTTGAAAATGACCGTCAGGCAGAACAAAAGGAAAAACAAAAAACCGGGAATACCCTGTTCAACCGTCACCATCAGGTAATAGTTGTGGATACCAGAGCGTTCGGGGTTGTCGCTCACATAAGTCTTGAAGCTGGAAACCGTGTATTTCTGGTAATTGAAATAAAAGTTGCCCGGGCCAAAACCGGTCAGGGGCCGGTCCTGAATCATATATGCCGCTGCCACCCAGCGGTACACCCGTTCCATAGTGGAGATGTCTTCCAGTTTGGTGGTAGCGTCCAGGAGGTTATCAAAGCGGGTATGCGTCACGGCGCGTTCGAAGTCGGGGGCAAACTCCAGCCAGTTGTCGCGGCTGGTCACGCTGGCGAGCAATCCTGCCACTACTATCCCGAACACCAGTAGTGTACCCCGGATAAAACGCTTCCGGATGACCCAGTAGATCACTATCGCTGCCGCAAGCGCCACATAGGCCGCCCGGGTGTAGGCGAAGTTGATCCCCAGCACGAGCAAAGCTATACCGGTCGCCAACACCCACCAGGGGCCGGAATATCGCCGGTACCAATAGGCGCCATACCAGGCAAAGGGAATAAAAATGGCCAGCAGACAGGCATACATCACGTGGTTGCGGTAAAATGGCCCCATCACGTAATTCACTTCCTGAAAGGAGAACCCATGGGGCGCATGCCGGGCCAGCACACTCAACACCGTGAGGAGCAGCGGAATAAAAAACCACCACAGGAGTTGTTTGAAATCCCGTTCGGTTTTTAGCAAATGCGCGGCCAGGAAATAGAACACCAGCACATACCAACCCTTGGCGAGTAAAAATTTGAAGGACACCAGAACGTCGGTGGAACTCACCGTCGCCACCGCCGTCCAAGCCAGGTGTGCCAGTAATGCCAGGGTGACCGGATGCCGCAAAAGCCGGCCGTCGAGGATTTGTCCGTGCCGCAAAAACCAGGCGCCGCCGGCAAGGGTAAGCAACCACATGAGCGGTTCGGAAGGCAGGTCCGTGCTCAGGCCGCCGGGCAGCTCGATCTCGATAGAAAACGGGATACAGGCCAGCATCAGGTAAAAGACTTTGCGGAAGTCCACAACGGCCAGCCACAGTACCAACCCGATTGCCGGCACGGTTGCCAGCCACCAGGATTCCAGGCCGACGGCGCCCAACAAGCAGGCCAGGCACAACACGGCCCATACGCCCATCAGCCTGCGCTGTGGTTGGCTCGAAGGAAGTGCGGACAGATCGGGCATGGCGCGTTGGCGAAACATTTAACGGACGGAATTCGGGCGCATTAGCCCGTGATATCTTTCCAGCGGATATCCTGGTAGGCATCGGCCATCAAGGCAGCTAATACGGTAAACAGAAAAGCCGCCAGGGCTACTGTGAGTACGATAATACTGCGTTTGGGCCGGCTTTTTATCAGCGGCGGCTCGGCAGGTTCCACCACCAGCAGCGCCGGAATATCGGTATTATAAGCTGCCAGTATCTGGTTGTATCGCTCCAGGTCGTAGCTGAGTTGCTTGCGCGATTGGTAGTGCAGGTCCTGCAAGATGGCTATCGTCGGGTATCCTTCGTTGTAGCGTTTGATCGTCATATTTTCGGTGCCGGGGTCATTCGACATCAGCTGTTGGCGCTGCTGTTCGTATGCGTTGAGGTTGGCGCGCATATAAGCGATGGTGTCGCGCGGGATCAGGGGGTCTTTTTCCAAAATCTGGAGCCGGGCGCGTCCGCGGGTAATTTCCGACTGGGCGGTGGCCAGTTGTTCTGAAAGTTGCTCGCCCTGCGCGCCGGGGCTGTAGATGCCAAAAGTCGCCTGGGTGCGCTGCAGGCTGTCGCCGAGTAAATCCAGTTCCGCCCTTTTGCGCTTGATATTGTCTTCGAAGGCAGCCAGCAGTTTGGCCTGACTCTCTTTGGTCAGCCGCTGCCCGATGGCATTGATTTTATCGCGGGCCGCATTGGCCATAGCTGCCGCCAGCTGCGGATCGGTATCTTCTATGCTCAGCTCGATAGCGTCGTTTTTGTTTTTTTGCGCCATGTATAATGACCGGAACCGTTTGCGCACTTTGTGGGGCCCTTGTGTGGCCGAGGAGTCGATGGCATAGTGTTCATACAGATTAAACCGGGTCACCATATAATCTTCCAGTTCTTTACTGCCGGCCATTTCGACAAGCCGGTCGAGGTCGTGGTCGGAGCCGTAGTAGTCGGTCACCTGGCCGGTATTGCCGAACATGAGTTCGGGATTGGCCAGGCGGGGGCTGGCCGGGTAAAAGATCGTGGTGGCCTGGTAATAATTTTTCAGGAGCAAGGATATGCCGATGCTACCGGCTATGGCCAGCAGGCAGACATTCCGGATCGTTTTTCTCCACCGGTAAACGGTTTGAAAGACACCGAGGAGATTGTCGCGGTTTTCCATGTTGTTCGGTCAAATGCGTGATGGCGATAAAAAGGGGGCGCAAAAATATGAAAAAAACGCCGGCAAAATGGCATCTGGTTCCGGGTGAAACGCGCATCGCCCGGAGGTTGAAGTCCCGCCGGGCGATGTGCGTTCCGGCCTGGGCCGGAAACGAATTGTATTTGAAAAATGCTGCCTGAATTTTTACATAGATCGCAACAAGTACGATAAACACTACCCCTGCCATTCCTCCAGCAGCCGCGCTGCTTCGGTAGAGCCCATTTGGGCGGCGGCTTGCAGATCGACGGCGTATTCCGGTTGGCCCACGCGATGCTTGGCTATCGCCCGGTGCAGCAGGCCTTCCGCCTCGGGCACCAGCTCCACGCCGGTTTGGAATGCCAGGGTCTGGTCGAACGCCGCCACGGCAGCCGGCGCGTCGTTCAGGGCGAGCAGGGCTTTACCCAGGAGGTAAGCGGCCCGGCGAAGGCGCAGGAAGTTGGGGTCGTTTTCAGCGAAATCGCGCTTCAGGTAGAGGCGGAGTTCGATGACGGCTTCGCTATATTTTTTTGCATGAAACAAACTTTCTCCTTTTTTCAGGCGCGCCAGCCAATGCAGGGGTTGCAGGGCCAGCGAACGTTTGACGGCCTGCTCAAAGTCTTGCACGGCGCCGTCCCAATCATTTTTCAACATCTTCACCTTGCCGCAGCCATAATAAGGCTCCGGGTTGTTTGGATTGAACCGGATGCTTTTTGAAAAATCGTGCAACGCGTCGTTGTAGTTCTTGAGTTTATAGTTCACGTAGCCCCGGCGTTCGTAAGCCAGCGCATGCCGTTCGTATTTTTCAATAGCCCGGCTGAGCGCTTCGGTGGCCTCTTGTTCCTTGCCGGCCTGACCGACCAGGTTGCGCCCGCGCCGGTATTCCTGCACGGCCACTTTGTCGGAATCCGGCTCGATGTTCAGGGTGTCCAGCAAGCGGCCCTCATCGATACACCAGGCCCAAATATTGCCGGCAACGGCAAATTGAGCCACTTCCTCCAACAGTGCAGTGGTGCTTCGCCAGGATTTTTCCGAATTAATTATTTTCACCTGCGGTACCGTCAGCGAGAAGTCTTCCGCCGAAAACACGTCCTCCGGCTTGAACAAAATGTCCGCCTTGAAGTACGTTTCGATACGGTTCTGCCAGTGCCGCAAGACCATGTCGAAGGTCCGCTGGTTGCCGAATTCGAGCCGGCCTTTAAAAATCAATTTGAGTGCTTGCGTATTCATCCTGCCTGCTGTTTGTATGCCTGTTGCTTTTTTGGCGGATCGGGGGCCGCAATGGTCATCCGGAGCTACGCGACCCGCCCACGCCCGGGCAGTTTTGCCGCAGGAACAAGGCCGGGTAAAATGTGCGTCCGCGCTGCCTGGCCATATTTTAAGAGCCGGGCCAAAGCGGGGAGCGCCAAAACACGATGGCCTCACGCGACCATCCATGTTCACAATTCCACAAAATCGTATTGTTCTAAGTCCTTTTCGAAGGGATTATCGGTCGAAGTAATAGATGGACCGCACGAAAAGGCACGCTTTTCCAAAAGGAAAACAAAGGTCGGGCAAAAAGGGTTCAAAAACAAATGTTTATGCCGTAAAATTTGAAAACATTTTTTGTTTTAAAAGTTTAGTGCTTGCGTTTTGTTTTGTTTGTAACCATTCTGCCTCGCTTGAGCCAAATAAAAACAAAGAAACCGCCATTTCCTTTTGGCAGGAATACGGCTATGGCAATCAGAAATTTTTACGCATTTTCGCACCAGAAATTACCCGGATCGCCCGCCGGGCGGTTAAATATCTGAAAAATCGTCAAATTGTTTTAAAATTTCATATTTTACGTAAATATCTTGTCAAATGCTGGGAAAACGCCTGTTTGATTACCTCTACGAACAACTGGAACATTGTCCGCAAGACCATGCGTTTGGCCACAAGGTGAATGGCCAGTGGCGCTATTATTCCACGCAGGAGACCGTCCGGCTGGTGAATCAGGCCAGCCTGGGTTTGCTGCGGCTCGGCCTGCAACCCGGCGACAAGGTCGCTACCGTTGTCTACCAGACTACACCCGCCTGGGTCGTGCTGGATTTCGCCATGGCGCAAACCGGCATTCTGAACGTACCGATGTACCCCACCATCAGCGCCCGGGAATATGAATACATCCTGCGGGAATCGGAGTCGAAATATTGTATTGTCGGCGAAAACGACCTGTATGAAAAAGTGCGTGCGGCCCAGGCCAACCTGCCCGGCCTGAACGAAATCTTTGCCTTCGGCGAACACCCCCGCGCACGCAGCTGGGAAACACTGCTGGCCGATGGCGACTTCTCGGAAGTGGAGCGCCTGAAAGCCGGCATCCGCCCGGGCGATGTCATGACGCTGGTATATACCTCCGGCACCACCGGTAACCCCAAAGGCGTGATGCTCACGCACGATAACATTATTTTTAATATAGAAGCCCTGCGCCAGCTGATCCCCTTCCGGCCCGGCGACCGCATCCTGAGTTTTTTGCCCGTCAGCCACGTTTTCGAGCGCGTCGCAGTTTACGCCTATACCGCATTTGGCGGCAGTGTTGCCTTCACGGGCACCGAAAACCTGGGCGGCGAAACAGGCGATCTGCGCGCCATCCGGCCCCATTATTTCACCACGGTGCCGCGCCTGCTTGAAAAAGTGTACGATAAAATTGTTGCGAAAGGCATCGAACTGCGGGGAATCAAGCGCGCCCTGTTTTTTTGGGCTCTGCACCTGACCGGCCGTTGGTATTTCGACTATACCCCCTCCGGGCTGGCGGCCCTGAAGTGGAAAATTGCCGACCGGCTGATTTTTTCCAAATGGCGCGAAGCCCTGGGCGGATGCGTAAAAACCATTATTACCGGCGCCAGCGCCTGCCCCCTCCGGATCATGCGCACGTTCAACGCCGCCGGCATCCCGGTGCGCGAGGGATATGGCATGACGGAGGTGGCGCCAGCCCTGAGCTTCAACAGTATGAAGCCTGGTGGGGCAATGCTGGGCACCGTAGGCCCGCTGCTGGATGGCGTGAAAGTCCGGATCGAGCCCAGCCCCGATTACGGCCCCGGAGAAGGCGAAATACTGGCCCAAAGTCCGGGTGTAATGGCCGGTTATTACAAACAGCCGGAAAAAACAGCGGAAGTGATGCGCCGGATCGACGGCCAGAACTGGTTGGCTACCGGCGACGTGGGCGCCTGGGTGGACGGCCCTGGCGGCCGGAGGTATTTAAAAATAACCGACCGCAAAAAAGAATTGCTCAAAACCAGCCAGGGGAAGTACGTGGCGCCAGCTCCGCTTGAATCGGCCTTGAAAGAACATTACCTGGTTGAGCAAGCCATGATTGTTGGCGACGACCTCAAATTTGTGTCCGCCCTGATTGTGCCGGCTGCCGAGGGCTTGCGCGATTGGTGCCTGCGCCATCAGATCGAATGGACCGGAGTGGCTGCCGCCTTACAGCGCCCGGAAGTGCAACGACGGTACGAAATGCTGCTGGAGCGGATCAACCCGCATTTTGGCAAATTCGAACAGATCAAAAAATTCAAACTGCTGCCCGACCTTTGGGAACCCGTCAAGGCTGATGGTTCGGATGCCGAGCTGACGCCTACCTTGAAATTGAAACGCCGGGTCATTCTGAAGAAATTTCAGCACGACATTGATGCGATGTACCGCTGAGCGGGTGCGCACAGGATCATTTTTTTGGGGGGCGTACGGTGCGGAACAGTTCGATTGAGTCTTCCACGACGACCGGCCTTTTATCGTCCACATAAAAGGTATCGCGCTTGATCCGGAACGTGCGTTGGGCGGCATCCAGCACCGGAAAATGGCGAAGGGGCAGGCGCCGGATATGGTGATAGGTGGCGGTATCCAGCAAGATGTCCGTCCATTGGAAGTGCGGGGGTGCGCCTTGTGTTTTATTCACCGTGACGGCGGTGTTCAGCAGGGTGGATCCGCCAAAGTCCAGGGTATCGGCCTTTATATGGGCAAATTTCGTTTGGTTAAAAAACGCCCGTCGGAAAGTCACGCGCTGCAGCTGCGCATTGGCAAAATTGGCGTATTCGAACGATGACCCGCTGAGGTCACAGTCGGTCAGCGTTGCCTGGTGGAGGTTGGCAAAATCGAAACGGGCAGGCCGGGCATTCAGCCCCGTTACCTGCACGTGGGCGCCGGAAATGTCGGCCCCCTCCAGGTTGGCATTGCGCAAATCGGCGCCGGTCAAAGATACCGATGCCAACACAGCATTGGACAGGTTGATGTTGCGCAGGTAGGCGCCATCGAGGTTTACGCTTTGCAGGGTGGCATAGGAAAAGTCGGCCAGCAGAAAAATCTGGTCATACGTATTTTGGCTGAGTTTGCTGGCCAGGATGCTGAGCAGTACCTGGCCGCGTTCGGGGCTGGACTGGCGCGCAGTGATGGTGTCGCCTTCCAGAAACCGGTAGGGCTTGAGCGCTTTGGTCAGGGCCACGATCCGGCCGATGAGCTGGGGACTGAGTTCCCGGCGGGCCGGGTTCATCCGCAGTTCTTCGTCGATCTTGTTGAGCACATTATCAAAAAGAAAAACCAGCGAGCTGCGCCGTTCGGCCTCCTGCAGGTAGGTTTGTTGTTCGATACGCTTGTTTTGGATGTCTAATTTTTCGTTCTGTTTTTTGAGGTAATACGTCTGAAGCCCGGCCAATAACAAGGGTCCGAGGGCAATGAGGAGCGTGAGCATGCCGACCCGGGTGAGCCGGTGCAGGGTGGCATACACCACCTTTTTGATCGTTTCGCGCTCCAGCCGCCGTTCGGCCATTTCATCCACCAGTTGCGTGACGCTGCCATACAAGGGCCGGCCGGCGAACGTTCGGATGACCACCTGCAGCAGCCGGTTGCGTGCGGCGCGGTGCACGGCTATCTTAGCTTCCAAGGCAGCCAGACGTTCGCGTAGCTGCTGGTTTTCGGCTTCCAGTTCATTTTGTTTATCCCTCTCCTCCATAGGTTGGATGTGTCGCGTTCAGACAAATGTAGGCAGATTTACCCACTGCGCGCCAGCACAAAACTCTACTTGGGCGGAAACCTCTACTTTTGCCTTGTCTTCAGGTTTATTCTTACAAACTTCCCGGATACTCATTTTTCGATCCTCCCCGGCATGGTACTCCTCACCCACGGTTATTTCCTGCACGAAGACCCTAAAGAGCGGGCGATTATGAAGCCCTATCCGCCCTTGGGTATTTTGTACCTGTCGGCCTGGCTCGACCGGCATGGCGTAGCCAATGCGGTGTTTGATACGACGTTCTCCTCCCGCGAAATATTGCAGCAACACCTGTTGGCCCAGCGACCCGGGATTGCGGCCTTGTACACCAACCTGATGACTAAACTAAACGTCATCGCCATCATGCGTTTTATCAGGAGCCAGCAGGCTTTACAACATACCCGTATCGTACTCGGTGGCCCCGACGTGACGCACAACGCAGCGGAATACCTCGGCGCCGGCGCCGACATCCTGGTCATTGGCGAGGGCGAGCAAACACTGCTGGAACTTGTACATGCAATGCATGCCACCCCGGCCTGGCGCACGCCGCATGCCGTGTTCAGCGCCATTTCAGGCCTGGTCTACCGCCTGCCCGATGGCTCGGTACACCGCACTGCAGCGCGGGAAAAACTCCGCGACCTCGACGATCTGCCCCTGCCCAACCGGCAAAAGATCGACCTCCAAAGCTACCTCGATGCCTGGAAACACGCGCATGGCCACAGCGCCATGACCATCAGCACGCAGCGCGGCTGCCCATACACCTGCCGGTGGTGCAGCACGGCGGTTTATGGCCAGAGTTACCGCCGCCGATCGCCGAAAGCGGTAGCCGACGAAATCGAGTGGTTGCAAGCCCACTATGATATCGACCTGATCTGGTTTGTCGACGATGTGTTCACCGTGAGCCACAAATGGCTCGAAGGCTTTCATGCCGAGCTTCGGCAGCGCGGCATCCGGGCGCCCTTCGAGTGTATCACCCGCGCCGACCGCCTGAACGAACCGGCCATAGCGCTGCTGCGCGACTGCGGTTGTTTTCGCGTGTGGATCGGCGCCGAAAGCGGGTCGCAGCGTATCATCGATGCGATGGACCGCCGGGTCGACGTGCAGCAGGTACGCGCTATGATTCAGGCAGCCCGGCGGGCCGGCATCCAGGCCGGCACTTTCATCATGCTCGGTTACCCCGGCGAAACTGAATCCGATATCCGGGCTACTGTGGAACACCTGAAAACCTCGAATCCGGATTTATTTACGATCACGGTTGCGTATCCCATCAAAGGAACCGGATTATACGAAGAAGTGGCATCCACGGCATTTTCGGATTTGCCCTGGGCCGACCGCACCGACCGCGACCTGGATTTCCGGCGCAGCTACCCGAGGCGCTACTACGATTTTGCCGTGCGCTGGACCGTCAACGCCGTGCATTGGCACAAAGCCAAACTGGCCGGCCGCTGGTACTTTTCCTGGGGCTGGTTGTTTTGGGCGAAAATGTGGGTGGCACGTGGGGGGATGTGGTGGTGGCGCCTGGTTGGCCAGGATGTTTTTCCGACAAGACAGACGGGACAGGATAGTCAGGATTTCGCAGGATAGGCTGGATTTTTTTTTCTTAGTGCCTCCTGGCGGCGGTTACAATTGCCGGAATCTCGAAAAAACCGCCGCTTCAGTTGTGGTGACCGGGCTGCCGGGCCGTCAACGAAGTGCTGCCAGTATTTGCCGGACCAGGCCCGGCCCTTCGTATACCAATCCGGAGTACACTTGCACGAGGTTGGCGCCCGCGGCCAGTTTTTCGCGGGCGGCGGCAGCGGAGTCGATACCGCCGACACCGATAATGACCGGCGCGGGGCCGAGTTTTTTGCGCAGGTAGCCAATCACCTCTGTGGCGCGCTGGCGTACCGGCGCGCCGCTGAGGCCGCCGGCGCCGATGGCCGTCACCGCCGGCGCCGGCGTTTGTAAGCCCTGCCGGGAAATAGTGGTGTTGGTAGCGATCACGCCGCTTAGCCCGGTCGTTTCTACTATTTCGGCAATATCGTCCAACTGGGCATCGGTAAGGTCGGGGGCAATTTTTAGCAGGACAGGCTTTGGCGCCGCCTGCTCCCGGTTTTTGTGTTGCAATTCCTGAAGCAAGTGGGTAAGCGGTTCTTTTTCCTGTAAAGCACGGAGGCCGGGCGTATTGGGTGAGCTGACATTCACGACGAAATAATCCACATAGGGAAAAAGCGCTTCGAAACACCGCAGATAGTCGGCCGAAGCCAGCTCGTTGGGGGTGCTTTTGTTCCTGCCGATATTGCCGCCAAGGATCAGTCCGGGCGGCAGGCCGTGCCTGCGCAGGCGGCGCAGACGGGCGGTGAGGGCATCCAACCCTTCATTGTTAAAGCCCATGCGATTGATCAGGGCCCGGTCGGGCGGCAGGCGGAATAAACGCGGCTGCGGGTTGCCCGCCTGCGGCTGCGGCGTGACCGTTCCGACTTCGATAAAGCCGAATCCCAGGCAGGATAACCCCAGGATATGCTTACCGTCTTTGTCGAAGCCGGCAGCCAGCCCTACCGGATTTGGAAATTGGAGGCCCAGAACGGAGCGTTCCAGGCGCCTTTCGGGCAGGCAGTACCAGCGCCGCAAAAGCCACCGGACCGGTGCGATGGCGGCGGCAAGGTCCAGCAAAAAAACCGTCAGCCGGTGGGCGGTTTCCGCCGGCATAATAAAAAGCAGCGGCTTAAAAAATTGGTACATATCGAGCGTAATAACAGGAAGGGGAGCGGGTTTCAGGGCCGGATTTCCGCAGCCAATGCATCCAGGTCCCGCACCAGAAGCCGGGAACGGTTGAAAGTCAGTAGTTTTTTAAAACGAAGGTCGTTCAGGGTGGTGGTCACCGTTTGACGGCTGGTGGCGGTCAGGTTGGCAATTTCCTGGTGTGTTATGGGTTTTCGGATCACCCATTCATAGCCCACGCGTTGTGCCTTTGCCCGAGTCAATTGCACCAAAAATTCGACGATACGGCTCCGGCTGTCCCGAAACACGAGCGATTCGAGCCGGCGTTCCATTTCCAGTTGGCGGGTGCCGAAAATGCGCATAAAAAACAGGTTGAGGTCGCTGCGCTCGCGCATGAGTGCCCGCAATTCATCAAGGGTAACGACACAAACGGTCGTATTTTCAAGGGCTACCGCCCAATCGCGGCGGCGTTCCTCGCCTACGAGCGCCAGCTCGCCAAACACTTCGCCTTTGCCCAGAATAGCTTTGGTGATTTCCTTGCCCTCATCGTTGGTGGTCGAAATTTTCACCCGGCCGTCCGTGATGAAAAATATCCGGTCGGAAAAATCATCCGGCACGAAAAACGATTGCCCGCGGGTATAGGTTCGGTGTACGTGATGGGCCATCCGGCCGGCGTCGCCAAGTTTGTTCGGGCACAGAATGTGCGTGACGTCGATATGCTCAAGGAACCAGAATGCCTGCATAATAGAGCCCTACTCGTCCAGTTTTAAGTCGAACCGTTGCAACAAATCATCCACCAAAGGGTTCGTTTCCCGCATTTTATCCAATTTTTCCTTGATTGTAAGGGGTTTTTGTTGCTGGGCCGCCGCCTGAATCTCCGCCACCCGGGCTTCGTCCAGCTCTACCCGGATTTTCATTGCGGGATCGTGCAAGCGGGCGCGCAGGGTATCGAGCAACCGCGTCAGTTCGTCCTGGATCAGGCCCCGGTGTACGGTCAGGCCTACCCGGGCGGTCAGCCATTGGCCTTCGAGGTACAAAACAGCGCTGTTCATGGCCTGCCGGAGGGTCGGTGATGGGTTCATTTCAGCATACGCCGTCCATTCCGCCCGGGCGTTTTCCAGGTCCAACCGGCTGATGCGCGCGGCATTTTCCGTTTCTTCCACCGCCACGGCTGCTTCAAAGTCTTCAAGCCGCAGCGAAATTTTATCCGCGCGCTTCAGGCCCAGCCGCAACTCGGCCTTGAGCGCAGACATGGCTTCGTCCGTCAGTTCGGCGGCCGTGGACGGCGGACGGCGGATAGCCGACGCCTGGGGCGCCACTTCGCCGGGTGTTTGCCTTGTCAAAACGGGGCCGCTTAATTCCCCTGCAGCGGCTACCGGCTGCTCAAGCGTTTTTTTTTCCGTGATTTGGACAGATGCCGCCGCAACAGCGCGGTTGATATAGCACATTTTCAGGAGCGCCATCTCCACGTGCAGGCGTTTATGGCGTGCCATTTTGAAATTGACGTCGCAGTCGTTGGCGATTTGCAACGCCGAGAGCAGGAAAGATGCCGGGGCAAGTGCGGCCTGCCGGCGGTACCGTTCGCTCAGGCTCTCGCTCACCTCGAGTAAGGCCAGGGTCGTTTCATCCTTGCACACCAGGATATTGCGCAGGTGTTCGGCCAGGCCGGTCAGGAATACATCGGGCTCGAAGCCTTTGCGCAGAATTTGGTCAAACAGGTTCAGGATGGCGGGCGCATCTTCGGCCAGCAGGGCGTCGGTCAGCTGGAAATAGTAGTCGTAGTCAAGGACGTTAAGGTTTTCAATAACGTCGTCGTACCGGATTTTCCGGCCCGCGGCGGAGCTGGTGATCCGGTCAAAAATAGAGAGTGCATCGCGCAAGGCGCCGTCTGCCTTTTGCCCGATAATATGCAATGCATCGTCTTCGGCTTCGATACCCTCCTGTTTGCAAATATTTTTGAGGTGCAACACCATGTCGGCCACGCTGATGCGCCGAAAGTCGAATATCTGGCAGCGCGACAGGATGGTCGGGATGATCTTGTGTTTTTCCGTAGTGGCCAAAATAAATATGGCGTACGGCGGCGGTTCTTCCAGGGTTTTCAGGAACGCATTGAAGGCGCCTTGCGACAGCATATGCACCTCGTCGATGATATATACCTTGTATTTGCCCCGTTGTGGAGGCACCCGCACCTGGTCGACGAGCGCGCGAATATGATCCACGCCGTTGTTGGAAGCGGCGTCGAGTTCGAAAATATTCCACGAAGCGTCTTCCTGAAACGCTTTGCAGGAGGAGCAGGCGTTGCAGGCCTCCTGGTCTTTCGTCAGGTTTTCGCAGTTCAGGATTTTAGCCAGGATGCGCGCACAGGTCGTTTTGCCGACCCCCCGCGGGCCGCAGAACAAAAAAGCATGCGCGACATGGTCCGTTGCCAGGGCATTTTTCAAGGTCTGGGCAACGTGCGCCTGGCCGACCACGTCTTCGAAACGCTGCGGGCGATACTTGCGGGCAGAAACGATAAAATTGCTCATGCTTTGCAAAGGTAGGGTTAATTTTTTACCGGCTTTGAATAACATGCTACCGTTTTTTCGCACCATCCAGCCACCCGATCAGCGTCAAATTCGCATTGCCCTGTGGAACGGAATCCTACATCGAAACAACTCAGCCGGCAGACGGATAAGTTTCTGGCTGCAAGAATTGTTTTTCATACAGTTCGCGGTAACGGCCGCCTTCGATGGCCAGCAGCGCGTCGGGCGGGCCAAACTCCCGGACCTCGCCCTTTTCCAGTACCAGAATATCAGAGGCATGCCGGATGGTAGACAGGCGGTGGGCGATGATAATACTGGTGCGTTTGGCAATGAGTCGTTCGATGGCATACTGGATCACGCCTTCCGTCTCGGGGTCGATCGACGAGGTGGCTTCATCGAGGATGAGGATATCGGGATTAAAAACCAGGGCGCGCACAAAAGAGATCAGCTGGCGCTGGCCCATGGAAAGGGTGGCGCCGCGCTCCTGTACCTGGTAGTGGTAGCCGCCGGGCAGCCGGGCGATAAACTGGTGGGCGCCGATCATTTTAGCCGCTTCCACCACCTCCTGCTCCGTAATGTTGGGGTCGCGCAGGGTAATATTTTCGAACACCGTACCCGAAAACAGGAACACATCCTGCAATACCACGGCGATGCGCCGCCGCAGGGCATACACGTCGTATTCGTTCAGGTCATGGCCGTCGATGCGGATGCTGCCCGACTGGATCTCGTAGAACCGGTTGAGCAGGCTGATGATCGTGGTTTTGCCGCTTCCGGTGCTGCCGACGATGGCCAGCGTATCGCCGGGCGGTATATGGAACGACACGTTTTTCAGAACGGATTCGCCAGCATTGCCGCTGTACGAAAACCACACGTTTTCGAACGATACGCTGCCCGGCATTTTAACCGGGTTCAGCGTACCGGGATTTCGTACAGGATATTCGGTTTCCAGTAGTTTGAACACACGCCCGGCTGCGATCAGCCCCATTTGCAGGGTGTTGAATTTGTCGGCCAGCATCCGGATCGGGCGGTACAACATCGAAATATACAGCGGAAACGCCACCATGGTGCCGATCGTCACTTCGCCGGCCAGTACGCCCCGGGCGCCGTACCATACCATCAAACCCAGGGAAAGGGCGGAGATGATATCGACCACGGGGAAAAAGATGGCATAAGCCAGGATCGATTTCAGGTTGGCCGCCGTGTAGTCGCGGTTGATCCGCCTGAACTTTTCAGCTTCCTGTTCTTCGGCATTGAAAATCTGCACGATGCGCATCCCTGAAATGCGTTCCTGGAGGAAAGAATTCATGGTGGCGATATGGGTACGTACTTTTTCGTAGCTCTTCCGCACGCTTTCCTTGAACTTGTAGCTGCCCCAGATCAGCAAGGGGAACACGCTGAGCACCACCAGGGTTAGTTTCCAGGAGGTCAGAAACATCATGATCATAACGGCTACCAGCGTGAGCAAATCGGCGAGGATGGTAATGCTGCCCTCGGAAAAGATAGTATTGATGGCCTCGATGTCGTTGATCGTGCGGGTAGTGCTTTGGCCGATCGGCGTTTTATCGAAGTATGCGAGGTTGAGCCGGGTGATATGGTTGAACACGCGCACCCGGAGGTCGCGGATGGTGGCTTGCCCCAGCCAGTCGGCGTAATACAAAAACAAGTAACGCAATACAACATCGATCAGCAAAACGCCAAAAAGGACCGCCGCCAGCAGCGTCATGCCGGGCACATCGCCCTGGAACACATAGTCGTCGACCATGATTTGGAGCAACTTGGGCCGCGCGATGGCCAGCGGGGCCAGCAAGACGGTGAGAAATGCCGTGAAAAAGAAGGTCGCCCGGTAGGGCTTGACCATGGCAAGGACGCGGCGAAATAGCGAAAAACTGATAGCGTTGGTGGATTCAGACATGATCGGGCCGGCCAGCTGGTGTCGCGCCGTAGCGAATAATGAAGGGAGGGTTTCTGAGACCTAAAACCGAAATCTGCCGGCAAAGTTCGGGGAAAAGCGTATTGAACGCACATTTTTACATCGCTAAATTGGCAAGTGCCGGCAGGGGCCGGTGCGTAAATGCCGGTTAGTCGTAAAAATCATTTGCTTGGTCGGGTTAAAAAGAGCCTGCGCAGGGATTATCGTGTATTTTTAGTGCGTCAAAACGAAATTATTCACTCAAACCTTTCACAACATGCCTGTACTTGATTCTGCTACCACCCCGAATGCCCCTGCCCCGTTTTGGAACGCCGCCCTTCGATATGGCGGCATCGGCGGTCTTGTTTTGGTCGTTTTCTCCCTGGTTTCGTACCTGATGGGCATCAGTCCGATGTCTGTAAGCACCATGATTATCAACTTTGTTGTGGCGCTGGGGATCACCGTCGGCCTTTCGGCCATGGCTATTCGCCATCACCGCGACGTTTTTGAGGGGGGGTACATCGGTTTCGGACGCGCCCTGCTTATCGGGTTGCTTACCACCGCGATCGCTGTGTTTATTTCAAGCCTTTGGAATTACGTCCTGATCAATTTTATCGACCCGGAATACGTCAACACCCTGAAGGAGCAATTTGTAGAGACCTGGGGGGAAGCGATGCCGGCCGACCAGTTGGAAAAGGCCCTGAGCGACTTCGATAAGGCGGGCGAGATCGGTACCACGTTGAAAAATGGCCTCATTGGCGCCCTGGTTCTCGGGCTTATTGCCGGGCTGATAGCAGCCGGTATCATGAAACGAAATCCCCCGATCGAATAAAGGGCGGGGCAGCGCCCTGCTTAAAATAAAATAACCTTCGGCGGGGTAAATGGGGGGCTGCTCTTTCGACACTAGCCCGGCCTTCCTTTATTTCCCACGGCCCGCGCAGCATCCGGCCGTATTTTATGCGCTCCGGGTGCAGTGCGCGCTGTGGGAAATACTTTTTTGCAGGAGCAGTCTGCGTCCTGCAAGGCCAAATCCAAGAAAAAAACAGACATTCCAGCCGGCTATTCTACATTTGCTTTCTCAAGACGAACGGACAACGTATGAAAAATGCAGGTTTGCGGAATGGCCTACTCGGCGGGGTAGTGGTGGTCTTTTATTTTGCCTTGCTGTATGTGGCGAACAAGGAGGCATTTCTCAACACCGGGCTTCAATGGGCTTCCATGGGCTTTTACCTGTTATTCATGTACCGGGCAGCCAGAGCGGATTGTGCCCAGTACGGCTCCCGGCGCGATTTCCGGGAGATCCTGCGCACGCCTTTTATCGTTTTTATCCTGATCAATTTGTTTTACTGGCTTTTCTATTATGGTCTGCACCTGGCCGATCCGGATTTGGTACGCCTGGAGTTGCTGGCGGAGAAACAAATGTACCAAAGCCACCTGATCCGGGGCGCCGGCGATCCGCAACAGGCCAATCAGTTGCGCGAACAAATTGCCGAGGTCGACAAAGCCCTGCTCCGGCCGGTGCAACCCCTCGGGCCGGTGATTACGCGCATGGCTATGGGCGCCCTGGGCGGCTTTGCCTTGTCGGCCGGCATTGCAGCTTTTTTGCGCACACCAGAATAAACCCATGGACGAACAAACAGCGCTTTCCAACCAGACAACGCCTGCATCTGCCCGTACCGGGGTGGGTATGTGGCTGGGCAAACTGCGGTTATCGCGCCTCATACGCTGGGTAGTTTTCCTGCTGTTGCTCTGGTGGCTTTACGCCAACTGGCACGCCGATATCCCCGTGCACGAGCTGGCGTTGCGGTATGGTTACCCCGATTCCCGGTTTTTGGAGATCGATGGCATGACGGTGCATTACCGGATGTCTGGCAAAGGCGAACCCCTGGTTTTGTTGCACGACGCCAACAGCTCGCTGCACACCTGGTCGGCATGGACCGATTCGCTGGCACGGGAGTACCAGGTGATCAGTCTCGACCTTCCCGGGTTTGGCCTGACCGGGCCACACCCGCAGGGGAGTTACAGCGCATTTATGTACGCCAGTTTTTTCGATCAGTTCGTCCGTCAGCTCAACCTTCGTAAATTTCACCTGGCTGGCAACGGCCTGGGAGCCCAAATCGCCTGGTTTTACGCTACCGAACACCCCGAACGGCTCCGCAAGCTGATCCTGCTCGATGCGCCGGGATTTGAAGCCAGAAAAAGCCCGGCGATCCAGCTTCTGGCGCAAACGCCGCTTCTCAACCGGGCCATGTGGAAAATCACGCCCCGTGCCTTCATCCGGCTGATGCTGGAAGATATGTATGCCGATGACGAAAAGGTACGCGATACGCTGGTCCGGCGGCATTTTGAGTTGTTGCTGCGCCCCGGCAACCGGAAAGCGTTCACTGACCGGGCACAGGTGAGCGAAAACCGCCCTCCTGTGGATTTGATTGAAAATATCAGTACGCCGACCCTGATCCTCTGGGGCGCCGAAGACACGCGTATATCGCCGGAATATGCGTACGAGTTTCACCGGAAAATCCGGAAAGCGTTGCTTAAGATTTATCAAAATACCGGTCATTGGCCGCAGGAGGAAAATGCCGCGCATTCTGCCGCCGATGTACAGGCATTTCTGGAAGGGCGGTTTTGAATGTGGAAAATTATCTTTTAGGTACTATTTGTGGACTATCAACGCATCCTCGATGAAATTACCCGCGAAGCTGCGGCGCTGAGTGGCGTTGGCAGGGTGGCGTCGTATATTCCGGAGCTGGCTAAGGCGCCGCCCGATCGTTTCGGGATGGCTCTGATCACACTGGATGGCCAAGTATTTACAACGGGCGATGCTTCGGAGCGTTTTTCGATTCAGAGTATTTCCAAGGTTTTTCTGCTTACCCTGGCGATCCGCCAGATCGGCGAGCAATTGTTTGAGCGTGTTGGCCGGGAGCCGTCGGGCAACCCGTTCAACTCGCTGGTACAGTTGGAATACGAACGCGGCATTCCCCGCAATCCGTTTATCAATGCCGGCGCGCTGGTGGTCACGGATGTGTTGCTGGCGCAATTTTCCAACGCGCGGCAGGAGGTACTGGAATTCGCGCGCCACCTCAGCGCATGCCCCGACCTGGAATACGACGCTGCCGTGGCGGGGTCTGAGCAGGCTTCAGGTTTTACCAATGCGGCACTGGCCAATTACCTCAAGAGCCACGGCAACCTGCGCCACCGGGTGGAGACCGTGCTGGAGGTGTATTTTCATGCCTGCTCACTCGCCATGTCGTGTGTGGAGTTGGCCCGCGCCTTTTTATTTTTGGCCAACCACGGTGTGTTGCCGGCTATGGGCGAGCGGCTGCTCACCGTCAGCCAAACGAAGCGCCTCAACGCTATTTTACTCACCTGCGGGTTCTACGACGAGGCGGGCGAATTCGCATTCCGGGTCGGGCTTCCGGGAAAGAGCGGAGTGGGCGGGGGTATTGCTGCCGTGATGCCCGGGCGATGGGCGGCCACCGTCTGGAGTCCCGAGATCAACTGCTATGGCAACTCGGTACGGGGTATGAAGGCCCTGGAGTTGTTGACAACCCTGACGGGGGAGTCGATATTCTGAGGCCGGCCTACAAGCCGTCATCCAGCGCTTCTTCCAATATTCCAAATCCTGTTTCGGGTATTTCGTCGCCCTGTTGCAGGCGGCACCAGGGGCAATCAGCGCGGCCGCAGCCGGGATGCAAGCGACCGGCGCGAATGTTGGCCCAGGTGTCGCGGATCAAGGTTTCCACCAGCCGGATTTCGGTTGCTGTGAAGCTGATTTCGACCTGGGGGAACACGCCCCGCTTATCGGGTTCGAGCCAGGAAACGGCAGTTTTGCCGACCGGCTCCGGGTATATCCGGGCATTATCGAGCAGGATGGCGTAAAAGGCAAGTTGGCGCCAATAGTCACCGCCCTGGGGCTGGGTGGCGTCGGGGGGCGCGGTTTTTTGGAGGTTGGGCACGCCGGTTTTATAGTCGACCAGGCGGATCGTTCCGTTGTCCAGCCATTCGATTTTGTCAATAACGCCAGTGAGTGGGATGCCGTCGAATTCAACGCGGTCGATGCGGCGCTCCACGATGGCGCGTTTGCGCCAGAAAGGGATTTGTTCCACGTGTATGCGGCGGAGGTATTCTTTGCCGAGGGCGAGCCGTTGTTTAAAATTATTTTCTGAAAAGTGTGCCCGCAAGCGCTCCATTTCAGCGCCGAACAGTCGAATCAGGATTTCAGCCGACGGGAATTGCATTTTTTTATTGGCCTTCATGCTCAGCAAAAACTGTTGCAAGGCGCCGTGCATGGCGATGCCGAATGCCGCTGCTTCACTCATGACGCCAGGTATTTTCAATAAATCTTCGTAGTAAAATGCCAGCGGGCAGCGCAGGTAGCGGTTGAGCGCCGTGACGCTCAGGGAAAAATCGCGCAGCAAGGCCTCGATCACCTCCGGTTCGGGCAAGGCTGGCGGCGGCGTAGATTCGCGCAGCAACAGGGCTTGTATGTCGAGCAGGGATGCCTGTGGTACCGGAGTCAGCTCGGTCGGCGCCCCGGTTTCCTCCAAAAACACCGAACGGGTGAGCGGTTTTCCGTCTTCGCCGGTACGCGCACAAGACATCTGCAACTGGCGTTTGGCCCGTGTCATAGCCACGTAAAACAAACGCCGCCGCGCTTCCAGAGCATCTTCTTCTCCGGCTGGGATAAGGGTGGGTGGCAGGGCGAAACGGCCCCGGTTGCCGCCGGCATTTCGCTCCCAGACCTCTTCCGTGCAATCAAAAAGAAAGACGTATTCAAATTCCAGCCCTTTGGCGCCATGCGCGGTGAGCAATTGAACGCCTTGTTCCTGCAACACGGGTTGTTGCAACGGGAGGGGCAAGCGGTTGTCGTCCATGCTGTCCAACAGGTTGAGGAAGCGCGCCAAGCCTGCCTCGCCGCCGCTGTGGCGGGGGGCGAAAAACCGGGGTTGGCGGGTTGTTTCCGCTTCTACAAAGTCGGAAAACGTGCGGAGCGCCTGCACATGGCGGTGTTTGCCGGGCTGATCGAGCGCCCAGCGAAGCAGTCCGGCCTGGGTGTACAGCCGCTCCAGCAGATGTGGCAGGGGAAGGTTATAAACGGCCGCAATCCAGGCATCGAGGTGGCGCGAGACGGGCTCGGGGGCTTCCGGTTTTTTCAGGTTCAGGGTTTGTAAAAAACCAGGGTCACAGAGCGCGTTGCGCCAGGCGCCGCCGGCCTGGCGGTGCGCCGATCCGGCCGGCTCATAGCGCGCAGGCGCCGGGCTGGAGCTGTGCAAGGCTACGGCGATTTTAGCCAGGTCAGCCGGATCAATGCCGAAAAAGCCCGCATGGAGCAGGCGAAAAAGCCGGTGTTCGCCGGAATACGGCCGCCGGGCCTCGTCATTGAGGTAGCACAGCAGCTCGCGGAGTTGTTGGACGAGGGGCAGGTCCAGGATATTGACAGGGCGCCGGGTTTGGTAAGGGATGCCTGTTTTCTCCAGCAGGGTCATCAGCCGGTTGGCTTGTTTGTGCCGGGCATAGATCACGGCAATTTCGCCGGGCGGCACGCCCTCGCGGAGCAGGGTCTGAATTTGCGTGATCATGCCGGCCAATTCCTGCATGCGATTTTCATAACTGCACAACCGGATGCGACTTTGGCCGGCAGCCGGGTGGGCGGCGCGCAGGGTTTTTTGGATGGGTTCGTCCAGCAGCCGGACGGCGCGGAGGAGGTTGCGTTCGATCAGGCGGGCCGCAGGGTCGAGGATTTCCTGGCCGGAACGGTAATTTTCCTCCAGTACGATGGTGGCAAGGTCGGCGCGGTAGTGCTGGTGAAAGTGGCGGAGGTTGTCGAGCCGGGCGCCCTGAAATTCAAAGATGCTCTGGTCATCGTCGCCGACGATAAATGCATTGGGGGCTTCCCAAAAGTGGAGCAGCTGTTGGAGCAGGTGGTATTGAGCGCCGTTGGTATCCTGAAATTCATCCACCTGGATGTACAAATACCGCTCCTGGTAGTTGCGCAGGAGCGCTTCGTTTTTTTCGAAGGCGCGTTGCACCCAAAGGATCATGTCTTCGTATTCGTAGCGGCCGGCGCGTTCCATGGCGTGCAGGTATTTGGGGTAAAGGTCGGCCGCTGCTTTCAGCCGGTTCATGCGCGCGCTGGTTTCTTCGATCTGGGCGGTTTTAAGGTCGCCTTTTTTGGCGTGTTTGGTGTTTTTCTGATAGATAAACTGCGGGTGCTCGGGCAGCTGGTGCAGAAATGTGTCGGTCATTTTCAGCACCAGCCCGGGCGCCCAGCCCTCCTTTTTCATTGTGGCGAATAGGTCGCGCAGGTGGTTCTCGTATTGAAAAGGATTTTTTTTGCCGTCGCGAAGCGGGTGTTCGGGGGGCAATCCGGCGAGTAGTTCGCGGACAATTTCGATGCGTTCCAGGTCGCTGACGGGCTCCAGGCGGTCCTTGCCGAAATATTCGAGGTTTTCCTGGATGATGCGGTTGCAAAAGCTGTGAAACGTAAAAACAGGCACACGGTAGGCATCCGGGCCGATCATATCGAGCAAGCGGGCGCGCATGGCGCTGACGCCGGCGTCAGTGAACGTCAGGCACAAAATATTTTGGGGCCGGGCGTCGGTTTCCAGCAGGATCTTGCCGACCCGTGCAGCCAGGATATGTGTTTTACCGGTGCCCGGGCCGGCCACCACCAGCACTGGGCCTTCTATCCGGTCCACTGCGCGCCGCTGGGCGTCGTTGAGGCCCTGGAGGAGTTGAAGGAAGGCGTCGTTTTTTGTCATTGCTGAATCGACTGGCACAATTCCACCAGTACGCCGTTGCTCGACTTTGGGTGCAGGAAAACGACGAGCTTGTTGTCGGCTCCGCGTTTGGGTTCGCGGTTGAGCGGAAGGAACCCTTCTTTTTCGAGGCGTTCGACTTCAGCGCGGATATCATCGACTTCGAAGGCGATGTGGTGGATGCCTTCGCCGCGTTTTTCAATGTACCTGGCGATCGGGCTTTCTGGGTCGGTGGCTTCGAGCAATTCGATTTTGCTTTCGCCAATGTGGAAAAAAGACGTGGCCACCTTTTCGGCTTCCACGGTTTCCACTTTAAAATGGGCTTCGCCCAGGAGTTTGCGGAACAGTTCGTTACTTTCAGCCATTTGGCGGACGGCGATGCCGATATGGTCGATGCGCAGCATGGGAGATGTGAATTTGGGTGAATGCCAGCATGGGACGGTCAGCGCAAAACCAGTTGGCCGTGCCCGTTAATTTTTCTTCACAAATATCCCCTTTTCACCGGTAAAGCGGATCAGCTCTTCTCTTTTTTCCATCACTTCTTTCGGGCTGGTGTAGAAAAACTGGATACCGATCTGGTGGCCGCGTTGCTGGCGGTAGTATACGTCGTAACCGCCGCCTTTCAGCTTGGCGATCAGCCGGTCGGCATTATTGCTGTCCTGCAGTGTGGCGACGATCAGGATGCACTGGCGGCCTTCTGCTTTCGGCGCCGGGCTGGAGGAGGGCGGGGCTTCGTTTTGCCGGCGCAGGATTTCAACTTTTTTTGCTTCGGCCGCGGCCTCCACCTCGTCGTTGAGGTCCTGGTCTTCCTGTTCGGGCCTGGCCGTTTCCGGCGGAGCGTCCTTTTTAGCGTCTTTTTCGCCCAAATGCACGATGCCGGACACTCCGGGCAATGGGGCCGGTGCGCCGGCGTTATCTGCGGCGTTTTGGGGCGTCTCCAGGGCGGCTTTTTCTTGCTGTTGGGCGCTGTTGTGTTTCCACCACCAAATACCGAAGGCGATGGTGCAGACAAGCAGGCCGACGCCAATACCGGTGCCAAAACGCGCGGCCGATGATCGCGGGGTGGCATAGGGTTCGGGTACGAAGCTGGGCGGGGCGGGCAGGGGTGGAATAACCGGCGGGGCGGCTGGTTTGGCGGTTGTTGTGCCGGCAACTGCGATACTCGCGCCGGCGGCTGGTATGGCGGTTTCGGGGACCTGTTTTTCGGCTATCTCGCGCGAGCGGCCGATGGGCGAAAACTGTAGCGGAGGCAAGCCGTAAGAAGCGGCGTGGAAATTGGTGGCGTCGGGGAGAAACTGGATTTTTTGCACGTAGTTTTTGTACAAGCGCCCAACGCCCGGCAGCGTCACAATCTCGCGTTGATTGAGCTGTACCTGCATCTGCTCCACAAACTGCCGGATAGCCTCCCGGGCTTCATCGGTGGAAATGCCATGGGTTTTCACCAGGTCGTCCACCAGGATGCCGTCGTCCACGGCCAGGTTTTCGCTGAACGCCAACGTTTTGGAGGGTGGGGCGATCGCACCACCGGCGTAATCCACAGCGGCGGCTGAACGGGCGGCGGAAAAACCGCCAAAGGAAGGAATGGTGAGCGTATCGTGCAGAAACAATAACTTTTCAATATGTGATCCTATGTCGATTTGCATGGCTTACGTTGAATTAAAATCGGGTGTTACCGGGATGGGAAATGGATGCTGATAACGATTAAAGAGGACAAAAATAGTGTTTTTTACCCGCTTTCACGGTCGAATTACCGGCATTTACCGAAGTATAAAAATTATAATGCAAAAAAAAGGCCAATATGACAAATCCACCCCCGTGTTTACCCGGATAAATTGGTGTGTATTTCACAATAAGTCTGTAATTTTGAGCTGGACTAATGGATAATTGAAAAAAATATGAGTGAGATCGAAAGCTTTTTTAAGTCCGCTTTCTCCGTTGATAATGTAATCTTTGGTTTTGACGGCAGCGATTTAAAAGTTTTACTGATCCAGCGCGGCGCGGCGCCGTTCAAAGACAAGTGGGCCCTTCCCGGCGATCTGGTTTATCCGAACGAAAACCTGGATACGGCTGCCGAACGGGTATTGGAACAACTTACCGGCCTGCGCGGAGTCTACCTGGAGCAAGTGAAAGCTTTTGGCGCCGTCAACCGCCATCCCTTGGGACGGGTGATCACGATTGCGTATTATTCGTTGATCAAAATCAGCGACTACGTCGTGACGCCGGCTTCTTTTGCCCAATCGGCGAGCTGGCATTCGATTGCACAGGTTGGCGAGCTGGCATTCGATCACAATGAAATTCTGGACACCTGTTTGCGACGCCTAAAGCACAAAGTGCGTATGACGCCCGTTGGTTTCGAACTGCTACCCCCCAAATTCACGCTCACCGAATTGCAACAACTTTACGAGTCGATCCTCGATGAAAAACTCGATAAGCGCAATTTCCGCAAAAAAATACTTTCCATGAACCTCCTGCTCGACCTCAAGGAGCTGCAGGAAGGCGTTGCGCACCGCCCGGCCAAATTGTACCAGTTTGACCGCGCGAACTACGAACAGTTTGTTGCCGAGGGCTTTAGCTTTGATCTTTGATTGCCTTGTTGCCGGCGGCTTCAATGCTGTACCCGGAGCGCCGCGCGCGCCGCGCGTAAACCGCCGGAACGTAATTCCAGGAAATAAGTTCCTGCCGGCCATTGGCCAACAGGAATAGTGAAGGCGCCGCCGCTGGTTTCTCCGCGGGCAGTCAATTGGCCCAAGATATTGCAGGCATACCATTCGGCCGCTGCGCTATCGGGCCATTCCACCCGCACCCAACTGCGCGCCGGATTGGGGCTCAGCTGCAGCTGCCGGAGCCCGTGTGCCCCGGCGCCGGCGGAAGTGGAGCTTGTACAATCGGCCAGTTGTGTCCGGTACACCGACAAGCCGCCGCGCAGGTTGCCGACCACCATTTCGAGCACACCGTCGCCATCGAGGTCGCCAAACGCGGGCGCACTTCGGTTCCCATCGTCTACATTACCCCAGCGCCCGGCAACAGCGGAATAGGCCGACTCGGACGCCGTAATGTTGTTGTAGGCTTCCAGATGCCCTTCCTGCGTGCCGGCCACCAGCAACAAACCATCCGGTTGATCGACGAAAACAGGCACGCTGAACCCGACATCGGAGGGAAAAACCCGGGTATCCACGGCGCCAAGTTTGCTGAAGGTGGGTAAAGCGCTGAAAATAGGGTTGTCCGGCGCACCGGTATTCCTGAAGAAGTTAAGGTTGCCATTGCGCTCCCCCATGACCACGTCTTTCACCCCGTCGCCATCGAGGTCGATAATCGCCGGTGTTGAGTAAGAGCCCACATCCATGGATACCCACATGACGTTAAAATCGCGCTGGAACTGCATGGGTTTGCCGGCGCCTGCCACGTTGCGGTAATAATACAAACTTCCGCCATTGCTGCCCACCAGGAGATCGAGGTCGAGGTCGTTGTCCAAATCACCGAAGCTGGGACAGAAGTCGTAATCATTCGGAACAAACTCCGAAAGCCCCTGCCAGTCGTTGTCTGCCAGGGTAAAGCGCGGCGCCGTGGCCGTTCCGGTATTGAGGAACAGGTATAAGCTGGCGTTTTGCGCCACTCCGGGGGTAAAATAGCCGAAATTGCCCACTACCAGATCCAACAAGCCGTCGGCATTCACATCGGCCAGGGCGGGGTGCGAACCCGAACCCAGGTCGATCATATCGCTTACCAGGAAACTTTTGGTTTCCAATTCGAATACATGACCGGTGGGAGCCGTGTTTGGGTAATACCAAACGCCGTTGCGGTCTTCATTAAAAAACTTGTTGTTCGGCGCTGCCACCAGGTCTTTTTTCCCGTCGTTATTCAGGTCGAGGTAAAAAGCGGCGGGAAAAATAGTGATGTCCACGGGTGTCATAGGAGGGAAAGGCTACGTCCTGTGCCGTCATCCAGGCCAGGGCGGGGGCGCCTCCATTGGTCATCATATTCAGGCAATTGAAGGAAATATCACCCAGCACGACTTCTTTATCGCCGTCGCCATCCTGGTCGTACGTCATCACGGTGGAGCCTGGGTGGCGCTTGTTCCCGCCACGGTCGTCTGCCGATCCCGGGCTGCTGAACGGGCTGGCGCAGGAGTCGAGGCCCGGGCTGAGGTTGTTTTCGCAGGCAACCAACCCACTTTCGTAAAAGAGCCCCCAGCAGCGGTCGTTGACCACAAACTGCAGGCTGTCGGGCCCAAACCCTCTTTCCACCGACATATTTTTGGCATACCACATGTGGCCGCCGGCAGCGCCGTCGAACGTCAGAATGTCCAGGTCGCCGTCGCCGTCGATATCGTCTACGGCGGGAATATCGGTGTCTGCAATGAACAGGTTATTCCAAAAGCCAGGGATGGCGGAGGGATAATACAGCCAGCGGCGGTCGCAAGAGCTGCACCCCGGGTATGTAAAAAGGAACGGGCTGAAATTCAGCGCCTGGTTTTCATAATATCCTTTAAAAACCTGTACTTCCTGGGTGCTGAGGTCCAGGGAGGCGCAAAAGATATCGGCTGCGCCGTCATTATTGTAATCGCGCAGCAGCATATAATCGGTTAGCGGTGGAAAATTGCAGGCGTATTCCGGGGCAAAGCGATAGCTGCTTTCCTTGGGCGTGCCTTCGTTGAGGAAAGTCAGGATCACATCGCCGGCGCGGTCGAAAATAACCAGGTCCGGTATTTGGTCGTTATTCAGGTCGGCATCCGAAAACTGGGGCGCGTTCAGCCCGCCGGCAAAAGGATATTCCAGCGTTTTGCCGTTTTGTACCACCGGGTAACTCAGGCGCTGGAACATTTGCGTTTGCGCCGGCGCAGCCACCGGGGCGAGCGCGTTCAAAATGGCGAGCAGGAAATAACCCAACGGGCCGGCATATCCCCGCGGGGGCCGGGTGTGGCGATGAGGTGTCAGGAGCGAAAAAAAAGGCCGTACATGCATTTTAACCGTATTTTTGGCGGGTTGCCAACAGGCTGCAAAGCTACAGGGTTTTTTCCGGTCGTAAACCGGCCGAATCGCCGCCCTGCAAATCACAGACAAAACTTGCCGTTTTTTCCGCCATGATTTACGAATTCAACGGTATCCGCCCGGTCGTTCACGAAAGCGCGTTCGTTCACCCCCAGGCGGCTGTCACCGGCAGCGTTTGGATCGGCCGCGATGTTTACATCGGGCCGGGGGCCGCTATTCGGGGCGACTGGGGCCGGATCATCATCGAGGATGGCTGCAATGTGCAGGAAAACTGTACGATCCACATGTTTCCCGGCATTACCGTGCGCCTGCAGGCATCGGCGCACATCGGGCACGGGGCCATCGTGCATGGGGCTACTATCGGCCGCAATTGCCTGGTGGGTATGAATGCCGTACTGATGGACGAGGTGGAGCTCGGCGAGGAATGTATTGTGGGCGCCTTGTGTTTTATAAAAAGCGGCGAAAAAATCCCGCGCCGCAGCCTGGTCGTGGGCAATCCCGGCAAGATCATCCGCGAGGTCAGCGACGAAATGATCGCCTGGAAAACCGAAGGGACCCGCCTGTATCAACAGCTGCCGGCAGCGTGTCAGGCTGCGTTGCGCTCCTGCGAGCCGTTGCGCACCGGCGCGCCGGAGGATATGCCGGCGCCGGAAGGCGGGTATAAAACCTGGAAAAAGTAGAAAATCCAAACCCTCACACCAGTGTCAGCCATCCGTACACGTCCGGCAGGGCGCCGCTGCGGATGTCTTGCAGCCGTTCGCGGGCTTGCAAAGCAAATACGCCGGGATGTACGGGCGGCAGTTTCAGGGTTGTGTCGCGAACGCTGATACTTTCGAATGGCGCTGTCACGGCGGCTGTGCCGACACCGAAGGCTTCCTGCAGGACCCCGCGACGGTGTGCGTCCACCAGTTCGAAAGCGCTGATCCGGCGCTCTTCGGTGGGGTAGCCCATGTCGGCGGCCATCGTCAGGATGCTGTCGCGTGTGATGCCGTCGAGCGTCGTGTCGGACAGGCCCGGGGTGACCACTTTGCCGTCGAGGATAAACATGACGTTCATCGTGCCCGATTCTTCGATATACAGTTCGGGGGAGCCGTCGGTCCAGAGCACCTGGTCGAAGCCTTGAGCGCGGGCCAGTTGAGTGGGGTACAGGGCGCCGCCGTAGTTGCCGGCGCACTTGGCCGCCCCGGTGCCGCCTTTTGCCGCACGCACGTAGTTTTCTTCCACTTTCACTTTCAGCGCATGGGAATAGTAGGGTGGGACGGGCCCGGTGAACACCACAAACCGGTAGGTTCCCGACACTTTAACGCCGAAGGTAGTATCGGCGGCGAACAGCAGGGGCCGGATGTACAGCGCCGAGCCGGTCGACGGCGGCACCCAGCCGGTATCGAGGGCGACCAGGGTTCGGATACACTCTTCAAAATAGGCATCCGGCATATACGGCATGGCCATGCGTTCCAGGGAACGGTTGAGCCGCTGGGCATGGCGGTCGATGCGGAAAATAGCGGCCCGTCCGTCAGCATAGCGAAAAGCTTTCATACCTTCCCAGACGATCTGCCCATAGTGCAATCCCATGGTGGTGGGGGGCAGCGAAAGATTCGCGTAAGGCATGATGTGCGGCGTTTGCCAGGCGCCGTCGCGGTAATCCGCCAGCAGCATGTGATCGGATACGATTTCGCCGAAAACCAAGCGGTTGAGGTCGGTTTCCGGCAGGCGGCTGTGGGTGGTTTTTTCGATGGGAATTGCGTTGGTCAATAGTTCCATTTTAATGTCAGCACGTTTGTATAAGCCGGTTTCAAGCGGTATTTCCCGGAATCCAGTATTTCGGTATAAATGTACGGCTGAATTCGAAGTTTTCGTATTGGAATACAAAATCACGCGCCGGGCGCCCAGGCTTCGGGCTTCATCCAGGGCTGCCCGCAACAGCTGTTTGCCAATACCGCGACTGCGCCAGGGCGTATCCACCGCCATTTTGGTCAGTTCAAAGGTCTGGTCGCCCAAAGGGCGCAGGGCCACCACCCCCACTACTTCGCCGCCAAGTATGGCCGATAAAATGCTTCCGCCACCGGCTAGAATATGTGTTTCCGGGTCGGTCAGTACGGCAATGTCGATGGGTTCCAGCGGGTAGTCGGCCTCTATCCAGGCGCGGTTGAGGCGGTAGAAAACTTCCCGGAACCCGGGGTTCCAGCGGGCAATCTGTACGTCGGGATGCATGGGTCGGGTAGCGTTTGATCTCGGGGCAAAGGTGTTACTTTTCGCCGGTTTATCCACCATATCCGCCCCGGCTTTGGCGCCCCTGACAGCCCGGCGGCCGGACAAACCCCGCGGGCTTTGGGCAGGCTGCTGCGGCAGTTGGAGCAAAAAAATTAAAATCTTTCGCAAGGCTTGTTCAATTCCATTCCAGGCGTGTATCTTTGCCGCCGCTTTTAAAGAAAAGCTTTTGTACCGGGGAACTGGCGTGTAAATTGTTTGGTTTTCCTGCACCGGCCGGATTAGCTCAGCGGTAGAGCAGCTGATTCGTAATCAGCAGGTCGAGGGTTCAAATCCCTTGTCCGGCTCCATATTAACCACCATAGGCGGGATGTAGCGCAGCCCGGTAGCGCGCGTCGTTCGGGACGACGAGGTCGCTGGTTCGAATCCAGTCATCCCGACCACTATAAAGGCTAACTTTCTGGCTGTCAGATTGTTAGCCTTTTTTAGTTTGGATGTGGGTAGAGATTTGGGTCGAGTGATGAGTTTGCGCAGGGTATAATTCTCTTTTTTCCTTTCCTGTCCTTTCTCCAAACATCGGCGCGGTGTACTGCTCATACAGCCCAAGCGAAAACTCAATCCGGCTTAGAGCCTGTTGGGGATTTTTCCGCCGGGCCCAAAACGGTTCTTTTTCCGCCATTTTTCACCTTTTTTCAGTCACAGAGTCCCCACTATGCTCCTTCAAAAACGCAAAAACTGACGCAAAAAACCCTCGTTTTTGGCCTGGCGGGAAAATCCCCAACATGCTTACTGCCATGGCCAACGCTTGCGGGCAGACGCTTACGTTTCGGTGGTAAAAAGCAAGTTGTCGACAACTCAAAGAAAGCCGTCTGCCCCCAAGGGCCGCTCTCAGAAACCCTCTGCCGGCCGCGTCACCAACGCTTTGGCAATACCGCCCAAGGCGATGCCAATCACCACCAGGGTCAGCAGGACGCCGATAAAGGGAATCCACGACAGCAGGTGCACGGCTGCCAGCAGGCCCATAGCCGCCAGGATGCGTTGCCCGCGGTTCCAGGTATAACCCTGGTATTGTTCCACTGCGTTGGCTGCTACCGCAGCGCTGAGCGACGGCGCAAACAACAGGGAAAAGAGGTAGAAAAACAGGGCGAACAACCCGACGGGTATGCCGATCACGCTGATGAACAGGAAAATAACCGCCACCGGAAGTCCGATGAGGTACAACATGCCCATGCCGAAACGGTGGAGCCACTGGGCTGGCAAACCTTCGCCAGCCCGGCGGAAAAAGCGCTCGAACAACAACAACAGGGTGACAATCAGCACACTGCCGGCCAAAAGCCGGAACAGAAAAAACACCGACAACCCGCGGGAGAAATACTGCCATTCGGTTTGGCGCATGTCTTGCCGGAGGCCGGTATCAAACGCAGCCGTTGCGCCTTCGCGCAGGTGACCCGTGAAATCAAGCTCGCCGGCTTTTTGCCAGTAGCGCACCGGCTGATAGAAAGCGGCGCCGGCGCCCAGTTCTATTGTTTCGGCCGCTATTTTGCATGGCCCGCGAAACACACCGTCAAGGCGTACATCGCCGCCCCGGATCTCGGCGTCTTTTTCCGCGGTGCCTTCAAAACCGACTTCGCCGCCCGCTAAAATAACGGACCCCATTACCCGGCCGTACACGCGCACTTTTCCGCCTCCGACAACCAGGTCGCCATAGATCACGGCGTCGCGGCCTATTTCGAGTTGGCCGCAGCCCACCACTACATCGCCCAATACGTTGCCCAGTAGTGTGACTTCGCCGCCGCCGCAGCGCAGGTCCTCGCCGATCACCCCGTCTACGCGCACCCGGCCGCCGCCCACGATCAGGTCGCGCCGGATGGTGTCTGACACGCGCAGCTCGCCGGCGCCGGCCGTGACATCGCCGTTCACCACGGCATCGATCGTTATTTCGCCGGCGCCGGCATACACGTTGCCGTCAACAGGTTGGGCGATTCGAACAGACTCGCCGGTCAGGATGTTGGCGCTTTGCGCCGGCAGGGCAATGGCGAACAGGAGCAACGCGGCGCCCGTCCAGAAAGATATTGTTTTCATGGTACCGGTTTTTAATAAATAAATTTTTTTAGCAATATCCGGATAAAAGCGGTGGCGCCGGGCTACCCTTCGCGCTCCTTCCGGGCTTTGGGCGCCGGCTGTTGTTTTTCGGCCGGTTTGGTTTTTGGCGGTTCTTTTCGCGGCGCCGGGGTGGCCGGTTTGGCTTGCGGCGCCCTGGCTGGTTTCGGTTGTGCTGCGGGGCGCTCGGGCGTCTGCCAGCGCTCGCGGTGGTAATCCTTTGCTTCGTCTATCGAGGGTTTTTTGGCCGGCTGCCGGGCCGGGCGTTCGGGCCGGGGCGCCGGCTCGGCCGGTTCCGTGCGTGTGGGCGGAGTGGGTTGTGTTTTGGAGCGGTCAGCCGGCGCGGGCGCTTTTTCAGGCGCCCAGTTGGAGCGCTGGCGATCCTCATCGGTCCGCTCGCGCTGAATTTCCGTGTTGGCCTGCGCGCGCGAACGCACGAGCTCGGGATACTGCCGGGCATTTTTTTCCAGGTATTCCGTACTGCCCATCGAACGGCCGGGGTTTTTCTGGTTAAACGTTTGCCGTCTTTGTTCAAACCGCCCGTATTCCCGCAGCCGTTCGGGCAGGCGGCTTTTGTCGGTCAGCCACTCGTCCGACAGGATTGCCCGGTTGTGGTTGCGCCATTCACCTACACCCGTTGTGATGGTGGTTCCGGAATTGCGGTGTGCATAGTAGTGGTTTACGAAATGGGTGGACAGGCGATTGTATACGTGGTGGTGGTGTGGGTGGTAAAAATACCAGTTCATAAAGTGATACGAAGGTAAATGTACGATAATTATCGCCCGGTCGTAGGGGTAAAATCCCCAGTACCACCAGTATGGATACGGCCGCCAGCACGGCTGCGGCGCCCACCACGGATAGCCGAACCAATAGGAGTAATTGTAATAATAGTGCCGCTCGACCACCGCGGGGGCTGCTTCGGCAACCGGCTCGGCATACAAGTCGTCGGCCTGGATTATATCGTACACCTCGTCGGTGTAGCCGTATTCATCGGAATATTCGCGGGCGGCGGCTTGCAATTCTTCGCGGGCTTCAGGATCGGATTCAACCGTTTTTTTCCAGGCGTCCAACTCCTCTGCATGCGCGCGTGCAACGGTCAGGCTCAACGAATCCATTTTTTGGATCACCCAGGTCGGGTCTTCCCGATACACATCGCCTACCAGCACGGTGAAGCGCAGGTCCTCGTTGAGGATATCCACGACCTCCGGGAGCTCCAGCAGTTTGCGAAAGGCATTCCGGGCGGGCTCCGGGTAGCCGCCGGTCATGGATTCGAATGCTCCCTGGGCCGTGCCGTTGAGGTCGTTCATTTTCACCAGGGTATACATTTGGCGTTCGACCACGCCGTAGGCCTCCTCGCGGCTGTTGTCCGGCAATACTTCAAGCGCCTGCCGGAGGGCTACCGGATTATCCCGCCGGGCGACCAAGCCGGCCACCAGGCCCGGGTAGCGGGTCAGGTCGAAAAATACCGTCTGCGTGCTGCGCGGAAAGTCCTCGATGAGGGTGCGAAAGGCCGCACTGGTTTTTTCGTGCATGTTTTGCATTTTGACCAGCACTTCCGGATATTTAGAGGCCTCCAGAATGGCCAAACGCGCGTCTTCGGGGTATAGCGCCAGGGCTTCGACGGATTTTTTATTCTCCCGCGCCAGCTCGCCCAGCAGCGCTTTATCCGTTTGAGTAAAAGCCACAGGGCCACCGACGAAAAAAGCGGCCGACAAGAAAAACAGGAATATACGCATAGCTCAAGTGTTTATCGAATAGTTGGGAAATATGCAAAGTTTTGCCTTATTTGCGGTAAAAGCGCAAGGGCGGGGGTCAGGCCGGACCATGAGGATAGTCAGCGGGCTGCGGGCGTATGCTATGATTTTGCCTTTGCCGGGAATAAGCGGATATTGCGGCCGGGTAGCAGCGGTTTCCGGCGGCAGGCACGGCTGAGCGACCGGTATTTCGCCTTGATTTCCCAATCTGATGCAGGCAAAAAAATCATACGGACAACATTTTTTAAAAAACGACAGCATTGCCGCGCGTATAGCCGGCAGCCTGCGGCTGGCCGAACAAACCGGCCTGGTGCTGGAAATCGGCCCCGGAACCGGCATGCTCACCCGGCATTTGCTCCACCAGGGCGGCTATACGCTTTATGCGGTGGAAGCCGACCGGGATATGGTCGCCCTGCTCCAGCGAGATTTACCCCGTCTGGAAAACCGCCTGATCCTCCAGGATTTTTTGCGTTTCGACCCCGTTGCCGTGTTTGGCGGCAAGTCGTTTTGCCTCATCGGCAACTTCCCCTACAACATCAGCACCCAAATTCTTTTCAAACTGCTCGATTTCCGCCGGCAGATACCCGAAATGGTCGGCATGTTTCAAAAAGAAGTAGCCGACCGCGTGGTGTCGGCGCCCGGTACCAAGGTGTACGGCATTACCAGCGTGCTGATACAGGCGTTTTATCAAACGGAATACCTGTTCACGGTAGAGCGCGGGTCGTTTAATCCGCCGCCGAAAGTTCAATCGGCGGTCATACGGCTGACCCGGAAAGAAAAGATCGAACTGGACTGCGATGAAAAACGCTTCCGGACCATCGTAAAAACCGCTTTCAACCAGCGCCGCAAAATGCTCCGCAATACGCTAAAGCCGTTTTTTCCGCCCGAACTCCTTATGAGCGACCTGTATTTCGAACAACGACCCGAGCGGCTGGGCTGGGAGGAATATGTACGGTTGGCCCAGCGCTCGGCGGCCATGCAAAAACAAGACAACCAACAAGACAACCCGTAATTTTGGCGCGTATGGCAAAGGAAAAACCCAGTTATTTTGACCTGGTGTATGCCGTTGTGCGGGAAATTCCACCCGGCCGCGTGACCACTTATGGCGCGATTGCCGATTTTCTGGCCCTGGGGGCGTCCCGCATGGTCGGGTGGGCGTTGAACAACAGCTTTACAGCCGACGGCGTACCGGCCCACCGGGTCGTGAATCGCAAAGGGGAGCTCAGCGGGCGGCATCACTTTGCCACACCCACCCTGATGCAGGAGCTGCTGGAAGCCGAAGGAGTAGGGGTGGAAGAAAGTTGTGTCGTCGGTTTCGACCGGCATTTCTGGCATCCGGCCGATGGGCTGGGGGAGGATTGGGAGCCGTTCGATTAGGGGCTCCTGTACCGCACAGCACCCCGTTCGGTATTCCGGAAACACTCCGGTTTTGGATGTGGAAACGCCCTGTTAAGCGCAGCCATGTTCAGCAATTCCCGGTTTGCACCAAATTCTTCGCGTCGGGAGAAGCGGCGGTTAAAGGCAAAGCGAGAATCACTGGACAATGTTCAATACCCAATATTTAATTATCGGCGGCCTGTGAGCCGGCCCCCGCGTTCTTCTGTGCATTTCGTTTCCGGAAATATTTAGGCGCTACGATGAGCAGCCCGAACGACTCGCCGTCTTCCCTGGTCGTTTTGGCGTGGTGCGCGCCGTGTGCGCGCAGGATAGCCCGGGAGTAGACACTGTCCAATTGCCGGAACCAGTTGAAACGCCGGTGGATGTATACGTCGTGAATGAGGAAATAGGTGAGGCCATACAGCGAAATCCCGACACCGATAAACAGAACCCAGAGATGTGGCGTCAGGCCGCCAAGAAGGTAGCAGAGCATGCTGGGGATGGCAAAAACCAGAAAAAACCGGTCGTTTTTTTCAAAGAAGCCTTCTTTTTCGTGCCTGGGTTTATGGTGGTCTTCATGCCAGCTCCACAACCAGCCGTGCATGAGGTATTTATGGGTGAACCAGGCCATGAATTCCATGCCGGCGTATGCGGCCAGGGTGATAAGGGTGTAAACCAACCAAGTTGCCATATATGTGAATCAATTAAGTCTGGATAAACAGCCGGCCAAAGATAAAGTTTTCATCTGAAGCGTATGGATGCTGCCATCGCCCAGGATCGCCCTTGTGGAACAAGAGATCCACAAAGGCCACAGAGGATATTCATGTGGGATTTCGCCGGCCAAACGGCTCTTTTTCGCCTTTCGCCTTTTTCAGTCACAGAGTCCCCACATGCTCAAAACGCAAAACTGACGCAACGCCCCCGTTTTTGGCCCGGCAGCGCCGATTCGGAAAATCCCCAACATGCAAAACGGTTGCAGAAGCATCGCATCAGGCTTCCAGGGGCAAAAACTTGTTGTCTGGCGCCTGTTCCATTACAGGCGCGCTGGTGTGCAGGGGTTTTCCGTTGAGCACTTTTTCATACAGTTGCAGGTAATCGCGGGCCATACGCCCGGCGGAAAAACAGTCCATGGCGTATTCGAGGCAGCGGTCGGGTAAAAAGGCATCGGAATGGCGGATGGCCTCCACGAGTTCGGAGCGTTTTACCGACAGACAGCCGAATTCCGAAAAGCAGGCGTCCACCTGGCCGGTCCATTTGCGGCCGTCGGTGCTGGCTTTTCGGCAAAGGAGTTCGGGCAGCGCGCCATAAGGCGTGCCGAATACGGGGCACCCGAAATACAAGCTTTCCGGCACGGCGAGGCCAAAAGGCTCGTGCCAGATAATGGGGAAGAGCAGGCCTTTGGAGCCATTGAGCATCATATTGCGCCCGTCGCGACTGAGTACGCCGTGAAACCGCGCGCTGGGGCTCAGCGTAATACGCAGGCCTTTTCTAAAATTGACCCTCGACCCGCCGATCACATGCACCCGGGTGCCGGCGCGTGCGGCCAGGTCGATGGCGCCATGCACATTTTTACCGCGCCAGGCCGCATCGCCCAAAAAATGGAAGTAATTGCGCGGGAAATCGAGCAATACCCGGCCGTAATCCCGGTAGTCGATCCCGGGATACACATACACTTCACCGCCGTGGCGCATGGCGTGATTGGCCGATAAAAACACGGTGTTGGCATCGAAGGTTTCGGCTTCCGTGCTGTTTTCAAAATTAGTGATCAGGTAGGGCTTGTCTACATCGAAAACCGCTGCCGCCGGCCGGTAAAAAAAATGCAGAACCTCGGCTTCTGCCGGTATTTGAGCAGAAAGCGACTGTTTTTCATCGAGGGTAAAAACCGGCCCAAAATCGCAGGCGGATTCTTTTTTGACCAAAAACATGGGCTCGTGCCCCATTTCGTACAGCTGGCGCCCCAACCACCACAGCACGCGTTCGGCGTCGTCATAGTTTTTGGTGGGGATTCGGCTGTTGCGGAGGAGCAAAATTTTCATGGTAAGCTGGCGATTGGATTATGACTTTCCAGGGCTTGAGCAGCGGGTGTGCAAATGTGCAACTTCCAGTCCTTTTGCCCAAGAAAAATCCCAACCTTTGCGCGCGATGTCCTACCGCGACGCGCTTGAATATCTCTACGACCAGTTGCCGATGTTTCAACGCATCGGCCCGGCGGCGTATAAGAAGGACCTGGGCAATACGCTCGCCCTGTGCGCGCACCTGGGCAATCCGCATCGGGCGTTTCGAAGCATCCATGTCGGCGGCACCAATGGCAAGGGCTCGGTGAGCCATATGCTGGCGGCGGCCTGCCAGGCAGCCGGGCTGAAAACCGGGTTGTACGTATCGCCGCATTATAAAGATTTTCGCGAACGGATCAAAGTGGACGGCCGGTATATAACCCGCTGCCAAGTGGTGGCTTTTGTTGAAAAACACCGCGATATCCTGGAGGACATCCGCCCGTCTTTTTTTGAAATGTGCGTAGTCATGGCCTTCGACCATTTTGCCCGCGAACGGGTGGACGTGGCCGTAGTGGAGGTGGGGCTGGGTGGCCGCCTCGACAGTACCAACGTCATCACGCCCCTGCTGAGCGTCATCACCAACATCAGCTTCGACCATCAGAACCTGCTCGGCGATACTCTGCCGCAAATTGCTTTTGAAAAAGCCGGCATCATCAAGCCTGGCGTACGCGTGGTGATCGGCGAAACGCACCCCGGATCGGCGCCCGTTTTTTTAGAAAAAGCCCGGGAAGCCGGCGCTGAAATTGTGTTTGCTGACCAGCATTTCCAGGTGGTGGAAAAACCGGGCGGAGACTGGGAGTCAGCCGTTTATGACGTGTTTAAACACAACGAACTGTTCCGCCAAAACCTGCGGGTGGATGCCGCCGGCCCCTTCCAACGGAAAAACATCGCCACGGCCCTTCAAGCCTGGGATGTACTGCTGCAGAACGGATTGCTGCCGGCGGCGCCCGGCCGCTTGTCCCAGGCCTTCGACGCCGGCCTGGCCCGGCTGCGCCGGCTCACACGCTTTATCGGCCGCTGGCAGCTGATCGGCCGGCAACCGGCGGTGCTCTGCGACAGCGCCCACAACGAAGCGGGGTTGCGCGCCGTGCTGCAACAAACCAGCGCCATGTCTTTCCGGCGGGTACACATCGTGCTCGGCTTCGTCAACGACAAGTCCGTGGAGGCTGTACTACCCTTGTTCCCGCCCGCTGCGCGGTATTATTTTGCCAAAGCCGACATCCCGCGCGGCCTGGAGGCCTCCGTGCTGCGCGAAAAAGCCGCCGGGTACGGATTGGTGGGAAAGGCGTATGTTTCGGTTCGAAATGCGCTGAAGGCCGCCCGCCGGGCCGCAGGGCCCGGCGACCTGGTGCTGGTGACCGGCAGTATTTTCGTAGTGGCCGAGGCGCTGCCGGGCCGGTAAAATAGTCGCCTTAGAAGGTGCTTTTTTACCACTAAAAACACTAAAACTACACTAAGCATGTGTCTTTTCAAAACGCACGTTATCGTAGGTTAAACAAATAGGTAATTACCTAAATTAAACAGAAACAAATGATTGCCCGTTTCATACCCTTTTTCTGTCATCCAAAGCCATGGCTGGCGCTGGCAACGTGCTGTTGGCTGCCCTTTTTTCTTTTGGCGCAGCAGACCGCAACCGTGTATGGCCGCATGACCGACGCCTCCAACGGCCAGCCCGTGGAGTTAGCGACGGTATTCGTAAAAGACGGCAATATTGCCGGCACAACCGACGAAGGCGGCAACTTCGCCCTGCAGGTGCCGGCTGGCCGGCGGCTGGTGCTGGTTTTCCGCCGCGTGGGATACAAGGAAGGCACAGCCGATGTGCTGCCCCTCCAGCCCGGCGCCCGGTTTTTACTGGATGCCGCCCTGGCGCCCGCGGAATCGAACCTGGAGGTGGTGATCCGCGACCGGCGGCTCGACGACGGCGGCATGGTGCGCGAAAAACGGATCGAAGCCCTCAAATTGCTGCCCAGCACCACCGGAAACCTGGAAAGCGTACTGCCGCACATCGCCCTCGGGACCAACGCCGGCGCCGGCGGCGAACTTAGCTCCCAATACCAGGTGCGGGGCGGCAACTACGACGAAAACCTGGTGTATGTCAACGATTTTGAAATTTACCGGCCGCAGCTGATCCGCGCCGGCCAGCAGGAAGGCCTCACTTTTGCCAATATCGACCTGGTGCGCGACCTGTCGTTTTCCTCCGGCGGTTTCCAGGCCAAATACGGCGACAAAATGTCGTCGGTACTGGACATCAAATACAAACGCCCCGACACCCTGCGCGCCAGCGCCAGCGCCAGTCTGCTGGGCGGCTCGGCCCACCTGGAAGGCAGCCTGCGGCCCCGGAAAGACAACTACCGCGCCTTCCGCTACCTCTTCGGCGCCCGCTATAAAACCACGCGGACCCTGCTGGGCAGCCTCGACGTGCAGGGCGAATACGTGCCCGATTTTTACGATGTGCAGGCCTACCTGACCTACGACCTGAGCCGCGACTGGCAACTAAGCGCCATCGGCAATTTTAACCGCTCGGTGTATCGTTTCGTGCCGGAAAGCCTGGTGCGCGCCTTTGGCCTCGTCGATTTCGCGCTCCAGCTGCGCACGGCCTTCGAAGGGCAGGAAGTGGACGATTTTACCCAGGCCATGGGCGGGGTGTCACTCACATACTTACCCGACCGGGCGCGCAATCCGCTGTACCACAAATTCCTGACCTCCGCCTGGAGGAGCCGGGAAAACGAACGTTTCGATATTCTGGGCTACTACATCCTCGGCGAAATCGAGGAAAGCCTGGGCTCGGACGAGTTCGGCGAAATCGTAAATATCCTGGGCTCCGGCACCCAGCACACCTGGATCCGCAACTACCTCACGCTCGACGTCCGCAACGCCGAGTACCGCGGCGGCATCGAGCTGCAAAACGACCTGCCCGACCAGGGCCTCACGCGCAGCCACTTCCTGCAGTGGTCGGCCAAATGGCAAAACGAATCGATCCTCGACGAGATCAACGAATGGGAACGCCTCGACTCGGCGCTCTACTCGCTGCCCTACGACTCCAATTTCCTTTTCGTACGCCGCGTGCTGAAAACCCAAAACAACCTGAACAGCCACCGCATTACGGCTTTTTTTCAGGACACCTGGACCTGGCGCAAGGAGGGCCTGCGCGAATTTCAGCTGACCGCCGGCCTGCGCGGACAATACTGGGATTTGAACGGCGGCTGGCTGCTCAGCCCCCGCGTGCAGATGTTGTACAAACCCTTCAATACCCGGCGCGACGTGTCGTACCGCCTGGCCGGCGGGCTGTATTTCCAGCCGCCGTTCTACCGCGAACTGCGCCGGCCCGACGGCGTGGTGAACCCGGACGTGCAGGCGCAAAAGTCGGCGCACGTAGTGGCCGGCATGACCTACGATTTCCTCTGGGGCAAACGCCGGCCCGTGAAAATGCGCCTCATCCTGGAAGCCTACCACAAACAAATGTGGGACCTGGTGTCGTACGACCTCGACAACGTGCGCATCCGCTATGCCGGCGCCAATGATTCGCGCGGGTACGCCACCGGCATCGACCTGCGGCTCAACGGCGAGTTTGTGCCCGGCGCCGAAAGCTGGGTCAACCTCTCGCTGCTGCGCACCCGCGAAGCCATCGGCGGCGTGCAGCACCAGGTACGCGAACTGGGCGACACCGAAGGCCGCAACGTGCCGGACGTGCCCCGGCCCACCGACCGCTTCCTCACCTTTTCGACATTTTTTCAGGACTACCTCCGCCGCAACCAGAACGTGCGCATGCACCTCAACTTCACCGTCGGCACCGGCCTGCCCTTCGGAGTGGTCGATAACAATATCGTTTACCGCAACCCCTACCGCTTCACGCCCTATCACCGCGTGGATATCGGCTTCGGCTTCCAACTCTGGAAACAGGAGTGGCGCAGCCGCCGCCCCCACCATTTCCTGCGCTTCACGCGCAACACCTGGGCCAGCCTCGAGGTGTTCAACCTGCTGAAAGTAGCCAACGAAGCCTCCAACACCTGGATCAAGGCCATCACCAACGTGCAGTACGCCATACCGAACTACCTGACCGGCCGGCGCCTGAACCTGCGGCTGCGCATGGATTTTTGAGATGAGACAGGATTGACAGGATTTTTTTCCTGCGTAGAGTAGAGGGACAGGATTAACAGGATTTTGCAGGATTGAAAGGATTTTGCCTCCTCCGGAGGCTGGTTGGGACAGGATTAACAGGATTTTGCAGGATTGAAAGGATTTTTTCCGCGTAGAGTAGAGGGACAGGATTACCAGGATTTTGCAGGATTGACAGGATTTGCCTCCCCGGGGCAGGTTACAGGATTTTGCAGGATTGAAAGGATTTTGCCTCCTCCGGAGGCTGGTTGGGACAGGATTAACAGGATTTTGCAGGATTGAAAGGATTTTTTGAACAACTTTATGATAGTGCTGCCCTAATATTAAACCCCTGCGCATCCTGTTAATCCTGAAAAATCCTGTTAATCCTGTCCCTCTACTCTACGCAGGAAAAAAATCCTTTCAATCCTGAAAAATCCTGTTAATCCTGTCCCTCTACTCTACGCAGGAAAAAAATCCTGTCAATCCTGCAAAATCCTGTTAATCCTGTCCCTCTACTCTACGCAGGAAAAATCCTGTCCATCCCGGGCTCATACCGGCGGCAAGCCCACGCCATGTCCGCCGGCAAACTTCGGTTTCCAGGTTTCGGAAATGGCGTAGGCGCGGAATTTGGCGGCGTCGGCATTGGCGCCCTCGAAGAGCTCGTCCACGGTTTCCTGGAACAAGGCCAGCCAGCGATCGAAATGTTCGGCGCCGAGCGGGTGCCGGGCGTGCAGGGCGAAGTGTTTTTCGATGGGGTTGCCGCGATAGGCTTGTCCGCCGAGCAGCAGAAACTCCCAGAAGTCGTACATGACGGGCAGGTGCTTCGGCCAGTCGACGCGGGCCACCTCGGTGAAAATATACCCGATGAGCGGGTCGGCTTTGACCTTTTCGTAGAAGGCGTCGATCAGGCGCTCAATGTCGGAGCGAAAGGCGATATCCGGTTTGTTCATATCTTTCAAAAATCGCAGGCCCCGCCGTGTGTTTTCAGCCACTTTTCTTTTTCCGCATAATCTGGCATATAGCGCTCGATGAGGGCCCAGAAGCGGTCGGAGTGGTTGAGTTCGACCAGGTGCGCCAGTTCGTGGAGGATGATGTAATCCTGCACCTCCGGCGGGGCGAACAGCAGCCGGGTGGAGAGGTTGACGTTGCCGTTGACGGAGCAGCTGCCCCAGTTGGAGTGGTTGTATTTCAGGAAGACGCCTTTCAGCGGCCGGTTGAAGGTGCGGCGGTTCCAGTGTTGAACGCGTTGTTCGATTTCCGGGTGGAAATCGCTGGCGACAATACGCGAGAGCAGCGATTTGACGGCCTTGTTGCGGTTGGCGGGAGTAGAGCGGCTGCTCAGGTACAATGCGATGGTGTTGTCGATCAGCTTGCCGCTGTGCGAGCCGCGGTCCTCCACGGCGATGTCCAGAATATACTGCCGGGCGCCCACCGTGAGCAGGTCGCCGCTGCGGTATGTTTTTGGCGTAAAAGGCGTCAGCAGGGCCGTTTTTTTTGCGGCCATTTTGCCCACCCATTGCTGCAATTCGTATAGCCGCGCCTGTACCTCCGAAGCCGCCAGCCCCAGCGGCAGCCGCATGATGATCCGCTGCCGCGTGATGCTGAACCGATGTCCGCGGCGGCGTTCAAATACCACTTCCACCGGCAACTCGGCGCCGTTCACGGTGATACTTGCGTTGTATTTTTGCGACTTGCGGTGCATTAGTTCAGGTTTGAAGGTTAGAAGGTTTCTGGTTAGAGGGTTGGCGCCCATTTAGATAAGAGCTAAGTTGGCTTCCATTCCCGGCACACTACCAGAAAAGCAAACCCTCTAACGCTCTAACCAGCAACCCTCTAACCCTTTACCCTTTTTTAGAGGCAAAATCCCGCATCAGATCCACCAGCGCCTGCACGCTCTTTTTCGGCAGGGCATTGTAAATCGATGCGCGAAAGCCCCCCACCGAGCGGTGGCCTTTCAAGCCGACCAGGCCGTTGGCGTCGCAGGTTTTTAAAAACTCTTTTTCCAGCGATTCATAGCCGGCGGCCATGACGAAGCAGGCGTTCATCAGCGAGCGGTCTTCTTTTGCCGCCGTACCCCGGAACAGCGGGTTGGCGTCAATTTCGTTGTACAGGAGGGCAGCCTTGGCCTTGTTGCGGCGATGCATGGCCTTGAGGCCGCCGTTTTTCTTCAGCCAGCGCATAGTGAGCATCGATACGTAGATGGGGAAAACCGGCGGGGTGTTGTACAGCGATTTTTCCTGTATAAACGTGCGGTAGTCGAGCATGGCCGGAAGGTGGCGCTGAACGGTGCCGAGCATGTCCTCGCGCACGATAACGGTGGTGACGCCCGCGGGGCCCAGGTTTTTTTGGGCCCCGGCATAGATCAGGCCGAAGGGGCGCACGTCGACGGGGCGGCTGAGGAAATCCGACGACATGTCGCAAACGATAGGCGCCGGCGATTTGGGGAAGCGCTGGTACTGCGTGCCGAAAATGGTGTTGTTGCTGGTGATATGCAGGTATTTGGCGTCTCCGGGTATTTTGATGCCTTTGGGAATGAACGAATAATTTTGCTCTTTGGAAGAAGCCACTACCTCCACATTTCCAAACGCTTTAGCTTCTTTGATGGCTTTATTGGCCCATACGCCACTATCGACGTAAGCGGCCTTGTCGTCCGGATTCAGCAGGTTCATGGGCGCCATGAAGAACTGTGTGCTGGCGCCGCCGGTGAACCAGAGGGTATGATAGTCTTCCGGAAGTTCGAGCAGTTCGTTCATCAACGCGGTGGCTTCTTCGATCACGGCGGTAAATTCGGGTCCGCGGTGGCTGAGTTCAAGGATGCTCAGGCCGCTTCCCAGGTAATTGACCACTCCTTTGGCGGCTTCTTTGAGTACTGCCGCCGGCAAGATGGCTGGGCCGGCGGAAAAATTGTGTTTTGTCATATTCGGAGTCCAAAGCACTTGTTTGTTTGGGTGTGCCCCGGGAGAAGGCGCAAAAGTAAGTGTTTTGCAAATGATGTGAAAGTGCCGGTAACCCGGCCACTGTTTGTTGGGCCGCCAGAGCGGCGCTTCCTTGTCGGGCAGCACCCGGTATTCCGGCTTTCCGGTAGCGGCGTTCCACTGCCCCCCGGCATTGGCGCTGTGGCGCACCTGCGAGCGCACGGCCTCGTTGAGGGTGGGCAGGCGCCAGATATTTTGCGGGGTATCCATCACGGCGGTGCCGGCGGCGTTGAGGTGGCGGCATCCAGTATTGCGCCAGCATGAGGCCAATATTTTGTAAAAGGGACGAGTAATGCCAGCCCTCATGGAAATTTTCGATGCTTCCCCAGAACGCCCATAAACAGCCGGCGGCAGCCGACAAAGCTACTGCGGCCCAGCCGGATAATGTTCGGATTTGCATAGCGTATGCAGGTGTTGCCTGCAAAGTTAAGGTTTCAGGAGTTTTCAGCCGGTCTCTTCATCCCTGCAGGATACGGAAGGTAAACAAACAAATTGCCGGGTGTTTCGCGCTGCGTTTTCACATGGTTACAGGTAAAACAACCATACTTACAAGGAAATTATGTATACTTACAAGATTGGCACTTGTGCTATCACAAAGAAATTCTATTTTTAAGAGGGCAATCGGCTTGGTTGCAGGACGCCTCTTTTTCTGGCCGTTGCTAACGAAACCGGCGGTATCCGACTGGCCTTAGAAACCGTCTGAAAAACCCCAACGAGCGATAAGGCGTATCTTTCGCCGTCATGCAGCGGCTATTTTTGCGGCAATAGGACAAGACTATTCCTTTAAAAATGAGCCTTGCCTGGCACCAAAACCTACACCTTCGCGCCTCGCTGGGGGGGGGCAGACGGTTTCTTAGGCATGATTTGCACAGGTTTTTGAGTATCTTGGGGTAAAAAATAAGCTGGTGCGTGTAAATTTGAGTTGAAAAACTTAAAAAGAACACGGCGCCTGATAAAATAACGAACTGGCCGGAGCGTACAACCCCGAGTTCAGGCAGGGCAGCAGTCTGACGCTGTGGATTGATTAAAAGGTGGCGCTACCAAAGCCTGCCAAACGAGGCGGTTAAATAATCTGTTCGGCGCGGCGGATTGCACGGTGCTGCTACTCAGCATGAAGGCGAATGTGGGTGGAAAGTGCGAAAACAGGGTTCGGGCAAGCGTCGCGCGCGGCGAAAAATTCATTTCGGGGCAGGCGAAAAAACGGGAGTAGAATGGCCAGTTTCAATCAGATAGAGCGGAGTCGCTTGTTGGCTGCCTATTTTGAAATTAGAGCAGTAGAAAATAATAGATGAAGGCGGGCAGAAAGCCAATCAAGCGGGTTAGAAAATTCAACCGGGTTACCATCGCCGAAGCAAAAGCGAAGACACGTACTTTGATGAAAAAATGTTTGCCAGGGAATTCAACAACCAGAAAATCGAAACCGCTATCCAGGCGGCAGTATTGAACAAATTCATTCAGAAAGCCGCGCTAATAGCCGTCAAATCACCTGACCCTTTAAT
>JADJYG010000022.1 GCA_016719895.1 Saprospirales bacterium | reverse complement strand
AATGAAAGTGGTTCGGCATAAGGCAATAACATAATATTTCGGCATGAGGCAAAAGGAATTCACGCATTTTCTTTATAAAGAACAGGTAGTTTTCGTCATTAAAAAAGATGCGTTGACGGTTATTGCCTTGATTGTAAATGTGGTAAATCACGTTGGGTTCGAAGTACATGATTTGAAGGATTTATATTTTAATATCTGCATCTCACGGAGTAACGGCGTGACTTCGAGTCGCGGAGTAACGGCGTGACTTCGAGTCGCGGAGTAACGGCGTGACTTCGAGTCACGGAGTAACGGCGTGACTTCGAGTCACGCCGTTACTGGGGCCCGGGTTAAAAACGTCGACACCACCCGGCTCACATACCCGCCCAGCACGCTCTCCACCAGCGCAAAACCGGCGGTCATCTGTGCGAACGGCAGGTGCGGCGGCATCACTTTTCTCCATCAGGAAAAGCAGGGCCAGGATATACACCGGGATGATGACATAGGCAAAGCGCACCAGGGCGCCGGAAACATAGCGCTGGGGAGCAGAGGGCTCCCGGTGTGCGCGCAGGTAGTCGTCGAGCACCACGTAGAGGTAGGCGGCGAAAGTGGGGGCGAGGATACCCATGCAGGCCCAGCCCTGTTCGTCGTTGAAGCCGCCCGTGCTCCAGTGGTAGCCGAGGCGGCCAAGCACCAGGACTTTGCCCAGGGCCAGCATCCAGAGCAGGCGGCCTTTGAACACCTCTTCGCGAAGCATCCGGCGGGCGGCGCCGGGCGTGGGGCGCTCGGGCAGCCGGTCGAGGCAGTCGAGGAGGGCCTGTGTGCTGCGGGCGTGCTGACGGGCGTATTCTTCGAAGCTGAGTTGCCCGGAGTTCCAGAGTTGGCGGGTTTGTTCGAGGGCAGCGCGCGCGGCCGTGAGGGAGTTGACGGCTTCGGCGACGCCGGATTTTTCGGCATAATCAAGTGCCGCCTCCGCGGCGGGGGCCAGTTCGCCATCGGCGATTTGCCGGCGTATGTCGTGCAGGGTCATGGTTTTTCCAAATACGCTTTGAGTTCCTGCTGGAACTTGAGGTGGAAGGTGTCTAGGTAGTCCTGAAAATCAGGCTCCATGTCCATATAGCCGCTTTTTCGGGGGCGGTAAACGCCGGAGCCGAACTTGCCCGTGAGGCGTCCGGTCAGGTTGTTGCTGCCTGAAAGGTAGGTAAATTCGAATTCTAGGCGTTCGCGGCGCACGTCGTTGCATTTCCAGCCGAGCAGTTCGACGGTTTGGCACCACAAGCCTTTTTTTTCGTCGGTCAGCACCACGCGGCAGAGGTCGGATAGGCTGATGCGCAGGGTGGTTTCGGTGCGCGGTTCTACGACCAGTTCCGGGTAGCGGTCGTAGCAGCTGGTGCGGGTGTATTTTGCCTTCAGAAAGGCCTCGATGCGGTCGAAAACCTGCGCGCTGCTGAGCTGTCGCTGTATTTCGGTCGTTTTTCCGCCCGATATTTTGCGCAGGGGCAACGGGTGCAGGGTGAGATCGATGGGTTTGTCCCGGCATTCGCGCATCCGGGAATCGGTGCGGACGCTGCCGTTTTCCTCCCAGATGCCCACGTAAAAACAGGGAATATAGGCGCCGTCGGGGTCCAGGACGTACACCTGCACGTTGCCTTGCTCGGGCGGTATTTCCATGAAAGCGGCAAAGGTGCGGAAGAGCTTTTCTTCCAGCGGCCGGCCGGTGGAGAGCCGGTAGTCGTCCTGCGCGCGGTTCCACAGGGCGATGGCCGTATCGAGGTCGGTGGCGTTGAGGTGCAACAACAATTCCAGTTCGGTCGAATCCTTTTTGAGGCGGACCTTGGTCGCCCGGATGGCTGCGCCAAGCCCGGTTTTATCGAGCCACTGCTGGTAAGCCGCCGTTTTCTGGTTGAAAAAAGCGAGGTCTTCAGCCGTGAAACGGGGGGCCTGGGCATAGGGCCGGGCAGGGAGCCAGAGGCATCCCAAAAACAGAGCGACGTAAAAAAGCCGGGGAGTCATGCGTTGAAATCTGGATATTGGATGGACAGGAGCGGCGCGTAGTGTCGGTGTGACTCGAAGTCGCGCCGGCACTTGGCAAAGCACTTTGCAATCAGGCAAATATAACGGCAATTTTCATGTCGCATATCGTCGGCGTGACTGCGAGTGACGCCGACAATAGACCAAGGGCCTCCAATCTTTCGCAAACCACTTTCCGCCGGGTATAATTTTATCCAAAATACGAGGTAAAAAAAGTCATTTCAGAACAAGACACGGGCGTCAATCTGCATGATTCGCCTTTTTTTCTGCATCCAGCCGCTGCCATTCGCTATCCACAATGGCGCATCCGAGTTTGAATAAATATTGATCCATGCCATGATCATCTACCGCCCCGCTTTCAAAACTGGTTCCATAACTACCGGCATGTAACTGTTGCGGCGGCGTGCTCAAAAAGCGGGTGGAAGCCTGTATGGATATTTGCACTTCTTCTATTTGTTGCCGGATCATTTCCCGGCTTTTTTCATCCAGATCTTCAATTTGTCCGATCCGGTTTGGCGGCAAAACGCACGTTAAAGATAGCAATTTACGGCCGGTAGAAAACGCTTTGCGAAAATTGACGGCCGGGCGCACCCCTCAAAGCTTCACCACCCTGCACACCCCGCTGCGCGCGCCGCCCAGCACATGGGCAAAGTACATGCCGGCGGGCAAATGGCTCATGTCCACCGTTGCCGGCACACTACCCCGGACTGTTGCTTCCAGGATGGTTTTGCCGCTCAGATCGGTCAGCCGGAACATGAAACGCTCGGACGGTTCGGCATCTATCTGCACCACAACCTCATCAGCAACGGGATTGGGCGATACCGAAAATCCGATCGGCAGCAAGGCGGCGTTTTTTGTGCCTACCAGCGGAGAACCGGTATATTTCAGGATGGCCGGCTGATTGAATGATAAAATTCGTCCGCTGCCGATCCAGCCGGTGGAGGGACTGGTAAACGCCACGGCATTGAGCGGCTGGTCAAAATTTTCGAACGCCCAGCTATCGCCGGCATTGGTCGTAATAGCAACTTTCCCTTTTGCCGGGGCGGTGAGTTGTGGCAGCACGAGGTAATGGGCTGTCAGGACGTAAAAGCCCGGCGCGCCAGGCACTGCGGCGATGTTCCAAATCCCGTCGGCATCGGGTTGATTGGCCAGCTTGGTCCAGCCGGCGCCGCCATCTGCGCTTCGCGAAATCTGGTTACTCGACCCTAATCCGCTGTTGCTGTTCAGCAAACCCGTCCGGTGATCCTGAAACGCTACCGAGGAAATAGTGGCGTTGGAACCCAGGCCCGTGGTCAGGAACTGGTAGGATGCGCCGTAGTCGGTGAACCGGATAATCCGGCCCGCAGTAGTGCCGTTCCACAAGGTGTCGCCAGCTATACCGGCCATGTTCGAACCGGCTTCGAGGGTTTGATATTCATTGGTCTGGTAACCGGTTATCGAAGAACTGCTCCAATTCACAGTGTTATCGGAAGAGCGGCTGATCGAGGTCCGGTTGTGCGCCAGCCAGTGCTGCCCGTCGGCAAAACGGCTCAGGGATACGCCGGCGCCGGGATCCTGAAGTTTTTTTACCCAGTTGATGCCTCCATCCGTGGTTTGGTACAGGGCTTTCCCTGCGCCGCTTCCCTGGTCTTGGGTGGTGAGCCAGGCCGTCAGAGAATCAACGGCTACAATTTGGTAACTGACGGTACCGGCTGCTTCTTCGACCAGGACGGACGTCCAGGTTTGGCCGCCATCGGAGCTGCGCAACACGCGGATCTGATGCGCGGTGGGAATGGGCGGAAAAAAGAGTTCCAGGGAAGCCGTAGCCCATACGATTTTGTCGCCCAGGGCGGAGACACTGTAAACGGTGTAACCGGTAGGCAAATAGCCGGCGGCCATGGGTTGCCAGTTCTGACTGTACGCAGTGGAGCACAGGGTGCAAAAGAGCAACAGGAAAAGTGACTTTTCATATAGATTTGTTTTATGAATTACTGAATCGCATTCCTTCACCACTTTCCACGCCCCTGCCGTCGAGCCGCCCAACACCCGAAGCAAGTACATTCCACCGGGTAAAGCGCTCGTATCGACGCCCGTCAAAGCGCCGCCGGCTGCCGGTGCGGAAAGTATCAGTTGACCGCTCAGGTCGTACAGTTCGAGGGTAAATTGTTCAGATTGGGCGGCGTCGTCCCCGAAAACGTCAGCGGAAGCATGTGTGAAACAGGAATGGTATGGCAGGGCAGGCTAAGCGCCGCATTTGAAACGACTCCACTAAAGGCGGGCAGCGCCCCCAGCCGTATTTCCCGCACCATATCATTGTCCCAGGCCGTAACGAGCAGGCTTTCACTGGGTTTCAGGAAGATTCCGCGTACCCAGCCGGGGTAGTCCAGGTCGCCGGGGCCGTCCACGGGTTGCTGGTCGAGGCCGTAGCCATTCAGGCAACCGGCGCCGGCAAGGGTGGCGACATTACCGGCGGGGTCTGTTTTGCGGATGCAATGGTTGAAATCATCGGCTACATACATGTTGCCGCCGGGGCCTATGGCCATACCTCTGGGATTCCAGAACCGCCCTGCGGCCGGGGCGCCGTCGGCGCGGCCTTCGATACCGGGACCTGCCCGTGTTTTGGTGGCGTTTATCCGTTCGGCGCGCATCAGGCTGTCGCCGATCCATTTGTACAGGAGCAGTTTGGAAGTAGGCGGCGTAGGGTGTACGGCGCCGCCGCCCCAGCCAACATTGGGCGACAAAAACTCTGCGAACCACAGGAGGAAGGGCGTATCTTCATGCAGCCAGGTGTTCCCGTTGTCCTTCGAAAGTACCGTTGAAGTTTGCGAAACGCCCCAATAGACCCCGCCCGAACCCGGAACGCACTCCACGTCGGTCAGCCAACCGCCCCAGATGGTATTGGCTGCCGGAAGGGGCGTCCAGGTCTGGCCGACATCCGTCGTCTTATAAAAATACCGGTCTTCGGCATCGCTGTTTTTGGAGTTGGGGCCGGAAATTCCCCAAACCACGTTTTCATCCACGACGCTGATGCCCCAGGCGATGATATCCAGGGAATCGGGGAGTTGGGGGTAGATGACTTGCCATTGGGCTTGAAGGAAGTTCTTGTTACCCAGAGCAAAAAGAACGAGAAGTGCAAAGAGCCGTGTTTTCATGGTACTGCCGGATATCGCTTGTCGAAAATTACCGGGGTGGAAGGTCAAAAATGCTGCCGATTGCTTTTTCACCGATAGTACAAACCTCCCAAATGCGAGTACAAATCTTGCACTTGGGCCGAAGAGCCGGGTACGTAATAAGATCCGGGTAAATGGCGCCGGCAGAGTTGCGCATGACCGTTACGCCATTCAGGGTTACCCGGAAGAGGCCGGGGTCGCGGAAATTAGCGTAAAACACATTGTCGTACAGAGGAGGGATCATGACGTCGCCAGCTGCGTTGAGCACACACCGCGCTGTCCCTCGCGTTGGAAGGCCGGGTTCTCCCAAGCCATCCAGAGGTGGTCAGTTCATAATCCCGGTCTGATAAAAGCGTGCCATCGAGCCGGAACAAGGAAGTTTTGCCATTGCGAACTGCCCGGATCAGTGGAGGCTCATGGAGGTTGAATTTTGTTTCCTCAGAAAAAACGCTGCAAACCTCCATACCCCCTGTGAGCCTCTCTGTGAAACTGTCAAAGTCGCATTAAACAAGGACGGGGGGCGCCAGGGTGCGCTGCCCCGAACGGGCTCAGGCATCTTTTTGTTCCGGGTCGGGCGCCGGATCGGCCGGAGGGGTCTCCGGGCTTTCGGCAGCCGGTGGCGTTGCTGCTTTTTTGGTTTTGGCTGCGGGCTTTTTTTTCGGCTCTTTCGTCAGCACTTCGGCGACTTCTTCCGCTTTTTCCACGGCTTCACCGAGGAGTTCATCGGCTTTTTCCATCGCTTCTTCGAGCATGTCGCCGGCTTTTTCACCCAAAACTTTGCCGACGGCTTTTACACTGTCCACCACGTCTCCCAGGGATTCGCCGATGATTTTTCCGGCTACTTCCAGCATGCTTTCCTTTTCTTCCGGGGCGGCGGCCGTTGTTTCTTTTTCCGGGCTGCCTGCCGTTTCGGGTGCGGTGGTGATAGAAGCGGCGATCGCTTCTTTGGCGGCCTCCCTGGCTTCCGCCAGTTTTTGGCGTTCGATTTCTTTTTCAGCGCGTTTGGTTTCCTTTTCCTTGGCGCTGTTCATTTGCCGTTCCACATCGGCGCGCGTTGAGCTCATCTCCTGGAGTTTTTCCCGTTTGGAGGCGATGCGCTCTTCGATCATTTTGATCTTGGCGCTGCGGATCTGCGCTTCGAGTTGACCTTCGGTGGTGGCCACCTTTTTTTGTTGGAAATGGAGTTCTTCTTCATCGCGGCGGATGCTGTCCTGCATCCGGCGGATGGCATCGAGCAGGCCGCCCAGGCGGCGTTCATGGCGTTCGACCAGGGAGCCCTCGTTGGCGCCGGGCCCGAATTTCCGCTCTTTGGCTTTTTGAAAGCGCCGTCGAGCCGCTCCCACAGTTGATTGCGGTGTTCGTTGCTCATTTTGGAATCGCGGTACCGGCGCTGCAGTTTTTTCAATTCATCGAATACGGCGTTGAGTTTGGCGCCGCCGGCAGCGATGCGGGCTTCCACTTCTTCCAGTCGCTGATTGAACTCTTCAAATACTTTTTGGGAGGTAGATATGAATTCATCCTGCACTTTGGCGCGCAGTTTTTTCATATCGTCGAACAGCATATTGATATTATCGCGCAGGTGGTCGGCGTGGTCGCGGAATAAGTTCCGTTCGCGGGCCTGTTCCTGCACTTTATCCCAGAAGTTGCGCAGGTTATCCCACAGGTGGTGGTCATATTCGCCCAGGGCTTGCACTTTTTCTTTAAACTCGGCCAGTTCCTGTTCGTAGGCTTTATGCAACTTGGCGGACAGAACTGCGAAATGCCATTCTGTTTGTGCGCGTTGGATCAGGTCGCCGCGCTCCACTTTCAAGTCGTCGGGAAGCAGGCTTTCTGTCACGCTCAGTTCGCGCTCCAGGGCGGTGTGACCTTCCGGAAAAGCGACATCGGCGCCGCTTCGCCAATCGGCCATCATTTTATTGACAAATTCTTCGGTGGCTACTGATTCCGGAAAGGTGTAGAGCAGCACTTTGTTTTCTTCGGCCTTCAATTCTAAAGCGATCAGGACTTTTTCATTTTCAGCCCGGGTACCCCAAACTACGATCTTGTTCTTCATTGCTGTACGAGCGGTTGACGGTGGACGGTGGACGGTGGACGGTGGACGGGATTTCAATCAGAAATACAGGCTCTCCTTGGCCGCCGGCTGGTAATTATTCGGGCAAAATTATACCGTAACGGCGGTTTTTTGTGTTTTTGTGCGTCTTAGTTTTAAAATTCCCTGTTTCAAAAGGTACTCGGCAATTTGAATGGCGTTGGTGGCTGCGCCTTTTCGCAGGTTGTCCGAGACTATCCACATATTCAGGGTGTTGGCCTGGCTTTCGTCGCGGCGAAGGCGTCCGACAAACACGTCGTCTTTATCGTGCGCGTCGACCGGCATGGGATATTTCAGCCGGGAGGGGTCGTCCACCACCACCACGCCGGGCGATCCGGCGAGCAGCTGGCGCAGTTCCTGGAGGTCAAAATCGCGCTCAAACTCCACGTTTACCGACTCGGAGTGACCGCCGACAACGGGCACCCGCACGGTGGTAGCGGTCACCCGGATACTGTCGTCACCCATGATTTTTTTGGTCTCGTGCACCATTTTCATCTCCTCGCGGGTGTAGCCGTTGTCGAGGAAAATATCGATATGCGGCAGTAAATTGAGGTCGATCGGATACGGGTATGCTTTTTCGCCGGGCTTGCCTTTTCGCTCATTCATCAACTGGTTTACGGCTTTTACGCCGGTACCGGTGACCGATTGGTAGGTACTGACCACCACGCGTTTGATCCGGTAGCGGTCGTGCAGGGGTTTGAGCGCCACCACCATTTGAATCGTCGAACAGTTGGGGTTGGCGATGATCTTGTCTTTTGGGGTCAGCACGTGCGCGTTCACTTCCGGCACAACGAGCTTTTTACCGGGGTCCATCCGCCAGGCGCTGGAGTTGTCGATCACGGTGGCGCCTGCTTCGGCGAACCGGGGCGCCCATTCTTTCGACGTGGTTCCGCCGGCACTAAAAATGGCGACATCTGGCTTTTTTCCGATCGCATCGGTCATGCTGACGACTTTATACCGTTTTCCCCGGAATTTGATCGTTTTACCCACCGATCGCTCCGAGGCGACAGGGATCAACCGGGTAACCGGAAACTGGCGTTCTTCCAGCACCTGGAGCATTTTCGAACCCACCAAACCGGTGGCGCCAACGACGGCTACTTTCATAATCTACTACAATTAATGGTTTGGAGCGCAAAGATACGGCCCTGTTGTTGAAATCCTACGTCACTGCAACGATCAAGACATGTTTTAGACACAAATCGGGTTACCAGAAATCCTCTGAATTGGCGACCTTTGCGCCGCATAAAAATAAAACGCATGTTTCGTCTGCATAAAGAGGGGTATTCCATTCTGGTGGCTGTCGGTCTTTTTTTATTATTACTGAACGTAGCCGTTTGGGTGCTGGACCAGCTTTACTTTTGGCCGGTACTGGCGCTCGCCCTGCTCTTATACGGATTTATCGTTCAGTTTTTCCGGAACCCGCCGCGTCAAATTCCTGTTTTGGACAACCGCTTGATTTATGCGCCGGCCGACGGGCGGGTGTGCGTGATCGAAGAGGTGCATGAAGGCGAATATTTCAAAGAAAAACGCTTGCAGATTTCCATCTTCATGTCGCCCCTTAACGTCCATGTCAACCGCAACCCGGTGAGCGGTGTGGTACGGTACTTTCGCTACCACGCGGGCAAGTACCTGGTTGCCTGGCATCCGAAAAGCAGCACAGAAAACGAGCGCACGACCGTGGTGTATGATACCGGGTCGGCGCAAATTCTGATGCGGCAAATTGCCGGCGCAGTAGCCAAACGCATCAAATGGTACCTCGAGGAAGGCGACACGGTCGAACAAGGGGAAGACATGGGATTCATAAAATTCGGGTCCCGGGTAGACCTGTTTTTGCCGATCCACAGCAAAGTGGAGGTGAGGATGAATCAGCGGGTCCGCGGCAATCTGACCGTATTGGCGCGCCTGCCGTGACGCGGGCTTCCCTGCCGGTATTAACCACTCCCACCCCGATCAAACGTTTTATACCATGACAGAACAAGAGCTCCTACGCCGCGATTCGCTGCAAAAACTCCGCGACCTGGGCATCGACCCCTACCCTGCCGATTCATTCGATGTATCGGCATTTGCCGCCGATATTGTGGCCAACTACCGCGAAGAAATTCTGGAAGACGGCTCCAAAAACCGCCTCAACTACCAGGAAGTGGCGCTGGCCGGCCGTATCATGGCCAACCGGGAAGCCGGCAAGGCCTTGTTTATGAACCTGCAGGATAGCAGCGGCCGCATCCAGTTGTATATGCGCCGGGAAGAGCTGGCGCAGGGTGAAGATTTCACCTTTTTCGATGTCGTGCTGAAAAAGCTGCTCGACCTGGGCGATTACGTTGGCGTGCGCGGGTTTGCGTTCCGCACCAAAACCGGCGAAGTGTCAGTCCATGTGCAGGAGATCAAAGCTGCTGTCCAAAAGCCTGCGCCCGCTCCCCATCGTCAAGCGCGACGCGGAAGGCCATGTGTTCGATGCCTTCACCGACCCCGAGCAGCGCTACCGCATGCGGTATGTTGACCTCACGGTAAATCCGGAGCTTCGCCAGATCTTTGTGCAGCGCGCCAAACTGATCCGGACGATGCGGGCTTACCTGGATGAACTCGGCCTGCTGGAAGTGGAAACGCCCATCCTCCAGCCGATACACGGCGGCGCTGCCGCCCGCCCCTTCACCACGCACCACAATACCCTGGACATGACGCTTTACCTGCGCATTGCCAATGAGTTATACCTGAAACGGCTTATTGTGGCCGGCTTCGACGGCGTGTATGAATTTGCAAAAATGTTTCGCAACGAGGGCATGGACCGCACCCACAACCCCGAATTTACAGCCCTGGAATTTTACGTCGCCTATAAAGACTACAACTGGATGATGGGCGTGACCGAACAAATGCTCGGGCGCGTCGCCCGCGCCCTCAGCCCCGACGGCCAGTCGATGGTGCAGGCAGGCGAACATACCATCGATTTTGCCGGCCCCTACACGCGGCTGACCATGTTCGATGCCATCCGGAAATACACCGGACTGAATGTTGAAACCGCCACGGAACACGAGCTCCGAACCTACTGCCGCGAGCAACATATCGAAATCGACGCCTCGATGGGTAAAGCCAAACTGATCGACGAGATCTTTGGCGAAAAAGTGGAAGACCACCTCATCCAGCCGACGTTTTTAATCGATTATCCAGTGGAAATGTCGCCGCTCACCAAAAAACACCGCAGCAAGCCGGGATTGGTGGAGCGCTTTGAACTGTTCGTCAATGGCAAGGAAGTCGCCAATGCCTACTCCGAGCTGAACGACCCGGTCGATCAACGCGAACGCTTCGAAGACCAGCTGCGCCTGGCCGCCCGCGGCGACGAAGAGGCGATGGCTATGGACGACGATTTTATCCGCGCACTCGAATACGGTATGCCTCCCACCGCCGGTATCGGCTTTGGGATCGACCGGATCACGATGCTGTTCACCGGCCAGTCGAGTATTCAAGAGGTGTTGTTCTTCCCGCAAATGCGCCCCGAGCGCCCCGACACGGAATGACAGGACAGGATGGACAGGATTTTTTCCGCCGTAGAGTGTTGGGACAGGATTTGCAGGATTTCGCAGGATCAACAGGATTTTTTCCGCCGTAGAGTCGTGGGACAGGATTTGCAGGATTTCGCAGGATCAACAGGATTTTTTCCGCCGTAGAGTGTTGGGACAGGATTTTCAGGATTTCGCAGGATCGACAGGATTTTTTCCGCCGTAGAGTGCTGGGACAGGATTTGCAGGATTTCGCAGGATCGACAGGATTTTTTCCGCCGTAGAGTGCTGGGACAGGATTTGCAGGATTTCTCAGGATCGACAGGATTTTTTCCGCCGTAGAGTGTTGGGACAGGATTTGCAGGATTTCGCAGGATCAACAGGATTTTTTCCGCCGTAGAGTGTTGGGACAGGATTTTCAGGATTTCGCAGGATCAACAGGATTTTGATTTGAATACAGAAAGAAAAAGAACACGCCACCGCTTAAAAAATCCTGTCCTATTTCAAAAAATCCTGTCAATCCTGCGAAATCCTGAAAATCCTGTCCATCAAAATCCTGTCAATCCTCGTCCTGATCCTGTCAAATCTCGAAAAATCCATCAAATCCTGTCCAAATACTCTACGAGAAAAAAATCCGTCAATCCTGCGAAATCCTGAAAATCCTGTCCAAATACTCTACGAGAGAAAAAATCCTGTCAATCCTGCAAATCCTGAAAATCCTGTCCAAATACTCTACGAGAGAAAAATCCTCCATCCTGTCGATCCTGCGAAATCCTGCAAATCCTGTCCAATACTCTACGAGAAAAAATCCTGTCAATCCTGCGAAATCCTGAAAATCCTGTCCTATTCTACGAGAGAAAAAATCCTGTCAATCCTGCGAAATCCTGAAAATCCTGTCCGGCTACTCTACGAGAGAAAAAAATCCTGTCAATCCTGCGAAATCCTGAAAATCCTGTCAAATATAAAAAGAACCTGTCCAAATACTCTACGAGAGAAAAAATCCTGTCAATCCTGCGAAATCCTGAAAATCCTGTCCAAATACTCTACGAGAGAAAAAAATCCTGTCAATCCTGCAAAATCCTGAAAATCCTGTCCAAATACTCTACGAGAGAAAAAAATCCTGTCGATCCTGCGAAATCCTGCAAATCCTGTCCCACGACTCTACGAGAGAAAAAAATCCTGTCCAACCAAATACTCTACAAGAAAAAAAATCCTGTTAATCTTGTCCAACCAGCAGGGCCTGGCGGAAGCGGGACAGGTCGGGGCTAATTTTTCGCCTGCGTTTTTGTTCATGCTCCAATACAGCGCGGCCTAATTTGGCCAGAAAAGGAAAACCCACTGTATCATAATCATAGCGGTCGTCGTTGAAAATGCCGTCAACGTTGCACAGGATGGTAGCGGCCAGGACGAATTCGACGTTGTTCTGAAAATCAACCACATAGGCCACATCGGTAAGCGTGCCGTACGCTTCGCCTACCTTATTGAATACCCGGACGCTACCGTCTTGCCGGGCCCTGGAATCGCCAAACAAAAAAAACTTGACATAGCCATCCCAATAGGCTGCGGTATCGTAGCGCGGGAACGCACATTCGCGGGGGAAAATGCCCATGTAATGCAATAGAAAGGCGTAATCGTTTTCCGTCAGGTCAAAGCGGTGTTGCGCCGGCACGGCCCCAGGAAAAAGGACTGCCCGCAGCATTTTTTCCATATCGGTGAGTGCGAACCAATTTTTGGAGCCAAAATCGAACGGTGCGCGAACCAGGCTGTCGCGGGCATCCCGGTATCCAACCCCTTTTTGCAGGTGGTGTTGCGGATTGCGCCAGGTAGTGGAATCGAATTGCTCCGCCTGTTGCAACAAGGGCTTACTATCATAAAAGGTTATCGGGCTGGCATAGCGGTTGTCGCGGCCGGGATAATTGAACCGGTGGACGATGCCTGTCCGGGTATAGCCTTTCGCGCGCAGTGCCGTATTGATCCGCTCGCGACCGAGGAAATCGAACAGGTGGTTGTATGCCAGGTTATCGCTCACTACAAACACTTGCCGGATATCGTGGGCTATGCCGGGTTTTTGAAAAGGCGCGCCGGCATCTTCGTAGTAATGCTGTTGGTACATCCGTACCGAATCCATTGCATAATATGTATTTCTCGATAAGAGGGGGTAGCCTGCCCGTTTTAACTGGTTGATCCGCTCAAGGGCAAGCAATGCCAAAGGCATCTTAACCGTACTGGCCGGATAAAAATAGCGCGTAGAATCGGCGTTCCAGTGATAAGATGTAAAATGCGGGCGTTGCTGCTTATCGCGATCAATGCGGGTATAGATGATCTGGACCTCATATATATCCGGTCTAGACAAAATACTGTCAAAATCGGCAGAATACGTGGCCAGAATACGTTCCAACGGATTGGAAACCCGCTTTCCGGCTATTTTCAGGGCGGGTTGACAGGACACCGCTGAAAGCGCGGCCAGCAAAACGGGAAGCCATATTCGCATGTCGGACAGGATTTTCATTCGTAGAGTCGTTGGACAGGATTTTTTTCTCGCGTAGAGTAGTCGGACAGGATTGACAAGATTTCTCAGGATCGACAGGATTTTTTTCTCGCGTAGAGTCGTCGGACAGGATTGACAAGATTTCCCAGGATCAACAGGATTTTTTTCTCTCGTAGAGTATTTGGACAGGATTTGCAGGATTTCGCAGGATTGACAGGGTTTTTTCCGCCGTAGAGTCGTGGGACAGGATTTGCAGGATTTTGCAGGATTGACAGGATTTTTTCCGCCGTAGAGTGTTGGGACAGGATTTTCAGGATTTCGCAGGATCAACAGGATTTTGATTTGAATACAGAAAGAAAAAGAACACGCCACCGCTTAAAAAATCCTGTCCAAATACTCTACGAGAGAAAAAAATCCTGTCAATCCTGCAAAACCCTGAAAATCCTGTCCAAATACTCTACGAGAGAAAAAAATCCTGTCAATCCTGCAAAATCCTGAAAATCCTGTCCAAATACTCTACGAGAGAAAAAAATCCTGTCAATCCTGCAAAATCCTGAAAATCCTGTCCAAATACTCTACGAGAGAAAAAAATCCTGTCAATCCTGCAAAATCCTGAAAATCCTGTCCAAATACTCTACGGAAAAACAACCCTGTCTCAGCCCACCGGTTGGGGTACAAAATTCCGGTATGCGCCCGCCTGGAGTTTTTCACCGACAGCAGAGAAGGCATTGAGTGTGATCCGGATATCATCGGCCGTATGCGCCGCCGTGGGGATAAGGCGCAGGATGATCATGCCTTTGGGGATCACCGGATACACGACGATAGAGCAGAACACACCAAAGTTTTCGCGCATATCCTTCACCAGGGCCATAGCTTCCTCTACTTCCCCGTGCATATACACCGGCGTAACACAGGTGTTGGTATTGCCGATATCGAAGCCGCGTTCCTGCAAGCCGCTTTGGAGCATGCGTACGTTATTCCAGAGTTTTTCGCGGAGTTCGGGTTTGGTTTGGAGCAGTTCGAAGCGTTTCAGGGCGCCTTCCACCATGGGCATTGGCAAGGACTTGGCAAATATTTGGGAGCGCATATTGTAGCGCAGGTAGCGTATGATTTCGACCGGGCCTGCAATAAACGCGCCGATGAGGGCCATACTTTTGGCGAAAGTGCTGAAATACAGGTCCACGTCGGCGGTCACCCCTTGTTCTTCAGCGGCGCCGGCGCCGGTTTTGCCAAGCATACCGAAGCCGTGGGCGTCGTCAATCAGCAGGCGAAAGTTGTATTTTTCTTTGAGCGCTACAATTTCGCGCAGCTTACCCTGATCGCCCCGCATTCCGAACACGCCTTCGGTAATGACCAGAATGCCGCCGCCGGTTTCTACGGCAATTTTGGCGGCGCGCTCCAGGTTTTTATCGAGGCTGGCCATATCGTTGTGCGTGTAGGCAAAACGTTTGCCCAGGTGCATGCGCACGGCATCGACGATACAGGCGTGGCTTTCCGCGTCGTACACCACCACATCGCGCCGGCTGAGCAGCGCATCGATGACCGACAGGATGCCCTGGTAGCCGTAGTTGAGCAAATAGCCGGCTTCTTTACCGACAAACTGCGCCAGGCCGCTTTCCAGTTGTTTATGTTGTTTGGTTTCGCCGCTCATCATACGCGCGCCCATCGGATAAGCCAGGCCCCAGCGGGCTGCGCTTTCGGCATCGGCTTGGCGCACTTCCGGGTGGTTGGCCAGGCCAAGGTAGTTGTTGATACTCCAGCAAACCATTTCTTTGCCGTTGAAGCGCATGCGGTTTCCGAGCTCCCCTTCCAGTTGTGGAAACATGTAATACCCTTCGGCCACTTCTGCGTATTTACCCAGCGGTCCGGCTTGTTCCAAAATGCGATCGAATAAATCCATTCGTGTTTATAAGTTTTGGATGAATAGAATCCGTTTGAATTATTTCCTGGCAGATTGCCGCAGGCCGGGCTACAACCATCCGGTTATGCCGCGCCGGCAAGGGCTTGCTGCGCCCGCTTTACGGCCTGTTCTTCTTTCCAGTCTTTCCAGCGGGGGCCCAGGACGACGTTCATTCCTTTATCGATGACGAAATGGCGGGTGATATTCCACAGCCCTTTTGCCTGGGTCAGCAGGCTGTCGCGGGTGCGCAGGCTGATGGAGAATCCGCCGTCCAGGTAAACGATATAATGCCACCAAAGCGCCGGAATAAACAGGGTTTCGCCGTGCGCGAGTATCGTTTCGTATCCGGTAGCCTGGCGCAGGGCCGGGAATCTTTTGTAATCAGGGCGCAGGGGGTCTACATGGCTTTGAACGGTATAGGGGTGCTGATAGAGCAGTGCGTTTTGCGCCTGGTCAAAGAGCACAATGTGTTTACGCGTCCAGAAATGTGTATGGAAAACATTCGAACAATCGATATCATAGTGCAGGTTGGTGACGGCGCCGGCGCCGCCAAAAAACATAAAGGGGTAGCGGTCTACCCAACCATCGCAAATAGCTGGGTTGCGCACATCATGGATCAAATCGCGGGCATGATCGAATATATTCCACAAAAAAATGCGGTAGTCCGTCGGTCCTTGCCGGATCAGGTCGAGATAATCGCCGAATTTCATCAGCAAATGGCTTTTCATGTAATTTGGTCCGGGCCGGTGAAAATCCGGGCCAATCACGGGCACGTCCAGGTGGCCGTATTGTTGTTTGAGGAATTCAAACGTCCACTTTTGGGTAGCCGGCCAGCTAGCGGCCAGGTCCGTGAGGATAACGGGGCGTTTGGGTTTAAGGTAGCATTCGATAAATTCCTCACGGGAGAGGCCGCTACGGCGCTCGATCGGCAAGAGTTTCATCATAATTATGTGTAAATTGCTTCAGGTCGTATAAAACGGCTTAGCAAAGCACATGTTCGGCTTCCCCGGAAGATACCGGTACAGGTTCGGGTGTTTCCTCGGGCAAAAAGCCTTGTTCGCGCATCCAGGCATCGTTGAAGACCTTACTCACGTATTTGCTGCCGTGGTCAGCAAAGATAAGGACTACGACATCATCCGCTGTCAGTTCGTTTTTGATTTGCTCCAGGCATTGAAGGGCGGCGCCGCTGGAATAGCCGGCCAGAATACCTTCCTGCCGGGCCAGGGCGCGGGCTTTGACGGCGCTTTCCTGATCCGTCACTTTTACGAAGCGGTCGATGATCTCGAAATCGACATTGCCGGGTATAATGTTCTTTCCGGTTCCTTCGATCCGGTAGGAATAGATTTCATTTTCGTCGTATACCCCTGTTTCATGGTATTTTTTCAGCACGGAACCATACGCGTCCACGGCTACGACCTGCAGGTCCGGGTTTTGTTCCTTCAGATACCGGGCGCTGCCGCAAAGGGTGCCGCCCGTACTGGCGCTTCCAATGAGCCAGGTGATCCGGCCGTTGGTTTGCTCCCATATTTCGGGGCCTGTGCTGAGGTAATGGGCCTCGCTGTTATCGGTATTAAAATTTTGGTTGACATAAAATGCCCCGGGAATTTCCCTGGCCAGTTGTTCGGCGCGGCGGTAATATGAATTCGGATCGTTGGGCTTGGCGTCTTTTGGACACAAAATCACTTCGGCGCCCATGGCGCGCAGGTTGTTGAGTTTGTCTTCCGAAATTTTGCTGGTGACCGTCAGTACGCAACGGTATCCTTTGATCGCGCATACCATGGCCAGGCTGAATCCGGTATTGCCGCTGGTGGCGTCCACTACCGTTCCACCGGGTTTGAGTTTGCCCAGTTGTTCGGCGCGTTCAAGCATATGGAGGGCGATGCGATCTTTGGCGCTTAAACCCGGGTTGAATGCTTCCAACTTGGCGTAAACCGCAGCGGGAATATCTGCTACCACCTGATTTAGCCGGACGAGAGGGGTTTTGCCAATTGTTTCCAGGATATTGTTGTAAACCATGCGCCGAAGTTGTTTAAGACATTAAAAATAGCGAGTACAGCCAATGCCCATAAGCAAAAAACGCCCCGAACAAGGCCAAAATAAAATGTGCAAATATGACGCCTGACGACAAGCGCAGCTATGATCCAAGCCTCGACTGGCATCATAGCGCACGATCAGGTTAACACATTTGCACACGAAAAGAATAACGGGGCAAAGGTACTGATTTCAATACAAACTACAGCGCGTCTTTTTTATGCCGGCTTGCCTGAAAATTACCCCGGGGAATTACCCGCTCCGGGTTTTCCCGGAATTATAAAATCTTTTAATAAAAGATTTTTTTGAATTAAAAAAAATTTTCACCTTTGGGACTTGCGCAAAATAATAATCCGCAATTTCTTCCAAGGTCTTTCTAATTTCATAATCTTAACCGTTTCTTTCGCATGCTAATTTTGTTCGTTGCCATCGCCGCGTTGTTATTCGTGCGCACGCTGCCCAGAATGCTCAATTTCTGGGACGCCGTATCCCGCCACTAACGCGCCATAACCCCCCTCCAGCGCCTTTTAACCAGGTATTACCCTGCCGCCAACACACGAGAGTCACTCCGCTTTGCGCGAGTGACTCTCGTTTTTCAGCTGCCATCTGGCAGACAAACCCGGGTGAAAACGGTAAAAATGTTGTGGATTTCGCCTGTTCGAATACAAAATCCTCTACTTTTGGCGTTCGCATGAGCGCATTACAACAATCCATTTACTCACCAACCATACTTTGTTTATGACGTTGCAATCCATTTTAGCCGCCTATTGGTTTCTGCAAATCGTTGCACCAACCGAATCCGAAGCGGTAGGACAGAAAAGCCTGCTCGATACTTTCCTGGGGAACACCACCTCGAGTATGGTTATGTTTTTCATCCTGGTCTTTTTGTCCATTGCAGCCGTTTATATCATTCTCGAACGCTACTTCACCCTGCAACGCGCCGCAAAAGTCGACCAGAATTTTATGAACAGCATCCGGGCCAGCGTGGAAAGCGGCAACCTGCAGGCCGCCAAAGCCCTGTGCCAAAGTGTGGACGCCCCTATGGCCCGCATGGTGGAGAAAGGACTGGATCGCATCGGCAAACCCCTGGAAGATATCAACAAGGCCATCGAAAACGTCGGCAACCTGGAATTACTGAAACTGGAGCGCAACCTTTCCACCCTGGCGTCCATTTCCGGCCTTGGGCCCATGTTCGGCCTGCTGGGCACGGTACTCGGCCTGATCCTTTCGTTTGAAAATATGTCTACCGCCACCAACGTGACGCCCCAGGTACTTTCGGGCGGTATTTACCAGGCCCTGACCAGTACCGCAATGGGCCTTGTCGTTTCGATCGTGGCTATGGCCGGGTACAACCTGCTGGTGGCCAACCTGGATAAAGTAGTGTATAAAATGGAATATACGGCCTTGCAGTTTATGGATCTGCTCCAGGAGCCCTCGCGCTGATGCGCCGTTCGGAACAACCGCCTCTCCATCTTTTTAATTTTCATCCAATTAAGCATTGAGATATGGGCTTAAAACGAAGAGTGCGCGTCACGCCCTCCTTTAGCTTGGCTGCCATGATCGACATCATCTTCCTGCTCCTGATGTTTTTCATGCTGACCTCCAAATTTGTGACACCCAATGCCTTGAACCTTCAGCTGCCCTCCAGCAGCTCCAAAACCATGGCCTCGCCTTCCCTCGCCGTATCGGTGAACGTCAAAGGCGAATATTTCCTGGACGGCACCCGCACGCGCAAAGAAAGCCTCCAGGCGGCCCTGAGCTCCAAAATCCGGGCGGCTAATGAAGACCCGAAAAAAACGACCATCACAGTGGTAGCGGAAAAAACAGTGCCGCTGGATTATGTCGTGTTTATTCTCGACATAGCGAACCAGCTCCAGGTCAAAACCATACTTGCCACTGATGAGCCAACAGAGCGTTAATAGCGGGCGAAATTTGAATCGCGGTTTTGCCGTTTAGTATGCCATAAAACCGTTTTTAGAGCCCCGGTAATAAATTTGTCTATATGAAAGCGTTTGCCCATAAAGAGGAAGACAGAACCAAGGCCATTCTCACCAGCGTGATCCTGCATGCCATTTTACTGGCGTTGCTGCTCTTCATCCAGGTGGCCGTAAAGGAGCCTGTACGGGAAGTGCCGCCAATTACAATTGAATGGGGCGGCGGCGGCGACGATGCCGCCGCCGGATTGCCCGATCAGGGCCAAGGGGATAACCCTGCTCCTCCGGGGCAACAGCTCGAAGACCCCAGCAGCACCGAGCCCGCCGAAAAACCCGCGCCGGCAGCTCCGGCCGCCAAACCCCAGCCGCCCGCACCGGCACGGCCCTCTCCCACAGCCAATACGCCTACCACACCCGATCCGGAAGTCGCCGCCCTCCGCAAGGCTCAGGAAGACGCCCGGCGCCAACAACAGGAACAGGAACGCATCCGGAAACAACAGGAATCCGAACGCCAGGCCGTACTCGACCGCCAACGCCAGGAGGCTGCCGAGCGCGAAAAGAAAAAAGGTAAGTTTGGCAGCACCTTTGGCAAACCCGGTGCCACCGGCGCCGGACAAGGCAATACCGGCCAACCCGGCAACCAGGGCATACCCACCGGCACCGGCGACAACCCCTTTGGAAAAAGTGCAGGCACCGGCGGCGGCACCGGCGGCGGCGATGGCACCGGCGTGGGCGAATCCATAGGCGGCGGCCTCGGCGGCCGCAGGGTTGTCGGCCGCCCCAGAATGGTGGACGACACCCAAAAAACGGGCCGCGTGGCCGTACGGGTCTGCGTCAACAACGACGGCCAGGTGACCTCCGCCAGTTATACGCAACTCGGCTCGACTACTACCGACAGTGTGCTGCGCAGCAAAGCCGAATCCTGGGCCCGGCAATACCGCTTTGCTGCGGCCAGCGCACCCGAACAGTGTGGCACCATTACGTTTGATTTCCGGGTAAAATAAATCCCCCCAATACCAGCATCATTTGCTCATCAGCTCCTGATCGTATTGCGCCGGCTTGTGCCCAAATTGCTGGGCGCGCTGGTAATCTTGTTGGGCCGCGGCCTTATTGCCCATAAGTGCATGCGTCCGGGCGCGTTCCATGTATGCTATACCAAGGTTGGGGTCCATCTGCAGCGCGCGGTTCAAATCGGACAATGCCTCCTGCGGACGATTCAGGCTGCGGCGCAGCATACCCCGCTCATACCATATATTGGCATTGTAGGGGTCGTATTTCAGGTACTCGCTGTAGTCCTGGATCGCCTTTTCAAACTGCTGGAGGTTGAAATACACCAGCGAGCGGTTCAGATACCCGTTTTTATTCGTCGGCTCGGTGGCGATCCCTTCCGTCAGGTCTTTCATCGCCGCTTCAAACTGCCCCATCGACGCCTTCGCAGCGCCGCGGTTGATCAGCATTTCCGCTTTGGTCTTCGGTTTCAGGCTCGGCTTACTGAGCCCTTCGTCAAAATCGGCAATGCCCTTGCGGGTCAGTTCCACTTCCCGGCCTTTGAATTTCCCGCTCATCGCCATGTCAAAATAGGTTTTGCCCCGGCTGTTGTGCAACTCCGGGTTCTTGGGTTCGATCGTAATGGCCTTGGTATAATCCTGAAGCGCCTGGTCGAATTTTCCTTGTCCACGCAAAAACTGGCCTCGATTCCAGTACGGCAGGGAGTTTTTATCCTCTTCGAACTGCATGACGTGCGTCCACAGGGTGCCGCCGTCTTTCCAGATACCGGCCTGCCGGACCGTCCAGATCGCAAAAATGACAAAAACGATACCGGCAGCGACATTCAGGTTGCTCCGCATACCCGCACTTTTGCCGGCATACGTATCATACTGCCAGGCCACCAAGGCAAAAAACCAAAGTACGGCACATAAGTGAAGCGGTCGGCCAGAAAGCCCTGGCCGGCTCCAAATACCTGCAAGAGAAACATGACATTGAAAAAGAAAAACAACATGCCGAATATCCACATCCGCCGGTCCATCTTCCATAGCCGGTAAACCCCGAACCAAACGGCAAAAAACAGAACAGGCGACAGGTACACCCAAACCGGCAACGGCTTGGGGTATGGGTAAAGCGGCGACATCGGATAGGGCAATATAACCTTATACAAATACACGCAGAAGGAATACGCGCCAATGCACAGGCGGTCGAGGAAGTTGAAATTCGTAACCTCGTCGTTGGTAGAACCTTCAATGGTCAACGTATAGGTATTGATTAACCCGAAAACGACCGATAAAATAAGAAATGGCGTCTTCTCCCACATCACTGGCAGCGTCTTGCGGAAAGCATAGTTCACGACGACAAGCGCGGTCGAAAGCAGGGCGCCCGCCGCAAAATAACTGGTACCAACTGACTTTCCGGAAAGTGATTTTGCCATAAAAAAGGCCCCGCCTGCCACAACCAGCATAATCAGGGTATATTTAATAAAATTCCCGACCGGTATTGGCCGCCTGAACCAATAGTCCAGCGCCAGCATAGAGAGTGGCAAGGTCACGGCTTGTACTTTGGAAAACCCGGACAACAGTGCCAGCGCCAACATGCCAATATACAATACGGTGCGTTGGCTGCCGCTCTTCGTTTTGATCCAGCGGACATAGTACATCAAGGCTGCAAAAAAAAATACGGCAAACAACACGTCTTTGCGCTCGGTGGCCCAAGCCACCGACTCCACCCGCATGGGGTGGATGCCAAACAACAATCCGCCAATGAACGCGCCTCCCGTCCCTATCCCCATGTGCAACAGCAAGCGGAAAACAAAAAATACCGTCAGCACGTGCAGCAACAGGTTATCGAAGTGTATCAGCGTGGTATTGATTTCACCGGCGGCCATCTTTTCGAGTGCGAACGTGAAGATGGGCAGCGGGTTGTAGTTGCCGATTACGTTGCCTTTTTCAATATCGAAAATATTGCGCAGGCTCTCGCCGTCGATGTGCTGCAAATTGGGATTTTCCGTGATATTGGGGTCGTCATCCCAGTTGACGAGTTTGTGCGACAGCGTGGGCAGGTAACAGGCGCCGGTAATGGCCATGGCGATGAGGGCCCATTTCAGCCAGCCGGCAGGCTCCCAGCGGCTGCCGGAGGCATTTACAGCCGCCGGTTTGGCGGTTTTAGCGACAACTTTGGGTTTCTGTTTGGGTTGGGGGCGCACGGGTTGCGGTTTCTTTGCCATATACAGGGACAATCCTAAATACTGGATGATAATAAGCTGAAGTAGAACAGCCCGGCAAAATAGTATTTTTCAATTCGCCGGCGCCAATACCACACCGGCTAATGCCGCCTCCGGGCATTCACCGGGCGGGATAGCGTGTTTGACTTGGATCGGCGAAGCGGCCCGATTACCCCACATCACGTCGTACAATTTAATAAAATCCGGTATAAAAAACGCCCGGTCGCCCTTCTACTTACATCTTGCATGCCGCCCGTGGCTGGAAGCGGCAACAACAAAAAAACAATTTACCTATCTTGCCGGCCGGAAAACAATATTTCTGTCACACATCAAAAGAATAAAACTGACTTTTGTATGAGCAAAGAATCCTGGGGCTCGCGGGTGGGCTTGGTGCTGGCCATGGCGGGCAATGCGGTTGGTTTGGGCAATTTCCTGCGCTTCCCCGCCCAAGCGATCAACAACGGCGGCGGCGCTTTCATTATCCCGTATCTGGTTTGTTTCCTGCTGATGGGGCTACCGCTTTTGTTTGTGGAATGGAGCATGGGGCGTTTTGGCGGGCAGTACGGCGACCACTCCACGCCGTTCATTCTCAATAACATGGCGCCCAAAAAACAAAAACTCTGGAAGTATGTGGGCGTGTTCGGCATCTTCACCAACCTGGCTGTGGCGGCATACTACTGCTACCTGGAGAGTTGGACCCTGTCGTACGTCTGGCACTCCATTACCGGTTCTTTCCACGGTATGAGCCAGGGTCAGGTGGCGGACTTTTTTAATCAATACGTCGCCCTGGGTTCCAGCGAACCCATCGTATTTTGGGTTTTTTGCCTGTTGTTAAACACCTGGATTCTGTCGCGCGGGTTGAGCGGGGGCGTGGAAATCGCATCCAAGATCGGCATGCCCTTGCTGATCATGTTCGGCATATTCCTGGCCATCCGCGGGGTCACCCTGGATGCCGGAGAAGCCGGAGCGGTCAATGACGGCACGGTCGGTTTGAACTTTTTATGGACGCCGCGCTATGAGTCCATTTGGGATTTCAAGGTATGGTTGGCTGCTGCCGGACAAATATTTTTCACCTTGTCGGTCGGCATGGGCAGTATTCAGTGCTACGCGTCCTACCTGCGCTCGCGCGACGACGTGGCGCTGAATGCCATGAGCGCCGGCTGGATGAATGAATTCGTAGAAGTGTGCCTGGGCGGCGCCATCCTGATCCCCATTGCTGTGGGGTATTTGGGTGTGGATGAAGTTAAACAACTGGTGGCCGGTGGCAGCGGGTTCGGGATCGGATTCCAGACGCTGCCGTTCTTGTTCCAGAATTGGGGACCCATATTGGCCGCCCTCGCCGGCGTGGCCTGGTTTGGCTTGTTGTTTTTCGCCGGCATCACGTCATCGCTGGCGATGGGCACCCCCGTCATGGGTTTTTTACGCGACGAATTTAGCTGGGGACGCGAGAAATCGGCCTGGGCATTCGGCCTGACCGTGCTCCTTTTAGGCGCTCCCACCGTTTTGTTTTACAACTACGGCGTATTTGGCGAATACGATTACTGGGCCGGCACGGTATCGCTGGTGGTGTTTGCCATGCTGGAAATCATTTTGTTCGCCTGGATATTCGGGATGGACAAAGGCTGGGACGAGATAACCCGCGGCGCTGACATCCGTGTTCCGGTATTTTTTAAATTTGTTATAAAATACATTACCCCGGCCATTCTGGTTGCTGTTTTCTTAGGCAGCCTGGTGAGTCAGGGCGGAATTATCGATACTATGCTCAACAAACAAATCTACGCCGACCTGTTAAATGCCCGTACGCTGAACGATGCGGCCCAAATAACGGCACTGGAAACAAAACTGTTGTATATAAACGGATCGCGCCTGCTGCTGGTCTTTATTTTCGGAGCGATTGCCTACCTGGTATACCGGGCGCAAGGCCTCCGGGACCGCAAGGCGCCATTAGCTCACGGATAAAAAAACTATGTTATGAATACATCAGCGCTGACTTTGATGGTTTTAGCCAACCTGTTGATCATTGGCGTCACGGGCTACTTTTTCTGGCGGGTACTTACTGCTGGTCCGCCAGACAGTGTGGAGGAGGACGAAGCCAACTATCCCCGCGGCGGCTGAGCCGGCCAATAACCCGGTATCTGCAAAGTGGCCGTCTCAAGGTCCATTGACTTTTGAGACGGCCACTTTATTTTATGCACCCACCAGCCTAAACCGGCGGCATGGCGGTCTTTCAGAACAATTTGGCGCAAAATTTGTCGGGTTGAAGACACCGCCGCTTTCCTTCTGTTCCATAATCCTTGCCTGATTCGCATCCCAGTTTGCTTAAAACAAATCAACCGGTTGAACATGCAACGATTTTTACCCATACTGTTCCTCCTGGCCACCCTGCGCTTGTACGGCCAGTCCATAATCTGGACGACCGCCTGTACCGGCCAGACCTTCTGCCTCGACCCCGGAAGTTGTACCCAGGGCACCGTATTTCTGGTAGAAAAAGCCGTGACCAGCTGCGGCAATAAATTTATCAACTACTCTTACAAAATCGACCTTGGGAATAACGGTTCGATCGACATTCAATCGAGCGCCGATACCGTGAACCAGGCATTTCCCCCAGGCACGCACCAGATCACCTGGCGGGCTGCCGACAACTGTGGCAATGTATCCACCGGGTGCAGCTACCTGTTCACGGTAAAAGACTGTAACCCGCCAAACCTGGTCTGCCTCAACGGCCTGACCCAAAACCTGGAATTCCCCGAGTGTGAGGCCTCCTTTTACGTGAAGGATTTTATCCTGAACGTCTCCGATAACTGTACGCCGGCCAACCAGCTGGAATTCGGCATGCGGGTCATCGGCACGGGTACCGGCTTCCCGACCGATACCACCCTGAGCTTCGGCGTGTGCGAGCAGGGGTTGCATGTGCTGGAAATATGGGTGCGCGACAAAGGCAAACTCGCCAATCAATGCAACAGCTACGTGCTCGTTCAGGACAATAACGGCTTGTGCGAATGCAATATCGACGCTAATATCGAGCTAAGCGGTTGTGCACGGACAGCCGACAGCGCCAGGCTGGACCACTATACTATACGGGCCAAATTGGACGGGCAACCGCTTACCGGGCCGCCGGTTTCCAAAAATATTTCGAAAAACACAACAGACTCCTGTTTTAGCGCGGTGTTTTCCGCCCTGCCGCTCAATGGTTCGTATTCCGGATCGGTGCGCGCCCAACGCACCGACGATCCCCTGGACGGCGTCTCCACCTTCGATCTCGTCTTGATCAACAAACACATCCTGGGACAACAACCGCTGGAAAACTTCTACCAGGTACTGGCTGCCGACGTCAATCAGAGCCAAACCATTACAACCTTTGATATTATCGAAATCCGGAAACTCATCCTCGGGATTTACGACACCTTTCCGCACGCCTCTTCGTGGCGATTTATCCGGCCGCTGGCAGAGCCCGCTAATTTGACCGGCTTTGCTGCCGTGCGCGACACGTATCCGTTTTCTGTGCTCAATTTGACCGGCGATACCCAACTCGGCAATTTCCACTTTATCGGCGTTAAAATGGGCGATGCCAACTCCAATGCCGCTTTTGCGGGTGTGGTCGCATCCGACCGGCACCTACAGCCGCCGCTCGTTCTCCGGGCTGCGGATATCCAACTGGAAACCGGCAGGAGCTATTGGGTACCGGTCCGGATTCCGGAATCTGCGGAGTTGGAGGGTTGGCAACTAGCCCTTCAGGCCGATCCGGAGGTCCTGCTTATTCAGGATATACAAGGTATTCCGCTGCCGTATGCCGCCCTGCTCCCCACTGGCGATCTGCGGCTTTCCAATGTGGAGGAATATCCCCGGACGTATGCGGCAAACGAGCCCCTGGTGTGGCTGCAGGTATTGGCGCGCCAGCCGGTGCTGTTGTCAAAGGCCTTGCGGATCAATGCCACACAGCTGCGCCCGGAGGCTTACGTCTGGGGTGGCCGTACGCCGCGTTTGATGGCGTTGGAAATAGGAGAGACTTTGCCGGGAGTGATTTTTTTTCCGCCGCAGCCCAATCCATTCGTTGAAGAAACGCGGTTTGGCGTGCAGCTGGATGCTGTTGCAACGATATGCCTGGAGGTTTTCGGCCTGGACGGCCGGCGCGTTTATCAAAATACGCAAGTCCTGGAGGCCGGCAGCCATACCCTGCGATTGCCCGGGAGCGCACTGCCGGCGGCGGGCGTATGGGCATACCGCATACAGGCGGGAGATACAGCGGCAAGCGGTCGGGTGGTGAAATGGTAAGCCCCAAATAAGAGGCTGTCTCATAAGCCGGATACTTATGAGACAGCCTCTTATTTTTGGGATTGCCGGGCAGATTTTATAGCCTGCGTTATTTCACGTCTGCAAAGAAATCTTTCACCTTGTCTTTGTGAACGATCATTTGCTTGTAGGTGTATTTGCCCGTAACGGGGTCTTTCACGGCTTTGACCACTTTGACATGGTCTTTGCCGGAGCCTGCGTTGGCCGCGCGTTGGGCAACCCGTGCGTTTTTAGAAACTTTCTTAGCCATGACTTTTGGATCTGTATTTAATCAATGCCGGGACACTGTTTCCGGCAGGAATGTTTACATGGATTACTTGATCTCGCGGTGTACGGTGTACTTGCGCATGATCGGGTTGTATTTTTTCAACTCCATGCGTTCCGGCGTATTCTTGCGGTTTTTTTGGGTCACATAGCGCGACGTACCGGGCAAACCGCTGTTCTTGTGCTCCGTGCACTCCAGAATGATTTGAAGCCGGTTGCCTTTACTTTTCTTTGCCATTTTACCAGAAATTCAAAATTTGGATACCTGGAAGGCAAAAACGGAACCCGGATTTTGCCCGCCCATATCTTGTGGTTGTTGAATGTTATTTTGCCTCGGAGTGAAAAACGATCTCGCCTTTTTTCTCCAGTTTTTTGATGTAGGCGTAGAGGCCCAATTTATTAATGGTGCGTATCGCAGAGGTACTCACCTTGAGGGTTACCCACTCGCCGGTTTCCGGCATAAAAAAACGCTTCGTTTGCAGGTTCGGGTAGAAACGGCGCTTCGTTTTGCGGTTGGAGTGCGATACGTGGTTGCCCGTGATCGGCCTTTTTCCCGTCAAATCACAAACTTTCGACATGACTCTTTTTACTTGTGTGATGGTGCATAAACGTGCCGACGCGCTAAATGTCGAGCGTGTTTTTATAAAAAACCAGCCTCAAAACGCGCATATTCAGACACTTAAGATTTGGTGACTCCGAGAGGACTCGAACCTCTAACCTTCTGATCCGTAGTCAGATGCTCTATCCATTAAGCTACGGAGCCATCGATTTCGTTTTCGGGCTGCAAAGATAAGCGCCTGACAGGTGAATTTCCAAACCGGGATTTAATTTTTCACAAATTTTACCGACTTCCAGGCATCCTTCCGGCCGAAAGCCACGCTATACACGCCGGCTGGCAAGTTGGAAGCATCGTATTTCCAGATATTATTGGAAAACGGATCGGGGTCAACGGTATCTTCGTGCATCAGCTGTCCCAACATATTGAATACCCGGATCGTATAGGCGCTGTACACCGGCGTTTGGAACCGGACGCGCAGTTCGGTATGGACCGGGTTGGGGCGCGCCCACAAAATTTCCAGCCTTCCGGTGCCAGTGCCGCCGCAAAAGGCCTGGACGGCTTTTACCGAAGCCTCCACATCCAGGCGGCCGCCGGTGGTAGTGATGTCCTGGAGGGTTTCGTTGGGCGATACATTTTCCAGGATGAGGTCGCGGATACGCCGGGCGCAGGCGGCCGGCTGCGTAAGGGCGTCGCTGCTCAGGTCGGCGCATTGCAGGCTGTACAACAGGGCGATGGCGCCGCTCACGTGGGGCGCCGAGGCCGAGGTGCCGGGGAAGGAGCCGTAGTTCGGCGTTTGGCCGGTGCTGCGGGTAGTATAAGGCACCTGACCGGGCGCGCCGAAGTCGATACTGGCGGCGCCATAGCCGGAGGTCATTTTATTGTCGAAATTGTCTACCGCATTTACCGCCAGGAGGAATTCGCTGGCGCAGGTGGTTGGGACATCGCCCACTACATCTACATTGACATCCGAATTGTTCGTGGAACCTACGCTCAGAATGCCTGCGGCGCCCAGCGAATCATAAGCGGCGCACCACAGGGGGTGGTCCTGCGCTTTGGCATTGTTGATGCCGAAAGAGGCGTTGGTCGCCACCACAAAAGCGCCTTGCTGGCCATTGGAAGCGTTGTACAAGCGGCGCATTTTAGCCACGTAATGGTACGCCGCCACGATCTCGCTTTCTTTTTCGGCCGCATTGGAGAGGTTCATGAGCCGGACGTCCCAATTGACGCCCGTCACGCCCATACCGTTATTTCCTTTGGCGCCGATGATCCCGTTGACGGCTGTGCCGTGAAAATCCACCTCGCCGGGGTCATCGTTCTTGGTGCGCGGGTTCCAGCCTCTGAAATCGTCTTTGTAGCCGTTGCCGTCGTCGTCTATATTATTACCTGGTATTTCGGCCCAGTTGTGCCAGGCGTTCCCCTCCAGGTCGGGGTGTTCGAGCAAGGCGCCGCCTTCCAAAACCGCCACTACAATGGTATCGCCGGCTGGCGTCAGGCCGCCGGTAGCCACATCCCACGCTTGCGGCATGCCGATCAGGGCCATATTTTCCTGCCTGGGCCAGTCCGGATCATTGGGGATGGTGGTTCGTTTGGAAGCCCGGTGGTTCCATTGAGCGGCCTGCACACCGGGCAGCCGCCGGGCAGCAGCCAGTAATGCGGCCGCTGCGGCAGCCGTTTCGTCGAATTCGAGCAGGTATATACGCCATTCGGGCGCCACAACTTCTTTCCAACGCATCGGAGTGCCCGCCGGAAACTGGCGGTTCAATTGATTCAGTACCGTAGCGGGAGCAGTTTCGGCCTGGAGTTGAAGCAGCATTTCACCCGCAATCCGTTCAGGCAATTGGCCCGGCACAGTGGTCGTCAAGGCGAGCGCGAGTATTGGGGTGAGAAAAAATCTGATGATCATATCGTGTCTACTGTTTAGGCCTGCAAAGAAGCAGACCCTTGGATAGAAAAGCAAAATAACGGTTTAAAAACAACAGTACAGAAGAAGCTGCCCGGCAAACTTTTGCCAGGAACCGTCCTTAAGCGCAGATTCCCGCAGTTGTTGAACGTACGCCAGGGCATAACGCAACCGGCTGCCATACCAGGAAAATAATTCGTTGTTACTGCAAGCGTTGCCGCAGCGTTTCGTACAGGGCAATACCGGCGGCGACACTGACGTTGAACGAATCGAAATCGGTTGCCTGCGGGATTTTGGCCACCCGGTCGGCCATTTTGAGCAATTTAGGGTGCAGTCCTTCGCCCTCCGAACCCAGTAAAATTGCCGTCGGTACGGTAAAATCCACAGCATACAAGGGTACGGCGCGGTTGGTCAATGCGGTAGCGACTACCTGGACGCCGGATTGCTGGAGCCAATCCACCGCCGAAAACAAACTCCGCACCCGGCAGAGCCGTATGCGAGCCAGGGCGCCGGCCGAGGCCTTCATCGCTTCTTCGTTGGCGGGGGCAGCGCCCGATTGGGGTACCACCACGGCATGCACGCCAGCACATTCAGCCGACCGGCAAATGGCGCCGAAGTTGCGGACATCGGTAATGCTGTCCAACAATAAAATCAAAGGCATTTCACCGCGCTCAAAAACAAAGGGTAATACATCTTCCAACGCCTGGAATTCAATCAATGCCAGCCAGGCCACTACTCCCTGGTGGTTGCCACGCACCAGCTTGTTTAGTTTTTCCTTCGGTACGACCTGCAAGGGAATCTGGTACGCCTTGGTCAGGTGCCGGATTTCTTTTTCCAATTCCCCACGCACGCCCTGCTGAAAAAAAACTTTTTCGACTGGCTTGCCGGCTTGTATGGCTTCCACTACCGGGTGATGACCGTAAATCAGGTTAGACATATTTTTTTTGTACGGCGGGCGCTCCGGCCAGCGCCGCAAGGTACGGCGTTTTAGCAGGATGGCCGGGTTCCGTCTTTTGGAAAAAATAACCGTACCGAAGTAAAACGTTTTCCAAAGTCAGTTAACTTTGCGTTACAAAGTTCTTTTTTACATGAATGAAACCCAGCAATATCTAGCGCATCTGGCTGAAATGCGCGCGCTCATGGAACGCAGCAGCCGGTTTTTGAGCCTCAGCGGTTTGTCCGGGGTATGGGCGGGCATTTGCGCCCTGGCGGGCGCAGGCGCCGTATATGCCTACCTCGACATGTTGCCGCTTTCGGCTACCGACGGCTATTATTATGAAAAAGCGATCCGAACGGTAAAATGGGGCATGGACTACAAACGGGCGTTCGTGCTGATCGCCCTGTTGGTGTTGGTAACGGCGCTGGCGGGCGGTATTTTTTTCACCACCCGCAAAGCACGCCGCCAGGGGATGAAAGTGTGGGACGGCAGTTCAAAACGCATGCTCTGGGCGATTGCCGTTCCTCTGGCCGCCGGCGGCGTTTTTTGCCTGGCTTTGCTCCGCTGGGACCTGCCGGCCCTGGTTGCGCCAAGTACGCTGGTGTTCTATGGGCTGGCACTCGTCAACGGCAGTAAGCACACCTTGCGGGACGTGGAATTTCTTGGTTTGACCGAGATTGCGCTCGGGTTGGCCGGCTTGTTCTACCTGGGAAACGGTCTGGAACTATGGACAACCGGCTTTGGCTTGTTGCATATCGTTTACGGCGCCTGGATGTACTTTAAATACGAACCTTGAAGCAAAGCAGCGCCATATATTGCCTGCTCTACCCGGCATGAAGGACATTATTACACATCTCAATCCCGCTTTTGACCACCGCAACCGCTTGGGCATCATGTCCATTCTGGTAGTCAATGATTGGGTGGACTACAATACGCTGAAAGAGTTGTTGAGCCTGACCGACGGCAATCTGGCCAGCCATTTGAAGGCCCTGGAATTGCAGGATTTCATCGCCGTCCGGAAAAAATTTGTCGGCCGCAAACCGCAAACAACCTATGGCGCCACAGCAGCCGGGAGAGCAGCCTTCAAGGCGCATCTCGATACCCTGGAGGCGCTTTTACACATTGCCCGGGAGGGCGAGTTGGACTGAATATTTTCCCAGTGGCAACTGCGCTGCAGCACTTAAAATTTAACCATACTACCCACGAGAAAGTCATGTCGAAGCATACCGTTTTTTTCCGGTTCAGGGACGAACGCCAATACCACCTGTGTCTGATATTACTGGCCGCCTCTCTCCTCAATGCCGGGTTGGTGCTGAGCCGCTCCGTACTGGCACAATGGCGCGGGCGCCCGCCCTTGGAAATCGCCTGGCCGGAGATTCAGGGACTCTTTGGCCTTGCCTTTGGTTTTCTGGTCTGGAACCTTCTACTGGCATGGATACCGTATGTGGTCGCTTTGCAGTTGGAGCGCACCCAGCGGCGGGGCGTCCGGTTGAAGGCCTTTTGGGGTTGGCTGGTGTTGTGGCTGCTTTTTTTGCCCAATTCCCCGTATATCGTCACCGATTTTATTCACCTGAAATACCGCCCGCCGGTACCGGTTTATTTCGACATGGTGCTGTTGTTTTCTTTTGCCAGCACGGGGCTGCTGTTGGGGTTGTTGTCGCTTTATGAAATCCGGATTGCCCTCCGGCGCCTTTTTCCCGCCTGGAAAACGGAGCTGCTCATGCTGACCGCCATCGGACTCTCGGGTTTCGGCGTATGGCTCGGGCGGTTCCAGCGCTGGAATTCGTGGGATGTGCTGCTCAATCCGGGCCATGTCCTGCGCCAGGTAGGCCGGACGATGGCGCGCCGGCACGATCTTATAGAAGCGTTCGGCGTGAGCGCGTTGATCGGGAGCCTGCTGCTGATCGGCTATCTGCTTTTATCGGTCATGCTGCCTCCCCCGCGCCACAGCCCCTGATCCTTCAGGCCTTGTCGCCCTTTTTTTTCTGAACGCCTTCCAGAAACGGTACAAACCGAAAGGCGTCGAGCACCTCTTCTTTATATTCCGTTTCGGAAAGGCGTTCGATGCGGTACATGTATTGCACGTCTTCACCAACGGGAATGATAAGCAACCCGCCGACAGCAAGCTGTTCTTTCAGCGGCTCCGGCACTACCGGCGCGCCCGCCGTCACGATGATCTTATGGTAAGGCGCATACTCGGGCAGACCGCGGGCCCCGTCTTTGAAAAAACAACGAACGCTTGAAAAACCGGTTTCGGCCAGGAGCGCCCTGGCATGCAGGTATAAGGCTTCCTGCCGCTCTACCGTAAAAACACGGGCGCCCATTGCCGCCAGAACAGCCGCCTGGTAACCCGAACCCGTGCCGATTTCCAATACCCGTTCTCCGCGTTTCACTTCCAGCAACGCCGTCATGTACGCCACCGTATAAGGCTGTGAAATGGTTTGTTCGTGACCGATCGGAAAGGGTTTGTCTTCGTATGCGTGTTCTTCGAACGCCTTGTCGAGAAAAAAATGCCGCGGCACGGCGTCAATAGCCGCCAATACCGCCTCGTCGGCAATGCCGCGCTTTCGAAGGGCGTCCACGAGCCGCTTGCGCAGCCCTTTATGGCGATAAGTATCGGTCACAAGAATGCAGGTAAATCAGTCAGAAGAAAAAATGCGCCTGGACAACCGGTATAAATTTGGCGCAATTACGCAAAAGTACGGCAGCGTTCAGATATTTTTGCCGGCACACCCCATTCCGGTCAAATCGGATGAAAAAACATTAAATTCAAAACTTGAAACTATAGCGAATGGCAACACCGATCAAATTCGGCACCGATGGCTGGCGTGCCATCATTGCCGACGATTACACCGTAGACAATGTGATGCGCGTGGCTGAAGCCACTGCCCGGTATATGAAAAAACACCGGATGAAACGCGCCGTCATCGGGTACGACTGCCGGTTCGGCGGTTTGCTTTTTACCGAAACCACCGCCCGCGTCCTCGGCGCGTACGGGATCAAATGCTACGTTGGCGCCGGATTCGTCAGCACTCCTATGGTATCGCTGGGTGTGGTGAAAACCAAAAGCCAGATCGGCATCGTCATCACCGCCAGCCACAACCCGCCCTCCTACAACGGCTACAAACTTAAAGCGGCATACGGCGGCCCGATGGTGCCCGCGGGCATCGCCGAGGTTGAATCGCTCATCCCGGATGCCTGCACGCTCAACCGGCTGCCCACGCTGAACGAATTGGCGCAGAAAAAACTACTGGTCGATGTAGACCTCGAAACCATGTACCTGCGGCACGTCCGCAAAAATTTTGACCTCCAGGCCATCAAACAACGGGCTGGCCGCCTGGCCTACGATGCTATGTACGGCGCCGGCCAGCGGGCCGTCCGCAAACTGCTTCCCCGCTCGGTATTTTTGCATTGCGACTGGAATCCCGGCATGCACGGCCAGGCGCCGGAGCCGATCCACCGCAACCTGCTGCTGCTGAGCGAAACGATAAAAAAGCACCCCACCATCACCGCGGGCCTGGCCAACGACGGCGATGCCGACCGCATCGGGATGTACGATGAAGACGGCAATTTTGTGGATAGCCACCACCTGCTGCTTATCCTGCTCTTGTACCTGTACAAATACAAAAACCAGCGCGGCAAAGTCGTCTTCACTTTTTCCGTGACGGACAAATTGAAAAAAATGGCTGAAAAATTCGGCCTGCCCTACGAAATCACCAAAGTCGGGTTTAAATATATCGCCGAGATCATGACCAACGAAGACGTGCTGGTTGGCGGCGAAGAATCGGGCGGGCTGGCGGTAAAGGGCCATATTCCCGAACGCGACGGCATCTGGATGGGCTTGCTGGTGCTCGAATTTATGGCCAAAACCGGCAAAACCGTCAAAGGTCTCGTGCAGGAAGTGTACGAGGTGGTGGGCGCCTTTGCCTTCGACCGCGACGATTTGCACATCACCGAGGCACAAAAACAGGCCGTCATCGCGGCCTGCAAGGGCAGTCAGTATAAATCGTTCGGCGCCTACACCGTCAGAGGTATGGAAGACGTAGATGGGTGGAAATTCCTGTTGGGCGATGAAAAATGGGTGATGATCCGCGCTTCCGGCACCGAACCGGTTTTGCGGGTGTACGCCCAAGGGCCCAACCTGGCAGAATGCCGGAAGATGCTGGATGCTACGCAGGCGGCGATTTTATAACCTACTACAAATCAAGCAGCAAGCGCACAGGGTCTTCGATCAATTCTTTTACTTTTACCAAAAAGGTCACCGAGGTGGAGCCATCGACGATGCGGTGGTCGTAGCTGAGGGCCAGGTACATCATCGGGCGGATTTGCACTTCGCCATTCACGGCAACGGGCCGGTCCTTGATGGCGTGCATGCCGAGGATGGCGCTTTGCGGCTCGTTGATGATCGGCGTGCTCAGCAGGCTGCCGAAAATACCGCCGTTGGTGATGGTAAACGTACCGCCGCTCATTTCATCAAGCGACAATTTGCCGTCGCGGGCTTTGCCGGCCAGTTCTTTGAGTTTGAACTCGATCTCGTGAAAGCCCAGGCTTTCCACATTGCGGATGGGTGGCACTACCAGGCCGTTGGGCGTGCTGATAGCGACGCTGATGTCGGCATAATCGTGGTATAGCACCTCTTCACCGTCGATAAAAGCGTTCACGTCGGGCATTTCCAGGAGCACCCTGGCGCAGGCCTTGGCGAAAATGGACATAAAACCCAGCTTGATGCCGTATTTTTTGACAAAGCCCTCCTGGTATTTTTCCCGCAGGGCCATGACGCCGCTCATATCCACTTCGTTGAACGTGGTGAGCATAGCGGTGTTATTTTTGGCGCTAACCAGGCGTTTGGCAATCGTGCGGCGCATCCGGGTGAGGCGTTCGCGGTGCTCCGCCCGGGAGTACGGGGTATGCGCAGAAGCCGGCGGGGTGGCCGGAGCGGCGGTTGACTCCGGCGCCGGCGGAGCGGCCGGAGCGGCGGGCTGCGCTTTATTCTCCACAGCCTTTTGTGCGTCTGACTTGGTAATGCGGCCATCTTTGCCCGTTCCGGCAACGTCAGCCGGCTGAACGCCTCCTTCTTCCAGAATCTTGGCCGCTGCGGGCGAAGGATGCCCCGCCGCGTAATCCGAACCCGGAGCGGGCGGCGCCGCTGTCGCAGCGCCGCCGCCGTTAGCGCTGTCGGCGACAGCATCGGTATCGATACGGCCAAACAAGGCGCCCACTTCCAGGTCATCGCCTTCTTTGGCAACCCAGCTCAGCTTGCCCGCCTTATCGGCCGAAAGTTCCTGGTTGGCCTTCTCCGTTTCAATTTCACAAAGCGGTTCGTCCATCGCTACCTGGGCGCCATCGGGCTTCAGCCACTTGGAAAAGGTAACATTGGTGATGGATTCTCCCAGATTCGGGATTTTAAGTTCGATAACGGGCATGGCAAGTACTGCGTTTTGAGTTTTATAAATTCTAAAAGCCAGGGGAGGACGGGGAATCCGGCCTGCAGAAAGGTCGGGCAAAAGTAGGTGTTTCCTGAAAATGGAAGCGATAATGCCGCTAAAACCACAGCCATCGGGCCGGAAAATTTACATGCCCGGCTTATCCCCGCATTTTATCCAGCAATCGGTTCACCGTTTCGGCGTCTTCGGAGGTCCACGGTGCGCTGTGCGGGTTGTTTTTTTGCCAACAAGAGTCGATTTTTTCCAGCAGGTCCAGTCCGGCAGGCCTGAGGGCGACCGGCCGTTCGCGGCCGTCGCGGGCCGAAGGCCGACGTTCTACCAATCCCTTCCGTTCCAGCCGGTCGATAATCCGCGTGGTATTGGAGCTGCGCTCAATCGTCCGGCTGCTAATATCTTTGACCGGGACCAGTTTTTCGCGTTGGCCGCGGATAATGCGCAAGACGTTGAACTGTTCCAGCGTCAGTCCGAAGGGCTTCAGCGTCGCGGAAATGCGTGCCCGGAGCCAGGCGGCACTAAACAGGATATTGAGCTGTGCTTTATGGACTTCATCCATAAATTTGGACGCTTTAATTTCATCTTCCAGTCGCATAAACAAAATCGGGTGTGGGTAGCGGTGATTAGACCAGAAGCCATCGTAAAAATGGCGTTGGAGCAGAAATACGCGGATGAAAAGGCTATAGCCGGATAAAGTCAAAACGAAGCAACTGGGCCTCGCCTTTTTTCCCTTCGCTGCTAAGGTACAGGTTACCGGCGGCGTCGAAGGCAATGCCTTCGGGCTGCGGCAGTATTTTTTTATTCAGCCGCACGGCATACCGGATTTTTCCCGAAGTATAATCCAGCACGACCAGGCGTTTAGGCGCCGTCGAAATCACATAGATATCCCCGGTTACCGGATGAACAGCCACCCCGGAGGGGCTGAAATAACTGGGTTTTTCTTCAGGATGATAGGGAACCCGGTTGTTGACTTCGACCGGATCGATCGAATACGCCGGTTCGGGAAGGAGTTTTTTGGATGCGAGGCCGAAAGCATAAACCGCGCGGACACCCGCACTATCCGGGTTGCCCTTGGCCGCTACCAACAGGGCATGGCGCTGTCGGTCATAGCCCAGTCCTTCTACGTCGTCGGTCCTGGACAGGCCGGTTTTATACTTGGTCACCCTGGGTTTCGCGCGGTTCCAGTTCCGAACTTCAAAGATATCGCCGTCGCTTTTCACCGCATACAGGCATTTGCCAACTTTTTCCAGGCCTTCAAAATCGCCGTTGTCGCGAAAGAGTACCCGCTGGAGAATGGCGCCGCCGCCATCCCCGTCGATGAAAAAAATTTCCCCCCGCTCGTCGGCGATGGCGCAAAAAACACCATTCTGGCCGGTAGGGCTGAGCCCGGATATCTCCCTCAATTCTTCGCTAACCAGGTTGATCATTACGGAAGGTTTCGCCAGCTGGTACGGCAGCGAATCGGTCAGGCAAACGGGCAGTGGCGCGCGGGGCGCCGGTTCGCCCAGGGCGAGCAACAGCGGGAAAACAAACGATAACATGGGTGCAGCAAGTTAGATGCGCGGTTTTACTCCTCAGAGAACACTTCGATTTCGTGTGTTTTCACCACAAGGTCTGTAAATTTCCCCTTGAAGCGAGTGGCCCGGACAATGTGATTGTCAATCCAGTGGTAATTACCGCCCCGGGGTTTGCCAAAGATGATGCCGTGGTATTTAAAACCGTGTTTGTTCAGCCAGAATTCCGTCACTTCCCGGTGCGCCTCGGTGCGGCTGGTAAAAAAGAAAATGACGTGGCCTTCGTCAAACCATTTGTTGAGCATAACCAAAGCGTCGGGATAAGGCAACACCGTGGCCATCCGCTCCGGCTCTTCGTTGGGCACATCGTCGCAGATCGTGCCGTCGATGTCGATTAAAAAGTTTCGGATGTTTTCCGGAAGAACCGGGCTGATGCGCTCGCCTTTTTCGTTAAAAATTTCCCGAAGGCCGTTGCCGGCGTGCAATGGATTTTCCATGATGGTGTGTATTTTACGCAAAGGTAGTGTGAAAAACGGCGTTTTTACGCTTTGGCGGCAATTTTCCGCTGCACTGGCGCATTTTGGACAGCGGGCCGGCGTATGCGCAACAGGAGGAAATACGCGCCAGTTTGCTGCCAGCAAAAGGGCAGCCAAATTTCACCGCTTTGGAAAGCGCGCGGAAATCATAACTTTACTGCCTGAAGATACCCGTTCTCCAACATGGTTTTCCAAACGCTGATTGGTACCGATCCGGCCAAAGCCGCCCAATGGTTGCTCGACGGGGAGTGCGTGGCTATCCCGACCGAAACGGTATATGGGCTGGCCGCCAATGCGCTCAACGCAGCTGCCGTGGTCCGGATTTTTGAAATAAAAAACCGGCCGGCGTTTGATCCGCTGATCGTACATGTTTCAGGCCTGGAGCAAGCCGAGCGTTATGCCGCCAGCCTGCCGGCGCCCCTGCGTACCCTGGCCGAACGGTTTTGGCCCGGCCCGCTCACTATTTTGGTTCCCAAACGCGATCTTATTCCCGACCTGGTCACTTCCGGGCTGCCCCAGGTGGCTTTACGCGCCCCGGCGCACCCGGTCACCCAAGCGCTCCTGCGCGCCCTGCACTTCCCGCTGGCGGCCCCCAGCGCCAACCCCTTCGGCTATATCAGCCCAACGACAGCCCAACATGTGTACGACCAGCTGCAAAACAAAATTCCGTACATCCTCGATGGCGGCCCCTGCAAAGTCGGCGTCGAAAGCACGATCGTCGGGTATGAAAAACAGGAAACCGTCATTTACCGCTTGGGCGGACTTGAATTGGAAACCATCGAACAGATTGCCGGCCCGGTTCGCCTGGATATCCGCCAAAACAGCCACCCGGCCGCCCCCGGCATGCTGACCACGCATTACGCCCCGCGCAAGCCGCTCTATTTGGTTGAAGACGACCGCTGGCCGGCCACCGCCGCACAAAAAACCGGCATCCTCACGTTCCAGGCCAAAACCGGCCTGCCCGGACACGCCCTGCACATCGTATTGTCGGAAACCGGCGACCTGGCCGAGGCGGCGCAACAACTGTTCGCCGCCTTGCGAACCCTGGACCAAAACGCCGGAATCGACGTGATCCTCGCAGAACCCTGCCCGGACAAAGGCCTCGGCAGAGCCATCAACGACCGGCTGCGCCGGGCCGCCATACCGGTCGCGAAATAGCACAACGCGCGATCTGTGCCGCCGCAAACCACTGTATTGCCAAATAATCCGGAAAATTGCCGGCGCCAAACGCCTGTTTATCATTTTTACCAAACTATGCTCAATATGAAACTGTACCCATCCCTGCTCCGCCTCGGCATCGCCGGCCTGCTCGTTTTGCTCTGCAGCCCGTGGTCCCTGGCACAAAAAGCCTTGCGCCTGCCTCCGGGCGTGCAAAAAATCACCTCGGTCGAGGGCATCACCGAATACAGCCTGGCCAATGGCCTGCGGGTGTTGCTCTTCCCCGATCCCTCCAAACCAATCATTACGGTCAACATCACCTATAAAGTCGGCTCGCGGCATGAAAACTACGGGGAAACCGGCATGGCGCACCTGCTCGAACACCTGGTATTCAAAGGAACGCCGAAACACCCCAACATCCCGCAGGAACTCACCGAGCACGGCGCACGCCCCAATGGCACTACCTCGCTGGACCGCACCAACTATTTCGAAACCTTCGATGCCACAGAGGAAAACCTGCGCTGGGCGCTGGACCTGGAGAGCGACCGCATGGTGAATTCCTATATCGCCCGTAAAGACCTCGAAAGCGAATTTTCCGTCGTGCGCAATGAATACGAACGGGGTGAAAACAGCCCCGGCGCCGTGCTCAACAAACGGATGATGGCCGCCGTGTTTCAATGGCACAACTACGGCCACTCCACCATCGGGGAAAAATCTGACATCGAACTGGCGCCTATCGAACGCCTCCAGGCCTATTACAAACACTACTACCAACCCGACAACGCCGTGCTGGTGGTAGCCGGCAAAATCGACGAGCAAAAAACGCTCGATCTCGTACAGGAATACTTCGGCCCAATCCCAAAACCGGGCCGCCCCCTCGTCACAACCTATACCTCCGAACCTACCCAGGACGGCGAACGGCAGGTGACCCTGCGCCGTACCGGCGACGTTCAGATTTTTTCTGCCATGTACCGCACACCAGCCGGCTCGCACCCCGATTATGCCGCGCTCACCGTGCTGGCCAACCTCCTGACCGACAACCCCACCGGCCGCCTCTATAAAGCCCTGGTGGAAAGCAAAAAGGCCGTATCGGTGTTCGGCGGCGCCGCCGGGTTCGCTGAAGGCGGCACTACAGGGTTCTCTTCCGAAGTGCGGCAGGAACAGCCGGTCGACTCGGCCAAAACCGCCATGCTCGACGTGCTGGATGGCCTGAAAGACAACCCGCCGACGGCCGAAGAAACCGAAAAGGCTAAAACCCGCATCCTGAAAAACTGGGAGCTCGCATTCAAACAATCCGACCGCCTCGGCCTCAGCCTGAGCAACTATATCGGCACCGGCGACTGGCGACTGGCCTTTGTGTACCGCGACAATGTGGAAAAAATTACCGCCGAAGACCTGGCCCGTGTAGCGATCCGGTACCTCAAACCCGCCAACCGTACCCTGGGGTATTTCCTTCCGGAAAAAAATCCGGATCGCGCCGAAATCCCTGCAGCGCCAAACCTGGAAGAACTCCTGAAAGACTACAAAGGCCGGCCGGAAATATCCCAGGGCGAAGACTTCGACCCCTCGCCTGAAAACATTGAAAAACGCACCGCCCGCGGCCAGCTGCCCAACGGCATGGAATACGCCCTGCTGCCCAAAGAAACCCGCGGCGACGCCGTAACGGCCACCTTTACCTTCCGCTTCGGTACGCAACAAAGCCTGACCGGCATGCCGGTCATCGCCGATTTCACCGGCGCCCTGCTCGGCAAAGGCACCACAACCAAAACCCTCGCCGAACTGAAAGACGCCCAGGACCAGTTGAAGGCCCGCATTTCAGTATTCGGCGGCGCCGGCAGCGCCGGTATCAACATCGAAACCGACCGGGCGCATTTGGCCGACGCTATCCGCCTGGCTGGCGAAATGATCCGGCAACCCTCGTTTCCGGCAGAAGAGTTCGACAAGTACAAACAACAATACCTCACCGGAATCGACGAACAAAAAACCGACCCCAATGCCCTGGCCAGCAACCTGTTCAGCCGCCTGACCGGCCCGGAATATCCCGCCGGCGACCCGCGGCGCACCATGACCTTCGAGGAAGAAGCGGCCGCCGTCCAGTCGGTCACACTCGATCAGGCCAAAGATTTTTATAAAAAATTCTATGGCGCCAGTGATGGCACCTGCGCAATCGTGGGCGACTTTGACCGGGAAGCGATCGAAAAAGCCCTGCGCGAAACCTTCGGCGATTGGGCCAGCCCATCGAAATTCGAACGCCTGATCTACGACTACCAGCCCGTGCCGGTCCGGAATGAAGAAATCCTGACCCCCGACAAATCCAATGCGGTGTACCTGGCGGGCTTCAACTTCCCGATGCGCAACGACGATCCCGAATACCCCGCCCTGACGATCGGCGGCCAGATCCTGGGCGGCGGCTTCCTCAACTCGCGGCTCGCTACCCGCATCCGCCAGAAAGACGGCCTGAGCTACACCGTACGCGGCAGCTTCAGCGCCAGCGTCCTGGACAAAAATGCCAGCTTCAACGGATTCATGATTTATAATCCGGAGAATCTGGGCAAGCTGGAAACGGCTTTCCGCGAGGAAATCGAACGCGCTGCCCGCGACGGCTTCACGGCCGAAGAACTGGAGGCCGCCAAAGGAGGCTGGCTCAAATCGCAACGCGTCAACCGCTCGTCTGACGCTGGCCTGGCCAGGACGCTGAGCGCCTATCTGTTTTACGACCGCGATCTGAACTGGGACGCCCAGTTTGAACGCCAGGTGGAAAGCCTGAGCCTCGAACAGGTCAACGCAGTGATGAAAAAACACCTCGACTACTCGCGGATGATCATCGTAAAAGCGGGGGATTTTAAGAAAAAAGAAAAACCGTAGGCAGTTTACCTCCCGCAAACGGTTCGCCGCAAAGGCGCGAAGACACAGCCTCCGCGCCTTTGCGGTGAACCGTTTGTCACACCCCCGTTTCAACTCCATTGAATTTATTACTACCTTAGCCTCTCTCCTATCTCGCTGCTAACGGGTCTATGCAATACACCGACGAGGAATTAATCGAGGCGATACGCGCAGGCGGCAGCCGGCAGGAACAAGGCATCCGGCGCTTGTATGAGCAATTTTTCTACCTGGCCAAGGCCGGGCGAAGCAAATACCGCGCGCTTGACGGGTCCGACCTCGTCACAGCGTACAATTCGGCCGTTATTTCCCTGCGCAAGCAATTGATTTCAGGCGCCTTTCGGGGCGATAGCAGCCTGACGACCTACCTTACCCGGATTTTTACCAACAAATGCATCGACGAACTCCGGAAGCGAAAAAGCCTCCGCCCCGAAACGGGCGTGGAATATTTCCCGGAAGTAGAAGATCAAACGCCAGACGCGCTCAGCCGTTTGATCCAGTCGGATCAGGTAGAGCGCGTCCAGCGTTATTTGCAGGCGATTGGGGAAGTATGCAAACAGATTCTGCTGGATGCCGAATACTACGGCTATAGCTCCGAGGAAATTGCCCAACGCATTGGTTTCAGCAACGCAGCCAGTGTGAACAGTAAAAAATATACCTGCCTGCAAAAACTGCGCGAATACTTGTCGAACCCGGCAGATTAAGCAGGTTAGGAACGTGTCCGAAATAAGTTGCCGTTTTCGGCGAGTGTATTCTTGGCGCTGGCAAGGCGGTGAAACAGGCGCATAGCATCGCTACGCAACTGTTTTACCAACGAAGTCAGCGTCAGACGCCGCCCAAAATGGTTTCGACCGTTCCTGCGAGGACGCCAACCACACTCGCGTGGCTTGATTTTCAACGAGATGTAAAAGGCGTACGAACTATTGTAAACTGCGCGCTTCAGAAAAAAAGTCCCAGGCAGCCTTTGCGCCTGGATAAGTCGCCACCCGTATCTGCCGGAGCGCTTTTCGCTGCCGTGCCGGGTTGCACCGGTTCAGCCACTACTTCCGTTTCCTGCGGCGCTGCAACTGTTTGGGAAGCCGTTACATCGCCCGAATTGGTACCCCCATAATCACCGGAAAAAGGCGTCCAATTGCGCCCATCCGGTGAAAAGGATACCGTGATGGTATATAACAGATCCGTCTCGTTGGCGTATTCAGGGTCAGAAAAACTTATGGTCACGCCTAAGGGCGAAACAGGGTTCTGAAATGTCTGGCTGGCGCCGTTATAGGAGCCGCCGTCCGGACGGCCCGTCATTTGGGCGCTTGCCATAAGGAAGGGGGGAAACGTGCCGCCATCGGCAATTTCAATGTTAAAAGAAAGGGAAGGGTCGGCTGCCCGGACCTGTTTGACGCGGATACTTCTTGTCTCAGCCATATGGCAAATTGGTTTAGTGAAAAAAAATAATTATTCAGCCTGGTCTGGGGTACGTATCTGGAATAGCGGTTGGACGGTTGATAACATGCAGTCATAAATAATTATACCCGGCGGAAAGTGCTTTGCGAAAGTGCTGATCCCGCGCACATTGTCGGCGTGACTGCGAGTCACGCCGACAATAGACCAATTGCTTCCACTTTTTCGCAAACCACTTTCCGCTGGGTATAAACCGGTTTTTTTTGAGCGGCGGGGCCAAAGTGCCGTTTGGCACGCCAATACCACCAGCCGGCGCCGGCCAGCGGGATCAAAAGAAAGGCATACCACCACCGGCTGTGGCTTTGCCGCAGCGGTTGGTCGTCGCCAATCAGCACAAAGGCCCCCCAAAAAAATGGATGGTTGCGGGTATTGGAGCCCAGGTAATCCAGTTTGGCCTGCCGGATGGCGGCGTCTTTGCCGAGCCCCGCTTGCAGGTGGCGGTAAAAAGCCTGCATGATCTGTGCGGTAGATTGGTCATCCGCCTGCCAAAGGCTCATGAGCACATTGGCGCAGCCGGCGTATTTGAATGCGCGCGCCAGGCTGATGACGCCTTCTCCTTTCGTCAGTTTGCCCTGGCCGGTGTTGCAGGCGCTTAACACGGCCAGGTCGGCATTCATACGCAGGTTATATATTTCATAGGCGTGCAAAAAGCCGTCCTCCGCAGCCAGGGTATCCGCCGCTGCGGCTGCCGGAGGCGTGCTGAACACCAGGCCGGAATACAGCGGGTCGCAGTCGTTCAGAAAACCGTGCATGGCCAGGTGTACGATGCGCGGCTGCTGCGCCTGTTTTTTAAACTGCAGTTCTGTGGCCTCTGCCGCCAAAAAGGCGCGGCCGTGCAGTTTTTTGGCAATACTGCCGACCTCGGCCTGGTTGTTGCTCAGCGGGGCAAAATCTGCCGTTTCCTGTTCGCGGCAGTGGTTGGTTTCGCCGCGGTTGGTTGCTGCCGGCCGGTCGGCGCCATAGGCGGGCGCATAGCCGTCGAAAAACCGCTCGCTGCGGTGTCGGGGCAGCGGCCGCAAGGCCAGTGCAATCGAATATTCGTAGCGCACGGCGGTGCTGTGGAGCAGGTAAGGCAGGCTGGCAAAACCCGGTGCGGCGGCGGCAGAATCCGGCAGGAGCAAGAGTTCAAACGGCAGGTAGGCCAGCGCGCCGTCAGGGATCAGCACCAGTTGCTTCGGCATTTTGGCGCCGGCGGGCGCCAAAAGCCGCTGAAACAAGGCCGATGCGTCTTTGGAGAATTGGGTCAGGGCCGCTGCGCTCCGGCCTTGTTCGCTGACCCGGCGCCGGTCGCGCAGGCCGCTCAGGAGCCGGTCGAGGGGAGCGGTCACGCTGCCGTCGAACGGAATCCGGTATCCCCTGGCGTTGTTTCGATCCAGAAAAAAGGCGTAAATCTCCTGGTCGCCTGCAAAAAACTCGACCAGGGCGACATCCTCCGCCAGGGCTTTCTGAACGGCCGCAAGCGTGATGTCTGATTGGCGGTATTTGATCTCGTAGTATTGCGGGTAGCTTTTTTCGAACTCGGCCAGCAGCGCTTCGTAGGAGCGGCGGCGTTTCAGTATTTCGGATTGCCAGAGCAGTATTTTCTGCGCGTCGGCCCCGGATTTTTGCTGTTCGCGGAAGATTTGTTTTTTATAAAAGGCAATGTCGATTTTCAGTTCTTTTTCCCGCTGCAACAATGCCTCGGGTATGCCGGCCTGTTCCTTGGCGGCCGATTCGCGCAGGGCTTCTGCCAGCAGCAGCGCTTTGCTGCGCTCGGCATACCGGAAGGCTTGTTCGAGGTATTGCTGGTTTCCGGTATTTTGGTACAGTTGCATCGCCACGCCGATAGCGCTTTCCATGATTGGCCGGGCTTCCTGGTTCCAAAATTGCCGCGAGCCTTCGTGGTATTCCGCCTGCATGCTGTCGAGCAGGCCGGCCGCGAGATCGTAGGTGCGCAGGGCTGCCGTCAAAAAAGCGGGGTTCGATTCTTTTGCGGCGAGCAGGCTCAGGGTTTCGCCTTTGTCGCGCAGGGCAAAAAGAAAATCCAGGTATGCATTTACCCGCTGCGGGCTTGGGTTGGCGAGGATGTCCTGCTCCGGGAACGAATCGGCCAGCACCCGCAGGGCTTTTTGTTGCCAGGCCAGTGCGCCGCGCAAATTGCCCTCCTTTTGGGCGATAAAACCCATGTGCCGGCAGGCTTTCCCGTAGTTCTGATGTTCCGCGCCATACTGTTCGATCGCCTGTTTCAAATAGGCGGCGGCCTCCTTGTAGCGACCGGTCATCCGGTAAACATGGCCGAGATTATGGTAGGTTGTGGCCAGGTCGGACTCCAGCCCGGATGCCCGGCAAATACGCAGGGCTTCCTGCAGATAATCCAGGGATTTTTCGTATTCGCCCGCAAGCGTGCAGGCATTGGCCAGGTCATTGTAAATTACAACAAATTCGGCCGGTTTGCCGCCGTCGGGGGCGTTCTGCAAGATAGAAAGCGCTTTTTCGCCGGCTGCTATGGAGCGGGTGTAGTCTTTTTTCCGGTACCAGATCGCGCTCAGGTTGCCGTGGGTCCAGGCCAGGTCGCCGGGCGTCGATGTGGGCATCGACGCGTATACCTGAAGGGCCCACAGGGTGTATTCCAGCGCGCGGTCGTAGTCGCCCTTGCTGCGGTAGTACGCTCCGACGTTGTTCAGCGCTATGGCAAGGTCCGTTTGGAGGTCGCTTTTTTCAAAGAAGGAAATTTCTTTCTTCCCGTAGTCCAGCGCAGCATCGTAATTGCCGGTTTGATGATAAACAGCACCGGCAATATTGAAAAAGGCGCCCCAAAAACGATTCGCCGCCGGCAAATGGCGCCGGGCTTTTTTCTCCAGTTCGGGGAAACCGGCGGCGGTTTCGGCACAGCGGTCCTGGTAATACATGGCGATAATCCGGCTGGTGTGCGCATTTCCCCAGCTTTCCCAGTCCTGCTTTTTTTCAGCCAGTTCCACCGCTTGCAGGGAATAAATCAGGGTGCTGTCAAATACGTCCCGGCTCAAAAACGCCTCAGCTTTTTTTGCCAGCGCTGCCGCTTCGGGGTCCTGTACCTGCGTTGGTTGGGAGCTGGTTGGCCCGGTGGATTGGCTGCATGTTAAAACGGCGAAGAGTATGGCTGTGAGCCAGAAGAGGGTTGTTTTCATCAGATTGCGCGTTCGTTGGTATTGGCACCGGCCCCGAGCGGTTGGCGCTTTAAGCACATGTTTGGAATTTTCCTCCGGCGCCCAAATATACCAACTCCTGGCATGTTGCTCCGAAAACTTGAATAAAATTGTGCCGGGTATTGATAATTTTGGCCCAACTGCCGTCTAACACCTGAACCTGAACAGCATAAAATGATGCAGGAGGAAATAATCGATCTTGTCCGCAAATACCTTGCGAATCAGTTACCGCCAGAGGAAAAAGCAGCATTCGAGCAACGGTTGGCCGCCGACCCGGCCTTCGCGGCCGCGGCCGCTGAAACAGCTACCGTATTTAAGGCCCTTGTGGCAGCGGGCGACCGGGAGCTCGAAGAAAAATTGATGGCTTTGTCTAAAGAACTGAATCAAATGAACGCCTCTGCACTTACTCCGAACCGTACATCCGTTAATATCCGCGCCATGACATCCTATTCGCGTATAATTTATGCGGCTGCCGTCCTTGTTGGATTGCTGGTAATCGTTCTGCCCCTTTGGCTGATGAATCGTCCGGACGGGGCGGCTCCCGACGCGCCGGAAGATATTTACGCCGCCAATTTCACCATTCCGCCCGCTCCGGAAGCGCGAAGCGAAGAAAGCAGTGCCGCGAAGTGGCGCCAGGCCTTCGCGCAAGGCGATTACAAAACGAGCGTCGCGCAGTTGGAAGGCTTACTGGCAGACACTACCTTTACCGGCAGATCGGAAGCCAGCCTGTACCTCGGTATTGCTCAACTGGCCCTGGACAACCCCGGGGCGGCTTTGCAGGCCCTCCGTCAGGTGAATTCGGACAGTTTTGACTGGGAGTCGGCACAATGGTATTCGGCACTGGCGCTGCTCAAAAGCAACCGCATAGAGGAAGCCAAACAAGTATTCCGCCGCATTGCTGGCCAAAACGCCCATCCGCACCACAACGAGGCTAAAAAGATATTGAGCGAGCTTTGACCGGGAAAAAACAAATCAACCCGCGTTTTCTCCCGGACGGTCGAATGAAAGGGGACCAACATGCCAACCCAAATGCTTACAGCCTGTCAGCGGCGCTCTTTTGCCCTGATCCTTCGAATTTTACTGGCAGTGTGGACCGCCCTGCTTGCCGGGCCCGGTATGTCTGGCCAAACCGCCGGACGCCATATTGAACAAGGACAGGCGCTTATCCGCCACTACAACAGCCGGGAATACGGCGCCAGCGCCCAAAATTGGGCGGTGCTGCAAGACCGGCGGGGTATGTTGTATGTGGGCAACAATGAGTGCCTGCTGGAATTCGACGGCCACAACTGGCGGCGTATACCGGGTACCAATGGCGGGGTATTTGCATTGGCCACCGATTCGGCCGGGGTAGTATATGTGGGCGGCGCCGGCGATTTCGGCTACCTCCGGACCGGGCCGGACGGCGCCCGCCGTTATATTTCTCTTTGCGAACAACTGCCGGACTCCGAGCGCAATTTTGGCGTGGTGCGCTCGGTGCACCTGCTGGGAGATACCGTCTTTTTTCAGAGCCGGCAATATTTATTTTTGTATGCCGGCAAACGCCTCGAAATCCTGCCCGTGGCGGATTCGTACCTCCGGGCGTACGCATTAGGCGGGCAGTATTTTTTAAAAACAGCCGGCGCCGGATTGTGCCGCTGGTGGGGAAATGGCCTGCAAGCGCTGCCGGGTGGCGCGTGGTTCAAGCAGGAAACCATTGCCTTCCTGCTGCCGTACCAAAAGACGCAGATACTTGTCGGCACGCAAAAAAACGGCGTTTGGGCTTACGACCCCAGCACCGGCGCCCGCGCCCGCCCGCCGGGCTTTGAAGCGCTGCAAAACCGGCTGCAAACCGAAGAGTTGTACCACGGACTGCAATTGCCCGGCGGCGGGTACGCCCTGGCCACCCTCAGCGGGGGGATCTACCTGACCCTGCCCGGCGGGTCGCTCCAACGCCATATCCACCGGACCCTGGGCTTGCACGACAATACGGTGCACCATTTGTATCTGGACCGCCAGCAAGGGCTGTGGGCCGCCATGAACCACGGGCTCGACCGCATATCCATGCGGGCCCCGTTTCAATATTGGGACGCCGGCCTGGGCTTGGATGCCGCCGTGCTGTGTATCAAAAGGCATCGCGGTGTGCTGTATGCAGGCACCAACCTCGGTTTGTACGCCCTGCGCCCCGCTCCGACACCCTCCGCCCCCGCCCGGTTTTACCGGGTGGATGACGCCTTGCGCGACCAGGTTTTTGCCCTGGAAGAAGCGGTGCTGCCGGGCGAACAACTGCCGCGCCTCCTGTTGGCTACCGGCTCGGGCATTTACGCCTTGTCTGCACAAAACAGGCTGCAAGGGCTGCCCGGAGCCAATTCAGGCCCTTTTTATGCCCTGACCGTTTCCCACCGGCAACCCGGCGCCGTATATGCCGGCGGCAACAACGGCCTTTTCCGGATATCCTTCAGCCGGGGCGCCTGGCAAACACCCGTGCGGATCGGCGCCTCCGATATGCTGGTCCGGTCTGTAGCCGAAGACCGCAACGGCCGGATATGGATCGGCATCCGGAACCGGGGCTGGGCCCGGCTGGAGCCCCGGCCAGATGGCCGCTTTGATGCCGTTTTTTTTGACCAACTGAATGACCGGCAAGCCGTAGGCGACCACCGCATATTTCCCTGGGGCGATGCCCTGCTGTTCCGTTCTTCCCAATTCGGCGCTTTCCGGTTCGATGAAGAAAAAAATACCTTTCAGCCCCTTTATTTTTCGGAAGCGCAAGCCCGCCAAAAATCGCCGGCCTGGGTAGCCGCTACCGGGCCGGCGCGCCATGCCTGGGTGTGGGCGCCATCGGCCGACGGCGCGCAACTGGAATGGCTGCGGGAAAAAGAGCCGGGTACCTGGACGCGCGTTTACCAGCCGTTTGGCATATTACCAGACGTGCGCGATCTGTTTCAGAACGGTTTTTATCCCGAAAACGAACACGTCACCTGGATAAAAAACGCCATAGGGCTTTACCGCTTCGATGCTTCCGACATGCCGGAACGCCGGTATTTTCAACAAGCTTTCACCGTGTTATTGCGCCGCGTGCAGGTGGGCGGCGACTCCCTGCTGGCGGCTGACTGGCTGGCTCAGCCGGAAAAGACATGGGCGCTGGCCCACCAGAACAATTCCATTGCCTTTCAATTCGCTGCCCTGGCTTTCGAGCGCCCTGAAAACAACCGGTACAGCGTTTTCCTGGAGGGCTACGACCGTCAATGGTCTGCCTGGACCAATAAAACGGAAAAAGAATATACCAACCTCCCTTCCGGAACATACACTTTCCGCGTACGGGCGCGCAATGCCTTCGCGGAAGAGGCCGTCAGCGGGAATTTTACCGTGGCGCTGTTGCCGCCCTGGTACCAAAGCTGGTGGGCCTATTTGTTGTATTTGTCGCTATTCGGGTCTATCCTGTTTGCCTTGGCGCGCCTGCTCACCCGGCAGCAGGCCCGGCGCCTCCAACGCGAACAACAAATCAATGAACAACTGCGTTCGGCCGACAAACTAAAGGACCAGTTTCTGGCCAATACTTCCCACGAATTGCGCACCCCGCTCAACGGCATCATAGGCCTGTCGGAAAGTTTGCTGGATGGTATCGGCCGTTTCCCGGCCGAAAAACAACGCGAGGAATTGTCGCTGATTATCTCCTCGGGCCGTCGCCTGGCCGCCCTGGTCAACGACCTGCTGGACTTTTCCAAACTAAAGGAAAACGACCTGCAACTGCGCCCGGTAGCCGTGGATTTGCAGGCCTTGGCCGAAGTAGTCTTGCAAATATGCCAGCCCCTGGTGCAGGAAAAAGACCTCCGCCTGATCAATGCCATACCCGAAGAGCTGACTGTTCTGGCCGACGAAGACCGCCTGCAGCAAATCCTGCTCAACCTGGTAGGCAACGCCGTGAAATTTACGGACCAGGGCAGCGTGCGGGTATCCGCACAAGTGATGGCCGGAACGGCCCCGGAGGTTGAAATTGCGGTTGCGGACACCGGCATCGGTATTGCGCCCGAACATCAGAACCAGATTTTCGAAGCGTTTCAACAAGCCGATGGATCTATAGAGCGTCAGTTTGGCGGAACCGGCCTTGGGCTGGCCATCAGTAAGAGCCTGATCGAATTGCAGGGAGGGCGTATCCGGGTGGAATCGGAGTCCGGCCAAGGCGCTACGTTCTTTTTCACCCTTCCGGCAGCCAACGGCCCGGCGCCCCGGCATTTGCCCGCGGCGGAAGCGTTCCAGCCGGTGGCCAGGGAAAACTTCCCGCTTCCGCACATACCCCCACCAGAACGGCTGCTGCCGGGCGGTAACGCGGTTCGGATTCTGATTGTGGACGACGAGCCGATCAACCACCACGTGCTGTGCAATCATTTGGAAAACGAACCCTTTCACCTCACCAATGCCCTCAATGGCGAGGAAGCCCTGCGTTTCCTGGAAGAGGGCAGCGCGTTTGACCTGGTGCTGCTCGATGTCATGATGCCGCGCATGAGCGGGTATGAAGTTTGCCGGCGCATCCGCATAAAATACCTGCCGTCCGAATTGCCGATTATCATGATCACCGCCAAAAACCAGGTGCAGGACCTGGTACAGGGGCTGACCCTGGGCGCCAACGATTACCTGGCCAAGCCGTTCAGCAAGGAAGAGTTTTTAGCCCGGGTGCACACCCAACTCGATTTGCACCGCATTTTTGACGTCACCGCCCGTTTTGTACCCAATGAATTTATCCGCGCCCTGGGCTACGAACGGCTGACCGAAGTCAAACTCGGCGATCATACCCAACGGGAAGTAACCGTTTTGTTCTCGGATATCCGCAGTTATACTTCGCTGTCGGAAAACATGACGCCGGAGGAAAATTTTCAGTTTGTCAATACCTATAACGGCCGTATGGGGCCCTTGATCCGCAAGCACAAAGGCTTTGTGAACCAATACCTTGGCGACGGGATCATGGCTATTTTTCCGCAGGATGCCGAACAGGCGCTGCAGGCAGCCATCGAAATGCAATCCGAACTCCAGGCGTACAACCGGCAACGGCGGCAGGAAGGCCAGGTCCCCATTCGCGTCGGGATGGGGTTGCACAATGGGCCGCTTATTATGGGTATTACCGGCGACGATGCCCGCTTGGATGCAGCCACGGTTTCTGATACCGTAAATACGGCATCCCGCATTGAAAACCTCACGTTTTACTACGGTGTAAATATCCTGTGCAGCGAAGATACCCTGGCGCGCATCCCCGACAAGACGCCTTACCTGTTGCGGTATTTGGGAAAGGTACAGGTAAAAGGCAAACAACAACCCATCGGGATTTACGAGTGTTTTGACGGCGATGAACCGGAGGAATTGGCCCTCAAATCCGCTACCCTGGATTTTTTTGAACAGGGCATAACCGATTTTTTCAAACGCCGGTTTTCAGACGCCCATGCGGCTTTCGACGCCGTACTCCGCCGGTATCCGCAAGACCATACTGCGCAGTTGTTTTTTGAAAAATGCCGGCGCTATGCCCAAAACGGCGTGCCGGACGACTGGACTGGCGTGGAGAAGATGGAAATCAAGTGATATATTTCCCCAAAATGCCCTAACCTTGCAGTTCCTATGGGCGGCTCCATACCGAAAAAAGAAGTAGAAGCGCCGATACCGTTGGCGGAAGCGCCGCCTATTAAATACAAGCGCTTGTATGCCAACTATATCCGGGCACTCGCGGCATGCGCCGTGGTGCAAATGCATTCGGTAGGCGAATATTTGTTTCAATTTGATCCGGCCAATCCTACCGATATCAAGTTTATCACGGCGGATATTGTTTATAGCCTGTTGCGCTGGGGGACGCCTTTTTTTGTGCTGGTGAGCGGTGCGTTGTTGTTAAAATCCTCGCGCGACGAAACGACGGGGCAATTTTTAAGCAAACGTTTGCGCAGGGTGCTTATTCCACTTGCCTTTTGGGGAATTGTATACCTGTTCTATCAATATCGAGGCATCCTGTACTTCGGCGACCCGCTGCCCTGGGATGAAATCAAGCGCAGGATCTTTTTTGAAGACATCCATTTCCACCTGTGGTTCATTCCCATGATCACCGGTTTGTACCTGTTGACGCCGACCTTCCGGATTTTCATACGTCATGCCACCCGCGCCGATATCGAATACTTTCTGGTCCTTTGTTTTTCCATTACCGCACTGCAACATTACCTGCCAGGCTTCTTCCTGGTGAAATATATCGGCTGGCTGGGCTATATCGGATTCTATATATTAGGATATTATCTCAGCACCTTTCCGATCGCTCCGGCCTGGAAGCGCGTCGTTTATCCCCTGGCCCTGTTGATGCCGGTCTTCAATGCATACGGCACCTGGTGGCTGAGCGTACAGAGCGGCGCCTACAATGAAAAGGTGTTTGTATACGCCAGTCCGAATGTCGTCATCATGGTTTTCGCGCTGTTTTTGTTTCTGAAAGACATCGACTGGGGCGCTTTTGCCACGCGTTATCCGAGAATCAATTACGCCGTCAACCGCGTTGCCGACCTGAGTTACGGCATCTATTTTATCCATGTCCTGGTGCTCGACGTGCTGAAAAACGGCTATATCGGGGGTTGGCACATCTACACCGTGCGTTTCTTCAACTACCCCGTGCATCCGGCCCTGGGCGGCATCCTGCAGGCCATCATCGCCATCCTGCTGTCGTTTACCGTCATCAACCTGTTGAGCCGGATACCAGTGGTGAAAAAGTGGTTGATGTAATACCATCAGCCTTTCAAACTGGTTTTCCTGACAAAATCAAAAAATGCCTTTGGGAGTATCCCGGAAGAGCGGCACCTTTGAACGCACAAATTGAAACGGATCATGAAAAGGATATTCCAAATTGCCCTGCTACCTCTCGTTCTCCTTTTTGCCAGTGCCGTCCGGTCGAACGCCCAGTGCCAGCCGAACGACCTTTGTTCGATCCAGAACTGCCTGTTCAACGGTTCGATCCTGAACTCGACGGGTTGGTGGAACGCCGGATACACCGGCCAGACCCCTCCGGGCGGCTTTTGCGGCACCATCGAGGGCGAAATGTGGTTTCCGGTTGTGGCGGATACCAACGGGGCGATACAAATCACCTTGACTGCTTTCAATTGCCAGACCGGGAATGGACTGCAAATGGCGTTGTACGCAGAATGCGACTCCACCCCGGTCGCCTGCAACGGCGGCGTTTCCGGCGGAGGCGCCACGCCGCTGGTACTGGTCACTCCCCCGGTCAATCCCGGACAGGTGTACCTCCTCATGATCGACGGGTATGCCGGCGACATGTGCGAGTTTACGCTCGAGGTAACCGGCCTGGCCGACGTGAATCAGTTTGGCCTCCTGAGCGGCGAAATACGGACCGACCTCGATCTCGATTGCGAGGCAGACAGTTCGGACACGCCGGTCCCGGGTATTCCGGTTCAATTCAACGGTCTTTACCCCGGGCTTCAACCGGGCGATTCCCTGGGCCGGTTCTCCTTTTATTATGTGGACACTGGCGCCGTTTCGGTCAACCTGCCTGGCCTGAACGGCGATTTGTGGGCCTTGTGCATCGATACCATTACCGTAAACCCGCCGTACTTTCCGGATACTACGGCGGTTACGTTTCTGCTGCAACCCCTGGACTTGTGCACCGACCTGGATATAGACCTGGGGCTGCCGCCGTTTTTCCGCCCCTGCCAGCCGGCGCAAGCCAGGATCAGCTACTGCAACCTGGGCACGCTGAGCGCAGCAGATGCGATGGTATCGGTTGTCGTGCCGTCCGTGCTCGAACTGCTGTCCGCCAGCTTGCCCATAGCCGGGCAATCGGGCGATACCCTGTATTTTGATCTGGGCGAGCTGGCGCCTCTGGAGTGCGGCTCATTCAGCTTACAGATTCGGCCGCCCTGCAACGGCAGCCTGCTCGGGCAAGCGCTTTGCCTCAAGGCGTTTATTTTTCCCGACACGCCCTGCATAGCGCCACTCAACTGGTCGGGCGCGAACGTGCAGCTGTCGGCCAGCTGCCTGGGCGACACCCTGGTGCAGTTTCTGCTGAAAAACAACGGCCTGGCGCCCATGTCCGAAACGCTGGAGTATAGCATCATCGAAGACGAGGCGGTGCTGCGCAGCGGCAATTTCCAACTCGACGCCGGGCAGAGCATGGTCATCACCGAAACGGCCAACGGCGCCACCTGGCGCCTGGAAACCGGGCAGGAACCCAATGCGCCGGGGTTTTCGAGGCCATCCGTGTGGCTGGAAGGCTGCGGCGGGCTCACGCCCGGAATGGTCGATGCTTTCGCGGTGGACCAGGGCAACCGGCACGCCGACACGGAGTGCCGGCAGGTGATCGGCTCGTACGACCCGAATCTGAAAGTTGCCTCCCCCGCCGGAGCGGGCCCCAGCCGGCTCCTGAAAGCCAACACGCCGCTGGAATACACCATCCATTTTCAAAATACGGGCACCGACACGGCCTTTTTCGTGCGGCTCGCAGACGTGTTGCCGCCTACCCTGGATGCCGGTAGTTTCCGGCCCGGCGCCAGCTCGCACCCCTGCAGCTGGCGGCTGTACGGCGCCGACACGCTGGAAGTCGTGTTCAGCCCGATCATGCTGCCCGATAGCAATGTAAACGAACCCGCCTCGCACGGCTGGTTTGAATTCAGCATCGCACAAAAAACCGACCTGCCCGATGGCGTCGTCCTGGAAAACCGCGCCGCGATCTATTTCGACTACAACGACCCGGTCATCACCGATCCGGCCTGGCACACCATCGGCCAACTTACCGTCAGTATTGATAATCCTGCCGGGAATCCACCGGCCAAATGGAAAATACTGGGCAACCCGGCCACAGAGACCTGTACGTTTGTATCGGAGCGACCGGTAACCGGTGTTATGCGGTTCGAATTGCACGATGCCCGGGGGCGCCTGGTCCGGCAGGCACAGTTCGGCGGCGATGCGTTTGTCTTTCACCGGAAGGGGCTTCCAGCCGGCGTGTATGCGTTCCGGCTGACGCCGGAACGCGGCAGCGTGGCCAGCGGGAAGATCGTGCTGCGGTAGTTGGGAAGCGGCGGAGAAAATCCGGGGCTTTGGGCAAAATCTGATTGGTTTTATTTAGATTTGTAGTCAAATAAGACTAGTTATGTCCAGTGCTATAAAATTTCCGCTGACAAATATCGAACTCGCAGAGGCCGGCGGCGATAAAGGCCCGGTGTATTTTCCAGCCAGCTTTGCCGAATACTGGGAGGTGCTCGCGGAAGCCGAATACCGGGCTGACTATTATGACCGCCAAATTATAGCCACCATGAGTTATGAATCGGACCTGCACAGTCATTTTGCTTCTGAACTCGGTTTTTTATTAAAATCAATCTTCCCGGATCCAGCTCGTTTTCGCGTATACAACAGCAACCGCCCGGTCTACATAGAGGAATGTGAAGGTTCTGAAACCGGTGTCTTCAATGCCGATGGAATGGTCATTGCCCTGCCGTCCAGCCGCTTCGAATACCGACCCGGCATGAACGCCGAAAAGTCTCCTGTTATATTGATCGAAGTGCTGTCGGACAGCACGCGGCACTATGATTTCGGAACAAAGTTGCCGTGTTATAAGAAAATTCCAGCCTTGCGGCAAATCCTGTTCGTGGAACAAAATGAGCCGGGTGTCCTCGTTTTTGAACGGGAAGCGCCCAATCGCTGGTCGGAATTGTCGATGAAAGCGGCAGATGAATTTTTTACTATAGAAGGCCAGGCTATTACGCTTGGACAGATTTACCGGGGGGTGTATTTTTAAGATGCGCTTATTTTCTTTAATGACTATTCGCATATTTTACTCCTCTTACCATATCGGCTCCCGTACCGCTGAACCCCGTTCGGCGTTCCGGAAACATCCCGATTTTGGATGTAAAAACGCCCTGTTAAGCAGACCTTTTCCGCGCGCCGAACGGGGTTCGGCGATACGATAGGCTGCTGCCTTAAAACATTTCATGGCGTCTATTGCAATAAAATTGCCAACGCTCACCTCTCACCAGCCTTGGCTGTTCGAGCGATTCGAAATCCGATAAAACTGCTACTCCACACCGGGTCATTATACCCACGGCGAGGGGTCCGTACACTTGAGGGGCCAACACACCAAGAACCGCCGCGAAGTACACGTGTAGATGAATAGTGCTCTATATCCCTGGGATCTCGCTGGGCGCCTGCTTGATAGTAATAAGCTAAATCCCAACACCACTCTTCCACATTTCCGCTCATATCATGGAGTCCTAACGAATTTGGACTGTTCAAACTACCAACGGGAACCGTTCTTTCACGATCGATACCCTCTTGAGAATAGCTTTCTTTGATTAGATCCGTGGAAAAATTAATTTCCTCAGGATCAGCGATGTCTTTACCATTCCCGAACCGCACTTTCCGACCCCGTTCGCGGGCGGCAAACTCCCACTCTGCTTCAGTCGGCAGCCGGTAGCCATCTGCCGTCCAATTAGCGGTAACTTTCAGGCCATCAATGGAGTAAACCTTTTCGAGGCCCCTTTGCTCGCTCAGCCAGTTGCAGTACTCAATGGCATCGAACCACGAAACGTAAATGACCGGAAGGCGCCCGCGGCCCCAACCGGCGTCATACGGTTTTTCTACACCCGTAGCAATACAATAAGCATCATATTCATCAAAGGTAACCTCTGTTTGGCCGATGAAAAAACTACTTAGCGTAACGCGATGAACCGGGCCCTCTTCCGTTCCCGGATATTCATCGAAAACATTGCCCATGCTAAACGTCCCCCCTTTAACAAATACCATGAGGTTAGGTCGAAAAAGTATCCTCTGTTTATGCCCAGAGGGTTTCCCGCTCACCATATCAGGAGTGTCAAGACTATAAGTATTTGTTTTTCCGGATTGGTTTTGTCCGGATAGCTGTAAAAAACGCTCATCTTCATAAGGTTGCAGAATCGTTTCTCGCTTTTCTATCCACTGTTTTAGTTCCTCGCGCAACTGCTCCCGTGGAAGCGTCCGGGAGGTATCGAGCACTTGTTGTACGGCTTCCAAACGCGAACTGTTGGGGTAACGCCGGATAAACTCCAGGATACGGGTAGCGTCCGGTTTGCGGCGCAGGGAATCGAAATCGCGGCGTTCCAGGGTGTCTAGCCGGACACGGACAGATTCTATAAACCTGCCTCGCGGGTATTCCTTCAGATATATTTGCAAATCAGTCGCCCTATTTGTCAGTGTCGCCCTCCGGAATAACGCCTTCTCGCGGTGCCGGCTTTTGGGGTACTTTTCAGCATAAGTTGAATAGGCCTCCGGAGAATCCTGTACATACCGCGTCCATACCCATGCAGCCTCATGGGGAGCAACGGCCCAGGTTGTACCGGCAGAGACCGCCAAAAAAACAAAAAACAACGCGGCGGTGCGCATCCCCCGGCGCCCGGCGGGGCGTTGCACCGGAGCTTGTTCCTGCTGAAAGATCGGCGGCCGGTAAATTTCCGTCGGCAACGGGATAGCGCTGCCGGCGGCGGGCGGAGCAGCCGGGGCAGGCTGCGGTGGGGCTGTTTCGGGTGCGCGTACGGTCGGCTCCGGCGCGGCCGTGCTGGAAAACACCAGCGCTTCGCCGGCAGGTTTCAGCGGCGCATCGGCGGGCGCTGCTTCCGGCGCGTCGGCGCTGATCCGGATGATCTCTTCCAATACGATCTCTTTTTTACGCTCCTTGCCCAGCAAGAGTTCGATGACCGACACCTTTATCATCAGCGGAAAAGTGCCGGTCCGCAGCGGCGTCACCCAGAACAACCATTCGGTATAGCCGGTGTCTTCGACCATTTGCTCGGGTGAGTTGATGCTCCGGATCTGAAAGGTCGGCTCGCCGGAAGGGTCCACCAGTTCCACCTGCATGAGGTCGGAAACGCGGAGGATCGACTTGAGCGTCACGTGCTCGTCCAGGGTAATGTTTTCCACGATAGCATCGGCGTCGAGGGCGATGCGCACCAGGCAGCGGGTCTCGCGGCCCAGGGGCATGGTACCGGGGATACGGTACAGTATCTCGCCTTGTTTGGCTTTTTTTGATTCGGCCAGGGCCGGCGCAGCGTCGAAGTCGGCATCCTCCAAATCGTCGACGAGGTCGAGCAGGTCGGAGCGCAGCTGGTTATAGGCCAGTTGCAAGTCGCCATTAGCAATCGTGCCACGCAAGCGGGCTTTATTGGTATCGTTGAGTTTGCCCGCAAGCGTAGTCGCCGTTTGGTGCTTCTCCGAGCCGGGCGGCAGCAGTTGCAGCAGCATTTTCAATGCGCCGGCGAGGTCTTCCGTGAGCATGTGCCGGAGATCTTCCTGCAGTGCGGGCAATGGTTTGGGCAGCGGCATAGGCGGATTCGATCGTATTTTCAGCAAAAATAGGGAAAGCTGCTATAGCCACGTCTTTTAATTCCTTAATAACACCCGGAGCCTTCGAAACGGCTGTTCTGCTCGCCCTACCGTCTCTGCAAATGTCTTTTTTATCGCGTTTGTCTCGACACACTTTTCTAAACAGCCTCCCCGGCTGCGGTTTAATCCGGCAAACGAATACTCAAAACCCATCTGCAAATGCTTTTTTACCGTTGGCGATCCTGTAGTTTCCTCCTACATTTAGCCTCGCAAAAAATAAAATGAACCGCTCCGACTGCTCACGTTCCAACCAATTCCACACCATGCGAAAGCGCCTCCTTTTTCCGCTTCTTGTACTGTTTTCCCTCTCTCAATTCTCCTGCTCCAAAGTCGTCAAAAGTGAAGCTTACTTCCAGGCAATTGCGCGTTATGTGTATGCCTACACGAGCGGCGCTATAGGCCGGTCGGATGTGATCCGCGTCCGGTTCATCGATCCGGCGGTCAGCCACGACCAGATCGGCCAGAAGGTGGATGCCGATCTTTTTTCAGTCAGCCCGGGTATTGCCGGCGATGCCATTTGGGAGGACGACCGTACCATCAAATTGCAGCCTGCCGAACCCTTGCCTTATGGCGCCCGTTATACCGGCAAGGTGGCCCTGGGGAAAATATTTGGCAAAGTGCCCAAGGAGGCGCAAGTGTTCGAATTTGACTTCAGCGTGCGCCAACTGTCTTTCCAGGTCGTCGCCGACGGGCTCCGCACCGGGATGGATAATGACCCGCGCAAACAACAACTGATCGGCCGGGTCCTCACCAGCGATCCGGTTGATCCGGCCGCGCTGGAAAAAACGCTTACGGCCAAACAAGGCAACCGCGCGCTCCAAATCCAATGGACGCACAGCGCCGACGGCCGCACGCACGAATTCGGAATCAGCGGCGTCGATCGCACGAATGTGCGCTCCAAGGTCAATCTAAACTGGTCGGGCAGTCCGCTCGGCCTTTCCACCGGCGGCAGCCTGGAACAGGTAGTGCCCGCGCTCGACGAATTTGTCGTGCTCAGCGCCCGCGTTACCCAACAGGATGAACAATATGTGCTCCTGAATTTTTCCGACCCGATCGATGCGGCACAAACCCTCGATGGCCTTATCCGGATAGAGGCCTTCGACGGTGCGCTGCGTTTCGCAGTCGACGGCAATTTCGTCCGCGTTTTTCCCAACCGGCGCATCACCGGCGCTTATAAACTCCGGGTGGAGGCGGGTATCCGCAATACCAGCGGCGCTGCCATGAAAGGCGGCAGCGACTGGCCGCTGAACTTTGAAAACTTCAAACCGGCAGTTCGGCTGGTCGGAAGGGGGTCGGTGATTCCCCAACAAGCTGGCGGCGGCGTGATCTTTCCGTTCGAAGCCGCAGGCCTGAATGCGGTGGACGTGGAAGTTTTCAAAATATTCCATTCCAATATCTTGCAATACCTCCAGGTAAATGACCTGGAAGGCGACAACGAGCTGGAACGGGTAGGGCGCATCATCATGCAAAAAAAAGTAGCCCTCACCGACCTTAACCCCGGCGCGAACGCCCAAGTCTGGCAACGCTATGCCCTCGACCTCCGGGATATCATCCAGCAGGACCCCGGCGCAATCTACCAGGTACGCCTGGCCTTCCGGCGTGGGTATGCGGTATACCATTGCAATGCAGCAGGGCCGGTGGCGGAAAGCAGTGGATCGGCCGATTCCGGCCAGGCAGCCAACGCCCCCGACGACGACGCGCTGGCGCATCTGGGCAGTACCGACGAAAACGGAAACCTGGTCAGCATCTGGGGCGGTTACCGCGGCGTTTACTACAATGACCGCGACGGCTGGTGGGAAGACGGCGATGATTATGACTGGAGCAACCGCGACAATCCCTGCGCCAAAGAATACTACAACTACGAGCATTTCACCAAACGCAACGTGTTTGTCAGCGACTTTGGCATCACCGCCAAACGCGGCAAGGACCGCTCTTTGTTTGTGTCGGTTACCAACCTGCATACCACCGAACCGGTGAGCGGCGTGGACCTGGAGGTCTTCAATTTCCAATTGCAATCGGTGGCCCGGATGCGCACCGATGGCGCCGGCAGCGCTATGCTGGACGATATCCGGGAGACGCCGTTCGTCGTGGTAGCCACTCGGGGCGACCGGCGCGGCTACCTGCGGCTGGCCGATGGCAACTCGCTATCGCTCAGCCGGTTCGACGTTGCCGGGGTTGAGCCGCAAAAAGGGCTTAAAGGGTATTTGTATGGCGAACGGGGCGTTTGGCGCCCGGGCGACTCCCTGTTTCTGAACTTTGTCCTGGAAGACAATGCCGGCAATTTACCCGCCGGGCATCCCGTCACCCTTGAACTGACCGACCCCCGCGGCGCACTTCAGTTCCGCACGGTATCGTCGAAAAGCATTGGCGGCGTTTATCCCTTTCACTGCGCAACCCGGCCGGAAGCGCCCACCGGCAACTGGACGGCCCGCGTGCTCGTCGGCGGCGCTTCGTTTTCCCGCCAACTGAAGATCGAGACCGTCAAACCCAACAGACTCAAAATGGCCCTCGACTTCGGGAAAAAAGCGCTGGCTGCCGGCGATGAAACCCGCAGCGGCAAACTGCAGGCGACCTGGCTGCACGGCGCAGCCGCCAAAGGCCTGAAGACCCGCGTCGAATTGCAGGTGCGCAGCGCCAAAACCGAGTTCCCCAATTTTAAGGATTTTGTATTCGACGACCCCGCCCGTTCGTTTTGGAGCGAACCGGAAGTGGTTTTTGACGCCAATCTCGACGATAACGGCCGGGCCGATGTTCCCCTGCGCCTGGGCGACCATCAGAACGCACCCGGCAAACTTATCGCCAGCTTCAGTATGCGCGTTTTTGAACGCAGCGGCGACTTTAGCACCGACCATTTTGCCCTCGATTATTATCCCTTCGAACGCTTCGTTGGCGTATCCATCCCGACCAATAGCTGGGGCTCCAAAATGATCGACAAAAACGGCGGAAAAATCCAGTTCGCCTGTGTCGACAAAAACGGGCGGCCACTGGCCGGACAACGGATCGACGCCGGCTTGTATCGCTGCGACTGGCGGTGGTGGTGGGATGAAGACCGCAGCAGCAACGTGGCGCAGTTCAACTCCGGCAGCCACCTCAACGCCGTAGAACGAACCACCCTCACCACCGATGGCCGCGGCATGGCCGTTTGGAATATTAAACCCGGCGACTGGGGGCGTTACCTCGTGCGGGTGACCGACGCCGAGGGCGGGCACGCCGGCGGCGACTTTTTCTGGAGCGGATATCCCGACGATCTCAATGATATGTACAGCCGGAATGCCGCCGCGATGTTGCCGTTCTCCGTTGGAAAAGAAAAATATACCGTCGGCGAAGAAGTAACGCTCAAAGTACCCGCCAGCGAAAACGGCCGCATTTTGCTCACCCTGGAAACCGGTACCCGGGTCGCCCGCCACATCTGGTTTGACGCCAAAGCCGGCGACAACCTGCTCCGGTTCGAAGCCTCGCCCGATATGGCGCCAACCGTGTATGCCCATGTCTGCCTGCTGCAACCCCACGCACAAACCCAAAACGACCTGCCCATCCGGATGTACGGCGTGATGCCGGTCAACGTCGAAAATCCCGGCTCACACCTGAAACCACAAATCGATATGCCGGAAGTGCTCAAGCCCGGCGAGCCCTTCGCCGTGAACATCCGCGAAACATCCGGCAAGGCCTGCGCCTACACCCTGGCTATTGTTGACGAAGGATTGCTGGACCTGACCCGCTTCCAGACCCCCAACCCCTGGGACGTGTTTTTTGCCCGCGAAGCATTGGGGGTAAAAACCTGGGATATGTACGATTACGTCCTGGGTGCGTATGGCGCGCAGTTGGAACGTATCCTCAGCATCGGTGGGGATGGCATCAACCAAAAGGCGAAAAACGCCGCCCAGGTCAACCGCTTCAAGCCCGCCGTAGTACACCTTGGGCCTTTTTACCTGGAAAAGGGAAAAACAGCCCGGCATACCCTCCGGATCAACGACTATGTAGGATCCGTTCGGGCAATGGTCGTTTGCTCAGCGCCGGCGCCGGGCAACAAAGGCGCTTATGGCCGCGCGGAAAAAACATGCCCGGTCCGCAAACCGCTTATGATCCTGCCCACCCTCCCGCGCGTTTTGGGCCCCGGCGAATCGCTCCGCCTGCCGGTAGACGTGTTTGCGATGGAAAACAAGGTAAAGAGCGCCACCATCCGCGTCCGCGAAACCGCAGGGCTGGTCAGTATCCAGGGGGCGCCGGCAAACACCCTGCAATTTGCCCAACCGGGCGAAGAAATGACCTATTTCAACTTAAAAGTCGGCAACCGGACCGGTGTGGCCAGGTTCAGCATCGAAGCCCAGGGGGGCGGCGAAAGCACCCGGCAGGATATCGAAATACTGGTGCGAAACCCCAATCCCGTCCAAACCAGGGTTTGGGAAGGGACCATCGAGCCCGGACAGGAGTGGGGCTCCGGGTTCGACCCGGGGCAATACACCGATATCCAGTCAGCAGTAATCGAAGTAAGCGCCTTGCCGCCCGTCAACCTGAGCCGCCACCTGGATTACCTGATCCAATACCCGCACGGTTGCATCGAACAAACCATTTCGGCGGCGTTCCCACAATTGTACGTGGATGCGCTCACCCCGCTGACCAAACAACAGCAAGCAGCCATAACCAAAAATGTCAGCGCAGCCATCGGCAAACTGCGGCGGTTCCAACATTCGGACGGCGGCTTCGCCTACTGGCCGGGCAGCAGCGAGATCAACGACTGGAGCAGTACCTATGCAGGGCATTTTCTGCTGGAAGCCAAAGCCAAAGGGTACACTATTCCCGCCGGCGTCGTCGAACAATGGATCAATTACCAGACCCGCGTCAGCCGCCAATGGAACCCCGCCGGCAGCGCCAATACCGGCGATTGGGTCCGCTACGATGGCGAGCTGAACCAGGCCTACCGCTTGTACGCCCTGGCCCTGGCCGGCAAACCGGACCTCAGCGCCATGAACCGCATGAAAGAATCCCAGGGCATGTACGCCCAATCGGCGCTGTTGCTCGCCAATGCCTACGCGCAAGCCGGCAAACCCGAGGCCGCCCGTGAAATTGCCGGAAAAAACTGGCGCAACGACTGGCGTTATGACTGGTGCGGAAGCACCTACGGCAGTGATTTGCGCGACCGGGCGCTCATTTTGGAAACCTATACCGCCATCGGCGACTCGAAACGCGCCGGAGCCTTGGTGCAGTTTATCAGCCAGGAACTGGGCAACCAACAGGGATGGTACTGGAACACGCAAAGCCTGGCGACAGCACTGCGCGCCCTGTCCAAATATGCCGTGAAAAATTTTAGCGCCAAGGGCCCGGCCTTCAGCTACCGGCTCGGCAGTGGCGGGTTTAAAAATGGCGACAATTCACGACCCATCGCAGCCCTGCACTTCACCGAAGACGCGTGGAAAAGTAACCGCATAGCCGTGAAAAACAACGGCGCAACAAAACTGTATGCCCGCCTGATCATCAGCGGCCAGGCGATTGCCGGTGAAGAAACGGCAACAGCGCAAAACATCGGCCTGTCCGTCCGCTACACCGACAACCAGGGCAATCCGGTGGACGTTACCCGCCTGCAACAAGGCGCCGATTTTGTCGCGGAAGTCGCCATTCGCCGGAACTCCGACCTCTCCTTCCCGTTCAACGAACTCGCCCTGACGCAGATCTTCCCGTCCGGTTGGGAGGTGCTCAATTCCCGGATGACAAATATCAGCGCCGGAGGCAGCAGTCCATTGGAATACCAGGACCTGCGCGACGACCGGGTTTATACCTATTTCGACCTGGCATACCGGTACGACCACCAAAACCGGCGCGCCCTCGAAACCGTAAATACCTACCGCATCCAACTCAATGCCGCCTATGCCGGGCGGTATTACCTGCCCGCCGTGAATTGCGAAGCCATGTATGACGCCCGCATCCGGGCAAGTGTGCCCGGGCAATGGGTGGAAGTACTTTGATTTCTGATTTGCGATTTGCGCCTGGCCCGCCGTTTCGGTGAGCCAGGCGTTTTGTTTTCCATAAAATATTTTTACCGCACGCTTGCCCGGATTCAACATAGCGGTTATCTTTGTAGCGAAAATTCGCTAATTTCTATAATTAAATCAGCTATGCCCGATACAATCGCACAACCGGAGGTCCTTAGTGGCGGTGAGTTTCTGATCCGCGACACAAAACCGGAGGAGATGTTTATTCCGGAAGAATTCAACGAGGAGCAATTGATGATTAAACAAATGGCAGAAGATTTTCTGGAGCAGGAAATTTTCCCAAATGCGAAAAAGATTGAGAAACAAGAAGATAACATCGCTCCCCGGTTGTTGAAAAAAATGGGCGGCCTCGGTTTACTGGGCGCGCATATGCCGCAGGAATACGGCGGCCTGCAACTGGATACCAATACCAACACCATTGTTTCCGAAGTCTTTGGTCCGGCCAGTTCATTTATCGTATCCTTTGCCGCCCACACGGGCATCGGAATGTTGCCGATCCTGTATTTCGGCACAGAAGCCCAAAAACGCAAATACTTGCCGGGCCTGATCAGCGGCGACCTGAAGGCTGCATACTGCCTTACGGAACCGGGAAGCGGCTCTGATGCGCTTGCCGCTAAAACCCGCGCCGACCGCAGCGCCGACGGCAGTCACTTTGTGCTGAACGGCCAAAAAATGTGGATATCCAACGCCGGGTTTGCCGATATCTTCATCGTGTTTGCTAAAATCGACGGCCAGCATTTTACCGGCTTTATCGTCGAACGCAACTCCGAAGGCCTTACCATGGGCGCCGAAGAGGATAAAATGGGCATCAAAGGTTCTTCCACCCGGCAAGTGTTTTTTGAAAACGTAAAAGTCCCGGCCGAAAACCTGCTGGGTGAAATGGGCAAAGGCCACCTGATCGCGTTTAATGCCCTTAATATCGGGCGCTACAAATTGGGCGTCATGTGTATCGGCGGCAGCAAAAAAGTGGTCGGGATGGCTACCCGCTATGCCAACGAACGCTACCAGTTCAACCAGCCGATCGGCAACTTCGGCGCTATCCAGCACAAGCTGGCCGAAATGGCCATCCGCACCTTCGCCGGTGAAAGCGCCGTATACCGCACCTCACAGCTGATGCAGGATAAAGAGCAGGCCGCCCAAGCAGAAGGCAAATCCTACGGACAGGCCATGCTGGAGGCCGCAGAAGAATACGCCATCGAATGTTCCATCCTGAAGATTTTCGGCTCAGAAGTGACGGATTATACGGTGGACGAAAACGTACAAATTCACGGCGGCATCGGCTTCAGCGAGGAATACCCTGCCGCCCGCGCCTACCGCGACAGCCGCATCAACCGCATCTACGAGGGCACCAACGAGATCAACCGCCTGCTGCTGGTCGACCAATTGTTCAAACGCGCGCTCAAAGGCCAACTCGACATCGTTGGACCCGCCTGGGCCGTACAAAAAGAACTCGCGGCCATGCCTTCGTTTGAAAAAACCGGGGGTGAATACGCCGAAGAGTTCAGAGCGATCGCCGATTTTAAAAAGATCGCGCTAATGACAGCCGGCGCCGCCGCTAAAATGCAGATGGATGGCAAACTGAACCTCAAAGATGAACAGGAGGTGCTCCTGAACTGCGCCGACATGCTGATCGACCTGTTCATCGCCGAATCGCTGCTGTTGCGCGTCCAAAAACTGGCCCAGCGCGCCGACAAAGCGCAGCCCCAGGCCGTGTACGACGCCATGTTGCAGGTTTTCCTGCACGACGCTACCGCCCGCATGACCAAAAATGCCACCGACGCACTGGCCTCTTTTGCCGAAGGCGACCTGCTCAAAACCTTTCTCATGGGCCTCAAACGCTTCACGAAATACCCCCCTGTGAACGTTAAGGAAGGACGCCGCCGCATCGCTGCAGCCCTGCGCGAAGCCAATGGATGGTGTTTTTAGGTTGTCAGGTATTCCGAAAAAATATGCACCGGTTGACTTCACTGTACGAGCATGTTGGGGATTTTCCCGAGTAATCGGGACAAGTACTGCCGGAGCCAAAAAAGCACCGTTTTGGGCCCGGCGGGAAAATCCCCAACATGCTCGTAGCCGGTGCATTTTTTTCTACTCAAATGGCGTACGTACCGGCACAGATCACTATTTGAAGAAAAAACGGCGGCAAAGATTGGCTTGTCGCAGTTTTCCGTAAAATTGTGGACACAACCAATGCGCATTGCTTGTACCTGTCCACTACAATTTTCCGGTCTGACGCTATACGATGAAAAAACTATTCCCACTTTTCACGACGCTGTTTTTGTTCGCCCTGATCGCCGCCTGCCAACCGGCGCGCAACCCAGGCAGCCCGGGGCCCCAATCAGGCTTCGAGGCCAATCCGCAGCCTGTCGAGGGCCGTTTGGTCAAAACACTGCCCACCGGCGCCCCTGCTCCCGACTTCCGGCTGCCCGGCGTGGATGGCAAATTTTATACCCTGGCCGATTTTAAATCGGCCCAAGCGCTGGTCATTATTTTCACCTGCAACCATTGCCCGACGGCACAGGCCTACGAGGAGCGGATCAAATCTGTAGTGGCGGATTACAAGGAAAAAAACGTCGCTTTTGTGGCCATTTCACCCAACAGCCCGCTCGGATTGCTGGACGAAGAGCTCGGCTACAGCGACCTGGGCGACAGCTATGCAGATATGCAGATCCGCGCCCGGCACCGGCAATTCAATTTTCCGTATTTGTACGACGGCGATACCCACGCGGCTTCGTTGCAATACGGACCCATGGCCACCCCGCACGTATTTGTTTTCGACCAAAGCCGCCTGCTGCGCTACAATGGCCGGATCGATAAAAATGAACGGACGGGAAACGGCAACGCAGAAGACCTCCGCACAGCCATAGACGCCGTACTGGCCGGCCGGGAAACAGCGGAGGCGGTCACCGAAACCTTCGGTTGTTCCACCAAATGGGCCTGGAAAACCGAATACAAGGACAAAACCGACCGGGAATGGGCCGCCCGGGAAGTGCCTTTGTCGATGATCGACGTGCCCGGTGCGCAGGCCTTGGTCCGAAATGCAGATTCGAAAAAATTACGGCTGATTAACGTGTGGGCCACCTGGTGCGGGCCATGCGTGCTGGAATATCCGGAGTTTGTCAAACTGCAGCGCATGTACGGCGCCCGCGATTTTGAGTTCGTATCGCTGTCGGCGGATGCATCCGGTAAAAAAGAAAAAGTGCAGGAATTTCTGCGAAACAAACAATCCGCCGTATCCAACCACCTGTTTTCGGAAGAAGACAAATACGCACTGATCCGCGCCGTAGGCCACGGCTGGAACGGCGCCCTGCCGTTCACCCTGCTGGTGGAGCCCGGCGGTAAAGTAGTGTGGCAACAACAGGGTGAAGTCGATTTTCTGGCCCTCAAACGGGCGATTGTGGAGCATCCGCTAATGGGGCGGTATTATTAAACCCACTGTTAAATCAATCTATGGTATTAAAAATAACGCTAACCGGCTGGCTAATCAGCATGGGGCTGTACCCGGCTTTCGGGCAGACGTCTTTCCCATTTCATCCGGCAGGTTATACTGGTTTACCGATCTCCGGTGGCGGATGCTGGGAAGCGGTGCCTTATGACCTGGACCTGGACGACGATCTCGATATCCTCGTGTTGCGCGCCCACGAACCGGATGAAGCGTACCTCAACGATGGCGCCGGGCATTTTACGCGCGCCTCAACCAAGCAAAGCTGGCAAATCCCCGGCGGTTCGTTTTCAGCCGCCAAGACCGACCTGAACCAGGATGGCCACCCGGACCTGATCATCGGACGCGGGCCCGCTTCGGGTGGAACGGCCATGAGCAACGGTCGAGATATGTTGCTGATCTATCAGCCCAATTCCAACGCCTTCTTCGAGGCCAGCGCCAATCTGCCGCCAGGCCGCCTCACCGCTTGTTCCTTGGGCCCCGTGACAACCTATTTCTCGGCCGATACGGCCAATTACAGCATGGGGACGGCGGTTGGCGACTTCAACCAGGACGGCATTCCCGACATTGTCATGGCCAATGGCGGGATAATTTACCAACCTGTGCGTGGGCCTATCAGACCCCTGGCGACGCAATGGATAAGCTGTCCGGCACTGCGCAACGATGTCTTGAAAAACAACTTGTACCTGGGCCGGCCAGACGGCGCTAACGCTGCATTGACGCCCGATGGCGTCTTTGACTTTATCGACGCTTCCGAATCTTCCAGCATCGGCCTCGACAGCGATATCAGTACCGATGTGACGGTGGCCGATTTCAATCGGGATGGATTCGACGACATATTTGTTGCCAATTTTCACGAAGAATGGTTGCGCAACCTGGCCAGCCTACCCTATTCTTCCGGGATGCCTAAACTTTACCTGAACGACCCGCAAAACCCCGGGCAATTCCACTTGGCAACCGATCATTTCCCCGCTGAAACCTACCCGGCTACTTCCGTAGCCGCTGCCGATTTTGACAAAGATGGCGACACGGATTTGTTCCTCACCATGGAACCCCAGGCATTCTACAATGCCTTTTTCACCTATGCCCAAGCGTTTAATCTGCAACCCAAATTGTTTCTGAACGACGGCACGGGGTATTTTTCTGCCGACAATAGCGGAAAAATACCCCCGCTACAATCCTGCCAGGCTTCGCTGTACGAAGCCACTTTCATCGATATTAACCTGGATGGCTGGCAGGATCTGTTTTGCGCGGGTATCCAAAATGTCCTTTTGTTCTACGATCCCGCCCAACTGCGCTACGTCGACCGGTCCGCGGAACTGCTGCCGACCCAAAAAAGTGCCGGCCAACCCTATTCTTTCCACACCTATGGAAGCGCCCTGGCCGATTTTTCCGGTGACGGTCTGCCGGATATCATCACCGCCGACACCTATGAACAAAACCGGCTTCAGGTACAAAGCACAACCGGCCGGTTCATCGATCAAACGACCACAAACCTGCCTCCCGACGGGGAAAATAACACCGACGTTGCCATAGGCGACCTGGATAACGACGGCGACCTGGATATCATCGCTTCTATTTTCGAGGACTGCCGCCATCGCCAGAGCGTACACCTCCAAACCGGCACGGCAAACGCTTATCCGCTTTTTGAAGACCGCTCCGATATTTTTCCCCCAGCTGGCAGTGGCGCCGCCGACCGCGGTGTGGAAATATTCGACCTGAATACCGACGGCTATCCTGAGGTTCTGTTCACCGGATACCACGGTCAAAGCCGCTTGTACTGGAACCTGGGAAATTTGCAGTTTGAGGAGCGGACAGCTACTGTTTTTCCCGGCTTGAGTGCATTTCCAGACTTGAATAAAGCCCGGATCGACCACATCAATGCGCAGGGGGACATCGTCGCGTTTTTGCCCGGCGGGGTCGTACAGGCCGAATCAGCCACCGAAATGCCCCGGCCAAACGGCTTTTTCCGCTGGGACGGGTCGCAGTTTTTGCCCTCCGGCTGGCTCCCCGCCGATTACAAGGTGACCGTAGGCGCCGACTTTGCCGACTTGAACGCCGACGGCTGGAAAGACGTGTTGGTGGTCAATGAAAATACGGCGATAGACCTGTTTTTGTCGCAAAATCCGACACCCGGCAACCCGCATTACGTTTTAGCCACGCCAGCCGCCTTCGTCGATAATCAGGCCGCCGAGGCCCGTTTTTTCGACCTGGAGGGCGACGGCGATTGGGACATTGTGGAAAACAGCTCCTGCTGTGCCGGCGCGGCCAATACCGGCAAGTATTTCACCCTTTACCGGAATGAAGGCATTTTTGAAAACGGCGCTCCGGTTTTTAAACGATTTCCCATCGGAAGCCCGCCTCAACAGGGCAGCTTCACCGCCGCCTGGGACCTGGACGCCGATGGTATCGCCGAGCTGCTGTTCAACGACCGCACTACCTTGTTTGTCTATCGATGGGACCCGCAAACGGAATCCGCTGCCGACGCGACAAACGATTTTACCGACTTAAATGCCATACACGGTTGGACGCTTTCGGCACACCATATTGGCCTGGTCGATATCAACTCCGACGGCATGGTGGACCTCTACCTGGCCCGCGACGACCAGGATATTTTGCTGTATGGCGACAGCCCGGTGGGCACAATCGATCCGTCGTCAACGCAACGACCGCCAATTCAGCACTTCCGCTTTTTTCCCAACCCGGCCGACGACGCCGTCAATCTTTCTTTTTATGCCGACCGGTCCATGGATATTGAGATAAGCCTGGCAACAAGCGGCGGCGGCATACGCCGTTTCAGCCGGAGCGCTGCTCCAGGGCGAAACGTTATTCCGATCGACCTTAGTGATTTCCCACCCGGATTCCTGGCGCTGCACATCCGTACCGAACAAGGCGTATTTTTGGGTAAATTCATCAAAATCAAATGAAAATGCTATCTCTCCGCGGTTTTCTGGGTGCAATATTCCTTTGTTTAACCGCTTGCGGCCCGGGTGGCGACGCCAGTTTGCCCGACACCGGCTTTACCCTGCCCTACCGCCTGAACGACCCCGACACCGTGTGGACCCTCCCGCCTGCCCTGCGCGAAATTTCCGGTCTCGGCCTGTCCGCTGACGGCAACCAGCTGCTGGCCATCAACGACGAAGAAGGCATGGTGTATTTCCTCGACTGCCAGACCGGCGCCCACACCGACCACCGGGCTTTCGGGCCTGGCCGCGACTACGAAGGCGTGGAAGCGGTGGGTACGGACATTTTTGCCGTGCGCAGCAACGGCAGCTTGTACCAAATCCCGCTCACGGGTGAAACCATCTCATACCCTACTCCGCTGTACGGAAAATACGACGTGGAGGGGCTCTGTTACGACTCCGCCCGGCAGCGCCTGCTGCTCGCCTGCAAGGGCATGGCCGGCAAAGCAGATTCCTTGCGGCACAAAAAAGTGATCTACGCCTACAATCTGAAAAAACACCGCCTGGAGAACGCGCCGGCTTTCGTCATCGACCGCGCGGAGATTGCCCGCTGGAAAGGCGGCGACTCGGGTTTTGGGGCCCGTCTGAGCGAATTTTTTTCCTCCGACGACGCACCTTCAGCTTTTGGCCCCTCGGGGCTGGCGATTTGCCCGCTGGACGGCAATCTTTACGTGCTGGCCGCCGTGGGCAAAGCCCTGGCCGTATTGGCTCCCGATGGGCGCATCTTATACGTAGAACGACTCGACCCCGAGCTGCTGCCCCAGCCAGAGGGCATTTGTTTTGACCGGGAAGGGCGGTTGTATATCTGCACGGAGGGAAAGAAGGCGGACGGGCGGATAGTGCGGTTCTCGCGACTAAGCGCACATTAACCGAAATCTCCATTTTACCGCGCCACCACCAGTTTGGCTGAAAATGGCTTGCACGCGCCTGCCGGCGTAAAACTCACCACGTATACCCCCGCCGGCCAGGCCGAGCAGTCGATAACGTGTTCGACTTGCTGCGTGACCAGGCGGGTTTCCATTTGTAACCCCGCAATACTGTGTACCTGTAGTCTTCCGCCATTACAAATGGGAAAAGCCACGCTGACCGCTTCCGAGGCAGGGTTCGGCCGCAAGGCTATACCTGCACTGGGAACCCAGGGTACGACAGAACCCTCGGGTGCGTCGATGCCCAGGGTATCGCAGGGGCTGCCCGGCGCATCGTACAGGCGAAAATGCGGAAAGTTGGGCACGCAAAAGCCGTGGTGCGTCGGCAGTTTGAGGTCGTGCTGCCGAAAATCGCAGGACAGGCCCGCTGAGTCGGGATGATGGATCACATGCAGGTAGCGCACCCCGTTGGTGGCGGTCATGTAAATTTTTCCGTCGGGCGCCAGCATTTGTTGGTAAAATGTGGTCGAAAGTTGGCCGCTCTTGAATCCGTCATATTCCCCCAAAAGCACCTTGCTTTGTTCAATATCTGGTGCCCAGAGATCGTATTGGTACAGTTCAACTGTGGTAGAAATGTATAAATAGCGGGAATAAGGCGATACGGCGGCGCCGCTGGGGGCATATTCATTCCCGGTGTAGGGAAAAGGTAACTGCCGGGGGCACGAAAGCAAACCAGTACACCGGTCAAATGAGAAGATGTCGATACCGTCGGTTTCATTCACCCGGATAAACCGGCTCCCATCCGGGGTGAATACGATCTGTCCGCCTGTTCCGCTCCATACCTTGCTTTGCACGCCGGTCTCCTGTACCAACGGTCCCTGAATACCCTGGGGCGTTACGAGAAAAGTATAGATCGTATCCGACCGGCCGCGCGGCAGCACCACCCACCAGTCGCGCCCGTTGCCGTGCCGAACGGCTGTGAGGTTGTCCACCAGGTTGGTGTCCTGCAACAGCAGGTGGTTTTTATCCACCACCTCGCCCAGGCCACCTGTTGCTGCCATATCAATGTGGGTGAAGTAAAGATCCCGCAGATACTCGTATTTCGGCCAAACCGGCCTGCGGTACCAACCCATGTGGAACATGATGTATTGATCCTTTCGGCCAGGCCAGGGCAGCGCAATGAGGCCCTGGTGGGTGGAATAGCCAATATTATATGTCTGACACCATTCGTCGTAAAAATCTCCAGGATTCAGATGGTCGCCATTCTTAATAATCTGGTGCATCTTGTTCATGATGGAGCAACCGTTACTGTAAAATGCCAATTGTCCATTTTCATCACAAATCTGCGCGCTATTCTCCATAAATATTTGAATGTCAAAAAAATGGAGATTTGCATTTCCAGTATTAAAATCCATTAATGTCCCTCCATATCCGCCTATGGAGTCATTGGGAGGATAACCGAATACCCACATATAATCAAACTTATTCTGCGCTGACAAGTCATTAAATGCAATAGTGTAAAAAATAAAAAACGCCAGTTTTTTCATAGGTTCATGATTGAAGGAAAAATTAAAATGGAACAGGTCGTGTGCTTGGTGAACTTGCATACGACCTGCCCAGATTATTGATGGCCTTATTTTAGTATGAAGTATTTGGCGGTATTTGCCTGGCCGTTTGACGATGCATAGCGCAAGTAATACATCCCGGCGTCAAATCCTGCCGAATTCAGGTATAATACGCGTTGCCCTTCCGCCGCTTTTCCATACGATAACAGTTGCCCGGCGCTGGAAAACACAAAATATTGGCCGCCATAGCCATCTGGCAAATACGCCGTGACCGTTTCATTTGTTGGATTTGGAAAAACAAGTAAACCGTCATCATCCGGAGTTCCAACCACCAGTTCTTCCACACATTCCCCGGGGTTCTCTCCCCAGGTAAGGCGCAGCATCCTCGACGGGCAAGTAGCTCAGGGCGACTTGCCGCGCGGTACCCGCTTCTGCCGGGCAAGATTGAGCAATGGCAAGCAGTTCTGCTATTTCGGCAGCATCAAGTTCCAACTCCTGACCTTTTTTGATGCCGGCGCTAAGGATGGTTCCCCAACTGCTTTCATAGGTTTGCATGCCGGGCAATTCATCCACCGTGGCTTGCACAGCTTGCAAAAGGGCGTTGCGCCCGAACGCATAAATATCCAGCGCATCTGCAATGGCCAGGTTCAGGGCGGCCAGTTCCGTCCATTTGGTTTCCAATGCCGCTGCGGCAGTTTCATCTAAATTGGTTGTATCCTGACCGATTTGCGCATCCAACGCCAAAGTCTCCGCTATCAGGACAGCATGCTGGGCATACAAACTGTCGAGCGCAGCGGACAACGCCGGGGCTGGCATAAACGCCTGTTCGTATTGGTATTGCGCGCCGGCACACTGCTGTTCGGAGGAGCCTTGCGAATTGTTGTAGAACGCCCAGACATCCGCGTCGTCGTCGGCTAATTCGGGGTGGCGGGTTAGTTTGTACCATAGTTGCCGCCGATAATCCCACGCTGCCGCCGCGTTGGGAGCCGGGTATGTTCCCTGGGCAATGGCGATGTCGCTGTCCTCCACCCGGATCGTAATATCGCCGCAACCGGTGGGGTTACCCGCCTGGCTAACAAACCAAGTTCCAATTAACGGGTTAGCCGAAGGCGGCACATGATTGGCATAAAACGGGTCGTAAAAAAACTGAAACGGCACAAAGTTGCCATCCGCATAGCGCGCTCCCACGCCGCCGTCGATGTAGTCGGCCGCGCTGGTCGACCAGGTGTTTGCCCGCCGCACCTGGTTGCCGATATTGGTGTTGGTATTAATCGTTTTGCCGCAATACAATCCGAACACGTGGTGCTGTATTTTATTTGCGCCGAAATTCGTCCCGGGGTTCAGATCACCAAAATGAAAGCCCCGGTAGGTCAGACTGACGTCGTTAGCACAGATTGCCGGGGCATTACAGTCCACCACGTGTATGCCACATTTTATAAACGAGCGGGAATTCAGCTCGACATTTCCGGATTTGGATTCAAGCAGCGAACGCACATAGTTTCCAAAAACCTCGTTGTGATCGCCCGGCATATTGGTGAATACAATACCCAACACAGCATGCTCCGGAAAAGCGGAGCCCAGGGCGCTTACGGGCCCGAGGTACTCCACCGTATCATAGCGGACGCGATACGAATCGCCTTGCCCGGACACGTAGATACCATGGGTGTTCTCACAGGGTGTATAATTCGCCAGTTTGTTGAACTCTACATCCAGCCTGTTGAGCGCCCCTATGTTGCCCACGATATTTATCATGGCGGCAAGCCGGCATGGTTCAGGGGGCGTATTGCTTACGACTATCGTGTTACGGCTGACCAAGGAATTGGTCTGACCTGCATCAGATGGCGGACGCTCCAGGTAAATGCCTGTAAAACAAGATCGCCAAAGGGTAAAGTGATTTTCCCGTATAGTTACCGGCACTTTGTTGACCGTTCCCCTGTAATGAATTCCAAAATCCTGAGGCCCGGAAAACTGCGAATATTCGATCGTCGTGGGACCAGTAGCCGCCTGAACGAATATGCCGGCATACTGGTTATTTGTAAAGACGCAGTTGTACAAGTCATTGCCGGCGGCGCGCGTTACCTGCAATTTGGCATTTGTTGCATGAATGCCTGAGCCCGAATTCGTCCCGTAGGCCATATTTTCAAAAGCCGTGTTGACCACCAATAAAAAAGCTCCGCGCCGGACTTCTACACCGTAGTTCATCCGCTCGAACAGGTTTTTGGGTCCGCCCGAAGTGCCGAAACGCAGATCCGATTTTTGGGTGACAACAGCGCCGGATACCGGGGCGCCGGAAATTGCTCCGCTGAGCAGGGGCTGCGTCTGATGAAACGTATTCCCCCAACACTGCGTAAACCCCACCACGGCGGCAAGCCCGCTGCTCAGCTCCCCGACCTGTAGCCCGATCTGGTTGTTTTTGAAGGTCGCATACCGCAGCCGGTTGGCCGAACCGGCGTATCCCGGCGGAAAATACAGCGCCCGCTGCGCGTCGGAAACCTGCGTGTTGTTGAAAAAATCGATCCGCGCTCCGGCGTTTACCCGGATGCCCTGCCACATTTCCGTACAACTGAATATTTTAGTGTTGCTGGCGATAACATTCATGTTGGTAGCCGTGGTGACGATGGCGGCATCCTTGCCGCAGCGGATGTAACAATTGTAAAACGCGATGGTCTTGTCCAGTTGCAACGTGGCGCCGGGGCCCACATCGATCACTTTGTTGACCACCAGCGTCAGGTTCGGATACCAACTCGAAATGGCCACGGCGCTGTTGGCCGGCACGCTGTGCTGGGCTTCGAAGCTACACCATTCGGGCGGCGTTTGGGCGGCGGCGAAAGCGGTGGAAAAAACGATCAGCAGGCAGGTAAAGAATTGGGGGGGGGGGCAGGAAGTCGGTTTTGGAACATGGCTTTTGTGTTTTGGTGAGCGAAAATTGGAGAATTCGCATACAAATATAAGCCTTCAGGCCCCGAAACGCAAGAAGCGGCCAGCAAGGAGTTTACTCCCCCACACTCCCCATCTTCCAATCAAACGGCTTCTGCTTCAACTCCTCTAGTTTTTCCTTCAACTTGTGGTCGATCAGCGCCTTTTCGGCCGCAATGCGGGCGGCCACCAGGTGCGCGCCGGTGTCGGTGTCGAAGCGGAGTTTGTAGTTCACGGCGTTGGAGAGCAGCGTGGTTTTTTCCAGGTTGGTCATCTCGAACACATGTTCGTGTTCGTGCAGCAAATAGTCGTACGGGCTGCGATAGGAAATGAGTTTGACAAAAATGGGCGCTGTTTCGATGGCGATAAACAGCAGGGTGATGAACAGGCTGGCCCAGAGGATCGGCACGCTTTTACCGGTCAGGCGTCCCAGCGCATCCATACGGGCGGCCAGGCCATTGTAGCGCGAGCGTTCGAGGGCGGCGATTTCCGTTTGCACGGCCGTCGCCAGGGTTTGAATCGCTTTTTCTTTTTCCTGAATCAGAGGAAGGTTGGCGGCGCCGGTCTGTTGCAGTTCGGCCTCGGCCTTGTCGGCGTCGGTTTTTTTTGCGCGGTAAATCGGCCCCAGGTTTTTTTTGCGCGAACCGCCGGTGCCATCGGCCTCCTGCAGGGCTTGCAGGGCCAGCGCGTCTCGGGCCTGCGTTTTGGTCGTTATTTCGCCTTTCAGCGCGGCGATTTGCGCGCGCAAATCATCTGTCCGGGCCTGAAACCGGGCTTTGACTTTGTCCTCCTGTTGTTTGAAGACTTCTTGTTCCATCTGGACCAGTTCGGACTGGATTTCTTTTTCAAAAATTTTCATTTCCAGGGGTTTGGAAATCACTAAAGCCAGAATGACGGCCAGTGCCAGCCGGGGCAACGCCACGGCCCAGTCGCGCCACCATTTGCCGTAACTTTTCATGCTGAGCACGATATAGCGGTCGAGGTTGAAGATCATCAACCCCCAAACGAGCCCGAAGGCCGCCGCGGCCCAGTACGACTCAAAAACCGTATAAAGCGCGTATCCCGAGGAAAAAAAGGCCAGCACGCCGGTGAAGAACACCGTGGCGCCAATACCCATATATTTGTTGCGGTCGGAAGGGCATTTGTCCAGGATGGCATGATCCACCCCTGAACAAAACAGGAAGAAGTTTTGTATCGTTTTCATAGCGCAGGTAAAGGTAAGTATTCCGGTAAACTTCAAACGGTTTGAAATTATTGGATGCCCGCATTTTTTTCCGACCGGCAACCGCGATTGTCGGTATGACTTGAAGTCACGCCGACAATAAATTCAACATAGCTCAGCACGCAAAAAATGCCCAGCATCAGCGACATCATCGGCAACACCCCGCTCGTGGAAATCCGGCATGCCGTACAAAAGTCCGGGGTACAAATTTTTGGAAAACTGGAAGGTCAGAACCCCGGTGGCAGCGTCAAGGACCGCGCGGCCTACGGCATGATTAAGGGCGCGCTCGACCGCGGCGACATCCGGCCCGGCATGAAGCTCGTGGAAGCCACCAGCGGCAACACCGGCATCGCCCTTGCCATGATCGCCCGCTTGTTCGGCCTCGACATAACGCTCATTATGCCCGATAACTCCACGGCCGAGCGGGTGCAAACGATGGAAGCCTTTGGCGCCCAAGTGCTCCTGACGCCGGCTGCCCGCACGATCGAATACTCCCGCGAACTGGCGGAAGATATGGCAGCGAAAGGCGGCTACCTGATGCTGAATCAATTCGCCAACCCCGACAACTGGGGCATGCATTACCGAACAACCGGCCCCGAGATCTGGCGCGACACCGGCGGCCGGATCACCCATTTCGTGTCGTCGATGGGCACCACCGGTACGATCATGGGCGTATCCCGTTTTCTCAAGGAAAAGAATCCGGCCGTGCAGATCGTAGGCGTACAGCCTGCCGACGGCTCCAGCATTCCGGGTATCCGGCGCTGGTCGGCCGGGTTTTTGCCCAAAATTTACGAACCGCATCGGGTGGACCGCATCATCGAGGTATCGCAGGACGAAGCCGCGGCCATGATGCGGCGCCTGGCCCGCGAAGACGCTATTTTTGGCGGGGTCAGCAGCGGCGGGGCCGCGGCGGCGGCGGCCAAACTGGCGGCTGATCTGGACAAGGCCGTGGTCGTTTGTATTATCTGCGATCGCGGCGACAGGTATCTGTCTTCGGGCGTATTCGCGCAATAGCCTTATTTCTCCACCCGTTCCATCAGCCGGGAGGTGATGCGCAGAAAATCCATCTCGGTAATGATCCCCACCAGCTCCTTGCCCTTCACCACGGGCAGGCAACCGATCTTGTTTTCCTGCATGGTATGCATGGCTTCCATAATCGTGGTTTCCGGGTTCACGGTGATGGGTTTTTCGATCATAATATCTTTCACGGTAACCAGCTGTTGGGTATTTTCCTTCTTGGCGCGGGCAAAATAGCGCAGCAACAGGCGGGAGGAGACGAGCCCCACCAATTCGCCTTTGTTGTTCTCCACCGGCATGTACCGGATGCGCCGCCAGTTCATGATTTCGGCGACCAGTTCGATCAGGTCGTCGCGCTGAACGGTAAACAAATCGGTAGACATGAATTCTTCCACTTTCAATTTGGACGGTTGCCAGTTTTCCAGGTCCGAGGTGGTGGTTTCCTTCCAGGTATGCACAGGCATATTTTGTTTTTGATTTTTGATAATGGCGGCCGTCAGGCAGGATACGGCTTCGTCGTTGGTTACTTCGCTTTTTAGCGCGGTAAAAGAGCGCAAGGCCCAGCGGGCCCCCGTTTTGTGTTCCCGCGCGCGCGCCTCGATGATGCCGAGATACTTTTTAATATCCGCGTTATGGACGCGCCGGTGCGTAAGCCCTTCTTTTGCCAGGGGGATCAGCTCTTTCAGGATTAATTCCGGCGCATGTACTTTTTTGTCGTTGATCCAGTTGAACGTACTGTCAATGCCGAATTTGGCCGCTTTGATAAAATTGTCGCGCACGTCGTCGAAATCCAGGTGTTTGGTAATATCGCTGTAATGCAGGCTCATGCCGGTCATGGCCCCCAGCCAAAACGCGGCGTTGGCCGCAGCATCCACGGGGGTGGGGCCTGCCGGCATGACCCGGTTTTCGATGCGCAGGTGCGGTTTACCGTTGGGGGAAATACCGTAGCAGGGGCGGTTCCAGCGGTACACGGTGGAGTTGTGGATCTGCAGGGCGCGCAATTTGGGCACATTCCCTTGACGGACCATTTGCAGGGATTCCTCCTCGATGTTGCCGGCCAGCAATACCCGGAAACGGCTGATATCTTCCTTGTAAATCTGGGTGATATCGCCCTGCAGCCATCCGGAGCCAAAATTGACGCGCGGGAGCCGTTCGCGCATGTGATCGGAGGTGGTGCGCGTATCCAGGCTTTGCTGGAACAAGGCTATGCGCGTTTCATGCCACAGGCGCCGCCCGAAAACCAGGGGCGAATTCGCCGAAATGGCAATGACCGGCGCGGCAAGCGTTTGGGCGATGTTGTACATTTTGACGAACTCCTTCGGCGCCACTTGCAGGTGCACCTGGAAACTCGTGTTGCAGGCCTCCAGCAAGGGCGAATCGTGCTTGACCAGCAGCTCGTCCACCCCCTCCACCCGCAGCTCAAACGAGGTGCCCAGCAAGTGCTTTTGAATGGCCGCCATCAGGGCGTAGTAGCGGTCGATCGGCGTCAGGTTTTTCATGTCCAGATCGTGTTTTCGCAGGGTGGGTAAAATACCGCAAAGCACGATAGAGGCGTCAAAATCATTCAGAACCTCCTGAATACGCTCCAGGTATGCCAGGTTCTCGGCTTCCAGTTCGCGCAGGCAAGTGCCGGAAAACTCCCGGGGAGTCAGGTTGGTCTCCAGGTTAAACTTGGCCAACTCCGTCACACACCAGGGCGCATCCTTCAGTTTGGCCAATACCTCCAGGTTGATGCACGCCGGCTTGTATGTTTTGTTATGGACCAAACACAACTCCTGTTCGGCGCCAATGCGGGTAATGTCGCTTTCAAACCAGTCATTGTCCAACATGTATTCGAAAGCCTGCACATCATCAAGTAAATGGCGGACGAAATTTAACATTTCAGGCTGATTGTCAGCAGTAGTAACCTTTTGAAATCCCATAAATTATTTCTGTTGTCGAATGAATCCCTGTAATCGGTCCGGCAATATTATTCTTTTTAAATTAGAGTAACAAAAGATGTTTTTTACCGCCGGCATCGCTGGCAATAGAAAAATAAATATCGCAATATTAGAGTTAGTACCCCCGATTAACATACCTTTATCGCGTTCCGTATGGCATACGACCGGTATAGCCGCCTATGTCAGCGGCTAAGCATCCCCGGTTTTTTATTGAATTATTTATATGAAATGGAATTAGATGTCGCTATTGCCCATTTGACAAAAGACCATCTGCTCCAGAAAATTATACAAAATAGCAGCCTGAAGCCTGCCGATCCTACGGGAGATGTTTATTTCGACCTGTTAAAATCTATTTCTTCGCAGCAATTGAGCCTCCAGGTAGCCCGGGCAATCTTTTCCCGGTTTTGTGCGTTATACCCGGACCATTATCCAACCCCTTCCCTGTTGGCAAATATCCATACAGAAAAACTGCGTAGCGCGGGCCTGTCCAATCAAAAGGCGGGATACATGAAAAACGTTGCAGCCTTTACCCTGGAACACCAGTTGGACTATTTCGATTGGGCTAAGTATCCCGATACAGAAATCATTGATTTACTCACAAAAATAAAAGGCGTTGGCCGCTGGACGGCCGAAATGATCCTGATATTTACGCTGGATCGCCCGGATGTATTTCCGGTCGACGATCTGGGTATTCAACAATCCATGGCTAAACTCTATTCGTTGCCCGAAACCGGCAAATCACTCCGGCTCCGCATGGGTGAAATTGCCGAACCCTGGCGGCCATACCGGACTATTGCCTGCCGGTATTTATGGAATTGGAAAGACCGGGATTGAAACAACATCGACATATTTTCTTCATATACACTATACCAGTTAGGCGCAAACATTATAATCCGCTCACGATTTAATTTCATAAAAATGAAAAAAACAGATAAACTCAGGTACCCTATCGGTCAATTCGAATATGGGAAACTGTACTCGCTTGAAGATACCCGCAGGAACATCAAAACGATTGTCCGGCTGCCAAAAGAACTGAAAAAACTATTAAAAAAACGGCATAGTGCATTACTGGACACACCATACCGGCAAGGCGGTTGGACCGTTCGCCAGGTTGTACACCATATGGCCGATTCGCATATAAATGCCTATATCCGGATGAAAATGGCCGTGACAGAACCGGCTCCTGTTATCAAACCCTATGAAGAAAAACGCTGGGCAGAAACCAGCGACGGCAAATATGGACCGGTAAAACTATCGCTCCAGCTCCTGGCCGCCCTCCACAAACGCTGGAGTAATTTTTTAGAATCCCTGTCGGAAGATGACCTGGAACGCGGTTATTTTCACCCCGAACGCAAAAAAATCATCTTATTGCCGGAGGCTATCGCACTATATGCCTGGCACTGCAAACACCACCTGGCGCATATTGCCCTGGTCTTGCATGGGAAATCTGCTCCTGCATTTGAACACGTGCCCCCCGTCCGGCGCCGTGGCCGGCCAGCCGGAAGTAAATCTGTTGCAGCACAACCCGCAGATGCCGAACCACCCGGCCGCGCCGCCAAAGCTGCCGCTGCGGCCAAACCCGGCCGGGTAAAGGCCAGGGCCGCCGGCCAGCCCAAACTGTCCAGGGCCGAAATCCTCGCCAAAGCGCGCGCCGCACGCGCCGCCAAAGCCGCCGCCGAAGCGCCTGCAGCCAAGACTAAAAAGGCCAGGGCCGCCCCAAACTGTCGGGCCGAAATCCTCGCCAAGCGCGCCGCCGCCCGCCGCCGCCAGCGCCTGCAGCCCAGGGCCGCGCCAAACTGTCCAGGGCCGAAATCCTCGCCAAAGCGCGCGCCGCACGCGCCGCCAAAGCCGCCGCCGAAGCGCCTGCAGCCAAGACCAAAAAAACCAGGGCCGCCGGCCAGCCCAAACTGTCCAGGGCCGAAATCCTCGCCAAAGCGCGCGCCGCACGCGCCGCCAAAGCCGCCGCCGAAGCGCCTGCAGCCAAGACTAAAAAGGCCAGGGCCGCCGGCCAGCCCAAACTGTCCAGGGCCGAAATCCTCGCCAAAGCGCGCGCCGCGCGCGCCGCCAAAGCCGCCGCCGAAGCGCCTGCAGCCAAGACTAAAAAGGCCAGGGCCGCCGGTCAGCCCAAACTGTCCAGGGCCGAAAGCCTCGCCAAAGCGCGCGCCGCGCGCGCCGCCAAAGCCGCTGCCGAAGCCAAACCCGCCCGGGTAAAAAAGGCCAGGGCCGCCGGTCAGCCCAAACTGTCCAGGGCCGAAAGCCTCGCCAAAGCGCGCGCCGCGCGCGCCGCCAAAGCCGCCGCCGAAGCGCCTGCAGCCAAGACAAAAAAGGCCAGGGCGGCCGCCGAAGCCAAACCCGCCCGGGTAAAAAAGGCCAAGGCCGCCGGTCAGCCCAAATTGTCCAGGGCCGAAAGCCTGGCCAAAGCGCGCGCTGCACGCGGTAAAAAGAAGGCATAATGTTGTAAGACTACCCTGGCGGCGGCTACCTTTGCTGCCAACTTATGAATCGAATTATTGGTACGTATACCGGCTCCGAACCCGGCGCATTAGTCGTCGTGTTCGGAGCTGTTCATGGCAACGAACCAGCCGGCGTCCTGGCACTCCAGGAATTATTCCGCATGCTGGAAAAAGAACCCACCGTCAACCCCGGCTTTACCTTCCGGGGCAAATTAATCGGCCTGATCGGCAACCGGCAGGCATTCGCCACCGGGTCCAGGTACATTGACCGGGACCTCAACCGGTTGTGGACGGCCGTCCATATCCGCCGGATTCAACAGACCCCTTCGACAGAACGCCAGGCGGAGGACCGCGAACTTGCCGAGTTGCTGGAACTGATCCACAACGAAATCCAGAATAACCGCCCTGAAGCGCTCATTCTGCTGGACTTGCATACAACCTCGGCCGATGGCGGAATTTTCTGTATCCCATCGGATGACAAGTCCAGTTTACGCCTGGCCAAGGAACTGCACGCACCGGTCATTTTAGGTATGCTGGAAGGTCTCGAAGGCACCCTGCTCCATCATGCCGCTGGAAATCACTTCCAAATCGGCGGATACCCTTGTTATTCGTGTGGCGCTGCCTTTGAAGCTGGCCAGCACGACGATCCCTTGTCGGTAAGCCGGTCCATCGCAGCCGTTGTCAACTGCTTGCGCGCAGCGGGCTGTATCCAGCCAGAGGACGTGGATAGCCGGCACGAGTCGATCCTGAAGGCATTTTCCGATCCGCTCCCGAAAGTCACGCATTTGCGGCATGTGCACCGGATCCGGCCCGGAGACGCCTTTTACATGCGCCCTGGCTATTTCAATTTTCAACCCATTCAAAAAGGCGAACACCTCGCCGACGATACCACCGGCCCGGTGCTGGCGCCGGAGGACGGGCTTATTCTCATGCCGTTGTACCAACCGCAAGGCAGCGACGGTTTCTTTGTAGTCCGGGAAATCGAGGGAAGAAAATAATTGGTTGGCGTTCACTTGCGGGCTTCCACGATTTTCTCATACGCCTCGTTGATCTGTTGAAATTTTTCTTTTGCGTGGCGTACCGCCTCGTTCGAGGCGCCTTTTGCCTGTATTTTATCGGGGTGCCACTCCATAGCCAGTTTTCGAAACTTCCGTTTGATCACATCCAGCGGCTCGGTCGGCTGCGCGCCCAGGATAGCATAATACGGATCAAGCGACGACCAGCGGGGTTGTTGCTTAGGCGCCTGATAATAGCGGTACTTGATCCGGTCATATTGCAGCCGACCGATATGGAAGAGGCCGGCAGCGCGTAAAAGCAGCTCCTCCTCCCGGGGATGCAGTCCGCCGTCGGCCGCTGCAGCGGCAAAGAGCAGATCCAGCATATTGAGTACCTGGTGGCGTTCGCGCGCAAAATCGAGGTAAAACGCCCGGGCGTACTGCTCAAAAGGCGTATTCGAGTCTTTGGCGTCCTTCCATACCCGGACTACATTGGCCCGCCCGCGATCGGTCAGGCGAAACTGATGGCGGATCAGGCGTTCCATAAAATTGACTTCATGCCGGTTCACAGGACCGTCCGCTTTGGCCAGCTTGGCGCTCAAGCTGAATACGTGGTATAAATACTCGCCCTGGCGGCGCTGATAGGCGCGGAATTCGCGCTCTGAAGCCTCAAAATCCCGGCGCCGGTCGTACAACACATGCCCCAGCATCGCCCCCAAAGCAAAGCCCCAAACCCCGCCAAGCGGCAAACCCGCCAGGTCGCACACGATCATACCGACGATGCCGGCCAATATCTTGCCGCGAACTTCCATACTGCGCCGCAAAAATATCAGGAATTTACTTCCACCCCGGTAAATTCGAAGGTATGCCCGTCAAACAATCCCAGATCAGTCATTTTTAAGGTCGGAATAACCGGCAAGGCCATAAAAGAAAGGGTCATGAAGGGCGCCGTTAATACGCTGCCCAGCGCCGCTTTTACCCAGGCGTCCAGGCGGGCATACGAATGCGCCAGGGTGTAGCCGTCTTCCGGGCTCATCAAACCGGCGACAGGCAACGGCAAAACGTGGGTTTCACCGGCGCCATCCGTGGCACTGATACCTCCCCGGGCTTCAATGACGGCATTTACCGCTGCACACAATGCCGCATCGCCGGCGCCTACGGCCACGATATTGTGCGAGTCGTGGGCAACACTGGATGCCAGGGCGCCCCGCTGCAACCCGAAGCCGCGCACAAAGCCCACTGCCGGCGTGGCATCCGGCACGTAGCGGTTTACTACGGCTATCTTCAACACGTCAGATGCCGGATCAGGCCAAAGCGCACCCCCGTCCGTACGGGCCGGGCCGGTTTCACTCCCGGTCACGATCTCGCCATCCCAGGCGCGAATTATCCGCATCAACCCGGAGCCGCCTTTTGATAACAACCGGAAATCTTCCGGCGATTTGGGCCGGGCAGCAAACTGATTCGGAGCGCCGGAAGGCCGGTGTTGCAGGCGGCTGGCGCCGTCCTTCGCCACGCACAGCCCGTCGATCCAGGTTTCCAATACCTGAAAATTGGTCAGATCGGCTACCCGGATGAAATCGGCCGGGTCGCCGGGCCGCAGGAGCCCGACGGGCAAGCGGTAGTGCGCTACCGGATGCAGGCACGCCGCGCGCAACACATCGAACAAGGCACAGCCTTTGGCCAGCGCGCGCGCTACCAGGCGGTCAATATGACCGTTCAACAGGCTGTCGGGGTGCATATCGTCGGAACAAAACATGATCTGCCGGGGACATTCGTTCAATAGCGGCCACAAAGCGTCAAAATTGCGGGCGGCACTGCCTTCCCGGATCAGGATTTGCACGCCCAAGCCGGCTTTTTCGCGGGCTTCATCCAAAGCAAAACACTCGTGATCGGTATGGATACCGGCGCCAAAATAACGCCGGGCGGCATCGCCGCGCAGGCCGGGCGCATGGCCGTCCACCGGCTTACCCAGACGCCGGGCGGCAGCAATTTTAGTCAACACTTCCGTATCGCCGTGCAAGACGCCGGGGAAATTCATCATCTCCGAAAGGTAACCGATGGCGGGGTGCTCCAATAACGCCTCCACAGCGTTCGCACCGAGTGCGGCGCCGGCAGTTTCAAACCGGGTAGCCGGAACACAGGATGGCGCCCCAAAACAAAATTTAACCGGCGAATGCCCGGCTTCATCAAGCATAAACTGCACCCCGCCGGCGCCCAATACATTGGCTATTTCGTGTGGATCTGACACGGTGGCTACCGTGCCATGCACGACAGCCATACGGCCAAATTCGGCCGGCGGCAACATACTGCTTTCGATGTGCACATGCGCATCGACAAAACCCGGCAGCAAATAACCCGTACCGGCAGGCAGGCGGTCCAGTTCGCGAATGTTCCGGATACGTCCGTTTTCCAACACGACTTCCGCCGGGTAAATACGGCGGGCGTGCAAATCGACAAGTTGAGCGTGTATAGTCATACAAGTGTGGCCTGGCGCCAAATGTACGCGCAGTCGGGCACTTTTTCATACCGTGGGTTTACCTTTGCCCGCATGCAAACGCCGCTGCTTTTATTACATGGCGTTAAACACCCCTGGGAACAAGTAGATGCGGATATGCTGGCCGGGTGGTTATTGCAGCGATTTTCCTGACGTGTCAAAAAAAATGCGAACTTTGTAACCCGGCGCCGCAGCCCAGTGTCCGAAAGAAAACAAACAGCACAAAGCCAGTTATGGCCGTAACCATCAGCGACGAAACACTCATTCAGCAAGCATTGGCCGGGCGCCAAAGCGCCTATGCCATGCTCGTGAAGCGCTATGAAAAGTACGTGTTTACGCTGGCCCTGCGTTTTGTCAAGAACCGGGAAGACGCCCACGAAGTAGCCCAGGATTGTTTTATGCGCATGTTCCGGTACATGGCCGATTTTCGGGGCGATTGTAAATTCACGACGTGGTTGTACAAGATCGTTTATTCCACAGCCCTGAACCACTTGCGTAAAAACAAACCGGATATCCTGTCACTCGACGACGACGTCCGGCCCCTGACCCTTAAAGACGAAGGCGCCCCCGACGCCTCCTCCGAACTGGAACGCGACGACCGCAATGCCGCCCTGCACCGCGCCATTGCCATGCTCTCGCACGATGATGCCGGCATCCTGACCCTTTTTTACCTGTACGAACAAAGCCTCGACGAAATCTGTCAAATTATGGACCTTTCGATGTCCAATGCCAAAACTAAACTTTGCCGCGCCCGCCAACGTTTAAAATCCGTATTGGAAACCAACTTCCAGGCAGAATACGGCGGACAGCACGCCCCGGGAGCCCGCTAACCTTCAAACCTTTCTATAATGGAAAATAACTTTTTGCTTACCGATGATATGCTATGGGATTATGCCGACGGCATTTTGTCCGGCGCAGAAAAAGGTCAGGTGGAAGCCTACTTGCAACGGAACCCGGAATGGCAAGCCCGCCTGCGCCTGATTCTCGGAGAAAAAGAGGAGCTGTCCGCCATTCCGCTCGAAGCGCCGAACCCCGGCTTTGCCGACCGGGTAATGGCCGCCTGGGCTGCCGAGCGCGTCAAAATAAAAGCTGCCGCGCCCGGCAAGGATTGGATCATCCGGCTGATTGCCCTGGTCTTCGTTTTATTCGTATTGGCGCCTGCAGTTGTGATGGTAGTAGCGGCCTTGCAATTGTCGCCCGCGGAGGAAAGTGGATTCTCCATACCGGAAATCCCGGTTTCGGAATGGTCTGCTGCGGTGCAAAGTCCGTTTTTTACCTATGGCCTCCTGTTTGTGACGGCGTTCATTACGCTGCGTTTTCTGGATAAAATCGTGCAACACCGCCGGTTGGCACAACAACTAGCCTGACCGGATTGCGCCATCAAACACCTCAACATGGAGCGGGAAAAAAAGCCCAAGCATTTTCTACAACAACCGGAATTTCCCGGCGGGCCAAAAGGGCTGACCAAGTTTATCTACAGCCATTTGCGCTATCCGGCCGAGGCCCTCGAAGCCCGAATCGAGGGCACGGTGTATTTGGAGTACGACATTGACCACCTGGGCAAAGTGGTGGAAACCCGGTTGCTGCGCGGCCTCGGGTTCGGCTGCGATGAAGAGGCCGCCCGCGTGCTGCGCCTGCTCAGGTTTGTTGTCGGCCGCAACCGCGGCGTACGGGTGTTGTTCCACAAAAAAGTACATATCCGGTTCAAACTGCCGGCACAGGAAAAAGCCCAGGTACCCGCCCCCCAGCCCGTGCAGGTGCAATACAACTATGTGTACAGCAGCGCTGTTCCCCCAACGCCGGCCTCCAGCGCAGAACCCGCTCCGGCTTCCAATACCTACTTCTATTCCTTTCCGTTGGAGAGCAAGGACTGAATCTTCTTACTATTCCGGGGCCATCAGGTCTCTCCCGATGTCCCGCCGGTAGTATTTCCCTTCGTAATGCACCTGTTCGGCCGCAGCGAGGGCCTGCCCGGCCGCAGCCTCAACCGATGCGCCGAACGCCGTGATGGCCATCACCCGACCGCCATGCGTGAGCACTTTCTCTTCGGCCTGCCGGGTGCCGGCATGCAGGTAAAGGCACCCGGGGCGTGGGGCAGCCATGCGGATTTCATCGCCCTTGCGGTACTCGCCCGGATAACCGCCGGCGGTGAGCATGACCGCTACCGCCGTCTCCGGAATAGTTTCCAACTGCACGGTATCCAGCCGGCCGGCGCGAATAGCCTCAAACAGCGGCGTCAAGGGGGTTTTAAGGCGCGGCAACACCACCTCCGTTTCCGGGTCGCCCATGCGGCAATTGTATTCAATGACGTACGGTTCGTCGCCCACCTTAATCAGGCCGAAAAAGATAAATCCTTTATAGTCGATATCTTCTGCTGCAAGCCCTGCCACCGTGGGTCGGATGATGCGCGTTTCGACTTTTTCCCACAGTTCCGGCGTCACGAACGGCACCGGCGACACGGCGCCCATGCCGCCGGTGTTCAGGCCGGTGTCGCCCTCCCCTACCCGTTTGTAGTCTTTTGCCTCCGGCAAAATTTTGTAGTGCCTGCCGTCAGTCAGCGCAAAAACCGAAAATTCGATTCCGCTCAGAAACTCCTCGATCACCACCCGGCGGCTGGCTTCGCCAAACTGGCCGGCCAGCATGGTTTGCAAGGCGGCGATTGCCTCGTCCAGGCGATCGAGGATCAGCACGCCCTTGCCGGCAGCCAGCCCGTCGGCCTTGAGCACGTAGGGCGCCGGCAGGGTTTTTAAAAATGAGGCGCCGTCCTCCACGGTCGACACTTCGCGGTACTGCGCCGTGGGAATGCCGTGGCGGACCATGAATTTTTTGGCAAAAGCCTTGGAGCCTTCCAGTTGGGCGCCAGCCGCCGAAGGGCCGATCACAGCCACGCGGCGCAGCGCCGGGTCGTCCCGGAAATAATCAACGATGCCGCGCACCAGCGGTTCTTCCGGGCCCACCACCACCATATCGATAGCGTTGGCCAGCGCAAACCGCCCGATGCCGTCAAAGTCTGTTACGGCCAGGGCCACATTCGTGCCGCATTCGGCCGTGCCGGTATTGCCCGGGGCGATAAACAAGCGCGTGCAGCCGGGGTCCTGAGCAAATTTGTAGGCAAATGCGTGTTCGCGGCCGCCGCCGCCGAGGAGAAGGATTTGCATAGTTGAAAATAAAACTAGGGCGCAAAGGTCGGAAAAAGGGCGTCGCTATCCTACGCCTTAAAACTCCATCTCATAACACCCCGCGTCCGGCATTGCCGCATCCCGCAGTTTGCCGTCGAGGTCGGTGGCGATGCCGGGCAGGGGCAGGGCATAGCGGTTGGCTTTGGAGTGCAGCGTATCCAGCCGGTAATTGTCCTCGGGAATGTTGAGGAAAACCGTATCCTGGGTTTGCAGGTTCAGACAGGGATTGCAATAGGTGAAAAATTCGGGGTGGTCGTTTTCGCGCAACAGGTCTTTCACCCGCACCAGGCAATTTTTAAAATCGTAGTCGAATTCACCGGCTATGCCGGTCCGGTCGAACAAGGTGATCTGGTCGGCACGGCTGCCTGTGAGGATGCAGTTTTGGAAACGCGCCTTGAGCGGGTAAGCGGCGTAGGTGTTGCAAAAATCATCCAGGCAGAGGGCATTGCCCATGCGCAGCGCCTCGCCGTCGACGCCGAAACTGGCCGCCGTGCAATAGGTGAAGCTGTAGTCGCCGCCGTATTCCAGTTGGATGGAATAGCCGTTGTTGCTGTAAAACAGGCAGTTTTCAGCGCTTATCCTGGCGTGAACGCCGATAAGCCCGCTGCTGGCGGTGTTGTAGATCTGGGTGTTGCGCAGGGTGAGGTCCACGGCCGAGTCGGCCCGCACGCCGATGATCGAGTTGCGCACGATGCAGTGTTCGAGCCGGTGGCCGCTGGTGCCCGATTGCAGCCAGATGCCCGTCCACTGCCCCGGTTCGTCGTCAAATTCCGGCTCCAGGCGATCGCTTTCAAAAATAACGGGCTTGTCCAGCGTACCTTCCACCAGGAGGCGGCCGCTGCCCTGGAAGGCCAGGAAGCCGTCGTTGTAGCGGTACACCACGCTGTCGATCTCCTCGCGGCCCAGCCCTCCGTGCACATACACGCGGGCGCCGGCCGGGATGCGGACCGTGCAGTCGTCAATGACCAGAATGCCGTAAATGACGTAGGGCCGCGGGTCGTCCCACACCCATTCGCCGCCGTTGCAGGCGTAGAGCGCGGCGCCGCCGGCGCCGAAACGCGAGGGCAGGTACACGGCGTTTTGGCCCCAGGCCTCGAGCACCACGCGCTGGGTGTTGCCGTTGGTTTCGAACACCAGGTTTTCGTCCAGCACAAACGGGCTGGAACTGAGCGGCATATCGGGGTTGACCGTAACCTCGGCGAATACGTACAAACTGTCGTTGGGTGCGATCTCGATGCCGGCGTGGCTGTCGCCCGGCAACCCGTCGACGTTCAGGTTGAAGCGCGACTGGTCGCCGCGTTCCAGGTATATTTTGCTGATCCGGATACTTTTGCTGTGCCGGTTATATACTTTCAGAATGCGGGTGGCCGAGCCGAGCTGCGTAAACACCGTATCGAAGCGCAGCGTGTCGGCGCTGAACACCAGTTTGTCGGTCGGGTTATCGGTGAATCGTTCTTTTTGGCAAAAGCTGAACAGGGCAGTCAAAAAGGCCAAAACAAGGGCGAGCCGGAGCAGAGACATGCGTAAAAGGGTGTGCAGTGAAAAGGTACGGACAAAGGTAACACCTGGCGCCGTTATCAGAGCATCCCGGAACTTCAACACAGCCATATCCGCTTGTGGCACTGAAAATCCGGATAAGGCGATTGATATTGTATGTTGGCAGTACGGCATCGCCCAATAGCCCGCCCCCGGGCAACCATACGATCAGGCGACACGGGCTCTTGCCGTCGCTGTATTACCCGGCGTTCCGCCAGAGTGTTAAAAAATTAACAGTTATTCAACGAAAGGGCCGGCAAAATAATCGCCTTTATCAATTTCCGACTTTCCCGAAATAAACACTTGCCGGGTGTTAAATTCCGGGGTATTCCTGCATAAAAATCAAAAATTTAACACGTGTTCTGGAATATAATTTTACACGCTGGAGTTTATTAAAAGTTATAAACGGCCGTTTACAAAACTTTAACAACCCGTTTGTTAAAAGTTTTTAACGTTTTCTTAACTCTTCTGTTATTTTTGCAGCGTCAATCCGGCCATTTGAAGCAAGTCGCAGGGCGTCTGCAGGAAAAACGATGGAAAAAACGCCGAAAAAACGCATTTACGTCCTGATTCCGGCTTATAACGAAGAAGCATCGCTGCCGTTGGTATTGGCCGCTCTCCCGAAAGCGGGCGTGCGCGCAGTGGTTGTTTGCAACAATGGATCGACGGACCGGACGGCGGAAGTGGCGGAAAACGCCGGCGCCGTAATCGTCAACGCCGAACACCGCGGTTACGGCTCTGCCTGCCTGGCCGGCATACGTTACCTGCAAGGCCTGCCGGCGTCCGAACGCCCTGAAATCGTGGTGTTTCTCGACGGCGATTACTCCGACTACCCCGAAGACCTGCCAAACGTGGCGGGTCCGGTTTTGAACGACGGAAAAGACCTGGTTATCGGCTCCCGGATGCTCGGAAACCCCGAACCTGGCGCCATGACCCTGCCGCAGCGCTTCGGCAACTGGCTCGCCCCGCTCCTGATCCGCTGGCTGTACGGCTACCGGTTCACCGACCTCGGCCCCTTCCGGGCCATCCGCTGGGAAAGTCTGCTGGCCCTGGACATGCGGGACCCCAACTACGGCTGGACGGTCGAAATGCAGGTCAAGGCGGCCCAGCAGGGCTTGGCCTGCGCAGAAGTACCGGTCCGCTACCGCAAACGCGCCGGAGGAAAGAGCAAGGTTTCCGGCACACTGAAAGGCGTGCTGCTGGCCGGATGGAAGATTATCGCACTTATTTTCATTTTGTATTGGAATACCGCAAATCATAACCGCAACAACTAAAATTTTGGATTTCGGACCACAACGTTCGACGCCAACTTCAAACTCGAAACTTCTAACACTATGTACGGTCTTCATTCGCTTTTCGAAGCACTCCAGTATCAGGCATTTGTCGATTTCGGCTACCTGATGCTCCTTATTTACTTTATTGCTATGAGCGGTGTGACGATTTACGCCCTCCTGCAATTCCATTTGTTGTTCCTGTACAAGAAATTCCACAAAGACAACCCGCAAATCCAATACAAAAAATACGAATCGGACGACCAAAACGCGCCTTTCGTGACCGTACAACTCCCGATGTACAATGAAATGTACGTTGCCGAACGCATCATCGACTACGTGGCCGCGCAGGAGTACCCGAAAGACAAATTTGAAATCCATGTGCTCGACGATTCCACTGACGAAACCGTGGCCATCGTGGCCGCCAAGGTAGCTGAACTCAAAGCCCGGGGCTTCCAAATCGAACACATCCACCGCGTCAACCGCCAGGGCTACAAAGCCGGCGCGCTCCAGGAGGCCATGCCCAAAGCCAACGGCGAATTTATCGCCATCTTCGACGCCGATTTTACCCCACGCCCCGATTTCCTGCGCACCACTATGGCCTACTTTGAAGACCAGAAGATCGCGATCGTTCAAACGCGTTGGGAACACATCAACGCCGACTACAGCATGCTGACGAAACTGCAGGCCCTGCAACTCAACGTACACTTCACCGTCGAGCAGGCCGGCCGCTCCTACGGCAACCTCCTGCTCCAGTTCAACGGCACGGCTGGTGTATGGCGCAAAAAAGTGATCAACGAAGCCGGCGGCTGGCAGAGCGATACCCTTACCGAAGACCTCGACCTGAGCTTCCGCGCACAGATCATGGGTTATAAAATCCAGTACCTGGAAAAACTGGGCAGCCCGGCTGAATTGCCCGTGGATATGAACGCCCTCAAAGGACAGCAGTTCCGCTGGAACAAGGGCGGCGCCCAAAATGCCCGCAAGCTGTTGAAACTCGTTTGGAATACCGACAAACTCAACGGCATCCAGAAAATGCACGCGATCAGCCAACTGATGGCCTACGGCGTATTTCTCTGGGTATTTATCGCCGCGCTGAGCAGTATCCCGCTTTCGTTCGCATTCCAGGAACTGGGCATTTCCACCCACTTCCTGTCGTTCTCCGTACTGGGCTTGTTCGCCGTAGCGGCTATTTCGTACACGGCCAATATCACCGCTGCGCTCAACCGCAATAACCCGCCTTCCTTCTGGGAAAAAGTGCGCTTTTTCGGGCTGTTCCTGTCCTTCCTGCCGATCTCGATGGGCTTGTCGCTGTACAACGCCATCGCCGTAGTGGAAGGGTTGCGCGGCAAGGTGTCGGCCTTTGTGCGCACACCGAAATACGGAACTATCAGCGAAAAAAACCCCTTGAAAAAAACCAGCTACCTGGCCCGGAAAATCTCCTGGATCACCTACGCCGAAGGTTTTATGGCCCTGGTATTTTCCGCTGCCGTTATTATCGGCGTAAAAACGGGCAATAACGCCTTTGTGCTGTTCCACTCGATGCTGGCTTTCGGCTTTGCAACGATCTGCTACTATTCAATCAAACACCTGCGGTTTAGGTGATTTGTTGATTTGTTGATTTGTTGATTTGAACATACGAGTCCCCGTGCTGTTTGGGCAGCACGGGGATTTTTTCTGTCATGCACCACCCAGGCCGGCTGAAAAAGCGTCTCCCGTCGAAAAAACAGTATCCTGAAAAAATTAAGGCTGGCGAATACGCCCACAGGCACTGTATATTTGAAGGCGCGTACCGGCAGCGCGCGTTGGCAGTATGTCAGCCATCAGCCGCCGGAGAATAAACCGGTTTTACTCAGATCAAACAACCACAAATCATGAAACGCTTTACCTTCAGTTTGTTGGCGCTGCTGCTCCTTGGCGCCTGTGCCCAATACTACTATACACCGGCCGGTACACAACCCGGCCAGACGGAAGCCGTTTACACCCGGGGCCTGCCCGGCCTGCGGTCGCAGCAGTACGGCGCCGACCTGACCGCCGGCCTCAGTGCCAAAGGCGAAAACGACCTCGCCCTTCAGGTTTACCTGTACAACGACAGCGATTCGGCCTATACGTTTTACCCGGAAGACGTGCGGGTCAGCGGCTATGATGCCTTTGGACACATGCAGCCGCTCCGGGTGTTCGAAGCGTCCGAATATAAAAAATGGAAGCGCAACCGCGATATCCTGATCGGCACGGCCGTGGTGGTTGGCACGGTAGCGCTTATCCTCGTGATATCCGAACTCTCGAAGGATAACAACAAAAAGTCGTCGCGCAACAACAACGCCCAAAATCACAACGAGTGGGCAAACTTTTATTACTACGATCCCATCGGATGGATCGATTTCTCCTTCCATATCGCCTACGCCGCAGGAACCCATGGGGCCCCGCCGCCACAGTCCGAACCGCGTATCCCGGAAGACGGCCTGCTCCGCGCCCATACGATCTATCCGGGCGAAGCCATACAAGGCATTATCAAGGTGCGCGGCAAGTCCAATTTTATGGAGCGGCTACTGGTGGAGATGCCTGTAAATGGCGCTTACCACAAATTTGCCTTCGACAACCGCCAACGGGCGCGCTAGGCGCCTATCTTTGGGCGCATGGAGGCTTTGTCGCACACCCCCGCACGCATTGCAGCCGGCGCCGGGCTCGGAGCGCTGACGCTCCTGTTGGGCTATATCGTTCAGCGTTCTGATTTTGGGGCGCTGGCCGGAACGTATGCCTTGTTTTTTGGTCTGTATTCCTGGGTCGTCACGCGACCATACTGGACAGCCGCCGACCGCCGCTGGTTTACCGGCCTGGGCATAGGGCTCCGCTGCACCCTGCTCTTCAGCTTGCCCAATTTATCCGACGATTTTTACCGTTTCCTCTGGGATGGCAACCTGGCTGCTCATGGCATCCACCCGTTTGCGCATCCGCCGGCATATTTTATAGAAAACCACCTTCATCTCCCGGGTATTACGCCGGAGCTGTACGGCAGACTGAATTCTACGGAATACTATACCGTTTATCCGCCGGTGTGCCAGGCGGCGTTTTGGCTGGCGGCAAAAGCGTTTCCGGAAAACATCCAGGGCGGCGTATTTGTATTGAAATTGTTTTTACTGGCCTGCGAACTGGGTACCTTGCAGACATTGGGCCGGGTGGCAGAAAATGGCCTCGCAGCTCAGAACCTCTATGCCCTAAACCCGCTGCTTTTGATTGAAATCACAGGCAATGTCCATTTCGAAGGAGCGATGTTGTGTTTCGTTTTGGCTGGCATAGCAGCCCTGCAACGCCATAAAATTCGACTGGCGGCAGTATTTTGGGCCCTGGCCACGGCGAGTAAACTGGTACCGCTGTTGTTTTTACCGTTGATCCTGGCGCATTTGGGTTGGCGGCGCGGCGGGCGTTTTCTCTTGTTTTTTGCCGGCTTCTGTGCCGTGTTGTTCGCCCCCCTGTTACATGGCAGTTTGGTGGCTAACATGGCCGGCAGCCTCGACTTGTACTTCCGCCAATTCGAGTTTAATGCCAGTGTATATTATCTTTTAAAGTGGGCAGGCGAAGCGGTGGCGCCGGCGGGCACGGATGTGGCGCGAACCCTGGGGCCGGCGCTGGCCTTGCTGGTATTCTTTGGGGTGATGGGGATCGCATGCTACAAAAGGACATTGACCGGTCTGCTTCCCGGCCGGTTCCTGGCAGCCTCTACGTTGTACTTGCTTTTATCCACCACCGTACACCCCTGGTACGTTGCCCTGCCCTTTGCCCTGGGGCTACGCACCGCCTTTCGCTTCCCATGGATATGGTCGGCTGCGGCCATTTTATCGTACAGCCATTATGCCGGCGGTGGGTTCCGGGAAAACTACGCCTGGATTGCCGCGGAGTACGGATTGGTCGCCGCCGCCCTGGTTTGGGATATCTGGCGAGCCGGCAAGCAGCATCACTCCTTTGAACTGTCGCCCACAAAATAATCCTCCCGGTTTTTAAACAACACGTTGAAGGTCGTCATGCTGCCATAACAACGGGTGATGTACTGTTGGAGATTCACCTTGTCTTCATCGTCCAGTTTCTTGTGCGCGTTGATGTTTTGCTCCAGCACGCGCAAGCGGTCGCGCATCATCACGATCTTGTGAAAAAAGTATCCACCGGAACTTCTTTCGGCGGCATACCGTCGGCCTGGAGGATCATTTTTCCACCCTTCCAGCGGTCGCCAAGCGGCACTTTTTCCAGGCTTACTCCCGCCCACGCCCGCAGGATGCGGGCCAGTGCCTCTTCGGCTTCCGTAAACGAAACGGACTCCCCGGCCGGAATGGCTTCTGTAATTTGCCAGCCGGCATAGTCTTTTCCGACCATTTTCAAACCAAACTGAATAAAACATACTTCGTACGCAGCCAAATGCAACCGTACCACCACCCCGTCGCCATAGGCGGGGTGTTTAACCCGGGATCCGATGCCAAGTAATTGATCCATACTTTGTATTCGTGTTAGATATTGATGATTACACTCCGTTTGTCCAGCCAGCGCATCAGCGCGATGACCAACAGCAGGGACAGTGCTGCGGCATACCAGGGTACGTCTATATCCTCTTCCAAGTCGATGCCGGACAGGTCCCGGCTATACAGGTACTGACCTGCCACCTGGAAGGCATTGTTGGCAAAATGCGCCGCCACTGGCACCCAGAAATTTTGCGTGCGCCAGTACAGCCAGCCCAACAGGATACCCAGCAGCATCCGCGGTAAAAATCCCTCGAATTGAAAATGAATAAAGCTAAAAATAGCCGCCGCCAAAACGAGCCCCAGCCAGGGTGGCGCAATACGCCGCAACAGCTGCTGCTGCACCACCCCCCGGAACACCAGTTCTTCCCCCAGTGCCGGCAACAGCGCAATGAGCGCGAGGTTGGCCAGGAGTTCCAGGCCGTTGTCCATCTGCAGCAAGCCTTTTATCGCGTCGTTGGTTTGGTCTTCCAGCATTCGGAACGTATCGGGCAGCGGCAAGGCCTTGTTCAGGGTGTAGGTATATAAAACCAGCGGAATCGACACCAGGATGAGCAGGATTCCGCCCAAAAGCGGCCGCAAACCGGGCAAGCGTTCTGCCTTCAAATAGATCAGGGCATGGGAAGCCGGCGGATAAAAAAAACGCAGGGTAGCCCATCCGCCCAACAGGAAGGTGGCCAAATGGCCGATACCCAGCAGCAGGCGCATCTGCCAGCGTTCGGCCGGTGGCGCATCCGGCGCCAGTACGCCGGAAAGGATACCGGTATCCCAGCCGGCCAACAGCACAATAGCCTGAAAAGCAGCCCCGCCCAAAATGGAAAAAAACAGGCAAAACCCCAGCAGCCCCAGCAATACCACCCATACCCGGGGCTCCGGTTTGGAGTAAGGTATGAATGCCGGCGCCGCACCCGGCTGTTCCTCCCAGTTATCCGGACGGACATCTTCCATAATTCGCGTATTTTTGCGGTAAAAATAGGGCGTAGTTTGCGGTTTGCGGAAAAGGATTCCAAGATACCCCTGCCGCCTGCCGTACCCACCGTGTCATGACCAGACTTTCTGTCAATATCAACAAGGTCGCCTTGCTGCGCAATGCGCGCGGCGGCAATCTGCCCAACCTCGTCCAGGTAGCTACCGACTGCGAAGATTTCGGTGCGGAGGGTATCACCGTTCACCCCCGCCCGGATCACCGCCACATCCGCTACAGCGATATTCCGGCGCTCCGGGCCGTCGTCACCACGGAGTTCAATATCGAGGGCAATCCAACGCCTGAATTTATCGATCTGGTACTGGCCAATCCGCCGCATCAGTGTACGCTTGTGCCCGATGCCAACGACCAGCTGACCAGCGACCACGGTTGGGACACCATCCGGCATGCCGCCTTTCTGCGCGAGGTGATCGGCGCGCTCCAGGCAAAAAATATCCGGGTATCAGTTTTCGCCGACCCCGACCCGCGGATGATCGAAGGCGCAAAAGCAGCCGGCGCCGACCGGATCGAACTGTACACCGGCCCGTATGCGCATGCCTACCCCTCCGGCCCCGAAAAGGCCATGGCGCCGTATGCGCAAGCTGCCAGGGCAGCCAATGCGATCGGGATCGGCATAAACGCCGGACACGACCTGAACCTGGACAACCTCAACTATTTCCATACCCATTGCCCCGGCCTGCTGGAAGTCAGTATCGGGCACGCCCTCCTATCGGATGCCCTGTACTACGGACTTTCCAATACCATACGCATGTACCTCCGGCAGTTGCGTTAGAAGTGCTGTATAAATTGTACAAGAAGGCACTTTTTCTATTGCGCATTCGCCAAAAGCTTTATCTTTGATTTCCTTACCTGGTCTCTGACCACTATAATTGCTCAATAATCCTTCACGAGTTTCCAACCAATTCAAACTTTTGAAGTCGGACAGGCTTGCAGTGGTAATGGCGTTTTGCGCCGTTAAGCCTGTCTTTTTGCCCGGGCGCTGTTTTCAAGCGATCCGGCAGGCGCCACTTCTGCATAGAGCATTAATCGCTTACCTACCAATTCAAACTGCTGGAAGTCAACCCGCCGAGGGTGACTGCCTCCGTTTGTTTCATTTTGGGAAAAAGAGGAAGTAATCGCTCCGATGGGGTTGTGTGTTGCAAAACACACATACTAAGCGGCTTTTACACATTTTCTTTTAACTAAATTATTTTATTGGTATGAAGCGATTACTAACAACGCTCACCCTGTTGCTGGCAGTGACGGGGTTTGCCCTGGCCCAACGCACGGTGGTCGGCGCCGTCAGGGGCGATGACGGCGAAGCGCTTATCGGCGCCTCCGTACGCGTCAAAGGCACCAACACCGGCGCAGTGACCGATGCGCTGGGGAAGTACAGTGTGGCCGTACCGGCCGGCTCCAACACCCTGGTATTTACTTACACCGGCTACTCCACCCAGGAAATCGAACTGGGGCCGTCCAATGTGGTAGATGCCGTGCTCAGTTCCGGGCAAGTGCTCCGCGAAGCCGTCGTGACGGCGCTGGGCATCACCCGCGAGGAGAAATCGCTGGGGTACGGCGTCACGAGTGTGAAAGGAGAAGATGTTACGCGCTCCGGCGAAGTAAACGTGATCCAGGGCTTGGCGGCCAAATCTTCCGGCGTCCAGGTGATCGGATCAGGCGGCACGCCGGGCGCATCGTCCAAAATCCTCATTCGGGGCAACTCGACCTTTACCGGCGAAAATCAGCCGCTGATCGTGGTGGATGGCGTGCCGTTCGACAACCAGACCCTGGGCGCGGAAGCGGCGGATTATCCGTTCAACGCCAACCTGAACGGCGTGAACAACAGTAACCGCGCGCTCGACATCAACCCTTCCGACGTGGAGAGCATCAACATCCTGAAAGGTCCGGCCGCCGCCGCGCTTTATGGCACCCGCGCCGCCAACGGCGTACTGCTGATCGCAACGAAAAAAGGCGCCCGGGGCCTGTCCGTCAATATCAGTTCGAGCCTTGGCTTCGACCAGGTCAACAAACTGCCGGAAATCCAAATGGAATACGGCCAGGGTACCGGCGGCGGCTCGCTCACGAGCGCCGAGGGCGCCTATGCAGCGAATGTACCCTTGAGCTGGGGGCCCCGCATCGGCACTGCCGGCATCCCGGAAGTAGGCCGGGCGTACGACAACCTGGACGCATATTTTGAAACCGGCACGACCTGGACCAACAATCTTTCCGTATCGATGGGCAACGACAATACCGCCTTCCGGCTGTCGTATGGCAATGTAAACCAAACAGGTATCGTACCGAATACCGAACTGAAGCGCAATTCCTTCCGGCTCACCGCCACTTCTGAGTACGGCCGTTTCAAACTGCTGGCTTCGGCCGCATACGTCAATACGCAGGATATCAAAGCGCAAAATGGGAGCAACCTCTCGGGTGTCATGCTGGGCCTGACCCGTATGCCGCCGAGTTTTAACATCGTGGGCGGCCCGGGCCCCAACGGCTACGACACCCGCGACGGACAGTCGTGGAAGTTCTTTGCCCTGTACGACAACCCGCTCTGGTCGGCCTACAACAACCCGATGACCGGCGATGTGGACCGTATCTCTGGCAATTTCACCGCCTCGTTTTCCGCCTTCAGCTGGCTGGACCTGACCGCCCGCCTCGGCGCCGATGCCTATACCGACGACCGCAAGCAGGTTTTTGCCATTGGCGCACAGGACCCGCCGGCGCCGGTTGGTGAAATCTGGGAAATTACCAAGCGCCACCTGGAGATCAATTCCGACTTGTTTGCCACGGTCAAGCCCCAGATCAGCGGCCCTGTCGGGGTCAATTTCACCCTGGGCCTGAACCTGAACGCGCGCCGCGACGACGACCTGTTCTCCCGCGGACGGAACCTCGCCATTCCGGGTTTTTACAACCTGAGCAACGCCTCCGACCTGTACAACAGCCAGACCCTGACGGAAAAGCGCATTGCCGGCCTGTTCGGCGACCTCACCTTGTCTTTTGCCAGCCAACTCTACCTCCAACTCACCGGGCGCAACGACTGGGCATCCACCTTCGGCGCCGATGCGCGCGACAAAGGGTTCTTCTATCCGTCGGCCAACCTGTCGTGGGTATTCACCGAAATACTTCCTTCGGATAACGCGCTTTCCTTCGGAAAAATCCGGCTCAGCTATGCCCGGGCCGGTATCGAACCGTTCCCCTACCGCACCCGTACCTATTACGTGGCGCCGTTTATCACCGATGGCTTCACCGACGGCTTCGGCTTCCCGTATGGCGGCCAGAACGGCTTCAGCCTGAGCAACCGCCTGGGCAACGCCGACCTGGAGCCCGAGTTGAATACCACAACGGAAGCAGGCGTCAACCTCAAGTTTTTCCGCAACCGGATTGATCTCGACGTGAACTATTATATAAGCAAAAGTTCCAACCTGCTGGTGTTGCGTCCGCTTGCCGGCAGCACGGGCTTCGAGGAAATTTACACGAATATCGGAGAGATGGAAAACCGGGGCTGGGAGATCGAGCTGGGCCTGCACCCGGTTTCCACCAACAATTTCCGTTGGAGCATCCAGGGCAATTTCAGCCGCAACCGCAACAAAGTGACCAAACTGGCAGACGGCGTGGATGAGATCGACATCGAAACCGCTTTTTCCTCTATCGGTTCCTTTGCCATTGTCGGCCAACCCTACGGCGCCTTTTATGCCACGCGCTGGGCGCGCAACGACCAGGGCCAACTGCTGATCCAGGCTAATGGCCTGCCTTTGGTCGATCCGCAGCGCGGCAATGTAGGCAATCCGTATCCGGACTGGACCGCCGGCATTCGCAACGACTTTGAAGTATACGGCGTGACGATCAGTGCCCTGCTCGATATCCGGCAAGGCGGCGCCCTTTGGAACGGGACCTACGCCCGCCTCAACCGCTTCGGTACCACGCAGGCATCTGCCGACCGCGGCCGAACCTACGTGATCGAAGGCGTTAAAATTTCTGACGGCACCCCGAACGACGTCGCTATCTCCGCCAATTCCTATTTCTCCAGTTACCTGGGCGACAGCGGCGCCGCCGCCGTGGAACAATCCATTCAGGACGGCTCCTGGGTCCGCCTGCGCGAAGTGACGCTGGGATACAATATTCCATTGGCAAACCTGAAATATGTGAAGGGCATCAAGGTTTATCTCACGGGGCGAAACCTGTGGCTGAACACCGGTTACACCGGCGTGGACCCGGAAACCTCGCTTACCGGCGCCGGTTCCAACGTCGGCGGGTTCGACTATTTTAATATGCCGAGTACGAAATCGTTCATCGTTGGCCTCAACCTCAACTTCTGATGGTATTCCGGCAGTCAATGCCCGAATCGTTTTCTCTTATTTCTTTGATTGTAAAAACTTTTTGCGAAACGCCTTTCGCATTACCAAATAAATGAAAGGACATATGAAAAATAAAACCAATGCAGGTTGGGTAGCGCTTCTGCTCCTGTTGGGCAGCGCTTCCTGCAGCAAATTTGTAGATGGCTATGAAGTATCGCCCAATTCGCCCACCGAAACCAACCCGGCGCTGCTGACCACGGTGATACAGGTAGCCACCTTCTCGCACTTCACCGGCCAGTTTGCCCGGCACGCCTCCATTATGACCCAGCAATGCGCCGGTACCCAGGCCCAGTACGAAGACCTGGCCAACTACGCCATTCTGGAAGGCGACAACAACAACGAATGGAAATCGCACTATTCGGCGATTACCGACTGCGACATTCTGATCGACCTGGCCGGCGATGCCAACCCCTACTACCGCGGTATCGCCAAAGTGCTCAAAGCCATGAACCTGGGGCTCACCACCGACCTCTGGGGCGACGTGCCGAACCGCGAGGCAGGCCAGGGCCTGAATGGCGAAGCCTATTTCCACCCGGCCTATGATGCACAGGAAACCGTCTGCCAGGATATACAGACCCTGCTCGCTGGAGCGATTACCGACCTGAGCAAAGAGGCCGGCGCCAATACCCTGTTGCCCGGATTGGACGACCTGATATTCAACGGCGATGCCAGCCAGTGGATAATTACGGCCCATGTGTTGCGTGCGCGCTACGAAAACCACCTCAGCAAGCGCGATCCGGCCGGATCGGCAACCCGCGCACTGGCCGCTATCGATGCGGCTATTGCAGCAGGACTCGACGGCGCCGTCGACGATTGCATGGCGGTATTTCCCGGCGACGGCAACTCGCTGAACCAGTGGTATGCCTTCCAGAACGACCGCGGCGATTATATTAAAATGGCCCAAGGTTTTGTCGTTTGGCTGAAATCCATCAACGATCCGCGGTTGAACTTTTACGCCGCTCCCGATGTAAACGGCGAAATTACCGGCACACCGCTGGGGTCAACCGTCACTACATCATCCGACGTCGGCGCCTTCTTCGCATCCACCGACTCGCCGGCGCCACTGGTATCCTACGTCGAGGCCAGATTTATTGAAGCGGAATCTGCCCTCCGCGCCGGCAACAAACCCCGGGCCGCCAACGCACATAACGAGGCTGTCAAAGCGCACATCAAACAAGTGACCGGGGCCGATGCGCCGCCCGGTTATATTGCCAGCCAGGCCAGCGAAACAGAGGGGACGATCACCCTGGAAAAGATCATGACGCATAAACATACTGCCCTGTTCACACAGTTTGAGGTGTACAACGACTGGCGCCGGACCAATATTCCCGCCTTGTCGCCCAACCCGAATGCGGCCATTGCCGGCATCCCGCGCCGGTTGCCGACCCCCTCGGACGAACGCCTGTACAACACCAACGCGCCGGTTATTTCCGACATACTGAAGCCGGTGTGGTGGGATGAATAACGATACTACCGGACAATTTTAAAATGCTCAAGTCAAACGGGCCGGACCAGCCGGGAATTTTTGGTGGTTTCTGTAAGACCACGGTAAAATTCCCGCTTGCCCGGCCTGTTTCTTTTTCGCCGCCAGTGAAATCCGGGCCTTTCTGCCGGAGAAAATTCGCTGATGGACAAGGCGTTTTTTCGGGTCACCGCTTGGCCATACCGGATTTTAACATTGTCGGATTTGTACTATAATAAATTTCCTCTTGCAGTATTCTCGTCAAATTTTCAATACCTTTGCCATATAGGGTTAAACGTACAGTCCGTGTACAGCGGTCATTTTCAACCTTTTAGTGTTGATTTTGCCCAAGCGCCCGCTCTCCCCTTCCTGCCAATTTTTGCTTGTAATCTGTTAACAAAATTATTTAACCAAATCTAACTTTAGTATGAAGCGATTATTAACAACCATTTGGTTGGTGTTAGCTGTCGTGGGGTTCGCACTTGCACAACGTACTGTAATGGGTACGGTAAAAGGCGACGACGGTGAAGCACTGATCGGCGCCACTGTGGCAGTAAAAGGCTCCAACACTGGCGCCCGCACCGACATTGACGGGAAATACTCCGTTCAGGTTCCCGCCGGCGCCACCGTCCTCGTATTTCGTTACACGGGCTACCAGGTTCAGGAAGTCACGCTCGGCGCCTCCAATGTTGTGGACGTGGTGCTGGTGAGCGGCCTTGAACTGGGCGAAACCGTCGTCACCGCCCTTGGCGTTTCCCGGGAGCAAAAATCCCTGGCCTACGCCGTTCAGCAAGTGAATGGCGACCAGCTCACGCAAGCGCGCGATGCCAACATCGTCAACTCGCTCTCCGGCCGCATTGCCGGGGTGAACGTGATCAGCTCCTCCGGCAACGTAGGCGCCTCCTCCCGTATCACCATCCGCGGCAATTCCTCTATCACGGGCAACAACCAGCCGCTGTTTGTGGTCAACGGTATCCCGATGGACAACCGCAGCCAGGGCGCCGGCGGCACTGCATACGGCGGCGTGGACTTCGGCAACGCCATCCAGGATATCAACCCGGACGACATTGCTTCCATCACCGTATTGAAAGGCCCGAACGCCTCTGCCCTCTACGGCTCGCGCGGCGCCAACGGCGTGATCCTGATCACGACCAAAACCGGCCGCGCTGCCCAGAAAGGCCTCGGCGTGTCCTACACCGGCGACATCGGCTTCTCCTCGCCGTTCCGCCTGCCGACGTACCAAAACAAATTCGGACAAGGCGTTGACTTCCAATTCTCCTACGTAGACGGCACCGGCTCGGGCCTCTATGACGGTGTGGACGAAAGCTGGGGGCCCTCCTTCGACTCAGCCATAAACGGCGCCGACGGCATCGACAACGACGGCGACGGCACGGTGGACGAGTCCGGCGAAGGCGTATTGATCAACCAGTTTACCGGCGCCGACCAGCCCTGGGTGGCTCGTCCGGGCAACATCGAAGAAATCTTCGACACCGGTATCAACCTCACCAACAGCGTGGCTATCACCGCCGCCGGCGAAAAAGCCCATGCGCGCTTTTCGTTTACCAACCTCGATCAGAAAGGTATGGTGCCGAATACCGACCTCAGCCGCAACACGTTCAACCTCGGCTTCGGTATAAAGATGAGCGAACGCATCTCCCTCGACGGTAATATCACCTACACCGCCACCCGCTCTGACAACCGCCCGGGTATCGGCTATGCCGGCGACAATATCCTGCAGCAGAGCATCTGGACCGGCCGTCAGGTGGATTGGGAATACCTGCGCGCCAACTACGACCAGCGCGACGCCAACGGGTACATCGTTAACTGGAACCACAACTACCAGAACAACCCGTTCTTCACGCTCTACAACAACCTCAAGCCGCAGCGCCGCGACCGTACCAACGGGTTTGTGGCCGTGACCTACCAACTGCTGCCCTGGCTGAAAGTGATGGGCCGCACCGGTACCGATTATTACAGCGACAACCGGGAGATCCGCTTTGAAAAAGAAACCGTGGACTATCCGAACGGCTCTTTGTATGTCAACAGCTATTCCTACCAGGAAACCAACAGCGACCTGCTGTTTTCGGCTGAAAAATACTTCTCCGACGCTTTCTCGATCAACGCTACCGTCGGCGCTGTACGCCGCGATTCGCGCTATGCCGGTCTGGAACAATCTTCCTCCGCACTTGTCGTGCCGGGCTTGTTCAACTTCTCCAACGCCGACGGCGCCATCAACGTGAACCAGTTTGTCAACAAACTGCGCGTCAACTCCGTGCTCGGAAGCGTATCGCTGGGCTTCTGGAACTTCCTGTACCTCGACGCTTCGGCACGGAACGACTGGTCGTCGACCCTGCCGGCCGACAACCGCAGCTACTTCTACCCGGCCTTCAACATGAGCGTGGTACTGTCTGAAAAGATCAAGATTCCGGGCATCAACTACCTGAAAGTCCGCGGTGGCTACGCCCAGGCCGGTAAAGATACCGACCCGTACCGCCTGCTGCCGACCTACGCACCGAATATTCCCTGGGGCGGCGTACCGTCGTTCACCATCCCGCAGTCGCTACCCAACAACCAGCTGAAGCCGGAGCGCGCCAACTCCATCGAGGCCGGTATCGAAATACAGGCTCTCAGCAGCCGGGTTCGCCTCGACGTGACGTACTACAACACCGACAACATCGACCAGATCATCCCGCTGAACGTGTCGGCCACTACCGGCTACACCAGCCGTTTTGCCAACGCCGGCACGATCAACAACAACGGTATAGAAGTTCAACTCGGCCTGACGCCGGTGAAAACGACCAACTTCCGCTGGGATATCGACCTGAACTGGGCTAAAAACAAATCCGAAGTAAAAGATTTGCCGGAAGGCGTTACGGAAATTACGCTGAACACCAACTGGGGCTTACGCCTCGTTGCCCGTGAAGGCGAAGCCTACGGCACACTGGTCGGCCGCCGCGTTAAACGCGCACCCGATGGTCAGATCATCGTCAGCGCCACGACGGGCCGCCCGATCCAGGACGTAGACGAAACCGGCAACAATACCAACTTCGTGTTGGGCTCTATCACCCCCGACTGGGTGGGTGGCGTGCGCAATACCTTTACCTGGAAAGGCTTCTCGGTCAGCGCATTGATCGATATGCGCCAGGGCTCCGACCTGTTTTCCATGACGTATATCTTCGGCCGCTACGCCGGCGTACTGGAAGAATCGCTGGAAGGTCGCAATACCCTCGATGAAGTCCAGAACGGTTACAACTTCGGCGGTGTGGTGGATAACGGCGACGGCACCTATTCGCCGAATACCGTAAAACAATCCGCAGAAGCCTGGAACGCCGACCTGTATGGCCGCCGCCACGACCGCGGCGTATTCGACGCATCCTTTATCAAATTGCGTGAGGTAAACATCGGTTACGATTTCCCGAAAGCGTGGTTCCAAAACTCGTTTATCGGCGGCTTGCGCCTCTCGGCCTACGGTCGGAACCTGGCCCTGCTGAAATCGAACGTGCCGCACGTCGATCCGGAAACGGCTTTCGACAGCAGCAATGCCATGCAAGGCATCGAATTTGGCCAGCTGCCTTCGGCCCGCACGATGGGTCTGACGCTGAACGCCACGTTCTAACCCTTTTTCCTCACTTCTCTTAAATATTGATTCATATGAAAAATATTAAAATCTGGTTATTGCTCCTGGCCGTTGTATTCTCCGGCGGCTGCGACAAAGACTTCGACGAGATCAACACCAACCCGAACCGGCCGGAAGACGTGCCGCTGACCAACGTGTTGCTCTCCGCCACGTCACTGGGTGTCCGCCGTACGCACGGCGCCAACATGAACATGACCTATGCCGGCCTGTGGGCGCAACACTACGCTAAAATCCAGTATATCGACGAAGACTGGTACGAATACCGCCCGGATGCCTTCACGGGGCACTTCGACGGCCTCTATTCCGGCCCGCTGGCCGATCTGCAAAGTATCATCAACAAGGCCGACAACCCCAGCAATATGCTGGCCGCCGCCCTCACGATGAAATCCTACTTCATGTCTATTATGACGGATATGTGGGGTGAAATTCCCTACACAGAAGCGCTCGATGTGAACCGCGCTGTGAATCCCGCGTATGACGGGCAGGATGTCATTTACGCGGGCCTGATCGCCGACCTGAAAACGGCTGCCGACATGTTTGGCCAGTCGGACAACCTCGGTGTGGGTGATATCATATACGCCGGCGATACCGGTAAATGGAGAAAATTTGCCAATTCGCTGCGCGCGCGCCTGCTCAACCGGGCCAAGCATAAAAATCCGGCGTATGCTACCGAGCTGCAAAACCTGCTCGGCAACCCGGCCAACCTGATCGCCAGCAACGACGATAATGCCTTCATCACGTATCCGGACGCCACCGACAACGCCAACCCGATCTACAGCAACAAGTACAACGATGGCCGGAACGACCACGTTGTGTCCAAAACGCTGGTGGATATCCTGTTGGCATCCAGCGACCCGCGCCTGCCGGTGTACGCCGAACTGAATGACGCCGGTATCTACAAAGGCCAACCGAACGGTACCGTAGAGCCCAACCCATTTACTTCCGTGTCGCAAATCGGCGCCGCTTTCCGCGACGACCCGGCTGGCCCCTCCGTACTGTTTACGTATGCGGAAGTGAAATTCATCATGGCGGAAGCCAACAGCAGCAAACAGGCTTACCTCGACGGCATTTCCGCTTCGTGCGCACAGCACGGCGTAACGGCCGACGCGGGCTTCCTGGCTACTGCCGGCGCCGCCTACGATGCCAACGCCCTGGGCGCCGTGATCACGCAAAAATGGATCGCTCTGTTTGGCGACGGCTGCGAGGCCTTTACCGAATTCCGCCGTACAGGCTTCCCGAGCACCGTCGTGGAAGTGCCGCAATCGGCCTACCCGGGCCAGGGCGTTCCGGATCGCTTTGCCTACCCGACCAGCGAAACCGGTAACAACAAACTGAACCTGGAAGCCGCTATCGGGCGCCAGGGAGTGGATGGTACAGGAATTTTTCAGACTGTGAAGATGTGGTGGGTGCTCTGATTTTAGAAACGCATTAGTATCGCAATAAACAGGCTGTTTCAGGGATTCCTGGAGCAGCCTGTTTTTTTACCCACTTCCTTCACCCGCCCTGCCGGCTTATTCACCCACGCGGCGGGTATCCCTGCACATTATCCGCTCGTAACCCACCATTTTTGCCGAAATTCGCATCTCTGCTTCTATATACTGCACGATATGTCAACACAAGACCGCCTCCGCAACCGCCGCGTCCTCCGCACGCCCATGCTTATTTTCGGGATCGCAATGACGGCTTTTTACCTCATCCTGGGCGCCTATCTCTTCTTTGATAAATCCTTTTTGCCCGGCATTCAAACTGAATTCCGCAATATCTTTGCCGCCCTGTTGGTCCTTTACGGCCTGTACCGCGGTTGGCGTATTTATGCCGATCATATCCAATCTTAGACACCCTCCAGATTATGTTTCGCAATTATTCGATTTCCGGAATTTTGATTTGTTCCGCCTTGTTTGCCGGCGCCTGCCAGCAACGCGGAAAAGACGGAAAAGTGCTGGACACGCCCACTACCGGCAGTATTCGTATTATGGTAGACGATGGCTATCAGCCGATCATTGCAAGCGCCATAGACGTTTTCGATTCCATCTACCGGCGTGCCAGCATGGAAGCCATTTATACTTCTGAAGGCGAAGCCATCGACGCTATTATCCGGGATTCTATCCAGGTCATTATTGTAGCGCGGCAACTCACCGGCGAAGAGCTCGATAAATACTTCAGACCCCGCGGGTTCGTCCCACACATGACCCCGATAGCCTACGACGGCGTAGCCTTTATCGTGCACCCCGGAAACAAAGACACGGTATTCACCATGGAACAAATGCAAGCCATCATAACCGGCAAAATATCCAGTTGGAAAATGCTGAATCCCAAATCGCCGCTCAGCGACATCGTGCTGGTCTTCGACAATCCCTTGTCGGGTACCGTACGCTATGCAAAAGACAGTATTGGAGGCGGCGCGCCGCTGCCGGCGAATGCAACGGCGCTCAAAACCAATGCGGAAGTCATTGCGTATGTATCCAAAAACAAAAATGCCCTTGGAATTATCGGCGTGAACTGGATATCCGATACTGACGACAAGGGTGTGCAGGCATTCCGCCGGCAGATCAAATTGGTGGATATTGCCAAAGCCGCCGGCGCCGTAGGTTACGGCCCGTACCAAGCCTACCTGTCAACCGGTCGATACCCCTACAAACGCACTGTTTATATCATCAATGCCCAGGCCAGAAAAGGACTGGGCCTGGGTTTTGCCGCTTTCCTGGCCTCCGATCCGGGCCAACGGATCTTTCACAAAGATGGGTTGTTGCCGGCGCAGGCGCCCACCCGCGTCATCCAAATCAAACGCTGAACCCGCCTTGTTTTTGACCTGCCGCTGACCGAATCTTGTCGCCTTGATACGTTAATCTATTATTAAAGTATAGGGGAAGACAGGCGATACCAGAAATAGAATGTTGCTATAATAACCAAGAAACGTCAAAAAATTCGAAACTTTGCGCCGGCAAACCACCCTCCGCGATCGATAGTCGTTAACAAATAACTTTTCCAAGCAATGACAACTTTCCTGAAAAAAACTTTCACGCTGTTTCTGGTCGCCGCCGGCGCCAGCGCCGGCTTTGCCCAAACCCACGCCGATGGGTTGGCGGCCATGCAGCTCGAACACTGGGACAAAGCCATACAAATTTATGCTACGCTGACCAAGTCCGATCCTGCCGACCAGGTCGCCTGGCTTACCCTGGGCAGCGCCTACCTGGCCAAAGGCGACCGGGACCGGGCCAAAGCCACCTTCGACGCTGCGTTCAACGCCAAATCGGAAGGCCCCTACGCCATGATCGCCAGCGGCCGTATACTTTTGCTCCAGGGCGAACAAGCGAAGGCGGACGAAATATTTAAAAAAGCGAAGAAATACGGCAAAAAAGATATCACCACCTTCCGGCTGATTGGCGAGGCGTTTCTCTTTAATATCGCTGCGGGCCAACAAAAACCCAATTTCGCCCGGGCCGAAGAAACCTTTAAAGAAGCCATAGATTTGTCTGCCAAAGACTTTGCCACACTCATGGCTATCGCCTATTGCTATAAAGAAATGCCGAACGGCGGTTTGGCGGCCCAGCACTACGAGTATGCCGCCAGCCTGGAGCCGGGCAATCCCCTGCCGCTGTATATGCTGGCTAAAGTATACCGTGCGGCCAAAATTTACGAAAAGTTTCTGGTCTATATAGATAAAGCCATCGCACTCAACCCGAAATACAGCGAAGCGCTCCGGGCTAAAGCGGAGTACCTGTATTACGACAAAAAATGGGAAGCCGCAACCGTAGCCGCCAAAGCGCTGGTGAACAACGGCGCCGAGGTCACCATAGAAGATGAAATGTTGCTGGCCAACCTGCTCTACATTACGAAAGACTGCAAGGGTTGCAGCGAGCTGGTGGACCGCATCCTCAAAAAAGACGGCTCCAAAAACTACCTGCGCCGCCTGCAAGCGTATTGCCATTTCGATAACGGCAACTACTCGGAAGGCCTGCGCATCCTGGAAGAATTCTTCAAGCAAGTTACTCCGGACAAGGTGCTGCCCTCCGATTATGAATACCTGGCCAAACTACAGGTGAAAACTGGCGGGGATACTACGGTAGCGATCCGGAACTACCGCAAAGCGATCGAATTGGACTCCTCCAAATGGACGTTGTATGAAGAAATTGGCAACTTGCTGTACAACATGCGCAATTATTGCCAGGCAGCGCCTTTCTACCAGATGAACGTGGATTCCGTGAAGTCGCCCAGCGGTACGCAATATTACCGCCTTGGCTTGTGCCATTACTACTGCACCGAAGACTCGCTGCATTTCGAAAAGGCGGAAAAATCTTTTGCCAGAGTAACCGAAATTGTCCCGGACGCTGGTAGTGGCTGGGCTTGGCGCGCCAAGGCCATGTCCAAACTCGAACCGGATATCGTGAACCACCCTGAATTGCTGGAAGAATTTGGCAAGGCCAAGTTCTTTTTCGACAAGTTCGTCGCTATCGGCGAGGCTGACCCGGTTAAAAACAAACGCGACCTGATCATTTCGTATGAATATCTGGCGTCGTATTACTTCCTGAAAAAGGATGACGAACAAGCCCGCGTTAACCTGGCCAAATTGTTTGCTCTGGACCCCACCAACCAAAATGGCCTGGATATCCAAAAATTCCTGGAAGGCGAAACGCCTGTGCCGCCCACGAACGGCGGTGGGAAGGGCTAATTCAGGATTAAGTACGAGCATGTTGGGGGGGGCAGACGGTTTCTAAGCTCGACTTTAGCCATTTGAAACGCTAAAAAAAGTGCTCATTGCGCATCAGGAAGGTGATTTTTGAAATTATGAACATCACGCTAAAAACGGGATGTTCATAATTAATTCCAAAACTTGTCTGCCTTGCTGGTAACTGCATAGCGACTATCCGTATGTTATACTCAAAAAGTTAAATCCCGATACGCGGCGGTATCGGGATTTAACTTTTTGGGGTACAACATGCGGATAGTCATTAACTGCATTTTCACCTTTTCATTTGGCTAAAGTCGAGCTAAGGACTTTCAAGTACGATTGCTTTTCTTTTCTGGCCTCAGTACTGCCGAGCGTCTTCTGCGCTTATTTTTTAACCGCGAAGCGGTTGAAACTTGAATAGCCCCGGATGCAATCCGGGGGATGAAGGGGAATGCGTTTTGCAACCGCAAAGCGGTTGAATATGCGCTACAAGATGTTCATATTCAACCGCTTCTCGGTTAAAAAACGATCTTTGCCTCATCCCCCGGATTGCATCCGGGGCTATTCATATTTAACCGCGAAGCGGTTAAAAAAAATATGCGCAGAAGACGCTCGGCAGTAGATAGGCCTGACATTTGGCGAGTATTCCGTAAAAGACCAACGTTGGGCCTCTCTACCGCCGAGCGTCGGCTACGCATAACCCGCCACCCCAGTTGCACTCCTTTCTCTCCCGCGCTTGTCATTCCGCAGGAACCTGCCCGCTCTACGCGTGCATCTCGTGTTTATCCCTCGTAGAGTGAACAGGTTCTTTCAGAATGACAAGCGCGGGGGGAGAAAAAGGGGGGTAGGGAAGATTCCAGATTTATGCACAGCACACGCTCGGCAGTACCGAGGCCAAAGAATATGTTCATGTACATATTTTTACATTAGAAATTGCTGCCGGGAAACTTAGTGCACGCATAACGCCTTGTTTGTCATTTTTTTAGACAAACAAGAGCGGCGCCGAAGATCTTCGGCGCCGCTCTTGTTAAAAACATGCGGGTTATTGCAAAACATGCGGTTACACCGGGGGATCACTCCAGTTTGAAGCGGACCGGCAGCGTAAAGCGCACTTTAACCGGGTTGCCATTCGCTTCGCCGGGTTCCCATTTCGGCATGGATTGCACCACCCGAACGGCCTCTTTCCCACAGCCTCCGCCGATATCCTTCACGATAGACACATCCCGCACACTACCGTCTCTGGAGACGACGAACGTGAGCGCAACAACGCCCTGGATGTTGTTTTCGCGGGCCAGGGGAGGGTATTTGATGTTTTCGGCCAGATACTTGAGCAGTTGGCCCTCACCGCCTGGAAAGCTTGGCGGTTTTTGGATATCAAACATTTCATACGTTTTTTCCTCTACCGGCGCTTTGGGCGCTTCCACGAGATCAAGTTCCGACGGGTTTTCATCGATAGTGGGAGGCGCGTCATCGTTGCCCTTTTTCGTATCCGCGCCGACATCCGCTTTTGTCTCGATCACCTCTTCGACGGTTGGAGGTTCCTCATCGGCCACATCCTCGTCCTTTTTAACGATAGGCGGAACAAATTGCACCGTCGACCGTGTGGGCGGCGGCGGAGTGGGCGGCGGCGGTGGCGGCGGCGGCGGCGGATTGCTCGGATCGATATCTGGTGGCGGGCCTAATTCGGCGACCACGTCGATCGGCTTATCCCCTCTCTTGAATGCTCCCGACACCTTGGAGGTGATATAGGGGACTGCAAAGAAAAGGACGATGAGCAGCAAGCCATATCCCAACGCGCGACCTACATACGCCGGGTACGAGCGCCGCAGTTGATAGGCGCCATAAGCCTTGTTTCGATCGGCGAAGATGATATCCAGCATATCCCTGTATATGGGTGTGCCTTTTGCTTCAGCCATAATTTCAGTTTTTAATTGTGTGACGTTAAACGGGTTGTCTCTTCATTCCAAATCACTTCGTTGTTGCTTGCGCTTGTTCTTCGACGGAGAAGTCCAGGCCACCGGCCGGGTTCTTGATAAAGGCTTCTTCCTGCGATGAGATATCGAGCAGCACATACAAAGCTACGTTTGTAATCTTCATTTCATCAAAGGCGTCGACGATGTTTTTATACCGCGAATCCTTTGTCGGCTTAATGATTACATTGAGTTTAGAGATCATTTTTTTCTGTCCCGGATTCTTCGGGTCGTCTTTTTCCGATTCGCCCCATTGTTCCTTCACCCGGTCTTTTTTATCCAAAATAATCCGGCGGAGCCCTTCGGCGGAATAGTCGGTCGAATCCAGTTTTGCATCCGAAATACCTTCGTAGAAGTAGACAACGTCTTCGCCGCCCAACAGCAGGGTAAGCACCTGCGATTCTTTCGTGGCTTGAAGATCTTCTTCTTCTACGTCTTTTTCCGGCATTACGACGGGCATGATCTGCGGTTTGGCCAGCGTGGTCGTCAACATAAAAAATGTGATGAGCAGGAAGCCCAGGTCAACCATAGGCGTCAGGTCAACACGGGTTGACATCTTTTTTGAACGGACCTTACCACCTTTTTTTCTCGCACCGCTATCCGCGGTTTGCATTTCAGCCATATTGGTATGCTGTTATGGGTGATGAAATGTTTGCAATGAACACGACACCGGCACGCTTTTCAGAGCGCTTTGGTCTTGTTCGGATCGGCCTCCTGGCTGGTGATCAGGTTGAATTTATTGACATTGATGTCAATCAACGTATTGATCACTTTTTGAATAGCCGGGTAAGGCGTGTCTTTGTCGGCTTTAACCACGATCACGTATTCATCCGACACTTTTCCTTCCTGTTTCATCCGAAACTGCGCAAGGCGGGCATTGTGTATCCACGGACCGAGTTCATTGTTGGTAGAGTCGGCCGGTATACCGGCCACCTTCACCTGCGCGCGCTCGGTGGGGCTGAGGCCCAGCCAGCTTTTGAGCTGATTGCGCGGTACGCCAAATGCGCCTGCAATAGTGAATCTGAGTCTATCCTCTTCAGAAAGTCCCATGGGATACTGACTGTCCATATCCTCAATCAGGCTCTTACGGGTATGCTGGCCGGCCATATCGAGATAAACCTTGCCCTCGGGGTCCACCAAAATAGTCAGTGTACCGGCGTCGGGTAATTTTGTCTCGGAAATGGACGACGGCGTATCCACGGCCACGGGTTCCTGCGGCTTCATCTTCGCGGTGAGCATGAAGAAGGTCAGCAGCAGGAATGCCACGTCGCACATAGCCGTCATATCGACCGTTGGTACTTTCCGATGCGGTTTATGCTTTGGCATATTGCATTAGTTTTGAGTGTTGAGTGTTGTATTTCGGGTCTTTTTGCAGACACCGTTATGCACCGCTCCATAATTTAGTGATGCTTGGCCGCATAGGTTTGCGTCAGGCTGAATCCGGCCTCGTCGATGCGATAGGTCATAGCGTCGATCCGGCTGGTAAAGATGTTGTAGAAAATGATCGCGATCGCCGAGGTACCGATACCCAAAGCGGTATTGATAAGCGCCTCGGAGATACCCGTTGCCAGGGCGGTGGAGTCCGGTGCGCCGGCTGTAGCCAGGGCAGCGAACGCACGAATCATCCCCAACACCGTTCCGAACAGACCCAACAGCGTTGCGATAGAGGCGATGGTGGCCAGGATGCTCAGGTTTTTCTCCAACATCGGCAGTTCGAGTGTGGTGGCTTCTTCCACTTCTTTCTGGATGGCCACGATCTTTTCGTCTTTTTCCATGCCGGTCACATTTTCCATTTCGGAGTACTTCGTCAATCCGGCGCGCACCACATTGGCCACGGAGCCTTTTTGTTTGTCGCAGGCAGCAATGGCAGCGGCCATGTCGCCCCGGTCCAGCATCGATTTGATCTGTTGCACGAAGGTATCAACACCGCCCGCGCCGGCAGCTTTGTTCAGTGTGATGAAGCGCTCAATTACAAACACGACGGTGATAAAAAAGATACCCAAAAGGATAGGCACAACCCAACCGCCCTTGTATACCGTTCCGAAATAGTCGCCAGGAAGGGGGTCTTTCGCGGGATCGTTATCGACAAAGTGCGACGGATCACCAAAAACATACAGATAGATCAAGGTCGACAGGACGAAACAGGCCGGAATCGCGACTAACGGAAAAATCGAGCCCATGTTGGAACCTTGTTGCTTAGCAGGAGTTTGTTTTGCTGCTGTCATGCTGCGTTTTAATTTTGAGTTAATGAATGTTTTGCTAATTAAACTCCTTGCAGAAACAGGTTTTTGCTCCGGAAATCGAATTTTCCATTTTGTTCTGACCCGTCCGACTATTAAGATGCAGCCGGACGAAAAATTGGTGTGCGGTCGTAAAAAATTCTAAAGAGCAGGTAAAAGGCCTATTCTGCAAAGGGTGCGGTTTTTTCGCGGCGGTAAAAATAGTGTAAGCCTTACAATTTCCAACAAAGGGTATTGGAAATTCCTATTTTATACACATTTAATCCGGATTTTCCGGTACTGCCCCCTTTTCAAGCCTCTGTCCGGATCGCCCGGCGGATTTTTACCAGGCGATCCAGCAAAGCTTCGAGCCGGTCCAGCGGCAACATATTGGCGCCATCCGATTTGGCCGCTGCCGGGTTGGGGTGGGTTTCGATAAACAACCCGTCCACACCTACCGCCACACCCGCGCGCGCTATGGTCTCGATCAGGGCCGGCCGGCCCCCAGTGACGCCGCTGCTCTGGTTGGGCTGCTGCAAGGAGTGCGTACAATCCAGCACAACCGGCCCGCCGAAGGCCTGCATTACCGGAATGCCCCGGAAATCGACAATCAAATCCTGGTACCCGAAGGTGGTGCCCCGCTCGGTGAGCCAGGCATTAGGGTTGCCCGCTTCCAGTACCTTTTCCCGGGCAAATTGCATGGCCTCGGGACTCACAAACTGGCCTTTTTTTATGTTAACCACTTTGCCGGTTTGCGCCGCAGCCGCCAGTAAACTGGTTTGCCGGCACAAAAAGGCCGGAATTTGCAATATATCCACATAAGCTGCGGCCATAGCTGCCTCCGGATCGCTGTGAATGTCGGTCGTGACCGGCACGTCAAAATGCGCGCCGATGGCCTGGAGAATGCGCAAGGCTTTTTCATCGCCAATGCCGGTGAACGAGTCGCGCTTGCTGCGATTGGCTTTGCGGTAACTGCCTTTAAATATATACGGAATCTCCAACCGGTCGCAAATTTCCCGGACGCGCCCGGCAATCTCAAAAGCCATTTGTTCGCCTTCAATGGCACAAGGGCCGGCGATGAGGAAAAAATTGCCCGAATCCGTGTGCTTCAGCCGGGGCAATGCGGTCAATAACTCCATGTGTCGGTCTGTTTTGGCCGCAAAGGTAGACAAAGGACAGGACTGACAGGATCACTCACGATTGACAGGATTTTTTCCTCCGTAGAGTCCAGGGACAGGATGAACAGGTTTTCGCCTCCTTTACCGCCGAGCCTTGGCTACGCATAACCCGCCACCCCAAGCTGCACTCCCTTTTCTCCCCCCGCGCTTGTCATTCCGCAGGAACCTGTCCACTCTACGCGTGCATCTCGTGTTTATCCCTCGTAGAGTGAACAGGTTCTTTCAGAATGACAAGCGCGGGGGGAGAAAAAGGGGGGTAGGGAAGATTCCGGATTTATGCACAGCACACTCGGCAGTAAAGGAGGCAAAATCATGTTAATCCTGTCCCAAGTACTCTACGGAGGAAAAAATCATGTCCCAACCGCCTCCGAAAGAGGCAAAACCCTATCCGATCAGCCTCAGTTCGCCAGTTTTTGGATCACATCCATCGGCGCGACGCGCCCGATCCGGATGCTCCACGAAACTTGCCGCAGGTAGTTTCTCCCCGATACTTCGGTGTAGCGGTCGCGCAGCAGCCGGGCATGCGCCACGGGAAGTACACTTCCAGGCCGCCATTCAGGAATTCCAGCATCAGTCCGCCGCTCCAGAGCAGTTGCTCCTTCAGCGGCCGGCTACTTCCCAACGGCGTGGCATCGTCGAAATACCCGATATCGAAGTAGGGTTTGAGCGGAATGCGCAAGGGCAAGCGGAAGGGCAGGTCGGCTTTCAGGTTAAGGGCCAGGATAAAGTTGTTTGAATTGCCTGTAGTATTGGCAAACGGACTGCCGAAAGCCGTTTTAAAGCCGCCTTCCGTTTGACTGACCTGCCGCGCCAGGAAGCCGCCGTCTTCGGAGCGACCCAGAAATACCTGGTCGAAACGGTAATCGTTGAAGCCCTGCGGGTTGAGGGCAAACGACGCCCGCGCGCCGTCGTCTGACAGATCGTTGGTCGCCAGATTGCCGGATCGCCGCTGGGTATTTTCCAGGAAATAACCGGTAAACAGGCGGGTAGTTATCTTCCGGCTGGGCTGGTAGAAAAACTGCTGCTTCCACTCCAGCATCCCGCGCAGGTAATGCGCCGGCTGATCGGTGGGCGTCCGGTAGTTTTGCCGTTCGAGCGCGGCCGACCACTGGTACGGATTGGGCAATTTGCGCTGCCGGGCCTCATAGCGCGCTTCGTAAATGGCGGCATGTTGACGGGTTATGCCCAGAAAGCCATCGGGGCCATATCGCGCTTCTTCCTTACCGATAAATAATACGCGAAAACCCAGCTCGTGATCAAACGACGGCGATCCGCTCCGCAGCGACGCGCGCAGCAGCGGCATCAGGCGGTAAAACCGCAGGTGGAAACCGTCGGTCGGGTTGTTGTCGTAATCATAGGTTTTGGCATTCAGCCCAACCACTACCTTGGGCAACCAGCCGCCGGGCAACAACTTGAACCGCAGGTCGGCCAGGCCGGCCAGGCGCTTCGATCCGATACCGTAGCCGGGCAGCAGGAAATACTGAAACCGGCGGGCTGGAAACGGCGGGTTATACAAAATGGCGCCTACCAGGGCCTTGTCGTAGTTGTTCCAGCCCAGCCAGGGCAGAATGCCCAGCTGCGAACGGGCGGGCTGCTCCACCGGCGCCAGCAGGCGCACGCGCAGCGGTTCGAGGCCGGGCAACAGCCCGCTGGTTCGGCGGCTGTTGTTTTTGCGGTTGATATCGAGTGCCGCACGCCCGTAGTCGAGCACAAAGGCGTCGGCAGGCACGTCCGGGAAGGCCACGGCGGCCGTTTTCCCCTGCAGCGCCGGGTACCACACCGTTTCGACCGGCCGGCCGGCCCGCAGCGCCGAAATGCTGTAGGGCGCCGGCAGGTTGCCCGCGTTTTTTACGGTCAGCCGGTAGCCTTCCGGCGTGTGTACCGCTTTTTTAAGCGCCATATCGAAGCGGCGGCGCGTTTGCATGGCTTCGAAAAACCAGTCCGCTTCCAGGCCGGCCTCCTGCCAGGCCCGGCGCAGGTCGGCTGGATAGGGGTGCCGGAATTTCCACTGGTTGTAATACGCTTGCATGGCCTGGTCGAAACGCGCCTTGCCCAGCGAGCGCTCCAGCCATTCGAGGCAGATGGCCGTTTTCATGTACACTTGCAAGCCGTAGGCGATGGTCCAAAAATCGTCGGCCGGCGTATCCGGCGGCGTGTCGGCGCCTTCGCGAGCCAGCATGAGGCAGCCGTTCTCCCCGATAGCGCCCGACTCGGACGGATCGAAGGCCCATTTGGGCAAAAAATCGCTCAAGCCGCCGCTGCCGTAGTATTGGAGCATGTAGCGGTGTTCGTAATAGGAATTGAGGCCTTCGTCCATCCAGGCGTGGTCGCGTTCGTTGCTGGCGAGGATGCCGTAAAACCAGTTGTGGCCTACCTCGTGCGTGATTACCTCGTCGAGGCCCTTGGCATTGCCGGAGTTGCCGATGACGGTGATCATGGGGTATTCCATGCCGCCGCCGGCGCTCAGCGCGCTGTGCACGGCCGTGGCTTGCGGCCAGGGGTATGCGCCCACGTTTTGGGAGTAAAACTCCACGGCACGGCGCACATAGAAAGCGCCTTTGCGCCAGAGATCGAAATCCTCGGCGGTAAACATCGCCCAGCAATCGACGGCGGCGCCGCTGGCCAGGCGGGCGGTGTCTTTGAGAACAAAAAAGCGCTTGTCGGCAAACCAGGCAAAATCGTGCACCCGTTCGGCAGCGAAGTGCAGGGTCTTGGTCGTTGTGGCGGACGGCGGGAAGGGCGCTTTGCGGGCCGCGGCTTTGTCTTCCTTAGACAACAGCCGGTCGCGCCGGGCCATTTCCGCGCGGGTTTCGGCTTCTTTTTGCTGTAAAAAAGCGCGCTCCGACTCGGTCATCAGCACGCCCGTGGCGCCCACCACATAGTTTTCGGGCAGGGTGATCTGCACGTCAAAGGCGCCAAATTCGGAGTAAAACTCGCCCATGTCGAGATACGGCATGGCGTGCCAGCCCCAGGCGTCGTACACGGCGGGTTTCGGATACCACTGGGTCATCTGGTACGACGTTTTCACGTGACCCAGGCGGGAAAAGGAGGCGGGGATTTTCAGAAAAAACGGCGTTTCAATGACGGCCTGCCCGCCCGGCGGCAAGGGTTGGGGCAGGGTGAGTACGGCAATATCGGGGTTGTCTGGGTCGATACGCCAGGCGACTTTTTGGCCGTCCACCTGAAAATCGATGCCCTGAAAATAGCCCAGCGTGCTGTCGGGGGCAAAATAAAAGCGGGCGCTGCCGTCGCGCAGTTTTTGCCGGCAGAACGCCGTTTGGCGGTTTTGGTAGGCGTTGGCCCAGAGGTGCATCCAGATGTCGCGCAGGGTATCGGGCGAGTGGTTGGTGTACCCGATGCGGATGTGCGCATCGAGTGTGTGGTTGCGGTCGTTGAGCGCGGCCTCGATCTGGTAGTTGACTTCCTGCTGGAAGTAAGGGGTTTGGGCGGCGAGGGCGGCGGGGAGGAGGAGGATAAAAAACAGGCGGTTGGACATGCGCAGGTTTGTTCACAAGAGAATTAAGCCTTGTAATTGAAAGGCCTGGGATTTTTTTCCGGGTCAGCAAAAAATCCAGATAGTCGAGCAGTTGTTGTTTGCCCTCCGGGTCGAGCATTTCGAATTTTTCCAGCAGATCACCCATGGCGCGGGGTGTTTCATCGCATAAATTTACAAAAAAGCCGCGAAAAAACGAGCGGTAGAGCGTTCGGCGCGCCAAACCCATGGCTCCCTACCAGCACTACCGCTCCATACGCCCGGCGGAAAAGTCGGGCGCCTTTTCGTCCCGACCGACAGGTCGGGAACAGGAGCATTGCCTGTTCAGTGGATGCCGACCGGCTTTCCTGTGCGCTGCAAGGACGCGGCCAGGCGAAAGCCGACATTGTTGTTGCGGTTGGCAGCACGGCAGGGCTGTTGGCTGCGGACACATCAAAATCAATAATCAGGTAATCTGATTTCCTGAAATCAACAGGATATCACTTCACAAACAACACCCCGTTCATACTCTCCATCTGCATCTTCAGTGCATCGAAGCGGGCCTCGTGCAGGTAGAGCCGGCCTGCCGATTTTTTGCTGCGCAACTCAAACACCCCGGCGCTGTCGGGCATGGCATAAAAATCGTCCGTTCCGGCCGCGGTTTTCCACTGCCGCATGAGGGGCGTCAGGTCGAAAGAATCCACCGGTATTTTGCCGGCGGTATGGAGCAGCAGGAGAAATTTCCGGCTGTCGGAAAACCGGGCGAGCGGCGCGTTGTGACCCGGCAATATCTGGTTGTACAGCTCGAGCCGGTAAAACATCCGGTAGCCGGCGATATTGCCGGCCAGGGGCTGCGGCTGCCGGGGATACACCGAAACGAGCCGCTGGACAAAGGCCGTTTCACTTTCCGGCAGCACCTGGAGCCAATCGGCCAGGGCATTGGCCCGGGTGAACGCGTACGGTTTGCCGGGGTCGGGCGCAATCGAATCCAGTGGCAGGGGGAACCAAGGCGCGATATGCCCCAGGGCATCGCGGCGCTCCAGGAAGGTCAGGCAGGACCGGATGCGTTCGGCGTCTTCCGCCGGGGCGGGTTTGGCGGCGGGCCGGAGCGTACCGCCGTCAAAGCAGCCGTTTTTCTCCAGCAGGGCGCGCAGCACGTCCGTCTGGTTCAGCCGGGCCACCCGGAATGCCGTGAAGGGGCCCAATACGGCCACCAGGATAAAAAGCGCCAGCGAGACCGGTATGAATTTGATATTGTCGGTTTTCGATTTTAAAAAATACGCGCACATCGCCAGAAGCCATACGCCGGCATGCGCCACATAGAACCGCGCCTCGGTAATGCCGTAATCGGCAATACGCCGCCCAATGGCCACAAATAGCAGCCCGACCATCGGCAGCAATACCCACCAGAACCACTTGCGGTAGGCCTGAACGATCTTGCTACCAGAATACTCTGGCAGCAAATAATTGATCAGGTAGGTGAAAATACCCGCCACGGAAAAACCCAGCACCAGCGACGACACCCAGCCGTGCGGGAGGCTCCAGGTGACGAGTATTTTAATCGAATAGGCGTACAGGATCAGGAAATAGAGCCCCACGATCGGGATGAGAATATACTGGCAAAGGTTCCTGAAAACCACATTATAAGCTCTTTCCCGGTCGGAAAACGCAAACGCCAGGGGCAGGTGGTGCAGAAAAAACGCCGTTTGGAAGATACCTGCCAGCAGGGCAAACAGGTGTGCGTACATTTTATCCTGAATGCCCAGGTTGAAGAGTTCGTTCACCGCCAGCAAGGCGAGCGACAATCCGGAAAAAAGGATGATCGTATACACGGCGCCTACGACAAAATTGGCGAACAACTGCTTGTTGTATTCCCAAAAATCGGCTACGGGCAGCCGGTTGAAGTACGGCGCTGCCGCCACGAGCAGGTGCGCCACGGCCAGCAGGCCGAGGTACCGCGGCAGATCAACGATCTCCAGGGCCGGCGCATCCAGGTCGAAAAGAAAATAATAGCCGCCCAGGGCGAGCAACCCGAGCGCCTGTAGCGCCCAGATGCGCCACCCGGCCCAGGACCGTGATTCGGCCCACACCGTCAGGCCAGTGCACAGGGCCAGGCCGATTTGCGCCATCATCCAGGTTTTGACCAGGCTATCCGTATCTTCACCGGCATTGCGTTCGAACACGATCATCAAAGCGCCGACACCGGCGGCGGCACAAACCATCGTGGACGGGAAACGAACGATAACGCCCAAAAAGGCCTGGAGCAACAGCGAAAGGGAAGGAAGTTTGATCGCCATAAATATTAGTTTTGCAGCCTGAAATGCGTGGTAATGTACAAACTCTTTCCTCTTCACTGCTTTTTTATCCTGCTTCAAGCCCTCGCCAGCGCTCAAAACAGCGATACCCTGGCCTTCCCAGCCGCCTGGGCCGGCCATTGGCACGGTACTTTGGACATCTACAACACCAGGGAAAAAACAGCGTCGGTGCCGATGTGGGTAGAAATCCAAAAGATCGATACGTCCACCTCCGGCCGGTACACTTTCGGGTTGGTATACGGCTCCAGGGAACAGGATTGGCGGCCTTACGAGCTGGCGCCGGTGGCGCCGGAAAAAGGCGTCTGGCGGGTGGATGAAAAAAACGGCATTGTGCTGGATAGTTATTTGTGCGGCCCCAAATTTTTGTGCTGGTTTACGGTTCAGGGCAACCGGGTGTTGTGCACCTATGAGCTGCGCGGCGGGGAGATGCTTTTCGAGGTGTATTCCGGAAAAGAAGCCGCCGTGAGCACCACCGGCAATACGAAGCAGGGCGACGAGGTCATTCCGGAAGTACAAACCTTTCCGTTCAGCTTTTTTCAACGCGCTGTTTTGAAGAAACAATAATATGGACTCCCTCACCCAGATCGTACTCGGCGCCGCCTGTGGCGAAGCGGTGGCCGGCCGCAAATTGGGCAACCGCGCCATGATGTGGGGCGCTATCGGCGGCACCATCCCGGACCTGGACGTCGTGGCCGAACTGTTTACGGACCGCATGGCAGCCATGGCATTCCACCGGGGTTTTATGCACTCGATGGTATTTGCCGCAGTGATGCCCTGGATACTGGCCCGGCTGACCATGTGGTTTTACAGCCAGGGCGTATACCAGCTTCGGGGATATAAGCTGGCGGCCATGCTGATCTGGCTGGTCTTTTTCCTGGGCGCCGCTGCGGGCCTCAATTTTATCCCCATTATCCTCGGCGAAGGGCTCATCTGGTATGTTTTTGTTCCCACCCTGCTGTTGGGCGCCTGGTTTACCTGGCGCTTGTGGAAGGACTACTGGCGGCGCGACCTGAGCGAGGTGCAGGCGCCCTACCTGACCTGGGTGGCCCTGTTTTTCTGGAGTATTTTCACCCACCCGATCCTCGATTGTTTTACCAACTTCGGCACCCAGATCTGGCAGCCCTTTTCCGACCTGCGCGTGCAATGGACCACCGTATCGGTGGTGGACCCCGTCTACACGGTACCCTTCGGGTTGTGCCTGGTAGTGGCCGCGCGGTTCGAGCGCACGACGAACATCCGGCGGTACCTGAGCTGGGCCGGTATATTGTGGGGCTGCGGCTACCTGGGTTACACCTGCTGGCATAAGCATCAGGCAGGCCGCCTGTTCGAGCAGGCGCTTCAGTCGAAGGAAATCCGCTACCAGCGGTATATGACCGGCCCGAGTATTCTGAATAACATTGTTTGGTACGGCGTAGCGGAAGGCGATACGGCTATGTATTACGGCATGGCGAGTTTCAGCGATTGCCGGCCCGGTTTTGACAAAATCTCGACGCTGCCCAAAAACCGCCATTTGCTGGAGCAGGTCCCGTACGACGACAAGGCATACCGCTTCCTGCGCTGGTTTACCAACGGCTACTACGATGTAGTGCCGCGTGGGCCAGATACCGTGCAGGTGAACGACTTGCGCTTCGGTTTATTAGGCGATACCCTGAAGGATGAAAATTACGTATTCCCGTTTCTGTTGTATAAAAACGAACAGGGGGCCTGGGACATCTACCAGCGGAACCGGGCCCCGCAGGGTCCGGAGGCGTTTAAAGCGTCCATTTCTGAATTATGGCAAAAAATACAAGGCGTGCCCTGTAATGGGAAGTAATCCTGATCAAATTTTAAATCTCGTCCATGAAACAACGGGCTATATCGGCCGCTATTTTTGTCATCGCCATGCTTGGCGGCGTATTTGGCGGCGCCAAGGCATTTTATGTACTGTTCGCGCTGATTACCGGGGGCTGTTTGTGGGAGCTGATGGGGCTGCTGTTCAGCGCCGAAAACAGCTACCTCCGCTGGCGGAAAGTTATGGGAACCACACTGGGCGCCCTGCCCTTTCTGGTATATGGCAGTAAGCTGTTCAACCTGTTTTTACCCGTACCGGCAGGGGCGCAATTCCATCCCTACCTTTTTGTCGCGGAAATATCGGACAACGTCAGTCCGATTCTCATGGCCATCATCCTGTTGTTGCTTTTTGTCTTTTTATTGTTCACCCTGGAATTGTTCCTGAAATCGGATCAGCCGTTTACCAACATCGGACATTATTTGCTTGGGGTCGTGTACGTGGGCGTACCATTTGCCTTGTTGATTACCATTTCGTACTGGCATGACAATTATGCGCCGTTGCGGGTATTCGGCTTGCTTTTACTCACCTGGACGAATGATACCATGGCCTACCTGATTGGCTCCCGGATTGGCAAAACGCCCTTCTTCAGCCGGATTTCGCCTAAAAAAACCTGGGAGGGCACCCTGGGTGGCATCCTTTGCACCTTTCTGATCGCCTTATTGCTCTCGCGCTGGATTCCCGATTTTGGCACGGCTGAATGGCTGCTCCTGGCTGGTTGTGTAGCGGTGTTCGGCACTTTGGGCGACCTGGTGGAATCGATGCTCAAACGCAGTATCCGCATCAAGGATTCGGGCGCCCTGCTGCCGGGGCATGGCGGTCTGCTCGACCGTTTCGACTCCTTTATTTTTGTGCTTCCGTTTGCCTGGCTGGCGCTGATGTTGCTGGAAGGGTAGCGGAGCCGGCCAGTTTCCGCCGCCATCCGATGTAGCCCGACACGGCAAGCAGGAGAAAAACGGCGTATTGGAAAGCCGTAAAAACAAATCCCTTGAAAAAATAGAGGGGCATGGCAGCCAGGTTGGTGAGTATCCACCAGAGCCAGTTTTCCAGTTTTTTACGCGTCATTAGCAGCATGCCGGTATAGGCCGCAGCGGAGGCTAACCCGTCGGCCAGCGGCACGGTGCTGTCGGTCCAATGATCCAGCAGCAGGTACAACACGGCCCAGCAGGCGAAGAAAAAGGCGAGCGTCCATTGCCATTCGGAGCAGGAAGAGCGGGTAATGTGCAGGGCCGTTTGCCCGCCGGTTTTCCGGGCCCACAGTATCCAGCCGGCGATGCTCATGACGGTGTAATAAAAATTAACGCCGGCCTCGGCGTACAAGCCGGCAACGACGCTCAAATAGATATAAATGGTCGTATTGACCAATCCGGTGGGGTATACCCAGATGTTTTCCATCCGGGAAAAGAGCACGCTGGCAATGCCGAAGAGTACGGCGGCAAATTCCAGCCAGGTAGTGGCCAGAAGGCCCGCCGCCAATTGTTGCCAAAGGTCGTCCATAGGTATAAAATGGCGGGCAAGGTACGGCATTGGAGCTGTACATACAGCAAAGCCTTCCGCTGTATCATGACAACGGAAGGCTTCGACGGCTTAACGAAATAACCCTACTGCGGAATCGTACCGCCGCAACTTGAGTTCCAGTTAAATACCTGGTCAAATTGCTTGGACCCACTCTTACCGCCTTCTACGCGTACCATCTCTTCTTTTTCGAGGACCTTCATGGATTCCTGAAGCGTGTCGAGTTGACTTTTCGCGTTTTCCGGCTGGTCTTTGTTGGTGGAATCGTCTGTCTTTTTTGAGAAAAATGGAAACATAGGCCTTGGCTCAACCTTTTGTGTACCCCAAAGGTATGGTCTTTTTCCGAACCGTCAAGGATGCGGTCGGTTTTTTGTAGGATAGGCGTCAAAATTAAGCTAACCGGTAGGCATAACCCACTTTTTGTGCAAGCCGCGCTCTTGCGGCTCCAGCCGGCAAGCGGCGGCGTTCAGCGGGTGATTTTGCCGGCCCGGCAACATTTTTTTCCCAACACTACAGTTTCATTTTAATTTCAGCCTCGCGATACGGTATGAAAGCAAATAAATTTTATTTGGCTGCCGCAACGGCCTGTTGGTTGGTCGCCGCAGCGTACCTCCCAGCCCCCGAGCAGGGCGCCGGGACAAAAGCCGGGCCGGTTTTCCTGTCCGACAACGGGCGGGTCAACTTTAAATCCGACGCTCCGCTGGAAGTTATCGAGGCCCATAGCAACAAGCTGCGGGGAGCGGTTGACGCTTCCGACCAATCCTTTGCCTGGATCGTGGATATTGCCACGTTCGAAGGGTTTAACAGCCCTTTACAACGCGAGCACTTCAACGAAAATTACCTTGAAACCAGCCGTTTCCCCAATGCCACCTTTACCGGGAAACTGATCGAAAAAATTGATTTTAACAAAGATGGAAGCATGCCCGTGCGGGCCAAAGGAAAATTGCGCATTCATGGGGTGGAACAGGAGCGGATCATCAAAGGCCGGATCGACATCCGGGGGCAGCGCCTGGCCGTGCGGGCGTCCTTTGCCGTGCCGCTGACGGATCACAATATTTCGATACCCAAGATCGTGCACCAAAAAATTGCCGAAGAAATCCTGGTTTCCCTGGAGGCCGACATGAAGATTTCCAATTGAAACCTAAGGAGCGTGTCCGAAATAAGTTGCCGTTTTCGGCGAGTGTATTCTTGGCGCTGGCAAGGCGGTGAAACAGGCGCATAGCATCGCTACGCAACTGTTTTACCAACGAAGTCAGCGCCAGGAAGACGCCGCCCAAAATGGTAAGTTATTTCGGACACGTTCCTAAACCACCTTATCCATGCATCCCGTAACCCGGCAACTTCTCCCGATCAAACGCGCGTTTTACGTGCTTTGGTTGCTGGTGGCGGCTCAGGCCCTCGGGGCCCAGGCTCCGGTGTTCCGCGTTCGACCGACCAAAGACCAGCGGATAAATCACTTGCGAGCCGTTTTTCAGGACCACCGGGGCTGGATGTGGTTTGGCGGAGAAAGCGGGTTGTTCCGGTATGACGGACTCAGTTTCCAAACGGTTTTCCTGCCGGATACCCTGGCCGGCGATCCGGTCAGCGCCTTGTTTGAGTCCGGCGGCAACCTGTGGGTAGGCTTCGAAAGCGGCGCCATCGGCTACCTGCCTGCCAACACGGTATTCCTGACCGCTTTGCCGCACGATACCAAGGCCCGTCAGCGCACGGCCACCCCGCTCCTGCTCTGGTCGCCTGAAGAAGGTACGCCGCGTCAGGCTATTACCGGTTTTTGTGCCGCGCCCGACGGCAGTTTTTGGATCGCCACTTACGGCGAAGGGCTCTACTGCCGGTTTCAGAACCGCTTGTACCAGTTTGGGCCAGACGACGGGCTGGCCGGGCCGGATGTATATGCCATCGCTTGCGACGGGCTGGGCCGTGTATGGGCAGCCACCGACGCCGGTATCAGCATTTGCAGTATGACAGCTGAAGGGAAAAAACAAATCTGGAACCTGAGCACGACCGGCGGCCTGCCCGATGAAATCGTGTCGGCACTAATGGCTGACCAGGAAGGCAATATGCTGATTGGCACGTACGACCATGGCGTTTGCCGGTATAATATACGCGAACAACGCTTCGACTATTTTACTCCAGACTGGGCGTTTGGCCCCGTCAACAGCCTGGCCGCTTTTGGCACGTATGAAATATGGGCCGGCACGGCGCAAAACGGCCCGGTCCGGCTCGAGTTGAACCGCCAACGCCAGGCCCCGGCAAATATCCATACCCTTCCGGCCCAACACCCTTTGCGGCGGCAAAAGATAGCGGCCTTATGCAAAGACCGCGAAGGCCTGCTTTGGGTGCTGGAACATAAAGGCGCTATATATTCGGCCAATGTCCGCATCGGATTGTTGCAACCGTTGTTCAGCAGTACCCAGGCCGTTTGCGTGGACCGGCAAAACCGCTTGTGGGCGGGATCGCCGCAGGGTTTGTTCGTGCGGGAAGGCGACGTATTCCGGCAGGTATTGCCGGGCAATCAAAATGTACTCTCCCTGTGGGAAGCCCCAAACGGCGATATCTGGGCCGGCACATTTGGCAATGGCGTGTTCGTCCTGGGCGCCGATGGCAGCGTCCAACGGCATATCACGGAAGCAAATGGCCTGGTGAACGGCAACGTTCTTTCGATCACCGGCGACAGCGCCAGTGTATGGTTGGCCACTTTGGGCGGGGTGACCCGGTATTCGCTCCTCCGGCAGCAGGAAACCGCCACCTTCCAGCGCGAACTGGGCGCCGGCTATGTGTATAAAGTGCTGGCCGACCGCAAAGGCCGGATATGGTTTGGCACGGATGGCGAAGGCCTGGTAGTCCTCGAAAATGGCGCCTTTCGCCAATTCCGGCAGGCGGCCGGCCAGCCCTTAAAGACGGTTTATTCCCTGGCCGAAGACCGGCAGGGAAATATTTGGTTCAGCACGGCCGAAGACGGGCTTTTCCGCTATGACGGCACAGCTTTTATGCACTACACTACCGAGGAACACCTGCACAGCATGTCTATCGCCGGGCTCTGTTTCGACGGAAATAACTTTTTGGTTATCGCCTATGAAGACGGCGTGGACGTACTGACGCCGGAAACGGGGCACGTTACTTTTTATGATGCCTACAGCGGCGCGCCAACGGTGGAATCCAGCCTGAACGCCTTTTGCACCGACGCCTACGGGCACGTCTGGATGGGCGCCCAACAAGGTATTTTACGGCTTGCAGCATTTGAAGAATCTTTCGTTTACGACCCCGAGCCCAATATCACAGCCGTTTCGGTCTTTTTACAACCGCTTGATTTTTTGAAAAATACGGTATTCGCCTATGACCAGAACTATTTCCTGTTCAATTTTACCGGGCTATGGTACACCAATCCGGAGCTGGTCCGGTACCGGTATCAGTTGGTAGGGTACGACCACGATTGGGTGGTGTCTAAAGAACATTTCGCGTCTTATCCCAACCTGCCCCCCGGCCAGTATACCTTCCGGCTGCAGGCCAGCGAACACGGCGAGTTTGAGGGCACGCCGGAAGTACACTACGCCTTCCGGATCAAGCCGCCTTTTTGGGAGCGCTGGTGGTTCGTGGCCTTGAGTTTGGCCGCTGCGGGGTTGTTGCTTTATTATCTTATCCGGTTGCGCGAAGCGCGGTTTCACCGCGAAGCTGCGCTTCGGCGGGAGTCGGTAGAGTCGCAATTTGCCGCGCTGAAAAGTCAGATCAACCCACATTTTTTATTTAACAGCTTCAATACGCTGATCACCATAATCGAAGAAAACCCGGAGATAGCCGTAGAATATGTCGAGCACTTGTCTGATTTTTACCGGAGCATCATGGTGTACCGGGAGCGGGACCTGGTATCGCTGAGCGAGGAAATGGAGATGGTGCGAAACTTTGATTTCCTGTTAAAAAAGCGCTATGAAGACAGTTTTCGGCTCGATTGCGCTGTAAATGGCCAAATCGGGCAAATCATTCCACTCACCCTTCAGATGTTGGTAGAAAACGCCGTAAAGCACAATATCATTTCCCGGGCCAAGCCGCTGAACGTGCAAATTTTTGTTGAAAACGGGACCTATATCGTCGTGCGCAACAATAAACAACTTAAATTAAAGCCCGAGCCCAGCACGCACTTCGGCCTTCAAAGCCTGATCCACCGGTATGCCCTCCTGAACGCCCAGCCGGTTATCGTGCAAGACACCGAAGAATTCTTTACCGTAAAAATACCCCTGCTCTGATTCGTCGTTCACCATGCATTGTTTTTTATTCCAATGAAAGTACTTATTATCGAAGATGAAAACGCCGCCGCCCGCCGCCTGGAAAAGTTATTGAAGGACGTGGCGCCGGATATTGTCGTTTTGCAGCAGCTGGACAGCGTGGAGTCCTCTGTACTCTGGTTGGGGCAACACCCGGCTCCCGACCTGATTTTTCTGGACATACACCTCGCTGACGGGGCCAGCTTTGACATTTTTGAACACATACAGGTCCAGTGCCCGGTAATATTCACCACAGCCTACAACGAATACGCGCTGCAGGCATTTAAAGTCAATGCAGTGGATTATTTGCTCAAGCCGATCAAGAGCAATGAGCTCGGCGCCGCCCTGGAAAAGTACAATAAGGTTTTCAAGCCTGCGACCAAGGCGCCCGATTATGCTGCGCTGCTGGAAACCCTCAAACGCCACAACGAACCGCAATTCCTGCAACGCCTGCTGATCCGGTTCGGACACAGCCTGCGCCTGGTTGATATGGCGGATGCGGCCTATTTTTATACCAAGGACAAAATCACGTTCCTCATCACCCGCTCCGACGGCAAGCGTTATCCCGTAGATTACCCCCTGGATAAACTGGAAACCCTGTTGAACCCCAAGGCCTTTTTCCGGATCAACCGCCAGTTTATTGTCCAGGTGGGCGCCATCAAGGAAATGCATCCGTATTCCAAGAGCCGGGTAAAAGTGGAACTTCAACCACCCACCGACCTGGAGACGATTGTGAGCACCGAACGGTCGGCCGAATTTAAAAAATGGCTGGTCGGCGAAATTGCCGGATAAATTTAGTGCTTGTTGGGATTGCCGGTAAAACATTCAGCCGCTATTCGTGTTTGTGTTCCATACCTTTGCGCAAGCAACAGGCCTGCACTCAGGCGTTCCTGGGACAATGGCACGAAAGCTATCCAAACACCATTCAGGTCTATTCCTGCCGCTTGCTGCTGAACGAAAATGGCGATCTATTCCATCCGCGATCTGGAAAAACTTACCGGAATTAAAGCGCATACCATACGCATATGGGAGCAGCGCTACCACCTCGTATCGCCTGCCCGCACCGGAACAAACATCCGGTACTACACCGATGATGACCTCCGGCATCTATTCAATATTGCCTTGCTGAACCGCTACGGCCATAAAATCAGCAAACTGGCAAAGATGCAACCGGTAGAAATTGCCGCCCGCGTAGCCGAAATTGCGGCAACCAACAGCAGCCCCATCGCCCAGGTAGATGCGCTCACTCTGGCCATGATCGACCTGGATGAACAGGCTTTCGACCGTATCTTTTCATCGTACAGTTGGGAACACGGTTTTGAACAGACGATGCTGCAGCTCGTGTATCCGTTTTTGGACAAGCTCAACGTCCTGTGGCTTACGCACAGCGTGAGCCCGGCGCACGAAAAGTTCATCACCAACCTCATCCGCCGGAAACTCCTGGTGGCCATTGACAAGGACCCGGTTGACGTACAGCGCGAAGGCGCCAAATTTCTCCTCTACCTCCCGGAAGGAGAAAGCCAGGAACTCACCCTGCTCTTTATCCACTATTTGTTGCGCAGCCGGCGCCAGAAGGTCGTTTACCTGGGCGCCGGCACCTCGCTCAATGACGTGCGCGACGCTTGCCAGGCCTTTCAACCCGACTTTGTTTTTACGATTATCCAGGGGCCCTTGCCGCGGCAGTCGATCCAAAATTATGTGGATAACGCCGCAAAAACTGCCAACGGAGGCCAGTTGTTGCTCAGCGGCGCCCAGGTTTTTGTCAATCCCGTAATATTGCCGGCGAATGCCCGCCGGATCGACGGGTTCCCTGAAATGTTGCGTTTTTTAGACGAGCTGGCCCAGCGGCAAACCGAGACAGATAGCCTGTAGAATATGTTTATGACAGATGTTTAGTTTCCGGCAGGTAGCGGCAACGCTTTTTTTTCAGCGATCCATTGCGCCATTTTCGTCTCCGTGGCGTCTTTTTCTTTGATCTTATTCATCCAGCGCTCGGCGACATCCAGTTTTTTGGCACGCATGGCAATCATGCTACATACCGAAAACAGGGCATCTTCCAGGCCGCGCGGTACTTTAACATCGGTAATGTCGCGGAAGGTATTAAAAGGCAAATCGGCGGTGGACATATTTCCGCCGATAAAACTGAAGCCGAGGTTGACCCGGATGGAATCCTTTTCATACGCCTTGTACTGGCCGTAAATGACCAGGTCAACCGAGCAGTTTTTGCCCTGGCGTTCGGCTAACTCCAGGGACGATGAATTGTCCAGGTGGGGCGGGGCAATTTTTACTTCCACCGGAATTTTCACCCGGCGGGTCAGCGCACTGATATCCTGCTGGATACGCAGGTCAACCTGCGCCGGTTGGGCGCCCAGGCGGTCGAAAGGCAATACCAGCACATGCAGTGCCTGTTTGCGTTCGAAGGCCGGGCAACCGGCCGTATTTTTAGACAGGAACCGCCAAACCAAAAAGCCGGCTACCGCCAAAAGCACCAGGCCGCCGAGCCAGGCGGCGCGCCGGCCCGGTCCTGCGGCCCGGAGGGCATCGGCCGGAATACGGCCGGCTTCGAGGTCGTCGAGAATGGCCAGCAGGGCATCGTTGGCCCTGCTGTATTCGCGCTGGGCTTCCTGAAAGGGCAATATTCCTTTCAGTTCTTTTTGGCGCACGGTATTAAAATTGGCTTCCAATACCCGTATGGTGCGCAGGAAGTTATTCGTATAACGCGCATCAAGTTCCAGGTAGACGGTCAGGGCTTCGAGGGCCTTGCCGGTTTCGCCCTGGCGGAGCAGTTCGCGGATGGATTGTATTTCCATAAAGATTTCAATTGTCGGGTAGTAAATATAGTGGAAACACTGCAATTGCCAAATTCCGGATACTTTCTCCTCCCTCAAAGGGCTTCCAGGCACCGCAGCAGGCTGTCGCGCCAGTGTGGAATCTGAAGGCCGAAGGCAGTTTTGATCTTCGCTTTGTTGAGAACGCTGAAGGGGGGGCGGGGCGCCGGAAGGGGATAATCTTTGGATTCGATCGGAATGACCCGGCATGTTATCCCCCGGATGTCGAAAATCGCTTGTGTAAAATCATACCAGCTGCACACGCCTTCATTGGAATAATGCCAGACACCGGCGATGGTATTCCGGGGCACTGAATTTTCTTCCACTTGGCGAACAATTTCCAGCACAGCCCCGGCCAGGTCGGGCGCATAGGTAGGCGTGCCCACCTGATCGTACACAACGCGGAGCGCGGGCCGTTCGGCGCCAAAATGCAACATGGTGCGCACGAAGTTGTGCCCATGCGGTGCATACAACCACGAGGTGCGGATCACCATCGCCAGGGGGTTCGCTTTCAACGCCGCCCGGTCGCCGGCCAGTTTGGTGCGCGCGTAAACGCTTTTGGGATGTACGGTATCGGTTTCCCGGAAAGGGGTGTTTTGCCGGCTGTGGTAAACATAGTCCGTAGAAAAATGAATCAGCGGCGCCTGATAACGGGCACAAGCCTCCGCCAGATTCCGGACGCCGGATACGTTTACCCGGCGCGCCAGTGCCGGCTCGTTTTCAGCTTTATCCACGGCGGCATACGCGGCGCAATTGATGCACCAGTGTACGCGGTTTTTTTCAAAAAAAGAAAAAACAGCCGGCCGGTCCGCAATGTCCAGATCCTCCAGGTCTACATACAAAAAACGCCAGGCTGGAAACCGGGCGGCCAGTTGTTGAAAGCAGCGGCCGAGCTGGCCCTTGGCTCCGGTAATGAGTATGGTAGTCATTTTTTGCGTGGTTTACCCTCGTGGTCGGGTGGAAAGGCCTGCAAAAGTAGGTAATAGAGCTGTTGCGAAGGGGAAATCGTTTTTTTTCTGGACTTTTGCAGCAAAAGCTGGCTATGAAAGTTCTTGTACGTTTTGCCCTGGCCCTGGCCGCCGTGCCGGGGTTTGCGCAGGCAAACCTCTCCCCTGCCCTCTCCGAGACTGCCGGCGCCGCGCGCCGGGAAGCGCCGGGCGCCGCAGATGCCGGGCTACACATCCGCAAAGCCGCCTCCGCGATCAAGACAGACGGGCTTCTGGACGAGGCGGCCTGGCTGGATGCCGAGGCAGCCGTCGGTTTCAGCAAACAATTTCCGGTGGATACCGGCCTGGGCGACGCGCGCACCGAGGTGTTGCTCACGTTCGACGACCGGCATTTACACATCGGCATCGTTTGCTGGCAACGCCGCGACGAATATACGGTACAAAGCCTCAAGCGCGATTTCCCCAACGGTGTAAGCGATTGCATCAACATCCTGTTCAATCCGTCGAAGGATGGGCTGAACGGTTTTTTATTCAGCCTGAGCCCGCTCAACGTTCAGCGCGAGGCATTGGTGGACAACGGCACGACGCTCTCCTACGAATGGGACAACCGCTGGGCATCAGCCGTAGTGAATTACGATGACCACTGGGTGGCCGAATTGGCCATCCCGTTCAAAACCCTGCGCTATTCCGTGGCGCCAGGCGACAACGCCTGGTTGGTCAATTTTGTGCGCGTACGCCTAAAAAACTGGGAGGTTAGTACCTGGCGGCCCGTGCCGCGGCAATATTCCGCCAACAACCTCGCATTTTGTCACCAACTGCATTGGCAGGATCCGCCGCCTTCCCCCGGCGCCAGTATTTCCCTCATTCCCTACACCACGGCGCGTTATGGGATCGACTACCGGCGCGACCCTGCCACCCAGGAAGTTTTGTCACGGCCCAACGAAGGAAAATTTGCCCTGGGCGGCGACGCCAAGATCGGCATTACGCCGGCATTGAACCTGGATCTGACCTTCAACCCCGATTTCTCGCAGGTGGAGGTGGACCGCCAGGTGGCCAACCTCAGCCGCTTCGAGTTGTTTTTCCCCGAACGGCGCCAGTTTTTCCTGGAAAACCGCGACTTGTTCGCCATGTTCGGGTTTCCCAATACCCGGCCGTTTTTCTCGCGGCGCATCGGCCTGGCCCGCAATCCCGTCACCGGTTTTAACGAAACGGCGCCCATACTGGCCGGCGCCCGGATCAGCGGAAAACTGACGGATGCCTGGCGCGTGGGCCTGTTGAACATGCAAACGGGCCGGGTGGACTGGGACTCTTCGCAGGTGTTGCCGGCCGCCAATTTCACCGTCGCAACGGTACAGCGAAAGGTCTTTCAACGCAGCGCCCTGAGCGCTATCCTGGTGAATAAATCCAATTTTACCGGCAAACTCGAAGCGCCGCAAAAAGAAGGCATTCAACCCTGGAACCGGGTAGCCGGCCTGGAATTCAACCTCTACAGTCCCGACAACCGTTGGGAGGGCGAATGGTATTACCACCGCTCCTTTTCGCCCGACCCGAAACAGCGGGGCCAAACCCTGGCGCATTTTTTGGGCTACTTCGAGCGCAACGTCAACGCGCGCCTGGGCTACATGCTGGTCGATTCGAACTATACCGCCGAAGCGGGGTTTATACCGCGGGTTGGCTTTCAAAGTTTTTTTCCGGGCATCGGATTTACGTTTTACCCGGAAAACCCGCAGATCAACAACTGGACGGTGGGGGTGGAAGGTGACCTGACGTATTCCCTGGGATTCCAGGAAACCGACCGCGACGCAGCCATTTACGGCACGGTAAACCTGAAAGACCTGACGGCCATAAACGTCGCCCTTTGGAATACATATACCTACCTGTTTGAAGATTTTGACCCAACCAACCGCTATGCTCCGGGCACATCGCCGCTACCGGGAAAAAAGGGATATACCTATTCGGGCGCCCGGTTCCGTTTTGCCAGCAGCACCAGCTACAATTTTCAGGCTTCGGCCAACCTGAACGCGGGGCAGTTCTTCAACGGCCGCGGCCTGGCCCTGGAAGGAAGCCTGGCGTATCGCTGGCAGCCAGTGGGGACGTTCGCGCTGAGTTACAGTTACAACCGCATCCGCTTGCCCAAGCCGTATGCCTCGGCAGATTTTTGGATCATTGGCCCGCAGGCAGAGCTGTCCTTTTCGCGCAGCTTGTTTGCCAGCGCCTTCTTCCAATGGAATACCCAGGCCAACAACTTCAACATCAACGCCCGGCTGCAATGGCGCTTTGCGCCCGTGTCTGACCTGTTTCTCGTGTATACCGACAATTCCTTTGCCGAAGCGGTGCCCGACACCCGGGCGCGTTTCCTTTCGCCCAAAAATCGAACGATGGTGCTGAAAGTGGTGTACTGGCTGAATGTATGAACCCTCCGGAAGGAAGGCGCCGGTCAGGGTGCGATGGGGACGAATATTTGCAGGCTTATAAAAATGGCATAATATTTTATCAACCTGAATATCCAACTTCCGATTCAGAAAAACAAACATGTCATGAATGCAGCGTTTGCCGGAGCATTTTTCAGCATAATCCCGCTGGCCGTTTTGCCGGCACAAACCCCGGAGGCGGTTATGGATTCGCTCCGGCAGGAGTATATCCGCAAATTCAAAGATATTGCCATGGACGAAATGGAACGAAGCGGCGTTCCGGCCAGCATCAAACTGGCGCAGGGCATCCTGGAAAGCAGGGCCGGCACCAGCGACCTGGCGCTAAAAGCCAGCAACCATTTCGGCATAAAATGCGGCAAAGGCTGGCGCGGAAAGACCTATTATAAAAACGACGACGAGTACGATAAAAAGGGAGAGCCGGTTAACTCCTGCTTCCGGAAATACAACTCCGTCGTGGAGTGTTATGCCGACCACAGCGAATTTATCCGGAACCCCGGCAAGCGGCACCGGTACGGTTTTTTGTTTGAACTTGACCCGCGCGATTATATAAGCTGGGCCAGGGGGCTGCAGGATGCCGGTTATTCTTCCGTCGACTATTACGGCGAAAAACTCATTTATTACATCGAAATCTACCAGCTGAACGAATACGACCAGCTGGCTTTCAACGGCCGCGTCGCCCTCAAGCGCCTGGCCCAGGTGAATGATGTTAAAATGGTGCAGGCGCGCCCCGGCGAAACCTTGCAAGACATTGCCCAATTGTATAATCTTCCGGTTGAAAAACTAGCCGCGTACAACGACTTTCTGTATGCGCCCGAACAACCCTTGGGCATGGGCGACCGGGTGTATGTGCAAAGCAAACGCGACGACTGGAATGGACCGGAGCAATTTCACAGCGTCGAGCCGGAACAAACACTGCTGGATATAGCGCAGCGGTATGCACTGCGGGCAGAAAGTCTGCGGCAGCGCAACGGCATCGGCCCCGGCGATGAGCCGCTGGCATACGAACATATTCGCTTGCGCGGCAAACGCCTGGCGGGCGAATCCGTACTGACCCACCCTGCCGGTGCAGTACAGGCAAGCCTGCCCGACCCCGGGCCGGCGCCTGCGACGCATATTCCCGGCGAGCCGTACAGCATTGAAATGCTGCCCGAAGAGCCGCTGCCGGCCCCCGTGCCCGCAACAACCCTGCGCGACACCTCCGGCCTGGCCTACAGCGCCGCCCCGGACGGCGACCGGAGCGATCCGGAGCCCGCAATTTTTCTGGATATGCAAACCGGAACAACCCAAATGTATCATACTGTTAGCAAAGGTGATACGTTATACAGCATTGCCCGCCGGTATGGCATCAGCACTTCCCGGATCAAACGCCTGAACCGTATGAAAGACAATGTCGTCAAAATCGGCCAATCCCTGCGCGTAAATTAATTGCATAGCGCTAATTTGACGCATCTTTACAACCCGTTACCAATTCAATCTGAACCTGCCTGACTATGAAACACCTGCTGCTTTTCCTTTCGCTCCCGCTGTTGTTGTCCGCCTGTAGCAGTTCCAAACCGGCGCAAAAAAGCGCCCCGGTCGGCACTATGCCAAAGGCCGCCGCAGCCACTACACCTACGGGAAATGTACAGCTGGACTATATCCAGACCTATAAAGATGCCGCCATTTATGAAATGCAACGCGCCGGTATTCCGGCCTCCATCACGCTGGCACAGGGCATTCTGGAAAGTGCTTCCGGGCAAAGCGAACTGGCAACCCAGGCAAACAACCATTTTGGCATCAAATGTGGCAACGCCTGGAGCGGCCGCAGCTACCACAAAAAAGACGATGAACGCAATGGCAACGGCCAACTGGTGGAATCCTGCTTCCGCAAATACAACGCACCGGCAGAAAGTTTTTTCGATCACAGTGAATTTCTGCGCGATCCCCGCAAAAGCAACCGCTACGGCTTCCTGTTCAACCTGGACAAACGCGACTACCGAAGCTGGGCGCGCGGCCTGCAATCCGCCGGCTACGCCACCTCCGGTACCTACGCCAATCAACTCATCGATCTGATCGAACGCCTGCGGTTATATGAGTATGATCAGCCCGGCGGGGTAGAGGTAGAGCCCGGCGGCGTAATTCCGGCTTCCGCCCCGCCGCAAAGCCGTATCGGGCGCGTCAACGACGTAAAGGTTGTCAATAGCCGGGAGGGCGAAACGATTGCCGATATTGCCCGCATTTACCGCTTGCAACCTGATAAAGTAGCCGATTATAACGACCGCGCCTATTCCCCCGGCCAGCATATCCCCACGGGTACCCGCATCTTCATCCAGGGTAAAAAGAGCAGCTGGCATGGCCAGGCAACGCAGCATTTCGTGCGCGAAGGCCAAAGTATGCTGGAAATTGCGCAGCTGTACGGCATAAAACTGGATGAATTGCTGAAGCGCAACGGCATGCAACGCGGCCAGGAACCCGCTGCCAACGAAAAAATCCGCCTGCGTGGCAAACGCAGCTCCGGCGAAAATATCCGGCTGCGCAGCACCGACGAAGAAAGCGCCGACCCTACCCCCGTAGATGCCGCCACGGCGCCGGCCAGCATGACGCCCGATGAAAACGTGTTGTTCGAAATGACGCCCAACGAGCCCAAAACCAACAAACCCAGCAAGCCGGCCGACAGCGGCGTATTCACCGGAAAACCGGCCACCACCGGCGTGCCGTACCCATCCGACCCCGGCCCGGCTACCACCACGACGCCTACGCCACAAAACATGCCCCCCGCCAATCCCCAGGCGAATAAACCTGCCCCTGCAACGGGACCATACCACCTGGTCGTCAAAGGCGATACCTTGTACAATATCTCCCGCCGCTACGGCATAAGCGTTGCCCGCCTGAAGCAATTGAACAATATGGCGGACGATAATATCAAAATCGGCCAGACCCTGCGCGTACAGTAAGCCGGGCGATACCCTTATCTTCGCCCGACAAAACCGCCCCGCATATGTTCCGGTTCTTCTTGTTCCTGTTTGTCCTGTGTTCCACCGGGCTTCCGGCTCAGCCCCGGATTACCTTGTCGGACAGTGCCCGCATCAGCCTTATGACCGTTGCGCCGGGCGATATGCTGTACAGCACCTTCGGCCACAGCGCCCTCCGGGTGTACGATGCCCGGCGCCTGCTCGACCGCTGTTACAATTACGGTACTTTCAATTTCGACCAGCCCAATTTTATACTCAAATTCTGCCGCGGCAAGTTGTTGTACATGCTGGATACCGAGCCCACGCGGTCGTTTGAATATAGCAATATTTACGACCGGCGGCCGATGCAGGAACAAGTACTCCAGCTCAACCGCGAACAACGCCAGCGCCTGTTCGATCTCCTGGAAGAAAATGTCCGGGAAGAAAACCGGTATTATAAGTACGATTTTTTTTACGACAATTGCGCCACCCGTATCCGGGATATCGTCAAAGAAACGTTTTTCCACCAAATCACCTTCGACAGCAGCAAGCTGCAGCCCGGCACAACGATGCGCCAACTCTTGCACCCGTATCTCCGGGATATGCCCTGGACCAAATTTGGCATTGACCTGGCGATCGCGATGCCGGCCGACCGGGTAGCGCTGGCGGAAGACTATATGTTTTTACCCGAACATATGCACAACCTTTTTGGCGCTACCCAACACAGCGATTCGATCCCGCTCGTAGCGTCCGAACGCAACATACCGTTCAGGCCCCTGCCACCGCGCCCTGCATACGAACCGGGCTTCCTGGGCCGGCCGTTTTGGGTGCTCAGCCTGGTAGCGCTGCTCGGCTTGCTCAGTATGGCGAATCCGCGTACCGAACATATCTTCGACATGCTGTTCTGGTTTCTGCTGGGCGCTGCCGGCCTGGTTCTGTTGCTGCTTTGGGTGGCCACCGACCACAGCGCCACCAAATACAACTGGAATATCCTTTGGGCTATGCCCACGCACCTGTTGTTTTTCTGGCGGCTCAAGCACAATGAATGGACGGAAAACTACTTCATGGCAGCCGGGGCGCTGGCTGCGCTGACCCTGATATTCTGGGGGGTCATCCCCCAAGATTTACCGGAGGAAGCGCTGCCGCTCGTGGGGCTCGTGGCGATCAAGGCATTTTTCCGGCGATTTTGGAAAAAAACAGAACTGGAGGATTGAAAAACCGGCTAAAAACCCCTGTCGTACGGAAAGGCGCATCCCAGATGCCATCGTCAATCAGCCTCCATCGGAACAAGGGCTATTTATCATCGCCGAAATAGGCGATGATCCGGTCGGCCAGTTCCATGCCGATATAAGATTGGGCTTCCATCGTGCTGGCGCCGATATGCGGCGAACAGGAGACATTCGGGTGTTTGAGCAGGGCTTCGCGCGGCGTCGGTTCGTTCTCAAAAACATCGAGGCCGGCGCCGCCCACTTTACCGCTGTCGAGGGCAGCCAGCAGCGCCTCTTCATCGATCACGCCGCCGCGGGCGGTATTGATCAACAGGACGCCCGTTTTCATTTTTTCTATTTCTGCCGCTCCGACAATGGGTTTGTCGACGCCGGGCAGGTGCAGGGTGATAAAGTCTGACTCGCGAAACAGTTTTTCAAGCGTTTCGGTTCGAACGATCACATTCAGTTTCAGGTCTTCGTACCGGTAGAGTTGGATAGCTATTTCAGCCTCCTGCACAAAAGGATCGTGCGCCAGGACATCCATGCCCAGGCCCAGCGCCATTTTGGCCACCTCCTGACCGATTCGGCCAAACCCGATAATTCCAATCGTTTTACCGCGCAATTGCAGGCCGGTTTCGAAGGCTTTTTTTAATTTTTTAAAATCGCCGCCAGCCGCCAGTTCACGGTTGCCGCGTTGGAGCATACGCGCCAGCCCGAACAGGTGTCCGACCGCGAGTTCCGCCACCGCGCGCGAAGAAGCTTTTGGCGTATTGAACACCTCGATGCCTTTGCTCTGCGCGTATTCCACGTCGATATTGTCGAGGCCTACGCCGCCCCGGGCTATTATTTTCAGGTGTTTGCCGGCATCGATCACGGCGCGGGTCACCTTGGTAGCGCTGCGCACGATCAGGACATCAAATTCACCGATGCGCTGCGCCAGCTCCTCCTGTGGTATTTTATCTGCGTTTACCTGGTAATTTGCTTCTTCCAGCAGGAGTTTACCATCGGGATGAATACCGTCATTGGCGAGAATTCTGATCATCGGTGCGAGTTATTTGCGTAAAAAACGGCGCAAAGATAGGAGGAAATGCGAAGTGCGGCATATGAAGCAGGAAATACGGCATGCAAAACGGGAAGTGCCGTTTGGCGGCGGGGGGCTCTGCGTCAAAAATACAGGCCGGCTTTGCATTTTTCAATTTCCTTAAGCACGTAGTCCATGGGGTCATCATTGAGGTGCACCTCTGACTGCAAGCGGTTCAAATCCTCCTGCCGGGTGGGTAACAGGTCTTTCATTTCCCGGAAAATGCGCAAGGCCTGGCCCCAAACGCCGGCTTCTGCGAATTCTTCGGCGGCGCGTTGTTTTAATTTAAATTGGGCGATAATGGTGTTCATCGCAAAAATGCGGCGCTGGTATAAGTCCTGATAACGCTCCTGGAGATATTTTTTTTGAATGCGATAGACCGTATCGCCTTTTTCGGTAATGCACACATAGTCATTCCATTGACTGTACTGGTGCATACACTCGTAGGCGGTGTGGTAGTTGTTCAACGCTGCAGAAAAATTTTTGTAGTTGAGCGGCGTTTTGGAAGAGTCGCTGTGCGAAAAAAACAATAATGAATCGCCTTTCAGCATATTTGCCGTTACGATCGTATCGTATACCTGGCGTATTTGTTGTACTTTTTCCTGTTCCAGGTAAACGTTTTTTCCCCAAATATTTTTCAAGACCAGCCGTTTTACCGGTTTGTCCGCCAGGTTTTGGTAGGCCTCCAGGCCAGCGTCGAAGGCTTCGCCACTCACCACCAACTCGGCCTGTTCCAGTTCTTTTAACACGGAATGCACCCAATTGTAGGTGAACCATGCGCCAAAAACAACCATCAGGAACAAGGTGGAAAGCGCAAACAGCGCCACAGCCCGCGCCAGCCTGCGGCGTTCTTTCATCGACTTGAGTTCGGCCTGGATAGCCTCCCGTTGGCGTTCTTCTTCTTCCAGGCGTTTTTTTAACCCGGCTTTTTCCAGGTCTGCCTTTTCCTGCCGGCGCCGGTCATCGCGCGATTCGATGATCGGCGCCAGGAGCGTATCGTGGCTGATCTCGTAGTAATAATCGTCGAGCCGAAGTTCTTTGCGCAGCAGGCGGGTTTCCACCAGGGTATCGAGAAACTCATGGTCGACCTTCCAGGTAGTGGTGAGGAAATCATCCACCATACTGCAGCGGCGCCCGATGGGGGTAACCAGGCTTTCTTCGATCAAACACTGCGCCGTATGGATAAAAGCTTCCCGGTCTTCCACTTTTCGGCCGGTCCGGCGCATATACACTTCCGGCAATCCTTCCAGCTGTTTGCGATAAAAACTGCTGATCTCCCGTTCCAATCCGTCGAGGCCGTCATAAAACGCCGGCACAATTTCGAAACCGGCGGGTTGTTTTTCACTGATAACTTTTTCTTCGGCAAATTGGCAGAGTATCTGCAAATTAAAGGATTCAATTTCATCCTGCCGGCGCAGGGAAAGGGATGCGTCGCCGGCTTCCGACTCATTTTTTGCCCCCTGCCCGGCCAAAAAATCGAGTATTTCCTGCAGGGAGCCGGGGTGATACCCAAACACCGGACTGGCATACGCGCCTGAAGACCGCGCTGGTTCTTCGATAGCCGCCTGTGCCTGGCGCCGGTTGAGGGGTTGCAGCTGATAGCGGTTGCGGAGGATATTGGGAATCAGCGGGCTGATTTCATCCATCAGGTGTAAAAAATCGGACCGGATAGCCAGTACAATCCGCAATTCGGGTTGGTTTTCCCACCACTGCATCAGATTGGCGCTGAGCTTGGGATCGGCGCGTTGCAGGCGCTCCATGAGGGCGGCCCGGATAGTATCCGGCATCGATGCATTGGCCAGGTCGGCCAGTTCGCCCAGGAACCGGCGGCGGCTGGTTTCGCTGTGACCGAGGGTAAAAACTTCTTCGAACTGATCGAATACCAGCACGGGTACGGCGGGCAAGCCATCCAGGTCGAACTGCAGGCGTTTCATACGCTCCCACAGCGTTTCCCGGTCGCCCTGCATTTCGCCGGTGGTATTGCGTCCGCCCACGCCGGGGTGTTTATCCAGGGTCGAACCGATCGTGTCTACCAATTGCGCATGGGTGTTTTCGGCCCGGATAAAAACGGGCGCAAACCCTTGCGCTTCCAGCCCGGGCGCCACTCCGGCTTGCAGCAAGGAAGTTTTGCCGATTCCGGATTTGGCAAAAAGCACCACCAGGCGTTCGCGCAGGATGAGGTTGGTGAGCCGCTGCACATCTTCCCCGCGCCCGTAAAAAACGGCGCTTTGGCTGCGCTCGAAGGGCTTCAGGCCCGGGTAGCGGCGGGGCAGGTTGGCAGCGGAGGGCGTCATGCGAGGGTATCGATATATTTTTTTAAGGTATCCACGATTTCTGCCAGGTGTTTGTTTTCCTGGCCTTCTCCAAACACCGCTTGTTTGTTGAGCGGCCTGGTCGTGCGCAAGGCGCCCAGCGGCGTATTATCAAAATTCACGGCTTTCAGCAATACCGGCATGACCAGAAAACGCGCACGCGGATTGTTGCGTTTGGCCATCTCGTCGAGCAGGGGAAGCGCCGGGTTTTTTTCATCAAAAAAATCGGCAGAAACCAGGGGCAGAACCACCTGGCACTCTTCGGTCTTGCGGCGTATCCAGGCGCCCATGTCGCCTTCTGCGAGGGCATCGCGCAGGGTCCAGGCTTTTATTTTAAGCGGGCGCAGGTGGTTCAACAGCGCTTTACAGCCCTCTTCATCGGCGGCCTCATTGTGCAAAATCAGGACTTGCACTGCCGCAACTGGGCCATCCGGGTCATCGGCCCGCTCTTCCTCAACGTGTTTCAGGAGATTGGTCACAAAGGTTTCCATATCTACCTTGGGAAACTCCATGCGGAATTCGCCCTGGAAAAAGACCTTTGCTTCGGGGCCGGCGTCAGGTTCGCCGCGCAAAGGGTAGGCAAATGGCTGGATATTGTTGCGCGCATTGCGAAAGAGCGCGTCGAACAGAATCCGCAGGCTCCAATCTTCAAAATCAAAGCCCATAAACAGGTAGAACCGCGGAATATTGAACGCTGCCAGCAAGCTGTCGGGCAAACGCTCGTGTTGCGCGCCGGTGATTTTATTGACGTACCCGAGCTGGTCGTTGTAGGTGAGCACCAGCGACTCCGGCTTTTTATAAAAGCCGAACAGGTTGTAGATCAGGGGCGGCGCGCTTTCGTTAAACACGTAAAGCGGATCGGCGCCCGGCTTGCGGAAATTATAATAATCAAACCGGAAATCGCGCACCGCCTGCGCATAATAACGGGCAAAAAAATCGTCCGGCGACGTGTTGATGATCAGTTTGAACGGCAGGTCGGCCAGTTTTTCCAGCATTGGGTGGAATGCTGCCTCCCGCTCGGCTTTCTGGTAATAATCCTGCACAGCAGCGATGATCATCGTATCGCTCAGCAAATTGCGCATCCGAAGCGTGCTGGTTACCTGTGCCAGCGATTTGGTTTCCGCCGGGCTCAAATCCAAGCCTTTGGACAGGTGTTGCGCACAAGATTCAATCAGCGGGCGGTATGTGCCGCCGGCCTGTTTGACGGTAATGGCTTCCGGACCCAAAAACAACACACAGCTGCCCTCCCGGATCTGCCGGGCAATATTCTGATAGATCACAACCGGTAAAGAATCGCCGGCCACAAGATTGTCGGTACGCGTTTTTTCGTCAGGCATGCCATTGGGTTAGGAAGGGGTACCTGCCGACAAAGGTAATCAGCGCCGGTCAACGAACAAACGGCATGCCGGAAAAAGGAAAAGAAGGCCCACTGTCTTCGGGGGATCGACAGGATTTTTTGCCCCCTTCGGAGGCAAGAAAACCTGTCGATCCTGAATAATCCTGTCCGGCAATCGAAAGTGCCGTCACATCACATGTCGAGGTATGTAGCCCAATCGCGGGGGGTGCGGGTTTGGTCGGTAATATCTTTGACGGTAATGGTATTGGACCGCTGGCGGCCGTCCATAGTCATGCTCATACGCCGGTATTCAGCCGCCGGCAGATGGTAGTAGCGGCCATCGCGGCCGGTAATGACGATGTCGAGCCCCCGCCCCGGAACGCGGATGATCTTATCCGGCGCCGGCAAGGTGAAGTACAGGCGGGATTGACGCTCCAGGACGCTGACGGAAGCGGCCTCTATCCGGTCGCCGCCGGCTGTTTGGTAGGCGGCGTACACATAATCGGGTTCCCGCCCAAGGCGGAAAATCTGGTCGCAGTTATAGATACCAAAGGACGTGAGCTGCAAGGCATATTCCAGGTTGGTTTGGTTGTTGCGTCCCCAGGCACGCACCGGAATCCCGCGGTCAAAATATTTTTCGCGGACCTGGCTGCGCCATTTTTCCCAGGCAGACAGCGCCAGCGCATTGTCGGTGTGGAGGCTGGATTGAACCAGTTCCGAATAGCGCTTGGTCATCAGCGGCTTTTGTTCTTCAAAATAGGCCAGCCACTCGTCATCGCTCATGCACCATTCCGCTTCTGCCTGAAACATCGGCGCCACAAAGAGGAATCGCCGGAGGGCTGTCAGGAGTTGCTCGAAATCGCGCTCCCGTTTTCCGCGAATCAAGCGGTAGTCGGCCAAAACTTGGTTGGCGTCGAATTGCTTGTTTCCAATGCTGGCGGTGAGCGTCGCGTAAAATTGCAGCAACCCTTCCTTCTCGCTGTACAGCGAGATAAAACACTGGTTGCCCAGTTCCTGCCGGATAGAAATGCGGTCCCAGTAAACATCTGCGGGGATTTCCTTTTTTTGTTCAACGGAATCGGCCGAGCGGATGAAATAGCAGTCTTTGAATGCTTTCAGTTCGGTAAAAACATTGTTTAAATCCTCGGGGAAAAACAATTCGCCCAAGTCGCGGTTTCGGACGATCCGGATCAGGCCCCGTTCCAGGCTGTTGAGCAGGTTTTCGTTGGTCATATGCGGGCGTTTGCGAAACCAAACGGGCATTTCGGTTTTCCCCCTTGCCAGGTCGTAACCCATACGGACGCCGTCTTTTACCCAGCTGGCCGGGTTTTCTTCGGTTTCCAGTTCCGGAAGTGCGGGCAGGCAATCAAACCGGTCTGCGCCGCTGCGATTGTTGCTTACGGCCACCGGTTCAGCCACCACCAGCGGCTGGGCCGGCATGGCGGCGCCCTGTTTGCCAAAGGCCGCGTCCGGGCGGTATGTCCAGGTTCCACGTTGTTCGTCGAAGTAGTACAGGCTGGCGTCGGTCAGCTGACCGGTGGGGCTGAATGTCACGTTGTAGGTTTGCCCCGGCGCCAGGCTCAGTTGTGCGCCGTTCTGGCGCACCCGCACTTCAAACATACCGCCGGAGTTGAAGAAAAAGGCGCCGCGGGCGTCGGCGTAGTGCATCGGAATGCCCGACGCCAGGAAATCGGCGATACTGCGGTATTCCCGCAGCAGCAGTTCGGCTTCGCCCCGCACCGGCCGGCCCTGCGCATCCACGAGGGCGTTGGCAGGAATGCGGACGCTGGTGCCGGTGACCGGGTTTTGGTATTCCAGGCCGGTCTCGGCCTGAAACCGGACGGTAGCCGCCGGCACGGTATTCAGGCGCGTACTTGCCGGCGTCGCGGTACGGGTGGCGGGCTCTGGAATGGGTAATACGACAACCGGATTTTTCAGAGCGGCTACCGGTCCTGCCGGTGGCCGGGTTTGTTGCAGGCCGGGCGCAGGTGCAGGCCGCGTGGCAGCAAGCGTTTGGTTGAAATACCACCAGCCCGCCGCGATGGCGAGCAGAAGCGCCGCCGGTGCGATGTACAGGCTGTAATGCCGGATTTTCAGCCAGGCATTGCGCGGCTTTTGCCGGGCGGCAATTTCGGTCCAGGTGTCGGCATCCGGCGCCGGGTTCAGGTCCTGCAAGCCTTTGCGAAACAGGTTTTCCAGGTCGTTATTCTTGTCAAGGTTATCCATTGAATAAGTGCGTGAATGCGTCAAAAAGTGTTGGTTAAAATTTTCTCCAGCAGGCCGCGCAAGTGGCGGCAGGCCCGGGTGTATTGCGAGCGAGCGGTACTTTCGGCGATGCCGAGTTCGGCGGCTATTTCCGCGTAGGAGTACGCTTCCATGCAGTGCAGGTTGAATACTGTTCGGTAGCCGTCGGGCAATTGTTGCACTATGCGGAGGATCGTTTCGCCGTTGAGCTCGAGGTCAGGGCTGACGTTCCAGGTGTTGGCCGGCAGGCCGTCGTAGTCTTCTGCAAACCGGAGCGGGTTTTTGCGGCGCAGGTACTGCAGGGCGCTGCGCACGGCGACGCGGTGCATCCAGGCATCCAGCGCGCCGCTGCCGTTGTACTGACCGATATCGCGGTAGATGGCCAGAAAAGCTTCCTGGAGCATGTCCTGCGCTTCCGGCCGGTCACGGGCGTAGCGCAGGCAAACGCAAAACAGGGGCGATTGATACCGGTCGAACAGGGCGCGTTGCGCTTTGCTATCGCCGTTGCCGCAGCCGGCAATCAATTGTTTCAGTGGCATGTCGCTCATTGGCGGGTACGTTTTTTGAATTGGTGCGCAGGAGGGTTAAATTTGCTGCACAAGGACTGGAAAAATATTTTTTGTACGTCCGATTGGTGAAGACGGGCTTCGCTATGCCGGGTAAAAAGGACAATTGTTTCAAAACCATGCTTCCACTCGATGCGCTGTGTTCTCCCCTGCGCGGAAATCCCTACTTTTGCGCCGCTCGAATTTGCAAATAAAACCAATCCCACCATGCAACAATTGCACAATTACGTCCTTGGCGCCTGGATGACTGGCGAGGGCGAGGGCATACCGCAATATAACGCGTATACCGGCGCGGTCATTTCAACGGCTTCCGACACCGGCCTGGACTTCGGTAAGATATTGGAGTATGGCCGGCAAACCGGCGGCCCGGTCCTGCGGCGCATGACCTTTCACGAGCGCGGCCGCATGCTCAAGGCCCTGGCGCTTTACCTGCTCGAACGCAAGGAAAAATACTACACCGTCAGTCACCTCACCGGCGCCACCCGGACCGATTCCTGGGTGGATATCGAGGGCGGCATCGGCAACCTGTTTGCGTACAGCAGTTTGCGGCGGCGTTTCCCCGACGAACCGTACTACGTGGAAGGCGAGCCGGTCCGGTTGTCGAAAGAAAATACCTTTATCGGCCACCATATCCTGGTGCCCAAACAGGGTGTGGCGGTGCATATCAATGCATTTAACTTTCCCATCTGGGGCATGCTGGAAAAAATTGCCGTAAACTTATTGGCCGGGATGCCCGCTGTGGTCAAAGCCAGCGAACAGACGTCGTACCTGACGGAAGCACTGGTGCGCGATATCGAAGCCTCGGGTATTTTGCCCCCCGGAGCGCTGCAACTGCTCGTCGGACAGGGGCGCGGGATACTCGACGCCGTGCAGAGCCAGGACGTGGTCACTTTCACCGGCAGCGCGGCCACCGGGAAAAAACTGCGCGCACACCCCGCTTTGCTCCGGCATGCCGTGCCGTTTACGATGGAAGCCGACTCTTTGAATGCCGCCATACTAGGCGAAGATGCGGTGCCCGGCACGCCGGAGTTTGACCTTTTTATCAAAGAGGTGCGCCGCGAGATCGTTACCAAAGCCGGACAGAAGTGCACGGCCGTGCGGCGGATTGTGGTGCCCGAAAAACTCCTGGACGAGGTGCAAGCGGCCTTGTCCAAAGCGCTCAGCCAAACTACTATCGGCGATCCCACTGTGGAAGGGGTGCGAATGGGCGCCCTGATCAACCGGCTTCAGTTGGAACGGGTGCGCGAAAAACTGGCGCTTTTAGCCCAAAAGACGCCTATCGTGTATGGCAATCCAGAGGCGTTCGAGGTAGTAGGCGCCGACGCCCGCGCCGGGGCGTTTATGCCGCCAGTCCTCTTGCGCAATGAAAAACCGCTGCGCCAGCATATTTCGCATGAAACGGAGTGTTTTGGCCCCGTGAGCACGCTCATGCCCTATAAAACGCTCGAACAAGCCATTGAAATTGCGCGCCTGGGCAAAGGCTCGCTCGTGAGCACCGTGTGTACCTACGACCCCTACGTCCAGCGTGAATACGTGCTGAATGCCGCGGCCTTCCACGGCCGTATTCTGATGCTCAACCGCGATTCCGCCCGCGAAAGCACCGGTCATGGCTCGCCGATGCCCATGCTCGTACACGGTGGCCCCGGTCATGCCGGCGGTGGAGAGGAAATGGGGGGCGTGCGAGGAGTATTCCACTACATGCAGCGCACCGCCATCCAGGGCCACCCTACCGATGTCACCCGGGTGACGCGGCAATTTCAGCCCGGAGCGTTGCAGACCGAAACCGCCGTCCACCCCTTTAAAAAATACTTTGAAGATCTTTTTGTCGGCGAAACCCTGGTGACCGCCCGGCACACGGTCAGCGAGGCGGACATTCACAATTTCGCCAACGTCAGCGGCGATAATTTCTACGCGCATATGGATGCCACAGCCCTGGAAGGCACGCCGTTTACCGGCCGTGTGGCGCATGGCTATTTTGTTCTTTCCAAAGCCGCCGGGTTGTTTGTAGATGCAAAAAAAGGCCCCGTTCTGCTCAATTACGGGCTTGACGAATGCCGGTTCACCAAACCGGTTTACCCGGGCATGACCATTGGCGTGAAACTTACGGTGAGAGAAAAAATCGGGCAGGAAAGCGACCCCGCGAAGGAAGGCGTCGGAGCCATTCCGCGGGGTATTGTAAAATGGCTGGTCGATGTGCAGGACGAAACGGGCGAGACCGTAGCGATTGCCACCATTTTGACCATGGTGCGCAAACGCGGAGCGTTGCAAACCTAATGCGCGCGAAAAGTGCGCGCATCCAGCGGCCGGCGGCATTACGCCCCTTCAGCGGTGCCCCCCGATTTGTTGCAACAGCCATTCTTTTTCAGCCACCGCTTTGGTCGCTTCAATTTCGATGCGTAACCCTTGCCGTGCCGTTTTATCGTACAGGTTGGATTCCAAAAGATTGCGCGTGAAAAAAATGGTGTTCAGGTAGTTTTCCCGGTGATAACCCAGCCCTTTTTTCCGGCGTATAAAGGCTTGCAAGTGCGATTCCAGCAGGTCGTGTTCGTCCGTTTCAAAGAAGATTTTAATCTGGCGGGTTTTGGCCGCCAGGTGCAGCAGCACGTCTTTGTATTCGGCCTTTTGCAACAGCCGGAGCGCCTGGTCCAGCCGGCGGCGTCGATACTCCAGACGGGTCAGGTTGAAGATGAACAAACTTTCCTGGTAAAGCGGCGGGAGTAAATTGCGGTAGTTGTGGATAAAGCGGTCTGCCCATTCCAACTGATGGAGCAGTAGCCCCGCCGTGGCGGCGTTTTGGCAGGTATAACGAGATAATTGGCCTTCCACCAGGAAATACTGTTTGGCGAATCCGGTTCCACCTGGCGACTGGAACTCGAACAAGCGGCCTGCCCCCCCTGAAGCAGGCGCCCCGCTGCGGCAGTGGAAGGTTGCGGCGCCAACGCAGCGGGTAGTTTCAGCACGGGGTTTGTCACGCAGTTTCCGTTGGGCGATAAAAACGCGGCGGCACGCTGGCAACTGGCAAACTGCTGATGTGCGTAGAGTAGACAGATTTTTCTTCGTAGAGGGATCGACAGGATTTGCAGGATTTCTTCAGGATGAACAGGATTTTTTAAAGACGCGTGGTGGCCTTTTGTTTCTAATCCCAAAATACAATCCTGCCGATCCTGAGAAATCCTGAAAATCCTGTCCAACCAGCCTCCGATACCGCCGAGTGTTGCCTGCACATAAATAAAAACCGCGATACCGCCGAGCGTGTGCTGTGCATATTGCCGGCCGCGAGTCGACCCCACCCCCGCCCCTCCCCAACTGGGCAGGGCCGATCAGTTCTAAAAAAATAGCCTAAAAAAGCACGTTCTTTGAGATAAATTGGCGAATCATGCAATACAATTTGTTAGAATTTCTGACAGACTTCTCCGACCCACGGAGGGGTCAAGGTCAACGGCATCGACTGTCGGTATTTTTGGCCATGGTGATTATGGCTATCCTTAGTGGCCATCAGGGCCTGAAAGGCTTTACCCGGTTTATGAAAACAACGAAGAGGAGTTGGTAAGTATCTTCCAACTTAAACATGGAGTTCCTTCGTTCGGTACCGTACGCACATTTTTGCAAAGTGTCAGTCCGGAAGAACCAGCCACAAAATTTGCTCGTTGGATGGAACAGTACTTCCCTGTGGAGCAAGAACAGTGGTTGGCCTTGGATGGGAAAGCCCTTGGTTCTACGGTTCAAAACCCACATGGATCGCTACAAAGTTTTGTCTATGTGGTCAGTGTGTTTGCTCAGCGTAGCGGCCTGGTTCATCAGATGGTCCACTTTGAAAGTGGCAAGGCTTATGAAGCCGAGGCGGTGAGACAACTAGTGGCGGAGGCACTAAGTTTTATCGTATTTAAGATTTTTTAAAGGTTTTTCTTTGCTGAAGCCGTTGAACTTCCACTTTAAGGGTTTGATGAGGCATAAATTGTAATACATGATGTAGGCTTCAATTTTATCATGTAGTTCTTTGACCGAAGCGAAATTACCATTAGTGATCACATGTCGTTGAAGTTTGGCAAACCAATTTTCGATTGGATTGAGCCACGAACAATGTTTGGGCGTGAAAACAAATCGAATACGATGAGTTGGATCCTCTAAAAAATCTTGTCTGCTTTGCATGGTTTTGAGAATACCCTTTTTGCCCTTTTTGCCTAAATTTTCTTGAAAACCAATGTGTTGGGCTACCAATTTTACCAAACTATCGGATAAATGGGTGTTGAGTTGGTCTGCAATAATAACGACTTGATCGGCTGGATCAAAAAGAGGCAAGAGGCTGTGAATGAACGTAGCAAAATCCTGCTCGTTATGAGTTGGATGCAGCATTTGCTGGGCGATATTGCCTTTCCCTACATCAATTGCCGCGATAAGGCCGCTTGTACCGTTGCGAACGTACTCAAATTCCTTGCGTTTATATCTGCCCTTGCTATCGGGGGCAGAGTCTTCTATTCGTCCCAGTGCCTGAATACTGGTTTTTTCATCCACACTAAGCACATGACGCTGGGGATAAAGTTCCTGAACACTTTCCAAAATCAAGTCGCATATAAGTTTTACCCGAAGTGCAAATGCTGACCAATCTTTAATCTTGGGAAATAGCCAATACGCATTTTTATGGGGTTGTAAGGCGCTTATTTTTTAAAATCTCCCCAACATGCCGCCGGGAGATGGTATCAACTATGCCTTGGGCCATCGCTACTTTGGCAAGCATCTCATGCGTCCAATCTGTCATCATAACTCCATAGGATTCTGGCTTTTCACAGGCAATTGCTACAATTTGCTGCTTTTGAGCCATGCTTATCCGTTGCGGAGCCCCACTGCGCGGCAAATCCTCAACAGACACCAACATCTTTTGTAACAATGCCGAGTCACTTACCCCTTGTCCAGCCACCCCTTCTTCAAATTTTAATAGCGTTTCGTATTGTCCTTCCCAACGCTTGCGCCAATACCTGACTTGGTTTAAATCAATACCCAGTTGACGACCTACCCAACTATTGCTCTTCCCTTTCTGGCCCCATAGTAGTATGGATATCCGGGTATGATATTGCTTTAGCGTCCTGCGTTTACGATGCTCTTCTTCCAGCAATCTGACATGACGATCGCTCATAAGAAGTGCTGGTGCCGGTGGTTTACCTCTGCCCATCATTGTTTTTTGCTCCCAAAGTTAGGTCTAATACGATAAAACTTAGTGCCTCCGCCACTAGTGGAGAAACTTGGGTTGAAGGGTGCCATTTTCACCCTTGACGCCCTGCATTGCCAAAAAAAACGCTAACGCTCATTCTCGAACTGGGTTGTCATTTTTGATTCAGGTCAAAGCAATTGCAATAAACTCTTTGCACAAATCCAACTGTTCACCGCCCCTATGTCACCCATTTTCGGTGTGTGAAACGATTGAAAAGGACAGGCAGGCTGGAGCACCGAAAGGTCGAATTGTTTTTCAACCAAGTGGATTTGCCCCCAAGGCTGGCAGGCATCCAACGAATCGTTCGAGGAAAGCGTTGGGGGAAACGAAAAGGTAAACCCTTTGAGCATACCGTCATTACATCCTGAGCAAGCCTATCGACTCAGCCCATGTTGTGGCCAAAGGTATCCGAGGACACTGGGGTATCGGAAATCGCTTACACTGGACTAAAAGATGTGCTCATCGGAGAAGATGATATGACGATCACTAACACCAATTCTGCCACTGTGGTGGCTTTTTTAAATACCACAGCCTTGAATCTTGCAATTAGCCGGCTACAAACCGATCAAAGACACCTTTGCAAAATTCGCCAACAAAGTCAATGAACTATACAATTTGTTTGCCTTTAAGGCAGATTTTTTAGAACTGATCGACCCTGCCCAACTGGGAGGGGCGGGGGTGGGGTCGACTCGCGAGCTGCTTATGCGAAGCCGAGGCTCGGCGGTAAAGCGGTTGAACGTGAATAGCCCCGGATGCAATCCGGGGAATGAAGGGGAATGCGTTTTGCAACCGCGAAGCGGTTGAATATGCGCGGAAGACGTTCGGCAGTAAAGGAGGCGAAATCTTGCCCAAGCGGCAGAGTCAGGCGCGTTCGTTCGAAATTTTCAGGTAATTCTCCAGCGCCACGGCAATGGAGGGCGCTTCGGGCGTGCCCGCCTGGATATTGACGGTCATGCCGCTGTCGGTTACGGCTTTGTGCGCCGCCTTTCCAAATACACAGATTCGGCGGTCTTCCTGCTTGAAGTCCGGGAATTGTTCGAACATGGACTTGATCTCCAGGGCGGAGAAAAAGGCGATGATGTCGTATTTGATCGCTTTCAGTTCGCTCAGGTCGGTGTTGACCGTACGGTACATGACGGCCTCCTGAATGGGTAAGGCACTTTTCGCAGGTTCGGCAAAAAAAGCGGGTGACTTCCGGGTTGCCGCCATCGCTGCAGGGGAGGAAGAATTTCTCTTCTTTGTTGCGCAGGATATAGGTTTTCAGGTCGAGAATAGATTTGGTTCCGCTGAAAACCTTGCGTTTGCGGAACATAATAAATTTCTGCAGGTAGTTGGCCACCGTATCGGAAGAGCAGAAATATTTCGTATCGTCCGACATTTTAATGCGCAATTCACCGCAAAGCCGGAAGAAGTGATCGATAGCCGTGCGGCTGGAGAACACGATAGCCGTATAGTCGTTCGGG
>JADJYG010000021.1 GCA_016719895.1 Saprospirales bacterium | reverse complement strand
GGTGCAAGCCAGCGGTCGCGAAGCGAACACCAACATTTTGAACTCGGATTCCGTGCCGTAATGCCCAACGGGTTTTGCGGCGTTTGCAGAACGGACAGCGGGTGGCAGTGGCAGTCTGCATGATCAGTTGTGTTGCTGTTGAAGGACGTGGTGTGTGCCAGCACGATGAAAGTCGGCGTGGTGTAGTTTTCGATCCGCGATACGGAAAAAAAGCGTTGGTGTCGCGCAGGGTAGCGTCGCGGAAATCGGCTCCGCCACATGCGGTGGTAGATCACCGACATATCTGCCAGGCTGTTCTATTTCGGGCGAAGTCTGCTTGGCTTGCATGGCGGTTACCTTTTCCCAGAAACGCATTTTGATTTTTGCCGTTCGGAAAGTTCCAGTTCGCGTTGTACACCACGGCTATCGGAAACGGGCATTGGGCTGGCGAGGAAGCGGCCAGAAGCGCCGCGGTTGCCGTCAAATTCCCGTTTTTGCGGCTTTCCAACCTGGCGTCGGCGTTCGGCTTGGGCCATGTACGGTCAGCCACAGGCCTCCAGGTGCTGCAGGCCGTATTCGGAATACCAACGGGAAGGTGCTGAGAAGTGGGTGCGGTTGGCGCCGAGGGAAAGCAGTGGGCATGACCGGTTTTTGCGCTCGCGGGCGGATTCATTTTCCGGGTTTCGGTGAAATTGCGGGGTGTGCGGTTCTTTCACGAACAATCACTAGGGCGCTCAGCAGGAATTGCCGTGTGGACGATCGGCCGCATGAGCTTTTCGGGTGTTAGTACCCAGGTTTCAGGATTGTCTTCCAGGTATTTGTTGGCTTTCGATGTGGCGAAGCACCGTTTCGGCCTCTTCAGTGGCATCGCCCGCATTTCAAGGCTGGAATACGGAGTTTTCGACCAGCAATTCCGCATTTTTGAGCGGTGTGGACATGAAATGGTCCTTTAGTGACATTTCAGATTCATGCGGATCGGCCAGTCCCCAAAAGTGGCAGGTAAATCCGGGCCAATGCAGGATTGCCTTAGGCCGGCCGTGCCCGTGCCAATATCGCCGCAGAGAAGGCGTGGCGGGGGCGCAATATTTTGCTCAAAATTTGCCCTAAATCACCGGAGGGCGTTCCTTGCTGTTGGGCGGTTTTCACCCCGGTTCTGTCGGCTTTGCCGACTGGAATAAAACGTCTTCCGCTTCAGCGGAAGGCCGCTCCTCTTCCTTCTTCTCTTTTTTTTTCAACGGTTTTAATGAGTATTGGGGATTGTAAAATTTTTCCTGTTGTCCCGCCGCATTTGGTTCGGAATCGGTCGCATTTTCGCCCGTGGCATCTGCCCATCCGGGCCGAAAATCCAGGTCAAGTTGACCAAGCCGATCACGTTGCCACGGCTTTGGGATCGGGCTCTCCGGCACGGTTGAGGCGCGTCCAGGACAGGAAGAACGGGAAACCATTCAGCGTATCGCCGCTTTGCGTGACCCATGCAGCCGTCGTCTTGCGGCGCCAGTTTTGTACCGTGCGACGAATGTTATCGGAAATCACCGGCATCCCGGATTTGGTACGCTCGATGGCGGCGCCCACTTCGTGCAGTTGTGCTCGCCGGCCTTCCGAGAGCCGGAGCAGCATCCCGTGGGCGACGTTGTTGGTCTGCAAGGGCCAGTGGCCGCGCTGGCCGGCGCGCCACAGCTCGTATTCCGCAGGATTAGCCACGGCCAGTTCAGCCAATTGCTTCCAGACGATGTTCTGACAGTGCCGCAGGAATTCGTACACCTTACTGCCCACAGGTTGTTGCCCGGGTGCGCATCCTCGTAGTCCAGGAGGGCGTCTTTGAGTTCTTCCCGGCGCAGGTTGATGTCGAGGTTCAGGATACGTTGCCGGTTGTGGTGTTCTTCTCCCAAGCATTCGGAGTGGGGCGGGAATTCGACTTGGATGCCGTCGAGAATTGTCAAGTAAAACATGCGTGTCAGGTTTTGATTGTGCCAAGAAATTGGATATGTAATGCGGGTGGAGCCGGCTTTCACGCCGCTCGTCCATCAGAAAATGCTTGTAGCGCATCAGTTCCTCCAGGTCGTACTGCGTACCACCGGTGCCGGGAATTACGATAGGATGCAAGTGGTCCAATTCCACGCCTCTTTTCAGCAGTATCTTCGGCCAGCCCAGTTTTTGCATCGCATCGGTGTGGCTGATCCAATGCGGGCTGACGGCCATGCCGGAAAGGATACCTCCCGCCTTGCCGATCACATTCATCAAGACCTCGTTTATTTGATTCCAGCCTGCTGAAGTTCCTGTTGACTGAGAGATCATAAGTCGCGTAAATTGGTTGTATTAAATTTTACTCAAATTGTTTGAATTAGAGCGGCAAATTGGCTACCTTTTCGGCAAAATAGCGCTGTTTTGCAGCCGTTGAGCCTGTTTTCTTCCTTATAGCGGCTTAGAAATTCGGCGGCTTCGACCAGCAAATCATATCCCTCATACCTCCCCGCAAATACCAACCGAAGCCATTCCGGCGAGATGCCCCGCTCTCTGCAAAAAGCAGTCACTGGACCATATTCTTGCCGGAACTTCGCCCGAAGTTCCATGCGCAGTTGAACGATATCAGCGGATTTGGTCATTCCTTTATTGCGTTCTTTGCGTTTTGATTTGTGAATTGACAGGGCAAAAATATTCAGATATTTTAAATTATCAAAAAATAGTTTAGATATTTTAAATTATTACCCTTTTCGCGGTATGAAAACAGACAGGTTAGAAGAAATTAGGCGGGATTTGGGCTTAAATAAGGCCCAAATGGCAGAACTGATGGGCATTGAGGCGTCCTACTATTCAAATATTCTAAAGGGTGAGGGCAAAGGAAACTTGCGCCTGGAACACTTAGAGCGACTTTTGAATGATGCCAATGTCAATCCGTTGTGGATTATGACAGGCGAAGGAGAGAAATACTTATTGGATCAATTGGGTCTGGTCGTCAGTGTTTACCTGAGAGTCATTGTCCGGTTTCCCACAATCGACCTCGTCAACCTTTTGGGTCTCAATGATGTGGCTGCCACTCTTAGCAAGTAATATTAGCCTTAACCGGATGCATAACTGGACAACCTTGGTCGACTTCATGAGTAATCGGTCTGTTTTTTAAGACAGTGGCAAATATAGCGTACCGATTCGTTTTTAAAAACATTTTGTTTCAACCAGACATAAATCTTGCGACTTTTGTTAAGGCTGGTGTTGGAAAAACATACTTGAGGGTTGGCCGACTTGCGGCGGCGACACGCCGCCAACAACCATCAAAGGGCGAAGAAAATCGCTGGGAAAGGCCTTAATGCAGTGGCGCCAGATGGGGAGGAGATGCCCCGGCAGCGTAGAAATTTGGCAGAAAAAACGAGGAAAGAGAAAAAATTTATTGCACTAAATTCTGTACCAATGAAAATCAAAAACAAGTGCAATTAGTTGATTTTAAGCAATTTAGATAGGGTTATGCAGAGGATTTTTTTAGCGTCTCGTTAAATCCCGGAAAAACGTCCGGCTGTGACAAATTGTCAAAAAATGCAGCTGTAGCAAGCATATTTGCATCGTGTCTTTCTTTCCTGGGTTCATACGATTATTCTGGATCGGCGCATGCGCCGTGGCGATGTTGTGGCAAACCCATTTGCTGACCGGCGGGTTTCCGCCGTCAGCCACACTGCTCGGGTTTGCTTTCGGGGCTACGGTATTCGGGTACAATTTTGCCGCCATAGAGCCGCTGCGTTTGCCGGCCTGGCTGATGGGTGCAGGCAGTGCCCTGTGTTACGCACAACTTCCGGTTGTACAACAAGGAGCGACCCTGTTCCCGGCGCTTATCTGGCTGTTATACTCCGCTCGTTTTCGCCTGGGCTTGCGTCGCTGGCCTGTATTGAAACCACTGGCTATTGCGCTGGCCTGGGCCTGGGTAACGGTTTGGTTGCCGCTGCCCTTTCACCAATGGACGGGCGCCGGTATATTGTTCGTTGGGCGGGCTGCTTTTATTTTTGCCTTAGCCCTGGCGTACGATCTTTGCGACCAGCCCCGCGACCTCCAGGCCGGGCTTCCGACCCTGGTGCTTCGCTTGGGTCCGCGCCGTTCCCACCGCCTGATCCATACCGCCCTGGCGCTTGGAGTTTTTTGTGCCGTACTCAACGGCTATCTGGGTATTTATTCCCCAAGCAGCGCGCTGGCGTTGGCCTGTTCACTGCTGTTCAGCGGGTGGGCGATACCCCCGCTAACGGCGCTGCAGGCCTGGGGGCACTGGCAAAAGGCTGCTATCGATGCGCTGATGGCGCTTCAGTTGGGTTTTGTTTGGTGGAGTGTAAATTTTGGTTGATTTTCACGGGTAAAATTCGTTGTTATGCATCGGTACCATTCGTTTTGGAAAAAGAAATCAGACAGAATTAACCCGGCGGCAAGTAGTTTGTGCAAGTTGCCGGATGCATATGTCCGGCGATCTGTACTGGGCACCCTGGTTTTCAGTGCGTTATGCACTTTGTTTGCCTGTGGCAACGGGAAACGCGACATTCGCGCGTACTATTTTCCAATCGAAAACCTGAAAAACGGACTGGTGTATGCCTACGCTTCCGGGGAAGGGGATACCACCGACCGCCGTTACTGGTATTTCAATACCATGGAACGGGACAGCGGTACATTTCTCATCGGCACCCAATACGACCGCTATTTTGCCATCAACCAGATCACCCGGGAAAAGATCGTGGCCAGCGGCTCCCTGGCGCGCAATACGTTCCTGTACGAACAAGACACGGCTTCGGGCAAGTCCATTCCGGTCCGGGCAGCCATCGAGTCGGCCAATATTTTCCCGTTCCAGGTGTCCGATTCGCTCGGGGTTATCCTTTTTCAGCTGAGTTATCACCCTCCTGCCGACACGGCAGCCACTATTTATATTATCCGGAACCGGCGCTTTCTAGGCGATGGACCCGATTTTGAATTTGGCGGTAAGCGCTACCCCACCGTCCGTTTCGGGTTGCAGGAGGCGGTGGGCCACAACAAAGAAGGCTCGGCAGAGGTAGAAGGCCGCGGCGAAGAATGGTACGCCAAAGGGCTCGGGTTGGTGTATTACCGCAAGTCCTTTGGCGAGGAAGGGAATATCCGGTACGCTTTCCGGCTGAAAGAAACCTTTACCATGAGCGAGCTGGAGCGCCGGGCAAACGAATGAGCCCGCTTTACGGCTGCCGGCTTACGATCAGTTTTGCGGCCGCCCCATCTGCAGGCATCCAGTAGAAGCCGGGCGGCAGGCCGCCCAAATTCAGATCGAACCCATTGGCCGGCAGCTGGGTGCGGTGCAACACTTCCGCGCCGGCGGAGTTGAACAGGCGAAGGAGCCGTATGCCCCGGTAGCGCCGGCGCCTTCCAGGTCCAGCCCGGCTTCCGGCGAGGTATGGTCGTGACAGGTGATACATTTAGCCTGGAAGATTTTATACACGTCCCAGGGCAGAGGAGTTTTGGGCGCCGGCTGGTAAGGCCAGGGCACAAAAGAGGCCCCGTAAGAATAGATTGTTCGGCATGACGGGTAGTTTTTGTTTTCGCGTAAATGACAAGCTGCAGGCAAAGATGCGGCAAGGCGTCCAAAATAGCAGCGCCTCTCCGGCATTGCCCGTGTTAATTTTAGATGGATGCGCCTGGTGGACGCGTCCGGACAAGCTCCATCCAGTTGGCAAGCAATTGAAGCCCATACTCCGTCAGCACCGATTCGGGGTGGAACTGAATGCCCAACAACAAGGGCCGTTGCTGGTGTGCCATTGCCATGATCGTGCCGTCATCGGTATGTGCAATTGGCACAAGCGGCGTTTGCCCGAGGCGGTTCAGGATCAACGAGTGATAGCGCATGACGGAGAAACGCGCCGGTATCCCCGCAAACAAGGGGTGGCCGTTGTGTTGTACGACGGAAGTTTTTCCATGCATCGGCACAGCTGCTTGCACTACCCGTGCTCCAAAAAAAGCGCCCAAGGCCTGATGCCCAAGGCAGATACCCAGTATTGGGAGGCGGTGGTGCCAGGCCGCGATCAAAGGAAGCATCAGACCGGCACCCTCCGGGCGCCTGGGGCCCGGGGACAGCACCACGGCATCGAAATCCTGCGATTCGCAGGCGGCGAGTTCCTCCGCGTCATTGCGCAACACCTGACAACGTGCGCCGGTTTGGCGCAGGTAATCGTACAAATTGTACGTAAACGAATCGTAATTATCGACCAAAAGAACAGTCATGGTGGAAAGCAGAACAAAAAAAGACAAGGGGCAAATTTCAGCATGTTTGGGGAGGGTTTGCAGGATTTCTTCAATTATTGCCCTGTCCCTTTTGCCGGTTTGCCCCTTGTCAGGCATCTCCTTGTTCTGTTCGAAGCGAATTTATCCTCTGCCGCGCTTCCGGGTAGTCCGCGTTGTAGTCGTTTTTTTACCGGAAACCCGGCCGTCCTTGCTTTTCCGGGCGGCTTTGGTGGTGGTGGTAGTTTGCCGGGTGGCGCCGCCGGCATTGTTTTTTCCCGCAGTGGTGGTGGTAGTGCGCCGGCCGACGGTGGTAGTGCCATTGTTGCGTTTGGCTACTACAGTGGTCGTTCTGGTATGCACCACCGTCGAACTGGTGCGCCGGGGGGCATACACGTTATGCGCGGCTACGACGCGGTGCGTGGTCACCACATGACAATGCCGGCGGAAAGGCGCCACCCGTGCATAGTGCCAGCGCCAGGGATGCGGACGCCAGGGCCGCCACCAGGTCGGGTATACCCGCCAGCGCCAGGGCGACACCCAAACGGCATAGCCCGGGCGGTACACATACCGCACGGAGGGCCACAGCCACACATTGACGACGATGCGGTAGGGCTGTACAAAAGCCGAAGGGCCATTCCCGCCCCGTTTGGGAGCGCTGGTTTCTTCTTCGAAGGCTTCGGCAATAACGGCTTCGCCGTAAACGTCTTCGTTGCCAATAATCTGAAGCACGGCGTATTCATCGCCCTGCTTTTCAATTTCAATGACGGCAATGTCCTGCGACTCATCTTCGCTGATGGGCGCCTGCAGCACAATGGCATGAGCATCGCCTTCCACATGGTCGATCACGCGGATGTAGTCCACCTCACCGTCTTCGTTCAGGTCCAGGTTATTGACGTGATTGTCTTCAGCGTTCAGCAGCTTTTCAAAATCCTCCGGCGAGGTCGCTTTTTTGAACAATTCGATCGCGCCTTCCAGGCTGAAATGGTCGCCTGGAAGCCCGGTACTGTCGGCTGGGTCTACCTCCTGTGCGTGGAGGGAAAGGGCGCACAACGACAACGCTCCGGCACAAAGGAGCTGGGAGATCAAATTTACTTTCATAAGTTAGCTATGCATTGGTTTGGTGAAAAAAATGAAAAAAAGTGGCGGGCGGTAAAAGGGGTATTCCAGAACGGGGCCCCGGCCGCAAGCGGCACTGTGACGGAAATAAACGCCATTCGTTTAACGGCAATATCAAATCGTCCTGAAAATCACTCTTCAATACCGGTACCGGTGTCTTCGTAAATGGGCTTTTTTTTCGACGGGCTCTCCGCCGGCTCGTCTTCGATACCGGGGGCGCTGCCGTTGTCCGGCAGCTCATAAATACGGGGCTGGTCGCCTTTGGCGCCGGTTTTTTCTTCGCCGTACCCTTCCAGGCGGTCCATCCATTTTATGGAAGTTTCCCAGCTGTCTACCGCAAACGGTTTGATCCGGTCGGCTACAATTTTGGCTTTGCCCGGCATTTCGATCAGGTAATCGAAGGTGCGCGATTCTTCCCGCGTTTGAGCGCTGATCATACCGGCTTTGTCGGCAAACCACACCAGGATGCTGAATATCAGCACGCCAAGCATACCCATAAGCACCCCGCCAAACGCCTGGTTGATCACGTTCAGATACAAGCTCCGGAGAACGCCCTCGAAGCCCCTGGCCGCCTGGCGGATGATAAACATGATGATAACGACGTTGACGGCGAATGCTGCCAGAAACATCATTGGGTTGTCGGAATTGAACAGCTTCTCCAGGATATTGGTGGCGGTGGGCGTCATTTTAAAGGCCAGCACGATTCCGAAAATATAGGCCAGCACATTGAATACGGTGCTGATAATACCCTGGTTGAATCCTTTCCAGAAGCCGTAAAAAAAAGCGACCAGGCAAATGAGATCAATCGGCATATGTAACGCAAAAAGCGCCGCATTCAGCCCCCTGTTTTTGAGGGCGTTAAACGGCTTATCGCACACAAAGTTAGGTTTTTTTACAATTCAGCGCTTATTTTAGCAGCAGGCTGTACCTTCAGACGGTTTCTAAGGCCTGCCCGCATTCCTGCAACCATGCCGTTACGATTTGTGAAACTTGCCTTATGGCCCCGATATGACGCCGTTCTTTTTTTATTCGGCATCTGCCTGCTGTATGCCTGCGGGAAAGAGCCGCTGGCGCTGCCTGTTTTCCGCGAGGTGCCGGTGCCGGTGGCATACGACCTGACGGCCGTTTGGTTTACCGATAGTTTGCACGGAAGTATAACGGCCGGGGCCCCCTGGGAGCGCGGCGTGCTGTTGTCCAGCACCGATGGCGGCCGGCACTGGCAAGCCGACACCGTGGTGAACAACCGACTGGACTGTGTCATGTTTGACGCCGCCGGGCGGGGCTATGCCTGTGGAATGGATGGCCTGGCACTGGTGCGCTGGGCGGGGCAGGGGCATTGGTATCCGTTCCGGCTGGATTATTGCTGGAACCGCAGCTGTTTTTTCTGGGACGATCACCACGGCGTGTTGGTGGCCGGCGAGGGGTTTCAGACCGGGCTGGCGCGCAAAATGGGTCCGGCCGCGCTCTGGGTGCTGGATACCCTCTGGACCTTCCCCAATGCGCTCAGTGCGGTGTGGTACGCCGACTCCCTTACCGTTTGTGCAGTGGGCCTCGGCTGGCTGCTCCGCTCGGAAAACGGCGGACGCACGTGGGAGCGGCTGCCGTATACAGACGATTTTTTCCAATCGATTCATTTCCCATCGCCCACCACCGGCTATGTCTGCGGGTCGGCCGGCTCCGTGCTAAAAACCACCGATGCCGGCCGCAACTGGCGCACGATCCGCGAAGGCGGCAGCCTGGGGCGCCGGCACGCGCCGTTCCGGGCGCTGTGGTTTGTCTCGCCGGAAAAAGGCTTCCTCGTCGGCGACGAGGGCTTGTTCTGGCGCACGGAGAATGGCGGCGGCGATTGGACGCCCCTGGCCGGTTTGCCCACTGACGCCGATGCCACCGACATTTTTGTGCAGGGACGCCGCGGCTGGATAACGGCCAAAGGCGGGCGGCTTTTTTATTTTGAAGAGTAGCATGTTGGGATTCTCTTGATTGATCCAGCGTTACCGCGTCCGGATAACCCTCCCCGATTTCACCACACGGCCATTTTTCTGCACCAAGGAATTCAAATACTCCACCGTTATCAGTGCCGCTTCCAGTTCGGGTTCTTGTCCTCCCGAGTACTCGGGGCAAAGCAATTCGCCGGCCTGACCCAGTGTCAAAGCACCAACCAAACCAAAATCGAAAACCACGTCAACTTGGCGCTCTCGGCCCTATCTATAGCCAAGGCAGCACACTGGTTGCCCTTGGATAAAGAGGAAAGAGGCCCCTTCTCGATGACCGAACTAAAAAACTACTACTACAACCTCGCCCCCCAAACGTTAAAATCCTCTTCCACAGACAACCCCCCTGTAACGTTTTTGTCTTTGGCCCTGTCTTGTCCTGCGTGTCGTTTGGCGAGGCAAAGCCTGCGTTGATCGTCCCGTTCCGGCTACTTATAGAAAGAATATTACTTTAACAGGTTACTTGTATTGCATAATACCAAAAAACCCGCATCTTTGCCGGGAAACAAAAACAGCTTTAATCCGCCATCCCCTGGAAACCTGGAATTTCAGAAACTATCCTGCAACTAAAAAATTAAGCGATGAAAGCCTTCCTGCTTGCTGCCTTTGGCATGCTCGTGTTCAACCTGTCTCTTACGGCCCAATCCATTCGCGGTCAGATCCGTCAGGCCGATGGCGCCCCTGCCGAATTTGCCTCCGTCCTTTTGTACGCCGCTGCCGACACCTCGCTTGCCAAGGGCGGGGTGACTGACGGTGCCGGCCAATTTGAATTTGAAAATATCCCCCCGGGCGCCTATTTTGTCAATGCCAGCCTGGTAGGCGCCGGCCAGGGCGCCGTACCGGTTTTTGAATACAACGGCGGCGACAAAACGCTGGAAGCCGTCATTTTGAAAGATGGTGTGCAGGAACTCGGCGCCGTCACGATCATTGCCCGGCGCCCCATTGTGGAGGTGCAGGCCGACAAAACGGTGCTCAACGTGGAGGGCAACATCAATGCCGTGGGTCAAAGCGCCCTGGAACTATTGCGCAAGGCGCCCGGCGTGCTGATCGACAACAACGACAATATCAGCCTGCGCGGCAAAAATGCCGTGCGGTTCCAGATCGACGGCCGCGACGTGCCGATGGACAGCAAAGAGCTGGCCGACCTGCTCAAGGGCATGCGCGCCGAGGATATCGCCGCCATCGAAATGATCACCAACCCCTCGGCCAAATACGACGCCTCGGGAAATGCAGGAATTATCAACATCCGGACGCGCAAAAACACCGCTATCGGCACCAACGGCACGGTTGGGGGCGAGACTGTTTTCGGTGAAACGCTCAAAGGCGGCGCCAACCTGTCCTTTAACCACCGGAATACCTGGATCAATGTGTTCGGCAACTACAGCAACCACTTTGGCAACTGGCACAACCGGCTGAACCTGTACCGCGAACAGGCGGGAAGGGTGTACGACCAGACCAGTGTGATGGACGATAACAACAATAATCACCAGTTCAAAGCCGGCGCCGATTTTTTCCTGGGGCCCAAGCACACCGCCGGCTTCGTTGTCAATGGCCGCCATGCGCACGGCCCCTGGGAAAACGACGCTCGCACCGATATCTATTCCCTCAGCACCCCCAGCCGGCTCGATTCGGTGCTCGTGGCATCCAACCGGGTGCCGCAAAATCGCAACAACTTCAATTTCAACGCCAACTACCGCTTTGCCGATACCCTGGGGCATGTGCTCACGGTGGATATCAACCGCGGGGACTACGCCTACCGCGCCGATTCTTACCAGCCCAACTTCTATATGGACCCGACCGAGCAGGTGGTTTTGTCGGAAAATATTTACCGGAACAACACGCCTACGGACATCGGTATGTGGATCGTTAAAGCTGATTACGAGCAGCGCCTGTTTAAAGGCAACCTGGGCCTCGGGTTCAAAATGACGCATGTCCAGACCGACAACGTATTCGATTTCTTCAATGTGCTCGACGGAACGCCGGTACCGGACATCAACCGCAGCAACCGCTTCGTGTATGACGAAATGGTGAATGCCGGGTATGTCAACTACAACATCCAGCTCGGCGCCTGGGGCGTTCAAGCTGGCCTGCGCGCCGAACATACCAACTGGGAGGGCGACCTGACGAGCCTGAAACCCGGAGGAAACGAACAGAACGGCGCCGAATACCTCAGCTGGTTTCCGAGCGCCGCACTCACCTTTAAACTGAGCGATAAAAACCAGTTCAGCCTGACCTACAGCCGCCGCATCGACAGGCCGAACTACCGCGACCTGAACCCCTTCGAAGACCGCCTGGACGAACTGGCCTACAAAAAAGGGAACCCCTTCCTGCGACCGCAATTTACCAATGCATTCGAGCTCACCCACACCTTCATGGGCACGCTCAACACCACCATCGGGTACAGCCGCACCAACGACATGTTCACCGAGATCATCGACACCACTGAAATCAACCGGACCTTTCTGACCAACGATAACATCGCAGATCAGGACAACTGGTCGATCAGTATCGGCGCGCCGGTGCCCATTGCCAAGTGGTGGGAAAGTTACTGGAGCATCACGGGTTATATCACCTCGTTCGACGCCAAATTTCGCGAAGGTTATACCATCAATGAAACCTTTCAGGCGATGAACCTGTACAGCGAACACACATTCCGGTTGCCCAAAGGTTGGTCGCTCCAGTTGTCGGGTTGGTACAATTCACCGGCTATTTGGGGCGCCGTATTTCGCAGCAAGGCACAAGGCGCCATGGATTTTGGCATAAAAAAGCAATTTCTGGATGGCAAGGCCACTGCCAGCGTGTCGTTTGGCGATATCCTGCGCACTGCCGGCTGGGCCAGCGTCAACGACTTTACTCCGGGTTTGTATATGCGTGGAAATGGCCGCTGGGAAAGCCGGACCGTGCGCTTCAACCTGAGTTACCGTTTTGGCAACAACAACGTCAAAGGGGCGCAGCAGCGCAAAACCGGCGTTGAGGACGTGAACAGCCGTATCGGAAAATAGCGTATAACCCCTGACGGCTTTTGTCGTTTGATTTGGTTACTTGGAAAAGCAGCCCTGGCGCGGTAAGCGATGCCGGGGCTTTTTTATTTTTGGGAAAACAGGGCGACCGTCTGCGGCGGCAGCGCGTGCCGGCGTCAAGTTAAATATTCAGGTAGTTCATCAGCGAATCGTAGCGTTCCTGGAGCGCATCGGCGTAGTCCAGTTCGGCGAAGGTTTCTTTTACGTCGTATTCATAGCGTTCGAGCGATGCGACGATCCGGCCGAGTTCCTGGCGGTTGACCTTGATCGTCAGTTCGATGGTCTCGGCACTGGCGCCCGAGGTGACAAACGTGCTCAGGATTTTGGCGTCCTCCTCCTCCACGATGCGCGCGATCGCACCCAGCGAGTAGTCCCTGCGGTTCATTTCCAAGACCAGCACGCCGCCGGGTTCCGTAAAGGAAGCCGCATTAGCGAAATAACGGAGCAGGTCATTCTGGGCGATAAGGCCCAGGTAATTCCCTTGTTCGTCCACTACAGGGATGACCGTCAGGCGGTTTTCCCCCATGATCCGCATCACCTCAAATACGTGGTCGGTATGGCGTACCGCAAAACGGCGGAGGGTAGAAAAGTTGTACTCGCCAATGGGTTCGTAGAGTTTGTGGTTGAAAATATCTTCTTCCGACAGAATGCCAACGAGTTGCCGTTCAGCGTCCACGACCGGGAGGTGTTTAACGTGGTGATCGTTCAATGCATGAAAAGCATCTTTGCCCGTTTGCTCCGTTTGAAGCGCCGGGATGTCGTAGGCAATAAGCGATTCGGCAGTCATGACTAGGTCGAGCACAAGGTTTTGTTCATTTCGGCTGATCTTCCGGAATGATTATATTATGAAGCGGTTTGGCAGAGTTTAAAGGCAAAGGAATGGCAAATAAACAGAAAAAAAGCCTTTTTGATTATTAGACGCTCGGTATGTGCAGGATGGCACAAATATTTGTGCAAAAATTCTTACTTGCAAATAAAACATGCTTAGCCATCGACAATTATTCCTGCGGCACCTGGCCCAAACCTCTCCGGCGCCGCTTGCGCTGGAAATTGAACACGCCGAAGGGTTGTACCTGTACGATACGGGCGGCAAGGCGTACCTCGACCTGATCGCCGGCATCGGCGTGAGCTGCCTGGGGCATCGCCATCCGCGGGTGGAGGCTGCCGTGCGCGACCAACTGGCGCGGTATTGGCATACGCTGGTATATGGCGAGTATGTGCTGGCGCCGCAGGTACAACTGGCCGCTTTGCTGGCCGGCCGCCTGCCGGGTCTGGATGCCGTGTATTTCGTCAATTCCGGCGCCGAAGCCACCGAGGGCGCCATGAAGCTCGCCAAACGCTACACCGGGCGCCCAGGCATTATTGCCTGCCGCCGGGGGTACCACGGCAGTACGCAGGGTGCTGCCAGTTTGATGGATCCGCCTGATTTTACGCTGGCTTACCATCCTTTGCTGCCCGGCATCCGGCATATCGATTTTAACAGTGACCCGTGTTTGGAAAAAATTGACCGGCGAACGGCCGCTGTGATCGTGGAGACGGTACAGGCCGAGTCGGGCATTTTTTTGCCGCGCCTGGCGTGGTTGCAGGCCCTCCGGCGCCGTTGTGATGAAACAGGCGCCTTATTGATTCTGGACGAGGTGCAGGCCGGTTATGGCCGCACGGGGCATCTGTTTGCCTTCGAGCCCTATGGCATTCGCCCGGATATATTATTACTGGCCAAAGGGTTTGGTGGAGGCATGCCGATCGGCGCCTTTGTGGCTTCCGGTTCGATCATGCAGGTCTTGTCGTTCGATCCGCCGCTGGGGCACATTACCACGTTTGGCGGCCATCCGGTGAGCGCAGCGGCAGCATTGGCCACGCTTCAGGTATTACTGGAAACCGGCCTCATCGCACAGGTGCCGGCCAAAGAGCAGCTTTTCAGAGAACGCTTGCAGCACCCGAGAATAAAAGATTTGCGCAGTGCGGGGCTTTGGATGGCGGTGGACCTGGGCGATGCGGCCTTCGTGCAGCGCGTGATCCGGCATTGCCTGGACCGGGGCGTGATCACCGACTGGTTTTTATTCAATGACCGTTGCCTGCGCATAGCCCCACCGCTTACGATTGAAGCGGCTCAGATTGAAGCGGCCTGTGCCGTGCTTCTCGAAGCCCTGGATGCCGGCTGATCAGCGGTTGCGGATAATTTTTTTGATCCGGTCGAGCTGGCGTTTGTCGTCGCGTTGTTTGATGGTTTCGCGTTTGTCGTAGGTTTTTTTACCCGTAGCCAATTCGACGCGGAGCTTGACGAAACCGCGGTCGGTGAGAAAAAGTTGGAAGGGGATGATGGTGAAGCCTTTTTCACGTACGCGGCGGTCCAGTTTGCGCAGTTCGGCTTTGCGCAGCAGCAATTTTCGGGTTCGGCGGGGCTCGTGATTGTTATCGGTACCGTATTCGTATTCAGCGACGTACATATTGCGTATCCAGAGTTCGCCGCCTTCGAAGATACAGTAGGCGTCGTTGATGTTGACGTTGCCGGCGCGAATGCTTTTGATTTCGGTACCCGTAAGGGCAATACCGGCCTCGTACTCCTGGACGAAGTGGTATTCAAAAGAGGCCCGCCGGTTGGTGATCTCTATTTTTGACCCTTTGGTTGTATTTTTTGCCATGGTGAAAAGCCGACAAAGGTAGCCGAATGCGCAGGGAAAAACCAAAAAACACAGAAGAAGTTCCCTTGCGGGTAATTTTATACCTTGGTTCGAAAAAGGACGTATGAAAATAGTCAACTGGCTTTTTGCCGTATTGTTCGCACTTTTTGCCGCGGTCCAGTACAATGACCCTGATCCGTTGCAATGGACCGTGTTGTATGCCGGGGTTGCAGTATTTTATGCGCTTGCAGCCCTGGGAAGGCAGCGGTACCGCTGGGCCGTCTGGTTCTGGCTGGCCTGGGCGCTGCTTTGGGCCGGATTCCTGGCACCGGAGTTCTGGAACTGGCTTCAAATGGGCGCTCCGTCTATTGTGGGGTCGATGAAAGCCGGGAAGCCCTATGTGGAGTTCACCCGCGAGTTTCTCGGGTTGTCTGTCGCCGCTGCGGGTTGTGTCTGGTTGCTTTTCGGCAAGCAGTCACAGGGAAAGCCCGGATAAAGAATGCTCAAATATTCCCGCAGCATACACATCGTTTCCCGGATACGTTGCATGCTGCGGAAAGAGGTGTTTTTCGGAAAAACGGGGTTTGAAATAAAGCCAAACGGCCGTTTACCGGATGCGTCCCAGCATCCGGCGCAAATACTCCTTTACCGGCTCGGCGCCCATATCGTAGTTCGACATGACCACAGCGATGTAGCCGCTGCCGGTCAGGATATCCAGATTGCTGTTGAGGCCGGGAAAACCACCGCCGTGGCCGACGACTGGTCCTGCCGGCGTTTGGTCGATACCAAACCCGAAACCATAGCCGGCGCCGGAATGATCCTGCCACATCTTTTCGAGCGATGCGGCCGCCACCAGTTTGCCGGTTTGAAGTGCACGCGCAAACCGGTGCAGGTCAGGCGCAGTGGAGTAGCCGCCGCCAGCAGGCCCGCCTTTGAGCACGTGCATAAACAGGTTGTTTTTCCATCCGCCGTCGGGTGCGCGCAGGTACCCGTCGGCCAGGTTTTCGTTCGGCCGGTCGAGCTCGTAACAATCGGTGGTGGCCATGGCGGCCGGCGCATAGAGGTGTTGGCGGATGTAATCGAAATAGTTCTCGCCGGAGGCTTTTTCGATGACCACGCCGAGCAGGAGCATACCGGTATTGCTGTACTGGAAGCGGCTGCCGGGCGCAAAGGAAAGCGTATCACCTTGTACCAGCGGTTTGTAATCGGATACCTGACGGAACAGGTCGCGGGAGCTCTTTTCATACGTTTCATTGAAATAGGAACCCAGGCCCGACGTATGAGTAAGCAGGTTTTGCACGGTCACGCGGTCGGTGATCGTGCGCGGCAGCCAGCTTTCATCCACATACCTGCTGATAGGCTCATCGAGGCGGAGTTGGCCTTTCTCCACCAGTTGCATAACAGCAGTAGCAGTGAACATCTTGTTCATAGAACCGAGGTTGAACCGCGTGTTGATATTGTTGTGGACATGCCAGGCCTTGCTGGCTTCCCCGCAGGCGTATTCCAGTAATACTTGGTCGCCTTTCGCGATCAGGATTGTCCCGGAGAAAACGTCTTTTTGGCACAGCTCGCCCGCTTTCTGTTTCACGATGGCCATGACCTCGGCTTCGCTCAGCGGGCCTGCTGTGGTTTGCGCGTCGGCAGGCGGGCGGGCAGGGGTGAAATTAATTTCGGTGATGCGCTCATCGGGGCCTTCCAACCGGAATGAAATGCCATGCCAGCTGTCGAAAAGCCGGTCGCGTGCGATCACGACCGTTTGCTGCCGCGGCGGGTTGTAGGTTCGGACGCTGTAAAAATCCAGCCCCCCAGTCATCTGAAAAACATTGCGAAACATTTGTTCGTGCTCCGCCATGGGGAACATATTCCGAAAGCGCGCGGAAACGTGTTGGTCAAAAAAAACGGCGATAAACGCCGGGTCGTTGGAGTTGAGGGCGGCCAGCAAGGCCTGTGTCCGATGGCCGGCGACGCCGGCCGGCATCCCGCGGGAATCCTGGAAGGGCGCTGCCGTTTGCTGGGCGGGCAGCGGTTGAAAGAGGGCAGTAAGGAGCGCCGTGCCGAGGAGTACTTTTTGCAAGATGGATGGCATGTGTTTTTGTTTTTAGCAAAGGATAAAGGCGGACTATTTGGCTAAAGCCGAACTGATTGGGGCACAAGTATGGTGAAATGATTACATTATACGAATAGTTTCGTAGTGAATGGCGGTTTTTTATCGACAAAGGCTCCAACAGACGGTATGTAGAGATGACCAGCATCACCTGCCTGCTTGATTCCGCTCAATTTCCGTCCTTTTTACGACGGAGTACCTTTGGAGGGCATTTTGAAAACAGGCAATGCTCTTCGTATCTTAACGTGCCGAAGCATTGGCGCCGGGGGTATTTGCCTCGAATGATGAATATCAGTCGCCCGCGTGTAAAGCATCACCAGGGTGGGAGCGCACAAGCGCTAAGTTGCGCCTTCGTTTTTTGGAATAAAAATAGGAAGCATGGAAGCTACCAAAACGGATTTGACAAAAGCCGTCGATCTCAAATCGCATAGCCGCGGAACCGGCCCATTGCGCGCACAACGCCCGGTATATACGGATTTTTTGCCCCCCTGCAACAGAACCTGCCCTGCAGGGGAGAATATCCAGGCGTGGATTGCCGATGCACAAAGCGGCGACTATCACACGGCCTTCCAAAAGTTGGTGGAGGATAACCCGTTTCCGGCCATTTCCGGCCGGATCTGTGTGCATCCCTGCGAAACGGGCTGCAACCGCACGCACATCGACACCACGGTAGGTATCCATTCCATCGAACGGTTTATCGGAGACCTGGCTATCGAAGAAAAATGGCCCATCCGTTTTCAAGCCAGTCCTACGGGCAAAAAAGTGCTGGTGGTGGGTTCGGGCCCGGCCGGGCTGTCTGCGGCGTACCATCTGGCGCGCATGGGGCACAGCGTGGAGATATACGAAGCCAATGAAGCGCCCGGTGGTTTGTTGCATTTCGGTATTCCGGCATACCGGCTGCCACCCGAAGTGCGTAATGCCGAAATTGAACGCATAAAATCTATGGGGGTAACCATCCACCTCAACCACAAGGTTCAGGATGTATTGGCCGAAAAAGCGCATGGAAAATTTGACGCCGTATTCCTGGGCGTTGGCGCTTCCCTCAGTAAAAAAGACCCGATAACGTTTGACGACCCCATCCCGGTACTCGATGCGTTCAGCGTGCTCTACGACCTGGCCAGGGGCAAAACACCACCTCTGGGCAAACGCGTGGTGATTTATGGGGGCGGCAAGCTGGCGATGTACCTTTCGAGGGTTATGCGCCGCCTGGGTATCGAAGCCCATGTACTGTACAGCGGCGACCAAAAGCTGATGCCGGCGTATGACTTTGAGGCCGACGATGCCATCGCCGAAGGTATCGACGTGCAATTGTTGCATACTATCCGCGAGATCCATAAAAACCGGTTCACCGTCGAGCTGATGCAAATGGAAAAAGGCAAACTTTCCGGCACCGGCGCCTTCGAGACCATCGAAGCCGACGCCCTGATCCTGGCCAACGGCCAGGAGGCGGACACTTCCTTCCTGCACAACATTTCCACCATCGTCCGGAAAGACGACGGCGTCATCGCCGTGGATGAAGGACGCATGACCGGCCAGGAGGGCGTTTTTGCCGGCGGTGATGTGGTGGGCGGCGAACGCAGCGCGGTCATCGCCATCGGCCATGGCAAAAAAGCGGCCAAATACATCAATGCCTACCTGAAGGGGGAGCCTTATCAAAAGCCGGCCAAGGCCGCGACGGCCTTTTTCCGGAATTTAATGCTTTGGTTCACCACCGAGGCGCCGCAGCGCGAACACGACAAACTTCCGCCTGCCGTTGCGGTGAAAAGTTTTGAAGAGGTGATCGCCGGCCTGAGCGAACAGGAAGCCCGATACGAAGCCCAACGCTGCCTCAGCTGCGGCAACTGCTTCGAGTGCGACGGTTGCTACGGTGCATGTCCGGAGGGGGCTATCATCAAACTCGGGCCCGGCAAACGCTACCGGTTCGATTATAACCTGTGCACGGGCTGTTCCGTATGTTTCGAACAATGTCCCTGCCACGCCATTGAAATGATACCGGAGCCAAAAGAAACCGTATAACCCCTGCTTCTTTTAAAAAACACGACCATCATGGCCAAGCAATCCAGTTACATCACCATAGAAGGCAACGAGGCGGTGGCGTACGTCGCTTACCGTACAAACGAAGTGTGCGCTATTTACCCGATCACACCTTCGTCGAATATGGCCGAGTGGGCCGACGAATGGGCAGCCAAAGGCATCAAAAATATCTGGGGCAATGTACCCGACGTGATCGAAATGCAAAGCGAAGGCGGCGCTGCCGGCGCCGTGCACGGCGCCTTGCAAACCGGCGCGCTCACCACCACCTTCACGGCTTCGCAAGGCCTGATGCTGATGTTGCCGAATATGTACAAGATTGCCGGCGAACTGACGCCTGCCGTGTTCCATATCGCCGCCCGTTCGCTGGCCGCCCAGGCGCTATCGATCTTCGGCGATCACCAGGACGTGATGGCGGCCCGTTCCACGGGCTTTGCCATGCTGTCGGCTGCGGGCGTTCAGGAAGCCCACGATTTTGCCCTGATCGCCCAGGCGGCCACCCTGGCATCCCGCATCCCGTTCATTCATTTTTTCGACGGTTTTCGCACCTCCCACGAAGCAAATAAAATACTCCTGCTGTCTGATGAGCACATCCGGGCGATGATCGACGACGAGCTGGTGTTTAAGCACCGCCAGCGCGCGCTCAGCCCCGACGCGCCGTTTATCCGCGGTACGGCCCAGAACCCCGACGTGTATTTCCAGGGCCGCGAAACGGTAAATCCGTTTTACGACAAGACGCCGGACATCGTGCAGGCGCAAATGGACAAATTTGCCGCCCTGACCGGCAGGCAGTACCACCTGTTCGATTACACGGGCGCTCCGGATGCCGGGCGGGTGCTGGTGATCATGGGCTCCGGCGGCGAAACGGCGGCGGAGACAGCCAAAGCGCTGGCAGCCAAAGGCGAAAAAGTCGGCGTCATCCAGGTGCGCCTGTACCGGCCTTTTTCCTGGGCGCATTTTGCAAAGGCTCTGCCGCCAACGGTAAAATCTATTGCCGTGCTCGACCGCACCAAGGAGCCCGGCGCCAGTGGCGAACCCTTGTACCAGGATGTAGTCACCGCCCTTATGGAAGCCATGAACGAGGGAAAAATCGAGCGTTTGCCGCGGGTTACCGGCGGCCGCTACGGGCTTTCCTCCAAAGAATTTACGCCGGCCATGGTGCAGGCGGTGTTTGCAGAACTCGAAAAAAAACAACCGAAAAACCACTTTACGATCGGTATTTTCGACGATGTAACCCACAGCAGCCTGGAATACGATCCTGGCTTTTCGCTCGACGAATCGGAATGGCGGCAAGCCCTGTTTTTTGGCCTTGGCGCCGACGGCACGGTGGGTGCCAATAAAAACAGCATCAAGATCATCGGTGAAAACACGCCGATGCACGCCCAGGGCTATTTTGTGTACGACTCAAAAAAATCGGGCGCCCGCACGGTTTCACACCTGCGTTTCGGCCCCCAACCGATCCGGGCACCTTACCTGATCCGGCAGGCGGATTTTGTGGCCTGCCACCAGTTCAATTTTGTGGAAAAGGTGGAAATGTTGCCATTTGTCAAACCAGGTGGTACGTTTCTCCTCAACAGCCCGTTCGGACCAAAGGCCGTGTGGGATCAGTTGCCGCGCGCCGTTCAGCAGGAAATTCTGGACAAAAATCTGCGATTTTACGTGATCGACGCCACCGCGGTGGCGCGCAGCACCGGCATGGGCACGCGGATCAACACGATTATGCAAACGTGTTTTTTCGCGATTTCCGGCGTTTTATCGCGCGAAGAAGCCATCAGTCAGATTAAAAAATCCATCGAAAAAACATACGCCAAGAAAGGCGCTACCGTCGTCAAGCAAAATTTCAAAGCGGTAGATGAAACCCTCGAGAACCTGCATGAAGTGCAGGCGCCAGCCCAAGCAACCGCTGCCGTAACGGAGGAAAGCATCGTACCGGCCGAGGCGCCGGTATTTGTGCGGGAAGTTACGGCCGTGATGATGGCCGGCCACGGCGACGACCTTCCCGTGAGTGCCCTGCCGATCGACGGCACCTACCCCAGCGGCACCACGCGTTGGGAAAAGCGCAATATCTCCGACCTGGTGCCCGAATGGGAACCCGATATCTGCATCCAGTGCGGCAACTGCAGTTTTGTATGCCCGCACAGCGTTATCCGGTCCAAATACTTCCACGAGGCCTACCTGAAGGAGGCCCCTGCCGGGTTTAAGACGGCCCCCATCAACGCCCGCGGTTACCCCGAAACAAAATTCACGCTGGAAATTTCTGTGGAAGACTGCACGGGCTGCACCCTGTGCGTGGAAGTGTGTCCGGTGACCAGCCTGGCCGACCGCACCAAAAAAGCGATCAACATGACGCCCAAAGCGCCGCTGCTGGAGCAATCGCGCGCCAATTTCAAGTTTTTTGAAGAGCACCTGCCGGTCAATGACCGCGATAAGGTCAACTTCAGTACCGTGCACGGCATCCAGTTCTTAGAACCCCTGTTCGAATATTCCGGCGCCTGCTCCGGATGCGGCGAAACTCCCTATGTGCGCCTGATGACACAATTGTTCGGCGACCGGCTGCTCGTGGCCAACGCTACCGGCTGCTCGTCCATCTATGGCGGCAACCTGCCCACTACGCCCTGGTCGATGAATAAAGACGGCAAGGGCCCGGCCTGGTCGAACTCCCTGTTTGAAGACAATGCCGAATTTGGCCTGGGAATGCGCATTACGGCCGACCAGCACCTCAACCAGGCGCGCGACCGCTTGTTGTTGCTAGAGCCGGAACTCGGCGCCGAACTGGTACAGGGCATCCTTGGAGCGTCGCAACAAGTTGAATCCGATATTGTAAATCAGCGGTCGAGGGTTTCCGAACTCAAATCGAGGCTGCAAAAAATGAAACACCCCGCGGCGCAGTACCTCTTCTCCATTGCCGACAATTTCGTGCGGCGCAGCGTGTGGCTGGTTGGCGGCGACGGCTGGGCCTACGACATCGGCTACGGCGGCCTCGACCACGTGCTGGCCAGCGGCCGGGACGTGAATGTGCTGGTGCTCGACACGGAAGTATATTCCAACACCGGCGGACAGAGCTCGAAATCCACCCCGACGGCGGCGACGGCGAAATTTGCCGCCGCCGGCAAACGGATCGGAAAGAAAAACCTCGGCTTGCAGGCGATATCCTACGGCAACGTTTACGTGGCCCAGGTGGCCATGGGCGCCAATCCGCAGCAAACACTGCTGGCCATGCGCGAAGCCGAAGCCTACAACGGTCCATCGCTGATCCTGGCCTATTCGCACTGCATTGCGCACGGGATCGAGATGGAAAAAGGCCTGAACCAGCAACAACTGGCCGTTGCCAGCGGCTACTGGCCACTGTTCCGCTTTAACCCGGAATTGCGCCGGGGCGGGCACAACCCTTTTGTGCTGGACTCGCCGCGGCCAACTATTCCGCTCAAAGATTATGCGTACAACGAATTGCGCTACAGCCTGCTGGCCCGCACGCATCCGGAAGAAGCCGAACGGCTCCTGAGTCTGGCCCAGGAAATGATGAATTTGCGCTGGAAAACCTATGAAGATATGGCCAGCTGGGGAGCAGAGGCTTTCCAACCGGTTTTTCATTGAGTGATGGAGTGGTGGAGTGCCTTGCGCGTTGCCATCACTCCATCACTTCATCCTCAAGCACTCAATCACTCAATGGATGATGGACTTACGCACCCAATACATGGGTCTTGATCTTCAATCGCCGATCGTCGTGTCGGCCTGCCCGCTGTCGGAAGAAATCGGCAATATCGTGCAAATGGAAGATGCCGGCGCCGGCGCGGTGGTGTTGTTTTCACTTTTTGAAGAACAAATCCGGCGGGAGCAGGACCGCCTCTCGGCTATTCAGATGGCCACCACCAATGTATTTGCCGAAGGCCTTGATTATTTTCCTGCCTCTGACGAATACGCCGTCGGGGTGGAGGAATACCTGGAGCTGATCCGGGTGGCGAAGGAGCGGGTAGATATCCCTATCATCGCCAGTTTGAACGGCATCAGCTCCGAAGGCTGGATCGATTATGCCCAACAAATGGAGCAGGCCGGCGCCGATGGGCTGGAGATCAACGTATTTTATATCGCCGCCGATATTCACCAGGAGGGCCGTCTGGTGGAGGAGCGTTACCTGGAAATCGTTGAATCCGTTCGCTCAACGGTGAAAATCCCTGTAGCCGTCAAACTCAACCCGTATTTCAGCGCTATGGGCAATATGGCCCGCGAACTGGTGCTGGCAGGCGCCAACGGCCTGGTCTTGTTCAACCGGTTTTACCAGCCCGATTTCGATATCAATTCGTTGCGCGTGCTCAACAACCTGCAGTACAGTGTAGCCAATGAAATTCGCCTGCCGCTGCTGTGGATATCGGTGCTGTACGGCCGCCTCAACGCTTCGCTCGCCGCCACCACCGGCGTGCAAAGCGCCACCGAAGTGATCAAGTACCTGCTGGCCGGCGCCGACGTGACTATGACCGCCTCCGCCCTGTACAAACACGGTATTCCGCACCTGCGCACGATGACCAGCGATCTGCAATCCTGGATGCGTGATATGCAGTTCAAATCGGTAGAGGCTTTCAAAGGCGCGCTCAGCCAGCAAAACGTATCCGACCCCGCGGCGTTCGAGCGGGCGAATTATATCCGGATACTGGAGGGGGCGAAGCGATGAGCCTATTTTCTGGATGCCGATACTACGCGCCCTCGATAGGGTTTGAAAAATTTCGGGGAGAATGGTTTACCACGCCCCTTCAGGACGGCAAAGTGCAGGTCCGGTACCGGTACACCCTGTTTTCCAAGAGTATAGTATTTTATCCCTTGCATTGGCTGTTTACGAAACTCGTTTGGCGGAATTATATGCACCATGCGCTGGAGAACATCCGAAAATTAGCCGTCAACAAAGCACCGTATCTGCATGAATAACCATAGCCAGCGGTCTGACGAATTAGATTCGTCAGACCGCGTGGTTTGTGGCTACATCAAGTCAAAGCGGTCGAGGTTCATTACCTTATCCCATGCGGCTACAAAGTCCCGGACGAACTGTTCTTGAGCGTCGGCACAGGCGTATACTTCAGCCAGTGCCCGGAGTTCCGGGTTAGAACCGAAGATGAGATCGGCCCGGGTGCCCGTCCACTTCAGTTTACCTGTAGTGCGGTCACGGCCCTCAAAAACGTCCTGGGAATCCGAAGCCGCCTTCCACGCCGTGCCCAAATCGAGCAGGTTGACGAAAAAGTCGTTGGTGAGTACCTCCGGGCGTTTGGTGAAGACGCCGTGTTGGGACAGATCGAAGTTTGTGTTCAGCACGCGCATGCCGCCAACGAGAACCGTCATCTCAGGGGCCGTCAGCGTCAGCAGTTGTGCCCGGTCCAGGAGCATTTCCTCTGCCGGCACAGCGTATTGGGTCTTCCTGTAGTTGCGGAAGCCATCGGCAGCCGGTTCCAGAACGGCGAATGATTCCGCGTCGGTTTGTTCCCGCGCCGCATCGGTACGCCCGGGTGCAAACGGCACCGTCAGCGCAAAGCCGGCTTTCTTCGCGGCCTGCTCGATGCCCGCACACCCCCCCAGAACGATCAGGTCGGCAAGTGAAACCTTCTTGCCACCTGGCTGCGCGCTGTTGAACGCTGTTTGGATGTCGGCCAGCGTCTTCAACACAGCCGCCAGTTGAGGCGGATTGTTGACGCTCCAATCTTTCTGCGGCGCTAAGCGAATCCGCGCACCGTTGGCGCCGCCGCGTTTATCGGAGCCGCGGAACGTGGATGCCGACGCCCAGGCGGTAGATACCAGTTGGGACACCGTCAGTCCGCTCGCCAATATTTTACCCTTCAATGCGGCGATATCCTGGTCGTTGACCAGTTCATGCGTAACCGGCGGGACGGGGTCTTGCCAGATCAGTTCTTCCGCGGGCACTTCCGGGCCAAGATAGCGGGAGCGGGGGCCCATATCGCGGTGTGTGAGTTTGAACCATGCGCGGGCAAACGCGTCGGCGAACGCATCCGGGTGCTCAAAAAAGTGCCTGGAAATTTTTTCGTAAGCAGGGTCAAAGCGCAGGGCGAGGTCGGTTGTAAGCATAATAGGCGTATGCCGCTTGGCGGGGTCATGCGCATCCGGGACAGTACCGGCGCCCATGCCATGCTTCGGTTGCCACTGCTGGGCGCCGGCCGGGCTCTTGGTCAGCTCCCATTCGTAGCCGAACAGGTTCCAAAAAAAGTTGTTGCTCCATTTCGTCGGCGTGGTTGTCCATGCCCCTTCGAGGCCGCTGGTAATGGTATCCTCTGCATTGCCTTTGCCGAAGGTGTTTTTCCAGCCGAGGCTTTGTTCCTCTATGCTTGCAGCAGCGGGCTCGCGGCCCACGTACTTGCCGGGATCGGCGGCGCCATGGGTTTTGCCGAAGGTGTGCCCGCCGGCAATGAGCGCCACCGTTTCTTCGTCGTTCATAGCCATGCGGCCAAAAGTCTCCCGGATGTCGCGGGCCGCCGCGACCGGATCGGGGTTTCCGTTCGGGCCTTCCGGATTCACATAGATGAGCCCCATCTGAACGGCGGCAAGGGGATTTTCGAGTTCGCGGTCGCCGGCATACCGCTTGTCGCCAAGCCACTCGGCTTCAGAACCCCAGTAGATGTCCTCCTCCGGTTGCCAGACGTCCTCGCGCCCGCCGGCGAAACCGAACGTTTTGAAGCCCATCGATTCGAGGGCGCAGTTGCCGGCGAGAATCATCAGATCGGCCCAGGAAATTTTCCTGCCGTATTTTTGTTTGACCGGCCAGAGCAGCAAGCGAGCCTTGTCCAGGTTCGCATTGTCCGGCCAGCTGTTGAGCGGCGCAAAACGTTGTGTGCCAGAACCCGCGCCACCACGGCCGTCGGCGATGCGGTAAGTACCGGCACTGTGCCAGGCCATCCGGATGAAGAACGGCCCATAGTGGCCGTAGTCGGCCGGCCACCAGTCCTGCGAGGTGGTCATCAGGTCGAAGATGTCTTTTTTCAGGGCCACCAGGTCGAGGGTTTTGAACGCTTCCGCATAGTTGAACGCTTCACCCATCGGGTTGGACAAAGCGGAGTGTTGGCGGAGGATATTCAACTTCAACTGACTGGGCCACCAGTCGCGGTTGCCCCTGCCACCACCAGCGACCTGGTTTAGCGCCCCATGCATAAACGGACACTTCCTTTCGCCGTTAACCCGGGCGCTTTCAGCGCCCGCTGACGTATTCATATTTTTATTGTTATCCATAATACGGTTAATTTTATCCTGACAATACAAGGGCAATTTTGCCAAAATGTTTACGTATTTTAATTAATTTTACCAACAAAACTGCTGGCCTCCGAGCCACAGCGCCAAACTCTCTTAGAAACCGTCTGAAAACCCCTGGCGAGGCCGGCAAGGCGTAGATTTTGGCGCCAGGCAAGGCTCATTTTTGAGGGAATAGCCTTGTCCTATTGCCGAAAAAATAGCCGAAGCATAGCGGCAAAAGATGCATCTTGCCGTCCGGTAGGGGATTTCAGACGGTTTCTTACCCCAGTTCCTGCCGCAACACCTCCAGCGGCGGCTTGCGCACCACTTCGCGGCTGTTGAGCAGGCCGATCACGACCGTAATGACTGTGATGCTGAAAAACGTCAGCGCCAGCGGCAAACAGTCCGGCTCAAAGGGTATTTTGAACGCAAACCGCGCCAGCGCCCAGGCGCCAAGCACCGACAAGCCCACGCCGGCCAGGCAGGCCAGCGCCCCCAGGAGCAGGTATTCGAGCGCGATAATGCGCAGGATAATCCGCCGCGAAGCCCCCAGGGTGCGCAGCAACACGCTCTCGCGAATACGGGCGAATTTGCCCTGGTAAATCGAACTCAGCAACACCAGCAGGCCTGTGAAGATGCTGAACAGCGCCATGAAGCGGATCACGAATGACACCTTGCCGAGCACTTCGTCTACCGATTTGAGGATTTGCGTCAGATCGATAGCAGAGATATTCGGGTAGCGCCGCACCAGAGCCGACTGGAACGAGGCCGATTGTTCGGCGCTGTTCACCCGCGACACGACCACGTGAAACTGCGGCGCCGGCTCCAGCACCCCTTTTGGAAACACTACCAGGAAATTGGTCTGCACCCGGTTAAAATTCACCTTGCGCACGCTGCCTACCTCCGTTTCGAGGCGGGTACCCTGCACGTTGAAGACCAGCCGGGTACCTATTTTTGCTTTCATAGCGCGCTGCAGGTTGTCGGAAACAGACACCCGGACCGGCTGCCCGGGCCGGTGCACGCCTTCCCATTGGCCGTCCACGATTTCTTCTGTGTCGATCAGCGTATCGCGAAACGTCACGCGGTACTCCCGGTCCCACACCCAGTGGGGGATACTGTCAGCAGGTTCTCCCTTCTGGTTGGGGAGCGCCGGGAGCGGCTGCTCTTCGTTTGCCCGTCAATGGCTTCCAGCCGGGTGGTCACGATGGGCACCTGCTGGAGAACCGGCATGCCGTGCGTACGCACCATTGCGGCCACACTGTCTTTTTGGTTGGTTTGAATATCGAACAGGATCATATTGGGCTGGTTGCCGCTTCCGGAGAACTCTACCTGCTGCAACAGCAGGTTTTGTATCAAAAACAACGTGGACAGCAGCATGACGCCGAGCCCGATAGTGACGACCAGCAGCACGGTCTGGTTTTCGGGGCGGTACAGGTTGGCAATCCCCTGCCGCCACACGTACGACCATTTTTTCGGAAAAAACCGGCGCAACAGCAGCATGAGCAGCCGGGCGGCGCCAAACAGCAGCAGGAACGCCACGGCGATACCGCCCATGAACCAGAGCGTTTCTTCCCAGTCGCGGATCAGCCACCACGTGAAGCCGAACAGGGCTGCCGCAATGAGCGCATAGATACCCCAATGCAGCCAGCGGCTGGTGGACTCCTGTTCGCCGTAGGCAACGCGCAGGGTGCGCAGCGGCGAAGTTTTTAATATTCCGGAAAGGGGTAGCAGGGCAAACAAGATCGCCACCGACACGCCCAACAGCACGCCCTGCAGTGCAGAAAGGGTGGAAAAACCGGTGCTGACATTTTCAATCGGGAGCAGGCCGCGCGTCACCCAGGGCAGGAGTTTTTGGATCAGCGAGCCCAGGGCGGCGCCCAACAGCGCGCCCAGCAGCCCGATGCCGGCCACCTGCACGAGGTAGACATAAAACGCTTTGCGCCCGCTGGCGCCCAGGCAGCGCAGGATAGCCACCGTAGGCAGCTTGTCTTTAATATAAATATGCACGGCGCCGGCCACCCCGATACAGCCCAGCAAGAGGGCAACAAAGCCTACGAGGTTGAGAAAAGTGGAAAAATTGCCGAACGCCCGCCCGATCTGTTGTTTGTTGGTTTCGACAGTTTCCCAGTCGAGGTTGGCCTGCTGGAGCGGCGCCTCCAGACGGCGCACCAGGGTGTCGAGGTCGCGGGCTACCGGGATTTTAAAATAATACTGGTACCAGATCCGGCTGCCTTTTTGCACCAGACCCGTCGAGTCGAGCCACCGGATGGGGATAAAAGCTACCGGCGCAATGGCCGATCCGATGCCGGCCCGGCCCGGGCGCGAGAGCAGGTCGCCTTCGATGGCGAACGACTGCGCGCCAACCTGCAGCGTATCGCCGGGCTGCACGCCGAACTGGAGCAGGAGGCCGTGTTCCACCAGGGCTTTTTTGCCGCTGTCCTGATAGGTTTTCCAGGCATTTTCCGGCACGCTTTTCCAGGTCCCGAAAAACGGATAGCCGGGGTCGGCGGCGCGCACGTTGGTGAGGCGCGTGCCACCGGTTTTGGGGAAATAGGCCATGTTGAGCAGGTTGAACACCCGGGCCTGCCGGGCGCCCGGCGCGCGCATCACCTGATCGAGCAGCGAATCGGGCAACGGTTGGTTACCCTGGATGAGCAGGTCGGCGCCCAGCAGGCTTTTGGCCTCCCGGTCGATATCGGCGGTAAGGTTGACGCTAAAGGAGCGCACCGCCGTGAGGGCGGCAATGCCGGCCACAATGGCGGAAATAAACAACAGAAGGCGGGCGCGGTTGCGGCGGCTGTCGCGCCAGGCCATTTTAACTATAAAAGACATAAGCGGCGGAAACGGGCGGAAGAAAGGGCCGCTAAGTAACAACAGAAGCGGATAAGCGTTGAACAAGCCGGCGGTTTTTCGATGGAAGGAAAGAAATGGGGGGATAAAACGCGATATTTCAGGGAATTCTTTAGGACGCTTGAAAAAGATTTGTAATTTTGGAACGTCTGAAATACGTTATCTTAATGTGAATAAACCTGATCCGGGGAACTATTTTTAATACGAATGCCTTATGACCTTGCCGGAGGTTGAACGCTACCTGCTTGACGAATACGGAACACAGGTAGCGGCGCCAGAATTTGAAGCATGGATAAAAAGTCTGATAGCGGGACCAATAGCCGGACAACGTTTGGCTATAAGTATTGCATTGGAAACAGCCGAACATTTGGTGGACAAAGTCCGTTACATTGAAATTTTCAATGCGATGGATTATTCGGTACCTTCGGCGGGAAGTTTTAGCCGCGCCATCCTGAACAACCCCGCGCGCCTGTATTTTACCGCCAGACAAGGGGACCGGCCGGAAAATGAGCCCTATCGTCGCCTGGCGCGCGTCATCCGGGTAGATGATTTTTTCAAGTATTACGGCAATTGGGATGAAGAGCAACTGCTATTGATGTCACCGGACGACCTGGATGCCAGAACAGCGGCAGGGGAGGATTGGCGGCAGGGCAAACGGGAATTGACTATCCGGCAAATACCCGATACAAAACCTGCGTATTTGATTGCCGAATGGGTATTTCACCTGGAGCAGTGGCATGCTATTTGCCCCGCGGGTCAGGATTACTACCTGAACTCGGCGCCTCTGTTGGCCGATTACCTGGGATTGCCCTCCCGCTACGACAATGAAGAACTGGCTTGTTTGATTTATCCGGACAAATTTGACGAACCGACGTACCAACCTTGTGCCGTGAATCAATACAATTGGGAAAGGGATCACCTGTTCATGTCTTATCCAAATCGCGATAATTTTGGACGCACGCGAAACCGGCGCGGAGACCAAAAGGCTACCCGCATAAAAGAACAAATTCATTTTGTCGCTCAAAAACCCGAATACGAATTTAAAACGCGATATTTAGGTCAAAACAATGACGAACAAATCGTTTGGTATAATATTGTCCAGGAATGCCTAAACCGCTTTGACGAAGACCTATGAACCCATCCTTGAAAAAAAATGCGGCAGGCACATGGCTTGCAATCCTGCGCAACTATGACGAAATGAACTGGCACACGCTGTTTCATGAAGTTTTTCGCATGGGTTCGCTGGCCATCCCTTTGCCTGTCAAAGGAGAAAACCCCTCCGAATTATTGATCGATGTATACGACCTGCTCGAACCCGACCGGCCGGTGCAGGAAGCCTTTCAGCGCGCAGTATTGTCGTTTTACGACCATATCGTTGCCCGGCGTTCGTTTGAACGGGACTTGAATTACTTCGTGGAACTACACTGGTACTTCGGCCGGCTGAAAGGAGCGGGGACATTCGAATTGTTGTTCCGGCATTTGAATTCGGGGAAATTTGAAAAAGCCGGCGCGGTAGGAAAAATGCTGCAAGTGAACTTGCTGACCATGTTGAAGGATATGGCGCCCAGTGTAGATAAACAGGACTTCATCTGGAAATATTTACAGGCCAAATTGGCCGAAGCGCCTGCCCCGGCGTTGTACAAAATTGCCTTTTCGTTTTACAATCAATATTTTTACCATACGCACTTTGAAAGCCTGGCCTGGCAATACGCATTGATCATTCAAACGGAAAAGGAGGCCCAGGTATTACTGGACGCTTGGCGGGATTACTTTTATTCCTATGAAGGGCTGTATAAATGGCTGTCGGGATTCTGCGACGATTGGTGGGATGGCAACACACAGGGTTTAAAGCTTTTTCGCCAGCAGCTGGCAGAATATCTGAATTATGAAAGTTCGGGCGTTAAAAACCGGACAGACCCGTATACGTTGTTGACGCTCGCTATCCTGAACAACCGCCGTTGGCTGCCGGCCCAGTTGTTGCGCGATCTGGCGCATATCGCGCTCAAAAACAATGGCGTTATCAAAGATCAAATTACAGGCTTTCTGAAAGATTTTTTCGACAATGAAAAAGAACGTGCCATGGAAAAACAGCACGAATTTGGAGAATACCAAAAAAGGTCGTCCAGATATATTTTATACAATAGAGAGACGGAGGACGCCGCCCAGACATATTACTTGATTTTAAACCTGGATAATACTTTCAGACTTCCAGGAATGGCTAAATGTTTTCGTTTGCCCGTTGATCTATGCCAAAGAATAACCCTTTTGGAAGAGGAGGCCGAAATTTTGTGCGACGCTGGATTATCGACTTTATCTACTGAATCTGGCTTGCCCGATAGAGTAAATCAAAGTTGGCGATCTCAAATAACCCGGTAAAAAAAAAGCGCAGTAGCGCGATAAGAATAAATACGATGAGCGTACGCAATGACGATACGATCTATTCCTTGCTGGAGCGTTTGAGTTCCAGGCAGATCAACGATTTAATCATTCATTGCAAGGTATTAAATGCGGGATATGAAATCCGTTACCTTGTAGACCCCTTCGATTTACAAAATTATTGTTTTCCCTTTGGCATTGAAATCGAAGCCATCGAAGATTTGCAACGTATTGGGGAGAAGGCGGATAATACGTTGGGATTACACTATATTTTCGACAATCCTGCTATCAAACTGATCATTTTCAACGAATATTCGGAAGAAATTTTAGATTTCGAGTGGTATGTCCGACAAAGTATAGAAAAACAATCCTTGGCTGCCGACGCTTTCTGGTCTGCTTTTAATCCGAAACAACTGGAAGTCGGGAGCCAGGAATTTTTCGACAAGACAAATTTCTCTTTGTTGATGGCGGTCTCTGTGGTTTTGTATCACGAGGGGCTGCAGAAAATTACGCATTTGCGGGAGTCCATTCGCGACAAACGACTGGTCGACGAAGCAACAGATTACAGCGATCCTTTCTTTGATACTGCTTCCTGGACTGTTATTTTTAATTGTTTACCTGATTTGCAATTTGTAGACAGGGTACAGGAATACCTGATGAGTTCTACAAAAATTCCCAAAAAATTTGTCGACGCCGTCCAGCCGCCCCTGTGGTTTCGCCGGGAGTATAAGGCAAAATACCGCGATAGCAAAGCGGTGGACCGCGCCCTGCGCATCAATGAACAATTGCACGAGGTAAATAGATCGGGCACGACAGAAAAAGTGCTGGTGGCCTATTTGTCCTCTACCAATGCCTCGAAAGACCTGTTTCTGCAACCGTTTATTCAGGAGCGCTTCCCCGCGCTTCCACTTACTGAACAAGGCAGCTATTTTAACCCCCTGCGCACGGCCGAACAACTATTTCTGCTTCACCTCTGCGACGATAGAGAGGATAAGGCGTCGACGCTGGGCAACCTGGAAATGGTATACCGCTTGCGCCGGAGCCAGGAGGTGTCGGGTGAATACGACCCGGCTCTGTTGGCTACTGTTTCTGGTTGGATGGTAGACAGGCTGGACGTCAGCCGGCGCAACTCCAGAAATTACAGCTTATTGGATAACATAGAACAATATAAACAAGAAACCGAAGCGTTGGCGAACCGGAAAGGTTATGAAGACCAAAAAAAGATACTGGACCAGCTGCAAACGTATGTCGCAGACAACCGGAAGAAAATACACGAACAGAAAAAGGAACATTTCAGTTTGCTGAACTATGAAGAAATGTTTCTGACCATACTGAATCTGGGATTGAGGAAGTTGAGGGAAGATAAGAGATTGCTCTCCAATTATGGGCAAGACCGCATCAAGGGCCTTTATCACCGGCTGCCCGTGGCGTTTTTTACCCACCAACCGGAAACGCTGCACAGCCTGATCAAATTTATGCTGGAACCCGACGAAAACAAGCCGCAATTTGGTCTGAATATTCTGGAGACTACCAAAAACCTGCTTGACCTGGAGTACGACAACCCGGAGTCCGAGATCGCCCGCTGCTTGCTCATCCTGTTGTTTCCAAAATCTGACCCTGAAACGGATTTGTCGCACGAAACGCAGCATTCGACTGATTTTCCGGGGAGCCACGAAAAAAATCTGCGGGAGATTTCAATTGATCCCAATTACGTGGTTTATAGCCGGCTTGCCATGAAAATCGAAAGCCCGACGGAGAGCTACCCGGTAGCCTATAAAACCGATTTGTTATATATTCTGAGTTGGGTGGCGCGCCGGCTGGACCGATACGAGGATGCTAAGCGCTTTACTCGCATGGGCATAGAACTGGACCCCAAAGACCCGCGTTTTTACCATTCGCAATGTCTGATCGAATATTGTGAATATAACGAGCACAAAGACCCAGACGAACGTATCCGCCAATTAACTTCGATTTTATCGTTTGCTACCCACGCGTACGAGCTTTACGCCGCAACAGAAAAAGACCACCCCGGCAACCTGGCTATTCAGAAATCGAAAGCTGCTTTAAAAAATACGCGCATCTTCCTCAAATGCCTTTTGTATGAATTGACCCAGGATAGTACCTATTTGGACAGGTCAGATCAGCGCCTTCAGGAACTGGAAGCGGAGGAACGCGAAAACTTTAACCTGCTCTCGGATTTTTTACACACCAAAGTGTCTTTCCTGTGTTGTAAAATAGAAGCGCTGTTGTCTTCCGGCCGGTTTGAAACCGGTCAAATGGAACGTTTTTTTTCTGAAGGCACGGAAACGCTCCGGATTCTTGAAGACCGCCTGCTCAACCCTATCGAAAAGGCAGAATTAGATAAGTCAAAAGAAAAGTTTGCCGGGTTGCAAGAACAATGGAATCAGGAAAAAGGCGATAAAGCGAACCAACCCTGACCTCACTCCACAAACTCTACCCCCCGCTTCTTATCCCAACCCAACCGCGCCAGCAGGCGCTCGAACAAGCTGTACACCACCGGCACAAAGATCAGCGACAGGAACATCGACGAGCTCAGCCCGCCGATGATCGCCCAGGCCAGACCTACTTTCCAGGCCGAACCGACGTTGGTGGACAAAGCCAGCGGCAGCAGGCCGATCACCATGGCGATGTTGGTCATCAGCACTGGCCGGAAGCGCATTTTCGTGGCCTGGAGCAGGGCTGTGGTCAAATTCGTTCCTTGTTGTTTGAGGTGGTTGGCAAAATCCACGACCAATATGGCGTTTTTACCCACCAGGCCGATCAACATCAGCAAGCCCAGGCCCGTGAATACCGTCAGGTTCTGACCCGCCAGCGCCATGGCCAAAAACGCGCCGATCACCGAAAGCGGAATGGAAAGCAGCACCACAAAGGGATATATCCAGTTGTCGTACAAGGCGACCATGATCAGGTACACAAGTACCAGCGAGGTCCACAACGCAAACCCCATACTTCCGATACCCTGCTCCTGCCGCCGCAAATCGCCGCCATACCGGATGACGGCGCCGGTGGGCAACGGCAGCGCATCCAGCCTGGCTTTTACTTCGCGGGCCACCGTACCGGTCGGACGGCCGAGCACCTGCGCGGAAAACTGCACCGACGGCAGCCGGTCGCGGCGCTCGAGGCGGGTGGGCGCCGAACTTTCCCGCACCTCGGCGAACTGTTTGAGAAAGACCGTGCTGCCCAAAGGGTTGACAAACGACAGGTTGCGGATATCATCGGCGCTGCGCCGGTCGAAGGCATCCAGCGCAATGCGGATCGGGTACTCAAAATCGCCGTCGCGAAAGCGGGCATCGGTGTTGCCGCTAAACGCCGTTTGCAACGAAAGGCCCACCTGGGCCATCGTCAGGCCGTAGTCGGCCATACGCTGGCGGTTGACTTCCACCTGTACCTCCGGGTTGCCGGACTCCACGCTGGGGGTGATCTCCACGCAGCCGGGCACCGACGCCATCACCTGCTGCACCCGCTCCGAAATAGCCATGATACTGTCGAGCTCCGGGCCGTTCAGGCGCACCTCGATGGGAGCAAACGACAGCCCCAGAATGTCGATCGCCGACACGCTGATTTTCACGCCCGCGATCCTTTCCTCCAGGCTGACCTTGGCCTTCCGGGCAAACACATCCGTGGAGATCGAACGCGGTTTATGATACGGGGTTAAAAAAACCAGGATTTCGGCGACGTTGGGCGCATTCAGGCCGAAAGATTTGCCCGTCGTGCCCACCGTCGTAAAGGTATTCACCACATTGGGTTGCCGGCGCAGCCATTCTTCCACTTCCTTGGCGATACCGTTGGTTTGCGCCAGCGAAGCGTTTTTCGGCAATTGAATTTCCATCAAAAACTCGCCGCGCTCGCCCGGATCAATAAAAGCGTTGCCTATAAAACCCTCCGTAACCAGCAAAACCGAGCCGACGGTGAGGGCCGTGGCGGTGAACAAGGTGACGGCCTTGGTTTTCCAACTGCTCAAGGCCCAGTGCAGAGCCGTTACAAAACCGTCGGACAACCAGTCGAGAAACACCTCGAAGCGCAGCACCATACGACCGGCTATATTTTTACCCTTGAACCGGTGCACCTTGCCCAGGCGAGACGTGAGCCAGGGCACCAGCGTAAACGACACCAGCAACGACATCAGGGTAGACACCAGCACGGTCATGCAAAACTGCCGCAACAAGTTCGGCACCATGCCCACGGTGAAAATAATCGGTAAAAACACAACCACGTCCACCAGCGTAATACTAAGGGCGGTGAAGCCGATTTCGATCCGGCCGTCGTAAGAGGCCTGCACCCGGTGCTTACCCATCTCCAGGTGCCGGTAAATATTCTCAATGACCACGATGGCGTCGTCCACCAGGATACCGATAGCCAGGGAGAGCCCCAGCAGCGACATCAGGTTGAGCGAATACCCCATGATGTTCATCATCACGAAGGTGCTGACAATGGATGTCGGGATCGATACGAGCACGATAGCGGCATTGCGCAGGCTGTGTAAAAACATCAGCATGACCAGAGCCACCAGCAACACCGCAATAAACAGATCGTGCACCACCGCATCGGTAGCCTGTTTGGTAAAGGTGCTGGAATTGGCCACCACCTGAAATTTAAGCCCCTTGCCGGCATAGTTCTGCTCGAGCAGCGCCAGTTTTTTCAAGACCAGCTCGGCCATTTCCACCGCATTGGCATCGCTTTGCTTGCGGATTTCGAGGCCCATGACCGGCTGACCGCCGGCCCGGCACAGTACCAGGGGGTCCTTTGTGCCATCCTGCACCTCGGCGATGTCTTTGATAAAAATCGAGGAACCGAAGCGGGATTTGCCCACCACCAGGTTGCGGATATCATCGAGGGTCAGAAACTTGCCCGCCAGGCGAATCCGGATCTGCGTTTCGCTGCCGCTCACCTTGCCGGTGGGAAAATCGAGGTTGGCCATTTGAACGGCCTGGGCCACCTGCAACAACGACAAGCCGTATTGTTCCAGGCCGGCGCTGCTGATATTGATCTTGATCTCGCGTTCGTCGCCCCCCAAAATACTCACCTGGGCCACCCCCTTTACCTGAGACATTTCCGGCACCACCCGGTTGCTGACCAGGTCGTAAAACTCCGAGCCGGCCACGTCGGCGCGTACGGCGAGGCGCAAAATCGGCAGCTCCGACAAGGCGAACTTGTTGATCACCGGCGCGCGTACTTCTTTGGGAAAGGTCGGCAGTATCTGGTTGATCTTTCGCTGCATCTCCTGCACCGTCTTGTCGATGTCGGTCTGCTGATCAATTTCCACCGCCACAAAACAGACATTTTCGTTGGAGCCGATCTGAATCTGTTCGATGCCTTCCAGCGAGGAAATGGCGTCTTCGATGGGCTTGGCCACCGCATTTTCCACCTCAGCCGGCGAGGCGCCCGGATAGGCCGTCATGATGGTGATCACCGGCGGGTCAAACTTCGGCACCAGCTCGATGGGCAAATTGAAGTAACTCGCCACCCCCATGAACGTCAGCACGGCAAATACGACGATAATCAACGAGGGGCGGCGGATGGATAGGGCGGTCAGATTCATGCTTCAGTGGCAGTAGCGTGGCAGTAGCGTGGCAAGGACTGGGCAGCGGCAGGTATGGGAGCTGGGGCAAAGGTAGAAAGTTTGCACCGGGATTGTCCGGGCAAGTTCGCGTTCAAAAGCCAAAATCCAACCGTCTCCACACCCCGCACGCCACACTACCGGCCCCCCTGACCATCATTCCTCCGGCAGCGGATTGCTCTGAATGGTATTCACCGGCACGCCGGGCAAGTTGAACGGCAAATGGATGCCGATAAAATAATTGGGCCGGTCGAGGCCGAAATTCCAGTTCCACCCGACGCTCAGGATATCGCGGAAAATAGTGGCCATGATACCGGCCGAAAATTCCGGCGTGCCGTCGAGGTCGAAGTCGGGCGCCGCCGAGTTGAGCCCGATGCCGGGGTCGAGGAAATTGTTGTAAAAATGTGATCTGCGGCTGCCGAATTTGAGCAACAGGGCTGCCGACGGCGCGAAGCGAAACTTCGGCGGTTCCGCCTGCCCGGGCACTGCCTCCAGCGTGTAGGGGTTGGCCATGATCAGGCCGACTTTGGTCGTCGAGTGCGCCCCGATCAGCACCATTTTGATCCGTCGCGCCTCGATGGGGTGCCCAGTGTTCTTGTTTTCGGTGGAATCATTGGGCAAGCGGAATACGGCTTTGATCAAAATTTCATCGCCTACCTGCCGCTGGCCGGTGTATTCCAGGTCGATCAAACCCACGGGTGGAATGTCATTCAGGCCAAAGGCCAGGATTTCTTCGGCCAGGTCCTCCGAATTCAGCTGCAACTTGTGCAAATAGGTGTACGGAAATTTTTGTACCAGGCCCTGCAGGCGTTGCATATCGGTCAGGGTCTGCTGCAGGCAGCGGTTTACATTGGCCAAATGCTGGTTGCCGCGCAGGAGCGAGTCGCCCACAGCAGCCTGCAGGCTACTGGAAAGGGCATCTGCCCTGGAAAGCGCATCGAGCAGGCGGCCTTTCCAGTCGGGCGTTTGCGTAGGCGTCCAATTGCGCAATTCGCCGCGCAGGGAAGTGAAAACGGGGATGATCTGTTCGGTGGCGCCGCTTTCAAACTGTTCGAGCACCGTGCGCAAATCGGTAGCGGCCGACTGGATGGCGCTGTCCAGTTCGGAGCGGATCGTTTGCACGCATTGGATGGACGGGAATGCCTGCAACACTTGTTCTTTATACGCCTGTAACACCTGGTTGGCATCTTCGTTCAGGCCCTGGGCGAGCTGCCGGAAGTTGTCCAATTGTTCGCGGTCGTTCTCCGAGAGCGTGGTCACCCAGCGCGGCACGGAAAAGAAAGCGCCGTTTTCGAACCGGTCGAAATTTTCCACGTGAATACGCGTACCGCCGCTGGCGTCGCGCCGCCAGGCCGCCACGCTGAACTGGAGCTGGCTGTTTTGCCGGACCACGTTCAGGGTGGAGGATATCTTTTCCAGTTGTTCGTTGAACCGCTCGATACTGTACAAAAACCGGTCGGGCCGTTGTTCGCGCGGCGCCGTCCGGAATTGCTGAAAATATTCGCCGGTGTAGCGGTTAAAATCCTCCGACAGCACCGAATCGGACGCCAGGTTTTGCAAATAGATTTCCAGTTCTTTCAGCAGGTCTTTTTTTACATCCAAACCCTCCAGCATCTGTTTGGTGAGCGACAGGATGCGGTCCTGGTTAGCCAGGGCCTGTTGGATTTGCGCAGCCTTCCCTTCCAATCTTTCATCCTGAAAAAACTGTGGGAACCGGGCGCGGCCCGCCGCCTGTATGGCCGCCGGATCGGGGCGGATGGCCAGTTGGCTGTTAATGTCCACAATAGGCAGGCCGCCCGGGGGCAGCTCCATGGTATCGCGCTGCGTGCGGGGCAGCTCGCTGATATGGAGGACGGGGCCCTGGGCAACCATACCGGTGCAGGCCAGGAGCAGGGAAGCTATACGCGTGGCGAAACGCTGGAAGTTTTTCATAAGCGGCGGTGCGAAATTGTATTTCGCAAAAAAAAATAACAATTAAGAAGAGGCTTTCCCCAACAGGCGCTCAGCCGGCTTGGGCAGCCTGAACGATTTTCAGGCTCACCGTAGTGAAATTGAAGGGTTCGGTTTTGGTCAAAACGCCGGTGGGTTTTCCAAGCGGCGACACGAATACACCGCGCAATTGGGCATAATCGTGCGGGATATGCACCCCCAGCCAGGTTGAAATCTGCGCGCGCAGCAGCGCATGGCTTTTCACCCAAAGGCCCCGGCCCGAGTCGATGGCCTGGCCGGAATCGAACAAGCAATCGTCCAGAATACCGGCCAGCGGGGTGGCATCGTCGCCCAGTAAAATGCCGCGCACATACTGGTTGTCGGCGATGAAACGCCGGAACAGGGCGTCGGCCTGGAGCGGGTTGGCGGTGGCTTCCAGGGCGGTCAGTACCTGGAAGCCGTTGGAAGGCGGCAGTGGGCCGGCGATGTTTTCCTGGCCGCCGCCGGCTTGCAGTGCTCCGGCATAAAACGCCGCTACCACGCGCAGGTGTTCCAGGGTTTTGCGGATCACGTTCTCGCCCTCCAGAAAACTCCGGTCGGCGGGTTGTGCTGCCAACGGCGTTTCATCCACCACGTCGCGCGCGCGGTTGAAAATAGTGCGGCTGATCGCAGCTCCCAGGCCCCGGTCTTCGATGGCGGCATATATTTGCCATAGTTGGGACTGCCGGATACAATACCGTTCGGAAGCCCGGTACGCGACGTCGGCGGCAAGTCCGGCGCTTCCCCGCGCCCAGGCGGCGAGGGCCAGCGGCGAGGGCCTGGTCCAATGTTGAGGGGCTTGCGGAACCGGCTGAGGCAACTGCGCTGCGAAATTGTTCGGCCCAGGCAGTCTGTTGGTTGATACCGATCGGGGCGGTAAGTTCAGGTGTAAACATGAGTCATTTGATTTAGTACGTACAGGGCGGCAAATAAGCCTGTGCAAGATTACTACAAATTTGCCGATTTTAGAGGCGCTGTTAGGGATTTGGCGGCAAGTTGCCGGATAGCTACCTGTATAGAACTTGCAACTCTCGGGTCTATGGGATAAATTTACCCACTTTCCGGTATGCGCTGCGCAAATTTTCCAGTCGGTAGCCGGTTTCCGGTAAATGCGAAAATCCGGGTTTTCGGGGTAGAGCCGGCAGCGGCGCCCGCCGACATTTGCAGCCAGCCCCGGGCAAACTGTCTTTCTTAACCAAAATGAAAAAGGATGAAAACACTATTTCTGACCTGCGCCTTGTTTGTTTTCCCCGCCGCCAATGCCTGCCTCCAGGAAACGTACCAGAAATTATTCGGCAACGCCAGCCAGAACAACCGCTGCCAGGCTATCGAAAAACTGCCGGACTCCACCTTGGTCCTGGCCGGCGACTGGGCGGACCGCGGCTACCTGATGACGGTGGACCACAGCGGGGCGCTCCTCGAGTTTCTTAGCCTGGAAGGCCTGATCGCCGGCACTTCGTCGATCAGCCAGGTGCTGACCGACGCCGACGGCAACCTGCTGGCTGCCGGAGAATGCCATCACTGCCTGCCCGGCGATACGCTTCGAAAAGTGTTTGTCGTCAGAACCAGCCCGGATCTGCAAGTGCTCCAGTCCAAAATCTATGACGGCCTGGCTCCGCAGAAGGGCATTTTCGACCCCCGCCTGGCCCGCGTCGGCGATGCCGTGGTTCTGGCGGCCACCGCGGATAACTCCGGCTGGAACTTCGAGGACCTGACACTGCTCCGGCTCAAACCCAACCTGGACACCCTCTGGCGAAAAATTTATCACAGCTGCGACAACTGCGGCTTCGAAAGGATCATCGGTTTCACCCACACTGTCGACGGGTTCGCCGCTTACCTGGAGCACCCCTTCGGCGATTCGCTCACCATGTACCGCTTCACGGCCGGAGGCGACGTGGTCTGGAAAAACCGGTCGCCGGTCATGCCCGACCACCGTTGGTACGACCTCGCCTACCACAACAACACGCTCTATGCTTCCGCTTTCGTGTCGAGCGGCGCCAAGACCTGGCAGGTCAACAGCTATGGCCTGTCAGACGGCGCATACCAGAGCACGGTGTCTATTACTGACCGCCCCGGCGTGGACAAGGAAGGGCTGAAACTGCGGTCCGCGCCAGATGGAAAATTGCTGGCGCTCGCCCACATCCCGGTCCCCAATGCTTTCGGGACACCGACGAAACAGTCGTTCCTGTACCGCATCGACCCCGCCACCAAACAGGTGGTGGGCCAGGTAAGTATCCCGCCGGCATACCTGTCGGGCGATCAGCTCGCCACGGCCGCCGTCGCGTTGAATGCCGAGGGTTCGGAGTTTGCCGTCGGCGGGTATGTGACGCCGGAACTGCAATCGTTTTTCTTTTCCGTCAACAAATTCGCCGCCGAACCTTTTAAAATCACCCCGGATACGGCCTGTGCGCCGGCAGTTTTCACCCTGACCAACCAAGTGGCCGGCGCTACCGCCTATGCCTGGCGGCTCGACAGCGTTTTGTTCTCCACCGCAGCAGACCCCGGCCCGCTCGCGATTGCCACAGGCGGCCAGCACACGATCGAACTCCGGGCCGTTGTCCCCGTGGCAGGCAATTCGGATTTTTTGATCGACTATTTCAGCGTCAACAGCTTGCCGGAAATCTGGAATGAGTGCGCCTTTTGCGACAACAAGCCCGATCCGTACATCCGGATCAGGGACCAAACGGGCCAGGTCGTGTACGTTTCGCAGCCGATTGAGGACTACCCGCCCACGCAGTTGCCGGTGAGCTACCGCCTGCGCGGCTCGAAAATCTATGTGCTGGAGGTGTGGGACTCTGACGCGTTTCCGCCCGACGATTTTTTCGGCGCGTTCGACATACCCGGCAATACGCCGGGTGGCACGATGAGCGTAACCAACCCGGAGGACCCCGACACGCCGCTGTCGATCACGTTTTCCACGGTACAATTGCCGGCCATTGACACAGTGGTGTTTGCCCGAGTGGTTTGGGTGTCCAAACCCGACGTCACGTCCACAGTTCAAAACGCCAGTTCCGCTGGCGCCGCAGACGGGTCGATTACCGTCGCAGCCGCCCCTGGTGGTATCCAGCCGTATGCCTATGCCTGGAATACGGGTGCGCAAACGCCGGCCCTGAGCCACCTGGCGCCGGGGATGTATTCGCTGACCGTGACCGATCAGCTGGGGTGTTCATCGGTGTTTACGTTCACCGTGGGGGTGTTGGTTAGTACGGAAACAGCCGCTGATGCAGCAATATCGGCCAGCATCGCACCTAACCCAAGCGGGCAGGATGCCCGTGCTGTGCTTCGCGTAGCGGGAAGTGCTGCAGACGGCAGCGCGCTGGACGTGCGTGTTTTTGACGCTGCCGGGCGGGAACTGTGGGTACAAACGGCCCTTTCCGGTGCAACGTGTTTGCTGCCGCAAAACCTGAACCCCGGCGCTTATTTGGTGGCGGTACAAAACCGGCGCAGCGGCGCTGTTAAAACCCTGCGCTGGATGGTCTTGTAGGGAGTGCGTAGCGTCGTATTTTCCCGCAGATTTCCGCAGAATATAGAGTAGGTTTTCGTGTTCATTTCTGCGGAAATCTGCGGGTTCTGCGGGAAAAACCGATTCCCCGAAAATGCCTTGCACACTCAAATCGCTTCACCAAACTAAAATCAAATGTTCCAGCCAAAACGCTTTCTGCCGATCCTGGTCTTTTTTCTGACCATTTCCCTGCAAGCCCAAATCCTGTTTGAGCGGCGCTACGGAATCAATACCGACAACTTCGAGTACACGGGCGGAGCGGCGCTTGCCCCGGATGGCGGCATGGTGCTGTACGGCAATACCGAACAAGGCCATACGCTCCAGTTCTTTCTCCAGAAACTGGACACCAGCGGCGTCGAAGTTTGGCGGCAGGAGTACGGCCAGCTCGCTTCCGGCGCCGCAGCCGGGGTTGTTTCCGCCGACGGCGGCGGCTATTGGGCTACCGGCGCCGTGCTCAACCCGGCCGACGGCAGCTACGATGCCTTGTTGCTGCGCACGGACGAAAACGGCAACTACCTGTGGCACAAAACATACGGAAACCAGGCAACAGACATCGGCCTGGCTATTTGCCGGCTTGCCGGCGGACAAATAGCCGTGCTGGGGTCCACCACCATGCCTGATAATTCGGCCGCCCATTTTCAGGCTGTTTTCGATCCGGCCGGTAACCTCGTGCATTCCGCCAGTTTCGCCGCCGACAACGAAGTGGTGGACATCAAAGCCACCGCAACGAGCGACGGCGGATATGCCGCAGTAGTATTTGCCGGCTTTGACTTTTTCTCCCAAACCTCCGTCCGGGCAATAAAATACAATGCCGCATATGCCCAGCAATGGTCGGGGTCGGTGGGTAGCATGAGCATTTACACCGGCTCGAATATCACAGACCTTTTCGACCTCAAAGCCACGAGCACGGGCGTTTTGTTCTGCCTGCAGACAGAAGCCGGCGCCCACCTCGTACATCGGGCCAATGGCAACGCGGCGGTGCTGTGGAGCAAACGCCTGCGCTCCACCTACACCGAGGGGCGCTGCCGTGCAGCCCTATGCAAACGGTACGATCGGCGTGGTGTCCCATTCTTTTCCTTATGTTTATAAAGAACTGTCCGCCGATGGCGCAACGCTGGATTCGGTGGGCGTTTTGTTCTTTCCGCTGGCTCCCTCCTTCGATATCCGGTACCTTATGCCGGGCGCTCAGCGGGTGTACTTGTACGGAAACGCTCCCGGCGACCAGGATACGTATTCCGCTGCACGAATAAGCGTTGCAGGCACGCCGGCGCTCCTTTGGCAGCAATCGTTCGGCAACTTCGCGCCGAACGAAGACGAAACCGGCGACGCGGTTGCCGGCACGACCGACGGCGGCTTTGTGCTCGTGGGCACCCGCCTGGATACCCTCGGCGACGCCGCCGTCTGGGTGCTGAAGGCGGATCCGCAGGGGGCCGTGCTGTGGGAGAAACTGTACTCCATCGGTACCGGCGTGTTTAACAACGCGCGCCTCGGCTCGGTGAAGGTGGATGCCGCCGGCAACGCTATCGTGCTGGCCGCGTCGAGTTTTTCCGACCCCGAGTACCACCTCCTGAAAATATCGCCCGCCGGAGTCCTGCTCTTCGACAAAATCATCGCTACCTCGGGATACTATGCCGAGTCCTTTCGCGCCTATCCCCTGGCCGACGGCGGTTTTATCGCCTGCATTACCCTCGAAGAGGATGAATTTATCCCCAGCCTGGTCCGGGTGGCTCCGAATGGCAATGTCCTGTGGGCAAAAGAATACGACGGTACGCAGCTCAACGATGTGACGCCGCTTGCCGGCGGCAATTTCGCCTGTGCGGGTGTTAAAAATGGCAAACCCTGGGTGTTCGGCGTAGATGCAGCCGGCAACCTGCAATGGGAACAAACCTACTCCGTTTCGGCGGTTGGCATACTGTATTCCATTACCCAAACGTCGGACGGTTATCTGGCGGCAGTGGGCGCCGCCGGCAACGCGAGCGAGACGCAAATAGATGCCCTGGCCCTCAAGGCCAGTGCAACCGACGGCGCCCTGTTCTGGCACAAAACATTCAACAAGGGCGCCAACAGCTTTTGGTTCGCTACAACGGCCCTGCCCACCCCGGGCGGCGGCGTGTGCATGACCGGCGTTTTTCTGGAACCGCCCGCCAACGTTGACCTGATCAGCGCTTTTTTCCGCCAGCGCGTCAGCGTCAGCTGGCTGGATGCTGCCGGCAACCCGCTGGCCCACCAGGGCTTCGGCAACGATGCCACCCGCCCCGTTAGCGGGAATGCCGACCTGGCCGCCGACGGCAATATCATTTTTTGCGCTACCATCGACCCCGGTACCGCGCTGCAGGACGCCTGGGTGGTCAAAGTAAAACGCGTAACCGTGGCGGCTGGCGAACCGGACCTGGTGGGAGCGCTCGCCCTGGCGCCGAACCCGGCATCGGACGAAACGCACATCCAACTGGCGTCGCCGTACCGCGGGCCTGTGTGGGTGCAGGTGTTCGATTTGCAGGGCCGGCAGATGACCGCCTTCAACAGCGAGAAAAACGCCGAAAACTGGAGTGCAGCCGTGCTGTTGCGGCATTGGCCTGTGGGTCTTTACCAGGCGGTGGTACGCACGCCGGAAGGGCAAGAAGTCCTGAAATTTGCCGTTCAACGATAAAGACCGGGTAGCCCGAATAACTATCCATACGGCTCGGCCAGCCAGACCTTGCAGCGTTTTCGCCTGCAAGGTCTTTTTATTTTGAACAGCCTTTTTTTGTGGCAAAGCCGTACCTTTGCGCGGTTTTTTTCCCGAATTACGCCTTAACGCACTAACAACGCACGCATGTACCGTACCCACACCTGCAACGAACTCCGCCTGTCCGACGCCGGCAAAACCGTCACCCTGGCCGGATGGGTAGCCATCAGCCGCGATTTGGGCGGCCTGACGTTTGTCGACCTGCGCGACCGCTATGGCATCACCCAATTGGTGTTTGATATGGAGGATACTGAGCACTCGGGACGCGATCTCTGTACCCGCGCCCGCCGCCTGGGCCGCGAATTTGTCATCCAGGCTACCGGTACGGTGCGCGAACGCACCGGCAAAAACCCCAACCGCGCCACCGGCGATATCGAAATCAGGGTGACCGGGTTTGACGTGCTTAATACGGCCAAAACACCGCCGTTCACGATCCAGGACGACACTGATGGAGGCGACGACCTGCGGATGAAATACCGTTATCTCGACCTTCGCCGCAACGTGGTGCAGCAAAATATCATTTTCCGCTCCAACCTGGCCCTTGAAACCCGCAAGTACCTCGCCGGACAGGGCTTTATCGAGATCGAAACGCCCTTCCTCATCAAATCGACTCCGGAAGGCGCGCGCGACTTCGTGGTGCCTTCCCGGATGAACAAAGGCCAGTTCTACGCCCTGCCGCAGTCGCCCCAAACCTTCAAACAAATCCTCATGGTGGCGGGCTTCGACAAGTATTTTCAGATCGTAAAGTGTTTCCGCGACGAAGACCTGCGCGCCGATCGCCAGCCGGAGTTTACCCAGATTGACTGCGAGATGTCCTACATCCACCAGGAAGATATCCTGAACACGTTCGAAGGCCTGACCAAACACCTGTTCCGGCAAACCCTGGGGCTCGATCTGCCCGATTTTCCGCGTATGACCTACGACGAAGCCATGCGCCGCTTCGGCTCCGACAAACCCGATCTGCGCTTCGGAATGGAATTCGTCGACCTGAGTCTGGCGGCCAAAGGCAAGGGCTTCCAGGTGTTTGACAGCGCCGAAACGGTACTGGCCATTTGCGCGCCCGGTTGTGCCGATTACAGTCGCAAACAACTCGACGAGCTCACCGAGTGGATCAAGCGCCCGCAAATCGGCGCCAAAGGTCTCGTATACGTGAAGTACGAAACCGATGGAAGCGTGAAATCTTCGGTGGATAAGTTTTACACGCAGGAAGACCTGAGCGGGTGGCTGGATGCCTGCAAGGCCAAGCCCGGCGACCTGCTTTTCTTACTCTGCGGCGAAGACGAAAAAACCCGCAAACGACTCTCCGAACTGCGCCTCGAAATGGGCAGCCGGCTCGGCCTGCGCGACCCCGGAGCGTTCAAACCGCTGTGGGTCGTCGATTTCCCCCTGCTTGAATGGGATGAAGAAGAAGGGCGCTTTTTTGCCATGCACCACCCCTTCACATCGCCCAAACAGGGCGATATCCCCAAAATGGAAAGCAACGATACCCCGGTACTCAAAAGCATACGCGCCGACGCCTACGACCTGGTGCTCAACGGCGTCGAGATCGGTGGCGGCTCCATCCGGATACACGACCGCGACCTGCAAAGCCGCAACTTCCGCCTCCTGGGCTTCACGGCCGAAGAAGCCGAAGCGCAATTCGGCTTCCTGCTTGGCGCCTTCGAATACGGCGCCCCGCCGCACGGCGGCATCGCTTTCGGCTTCGACCGCCTCAACGCCGTGATGAACGGCGCCAACTCGATCCGCGATTTTATCGCCTTTCCCAAAAACAACCAGGGCCGGGATATGATGATCGACGCACCGGACGCGGTGAAACGGAAGCAGTTGGAGGAGTTGGGGATTTCCGTTGTCGAAACCGCAAAGCCAGATTAAGTCAAGGCGCCTTTTTTGTCAATTCTTCTGTTTATAGCCTTCGCAAAGTGGTTTTGAAATCTGAGGGTCCGATAATGGGCACCAGCTTAAGCGGCAGGTCGCAGGCCGATGATCAACAGGGTTATACATGCAACCCGGAAAAAGTAAATATCTATTCCTGTTCACGTGCTTTTTGTTCATGAGCAACAGGTCCCCAAATCCACCCCCTTCGCAGGCGCTTGGCGTGCACATTTCATTCAAACCCTAGCACAAATCGTGCACCCGCCCAAAAAATCCTTGCGCTTTTTACGCATCCGCGTACCGGCCGCTGTTTTTTCCGGTATTCCGGTAACCGCAAAACAGGCCATGTAGGCGCCCGATACCTGGCTGCACCCCGCTCCCCGCTGCTGGCTTTGCCCCCGAATAATTTTACTTTTGTTCCGGAGTACATCCCACGGAAGCATCGGCAACCCTTCGGGGCGATACACTAAAACCAACAGCCATGTCGAAAACCAAACGCCTTCCGGGCAGGAACCTGGTGTTGTCGCCTGTTGTGGCAGGCCTATTATGCCTTCTTTTTTCCCCTGTATTCTCACAGGAGCAACGTTATCGCTTTGAGTATTTCAGCGTGGAGCATGGGCTGCCCAGCGGGCAAATACTTTGCATGCTGCAAGACCACACTAGCTTTCTCTGGTTCGGCACCATGAACGGCCTGGCCCGCTATGACGGCTACCACTTCAAGGTGTTCAGGCCGGTACCGGGCGACAGCACTTCCATCTCCGACGCGACGGCGGGCTGCCTGCTCGAAGACCGCGACGGCGCCCTCTGGGTAGGGACCAATCGCGGCCTGAACCGCTACGACCCCAACACCGGCGCGTTCAAACGCTATTTTCACCGCGAAGGCGACGAAACCAGCCTGCCCGGAAATTATATTGGGAATCTTAGCCAGGACTCCGGCGGACGCATCTGGGTGTCGACTACCGGCGGCATCGCCTTTCTAGACCTGAAAACCGATCGATTTACCCCGATCAAGTACATTTCCGGAAGGGAAGAGCGGGATTGGCGGACGCTTCGCGCCGGAACCGTCGTTACCGACCGCTCCGGCAAACTGTGGACCTGGTCGGACCTCGGCATCGTACACCTGGACCCGGACCACCAAGCCGCCCTGATTTTTCACCCTGACCAGTTTTCCGGCATCCCCGATGTTCCGTTCGAAAGTTGGAGCCGGGATTTACCCAACCTGCTGTGGTATTTCCCCGAGGACCAGCCCTATGCCTGGGACCCCCACCGGCAGCAGTTTGCCCGCGTGGTTTTTTCCGGAGATGAATTCTCGACGCTGCGCCTGATTTTCTGGCTAGAGCCCGATTTGTGGGTTGGGTTTTACGCTAACGGCCTGTTTTTTTATACGCCGCAAACGAACCAGCTCACCCGTCTGCCCTACTCTTCGGGCGAAGGCATGGAGGATGCCGCCATCCATTTCGCGTTTGCCGATCGCTTCGACAACATCTGGATCGGCACCTCCAACGGGCTGTACCAACTGAACCGAAGGGCAATGCGATTTCCGTTTTACCAACAGTTCGCGGGGCGGCATCTGGTAAAAAACTACATCTACCGCACGCACGAAGACCGCCGTGGCGGCTGGTGGTTCAGCAGCTACGACAAACGCCTGTACCACGCCGAAAAACTGGGCGCCCCGGCCTGCCAGGTGTTTTTCCAGCCCGGCAAGCAGACCGATATCCGCATCGGAACGTTTCACAGCGACTCGGAAGGCCGGCTGTGGATCGCTAGCAACGACTACGGGTCCGATCGGAAACACGGGATTTTCGTCTGCTCGCCCCCCGACGCCCGCCCGCGGCGCCTGGCTCTGGGCGACACCCTCGATCACTGCAGCATACATTTTATCGAAGAAGACCGCGCCGACAAGCGCTTCCTCTGGCTCGGTACGGAAAAAGGGCTGTGCAAGCTGGACAAGCACAGCCACACACGAACCTGGTATTACCCGAAACAATCCGACCCCGCACTGGTTTCCAACAATATTTACCACGCCCTGCAAACCGACGACCGGATATGGCTGCAACTAGACGACTATTTTACCAGCCGGCTGGGCTATTTCGACAAAACGGCGGGTCGCTTTGCGGTTCTTGACCTTTCCGCCCGGCTGCCCGGCCGTCGCGCCGATATGCTCATCCGCGGCTTCGCCCAAACGCCCGATGGATCGATCTGGATCGCTTCCGCCCAGGGCCTGGGCAAACTGGACCCGAAAACCCTCGATTTCAAACTGCTGACTGCCAGCGACGGACAGGCCGAAACCGAACTCATGGGCATCGCCTGCGACGCCGCCGGCTGTCTCTGGCTCAAAGGCCTGACGAGCGTCACCCGCTACGAACCCCGCACCGGTGCGTTCCGGATTTACCCCGTCAGCGCCGACATGGGCGAGATGAACACGGTGGGCGCCACCGTTTGTCGCGACGGCCGCGTACTCCTGCACGGCAACAACGGCATTTATGGTTTCCAGCCCGATTCCATCTGGCACGACACGACGCCGCCCAAAGTCGTGCTCATCGATTTCAAAGTGCTCGACCGCTCCTTCGACCTCGGACGGGCGCCCGACCGGACCGACACCATCCGCCTGCCCTACGCTTCAGCGCGTATCCTGAGTTTCGAATTTGCCGCCCTGCATTTTCTCGAGCCCAAGCACATTCGCTACAGGTATCGCCTGCTGGGTTTTCAGGATAACTGGTTCGATCTCAGCACCGACCGCAAAGCTACATTCACCAACCTCCCGCCGGGCAGTTATCTTTTTCAGGTGCAGGCCTGCAACAGCGACGGCGTTTGTTCGGGCCCGGCCCAAACCCTGAGCGTTCACCTGCAGGTGTTGCCGCCCTGGTGGGCTGCCTGGTGGGCCATTTTGCTGTATGTATTGTCCGGCGCCAGGCTACTTCAACTGGTTTTCCGTTTTCGCCTGCGGCAAAAACTAGTCCGCGCGGAAGCCCGGCGCCTGCTCGAACTGGACCGCTTTAAAACCCGCTTTTTCACCAATATCACTCACGAATTCCGCACGCCGCTAACGCTCATCTTGGGTCCGGTTACGAGCGCGTTGAATAAGGTGCGGGCGTTGCAGCCCGGCGAATTGCGTCCCGTCAAACGCAACGCCGAGCGTCTGCTGCAACTGATCGACCAGATCCTGCAACTCAGCAAACTCGAAGCCGGCATGCTCCAACCTGCGCTCAGCCGGGCCGACTTGGTTCCGTTTTTGCGCTACCTCGTGGAGTCGTTTCACATCTATGCAGAAAGCCGCAGCATCGAGTTGAAATTCGAAACCGCGGTGGAAACGCTCGTGTTGGATTTCGACAAGGAAAAATGGCAAACCATCGTCGCCAACCTCCTGTCCAACGCCTTGAAATTCACCCCGGAGCATAGCGGCGGTCGTGTCAGCCTTCGGCTGGAGTACGGCGAACGCCTGCGCCTGACCGTACGCGACAACGGCCCTGGTATTCCGGCGGGAAAACTGCCGTTCCTGTTCGACTGCTTTTACCGCGCCGGCGATGTGGAAACCGATCAAACTGGCGGAACCGGTATCGGTCTGGCACTCACCAAAGAACTGGTGGAGTTGCTGGGCGGAAGGATTGCGGTGGAGAGCACGCTGGGTGCAGGGAGTGCATTTACGGTGGAGTTTGCGGCCCCGGAGAGATATTTGGACCTTGGAAATTCCGTGTTGGATATTGGATATTTTAAACTTTCGATTAACCAACACGGAATTTCCAATGCCCAGATGTTGGGACCGAAGCTGCGTATCCTCCTCGTGGAAGACCACCCCGACACGGCCCGTTACATCGCTTCCTGTCTGGGGCCGGCGGCCGAAACAGCGCTGGCAACCGACGGCCGGCGGGGCCTGGAACTGGCTCAGGAAACTATTCCCGACCTCGTTATTTCTGATGTGATACTGCCCGCAATGGACGGTTATGCACTCTGCCGCACCTTGAAAAACGACGAGCGCACCAGCCACATCCCCGTCATTCTAGTCACCGCCAAAGCCGACCAATCCTCCAGGCTGCAAGGGCTGGAGCAAGGAGCCGACGCCTACCTGTTCAAACCCTTCGACGAGGAGGAATTGCTCGTCCGGGTGCGCAAACTCCTGGAACTGCGCCGGCATTTGCAGGCGTATTACCGGAACCTGTTCGCCGGTCAAGCGACGCCCGCAGCGCCGGCGGGGGCCCAATTAGAAAACATTTTTGTGCAAAAACTGTGCGCGGCGCTGGACCAGAACCTCGACGACCACCGTTTCCAGGTGTCGGCCCTCGCCCGCGCGGTGGGCATGCAGCAGCCCCAGCTTTTTCGAAAACTCCGCGCCCTCACCGGGCAGGCGCCCAACGCCTTCATCCGCAACTACCGCCTGGGCCGCGCCCGGGCGATGCTCGCCGAAACCGGGCTAAGCATTTCGGAAATCGCCTACGCCTGCGGGTTCAGTGCGCCGGCGCATTTGACGCATGCGTTTACGCGGGCGTTCGGGATGTCGCCGTCGGGATACCGGGGGAGTTTTTTGAAATGAAGAAATCTTGTAGCAGAATTCAGGGCGTTCCAAGCAGCGCAATCACTTCCTTTTTCAACTTAGGCAATCCCTTCTTCACGGCCGCCCAAACTATCGCGTCGTCGATAGCATCGTATGCGTGAACAAGTCGGTTGCGGAAAGAAATTATTTGCGCCGCGCTACTCAGTTGGTTCCCAACCGAATCTTCTTTTGAAAAAAGGTGTACTGCTTCACCGATGATGGTCAGGTAGCGTTCTACAGCGGCTTTAGTTTTAAGATCATTGGAATATTTATGGAAAGAGGGTGTAGGGCTCAAGAATTGTTCGATCAATTCAATGGAATACAGGATATCAGACAGATATTTCCGCGCCTTGACTGTCATAAATAAGGGATTTTGTTCGCTCGATCTCCCGGATCAAATAGGGATTTCGAAGCGATTCCGGTGTAAGCAGGTCCACTTTATGTTCGAATAAATCTTCCAGTTCATCCCAGAACCTGGTTAGGCATTCCCCTTTGCGCAGTGGGGGCATCGGCAGCATTTCAACCAGCACATCCACATCGCTGGTTTTTTCATCAAATCGCTCCGTCAAGGCCGATCCAAACAGAAACAACCGTTTCACCTTGTACCGCTTGCACAAATTTTCAAGTTCCGTTGCGACCGATTCCAATTGTAGCATACGCTGGAATTTCAAACAAAGGTAACAAGTTGACGGCAGTAGTTCAAATTATCCACCGAGAGATGACGGATGCATGATTGAAGCAAGAAAAAGTATGATGGGTGCAAGCATGGGACCGGAAAAGCGGGGAAGCTTGCCGGGCATTTTATTTTATCTCTGAACACAGCTGTGTTAAAATCCATAAATCATGAAAAAACTGCTCCGCTTCAGTCAACTTGTAGCCTTCTCCCTGGCCCTGTTTCAACCTGCCGCTAACACACAAACGCAATTGTACGGTATCATCGGCGACCATCTCGTTTCGGCAGATCCGACTACGGGAGACGCTACCGATATTGGAACTACCTGCGGCTATAGCGGTATCCGGCACCTTAATTATGATGAAAACACCGGTAAATTTTACGGAATAATCGACCCGTTTAACAACCCCAAACTGGTCTGTATCGATCGAAACAGCGGACAAACTACACTCGTCGCAAACATCGATATCACTTCTCCTTCCTTTGTGGACGTCCGCCTATTGGAGGCCTTTGCCTATAATCCGTCTGACGGTATGTTTTACGGCGCGGTGGGCAATCAACCCGTTCCTATAAGTTTTAGCAGCAACAGATTGGTCCGCGTCGACCCGGCTACCGGAAATGCCACGCAACTGGCGATGATAACCGGCACCCTGCAAAACGAAGGGGACGCGATATTTTTCATCAACGGTGTTGCTTATCTCCTGGACGGAAATGGCATAACGAACAATTACCTGTATATCCTCGACTTAAATACTGGCGTAACAACCCTCATCGCACAAACCAATTTTATTTTCGGGCAAGGATTCGCCTACGACCCCTCCGTTCAAAATGTTTATATCACTGAATGGAACGATCAACACATATTGGCCGAGCTCGATCCCGCTACCGGCGTAGGCGCGGCGATCGGCGCGACCCACTCTTCCAGTGAATTCGGCGATGCTCCAATGACATCTATCGGCGTGGCCCCTATCCCCGATGGGACGATCGGCTGCGATATGCCCGAAATTGGCCTGCGGGGCAACGGAATGTATATCGCCAATGGCGACGCCACACCTGACCTCGCCGACCACACCGATTTCGGAGTGGCCCTCGTGGGGATAACGACTGTAGCGCACACTTTTGAAATACACAACCTGGGTACGATCGATTTGAACCTGACCGATCCGGCGCCCCACGTGTTTGTTGCAGGTTCGGCGGCCTTCAGCCTCAGCGCAATTCCCGGAACGCCGGTGGCTTCCGGTACAAGCATCGCTTTCGAAATTCTGTTCGACCCAGCCAGCGCGGGCATGCACACCGCAACCATTTCCATTGCCAACGACGATTGCAACGAAGCGGCCTACATCTTTGCCATCCAGGGCGAAGGGCTGAGTTGCCTGGCCAACCCCGAAGTGTGCAATGGCCTGGACGATGACTGCGACGGCGACATCGACGAAGGTTTCGACCAGGACAATGACGGCATCGCCGACTGCTTCGACAGCTGCCCCGCTGTTGCCAACCCCGGTCAGGATGACGCCGACTGCGACGGTGTCGGCGACGCCTGCGACCTCTGCGACGGCGGCGACGACAGCGTTGACCTCAACAACGACGGCTTGCCCGATTGCGCCTACCCGCCGCCATTCGAGGATATTCTCCCGGCCTGGATTTGCGATAACAATAACCACATGGTGTACATCTGTCACAAACCCGACAACCAGGTAATTACACTCTGTGTTGATTACCACGCTATCGGCGGCCATCTGGGCCATGGCGATTACCTCGGTCCCTGCGACAATACCTTTTGCCCACCCGGCTTTCAGGTTGCCTACCCGCAGGGCACGTCGGTGGAGCCGGCTTCCGCAGCCGCACAACCTCGCCTGGATTTTCAGATGTTCCCCAACCCGGCCGCTACGGTTATTTACCTGCAATTTAACTCCCCGCTGAACCAACCCCTGGATTTCTACTTGCAGGATGGCCTGGGCAGAACGGTGTTCAGCCGCCGGGTGCTTGCATCAGAAACGTCTGTCGTAAGTATAGACCTTCAGGAGCGCCGCATTTTACCGGGCGTGTATTTCGCGGTTGCTGTTTCGGGGGGAGCGCCGGTGTCCAGGCGCATAGTGGTGGGCGCCGCCGGCCGGCAGGGTTATCCCAACGGCCCGGACAGAGAATAGTTGAATCGATTTTTTTAAAATACCAATTTTTTTACCTAAACGAACAGGAACAGAAAACCTTGCCTTACGCCGCTGCTGCTCGCCGTACTCCTGACCGGAATGGTGCCCGGAATGGTTTTTTCGCAAAAGGAACCGGCGTTTTGCACACTGCAAATCGATCCGACACCCAACACACGCTTATTGATCGTTGGGTAATTTGCTCTGGCCAGGGAGTTGCTACAGGCGGAAATTCCCAAATTAGCCTAACTCTGAACAATTCGCAACGCGTATCTGAGGAGCTATTTACTACCGTAGATACAGGAGGATACCCGCTAAATGATCCTCCACGAATCTACAAATTATAGATTGATACCAACCCGGACCCAGGGCCGCTTATGGTTTGGCCAGTCGGCAAAAATGAGAACAAAACCAATAACACACGGATGGTGAAAAGAGCTACCGTTGTTGTGGCCCGCACTGTTTTCTGCCCCTATCGGTGCTTCAAGCCTTAGCCTGACGGCTATGGCGAGGGCGCTAACAACAGCGCAAACCACTTTCCGCCGCACTGCATGTCCGGATCAGGTTGCCCATCCTATCGGTACCGGCCGCTGTTTTTTCCGGTATTCCGAAGGGGCATTGGAGAACGCACATCGGGCAGGCTTTACCAATCGACCGATACAGACGTGGTTTTTTCGGCTGTAATACTTACACGCAGCGATTTTTTCCCCAGTCCCTTGGGTTTGACCGGGTTGAGTTGCACGTCGTAATCGCCCGGTTCCAGGGTAAACGAATGGGGGTTGGATTGTGCAGACAAATACGTCCTGCCGCTGGCGATATTCTTGCCTGATTTGACAGAATTGATGCTGATAACCGCATCCACCAGGTCCGTCCCCTGGCGGGCGCCTACCTGGAGTTCGCCCGATGGGAATTCCGCTTTAAACGCCAGACTGCCGCCAGGCGCCAGGGTTTGGTTTTCATACCGGATTACCGGTCGGCCTTTGATTTCCAGAGCGGTAATTTCAAGATCATATTTGCCGGGTAGCAGCCGAAATTTTTCAGGATTTTGTGCCGGACTGTTGTAGGTACGGCCCAGTGCCACGACTTCTCCAGAGCCCGCTTTCAACACCCTGATGGTAGCGTCAGAGCGAGCCCCGTTCCGGGTCGCCAGCACTTCCATGTCCCCCATTATAAAATCCACGTTTAAAACCAGGGTGTCATCCGGGGTGATTACCAGGTCGGTAAATTGCTGTTGGGGGCGCCCATCCAGCGAAATAGCTTCCACCTGTGCCCGGTAGGTTCCGACTGGCAAGAGCAGAATACGGGGGTTGGTTTCCGGGTTGGTATATGTACGTCCGAAAGCGTATTCTTTGGCGTCGCCGGCTTTGAAGATTTTGAATCCGATATCCAGTAATTTCCCGTCGACAGATGCTTTGATCGAAAGCCAGCCGCCGCCTTGCACAGGCGGTTCTACCGTTTGTTCCAGAGCATTGGCGAGTTCATCCACATTATTTGCGGGGAAATATTGCCCGCCACCGGCCTGCGCCAGGCACTCCAGAGAAGATTGATCGTCGTTTTTAAGGCCAAAACCGACGACATGCAGCGCAATATTCACCCCCTGCGCCTTGGCCGCCCGCATCAATGCGCAGGCATCTCCCGAACAGGTTTCCAATCCGTCGCTGATTAAAATAACCGTTACCTGCCCGGATACCGGTCGAAGCAATTCCAGGGCTGCCGTGATACTTTGCGCTATGGGCGTCATACCCTTCGGGTCAATTTGTTGCAGTTTGGCGGAAAACAGCGCAGGATTCAGAGGCCCCAGAGGAATCAGGGTTTCGATATCGGCGCAATCATTTTTCCGGCGGTGTCCGTAAACCATCAGACCAACCCGCGCATCCGGCGGAATGTCGGCCAGAACGGTATTCATGACCGATCTGGCCACGTTGATCTTGTAATCCTGATCAATTTTTTGCCACATTGAGCCGGAGGCGTCAAAGATGAACAGGAATTGCCCGGGAGTTGAAGACTGCGCAAACAATACGGCACTCCATGCCAAGCCGATTAGGAAAAAGAAGAGCTGTTTCATAATGCTTTGAGTTGAGTGGAATTGGAATCTCCAAATATAATGAAAAAGGCTCACAGCACAAACGGAGGCTCTGGGCGGCTAAAAGAATAACGCATTCGCAAACAGCACCTTGCCTTGCTCCCAAAAACTACGGAACAAGGGGTTGTCGACAAAGTATACGACCTCGCCGCCGCCCATCTTTTGTACGGCAGCAATGGGGGTGTTTTTCAGTTTTGGCTTTATCCGGCTTCCAATGAAGCCCAGCGTCCGGAAATTATCCCCCAGCCAGATGGCGGTAGCTGCATTCGACGGTATTTCAAACAAACTCGCGGTAGTTTTCAGCGAAAAATACTCCCGCGGTATACCAAAAGACAGGGGGTGGGTGGCGTCTACCTGCGCCTGTACGATGGCGCCGGGTACCTGGTCGCTGATCGACTCGCGTTCGCGCGCCTGGTAGGGCTTGGGGGCAGCGGCTGCAGAGTCTTTTTTCAGCTCCTGTTTGCTTTTCAGGTCAAAACCTTCCTTGTCGGCAAAGGCTTTCACCCCGCCTTCGAAGGCAACGATCCGGCCGCCCTGGCGCACCCAATCCTGGCAGGCTTTCAGTACATTGTCCGGCAGGTTGTAGTTGCCGTTCGGAAAGATCAGCACCGTATAGTCATTCCAGTGCAGGCGGTGCAGGCGCTCGAGCGCCACGGGCGTGACGGGGCAACCCAACTCCTGCTCAAGAAAAAACCAGGTATGACCAAACGAATTATCGTCCACATCGTCGCCGTATACCAGGGCCACTTCCGGCTTGCGGAGCGGGACGAAATTTTCGGAGCCCAGGTCGCGACCCTTGCCGGCCCATCCCGAAAAAATCGGGTGCAGGGGTACATTGGAAGCGGCTGCAGCGGCCAGGACGAAGTCATCCAGTTCGCCGCTCAATTGATGGTTGTCGGCACGCGTGATTACCAGGGCGCCCGGTTCGAACTGTTGGTCGGCCAGGTCAAACGGCTTCATGGCATAGCGCAGCTTCACACCCCGTTCGAGCAGTTGCGTCAGAAAACGGGCTTCCGCCAGCGAACGCCGGTGCACACACCAGGCGTAGGGCGACGCCGCCAGCCTGACTTCCGGCGCCTTGAACAAATGGAACGGTTGTTTGGGTTCCAGCCGCTGCTTTAGCGCGTAGGCTTCCAGGCCATAGGCATACGGCAAGGCCCAGGCCGTAATATCGTAGGTAAGCGAATCGCTGAGGTGGTGCTCCGGTTCAAACAATACCTGCACGAGCACAGAATGGGGCTGGAAAGCGCTGATCACCAGGTCTTTTTCATCCAGTTCGACGGCCGCTTCTTTTCCCTGCCGGTAGTCATACGCTTTTATGCCGCCGGCAGCCGCCCCGGCGCGCCCATATCGGATCTGGTGCCGGTCGAGCAGGCGGCAAAGGGTGTTGATCTTGTTGGGATCGTTGCGCGCTGCGATCACGAAAGTGTGGTAGGGGCCCTGCGGTTGGCGGGTACTGCGCTCGTAGTAGCTGCGGAAATTAGCTACTACTTCGCGGGCTTTTTTACTGGCGGCTTCTATCGTAGAACGGCTAGTAGTGAGATGGTGCCGGATCCGGTCGTGCAGGGTAAGGGTATCGCCGGTGGAAATAATGATCGCGCGGCCGGCGCGCGCGTTACCGGCTTGTTCGTAGGTCATGCCAATGGCGCCGTTGAACATAGGATACGTGTCGCCGTAGGATGGATAAAACAAATCGAATACTTCGCGGGTGAAATAGAGCCAACCGTTTTGGTCGAAATAGCGGGCGTGATTTTGACCGATCTGGGTCTGGAAATCGCGCTGCCACGGCGTAATATAATCGTGCGTGGGTTCGGCCGCCGGAGCGAAATAATAGGGGTTGTCCACGTATTGTTCATGCAGATCGGCGTGCACGTGGGGCAGCCAGCGCTGGTATACGGCGATGCGTTGTTGCGTTTCCACCTGGGTGGCCCAGGCCCAATCGCGGTTCAGGTCGAAATAATAGTGGTTGGTGCGGCCGCCCGGCCAGGGCTCGCTGTGTTCGCGGGCGTCGGCGCGCGGGTTTTTTTCCATATTCGACGCACCGCGGTACCAGTGCGTATAGCGGTCGTACCCATCCGGATTGAGGGAGGGGTCCAGGATGACCACCGTGTTTTTCAGCCAGGCCTGTACGTCCGGCTCGGTTTGGGTGGCCAGCTGGTAGGCCAGGAGCAGGCTGCATTCCGACCCCGACGGCTCGTTGCCATGCACACTCATGCTCAGCCACACGATCGCCACTGGCTCTGCCTGATCGGGGCCGTTTTGGGCGGCAGAGGCATCTAAGCCAGCCATGCGTAAATTGTTCCGGCGGATCTGTTCCAGACGCGCCATATTTTCCGGCGCCGAAAAAATAGCCAGCTGGAGCGGGCGAGCTTCGTTCGTGGCGCCATAGCGCTCCAGCCGCATCGTAGCGGGCGCTACAGCGGCCAGGTATTCAAAATAGCCGGTCAGCATATGGTGCGGCGTAAACTGTTCGCCGATGCGGTGGGGCAAAAATTCGTCGGGACTTTTGACAGCCTTTTGAGCAAAAAGCAGGGAGGTCAGGCAGCAAAAAGCCAGCGACAGTACAGGGCGAATTCCGGTCATGATGTGTGTTATTCTGAAGAAAATCTCCAATACAGATAAAATAATATGCCCGGCAAACATCTGTTTTTTTTACAAAACACTTCAGAAATTGCCGTTTCAATTCATTTTCCGCTCCAATAAAATCAGCCTAACCTGCCGGATCCGGATATCCTGCACCGAATTGGTCTCTGCAAAAAAAGCGAAGCGGCCACCGTCGAACCCGGGCGCCAACCGGAAATAGAACGCCACGGTATTCCAGGCTTGTGGCGCTGAAATGCCGTTTTCCATCCGGCAGGCCGTGCGCTTGCGGCGCTCGCCCAGGGTCAGCCCGGCCGTCAGCCAGGTGTCGAAAGCGCCCCAGTCCGATTTAACCTGCGCCTCCAGGTAGAGCCATTGCTCGCGGCCGGCGTCGTAACCCTCGAGTTGGCGAATATCCCCTTCCCGGAACACAGATTTCGATCGCCCGGCTTTATTGATAACCACCATGGAATCCCACCGGAGGATTTGTTTTTGCTGAAACGCCCCCCGGTCGCGGATGATTTCGTCGGTATCCAGCAGCGACATGTCCAGCGGACCGGGGTTTGGGTTTAAAAAAATGGCCCGGTAATATGCCCGGTTCATGTCGTTGTAGTGCAAAATAGTGCGGTTGTACTGCCCGATTTGAAACAGGTTGACATAAACCAGAAACGCCGCCAAGGGCAAAAGCAGGCGTTTGAGCCGGCTGGCCCATACCTTCGTCAATACGGCCCCCAGCGCCAGCGCCCACACGGGATAACTCTGCACCAGTGCCCGACAGGAATAGCTGGCGCCGTAACGCCAATCGGCCCATGCTATAATGATCCAGACATTGAGCAGGGAAAAGGTCAGCACGGCTTTTCGAAACGGGTAGGGCCGCAGGAAAAGCAAACCCGCCACCAGCAGTAACGCCACCGGCGTATACACAAACCAACCCTTTTCCCACCCTGCCAGTACCTGCCAGTGCGGCCGGAAAAACAGAAACTTGGAGCCGACGTCGTATATCCAGCCCCCGGTCACCGTTTTCCAGTAGAGCAGCTGTGGTAAAATACCCAAAAAACCGCCGGCAACCGCCCAACCCAAGTGCGCCGGTTGCTGGCGGAAAAACCGCCGCTTGTCGAGCCCTTCTTTTTGCCACAACAGGGGTAAAAACAACATAACGCCCTCCGTAGGCCGGGTGATGCAAGCCAAACCAATCACCAGCCCGATAAAAAAAGCCAGCCGTAGCCCCGGCGTTTCGTGCCAGCGCACGATCAGCCACAGCGCCAACGCATATATACTGAACAGAAACCCGTGCGTCATAGCCGAATCCACCGCCGCATACTGCACATAGTTGGTGGCCAGGCCGGTCAGCAAAAGGACAAGCGCCGCGACCGGCTCGCTGAAAAAACGCCGGAGAACCAGCCGGAGCAATAACAGCCCTAAAAAAGCATACGCCAGCGCGCCGAAACAAATAGCCAGGGCATACGGCGCCGAAAATCCGTCTTGCGCATACCCCAGCCAGCCGGCCACCCCGTGGCCGATAAAGAAAAACGGCGCATACAGGATAGACAAGCCCAACAGGTATTTCATAACCCAGTTGCCATTGGGCAGCTCCGACACCTGGTATAAGCTGCCGGTAGGCCGGTATTTTTCCAGAATACCCGGCAACCATTCCAGTTTTTCTACATCGCCGTAAATAAACAGGCCTGGCAGGTCGAGGTAATAGCCAAAAGCATCCCAGGTGAGCACATGGGCCACCTGCGGCGTATCCCATTTCAAATAATGCACGCGGATGCCGGCCAAAACGACGGTCGCCAACAGCACGACGCACAATGAAAGGTTTTTCATAATCCAGCAGATAGAGCCCAAATGTAAGCAGGCGGGCAACAATAATTTTACCTTTGCCGCCCCATGTCTTGTCAAGTTGTTTTCAACCTGTATCCGTTCAGCGAAACCCTGTACCTGCCCGCCGCCAATGTGGTACAAACGGACGCTTCAGGCCAGCTCACCCACCTGGTACAAAAAGCCACACCGGCCACCATCGGCGCGTACGGCCTGACGCTGACGCCGGCGCTCGAACGCCTGTTCGACCTGATCGACCGGCTGACACCCAAAGTCCTGGAAGCCCGTTTTAAGGCGCCGAAGGCAAAAAGCGCCGCCCCGTTGGCCCAGCTGCTCGCACAAGCCGATACCCGGCAGCCTGTCGAAACATATATCCACCGGGAACTGGACCAGTTCCTGTCGCAAATCGCCGGCCAGCGCCTGCCCATCACGCTCGATGCCGAACGCCGCACACTGGCCAAAGACGTTCAACTGCAGGTAGCCACGGATGACCTGGTGCCGCACCTGTCGTTTTGCCAAACGCCGGCCGGTATCGAATACCGCTTTCAGCTCGGCACCGAAACGGAAAAGTGGACGATCCGCGAATTCGACGCATTCCCCCTCACCAACACCAACCCGGCCTGGGTCGTGGCCCGTTATACCCTTTTTCGCGTTCCAGGCATCAACGGCAACATGCTGCGACCTTTCCGGAGCAAAGACGCACTCCAGATCCCGCCCGATAAAGTGCGGACGTATTTCCGGCAATTTATCGCTAAAAGCGCCGGCCGGACGCGCATCGAAGCCGAAGGTTTTGCCGTGCAGACCACCGGCCGCTTGCTCAGCGTCCAACTCGATCTGCTCGAAAACGTGCTGGAAAAGGTTTGGGTGCTCAAACCGGTATTTTTATACGCCGGTCATGGGTTTCAATACGGCGAGCGGCGCGACCGGGTGACCAGCCTCGACATACCCGACGACGATGCCGGTGCGATTACGGTCCACCTCGTTTGCCGCGATGTACCGGCCGAACAACAGGCGATCGACAAACTCCGGGCGTTTGATCTAACGGAAGACATGCGCCTGTTCCGGCTGCCGGGAAACGCCAGCCTGGCCGAATTCATCGACTGGCTGACCCGGCGCCGCGCCGACCTGGAAGCCGCCGGATTTTCCTTGACGACCCCGCAACTGGACGGCCGTTCGCTGGCCTTGTTGCACGCCTCCATTGCTGTAAACGCCGAAGCGGCCGGCGATTGGTTCGATGTGCAGGGAACCGTTCATGTAGGTCACTGGACCTTCCCGTTTCGGGCTTTCGTACCGTACCTGCGCAGCGCAAACCCGTATTTTCCACTGCCCGACGACACCCTTTTCCTGATTCCGGCGGAATGGTTTGCCCGCTACAGCGAACTGGCCAAAACCTTGCGCGAGCACAACGGCGATACGCTGCGCCTGCCAAAGGCTTTGTTTACCGTCTTGCCGGCCGGCGAACCCAACGCCATACCGGCCGGTTTTCCGGTTATCGACCCCGATCAGGTAGCCTACGAACCGCCGGGACACCTCGTGTCTCTGCTTCGCCCATATCAACTGCACGGTATTAAATGGCTGATTGGCCACTATCAGCACGGCTTCGGCGCTTGCCTGGCCGACGATATGGGCCTGGGAAAAACCCTGCAAACCATTGCGGCACTGTTGTATATCAAAGAAAATATCGCTCCTGCCACCGGGCAAGTGGCACCCTCCGTGGCAAACGGCGTCCAACGTACGCTTTTTAGTGCCTACCAGGAAGATTTGCGCCCGCTGCAAGCCCTGGTGATCCTGCCGGCATCCCTGGTGTTCAACTGGCAGCGCGAGCTGATGCGCTTCGCGCCGTCGTTGTTCGTATATGCCCACACCGGCGCCGGGCGGCTGAAAGATATCCGCGCTATTGCCGCCCACGATGTGGTGCTGACCACCTACCAGACGGCCCGGCAGGATCTGCCCTTACTGGAAAAACAAGCGTGGACCGCCATCGTATTGGATGAAAGCCAGCAAATTAAAAACCGGGAATCGGAAGTGTCCAAAGTGGTGCGGTCGCTAAGCGGCCGGTTTAAGGTATCGCTGTCGGGTACGCCTATTGAAAATGCGCTATCCGATTTGTGGACACAAATGGAATTCATCAACCCCGACACCCTGGGGAGTTTTAAACATTTCCGTGAGGCGTTTTTACTGCCCATCGAAAAAGCCGGCGATGCGGCGGTCAAACAGCGCCTGTTTGCCCGGGTCCGGCCGTTTTTTCTCCGCCGCACCAAGGAAGCCGTGGCGCCCGACCTGCCTGCCCTGGGCGAGCAGGTATTTTATTCGGAGATGGAACCCGGGCAGCAAAAACTGTACGAAAAAATCAAGTCGGCGGTGCGCAACGAAATCCTTGCCCTTTTCGACGATCCCAAAACCCGGATAATGGCCCTGCAGGCGCTCACCCGGTTGCGGCAACTCGCCAACCACCCCGCTTTGCTGGACTCCGGCACAGATCACCCAAGCGGTAAATTCAACGATGTGCTGGCGCAATGGGATACGGTGCGGCGCGCCGGCCACAAGGTGCTTTTTTTCAGTAGTTTTGAAAAACACCTGCAACTATACCGCAGGGCGTTTGAAAAAAGCGGGGCGGCTTTTGCCTGGTTGACCGGGGATACCGCTGTCCGCTCCCGCGCAGCCGAAGTCGAACGTTTTCAAACACAAGCAGAAGTACAGGCGTTTTTCATGACCATCAAGGCGGGCGGCGTAGGGTTGAACCTCACAGCGGCCGACTACGTGTTTGTGCTCGACCCCTGGTGGAACCCGGCCGTGGAAGACCAGGCCATTGCACGGGCACACCGGATCGGGCAAACCCGCCCGGTCACGGCGCTGCGCTTTATCGCACGCGACACGATTGAAGAAAAAATCCGGCAGCTGCAGGAACGAAAGAAACAACTCGGGCTGGATTTCTTTTCCGCCGCAACCGAAGCGCCCCCCGCACTGACCCGGGAGGATTTGGAGGCTTTGTTGCGCTAACGGCCGCAGACGGTCATATTCCGGAACAGGAGGCTGGAAAAGCGGAAGGGCGCTGAAAAAAATCAGCGTTTCCGCTTGATGGTACAGCCTATAGCGCGGGTAAAATCGGGGTCGGGGCGTTCGCCGCGTAACAGGGCATTCACGGCGTTTTCGACATATCTGTTCCGGACGGCCCCGGGAGTTTCCGGGTTATCGTCGATGGCGCCGATGTAGCGAACAACCAGGCGTTGATCCAGGATGAACACGTGCGGGGTGCGGTTGGCGCCGAATTTAGGATAAACCGTTTGGGTGGAATCGTAGAGGTAAACGAAGGGATAGCGTTTTTCCCGGGCCCGCACGACCATTTCATCGAAGCTGTCGTCCGGTACAATTGACGGATCGTTCGGATTGATGGCGATGACCGGGAATCCTCTGATGTTGAACCTGCGGTGCAGGTCGATGATTCGCTGCTCGTAGAGCTGCGCATAGGGGCAGTGGTTGCAGGTGAACACCACAATAAATCCGCGGGCATCGGGGTAATCTGCCAGCGATACCATGCGGCCATCTACATTGCGCAGGGAAAAGTCCTCGGCCTTGTCGCCTACAACATAATAATCGGAATTCGTACCGGCGCTATAAAACAGCAGTACACCAGCCAGTAAGATGAGCGTGCGAAAAGGTCTCTCCATGAGTGAAGGGAGTATTAAAGGTAAACGGTTTGCGGAATAGAGCCTGCCTGGCAGGATCTGAAAAAGAGGGAAACCCGTCGATTACCGGGTACCCTTACAGCCCATGTTCGTTGCCTTTCTGACACTTTTGACAAAGTTCAGCACAAACGCCTCCAAATCTTCATAATGCTCAAATTTTTCCGGGAATAAGGCGCGTTGGCCTCCACGGAGCACTACGGTTGCCGGCAAGGCGCCTTGCCAATCCGGGTGGATTTTTGGTATCCAGTTGTCCGCATCCTGGTCGGCGAGTAACACCACCTCGGGTTTTAACTGATGCTTTTCCAGGAACGGAATGAACTTTTGCTCCAACCGGCTTTTAAAATCCAGGCTGACCAGCAGCACCTGAAAGTCAGCCGATGCATAATTCCGGTGTAACTCTTCAAAACACGGCAGTTCTTCCACGCACGGGCCACACCAGGTCGCCCAAAAGTTAATCACCAGCGTTGTATTATGATCTACTTCCCGAATTCGATCTTCCAGTTCGGAGAAGCTATCGTATACGGTAAAGGCTTGCCCGCGCAGCATGCAGGTAGCCAGAAAAAACAGGGTGGAAATCAGGTACAGATTCCGCATGGCAGGAAACACTATAGTAATATTATTAAAAAAAGGCCATGCAAGAAACGAATAACTGCTGGAAAGCCAATCAGCTTTAACAGTTTTTCCGACAAAATTCTGCGGCAGTACCTTTTTTCAATAAAAATCCCTCGAACAAAACTATTCGAGGGATTCATATTCAAAAAAAGTGCCAAACTAATTTCACACTTCTACGGTAGCGCCCGGGTGGGCAATAGAGTGGTCCACCAAAATACGCCCACAGTGTTCGCAGGCGATAATTTTTTTGTGCAATCCAATTTCCAACTGAATCTGGGGCGGCACGTGATTGAAACAACCACCGCAGGAATTGCGCTCGACCGTGACGACGGCCAGGCCGTTGCGGTAGGTGCGGCGGGTTTTATCGTAGGCATTCAGCAGGCGCTCTTCGATGCCTTCGCGGGCCTTTACGCTTTGCGCGCGCAGGCGGTTCTCTTCTGCTTCGGTTTTTTCGATAATCCCCTGAAGTTCCACCTTTTTAGCGTCCAGATCTTTTTGCTTGGCGTCCTGTTTGGCTTCGGCTATGGCCAGACTGTCTTTTTGGGCATCCAGCTTAAGTTTGGCGTCGCGCACTTTTTTCTCCGACAGTTGGATATCCAGGTTGGCCAGTTCGATCTCTTTTTGAAGGGCTTCGTACTCCCGGTTGTTTTTGACTTCCTCGAGCTGTTTCTGATACCGCTTGATGTTGTTCTCGGCTTCTTTGGCCGTGGCTTGCATCTGCGCAATTTCCTGCTCGGCGTCCTTCACACCGGCGCGCAGTTTTTTAATCCGCGTTTCCAGTCCGGCGATTTCATCTTCCAGATCAGCTACTTCCATCGGTAACTCGCCTTTCAGGATCTGAATCTCGTCCAACTGGGAGTCGATTTGCTGCAGATCCCACATTTTTTGCAGTTTCTCGGTAATGGTTGCTTCTACAGACATGGTGCGTGCGTAAGAGTTGAGTGTATAAAAGCCCGCACCCGGAGGCGTCGGGAAAAAATAAGGGTTATTGAAGCATTTTGAGCGGAAAATGCCGCCTTTTTACAGGTAAAACACCGGATTTGTACGTACTTCCGTCAAATGGAGCGCAAAATTAGGGAATTTTTCGCGAACAATCCCGAATAAAAGTTCAATAGTATATTGTTCGCTTTCAAAATGGCCGACATCGGCCAGGATCAGCCGGCCTTCCGCATCGAAAAACTCGTGATACTTGCAATCGGCGGTCACAAACGCGTCGGCCCCGGCGCGCAGGGCCTCGGGCAGCAAAAAGCTGCCGCTCCCTCCGCATACGGCCACGCGGTGTACAGGCCTGTTGCGCAAGGCGGTATGGCGCACGCAGGCGGCCTGAAAAATCCGCTTGACGTGCTGTAAAAACGCATGCTCGTCCATCGGCGCCGTCAGTATGCCCACCAGGCCCGCGCCGGTATCCGGCATGGCCGACCGCGGCGCCAGGATACGGGTGTCTGACAAGCCGAGTTTGGCGGCAATCGCGGCGTTGACCCCCAGCCGGTGCACGTTGTCCAGGTTGGTATGGATCGCGTAAAGCGCTATATCGCAGCGAATGGCTTGCATGACCGTGCGCTCCACATAGCTGGCGCCGTTCAGGCGTTTGAGGCCGCGAAATACAATGGGATGGTGCGCCACCACCAGGTTGCAGCCCTTTTGCCTGGCTTCCTCCACGACCGCCTCCGTCGAATCCAGGCAAAACAGCACCCCGGAAACCGGCGTATCCGGGTTTCCTACGATCAGGCCGGCATTGTCATACGATTCCTGGAGCTGTGGGGGAGCCACAGTTTCCAGTACGTCCAGGATATTTTTTATCGGAATATTCACCAGTATAAAATTTTTGCAAAAATAAGACCAGGGACACCACCGTTTTCCACCTTGGCAGGTCAGGCGGGGGTTAAAAAAAACGATGCGCTTTCAATTGCCCCGCCACCGACGTAACTTTGCGGCGCTTTCCCGGTCAAAGCGCGGGTTTGTACTTCCGGTACCTGCCGGCTTATTTTTTTCTGGATTTAAAAAACACGACTATGACATCCTCTCTTCTCTTCCTGGGCAACCTCGGCGCTACCGAGCTGACGCTCATCTTTTTGGTGGTATTGCTGATGTTTGGCGGAAATAAAATTCCCGAACTCATGCGCGGCCTGGGCAAAGGCATCCGCGAATTCAATTCCGCCAAAAACTCGGTGGAAGACGAAATCCGCCAGGGTATGCGCGATGCGGAAAAGAAAACCATCGAGAAATAACCCCTCTGCCGTCAAAACGGAATATCCTCGTCGTTCATACGCGACGGCATGGTGATGGTACTGGGCGAAAACGGTCCGGTTAACGGATCGATCAAACCTGCAAATGCGGGATCGTCGAGGTTGCCGAATTTGGCAAACTGATCGGTGAACTTGAGTTTGATGGTATCCAGCGCGCCATGCCGGTGTTTGGCCACGATAAACTCGGCCACGCCTTTGAGCGACATGCCCTGCTCGTCTTCCAGAATGCCGTAGTATTCCGGCCGGTAAATGAACGAAACAATGTCTGCATCCTGTTCGATGGCGCCGGACTCCCTCAAATCGCTCAATTGCGGCCGTTTGCTGCCGCCGCGCACTTCAACGGCCCGGCTGAGCTGCGACAGGGCGATGACCGGCACGTTGAGCTCCTTGGCCATATTTTTCAGCGCCCGGGAAATACCGGCGATCTCCTGTTCGCGGTTGGCGTTTCGGTTGTTTTCCGAAGCGCCGGTCATCAGCTGGAGGTAATCGATAATAACCAGTTGGATATCGTGCTGCATCTTCAGCCGACGGCATTTGGCGCGCAATTCGAAAATATTGATGCCGGGCGTGTCGTCGATAAAGATCGGTACCGTGGAGAGGCGCTCTACGGTGGTTTGCAGTTGCTGCCACTCGTAGTCTTCCAGCTTGCCGTTGCGCATTTTCGAACCGGCGATTTCAGATTCCATCGAAATAAGGCGCTGCACGAGCTGGGTGCTGGCCATTTCCAGGGAAAACAACGCCACGCCCTTGCCAAAATCGCGGGCGGCATTCAGCGCCATAGCCAGTACGCACGAGGTTTTGCCCATACCGGGGCGGGCGGCCAGAATGACCAGGTCCGAGGGTTGCCAGCCTGAAGTGAGGCGGTCGAGGTTGGTAAAACCGGAGGGCACGCCGGTCAGGCCGTCGGTTTTGCCCGATAATTCTTCCACTTGTTTGAGCACCCGGCTAGTGAGGGCGCCCATACTCTCAAACGTGCGGCTCAGGTTGTTCTGTGTGATGGCAAAAAGGCCTTTTTCGGCCTCGTCGAGCAGGGTAAAGACGTCCGTAGTATCTTCGTAAGCGTCCTTGATCGTATGCGTGCTGACGCGGATAAGCTCGCGTTGGATGTGTTTCTGGGCGATGATGCGCGCATGGTATTCAATATTGGCAGCCGAAGCTACGCGATTGGTCAGTTCGACGAGGTAATAACTCCCGCCAATGCGCTCCAATTCGCCGGTTTTACGCAGCTCTTCGGTGACCGTCAGGATATCCACGGGGTTGGAGCGCTCGAACAGGCGAATGATGGCCTGATAAACCAACTGGTGCGCCTCATGGTAAAAACTTGCCGGCCGCAGGATGTCCATCACGATGGGAAGCGCCTCCCGGTCCAGCATCAGGGCGCCCAGCACGGCCTCTTCCAGGGGCAGGGCCTGTGGCTGTATTTTTCCAAAAACATAATTAGACAGGCTCCCGGCGCCTTTTGCGTCGTTGCGCTGGGGCTTCCCTCGGGAAACACCCGACCGCTGATCCTTGTTCTCGTTTAACTCGGGCATGGCAAATTCAATAAAAGACGGGAAGACAAACCTACTTTGAAATCTGCAATTCACTACTTTCCAAACAATCCGTATTGCCCCAAAACTGTGGAAAACCCGTAGTTAAATTGTGGAAAAATAAAAAAATATAGCAAGTTATCCACATTGACTAGCCGTTTTCCACAACACAAGCGGGCCCGGCTTCACAATGTTTACAAAAAAATGTATGTGTTAAAAAGGTGACTGGTAAGGGATTATGCGCCCGCATTTTTTTTCACTCAGCCGTTTGTGAAATGACAATTCACACCCCAATGTTAAGCCAGTATTAATTTATCGTTAAATTGATACCTGTTTAAAAATTTTTGGAACGCCGGATTAGTCGCCAAAATTAACAACTTTTGTTTTAAAAAACAAACGGCTATGCTTCATATTATCAAACTTTTTGATTTGTTAGAGCCCCGGCTGGATATGCCGGATTCTGGAATTATCTGCCGTTTTCTTTTCCAATCCCGCAACTGCATGGCGCCAGGGAAAGCGGATTTGCCGGTGGGAGGCCCTTAATTGCCTGAAAAACGGTTTTTCAAAACAAAAAGTGGTATTTTGCATGCGATTTCCGGCAGCAGCAGCCGTTGTTTTCGGACAAAAAGGCACAGCGGCACGGAGCATAAATACACCGTGCCGCCGCGCCTGCAGGCGTGGTAAAAATCCGGATATATTGGGGCAAAACGCCGCCATAAAACCGGGTGGCGGGCAACAATACGCTATTTACTGCCGCTCGTTTTCGACATTTCCCTGGCGCTGCCGGGCGGCTTCTACCGCGCCGCGTTGCTTGTCGATGTCGATCAGGGTAGCCTCCTGGTCTTTCTGGTTTTGGACCAGGTCCTCTTCGGCTTTTTTCAGGCGCGCTTTGTAGGTTTCGATATCCCGGTGCAGGTTGTCGTTGTCGCGCTGCAATTTTTTCATTTTGCCCTCCAGGCTTTTGAGCCGGTCCTCTTCGGCTTTTACCTCCTGGCCGACGGCCGCCCGGCGCACATCATAGTAAAAGCGGGTGAGCAGCTCTTTGGTATCGCTGGCGCGGCGCGGATCGTCGCGGCTGCTCAAAAAATACGGGCCCAGGTCGAACCACACATTGAGCTGGGCGCCGTCGCCGATAGTCTCCACCGCCGAATACAGCGTAAAGTTATTGGCGCTTACACTGGCCGACCGGCACTCAGCAGCGCTTTTTTCGCCTTTTTTGCCTTTTTTCATCTTCGCGCCAAAGTTAGCCTTGACAAAATCCGTCCAGGTGTCTTCGACCAAACGTTTATCGGTATTGGGAAAGCTGACCGCAAACCCCGGCCGCGTGCCGAAAGACATGGGTTTGTCTACCTCCGAAACCAGGTTGTACTGGGCAAAAAGGGACGGAATGCCCGCGAAGGCAATCAACAGAATGAAGAGCAAACGCATAAGTTGACTTTTTTGAGTGAAAAAATAAACGGCGCAGCGCCTGCCAGACACTCCGTCGGTTGCTGCGCTGCACAAAAGATACAGTAATAACGAACGACCCGTTCAAAGGTCACCGGTGCTCAAAGATAACGGCCTGCCGGCAAAATGCAGGGCCGGCAAAAAAAATAAATGTATCCGCGCGGTCAATTGCCAAAAGCCCGTTTTCTTTGTCCTCCCGCTTTGCCGGGTACGCGGCATCCCGGCAGGTCCCGCCGCTGGTCATTCGATCCATGCGCTAACGAAGTACCCGGCAAATGGTCGCCACCAGCAGCATTTCAGCGTTAACCAAACCCGAACCCAACAGCACGACATGGCCAAAATTTTAATCGTAGACGACGAAATGCCCATCCGCCGCACCTTGCGGGAAATCCTCGAATTCGAACAATATGAAGTCGATGAAGCTACGGACGGGTTGGAATGCGTCGCCAAAGCCCAAAAGGAAAAGTACGATGTTATTATTATGGACATCAAGATGCCCAAAATGGACGGCATCGAAGCCCTCGAACGCCTCCAGATCCTCAGCCCCGAAACCCCCGTCGTCATGATCTCCGGCCACGGCAACATCGAAACCGCCGTGGATGCCGTGAAAAAAGGCGCCTTCGACTACATCTCCAAGCCGCCCGACCTGAACCGCATGCTCATCACCATCCGCAACGCCATGGAAAAAGCGGAACTGGTGACCACCACCCGCGTGCTGCAAAAACAGGTGCGCAGCAACAAGGGCGTCACGATGATCGGCGAAAGCGCGCCCATCGTGGAAATAAAACGCATGCTGGAAAAAGTGGCGCCCACCGACAGCCGCGTGCTCATCACCGGCCAAAACGGCACCGGCAAAGAACTCGTGGCCCGCTGGATTCACGAAAAAAGCAACCGCGCCAGCGGCCCCATCGTGGAGGTCAACTGCGCCGCCATCCCCGCCGAACTCATCGAAAGCGAACTCTTCGGCCACAAAAAAGGCTCCTTTACCGGCGCTATCGCCGACCGCCCCGGCAAATTCGAACAAGCCGACGGCGGCACCCTCTTCCTCGACGAAATCGGCGACATGAGCCTCGACGCCCAGGCTAAAGTGCTGCGCGCCCTCCAGGAAAGCAAAATCACCCGCGTGGGCGACAACAAGGAAATCCGCGTGGACGTGCGCGTCATCGCCGCCACCAACAAAAACCTGCGCGAAGAAATCGACGCCGGCCGCTTCCGCGAAGACCTCTACCACCGCCTGGCCGTCATCGTCGTGCGCGTACCCTCGCTCAACGAACGCCGCGAAGACATCCCCCTGCTCATCGAACACTTCAACCGCCGCATCAGCGACGACTACGGCCACCCGCCCAAAACCTTCACGCCCGAAGCCATCAAAGCCCTGCAGGAATACAACTGGACCGGCAACATCCGCGAACTGGCCAACGTGGTGGAACGCCTGCTCATCCTCTGCGACCAGACGGTGCGCGAAGAAGACGTGCGCCTGTACGTGTTTCCCAAGTAAGGCCAGACGCTATTTAGCGCGGGCTGAAAAGACCTGTCTGGCTTTTCCCGCGCAAGGTCGTAACTGTGTTAATATTTGGAGTTTATGCAAGCGAAAGCGTCCGAAACACTCATCCTCCGGGTGGATAAGTCAAAAAAAAGCATTCCTCAAAATGCCAGCAATTCTCGGTTTGCACCAATTCTTCACGTTAACGGGGACTTGTCATGTTGGAAACAGCCACACAAGCCAACATTCCAGCATAAAATTTGGCTTGTGTGGCTGTTTCCAACATGACAAGTCCCCAGAGAATCGGTGGTTAAAGGCAAAGCGAGAATCACTGTCAAAATACTGAAATGGCTGGATTTTGTGGAGGTGCAAAACCCGCAGTCTGTGGTGGAAAGGTTTATCAAGAATGCTCCTGAAAACGTTCCGCTTTCCTATGACGGCTTCGTCTCTGAAGTCATGAAGCACCACTATGGTTCAAAATAACCCAGCGGGTTGTCATCGACGTTAATATCTGGCTGAGTTATTGCATTGGCCCGTTGTTTTTAGAGATGAACATGCCTCGCCAAAGCGCGCGTACACAATATTTACCCGCCGCGCCGTACATTTACCCGCAAACACCATCTCCCGCCCATGTCCCCACGGAGCAAAACGGACAATTTCAGCCTGCACCTGCCGGCGCCCGCCGGCGCCCGGGACGTTCCGCTGGACATGGTCTTCGTCCACGGCGGCGCGTTCCGCATGGGCTCCGATGAAAACGACCCCGGCGCCTACGCCGACGAAAAACCCGCGCACGACGTCGCCCTCCCGCATTTTTTTATCGGCAAATACCCGGTCACCCAGGCCCTCTGGAAAGCCGTCATGCAAGGCGAAAACCCCTCGTTTTTCCAGGGCGACGACCGCCCGGTGGAAAACGTGTCCTGGGACGATATCCACAATAAATTCCTGCCCGAACTGAACCGCCTGCTGCCGGGCTTCGGCTTCCGCTTGCCCACCGAAGCGGAATGGGAATACGCGGCCCGCGGGGGGAGCCGGAACAGTGCCGGCACGGCCTCGGGTCATCGGTCCAATCCCTTCCACAACACTCCCAGTAGCGCCGTCTCCCTCCCCTTTACCGACGAGTGTTGCCTGCACATATATAAAAACCGCGAAGCGGTTGAACGTGAATAGCCCCGGATGCAATCCGGGGAATGAAGGGGAATGCGTTTTGCAACCGCGAAGCGGTTGAATATGCGCTACAAGATATTCATATTCAACCGCTTCGCGGTTAAAAAACAATCTTTGCCTCATCCCTCGGATTGCATCCGGGGCTATTCATGTTCAACCGCTTCGCGGTTAAAAATATGCGCAGAAGACGCTCGGCGCTAACCCCCTCTGCCCGGGGCCCCGCAAAGCCGGTCCCGGCGGGCCAGGGGGGGGGGGGGGGGGGGGGGGGGGGGGGGGCGGGGGGGGGGGGGGGCCCCCCCCTTGGGGAGGGCGGGGCGGGCCCTACTCCGGCAGCGACCGCCTAGGCGAAGTGGGCTGGTACGCCGCAAACAGCCACGGCGCTTCCCGCGCGGCGCAATACCGAAAGAATAGCGCAACCTTCCTACCTTCGCGCTGTTCTACCTTCAAAACGTTCAATTTCGACTGAAACCTGAAACCTTCCACCCGGCATGAGCCTCGACACTATCAAACAGCCGATCGCAGCCGAGCTGGACGTCTTTGAGGAGCGTTTCCGCGAGGCCATGCGCAGCCATGTCCCCCTGCTCGACAAGATTACCTGGTATATCGTACAGCGCAAGGGCAAGCAAGTGCGGCCTATGCTGGTATTGCTCAGCGCCCGCCTGTTCGGGCCGATCACGGAAGCGTCCTATTCGGCGGCGTCGCTGGTGGAGCTGCTGCATACCGCCACGCTGGTGCACGACGACGTGGTGGACGACGCCTATGAGCGCCGCGGTTTTTTTTCGATCAATGCCTTGTGGAAAAATAAGATAGCCGTCCTGGTGGGCGATTTTTTGCTCTCGCAGGGTTTGTTGCTCAGCGTGCGGCACCAGCAGTTCCGGCTGCTCGAGATCGTCAGCCGCGCCGTCAAGGAAATGGCCGAAGGCGAACTCCTCCAGATGGAAAAGGCGCGCCGGCTCGACATCAAAGAGGACATTTATTACGAGATCATCCGCCAGAAAACGGCCTCGCTGATTGCCGCCGCGTGTAGCGCCGGCGCCGCCAGCACCGCCGTCAACGAAGCCGACATCGAATGTATCCGCTTGTTCGGCGAGAAAACCGGGATGGCTTTCCAGATCCGCGACGACCTGTTCGACTTCGGTACCGACGACGTCGGCAAACCCCTGGGCATCGATATCAAGGAGAAAAAAATGACCCTTCCACTCATTTATGCGCTCTCCAAAACAGACCGGCCTACCCGGCGCCACATCATCAATCTTATCAAAAACGAAAGCGACAAAACCGAAAAAGTAGCTGAGGTCATCGCGTTCGTCCGGCAAAGTGGCGGCCTGGAATATGCCCGGGAAGTCATGTACCGCTACCGCCGGGAAGCGTTCGGTTTACTGGACCAGATCGCCGACAGCCCGGCCCGGCAATCGCTGCGGGATCTGTTGATGTTTGTGACAGAGCGGAAGAAGTGACGGAGCATACCCTTTTTCGCGGTGAGGGGAGCCGTCATCCTTCTTCCTGCATCATTTTCTTCACCAGCACCTTGTCAATCTTACTCTTATCCATGTCCACGACTTCGAAGCGGTAGCCTTCGGCTTCAAAATAGTCGCCGGCGTGCGGGATTTCGCCGAATTTGTACAGAATATAGCCGGCCAGGGTAGCATAGTCGTTGTCTTCCAGGTCAAATTCTTTCAGGCGGATGGTTTCCCGGAGTTCATCGATCGGAATGCCTCCTTCCACCAGCAGGCTGCCGTCTTCGCGGGTGATAATGGCCGGCGCCTCCACATCGTCGATATCAGGCAGGGCGCCGAAGATGTTTTCCGTCAGGTCGTGCAGCGTAATGATCCCCTGGATGGAGCCGTACTCATCCACCACGATGGCAAAGTAGTTGCGTTCTTTCCGGAAACGCTCCAGGATTTTGAGCGCGTTCATCGTTTCCGGCACATACAGGGGCGGGTTACAGATTTGGCGCAAGTCGAAGCCGGGCTTGTGGCAGTTGTCGATATAATCGCGGAGTTTAACCACGCCCAGGATGTTTTCGACCGACCCGTCGCACAGTAAAAATTTGGTATAGCCGCTTTCCCGGATAATGCGGTCGTTTTCCGTACCCGGCGCCTGAACATCGAGCCATTCCACGTCGTTGCGGTGCGTCATGATGGTGTAGGCGTCGCGGTCGGCAAAACGCAGGATATTCTGAATAAATTCGCTTTCCTTCTGCTCCAGCACACCCTGCTGGTTGGCCATTTTCACCATAAGTTTGATCTCCTCTTCCGAAATCTGCTGGTTATCGCTGGGTTTGATAAACAACAGGCGCATGAAAAGTTTGGTAGACCAGCTCAGAAAAGAAGATATCGGTCCGGTAATCCGCGTAACCATATCCATGGCCGGCGCCAGGCTCTGGGCCAGCCGCTCGGCATGCTGAATGGCGATATATTTCGGCGCCAGCTCGCCGATGACGAGCGACAGGTACGTGATCAGCGTAATGACAATAGATATAGACACCTGGTCGGCATAGGGATTCAGCGCGGGGATGCGCCCGACCAGGGGCGCCAGCTGTTCGCCAATCTTCACGCCGCCGTATGCCCCTTCAACAATGCTGATCAGCGTGATGCCGATTTGCATGGCGGAAAGATAATTGTCGATATTATCCAGCAAACGCACCGCGATGGTGGCATTGCGATTCCCTTTGGCACTTTCGCTTTCCAATTTGGCACGTTTGGCCGTAATCAGGGCAATTTCGCCAAGCACTAAAAACCCGTGCAGGACGATCAGAACGAGAATAATGGCTATTTCCATGAAAAAGTGTTGCAAAAGTACCGCAATACGCGCTATTCTCGCAGAGTTTTTAAATGGTTGCCTGAATCGCTGTTAAAAAATGTTAAAACAGAAAAAAATTTTTGTTCGAATACAATAACTGCCTACATTTGGCTTCGCAATACAGTTCACCACCTGCTTTTTATCTATCCAAATTTTCTTTGCTTATCGGCTAAAACTTGTACACCACTTAAATGCTTCAGTTTATTTAACTGGTAAAACAGCAAAAAAATCCTTTGCTCATGCAAGTTATGCCGATGATCAGCGATCACGATTTGATCGCCCGTTATGTAGATGGTGACGAACAATCTTTCGAGGTGCTCCTACACCGTTACAAAGCAAAAATCTACACTTCCATTTATCTCTTTGTCAAAGATCAGGCACTCGCGGAAGACATTTTCCAGGAGGTCTTTATCAAAATCATTGACACGCTTCGAAAAGGCAAGTACAACCACGAAGGTAAATTTGTACAATGGGCCATGCGGATCGCTTACAACATGTGCGTCGACTACCACCGCCGCAACAAGCGCCGTTCGCACATTAGCCCTACCGAAGAGTTTGACATCTTCGAAGTGCTGCGCCTCAGCGACGACGGGCCGGACACCGAAATCATGCGCAGTGAAATGCATACCCGCATCCGCCGCCTGGTGGATTCCCTGCCCCCCGAACAACGCGAGGTGGTCATCCTCCGCCATTATGCCGACATGAGTTTCAAAGAAATCGCATCGCTCACCCGGGTGAGTATCAATACAGCCCTGGGCCGGATGCGCTACGCCCTCATCAATATCCGCAAAATGATGGCGGAACGCGATGTGGTGCTGCAGTAACGCGCGACGTTCTGCCCGCCATGCGCTCTGTACCACAGGGATTGGTGCAGGGCGCATGGCTTTTTTTAGCGAGACTACCCTCCGGTCCGGCCACGCCTAACACGGCGCCAGCAGTGGCGCATTTTTCAACCGGCCTACACGAACAGGCCATTCGATCGCCCGAATTCCGCTATCTTTACCCCAAAACCTGTTCGACAGGATGGAAAAGGCGCACATCAGCATCGTCATCCCTACCAAAAACGAAGGCAAATACATTGGCCCTACCTTGGAGCAATTTCGGGATTACTTACACCTATTTGACCTCGAAATTATCATCTCCGACGCCAACAGCACCGACAATACCGTAGAAACCGTGCGGCACTACCAGGCCGAATGGGGCCAACGGGTAAAACTGGTGCAGGCCAAAGGCAAACAAAACATTGCCATTGGCCGCAACCTGGGCGCCGCTGCAGCCAGCGGGGATATCCTGTTTCACATGGACGCCGACGTCCACATCCCCAACAAAGGGCAATTCTTTTCAAAAATACAAACTGTTTTTCTGAAACCGGAGGTCGCCGCCGCTACCACCCCCATCTGGGTGTACCCCGAGGAATCCCGCATCCCCGACAAATTGTACCATATCGCCATGAATATCGTGATCCGGCTGTCGTTTACCGCAGGCGTCTATTTGGCCAAGGGCGAATGCCAACTGGTGCGCCGCTCCGTTTTTGAGCGGATCGGCGGTTACAACGAAAAAATAGTAGCCGGCGAGGATTGCAACCTCTTTTTCCGCCTGCACAAAGAAGGCCGGATTGCCTACCTGTACCGGCTCAAAGTACACCACTCGCCCCGGCGTTTTCGAGAATACGGCTACCTGCACGTCAGCCTCATCTATTTCCGGGAGGGACTTTCCCTGCTTTTCCTGCGCAAGTCGTATGTGGAGGAATGGAAACCGATACGGTAATTTGTATCCATCAGCGCCCGCTCTCCCGCACCATATCCCGCAACGCATCATTAAACGTTCCGGCTTTTTGGAGTTGTTCGAGGGTCAGATGCAGGCGGTAGCGCCAATAGTGGCGGGGGTTTGCAGGAATATTTATACGTTCGGCATGGGTATCCTGGCGCCGCAATGCTCCATCCATTCCCAGCAGGTCTTGCAATTGAAAAATCGACCACATAGCCGGAGAATGCAAGTGCTGTGCCAGCAAAAGCCTGCAAACCCAGGGTTCGCAGAAATAAGGCGCCGTGCCCGCATAGCCGAGAATTTCATTGAAAAAACGCTGGATCAGGCGCCGGTCTTCTTCCCACCAGCCGCGCAAGGTGCTCATATCGTGGGTAGAAGGCGTAACCACCGCGAGATAGGGCGCATCCTTGGGGTGAAAAAAGGCGGCGCCCGACTTTTTCGGCATACGCTGAATTTCAAGGCTCAGGATACCGAGTTCCTGCATGACATCGGGCACACAATGCGGTACCATACCGAGGTCTTCACCGCAAATCAGCATATTGGTGGCGCGCTTCAGGTCCGGCAGCTTTTCCATGGCTTCCCGCTGCCAGAGCTGGTCCTGCCGCCGGAAAAAATAGTTTACATAAAGGTTCTGCAGCGGTTCCCGGATTTCTGCAGGCAGGTATTGAAACGAGGAGGTTTGATCAATTCCAATCCGGAAAGCATATTGTTTTTCGCTGGCAAGCGGTGGCGTGACTTCGATCAGGATGACGTTGGCCAGCAGGGAAAATAGCGCTTGTTTAATCCGGCCGGCATCTGGGCCTGCCAGTATCCGGGACGCCTGGTCCAGGTTATTTTTTTGGGCACGTTTGATTTTCCCGGCAGGGGCTGTTTCTTCCGGAACGGCGGTTTGGGCGGCGAAATACGCTTCGACCTTTCGCTGGGTATCGAACGCCGGCTTAAAGCGGTACTGCCCGGCGCCCGACCAATGGCCACCGTCGGGCGTGCGTTCCAAAAAGTGCTCGCGTACAAATCCGGCATCAGCGCCGAGCTGTTCTTCCAAAAGAGGGTCATTGATAAAAGGCGCGCACAGCCGGTCGTGGTTGAAGCCGATACCAACCTCCTGAAACTCGCGCTCCGTCAGCGGCAAAGCCGGTACGAAATAGCCCAGGATGCCTTCCACCGCGTCCATGGGGATGCTCCAGATGCGGAAAAATCCCAGGATATGGTCGATCCGGAAGGCATCAAAATACAAGCTCATCTGGCGGAAGCGTTGCCGCCACCAGGCGAACCCATCGGCTTTCATACGTTGCCAGTTGTACGTTGGAAACCCCCAGTTTTGGCCGTTGACGGCAAAATCATCGGGAGGAGCGCCGGCTTGGATATCCATATGGTAGAGTTCGGGCTCTACCCAGGCATCGCAGCTGTGCCGGTATATGCCGATGGGGATATCGCCCTTCAGTACCAGCCCTTTGGCGTGGACATATTCGACGGCAGCCCGCAGCTGCCGGTGCAAGTGCCACTGCGCGTAATAGTGGATAGCGACGTGGTCATAATGGCTGGCCCGCGGCGATACGAGTTTTTCGATCTCTTTTTCCTGGTAAACAGCGTGCTCCGGCCATTGGGAAAAGTCGGGGGTGCCGTTCTTGTCCCGCAGGTAACAAAATGCCGCGTAAGGCAACAACCACTGCTGGTTTTCGGTAAAATACCGGATAAAGTCCGGGTCGGTCAGAAAAGCCGTTTTTTGCGCGGCGTACAACTGCCGGATAATTTCCCATTTGGTTTGCATGACCGCGACATAGTCCACGGCTTCGAGCGCATTCAGGCGGGCTTGTTGTTTGGCATAAGGCCTGAGCAACGCCGCTTCGCTTTTTCCGGCTACTTCGGCCACATTCAGATACACCGGGTGCAGGGCAAAGGCAGAAATGGCGGCATAGGGGTACGAATCCGTCCAGGATCCGGTAGCGGAGGTATCGTTGATGGGAAGCAGCTGGATCAGGCGCAGGCCGGCGGATTGCGCCCAATCCGCCAAAGCCGGCAGATCGGTAAACTCGCCCACGCCGAAGCTTCCCGCGGTTCGCAGGCTGAATACCGGTATGGCCACGCCGGCGCCCCGCCAGTTGGCGGCCGGGAAACGGGCGAACCCGTCGTGCAACACTACTTTGGCGGCGCCCGCGGGCGGATAGAGCGCGCGGTTGCCGCCTTCTTCGAAGCCGCTGAAGGAGCGGGTCCGTGTGTTCCACACCCCGTATTTGTACGACAAGGGAAAATCGTCGCCGGACAAATCTACCCGCACAGCCCACCCGTAGGCATCCGGCTGGAGCAACAGCGGCGCCTGAGTATCCCAGGCGCGCAGGGCAGTGCCGTGTCCGAGCAGGCACAACACCTCATCCGGAGGCAATAAGGGCGCTTTAACTTTGAACAAGTGCGTATACGCACCGGCTTTTTTAGCAAGCCCTGTGCCGGCGGGCGCGGGCGCCAACACCCCGAATGCCTGCGTTTCAAAGGCATTTCCTACCGCACCAGGGGCTGCCCAATAGTCGTACACCTCCATACCGCCAGCGCCGGTCAGTTCTATTTGACGGTAGCTGCCTTCCGCTTTCTGCGCACCATTGGCCTGGCGTTCTTCATAAAAATACGACAGTACGGCGCCCGCCGTATTTTCCAGCTCGACCGGCACGTGCCAAATAGCGTCGTTCAGGTATTGCATCGGGTACTCGGCAGGGGTAACGGTCTGGCCGCGGCGGAGTTCCGTTTTCAGGTACAAGTTTTCGCCGAAGCGGGTGGAATAGTAAAGATGGAAATGGATTTTCATCTGCAAATACATTTGTGCCGGGTAGTCCGGCCCGGGGGCGAAAAATAAGGGATTCGCCCGGATTCCGGCAAGAAATCCGTATCTTACCATTTTCCAGTACATCCCGCCGGCCAACTACCTGCGATAAACATGCACGCATGCCCGATTATCAGGATTACGTTATCTCCAACATCCGCTTCGAAGGCGAAGAATTTGGGTCCGGCGCCCTCTGGTTCGATCTCGACGGCCCGGCATTCCGGGAGCCGGAGGCCATGGCCAATATGTTTGTCGAGGCGGACCTGTTCGTACAACATCTCCAGCTGCGCCAATCCAACCTGCACCGCGCGCCAAAAGCAGACGCGCCCGTTGTCTGCGGCGACTGGGCCAGGCGCCTCGAATCGGCCGGTTTCAACTGGACCGGTCACCTGCGCGCGTATATCGACGAGTATTTGAACCTGCCTGCCCTCGAACAGGAGCGTTTGGTATGGCTGTACGCCCGGCGCGAGCGGACGGAATGCCTGACCCCGGCGCCCTTTTACGAATGGGAAACCTGGCAGGCCGACGCGGCAACCCAGCCCAGCTGGGACGATGTGATGCACGCGCTCGTGAATAGCCTGAATAGCACGGTCCTGGAATTGTATCCGGAAATGTTGGAGTATACCGCCGAGCACAACAACCAATTGCGCGAAATTTTCGAATCGCACAGCGAACGCCTGGCCAATCAACTGGTGGCGCTTGCCGACCGGGTACGCCGGGAACAGGAATCAAATTAATTGATAATCAATTAATTATCCCCCCCCAACCCCCTGTGCAAAAATTTAACATACCAAAACTTGCCCCGCCCGCCCGCCGGGTGTAGATTTGTACTTCCTTCCCTCTATGCGCAAGGCCGGATATCCCTCTTTCCGGCGCTATTAATCTCCAGCTAAAGGCCTTTAATCCCCGGTTTCGAAACCAGTTTTTACCTGTGACCTGTACCCATTGGGAATGCCCGGTTTCTCCGGCTTCCCGTGTTCAATGCCCCTTCGCCGGCATTCGGGCCGGGTGGGCGGTACATCCTTTCACCGACTGATTTCCAAGCTTATGCACGCTATTCCAAAATTTCCAGCCCTCCTCCTCTTCCTGCTTTCCGCGCTGTGCCTGCCGGCTTGCCGCAAGGATATGCAGCCGCTCCTGCCCGCCAGCGGCGACGCGACCATTCATTCGCCCAAAAAGACGCCGCCCGATCCGCTGACGGTTCCCTTCGCCCGCGACCATTTCCAGGCCCGCCAGCGGGCGGTGCAGGCCCGCACGTCCGGGGCGCCGCAGGACTCCCTGCAACTCCTCATGGGCCAGATCGAATTGTTGTGGGATTTTGCCGACACGGTGTTGTACCGGGACACCGTCCCCTTGCTGCTCGTGCCGGTAGCCACTGCCGAAGCGGTAGAGCCCGGCCGTCAGGCCGCCATGTTGTTTTTTATCGACAGCAGCGGCTACATGGATTCGCGCCTGCTGCTACTCCTGGCCGACCCGGAATACGCCCCGCCGGCGGGCGGCTTCAGCGACTATTTCACCGGCTACCTGTTGCAGGTCAGCTGGGACGGCGCCCTCAGCGGCTCCTTCCGCCTGCAAAACGGCATCCTGAGCGCCCCGGCGCAGCAGAACGGCCTCATCGACCTGCGCACCCAGCAGACGCCCTGCGACGACGGCAGCGCGCCGGTGTTGTCCACCTACAATTTCGGCGCATTTTCGATATACATCTGGTCGTGTTCGGGCAACGGCCCCGCGGTGTTCGACCCGAACAACCCGCCGCCCTGGGTCGACAACCCGCTGAACATCCCCACCTACAACCTCGCCTGGGGCAACGCCCTCGTCAACTGGCCCGCAGGCCACATCAACAACTACTTCAATCCGGCCGATTTCAAAGGTATCGACCGCCTGAACGCCCAACAGGTCAACCAGTTCTAACAGCAGTTCGGCCTTTACCAAGCGCCGCGGCGCTGCTGGAGCAACTCCGGCGCGACTGCGGGTTTTCGGAAGATGGCGAAGAGCTGTATCTGGAGTTGAAACAACTGTTGCAGACGCCGGCGAATTTGCCGGAGTGCGCCCGGGGGATTGTTGCGCGGGACCGGATCGTGTTTTTGCAGCAAACCTATGGACTTACGCTTTCCCAGGCAGGATTAATGCAGCTGTTAAGCGCCGATTGTATTTTTTCCGCCGACTTTTCATGTCATCTTTCGGCAGAATCACGACTGGCTGAGATCATCCTGCTGAATACCGCCCTGGCGACAACGCCCATGCAAATCCAGTGGTTGATCGATCACCCGGATGTGTCGGCAACATTTGCAAAATGGTTGGGCGATTTTGATCATCACTACGATGATATTGGCTTGATGCAGCGGATACTCGAATTCAGGACGACCCACGACGAAAATGATGTTTCTGCGGCGCAAACCTTCCTGGCTGCAGAGGTTGAGCATACCTTGCAAGCATATGGGCTCTCGCTGCCGGATCATATTAATGATTGGACGCCGGATTTTTGGGAAATCTTGTGGGACGTATTAAAGGAGGTCGCTCCGGAGTTACTCCCGGGCATCGATACGGCTGTAGAACTGAAAAATGCCATTGAATCGGCCAGCAATGGCGACTGGTGGCAATCCGCCTGGCATTTCGTCGGTGCGGCCCTGACACTTACTCCTTGGGATAAAATAAAAGATTCGTATAAGTTTGCAAAGGCTATCGGACGTGCCAACCGCTGGTTCGATCTGGTCAAACGATGCAGCGGATATAATGATGAAATGGCGCGAGGCTTGCGATATATGTTGAATAAAGAGTTAAAAAATCCGCATATATTTAGAAATGCGCCAGGTCATCTTCCCACTTTGCAACCTGCGATAAATGCTGCTGGAGGGGCGGATAATTTACTTTTTGATGCCTACAAAAAATTCATGATTCAGGAATTGCGACAAGCCTAATTTTAAATGGTCCAGGTAACTATTTAGGTACTCCTTGATTCTCAAAAAAATCATAACTTTCGACAAAAGTATTGCATTGAAATTACCGGATACCATAGAAGGTTGCCACGAACTGATCAAGCAGTTGTTGGTAATCGTAGAGGGTCTGGAGCGTCGAGTTCAAGATTTAGAGGATAAACTGAATAAGAACAGCCGCAACAGCCATCGCCCACCGTCCACGGATGGTCTGCGTAAGCCTGCGTTGCCAGCAAAGAAGGGCGGCAAGCGCGGCGGTCAGGCCGGCCACAAAGGCAAGACCTTAAAGATGGTAGGCCAGGTGGATGAGACAATAGAGTTAAAACCGGAGGTTTGTACAGCCTGCCAGCAGCGACTGGGGGCCGATGTGGATTTTTTGCCAGAGAGTAAGCGCCAGGTGTTTGAATTGCCGCCGACCCGTCTGCATGTATATGAGTACCAGCGCTATAGTTGCACCTGCGGCCATTGCGGGCATCTGAACAAAGCGGATTTCCCAGCAGGTGTTGCCGCTCCGGTGCAATATGGCCCTCGGGTTAAAGCCTTGGTGACTTTGCTGCATCAAAACGGTTGTTTGTCGGTATCCAAAATACAAAGTTTGTTTGAGGATTTGTTTGATGCGCCGCTTAATGAAGCGACCATTCAGGAATGCCAGCGAATTGCCTATGAGCGTCTGGAGATAGAAGAAACCTATATTCAGGAACAGTTACAACAATCCGAACATATTCACGCCGATGAAACCGGCGTACGTTGTGCTGGGGACTTGTTTTGGCTGCATGAACTGGGCAACGAGCGCTTTACCTACCAGTTTGTTCACAAGCGGCGCGGCATAGAAGCACACCAAGAGGAGCAGAGCCTGCTGCTAAATTTTAAAGGTTGGCTCCTACACGACTGCTGGGCGCCCTATTTCAATCTCGATGAATGCCAACACGCTTTGTGCAACGCCCACTTGTTACGAGAATTAAAAGCCTTGCAGGAACGAAAACGAAAATGGGCGGCTAACTTCCATGCCTTCTTACTGGATTTGCATAAAAAAACAGACCAAGGGCGAGGACAATTGCCACAACATCAACGCCCTCCAACAATTCGAAAATACAGCCGACTACTGGAGGCAGGATACAGAGAAGAACCCCAGCCACAAAAAAGCGCCCGCGGGCGACCCAAAAAATCAAAGGGACGCAATCTCCTGGAACGTCTAGATATGCACTGGAAAGCCGTTCTGGCATTCACTCACCACAAACACATTCCCTTCACCAACAATCTGGCTGAACGGGATATTCGTCCGGCTAAATCAAAATTGAAAGTGGCTGGTTGCTTCCGTACCCTCCCCGGGGCACAGGCTTACGCTCGTACCCACAGTTTTATCTCTACTGTGCGTAAACATCAATACAATGCTTTCAATGAACTTGTTAATATCTTCAGTGGCTTAACGCCGAGTTATCGTACTGAGGGTACCTAAATAGTTACTGGTCCAGAACAAACTGTTGACATATTTCTTCATGGAGTGCAGTTAAGAGCAACTGTGATAAAGAATGTTGATCAAAATACCGGTATGGCTAGAGTGATTATTAGTAATCTTTGGAAACCGGGAGCTTAATAGCGTTTACCAAACAAAAAACATAGCATGGCGTATAAAACTATATCAGCTGCCGAAGGCATATCTAAGATTAAAACACACAACAATCTTAGTAACTCGATAATCGAAGATAACTTTGTTATGAATATGCTGTTGGATAAAGAAGATAATTTTTATTTTGATATTTTGATAGAAAATTGTATTTTTTATTACGACTTTATAACTCAATTAGGCATATACCATGGTAACGTAGTGATAAAAAATTGTATTTTTCATCGATTTTTTATTTTTCATGGCGTAAGATGTTCACAGGATATAAGAATTGAAAACGGAAGATTTGATAATCTATGTGATATTGACTGCGGTTCGTTTAATAGGAAAACGATATTCAACAATAACGTTTTTACTGAATTTGTAAACTTTCAAGACCATGATTTTCAGGGACCGTCTTTTTTTATCAACAATGTGTTCCAAAACGGTACTAACTTGCTACACCCCGAGGGAGGCCCTAATGGGGCACATTTCGCTTATCTACCCGTCTTGGAAGGCAACATTGGCTTAGATAAATTTGAGGGCGGGCGGCCAGTGATAAAAATTTCCTGAATTTGTCTTGCCCTGAAATATTATAGTTCTTTGCCTTCACCGTGCAGCATAATTTGACGACGGCGCAGTTTCAGTTTTTGGTATCCAATCCGCAGGTATTTGAACGGATCAAAAGCCTGACGGAAGACCTTGGACTTGTATCCGAGCAAGTAAAATGGTTGACAGATAACCCGGCTGCTGCCCAGGGTCTGGACGCGTTCAAAACGGAATATTCGGGGGAAAATAATGTGGCGCTGGTCGTTCAGATGATCATCGACCATGCGCGGAACAATAACATTCGGCCTTTGATTTTGACGAATTCGACAATTTCGGCGAAACGGCATTCCCTTGTGGAATCTGTTTTTCGATCGTCGTAAATGCCGAATACGCCATTCTCAAGCATCAAAATGGTTGCACGTCCGGCTGGTGCGAATGGAAACTTTATGCACAAGCCACCTGGAATGTGATCGGCTCCGGAGTACATTTGTTGCTGGACGGCGCCGGGCTTTTTCCAGGTATCGGGGAAATCGCCGATCTGACAAGTGGCGTAATCTATTTTATTGAAGGCGACCACGTAAACGGCACGCT
>JADJYG010000020.1 GCA_016719895.1 Saprospirales bacterium | reverse complement strand
AGTCACGCCGACACTGACTCAAAGTCACGCCGACACTATGCACGAACACTGGCTACACCGACAACAAACCCTCATCTTATGAAAATACACCTTGTTGTTCCGCTCCTCCTCAGCACCGCCCTCCTGCCCGCCCAATCGCGCCAGGACTACGCCCTTTTTTTTCCCGTTACCACCTACGCCGGCGGCTGGACGCAGCTGCCCAATACCCTCACGGAGTGTACCGACCTGGCCGCCGACCTGGGCAACCCGACAGTTTCCGCACCGAGGTGCTGCCCAACAAAAAACAAACAGGAGATCAAAGCCAAACTGGCCGAACTGGCCGGCCGCTCGTACGGCGCCGACGACCAACTGCTGCTCTTTTTTTCCATGCACGGCTACTTCGACGAGGCCGGCGAAGCGGGCTGCCTGTGCCCTGCCGGCGCTAAAACCGACGACCCTGCCTTCGATACCTGGCTGCTGCACACCGAGCTGCGCACCCTCGTGGCGCGCATCCCCTGCGCGCACGTGCTCGTCGTGCTCGATGCCTGCTATTCGGGCACGTTTGGCGGCAAGAAGGGCCCGCCCGGAGGGCCCGACTACCAAACCGAAACCCCCGATTGCCAGGCCAACATCAAGCAGGCCCTCCAGCGCAAAACCCGTTATTACATCGCCTCCGGGGCCAAACAACGCACCCCCGCCGTATCGGAACTGGTGAAAAAAATGCGCAGCGCCCTCGGCGGCCGCTACAACGGCGACGACGGCGTGCTCAGCCTCAAGGAACTGCTCGCCGTCATCAGCGAAGCTAATCCGACGCCAAAGGATGGCGAATTCACCGGCGACCTCGGCGGCGGATTCGTCTTTGTGCCCAAAAACGGCTGCGGCGCCGCGCCCCAGACCACCCGCGACCCCGACCTGGCCGCCTGGAACTACGCCCGCGGCCAAAATACCGAAGAAGCGCTCCAGTTTTACCTCGATACCTGGGCTGCCGGCCGCTTCCGCACGGACGCCCAACGCGCCCTGGCGCGCATACAGGAAGAGCGCATTTGGCAAGCCGCCCTGCAAAAAGGCACCGCCGCAGCCTTTGAAAATTACAAGGCCATTTACTGCCCCGGCGGGCTGCACTGCGCCGAAGCCGATGCCAAAACAATAACTCCCCCTTCAGGGGGCCGGGGGGTGCCCGACGACGGCCTCGTCTTCGTGAAAGGCGGCACCTTCACCATGGGCTGCACCAGCGAACAGCAAGACTGCTACGACGATGAAAAACCGGCGCACACCGTGACCGTCGGCGATTTTTACATCGGGCGATACGAAGTGACCCAAAAGCTCTGGAAGCAGGTAATGGGAACCAATCCCTCCAATTTTAAAGACTGTGACGACTGCCCGGTGGAGCAGGTGAGCTGGGACGACGCGCAGCAATTCATCCAAAAACTCAACGCCCAAACCGGCCGTAACTACCGCCTGCCCACCGAAGCCGAATGGGAATACTCGGCGCGAGGCGGCGGCAAAGCCGTTCTGTTTGGCAACGGGAAAAACGTGGCCGACCCCAAAGAAATTAACTTTGATGCAAGTTCCTCTTACAAAAAAGCCTATTCGGTGGTGGGCGAATACCGTCAGAAGACGGTACCCGTCGGCAGCCTCAACAGCCCCAACGCACTGGGCCTGCACGACATGAGCGGCAATGTATACGAGTGGTGCTCTGATTGGTTCGGCTCGTATTCCTCTGGCAGCCAAACGAATCCCACCGGCCCGGATTCAGGCTCCTACCGTGTCATTCGCGGCGGGTCGTGGAACACCGGCCCGCAGTACTGCCGTGTGGCGGATCGCAGCGACGACGCACCCGGTAATCGCAGCAGCAACACGGGTTTCCGTCTGGCCAGGACAAAATAACCCTCTGGTTCTTTTACCCTTTTACACTTTGGAAGCGAGGGCGGTCTTACGCCCCCGCTTTTTGCTCTAGTATCGGCGTGACTTGGAGTCACGCCGATACTAGTACCCATGTACGTAAAAGCATTGCTTATCCGAAAGCGCATATATAGGCGAAGCATATATGGCATATATATACACGCGAAGCGTCTATGTGTCACCGCTGTTTGTATATATGAGGAAAATTGGCGGGTATATATGTGGTAGTGTCGGCGTGACTCAAAGTCACGCCGACACTACGGCATAAAAAAACCGGCGCGGTCTTCGCCCCGATGCCTCGGGGCTACCAAACGCGGCCGGTGTGGACATATTCGTCCCTCCCGAGGGCTCGGGATCGGGAGCAGGACAAGCGGCTGGACAGAAACGGCCACACCCGCCGCGTCCGTAAAGGCGGCGGTTCCGGGCGTATTTCCCTGTATTGGCCAGACGGAAACCCGTGTTGTTGTTGCGATTACCGGGTGCGTCGTTGTTGCGATTCGCCACACGGCAGTTCTGCGGGTTGTTGTTCCACGACCCGCCGCGAATGACACGGTTGGAGCCTGATGCCGCTTGCCCGTATTGTCGGCGTGACTTCAAGTCACGCCGACAATAGCGCCTGCCGAAGCGGGCTTAGCTCCGGGTAATACGACAGCATGGCCCAATAACTGTTCATACTGTGTAAAAACGCCTCTTCAGAAATGTCACCGCTCATCATTTGTCGTTCCCGAAAAGCTCTGCGGTGCGTAATTCGTCGCAGGTTTTCCGTGCGCAGGCGGATGATGCCAGGGAATATACGCCTGCCAAGGAAGGGCAACCCGTGCTGTCGGCGGTTGAGCAAAGTGGCGGATGGTTTCAGACGCAGTTGTAATGTATCGTGCAGAAAATCCTCAGCGGCCTGCAGCAGGAATTTCAGCCGTTTGTTGTCGTTTTCAAAGAGCACAAAATCGTCCATATAGCGCACATAACCGTGTAACCGGCAGTTGTCTTTCAGGAAATGGTCGAGGGGGTCCAGGTACACATTGGCGAAAAACTGGCTGGTCCGGTTGCCGATAGGCAATCCGCATCCGCCGGCTCCACCGTGCCGGATGATTTTTTCGCACACATCGAACAATCGCCGGTCCTTAATTTTCCGGGAGATGATCTGGAGCAGTATGTTGTGGTTGACCGAATCGAAAAACTTTTCCACGTCGGTTTTGAGGAAAAATTCGTGTCCGCGCAGGAAATGCTGCGCCCGGAATACGGCGGCATGCACGCCTTTGCCCTGCCGCGTGGCGTAGGAATCGGCGCTGAATATTTTTTCAAACACCGGCTCCAGCACATTCACCAGCGCGTGGTGCGTTACGCGGTCGCGAAAATCTGACACAGCAATGGTGCGGTGTTTGGGGTCATAAATATCGAAAAACCGATACGCCCTCGGCTGCCAGGTTTCATTTTTCAATTCTGTTTGCAGGGCAAAAAGTTCTTTTTCCAATTCCTGAAAAAACAGGGCGCTTTCAGCGTTGCGGCCGCTGCCCCGGCGCGTTTTGCGCCAGGCCAGGAGCAGGTTTTGAAAACTACAAAAACCGGGAAACAAATTACCTACGCGTTGCATGATTTGAGCCAGCCGCCGCACATCCGCCCGGCGGTATTGATTTCGGATTGAATAAACTCGTACTGCGAGGGGCCGATGTAGTGGCGGTCAAAACAAAGTCGGAACAGCAGCCGGAGTTTTTCGAGATTCAGGTTGACCGTGGTCAGCAAGGCGCGTTTCTCTTTGGAATAAGCGGCCTCGGTGATCAATTCAAGGGTTGTAATGGCCAGGTCGGCCATACGCCCGGCGATAGTAAAGCGGGTCTGTTTTGGGAAGCGGTCGCATTTGTCCAAAATCCAGTCGGTGGTTTTGTACCAGTGTTCGAGTAGTTGCGGTGGTTTCATTTTATTAGTGTTAGTGTCGGCTTGACTTCAAGTCACGCCGACACTTCGCCGTGATAGAATTGCCGGACAATATCCGTCAGCGCTTTTCCATATTTTTCGATTTTGGCTTTACCGAAACCTTTTACCAGTTTCAGGCTTTCGAGCGTGACGCATTTTTGTTGAATGATCGACACGAACTGCGCGTTGGTGGCTACCATGTACACCGGCAGACCCACGTCGGCCGACATCTGCTTGCGCCATTCTTTCATGCGCAGGAGCAGGGCTTTTTGCTGGTCGTCCAGCAGTTCCTCCGGCGCCGGCGTGCCGCCCGTACGGATGATTTTTTCGTCAAACAGTATCTGACCCTAGTGTATGGCCACCGTCCAGAACGGTTGATGGTTCCGGGTGAAAAACCGGGTCTCGATTTTATGCACCCGCTTGTTCACACAGAATTGCATCACAAGGTCGTCGTGAAAGGTCTGCGTTTCTTCGTTGAACGGAATGGTAAATATTCGAATAGGCATCGGTATGCGACTTTAATCGACGATCTTAACACACAACACCTGTTGTTGCGTTCCCGGCTATGCATTTTTTTCCGCCGTTGTTGGCGTCCCGCCAACAACGCCTCTCCTCCGGTGAGTTGTTGGCGGGACGCCAACAACGGCAACCACCCCGTTCGGCGCGCGCTAGGGCGGGGCGCTACGTGTTGTACCGCCGGGGTTCGGCGGCAACCCCGTTCGGCGGTACATATATACGAACTCAATTTTCCCATATATGCCAGCAGCGGCGACACATAGACGCTTCGCGTGTATATATATGCCATATATGCTGCGCCTATATATGCGCTTTCGGATAAGCAATGCTTTTACGTACATGGGTACTAGTATCGGCGTGACTCCAAGTCACGCCGATACTGGAGCAAAGAGCCTGCCCCGAGTCCTCGGGGGTAAAAGGGTAAAAGTGCCAAAGGGTTATTTCGTCCTGGCCAGACGGAAACCCGTGCCGCCGCTGCGATTACCGGGTGCGACGCCGTTGCGATTCGCCACACGGCAGCTCTGCGGGCCGCTGAACCACGACCCGCCGCGAATGACACGGAAGGAGCCTGACGACGGGCCGGCGGGATTGGAAGATGGGCTGTTTTTGTAGTAATCTGAAGCGTACCAGTCGGCGCACCATTCAAATACGTTACCGCTCATGTCGTACAGCCCCAGCGCATTGGGCTGCAGGCTGCCCACGGGGGCGGTGAGGGCGTAGCCGTCCTGGTTGCCGGAGGTGTTGGCGTAGCGCCCCAGGTGGCTTTCGTCGGATGCGCCCGCCCATTTCGTGCGGTTGCCCGCGCCGCCGCCCGCTGCGTATTCCCACTCGGCTTCGGTGGGCAGGCGGTAGGTGCTGCCGGTTTTGTCCGACAGCCATTTGCAGTACGCCACGGCGTCGTTCCAGCTGACGTGCAGCACCGGGTGGTTGTACTCGGAGGAGGGGCGCAGGTTGCCGCGGGTGTCGTATTTCCAGTTGACGCCCGCCTGTTCTTTCCATTCCGTGGTGTACACATAACTTTTCCCCTCTTTGTCCGCGTCGGTACGGTAGCCGCTGGCGTCGATGAAGGCTTTGAACTCCGCCACCGTCACCTCGCGTATGCCCAGGTAAAAACTGTTGACGCTGACGGTATGCACGGGTTGTTCGTCGCCTTCGCCATCGGCGCTGCCCATTTGAAACATACCGCCCGGGATGAGTTTCATGTTGTCGGGGGTGGTTTCGGCGCCACCGGCGGCGGGCGCATTGGCGGCGCGGTTTGAGTCGTCGGGCGTTGCATCGGCGGCCTTGACTTTGGCCTCCGCTTCGGCGCGGTGGGCGCCGTTGGGGTAGTCGGCGAGGTATTTTTTATAGCCTTCGGCGGTATTTTTTTCGGTGGCTACTTCCCAGGCGGTGTCGTCCCTGCGGCGGGCGGCGTTGGCTTCGATCTGGCGCAGGGCCTGGTTGGCCAGATCTTTAAACTCGCCTTGCGGGAACTGGCGCAGGTACTCGCGGTAGGCGGCTTCGGTGTTTTGTTGTTTGGCGGTTTTCCAGGCGGCGAGGTCGGCGGCGGTGTTGTCGGGTTTGATTTCGGGCGGGCAGCCGTTGGCCTGGCTGCCCCAGGTGTCGGGGCATTGGTCGGTGGCGTCGGGTGTGCCGTCGCCGTCGCGGTCGGGCGGCGGGGCGCAGGCGTTGGTGCGCACAAACACGAAGTCGCCGCCGGGGTCGTGTCCGGCGAAGCTGCCGTTTTCGGGTTCGGGGTTGCGCACCTTGCCCAGCCAGTAGGTCAGGTCGTCGAAAAACAGCAGGCCGTCGGCGTTGGGGCCTTTGCGCAGGGCTTCGAGGAATTTGGCCGCGAAGGCCGATTTGGCGGGGGTGCGGGCGTCTTTGTTGCCGGCGCAGGCGTACTGCCGGCCGGTGTAGCGCAGGGTGTTGGTTATCTGCGTGGAGCAGTCGGGTCCGCTGGCGTAGTCGGGCGCCTCGGGGCGGGCGCGCTCGCGGGTGGCGGCAAAGGAGCCGGAGTAGCAGGCGTCGAGGGCCACGAGGATGTGTTTGGCCTTGCACTCGGCAAAGTAGGGGCGCAGGTCGTTGTAGTTGAGGTACGACTCCGAGTAGCGGTCTTCGTATTTGCCGTCGGCGGCCACCAGGTAGCCCAGGTCGCTGGCGGGGTGGTAGTGGCCGTGCATGGAGAAAAAATACAGTACCTGGTCGTTGGGGGAGAGGCGGTTGTTGGTTGCCGCCAGTTCGTCGCGGATTTGCTGTTTGGTGGGGTTGGGCACGAGCCGGCACTCGAAGCCGTAGGCGGTTTCGAGCTCGGCTTTCAGGGCTTTCGCTTCGGCTTCGGTTTCCGGCAGGGCTTGCCAGCCGGGCTGAAAGCGGGTGACGTAGAAAAAGACGGCGTAGTCCTTGCCCGCGCGGGCGGGGGATTGGGCCGTGGCGGCGGAGGCGGCCAGGGCGAGGAGCAGGAACAGGGTGCGGGCGCTGCGCATGGAAAATGGTTTTAGGGTACCAAAAATAATGCGAATATTCGATATTTCAGTAAGGGCGTGATGTGCGGACGTTTTGCCAACCGCGTAGCCGGGTATTAATTTTGCAAATCCCGATCACCACAAGTTGACCTGCCGCGTTTTTCTTCGACTGTTTCAGCGGCTGTTGTTTGAATTTTTGGCAGATTTGTCCTACTTTTTGGGCGATTTGTGCGGTGGGTTCGCGCTGTGGGAGGGGCGACGCTTCTTGATATGGGAAAATGCGGACAAAGTCAAGTGCATATTTCTCCAAAGTGAAGACTTTGAAGAGCAATGTGGGAGCAACAACTGGGGAGGTTATGAATGGACAGTCAAATTACGAACTATGTAAGCGATGTTGCATAAGGATAGAACACTGGCAAAGAGTTCGATTTGGCCCAGTTCGGCACGTTGAAAAATCACTTTGGCGGCCTGATCGTAAGGTGCGCGCGCGGCGATATGATCCGGAATGATATTCGTTTCCACAAATACCTTATCCATGCGCAACGTATTTTTTTACCAATTCTTCTGCCAGCGCGGATTTATAATCGAAATCTGACGGAAGAGCGATGATGCCGTGCAGTTTTTCGGTGATGCTGCCGGATGGATTGCCCGGGCGAGCGGATTTTAGAACGCTTTTTTTGACTTTATACCCTGAATATGCACCTTGATATCGCACTGCCGAAGCATAAGCAACAGAGGTTCAATTAATTTGAAATCGTCAGACGTTTAAAACCGAATCGTTATTTCCATTGAGTCAAGATTTTTCAAAATAAGTACAAAGATACACTCCAAAGCTTGTGGTGGGGGAAATCAGTGCAGTAAAAAACCGGTCTGTATCAGCTATATAAACCCATTGTATGCATGAGCGCCTCTTTTCTCCGCTCCCAAATCTCCAACATGCCATAAGTTGAAGGCTACGTCCCCACAGGCTCTAATTATCAAGAAAATGTTGACACATACCAAAGCAGGCGCCCTCCAGATTTTTCTTACCTGGCTGATATCCATACTGCACTTGTTTGTGTACTGGAGGTATATAATTACGTATGATTTTGAGGTGTACGATTTCTATTATCTGTTTTCCGCCAATTCCATATTCCTGCTGCTGGGTTTGGTATTGTTCCATCTGCGGGTCATAAAGGGATTGAGATACGTGTTGGTAATGGCTACTCTGGTCCAAATTGCCGGGGTTTGCTGGCAATACTACAGCATCGGGGAATTTCTGGATCAGCTGATCCCGGTAGTAGTGCTGGCGGGCTTGTCGTTTTGGTGGATGAAAAAGGAGCCTGCTATGTATGTTAAAAAGACAACATCGGACGTGCCTGTAAGTAAAAGGTCGGTAGCAGAAGTCCTTGCTTTATTCTTTTTTTCAGCAGTTGGGCTGGTGGTTACCTCGGTCTGGACGGGTATATTTCTTATCATTGCTTTTTCTGTGCCATTTATTATTGCCTCATTCTTTCATCCGATTCCAAATGATTTTTATAGTCAGGATGTCTTTTACCAGGTTGTAATTCTGCCTTTCACAGTTCTATTGATTTGGGGCTGGGCCACAGAAATTGCGGCGGACAGAAGTAATTACCTGCATTTTTCCCGATTCCGTGCGATTGACACCAGGATACGGAGCGTGATAACGCGGGCTGTTTTTGAAATACGCCGCTTTTTGCCAAAGCGTCTTGAAAGCCTGCTGCCTCTGCTCATCGCGATACTGTTTGTCCTGCTTTTATCCACTTTAGCCGGCCATTACCTCGCTATCGTTCTTTTGTCTGGAGCGTTCATTTTAATGCTTATTGAGGGCTACTTTCGGTATAATGCAGCCATGAATTCCGGTATTACGATTGGGAGCGTAATCCGGGGCATCATTCTCTTTCAACAGTTTCCGGAGCGCAATGAAAAGGCAAGGCTGGGAGGGTCGTTGCCCTCTATTCTTCCTCAATTTTTTTGGCTCCTTGTTTTATTGATTGCAGCGCCAACGTTAGGTTTTCTATTGCTTCTGATCGTTCGGTTTGACCGGGTAGTGGAGTGGTTTGACGGGGTATCAAAGCACTTGCATACCCGGTTAAGCTCCCTCCGTGCGCGTCTGATACTGCTTCTCGTCCTCCTTGCCGGAATCATTGTGGCTATTGCCGTTACGTCTGCAGATAATTATTACGCCAACGAGCTGTTATTACTCGCTGTAATCCCGATTGCTTTGTATGCGAGGTTGCCGTATTTACAAAACCGTTACAAGGCTTTTGCTGCATTCTTTGGCTCCAGGGATATTTTGAATGGCAACTGGGCGCAGTATAAATATACTTTACATTCCAGGAGGAGCTTGCTGGGATGGAATATTCAGCAGCCGGCGGCAAGCATAATTCAAGTTGTATTATTACTGGCTGTATTGACAGCAGTGTCTGCATATAATACGGACTATGCCAGGCACACAGTTCTGGCGCTTACGCTTATCTTTTTCTTTTCCGTTGCATTGGTTATTGTCATAAGGCGCCTTGGCAGGGAGGCTCGATATGAGATACTAGTACTGGCAGAAGCGTCCTACACGATACATTATGGATTTGGCCTTATTAAGAACCAGGATTTTCACCCCATTTTTTTGCTGTTTTTTATACTGCTGGCCATTTCTCCGCTAATCATTATTCCGCGGGGCGCCTATAGTTTGGCGGGCTTGCGAAAGGCCTGGTTTTTGGCAATGGTTCCTTTTTTAGGCCTGGTGTATGTTATTCTCCGATACCGGGAGGGCAAAAAAATAAGGGCGGAATATGTACTCTTCCTGCGAAGTTTTCATGAAAAGCATATTTCGGAAGTGTTTGCGCATCTGGTATATCCGGTTTGCCTTTCGTATGGAAGTGTGGTCGGGCTGAGTAGCGCGCTTCAACCCGAATCCGAAGTAAACCGGCGGATAAATATCTGGAACGCGCCCCGGTTGGGGATAAGCTCCGACTCGGATTGGAAGGAATGGATTAGCGGAGCTTTGCGCGACTCCTGGCTTGTCATCATTGATATTAAAACTTTGACCGAGAGCGTCAGGTGGGAGATTGTTACTTCTTTAACATCCGTCGATCTGAACCATATTATTTTTATTGCACATAAGGCGAATTCCGGCGCTATGGAGGAGGTTTATCGACTCTGTGCACCGAACGAGCCGGGCGACCCGGTACAACTCCATGTTTTGCATTATGACCCGGAAGCAAAGAATAATGCCCGGGCGGAATTGGAGCGATTGGTTTGTGATTTATGGTGGGGAAAACTGAAATCGTGAATCGAAAAAGCGGTTTTATCGAATGGAAGATGAAGCGGTCTGGTTGACATGCCATCTTTCTCTTTGACTGAATTCTAAAGCACTGCGCCATTTTATTATCGTTTGTTAAACAATAGTTCGTGAAGAATTTAGCCTTCCAAGCATTCTAAAAAATCCATGGCAAACGCATCAAAACTGCGGGTGACCTCGAGAGGTCAAATGTTGGTAGAAAACAACCGATTTTTAAGGTCCCACGACCTCGGAGAGGTCGAATATTCGTGGCATTTGTTCGGATTCTACTACCAATATTCGACCTCTCCGAGGTCGTGGAAATCGCGCGAATGGAATGATTGCTACTACCAATGTTAGACCTCTTCGAGGTCGCCCGCAGTTTTGATGCGCCTGCCCTTTGAAAATCAAGCTTTGTGAAAAAGAATGATTACTGGAATTTATTTTTTGCAGGGTTACGTGTTAGTCTAACCTTATCAAAAATGCCGAAAACATAGAAATGGGTTAAAAATTCTTCACGAACTATTGTTAAACACATCTTTCCAAATGCACGCTGCTATGCTCCGTTCCCAAATCTCCGGCGCCCTCCAGCTGATCCTGGCCATCACCGGCCTAATGCTAGTGGCGGAGGCACTAAGTTTTATCGTATTAGACCTAACTTTGGGAGCAAAACAATGTGGGAGAGGAACCGCCGCACTCTTGGATCGCGCGGCGAAGAGCTCGAAACGCGGACGCAAAGCATTCCCGATCCTACCGGGAAAGGGAGAGCAATAGTTGGGTGGTCGCAACGGGTATGTAAACCGGGGCGCGAAGGACAAGAAACGCAAAAAGAAGGGTGGCTGACAAGGGGTAAGGCTCTGACAAAGGGGGGGATTTGCGCGGCCCAACGGAGGGTCAAAGGATGGCAAGCCGGAGCCAGAATCCTTGAGTTTGTGACAGTTGGACCGGGCGCCGGCGGCTAGGCCTCCCGCTGTTAGATTTAAATAGCCCACCCCAAAAATGCGTGGCTATTTCCCAAGTAAGATTGGCGCCCGCAAACTTTGCGTAAAGGTCAAACTTTTCCCAGCGTCGGCTTAGTGTGGATGAAAACCAGTATTCAGGCACTGGGACGAATAGAAGACGCCCCCGAGCAAGGGCAGATATAAACGCAAGGAATTTGAGAGCGCAACGGACAGCGGCCTTTCCGCACTGATGTAGGAAAGGCAATACGCCCAGCAATGCGCATCCAACTCATAACGAGCAGGATTTTGCGTCATTCACAGCCTGCCTCTTTTGATCCAGCCGATCAAGTCGTTATTATTGCAGACCAACTCAACCCCATTTATCCGATAGTTTGGAAAATTGGTAGCCCAACACATTGGTTTTCAAGAAAATTTAGGAAAAAGGGCAAAAAGGGTATTCCAAAACCATGCAAAGCAGACAAGTTTTAGAGGATCCAACCCATCGATTCGATTTGTTTTCACGCCCAAACATGTCGTGGCTCAATCCAATCGAAAATTGGTTTGCCAAACTTCAACGACATGTGATCACTAATGGTAATTTCGCTTCGTCAAAGAACTACATGATAAAATTAGCTCACATCAGTATCAATTATGCCTCATCAAACCCAAAGTGGAAGTTCAACGGCTTCAGCAAAGAAAAACCTTTAAAAAATCTTAATACGATAAAACTTAGTGCCTCCGCCACTAGTGGCCTGCGCAGTGGCGGCGATCCTGATTGCGACTTCGACAAATGCGCCGGCGGATGGCGTAGTCCGGTTTTTTCAGTTTGTCTGGATATTTCCAATGGGGATATTACTGCTCCTGCTCCGTGGGTACTACCGGATACACATAGCCGGAAATCGCGTGCAATTGCGCAACCTGTTCGGCAATCTGGCGTTCGACCTGCCGGACGTCACCGGCTACGCGGCAGTGTCGGAGCGCGGCGGTGAAATCCTGGTCCTGGCGCTGCGCGACCGGCCGCGCGGGATACGATTGATGGCGCAATACTACCGGAATTACCCGGCGCTTAAGGCAGCGCTTACCGGAGCGGCAGTTCCGAGCGTCGAACTGGAAAACCACTTGCAACGCCAACGCCAGGGCAACATCGTGGCGCTGCTGCTCGCGGCGCTGCTGCTGGCCGGGGCGGTTCAGTTTTTTTTGCACCTGGAATATAAAAAGCCGCCGCTGGCCGCCGCAGACCTGCAACGCCTCGAAGGCATACTGGCTACGGGGCCGGAGATGCAATCCGGTACCCGCGGCAGCGGCACAAGCCGCAGCGCCTACACCCGCCTCGTACTTGAGCTCCGGGAGCAGCCGGGGCGGACCTTCCGGCTGGAAGGCGCGGCGCTCGAGGCGACGCGCACCGGCGCGCTGCTTGAGGCCCTGCGCCCGGGCGACTCTGCCCGGCTCTGGGTGAAAAAAACGGCAATTGAAAGGCCTGGCCCCTCCGGGTATGTCGATGTGTACGCCCTGGAAGGGCGCGATGCGGGTTATCTTTCGCTGGACGAATACAATATTCAGCATAAATCTACCCAGGCCCGCCATATCCGGCTCCTGTGGTGGAGCATATTGGGAATGGCCTTGTTCACCGGCTGGCGGTATTGGGTGTACCGGCATACCGGATATGCGTATTCAGGTGCTGTTATTTGAATCTTGGCAGATTTGTCCTATTTTCTGGGCGATTTGTGCGGTGGGTTCGGATGGCGGGAGCGTAGATTTGCCCACATACAAATCAGTCTAAAACGCTATTAAATTCAAACACACATGAAAAATCTCGCCTCCTCTCGTTTCGCCTTGTTTTCAGCCTTCCCCAAGCTGCATTCCCGTGTTCTGCCGTTCCTGGTTTTGTTCATCTTCTGCGCCGCCTCGTCGTACGGCCAATGGACAAGCACCAACCTCTCCCAGGCCAAAGTTCAGATGGGCGCCGTTGCGAGCGGGTCCAAAGCGTATTTTGGCGGAGGCTCGCTCGGTTTCAACTACACCAATGTGGCGGAGATTTACGATATTGAAACCAATACCTGGACTACCGGAACGCTTTCCGCCGCGCGCGCATTTCCGGGAGCGGCAGCCAACGGCGGCAAAGTCTTTTTCGCCGGCGGCGTAAATTGGACGACGCTGGCGCACTATGCAAACGTGGATATTTACGATACGCTGACGCAGAGCTGGAGTACCGCATCGCTCTCTGTGCCCCGCGCCTATGCGCAGGGCGTGAGCGTCGGGAACAAGGTGTTGTTTGCCGGCGGGTATAAAGTACTCGGATTTAATCCTACCGCTCTTACTTTTTACAGCACCGTAGACGTCTATGACACCGGCTCCGGAACCTGGTCGGTACTGAATTTATCGAAGGCCCGGGGGTCCATGGGCGTGGCGGTAGCAGATGACCTGGTATTCTTCGCGGGCGGGCAAACCAGCGTTTCCGCCGTAACCGACCAGGTAGACATCTACAACAACACAACTGGTACGTGGAGTACGGCGAAACTTTCGGAACCGCGTGGTTTTTGTGCCGCCGCCAGGGCCGGCAAATATGTGCTGATTGCCGGGGGCGTTAAAAATGACAACACCCCAAGCGACCGGGTAGATATTTACAACCTCGAAACCGGGGCATGGTCCACCGCCAGCTTGTCGGAACCGCGGTGCTTCTCTACCATGGGCGCCAGCGCCTGCGGCAAAGCTTTTTTCGCCGGTGGGGGGGCGCTCGACCTGCCGACTTTTTTGTTTGAATCCTTCAGCAAGCAGGTAGATATTTTCGATGCAGCTACTGGTCAATGGTCCACCGATAATCTTTCCAAAGCAGTGACCAACCATTCCGTTTTAGGGCTAAAAAATCACGTGCTTGCAGCAGGCGGCATCAACGGCAATGTCACCTACAAGTCGGTGGATATTTTCACGTGTCAGTCTGTGGGAATCAACGAAGCAACCGGCGCCGGCGCCTTCCTGGAAGTATTTCCGAATCCGGTATCCGAAAACCTGTTTTTGACGATCGATCCGAAATTTGGAAATTCGGGCTGCACGGTTGAGTGCACCGATTGGAGCGGGAGGCTGGTGGCGCAATTCGAATGCCCGGCGGGTTCGACTACCGCCATAAATGTTGCCGGTTGGCGTGCGGGAATGTACTGGATCAAGGTATCCGGCAATAATCATATCGCAACCGGGCGGTTTGTAAAGATGGAATGATTGCCCGCGTTAGGGGAGACTGTTTATACCCGGCGGAAAGTGGTTTGTACCGCGCCTGATTTTTCGCAAACCACTTTCCGCCGGGCATAGAACAAAATTGAAGGGGCCGTCTGACGGCGAGTTGTTTGACTATGCCGAATTTGAAAAAAAAGCGATCATCGGGCTCAAAGAAGGGGCTTTCAGACGGTTTCTGAGGCGTTTTGGCAAAACTGATTCAGCGTTTGGCGAATGCGGCGCTATCCGGCGAGATAAGCGCACACCTGAAGGAAGAACGGGCGCCGGGAGAAACCCGAACGCTTCGTCCTGGATGGTAAATGGAGCAATACCCTGGCTGGCACAAACCTTGAACGGGGAAGATACACCTGGCCGGACGTATCCCTCCATTTCAGAATAATTTTATAATTTTATACCGCCATTGTTCGAGCCAGTATAAAAAACCATACCGATGACTACAATTTGCCAAAATCGCCAAACATGCCCCCTGTCGCTTAAATTTTTTTCGGTTGTATTTCCCGCTCTTTTCCTGTTTCCGTACTTCGGCAGCGCGCAACCGTGCAGCTTTACGGCCAATCCTTCGACCAACCTCTGCCCGGGAACCCCGGTGAGTTTGTCCGTCGCGGCGCCGCAACCCAGCCACAGCTACACCTGGGTGTCAGCGCCCCCCGCCGGCATGACCAGCGATACCGGCAGCGCTATCCAGGTTATTTTTCCTTATGTGACCAGCCCGAAAACGTACCAAATCCTGCTACTCGACTCGCTCAACGGCGCAGAAGTTTGCCGCGATTCGATCAGTATTCCGGTGAAAGCGGCGCCGGATGTGTCGATAAGCCTGGCGCCGGGCGGGACGCCTGGAATTCAAATGAGCGGAAACACCATTTCGCTTTGCGGCAATGCCGCGCCGATCACGATCCGCATTCGGAACGAATCCTCGACGGCCGCCATCAATACCGGCTACACGATTAGCTGGGGCGATGGCGCCACGAACACCTATCTGCCTCCTGAATGGACAAGCAGTATTCCGGTCAGCCATACGTATGCTGCTTTAGGCGCTTACAATATTGTCATCACCGCTACGCACTCCAACGGCTGTACGCGCAGCCGCAGCTTTCCGTTTTTCAGCGGCACCAATCCGCCCTTGTCGTTCAGCAGTCCGGGCGGCACGGTCGGGCTTTGTGCGCCGGACACCCTGGCATTCGAACTCGGCGGTTATCAGGGCGCATCCGACGCTACGGTATACCAGGTGTTTGTCAACGGCAAGTTGTACAAATCCTACAACCAGTTGAACATCCAAAGCATCATCCCGATCATTTTCACCGAATCGTCCTGCGGGCAAGGCTCCGGTCCAAGCGCCAATATTTTCACCGTTACCATACGCGGCGGCGTACCCGGTTGTCCGCAAACGGAAATTGATGTGAAGCCCGTGACGGTCAGCAGTTCCCCGGTAGCGATCATGGAGGTGCTTCCGCCACCCAATGAATGCCCCGGCGAGGTCTGGAAATTTATCAACCGCTCCTGGGGCGCGGCGGTGATTACGCCCGGGCCAAACAACACCTACACCTGCGACTCGACCAACGTTGTGGAATGGGAAATTTTTGGCGGCACACAGGGGGCCGACTGGGAATATGTGAGCGGTGGCCCGTTTGACCCCATGATGGAAATTCGGTTCAAAAAAACGGGCTTTTTTACGGTGCGCATGACGGCCTACAATTTAAACTCCTCCTGCCCCAGCGGCAAAGACGTGATCGAACGCACGATCTTCGTTGCCGAAGAACCCACCGCCGACGCCAACGCGCAAGCCGTTTCCGGCAATGGCTCCTGCGCGCCGCTCACCCTCAAAATGAAAAACTTTTCCACCTTCGCCACCGGCTATTTCTGGACGGTGACGCCCCTGGGAAACACCCCCCCCAATGGCTTTATGTTCGACACCATAGGCGGCCATTTGCTTGCCGAACCCGGAATTACCTTCAAAGCCCCCGGAACCTACCAGATCAGCCTGAAATCGATCAACCCCTGCTCGGAAGCCACCTGGGATACGACAATTGTGGTAACCGCCCTGCCCCAACTGGCCCTCGAACCGCTCAGCGCCTGCCAGGGCCAGGCCGTCAACATGCCGCCCTCGCAAATTTCCCTCACCGATAACGGCGCGCCGGTGACGCAGTGGCTCTGGACGTTCCCGGCCGGTAGCGCCCCGCCCAGCTCCACTGCCCCCCTGCCGCTGGGTGTGGTTTTTCCAAACTCCGGCGCATTTTCAATCATTGTTACCGCCACAAATGCCTGCGGGACAGGAACGGACACTGCTGCCCTCGATATTACGGCCCAGCCCATGCTGGCCGTCACGCCGGTTTTTCACGGCGGGCCGGACTGCCTGCCCGATTCTATCGTTTTCCAGCAACTCAGCCAGCCGGGCGTATCCTATTGGCGTACCATCTCCGGGCCTGCCGGTGGGTTTCAGTACTTGTCGGGCGACTCGGCCACCGCTGCAGCTACACTTCAATTCTTGGAGCCGGGAACCTACCAAATTCATTTGGAAGCCTACAACCATTGCGATACCGTCTTTTGGGACTGGGAGCACAGTTTTTTTAAAAAAAATATTCTCGAGTTGCCAACGCTCGGTCCGTTTTGCGACACCATAACGCTCTACTTTTCGCCTTCCATGCCGGGATTGACGGTGACTACTGGCAACGACCCTAACGCCAGTTTTCAATGGCAATTCTCCGGTGGAAACCCCGCAAGTTCCAACCTACAATTCCCCGGCCCCGTATTTTTTGAAAATACCAGCGGCGCTACGCAAACGATAACCATAACCGTAACAGCCAGCAACCTCTGCACGACAACGCCTGTCGCCGACAGCCTTATTTTTGAGTTGCAGGTACCCGCTCAAATTAGCATCGACACGCTGGCTGCGCCCATTTGCGACAACCACAATCCGTTGCCGCTGACCGCAACGCCTGGCCCCGGCACCTGGGCTGGCCCGGGCGTTTCCGGCAACCAGTTCGACCCGGCCAACAGTATCGTGCCGGCGAATATGCCCTTCTGGCTGTACTACAGCTATGGGGCCGGCGTTTGCACGGCGCTGGACAGCATCCCGGTGCTGGTATCGCCGGCGCCTGTTGCCAATGCCGGGCTGGATCAAACGCGCTGCATCGAAACCGGTCCGCTTGCATTAGCCAACGTGCCGAACGGCAGCTGGACGATCAGCGCGCCAGGCGTGTTGATCAACAACGGCACGGCGGTCGACTTTCAGGCTTCAGGTTCCGGACTATTTACCCTGACCCTGACGACAGATGATACCTTGACCGGTTGCCAAAATTCGGATACTTTTATTTTGGAGATAAAAAACAACACCGACCCCAACCCGCCCGACACGGCGTATTGCAATGTGCCGGGGCTGGTCAACCTGCCCTTGTACAATGTGCCGGGCTTGCTGTACAGCGGCCCCAATGTGGTGCAACCCGGCAACCGCTTCAATCCCGACGGCCTGATACCCGGTAACTTTACCGTGCTCTACACCATGACCAACAACGACGGCTGCGATTTTTCCGGCAACATTCAGCTTGCGATTTCCGCGCCCCTGACGCCAGGTGCCGTTCAAGCCGGGCCGGATCAAACGTTGTGCGCCTACGACAGTCCGCTGACCTTGCAGGGAACGCCTGCACCCGGTTTTTGGAAATCGATTCCGGCTACTGCTGCTCTGAACCTCGGCGACCCCAACGCGCCGTTTTTCGACCCGGCGCTGGCAGATGACGGCTTGTACCGCTTGGTATACAGCGTGGGCGGCGGCAATTGCGCCGACCACCAAACGGATACGCTGTTGCTGCGGGTCGTCCGCTTGCAGCCGGTCGCCGGCCCCGATGAGACGGCCTGCGTAAACGATCCGGTTTTCGCGCTCAGCCCCGCCGGCCCGCCGTTGCCGTCCGGTGTGATTCGGATTTGGCACGGCAATGGTCTCCTGGATTCCTTAGCCGGCACATTCGCCCCTGCAGTTGCCGGCTTGCAGAGCCATACCATTACAATGGAATTGCAGGATACGCTTTCCGGTTGTGTTTTTTCCGATCAAAAATTAGTTACGGTAAATGGTTTGGCCGGGTCGCTTTTTGATGTAGCCGGTTTGAAATGTGCCGGGGTTGTACTCAATTTGAACAACCAGACCCCTGGCGCCGCCACGCAAGCCTGGTTTTTGGATGGCGCGCCCAACGCATTTTCCACAGCCTACAACCCACAGCAAACGTTTACTTCCGGCAACCATACCCTTATGCTGGTCAGTACAACGCCGGCCGGCTGCCTGGACACGATTTCCCAAAGTTTTTATATTGAACAGGCGCCTGTTGCCGACATTCTGGCCAACAGCCCCGTCAGTGGTTGCGGCCCACTGACGGTTGGCCTGGACGTTCAAACCAGCTTTGCCGATACGGTCTGGCTTATCCTCGACAGCGCGGGCGTGCAGCAAACGCTTCCGGTACAGCCGTCGCTGGTTTTTGCCAACGGCCCCGACCTGGTGCGTTATAAGTTGATCCTGGCTGCTCAAAACGAATGCACTACGCTGTACGATACGCTGGTGGTCACCGTTAAATCCGATCCGGTGGCCCGGTTCAGCGTCAGTTATACGCAACCCTGCGAAGGCGACACGGTATTTGCCAAGGTGAACAGCAGCGGAGGCCCAACGGCCAATTATTTCTATACCAGTGAAGACCCCACCCATATTTCAGCCGACACATTGGTGAAAACGCTGTTCCAATTTTATACGGGTACACAACCCAAGACCGTACAGATCTACCTGGTTTCCATAAATGAATGCGGCAGTGATACTACTTTGCAGGCGATCACAGTGTTGCCAACCGATGTGTCGGCCTTATTCAATATTGCGATAGACACGTCGACTTTGTGCCCTGGCGATAAGGTGCGGGTGATCAACGGCTCTACGCCGGGCGTACCGGTACGCTGGGAAACTTCCTGGGGCGACAAGTACCTGGGCGATACGGTGTTTATTGCATTGCCCCAGAACGCCGGCGCCTATTGGATTCGCGTCATCATCGACCACTGCGGGCGCGATACGTTCACCATGCCCATTTGGCTGCCCCCCAGCCCTGTGCTTGCCCTGGATGTTTCGCCGCCGGATTGTTTGGGCGAACCCACGCAGTTCGGTGTCACGACTTCCGCCGCCGGATTTACCCTGTATTACGGCGACGGTGACAGCACGCAGCAGTCCGTTTCGAACCATACGTTCGAGTTGCCGGGCGATTATCATCCCGCGGTAGTGGCAACCTCGATGGATGGCTGCACCGTTACGGTACAGGCTACGGCCAGGGTATTTCCGTTGCCGGAATTTTCGGTGCTGCTGCAGGATTCCTGTACGGTCGCCTACGGTACTAATTTAACCGTGCTGACCGATCCTTTCAATACTGCTTCACTCCTGAGAGATGGCATTTTAAAACCAGGAAAATTTCATCCCGGCCTGGAAGGCGGCTTGTACGTCCTGACCGTGAAAACCTTGGCAGGCTGTTTGCATGACACCATAGTAGAAGTGCCGGTCCCGGATGAGTTAACGCTGAGCGTAGACACGAATTTGATTTTTATCCAATTGGGCGACTCCGCCCTGGTTGCAGCCCAGGTAAACCAGTTAAATGTGGCGTTCCAGTGGTCGCCAGGTCAATATGTATCGGATTCTGCGGCAGCCATCACCCACGCCAAACCCATCGAGGATACGCGATTTACCGTTGTAGCAACCAATGGCCGGGGCTGTTCGTTGCAGGCTTCGGTTTTGGTAAATGTGCGCGAGAAAGTCGACATCTACTTTCCCAACGTATTTGCGCCTGAAAAAGAAGGCGGCAATGAAACCTGGTACATTTCCGCCGGGCCGGGGGTAAAGGAAATTCGCCGCTTGCGGATATTCAACCGCTGGGGTAATCTTGTTTTTGAACGGAAAAGGTTTTTGCCCAACGATCAGGTATTGGGTTGGAACGGCAATCACCCCAACGGCGAGCCGGCCAATCCGGGCGTGTTTGTTTACCTGGCGGAACTGCTTATTGCAAACGGCAAGGTGGAGCTGTTTTCCGGAGATGTTACGGTGGTGCGGTGATTGGTGGAAATATAAGCGAGCAGGGGGTATTTACGCTCGTTACCGGGATTGTAAGTTTTTCGAGTGGCTTTCGCCTCAAATCAACAAATCAACAAATCACACCCACTTTGCCACCGCCGCGTATTCATACCGCGTCATCTTGTCGAGCAATTCCTGCACCGTCGGCGCATCCAGGCAGAGTTCCCGGTTTTTGGCCTTCAGGAAACCGTACTGCACCATCCGGTCCAGCATTTGCAGCATGGGGTCGTAGTAACCCTGCACGTTGAGCAGCCCGACGGGCTTGCGGTACTGGTGTAGCTGCGCCAGGGTGAGCGCCTCGAAGTGCTCGTCCATCGAACCAAAGCCGCCGGGCAAGGTGATGACGCCGTCGGTGCCTTTGATCAGCAGGGTGCGGCGCTCGGCCATGGATTCGACGACGATCATGTCAGTCACGTTTTTGTGGCCGAGTTCGAGCTCCTGAAGTTGGTCGGTGATGACGCCTGTGATGCGGCCGCCGTGTGCCAGCACGGCGTCGGCCAGCACGCCCATGAGGCCGACGCTGCCGCCGCCGAACAGGACGCGGATGTTGCGCTGGGCCAGTGTTTTTCCCAGTTCGGCGGCGGCTTCGGCAAACCAGGGTTCGTTGCCGCGGTTGGCGCCGCAAAAAACAGCTACTGCATGCATGGAACAGAAAGGTATTCGGATGAACGATCGGCGAAAAACGGTAAATTCGCGGTATTCCGGGTGTTTACTGAAAAAATAATCCGCCGCCCGCTACTTTTGTCCGGCTATTTTCCTGAACCGATAGATGAAAAAATACCTGAATCTTGAACATTGGACCTTGACCATTGGGCATATTACGGCCTTTTTCCTTGTCCTCTTTGCCGTTTCCTGCCAAAAAAACGAGCCGCCCGAGCCACCGGAAACAACAAATTTTTCCCTGTATTTTCAAAACGACTTCAACCTCGTGCAGGCCCGGTACGCAGCTTTCGTATCCGATTCCAACGGGCTGGTGCGCGCTTTCCGCTGGTTGCCGGGCAGCGATACGGCCAGCCTGAGCGTGCCCGACGCGCTGCCCGGTGAGCGTTTCGATTGTACGGTGGTGCAAATCATTGCCCGTTCGAGCCCCGGTACCGGCATTGCCGACACGGCGGTCCGCCTGACCACCTATACCCATCCGGCCGGCGGCACGCGCATCCGCCTGCGCGACCCGAATTTCCTGCAAAGCACCGATGTCGACCTGACACTCACCGGGCTGAACAGCCTGGACTCCATCCTCGTGCCGGAAGGGCTCACCTTTGTCCAGCCGCAAGCCTCCAACAATTTCCAGGGAAAGTACCGGGTATTGCACACCGGCCGCCTGTGGTTGCGCCTGCGGATCAATGGCGAAGCCGGCTGGCGCTACGCTATTTTTGACCAAGTGAGCGGCCCGGGTATCAGCGTTGCGCTTGATGCCAGCGCTTTGCCAGCCATCCCCGCCGTATCTGCTACGATTACCCTGCCGCTGCTCACCACCTGGGAATACCAGCTGGACCGGATCGTCGATGCCGGCAAATTTCAATTTTTTCCGGTCGGCGACCCGGTCCGGGTACCGGGAGGCGCCATCCCGGTGTTCGACCAACTGGACGTGTACGAGCCGCCGAACCTGCCGTTTGGGGGTTATCGCCTTCAGTGCGCCGGGTACGACGGGGCCGCCGGTGTTGGTTATATTTGTGACCGGTCGTTTGTTGCGCTGCCCAATACCTTGCCTGAACCTGCTGGCGATATTGCCCGCACCACGCTTGCCGATGCCCGGCAAATTGCTGTCCGGTGCACCGGCGCCATCGACCTGCTGGCGTTTACGCGCCAGCGCAGTGGAACGGCCCAGCTCGCCTGGGAGGTTCTGATGGCGCCGCTCAACGACGGGATCGTGCTCTACCGGCTGCCCGACGTGCCGGCCGAACTGGCAGACATGTTTCCAGCACTGAAAAACTACGCTTTCGATCCCGGCGTGCGGGTGCGGGCGGAGTGCTATGACCTGCTCCAGGGCTACTCTGCGGTGGTGGCGCAACGCCTGAGTCTGGATGACCCGTTGTGGCAAATGAAAGCGGGATATACGGCGAGGGAACGGATATTTTAACGTGAGTTTTGGATAGTCATTGTCTTAATTTGTTGAGAGGTTTTTTTTGATTGTTAAAGTTGGTAAAATTGGTTCGAAAATAAACAAATGTTAGGCCTCTCCGAGGCCATATTTCCTAACAATCAACCAATTCTACCAACGTTAGGCCTCTCCAAGGCCATGACCTATCCAAAACTCACGTTATTTTAATCAAATACCATGTACGAACACTTCATCGAAGCCAACCGGCATGCCTGGAACCTCCGCGTAGAGACGCACAAATCGTCTGAATTTTACGATGTGGAAGGCTGGAAAAACGGCAAAACAAGCCTGAACGATATCGAACTGCGCGAGTTGGGCGACGTTGCCGGCAAAAAACTGCTGCACCTGCAATGCCATTTCGGGCAGGATACCCTGTCGTGGGCGCGGCTGGGCGCCCGGGTCACCGGCTGTGATCTGTCGGATAAATCCATCGAATACGCCCGCGAGCTGGCGCGCGAATGCGGCCTGAACGCCCGCTTTGTGTGTTGCAACGTATACGACCTGCCGCAACGCCTCAAGGGGAAATTCGATATTGTTTTCACCTCCTACGGCGTTATCGGCTGGCTGCCCGATCTCAACCCCTGGGCTGCCGTCATCGCGCATTTCCTGAAAAAAGGCGGCGTTTTTTATATGGCAGAATTTCACCCGGTGATCTGGATGTTTGATGACAAAATGGAGCGTTTTAAATATCCCTACCACAATGCCGGCGTGATCGAGACCGAACAGGCCGGCACTTATGCCGACCGCTACGCCGATCTGGAATACAAGGAATTCGGCTGGAACCACAGCCTGGGCGAGGTGATCAACAGTTTGTTGCGCCATGGCCTGCGGCTGGAGTTTTTGAACGAATTCCCCTATTCGCCGTACGATTGCTTTGACAAAACCGTGCGCGGCGCCGACGGAAATTACCGCATTCAGGGCCTGGAAGATGTGATTCCAATGATGTATTCCCTGCGGGCGGTGAAGCCTTGAGGGGCGGGGTTGTGGAAAAATTTGGCGAATAGCTTGGCGTATGCTAAAAATGCGGACATTAGGGCCCGAAACTACCAGTATTCCGGCAAAACGAACCTGCTTGCCCTATGTCATTCCTGAGCGAACTGTTCCGCAAAAAATCCATCCCCGACGCCATCGCCACAGCCCACAGCGAATCCGGCGAGACCGGTATGGGGAAGTTACAAAAACACCTCGGCGTGGTGGACCTCACGGCGCTGGGCATTGCCGCCATCATAGGCGCCGGTATCTTCAGCACCATCGGGTCGGCGAGCTACAACGGCGGCCCGGCCGTGATTTTCCTCTTTATTTTCACCGCCTTCGCCTGCGGTTTTGCCGCTTTTGCGTACGCTGAATTTGCCTCCCTGCTGCCGGTGTCGGGCAGCGCCTATACCTATTCTTACGTGGCCTTCGGCGAGCTGATCGCCTGGATTATCGGCTGGGCGCTCATCATGGAATACGCCGTCGGCAACATTACCGTGGCGGTTTCCTGGTCGGGTTATTTCACCAGCCTGTGCGACAGCGCCCATTTGCACGTACCCGAATGGGCCCAGCTCGATTATGTGTCGGCCCGCGACGGCTTTGCAAAGGCCGACGGCCTGCTCCGGGGCGGCACAGCCCTGAGCGCCCTGACCGACGCCCAACGGGAAGCCTGGCTGGCCTGGAACCATGCGCCAAGCCTGGGTGGCTTGCGCATCATCCTGGATATTCCGGCCATGGCCATGTCTGTCCTGATCACGGCCCTGGTGTATATCGGCATGCGGGAGTCTAAAAATGCCGGCAATATGATGGTGGTGCTGAAACTGGCCGTGGTAGCGCTGGTTATCCTGGTGGGCGCTTTTTATGTGGATACCGCCAACTGGCACCCGTTTGTACCCAATGGATTCGGCGGCGTGATGGCGGGCGTGTCGTCGGTCTTTTTCGCTTATATCGGGTTCGACGCGTTGTCTACCACTGCGGAAGAGTGTAAAAACCCGCAGCGCGATTTGCCGCGCGCCATGGTGTACGCCATCGTCTTGTGCACGGTATTGTATATCTTGATTGCGCTGGTGCTGACCGGCATGATCAGTTACAAAGAGCTGGACGTGAATGATCCTCTGGCTTATGTGTTCCAGAAACTGAACCTGAAATGGTTTTCCGGCATTATCGCCGTAAGCTCCGTGGTAGCCATGGCCGGCGTTTTCCTGGTTTTTCAACTTGGTCAGCCGCGGATATGGATGGTGATGAGCCGCGACGGCTTGTTGCCAAAACCTTTTTCCCGGATACACCCGCGTTTTCACACGCCGGATTTTTCGACGATCGTGACCGGGTTGTTCGTGATCGTGCCCATGTTGTTTATCCCGAGCGATACCGTGCTGGACTTGTGTAGTATGGGCACCTTGTTTGCCTTCGTGCTGGTGTGCGCCGGCGTGCTGAAATTGCAAATGACGCCGGATGCCCCGCGGGGCAAATTCCGGACGCCCTACATCAACGGCAAATGGCTGTTTCCGCTGCTGGTAGCCGGTGGGTTGGGGTATTTATTCACCCAACACCAGGCAAGCGCCCTGGCCTGGCTGCGCAATGCCCCACAAATGTATGATGAAGAAACCTTGCTCAGCAAACTCGACCGGGAGCAGGCACAAACCATCCTGGCTTATGTAAGCCGCTCGGACAGCGCCGGTTTTGCCGCTTCGGGAGGCGAACTGGCTGCCTACCTGGGCAGCCTGGCGCCGGCCAGTTATGCCCGCACCGTGAACGCCGCGCCGTTGCCGGAGGCGGTTAAATACGAGTCGGGCTGGGCGCTGTTTCAGCACAAAATCCCGATGTGGCTGTTTGCGCTGACTTGCCTGGGCATGGTGGCGCTGAGTTTCCGGCACAGCCTGTCGCTCATCCCGATCCTGGGTTTGATTTCCTGTTTTTACATGATGGCGCAAATACCGGCCAGGAGTTGGTTCGGGTTTTTTATCTGGCTGGTTATTGGCCTGGCGATCTATTTTGGTTATGGCGTCAAACACAGCAAGCTCCGCCGGATATAAAAGCGGCGCGAAATGGTATTGCGCGAAGATCGCGCCGGGCAGTGAAAATAGTATTTCGTGCGGATCGCGCTTTCCGGGTATTTTTGCCGCATGCAAAAACTGATTGTCCTCACCGGCGCCGGCATTTCCGCCGAAAGCGGGATTAGCACCTTTCGCGATGCGGGCGGTATCTGGCAGCAGTACCGCGTCGAAGACGTGGCCACACCGGGCGCTTGGCGCCAGAATCCGGAGCTGGTATTGCAATTTTACAACCAGCGGCGGCAGCAACTGCTAACCGTCGAACCCAATGCGGGGCACCACGCCCTGGTGGAGCTGGAACAAGCGTTCGATGTACACATCATTACCCAAAACGTGGACGATCTGCACGAACGCGCCGGCAGCCGGCGGGTACTGCACCTCCACGGCGAACTCCGAAAGGTGCGTTCCGAGCGCTATGAACACCTGGTGTACGATTGGGATACCGATGTGCAGCTGGGCGACAAATGCGCGCGCGGGTATCAATTGCGCCCCCACATCGTCTGGTTTGGCGAAGCGGTACCGATGCTCGAACATGCCGCTGAACTGGCGGCCAAAGCCGATGTCTTCCTGATCGTAGGTACCTCGCTCCAGGTGTATCCGGCGGCTGGCCTGATGGCTTTTGCCCCCCGGCACATCCCGTTTTATTACGTCGACCCTGACCCTCAGCTGAACTGGGAACTCCGCCAGATGCACCAATTGACCGTGATCGCCGAACCGGCCGGCGCCGGCGTGCCGAAACTCGTCTGCGATCTGCTGGAAAAGGCGAAGACGGCGTAATTTCGGCGTTGAAAAAAGCAATTGAGCACTCATGCAAATCCGCGCCCGCCTCACCCTGATGTTTATGGCCATTGCCGCGGGCATTCTGGCTACCGTGCTGTTTGCCGTGTGGTTGACCTATAAAACGAGTACGGAAGCGGTATTTTTTCAGAACCTGGAATCGAGGGCCGCGCTGACAGCCCGTACGGTGTTTCAAAACGTTGACGCCCTGACCGCCCTGCCGGTCAACTGGCTCGAACCCGATGACGCAGACACCCTGCCTTACCGGGAAAATGTCAGCTTGTACAACGAAGCGTACCAGCGGGTCTTTACCATGCGCCCCGACGCCGTGCCGGTCGCCGTAAAGACCCTGCAGGATATTCAGCAGGCCGGCCGCTACCAGTTTCGGAATCAAAACCTGCATGCCCTGGGCCTGGTTATGCAGAGCCCGTCGCAGCGCCCCTTTACCATTGTTGCGGAAGGTTTTTGCGATCCCGGCGAATTGATCCGGCTGCGCAATATCCTGATCACCGGGTTTCTGTTCGGTATTTTGGTGCTGGCGGCGTCCGGCTGGTATTTTGCCGGCCAGGCCCTGGCGCCCGTGTCCAGAATTATGAACCAGGTCAACCGCCTGCAGCCCGACGACCTGAGCCGGCGGGTGGAAACCGGCGCCAACCGCGACGAACTGGCCCGGCTGGCCGAAACCTTCAACAGCCTGCTCGACCGGGTGGAGCGCGCCTTCCGGATGCAACGATTGTTTTTGTCCAACGTGTCGCATGAGCTGAAAAACCCGCTGATGGCTATCCGGGCCCAACTGGACGTGACGCTCCAACGCGACCGCGAGCCGGCAGCGTATAAAAAAGCCCTGCAAAGCGTACTCGAAGACATTCATGCGCTGAGCGATGTAGAAGAAAAACTGCTCCAACTGGCGCGTATTTACAACAATCCCAACGCCATTCCATTGAAATTCATCCGCCTGGACGAATTGCTCTACCAGGCCAAAGACCAATTGCAAAAAAACCAACCGGGCTACCGGGTGGCGCTGGAATTCGGCGAAATGCCCGACTCCGGCGAAGCCTTGCTCGTGCGCGCCAACGAATCGCTGCTGCGCACCGCCCTGCTCAACATGATGCAAAACGCCTGCAAATATTCGCCCGACCAACGCGTAAGTGTCCGCGTGTTTTTTCAGCCCGACGGCGCCCACCGCATCGACGTTTGCGACAACGGTCCGGGCATTCCCGCTGAAGAACAGGCTCTCATCTTTGAACCGTTTTACCGCAGTCCGCAACACCGTGGCAGCGTCAAAGGCACCGGCATCGGACTGGCCCTGGTGCGCAGTATCCTCCAACTGCACCATATCGCCCTGGAATTTCGCGCGCCCGAAACCGGCGGCGCCACCTTCCAACTGTTATTTCCGGCCATTGGTCGAACGGAAACCGTTGGAAATGCCTGAGCGGGATTTTTATGCGTTCTTTGCGCCGCTACTCTTTTTTTGACACTCAATACCTTCCTATGCATCGTACCATTTTGCCCCTGATCAGCCTGCTTTTAGCCTTCTCCTGCACGGCACAAAAGGCTATAAATATCCATTCGCTTACCCTGGGCGACGGCTATACACTTGTATTGCTGGATAGCGCACAGGCTTCTCACGTATTGTTGCAGGACGCTACCGACCGGTTTTTTGAACGCGTGACGGCCTCCGAAATGTCGATTCAGATGAAACAACCCCTGGCCGGCCAGTCCCGGGCCGAACTGCTGCCCGCCTATCGGGATTATTTGCGCCGCGACGTGGCTTCTTTTGCCCCGGAAGAATCGGTCATGGCTGCTGGTGTCATGCAGGAAATATTCAACACCTGCCGGGAGGTAGCCAGCGATATTTTTCCCGACACCCTTATCCTGATCAAAACCAAAGGGGGGCACTACGGCAAGTCGGTGTATTATACCCGGGAAAACACCATTGTTATCCCCTCCGATATGCTCGGCATGGATATGCGGGAGGCCTTTTTCAATACCATGTTTCACGAACTTTTCCATGTTTATTCCCGCCTGAACCCCGCCAAACGCGCCCGCCTGTATCGCCTGATCGGGTTCGAACACATCGGCCTCGACCGCCTGCAACTGCCCGACAGCCTGGCCGTGCGGGTGCTGTACAACCCCGACGGCGTCGATTTTGCCCAAAAAATCAGCCTGAAACAGGCAAACGGACAGTCGATTGATGCCATCCCCGTGCTTTATTCCAACCACCTGGGGTACAAGCCGGGCAAGCGCACCTTTTTTGCCTATGTCGAATTCAATTTGTACCAGATCGAACCGGCGGAAAATGGCTATTGGCGCGTTTTGACCGGCCCCGACGGTTATTCCAGTACGCTCAACCTGCGCGAACTGCCCGATTTTTTCCAGCAAATCAAAGACAATACGGGCTATATCATCCATCCGGATGAGGTCCTGGCCGACAATTTTTCCTTCCTGATGCAAGGCAAACGCAATCCGGCGTTCACCGCGAAATTTTCGGAAGAAGGCAAAAAACTGCTGGCAGACATCGAAGCGGTGCTCAAAGATTGAACGGCTGCTAAAAATTGCCCAGGGGGCGTCCGCCGGTTTCGGCAGGCGAGGGGGATGACCGGGACGGCTGCTCCCGGTTGTCGTCCAGAAAACGCCAGCCGATGCCGATGCGCAAGGCGCCGAAGGGTTGCGGATAGCGCGCCGTTTGATAAAATACCGTTTGGTCGTCCCAAAGGGCAGAGACATTTTCATACCGGATAAAAAAGCGGAACGACTGGACTTTGCAGGCCAGGAAAACATCCAGCCAGGGATAGGGCTTGGCCGTCAGGGAGTCCTGCAGGTGAAACTGCGCCGTCACGGGTTGGTAAGCGTCGGGGTTGAATTCGCCGTTGAGCCGGAAATCGACGCCGGTTTCCAACAACATCTTTTTCCGGAAAATACGGCCCGAAAAATACAGGCTGTTTTTGGTGAACCACTCCGGCAACCGCAGCACATCGGCGCGGTTGGCGCGTTGCAGGGCCACGGTGTTGTCGATCCGCAGCCAGCCTACCTTCAGTTGTTCGCGCAGCAGGATCTGCAGCACCTGCAGCGGCGCCGTTGTTTGCGTGGCCATACCCGCCTGGTCGTAATACAGGTAGTTGTTGACCAGCTGTGTTTTTGCGGTCGCTTCCAGCCCGATAAGGGGCAGGGCATAAGTGGCGGATAGCGCGGTTTCCACCGGTTTTTCAACGTCATTTTGCCATATCAGCCGCTGACTTACAAACAGCCGCCGGCTCAGCATAGCTGCCGGATAGCGTTGGCTGATGAGGCTGGCGCGCAATTCGCCGGCTTTCCCCAGTCCGATTTTCAGATCGCCCTGCACCTGGTATTCACCAAAATTGGCCAGAACACCCAGATACCCCTGCGCCTGGAAGGCAAACCGGTCGGAGGGGGTCAGAGCGAGGGCCCCGGAAAGAAACAGGTTGGAAAATACAGAATCGGCCAAAGGCTCCTGTTTCCAGATGAACAGGGAATGGCGGAGGCCCAGGGCCAGTTCATCGCTGGGGCGTCCGGGCGTGCTGGACTTGAATGTTTTGAGTACGAGGGAGTTGTCCAGCCGGTCCAATGCCCAGTAGTGCCGTATCCCGCGCCGGTCCACCAGGAAGGTGTCGAAAAACAGGGAGTCGAGGCGCAAGCCGGATCCCGGCGTGCTGCCGGGATCGGAAAATTTGGACGTGTGCCGGGCCCATTGTGCGCTGTGGGTGGCGCGGAGCACGCGTTTGCCGGGCAGGCTGTCGCGGGTGCCGGCGAACTTCAGGTGTTGGGTCCAGTGCAATGACCAGTTGGCCTGCCGGGTTAGCGCTTGTTGGTCGGGTAGCCGCACGGCAGCGTCGATCGGGCCGCTGAACTGCCCGCCGCCAAACACCGTATCTGTTGCGATACCGCCGTTTTCCTGCTGCTTGTCGGTATTTTTGGCATAGATGAAAAAAAACTCATAGCGCGGACTGGCCGGATACCAGACGCCCAGGGCCAGGGAAGTGTGTTTGACGGCCTGGTAGCGGTACTGGCCAAGGTGGTTGAAGAGGCAGTAGTCCAGCGAAAAGTTGAGCCCTCCAGAAAAGGTGCGGGAAAACCGCGCGCGGAGCAGGTTGTCGTTTTGCACCTTGCCCTGCGAAAAGTACAGGTCGGTAAACGAGCGGGTATGGCGGAAAAATTGCAGGCCGGCGGGCTGCAGTTGGTACAGATCGAATGCATGCGTTCCGGCGTCGAAGCCGAGGCGGGCCGGCGTCTGGAAGAGCAAGGGGCGCGCCGGGGCGCCCGTATTGCCCAGGGTACCCCAATCGATAGCCTGCTGCCGGGCCGGGTCGTACATCCGGAAAGCGGCATCCGGCAAGGTATCGGCAGCCGGGTGCGTCCGCTCGGGCGTCAGCGCCAGGGTATAAAAAAACGGCGTGGTGTCCGGCCTGAACGGCTCGATCACCTGCGCTGTGCTGCTGGCGGCTTCCGGGAGCTGGGCGCCGGCCGGCCAGGCAGCCAGCAGCACGGCGCCGGCTGAAAAAACCAGGTTTGCCAACCCGTTTCCGGCGCGCATCCGGATTCGCTCCAGGTTTTTTTTGAAAATTTGACGCGTCAAAATGAAGTGCATTTTTCAAGGAACGTACAAAACGCCCCGGCGTTGCCCGGGCGCTTATTGCACCAGGGCGGGATTCATGCCCATGGTGGAAAAGCCGCCGTCGTGGAACAGGTTTTGCATCGTTACGTAACGGGTCAGGTCGCTGAACATGGCTATGCAATAATCGGCGCAGGCTTCCGCCGGGGCGTTGCCCAGGGGCGACATCTTGTCGGCATAGTCGTAAAACTCCGCGAAACCTTTCACGCCCTGACCCGCCGTCGTTTTGGTAGGCGACTGTGAAATAGTGTTCACGCGTACGTGTTTGGCGGTGCCGAGGTGGTAGCCAAAACTGCGGGCGAACGATTCCAGCAGCGCCTTGGATTCCGCCATTTCAGAATAGTCAGGGAATACGCGTTGTGCGGCGATGTAGCTCAGGGCCACAATACTGCCCCAATCATTGATCGCATCCATTTTCCACAGCGTATGCATCACCCGGTGAAAAGAAACGGCGCTGACGTCGAAGGTTTTTTGCATCCATTCGTAGTTCAGGTCGGTGTACGTCTTGCCTTTGCGGACGTTTACCGACATGCCGATGGAGTGCAATACAAAGTCGGCCTTGCCGCCAAAGTGGTCCATGCTTTTTTGAAACAGCTGTTCCAGGTCTTCCATGGAGGTCGCGTCTGCGGCGATGACCGGCGCCTTGCATTTTTCAGCCAGGGCGTTGATTTCACCCATGCGCATGGCGACCGGGGCATTGGTCAGTACGATTTGAGCGCCTTCCTCCACACAGCGCTCCGCTACTTTCCAGGCGATACTTTGATGGTCGAGTGCGCCGAAAATGACGCCTTTTTTTCCGTTCAGGATCATTGAGTGATGGCGTAATTGATAAATGAGCGGCAAATATAGGCAAGCAGCCGGAACTGTGTTTCTTTTCGGACAGCCTTCTGCCCGGGCCACGCGGCGGTGGGCGGGCAAACTACAGGATGGCCGCTTTCCGCTAGCCAGGCGCCGGGCCGGACGGGCCCCCTCAGAAACCGTCTGAAAACCCCCAGCGAGGCGAGAAGGTGTAGGTTTTGGTGTCAGGCAAGGCTCATTTTTAAGGGAATAGTCTTGTCCTATTGCCGCAAAAATAGCCGCTGCATGGCGGCGAAAGATACGCCTTATCGCTCGTTGGGGGTTTTCAGACGGTTTCTCAGCGAAGCAGGGTCAGGTCGCCTTTGAGCGTAACGCGCCGTCCGGTCAGGAATTCCACTTCCGCCACCCAGGCATACACGTCGGAGGGCGCTTCCTTGCCATCGCTGCGGCCATCCCAGCCAGTAGTACCGAGCGGGCCGGCGCCTTCATACATCAGCTGGCCCCAACGGCTGTATACTTTCAGCGCGACGATCCGCACCAACGCCTCCTCGCCGTCGGCCAACAGCAGGAACGTATCGTTGTTGCCGTCGCTATCGGGGGTAAAGGCATTGGGCGCAAAGACTTTTTCGGGCGCGACCAGGATTTTGAACGTGAACACACTTTCGGTGCAGTTGAACAAATCTGTCGCGAAAAGGGTGTCCACCCGCGAGGAATCCATGTCCATCCACACCGGCGGATCGCCTTGCGGACCCGGCAGAGGCGACCAGGTAAAGGAATATTGCGGGTTGTAGGTGACCGGCAAGGTGACATCCGAGCCTTTGCCGACAATGGTGTCCAGGTTTTGGGCGCCCATGTATGCTGTCGGTATGGTAATGGTCACATCCGCCTGGTCCTGGCAACCCTGGTTGTCGATGACTTTTACGGTAAAGGTGGTGGTTTGGGTGGGCACTACTTTCACGATAGCTTCGTCTTTCGGCGCCACGACCAGGTTTGCCGGCGACCAAATGAAGGTGGCATCGGTTAACTGCGGCGATTCCACGCCGATCATGGCCGTGTCGTTCGGGCAAATAGTCGTTGCGCCAAACAGTTTCAAATCGGGGATGCCGGTGATGGAAATCGTTTTTGTTATAGAATCGACGCAGCCCAGCGGCAGGTCCGTCACGGTCAGCGTCACCATGTAATTGCCTTCTGCCGCATAGATATGGTCTGGGTTGAGCAAGAGCGAAGTGGCCCCGTCGCCAAAGCGCCAGCTGGACAGGTCCGCCTGAATAGAGGTATTGTTGAACGCGATGGAGGCGCCCGCACAACCGGTAGACGCCTGTTCAAAGTCGGCTTTGACCGGTGAGAAATACACTGGCAACTGGAAGGGCGGGGCCGTGCAGGCCGCGTCTTCGCCGACGAGGATCAACTTGACAACCGTCACGTTGCTCGGCGGCTGGAAGTTGAACTGGTGGGTAACGGGGTTTTGGTTGAAGACGGTCGGGGTACCGTCGCCAAACGACCAGGACCAGGTGCTGACGCTCGTCGTATCTTTCAGGGTAAACGTGACAGTGCCGCCCTTGCAAATTTCATTTTTGTCAAGCGTGAATTTGCCCAACGGTCCAACCACCGTAAACGAGCGCGTGGTATCGTCGCTGCAACCGAAAGAGGTGGTGGCAGTCAGCGTAATGGCGTATGTACCGGGTGTGGGGAATGCCGTAAAGGCCTGGTTACCGCTTTGGGTGATCCCGTTGCCCAAATTCCAGAACACCGATACCTGGCTTCCTGCTACCGTGGTGTTGTTCAATTCCATGTTTTGCGGATAGCAAATGATGTTTTGGCCATCCACGTTGGAAGCGAAATTGGCCTGCGGATAGCCCTGTACGTTCACTGGGGTGGTCGTGGAATCTTTACAGCCGGTGGCGATTTCGGTATACACGAGTTTGACCAGATATTGCCCCGGCGTATCGAAAATTTGATTGGCGCCCTGGCCGGTGGCGGTATTGCCGTTGCCGAAGTTCCATTTCCACGACAAGCTGGAGCCGCCGGCCGTAAAGTCGGTGGCGGCAAACGCCACGCTTTGCCCTTCGCATATATTCGCCGGTTGCGGCAGGGTCAGAATATTGCTGACGGGCTTGTAGACATTAATGTTGATGGTCGCCGTGCCGGGGCAGCCCTGTTCATCCATGAAGATGAGGTTGACCGTGAAGAACTGCCCGTTTGGCGGTGGTGTTGTGTACGTATGTGTCGGATTCTGATCCGTGCTTTTGGGTGAGTTGTCGCCGAAGTCCCATTCCCAACTGACGATCGGCACGTCGGCCGAGCTCAGGTCAGTGAACGAAACCGTGCCCGGTATACAGATCAGGTTGTCGCTGGCTTTTATCTGCGGGTACCGGTTGTAGATCACGATGTCCTTTTTAACCGTGTCTTTGCAGCCATTGATGTCTTCCACTTCGAGGCAAATGGTCTGATCGCCTGAAGGGCCTACCAAAAACTCCAGCGTATCCTTGTCCGTGCGGATCGGGCGCTGCCAGGAGAAATACCAGGTGTAGCCTTTAAAGCAAACTGCATTGACGCCCAACGACTTGCGCGCGTCCAGATTGATGGGTTCGCCGCCGCACACCGTGTCGGGGATTTCGCACATCGCCACCAGATTAGTGGCATACACCGTGGCGCTGTCGTAGGAAACCGGGCATCCGGTAAGCGGGTTTTCTGCTTTCAGGATAACGGTGTAGGCGCCTGGTGCGGCGTATGGGTACGAAAAAGTGTTTTGCAGGGTGCTGTCGCCATTGCCGAGGTACCAGGTTACCTGTGTGGCGCCATGACTTTCGTCGGTAAAATCAAACTCCAGGGTATTTTCACAAGTTGTTTTATAATGCAGCTGGGCAATCGGGCCCTTGACCTGGATGAATTCTTCTTTAGTTACCGTGGAAAAACAACCGTTGTATTCTGTGGTGAGCGAAACGGATAACGAGCCGGTTTCGCTGTTATATACCCAGCTTGGGTTGTCTTCCTGAAAACAATGCCACTGGCGGTCGCTATCGGAAGAAAAATGCCAGCCATCCACCCTGGGATCGGTAGTCAGGTTGGTGAACTGCACCGTATCGCCGGGGCAAACGGCAAATTTGTCGGCTGTAAAATCGCCCGGAATTGGTACGCCGGCCTCGATCAGGATGGAATAGGAGGTGTCAATACAGCCGGCGCTGTTGCGGATAACGAGCCGGACGTTGTAATCGCCCGGTGTGGTGAAGGTGTGCGTCGCCGGGTTGTTATTGGTATTGACCAGGGGTGCGCTGCCGTCGTCGAACAACCAGGTCCACTGCACGATAGGCTCGTTGGAAATACTGCTGTCGGCAAATACAACCGTGAGGGGAACGCAGCCGTGCTGCCGGTCGGGCACAAAACGGGCGTTGGGGCGCCAGATAGAATCGATCCGGATAAATTCGGCGCTGCAGCCCGAGGGGTTGGTCACGGTGAGGCGGATGGTGTCCAGCCAAAGGCCGAGGTGTGTATAGCCGGAGATGTCGGGTGCGGTCCAGGTAAATACGGGATTTTTAATATTGGAGGTTGTGCTGTCGCTAAACGTCCAGGACCATTGGCTGGCGAGCGGCGAGCTGGCGTTGAGTGCAAATACAGTAGGGTCGCTGCAGGAATATTTTGGCGCTACGGTAAAATTGGCGTTTGCCTCGTCTACAAAAATCTGTTTGGTGGCGGTGCTGCTGCAATTACCGGCAGTAGTGACTACCAGCGTAATGGTTTGAAGTCCGGAAACGGTAAAGGTCACCTTCGGATTTTGCTGCTGCGAAGTTGCCGGCGTGGCAAAGGGGCCGAAATTCCAGGCATAACTGCCGATAGCTGAGGTATTTTGCATGCTGATCGTGTCGCCCAGGCAAATGGTGTCGGGCACGACAAAATCGGCTACGGGGTGCCCGATATTCACGGGCCGGGTGATACTGGCCGAACAACCGACAGCGTCGGAGGCGGTCAGGGTAACGGTGTAGGCGCCCGTTTGTGTATACGTTTGAGCCGGCGGGTCGACCAGCGTGGAGGTGTTGCCATTGCCAAAATTCCAGGTGTAGGTCAGGGTGCCGGACCCGCCCTGGGTGGTATTGGTAAACGAAACGTTCAGGGGTGGGTCGCAGCCGGCGGCCGGCGAGGGAACCGTGGTGAACGCCACCTGCGGCTTGATGCCGGTGCGGATGCGGTTTTGGAAAACCTGTGTGACGTTGCAGGTGCTGTAGTTGGTCGTGAGTTCCAGCGATACCGTGAAGTTGCCCACGGTGTTGTAAATATGTGTGGGATTCGGCCCCGTACCCGGCCCGCCATCGCCGAATACCCAGGAGTAGCCCAGGATTTGAATATCGCCGGCCAGCTGGGTGGTGTCGGTAAATTTTACTGTGAGCGGAATACAACCCGATTCAGGCACCGCCGTGAATCCGGGCGCCGGCTTGGGGTACACGGTGACCGCCACCGTGCCGACGATCGGCCCGGTGGGCGTTTCCCGGAATTCAACTGCATAGGTGCCGGGCGTGGTGAAAATATTCGACGGGCTGGGCAGGTTGGACGCGCCGCCATCCTGAAAATTCCAGAAATACGTGCTGACGCCCTGCGGGGGCGTGAACTTCACTTCGAGCGGGGCGCAGCCGGTGGTGACATTGGCGGTTTGAGCAAAAAGCCAAACACTCTGAAACAGCGTCAGAAGGGTTATGGTTATCCGCATAATAGGCGTTGATCAGGTAAGACGTTGACGTATAATGTGTTTGAATCCAGCGACCGGCGTCCGGCCGCGTTTCGGGAGTGCCAAAGTAGGGCATTTTTGTGCTAAAAAATACCAAACTCATTCGTAGCCATAAAAATCTTCGGGAAAGTTGCCACATTTGCCAACACCAAACAATTCAACCGCTCTTAATTATCGTTCATCTTTGCGCTATGCGTCGTATTTTATTTTCCCTTCTGGCCTTGTTGTCCATTGCTCCATGTGCCATCGAGGCCCAGAGCTACACGTTTCAACACGAGTCTTTGCCCTGTTTGAACAAAAAATTTACCATCGTCGCCCATATTTTTAAAGACAGCCTCGGCAATCCGGGCGCTTCCGAAGCCGCCATCACCCAGGCCATCCAGGATATCAACCCCTTCTTCGCGCCGATCTGCGTCTCCTTTGAGGTCTGCGAGTTTCGCTACCACGACAACTGGCAGCACGACGTGCTGGAAGACCCGACCACTGAAATCCCGCAGATCAAAACAAAATACCATGCGGACTTCCGCATCAACATGTATTTCGTCACCGATTTTACCAGCGATATCGACGCCTGCGGCCTGGCCGACCTGAGCGGCATCGCCAATGCGTTCGGCTCGGGCATCGTCGTCCGCAAAGCCTGCATCAACGTGCTCACCATCGCCCATGAAATGGGCCATTTTTTCAGCCTGAAGCATACCTTCGAGGGCAACGGCATCGAACTGGTGAACGGCTCCAACGCCACCACCGCCGGCGACGGCATCGTGGACACGCCCGCCGACCCCTACGTGCCGGGCGACCCGCTCGAGCTGTACGTAAACTCCGACTGCCTGTTTATCAACACCAAAACCGACGCCAACGGCGAGTACTACAACCCGGACCTGGGCAACATCATGTCGTACTACGAATGCGGCGCCTGCGGGTTTACCTGGGGCCAGCTCAACCAGATGGCGCAGACGTACCTGAATGCCGGGGTGAAATTCTGGTAAGCGCATTTTTTAGGCTCTCTGTACATATGCAATAAAGCTGATTGGAAAGTTTGGCCTTACCCCAACTCCACCCGCACTACCGAAGCATTTGGACTAAAAATCCGTACTTTTGCGGTAAAATGAATGTTATGAACCCGACTGAAACTTCATTGAGCAACGCCCAGATCGAAATTCTGAAATTGCTTGCCGACAACCTGTCGGAGGCTGAATTGGCCGATTTGAAAAAAATCTTACTGGCCTTCAAACTTCAACGCGTCGTGCAACTCGCTGATAAAACCTGGGAGGAAAAGGGCTGGTCGCAAGAAACAATTAATACATTCTTGCAAACCCACCTGCGCACCCCCTACCAGCACCAGGAACCTTCAGCCCCCCCCCAGTAAGATGCGGATTGTACTAGATACCAATATCCTGTTAACCAGTTTTTCCAGCCGTTCCGAAACGCATTGGATTTGGACCTCCCTCGCGGAAGGGAAATACACGCTCTGCATAACACACGATATTCTCCTCGAATATGAGGAAATTATTGCCCGGCATGCCTCGACAGATTTGGCAAATGCTGTTACGGACGCCCTGCTCGACTTGCCGAACGTACAATTGATTACCCGGTATTTTAGTTGGAATCTGATCACTGCCGATCCTGACGATAACAAATTTACCGATTGCGCCATCGCAGCACAAGCCCGGTTTCTGGTGAGCGAGGACCGGCATTTTGCAGTACTCCGGCATATTGATTTCCCTAAAGTTGAGCTTATTGGAGTGGAAGCGTTCCGGCGTGAACTTTTACAGACGAGCGCCTCATCCTGAGAAAAATTTACACAGCGCCTGTAGTTTAAAATCCACTCGGGTTAAACCTGTTATTTCATTTTCCGCCGCTCATCTAATTGCGCCTTTTTCCGCTGCTTGATCTTGTCAAGCACCGGGCGCAAGGCCTTCGACACCTTCGTCCAGACCTCATCTTTATTTTTGGCAGAAGCAATCCACTGGTTGTTTGTACTTTGAAAAGCGGCAATCGGGGAGTCCTCCAGGTCGCATTGCCTCAACCAAATGGGCACGATGGTTTTTTCGCCCTTGCGATGGGCGTCTGCTGCTGCGCCGAACTCTTTTTTGTAACAAAAATCCGAGGCCACAAAATCGGCGCTGACGAGACACAGCACAATGTCGGACTCTTCCAGTTGCTGGAAAATATCTTTTTCCCACTCAGCGCCGGCGTCGATGTTGCGATCGTCCCAGAGTTGGAGCCGGTTCAGGCGGATTAGGGGGGAGAGCGCATTTCGAAGTTCTTTCAGGTATTCCAGATCGGCGTGCGCATACGACACGAACGCCCGCACAGGCAGTTGCTCCATCTCGTCGCGCATGGCGGGTTCTTCCACGCCGTCAAGCAGATCCTTGATCTTCAAATCCTTTTTCACCTGCCAAACAAAAATCTCTTCTTTTTTAGCTTTTTCGGCTTCCACCAGGCCTTCATACTCCAAAAACTCCTTGCTGCCGGGAATGGGTACGAGCTCGCTAAAGTTCACGTTGGTGAAGTTGCCGATGATCTCCTTGATTGTTTCGCGGATAAAACTCAGGAAGCGCCGCCGTTCGTCGCCGCACACGTCTACCAGGATTTTTTGGTCTTCCTTGTCCCAGCGCACCTGGGCCAGGGCATTAAAAATATTTGGCTTGTGCAGCACCATGCCCTTGCGCCACATGATCAGGTGTTTATCTTCCCCGGCCCGGATAAAGGTGTGGAGTTTAACCATCAGGCGAGGGAAAAGGCTGTCGGGCAGGAATTCGGGGAAATGGATCACGAAGCGCAACATGGCTCCTTCTGGCTTGAAGTCCGGCTCGGGCACCGGCAGCAGCTGCGGCACCACGTAGGTGCAGGCATCGAGCGGGAAGCAGAGCTCGAACTCCTGCATGACCCGCACGATATAGAGCAGTTTGTTTTTCGGGTATTCGAACGCCCGGTCGCCGGCGTTGCTTTTGTGGTAGCGAGGGTCGTTGATGACTGCGTCAAAGTCGGCTTCGCGCAGCAGGCCGCCCGTGTTGGCCACGATTTCAGAGTTGATGATGCGGTACACGCCGTTGGTGAGCCACAGCGGGTTGAGGATTTGTGTGCCGAAATTTTTCAGGTTGCGGAAGTTGATGACCACGCCCAGGTCGTGCAGGAACTGGAGCAGGACCTCCTGGCTTAAAGGCCGCAGCACGCCGTGTTGCACGCATACCCGGTGGTATTCCGCTTCTTCGATATAATCAGCTTCCATATTGGAAAAATGCATTTTCACCGCCAGCCAGTGGGGCGGAAAGGGTGTGCAGCGGGTGTCGGCGCGGTCGATCTCGCTGCGCAGCGCCTCGCGGAATACATCGATGCCGTCGCGCGAACGGGCGGATACGCGGTAAAAGTCGCGTATTTGCGGGTATTTCTCCTTCAGCGTCTTGCGGTTCACCTCGAAAGAGGGGTTTTCGTCGATCTTGTTGAGCACCACCAGCACAGGCGAGCGCCCGCCGAAACTGGCTGCATGCCGGAGCCATTTTTCGGCCTGATCGTCATTTCGGCTGTTGAGCAGCAGCACGTACACGCTGCGCTGGGAAAGAAAAAACTGATGCGTAGCATGCATCACTTCCTGCCCGCCGAAATCCCACAGGTGGGCGGTGACGGTATCGCCGTCGTCCATCTTAAACGGGGCCCGGCGAATGCGGATGCCGTGGGTCTGGCTCTCTTTGCTGTCGAAATCCTCGCCGATCAGCCGCTTCACCAGCGAGGTCTTGCCCGCCGAGGCTTCGCCGAGAAAAATGACTTTTACTTCATTGAGCCTGCTGCTGTTGTCGCCGAGTTCTTCGAAGTAGTCGCGGACGGCCTGGGGAGATTCCTGGGCAAATTCGACGGCGGGGATAATGAGGGGGCAATTGCGGACGAGAATAGCGGGCGCTTCCTCCAGTCAGTATTATCATCTTCGGCCCGGTGGTCATACCATGCCAGCCATTTGACCGGTATGCCCGTTTCGATTTTTGTTCTGAATAAAGACAAGTCGCTTACCTGTGTGGAACAGCAGTCAAGCACTTGCAAATTGCTCAGGTTAGCCAATGGGCTTAAATCGGATACCTGCGTAAAAGAGCAGTCAAGTACTTGCAAATTACTCAGATTGGCCAGGGTCGTTAAATCAGATACCTGTGTGTGTGGGCATCTTAGTTCTCGCAAATTAGTCAGGTTGGATAAAGGGGGCAAATTGAATAGGTGCTTTCCTGAGCAGTACAGTTCCTGTAAATTAGTCAGGTTGGCTAAGGGAGTAAAATCAGACAACTGTTCTGAGGAGGAGTAATGGAGTCTTTTCAAATTAGTCAGACTAGCCAATGGCTTTAAATCGGATACCTGCGTTGAAAAGAAATAAAGTCCTTCTAAATTGATCAAATTGACCAATGGGCTTAAATCGGATACCTGTGTGGAGGAGCAGTTGAGGTTTTGCAAATTCGTCAGGCCAGACAACGGCGTTAAATCGGACACCTGCGTGGATGAACAGTGGAGGTTTTGCAAATTCGTCAGGCCAGACAACGGCGTTAAATCGGACACCTGCGTGGATGAACAGTGGAGGTTTTGCAAATTCGTCAGGCCAGACAACGGCGTTAAATCGGACACCTGACTATGGTCACAGTCAAGTTTTTGTAACTTAGTCAGATTGACCAGCGGGGCCAAATCGGATACCTGCGTGAGGTAAAATTTAAGTTCTTGCAAGTTGGTCAGCTTGGCCAACGCAGACAAATCAGACACCTTCGTGGAGTAACATTCAAGTTCTTGCAAGTTGCTCAGGTTGGCTAATGGCGCTAAATCGGAAACCTGCGTCAAAGAACAGTTAATTTGTCGCAACTTAGTCAGCTTGGCAAGTAGCGTTAAATCGGACACCAGTGTATGAGAACAATAAAGTTCTTCCAAATTGCTCAACTTGGCTAATGGGGTTAAATCAGACACCAGTGTCTCGTAGCATGAAAGCATTAACAGCTTGCTCAGGTTGGCTAATGGCGCTAAATCGGAAACCTGCGTCGAAGAACAGTTAATTTGTCGCAACTTAGTCAGCTTGGCAAGTGGCGTTAAATCGGACACCAGTGTATGAGGACAATAAAGTTCTTCCAAATTGGTCAGCTTGGCCAACGGAGACAAATCAGACGCCTGTGTCCTGTGACATGAAAGCATTAACAGCTTGCTCAGGTTGGCTAATGGCATTAAATCGGAAACCTGCGTGGATGAGCAGTTGAGAGATTGCATATTCGTCAGGCCAGACAGCGGGGTTAAATCAAAGACTTGAATGGTGGAGCAGGAAAGTCGCTGCAAATTGGTCAGGTTTAACAGCGGCGTTAAATCGGAAACTTGTGTGTTGGAACAGTCGAGGTCTTGCAAATTTGTCAGGCTTGCCAAGGAGAGAGGTCTGAAACCTGCGTATGCCAAAAGCCAAGATCCTGCAAACTTGTCATGGTCGCAATTACCGAAAGATCAGCAAAGTCAAATTTTTGATCCTTATTGCCACAAATCTCTAACCTTTTGAGGTTTTTCAACCGGAAAAACGATTCGGGCAGGCTGGCAATATTGTTGGGCTCTCCGTCATTTTGAGTTTTTCTTTCCTGCCATTCCTTGCCGTTCCAAATAAAAGACCCTCTCGCAAAACTCAGATCTTCCAGCCACACGCATGCCCCAATCTCTTCCGGCACTTCCGTTATGCCGCAATTGCCTAAATCGAGGAAGCCGGCATCTTCCCCGCGTTCGTGTTTTTCGATATTTTCCCGGATAAGTTTCAGGGCGAGTTCAGACATAGATTTTCAAATTGGCGATGAGCAATGATATATGGTGGCAAATCATTAAAAAGCAGGCAATCGGCAGGTTTTGCAGACAAATATAGCAGATATCCAATAAAGGCGGACGCCCGACGACTATGACCAAGGCGGCTACCTGATCAACACCAAAACCGGCGGCACCGCCGGCTGGTGGTTCAATCGACCCCGATGTGCCGAAATACGCCACTTTCTGCGACTTGATCGCCACGACGGTGCGTTTGTTTTTCACGAAGCACTTTCCCACAGGCACAAAAAACCCGACCAAGCCAGTAAAATCGCTATTTTTCCGGCATGAATCCGGAACGCGAAACAAGAATCCGGGCTGTTATTCGTCGCAGCCAGCCCGACCTGACAGTTATCCTGGAAAATATTTACGACCCCCTGAATATCAGCGCGGTTCTGCGCTCTTGCGACGCCGTGGGCGTGCGGGAGGTTTTTGTGGTGTACACCCAAAAATACCTCGATAAACGCGGCCTCAAGGTGGGTAAAAAAACTTCGGGCGGCGCCTTTAAGTGGATCGATGTGTACGTTTTTGAAGACCTTAAAACCTGTTTCGACCGGGTGCGCGAGCGCTACCAGCGGGTGCTGGTCACCCATCTGGGCGAACAAAGCCAGTCCTTGTACGACCTCGATCTGACCGTTTCGACCGCACTGTTATTTGGCAATGAAGACGAAGGCGTCAGTGCGGAAGCCCTGGCCCTGGCCGACGGGAATTTCCTTGTGCCGCAATACGGGTTCACAGAAAGCCTCAACGTGTCGGTCGCTTGCGCCGTATCGCTGTTCGAGGCCCAACGCCAACGGGCAGCCAAAGGCTTTTATACCACCCATCCGCGCTTCAGCCCCGAAGAACAGAAGCATTTGTTCGAACGCTGGAACAATATGCTCGTCGGCAAATCCTGGCCCCGGCGTTTTGCCATTCCGGTTGACAAAGATTCCGCACCTTTGCTGCCGGTATTTGTCATGCGGGAAGAATTTGTATTCGGCAAAAAAAAGAAAATACGCCCGAACCCACAAACCAAATTTGACCTGTAACCGGCCTGTCCAGCCGCCCAAAAAATCCTGTCAATCCTGAGAAATCCTGAAAATCCTGTCCAAACAACCTCCGAAGGAGGTAAACTCCTGTCCATGCCAGCACAAATGAACCTCTCGATCGTCGTTCCGCTAAAAAACGAGGCTGAAAGCCTGCCCGAACTGGAAGCCTGGATACGCCGGGTCGCCCAGCAACACGGCTATACCTATGAGATTATCTTCATCGACGACGGCAGCACCGACGCCTCCTGGAATACGATCGGGCAACTGAAAGCCGCCAACCCCAAGGTGCGCGCCATCAAATTCCGACGCAACTACGGCAAATCCGCCGCCCTGCACGTCGGTTTCCAAGCTGCCCGCGGCCAGGTGGTCATTACCATGGATGCCGACCTGCAGGACAGCCCCGACGAGATCCCGGAACTCTACCGCATGATCGTCGAAGACCGCTTCGACCTGGTGAGCGGCTGGAAAAAGAAACGCCACGACCCGCTGGAAAAACGCCTGCCCAGCAAGCTGTTCAACGCTGTGGCCAGCCGCATGAGCGGCATCCGCCTGCACGATTTCAACTGCGGGCTCAAGGCCTACCGGTTGCCCGTGGTGAAAGCCGTGGAAGTGTACGGCGAAATGCACCGCTGGATACCCGTGCTGGCCAAATGGGCTGGCTTTACCCGGATCGGTGAAAAAGCCGTGGATCACCAGGCGCGCAAATACGGCCGCTCCAAGTTCGGCTGGGAGCGCTACATCAACGGATTCCTGGACCTGATGTCGGTATATTTTGTCGGCAAATTCGGCAAACGGCCCATGCACTTTTTCGGTACGCTGGGCGTGCTTTCCTTTCTGATCGGATTCGGTTTTTTGGCCTACCTCAGCTGGGAAAAGCTGGTGTATAAAGAATACGGCATCGCCGACCGGCCGCTGTTCTACTTCGGTATTCTGGCCCTTATCATCGGCACCCAATTGTTTCTCACGGGTTTTATCGCCGAAATCGCCAACCGCAACTCGCCCGGCCGCAATGAATACCTCATCGAGCAGGAAATATGAAGATACTGCTCCTTTCTCCTGCCCACCCGTTGCGGGGCGGTATCGCCGCCTCTTCCGAACGCCTGGCTCAGGCGCTGCAGCAGGAAGGGCATGAAGTGTTGATCTTTAGCTTCCGCCTGCAGTACCCAGCCTTTCTTTTTCCGGGCAAAACACAATACACCTCTGACCCGCCGCCGCCGGGGCTGAAGATCGAATCCCGCCTGCATTCGATCAACCCGTTCAACTGGATCGCTTCGGGGCTGGCCATCGCGCGCTGGCGGCCGGACCATGTTATCGTCCGGTTTTGGTTGCCGTTTATGGGCCCCTGCCTGGGCACGGCGCTGCGCATTGCGCGTTGGTTTTCAGGAAAAAAAATACGGGTGACCGCTTTGGCAGACAATATCATCCCCCATGAAAAGCGCCCGGGCGACCGGCTTTTCGCCCGCTACTTCCTGGGCGCCTGCGACGATTTTGTGGTCATGTCGCGCTCGGTAGGGGAGGAGGTCGCCGGGTTCTTGGGCGGGCATGCGCGGGTGCGTTTTGCGCCGCATCCCCTCTACGATACCTACGGCGAACCCCTGGAAATGGCCGGGGCCCGCCGGCTGCTGCAACTGCCGCCGGATGCCCCGGTTGTGCTTTTTTTTGGCTTTATCCGGGCTTACAAAGGCCTCGACCTGTTGCTCGAAGCCCTGGCACTGGCCCCCGGCGTGCATGCGGTGGTGGCCGGCGAGTGTTACGACGACTGGCAGCCCTACCAGGACATTATCGACAAAAACCAGTTGGCCGGCCGCGTGCACCTGCACACCGGTTTTATCCCGGCCGGCGAGGTGCGCCGGTACTTTTCCGCGGCCGACCTGGTGGTGCAACCCTACAAGACGGCCACCCAAAGCGGCATTTCGCAGATCGCCTATCATTTCGATAAGCCCATGATAGTGACCGACGTGGGCGGCCTGCCCGAAATAGTGGCAGACGGCGTGTCGGGCTATGTGACGGCCCCGGCAGCCCCGGCCATTGCCGCGGCCATGCGCGATTTTTTTGAACACCGGCGGGAGGCGGCCATGCAAGCGGGGGTGCGCCGGGAAAAACAGCGGTTCTCGTGGGGAAACCTGGTAAAAACACTGCTCGAGGGCTGATTTTCGACGGCATATTTTCGCCGCAGAGCCGCCGGGGCGCGAAACTAGTGCCGGAGGCACTAAATTTCAGACAGTTTGAACGTCTCTTTTGGTCTGATACTTCGTTGTTCCTCGGTCATGGAGAGCCCGCTACACTCCCTCGTCACGCCTTGTCTCAGCCCAAAAGCACCTGCTCAAACTGTCCAAAACTTAGTGCCTCCGCCACTAGCACGAATGCTTGGCGTCTTTGCGGCGAAAATATGCCACGGCAAAAAACTTCTACCGGCGCGTTGCCACCCGGACCAGCGCCCAGGCAAGCAAACCGAAGCACACCACACCCAACGCCTGGAATATACCATGGCCCCCGATAAGCCGGCTGAAGGTTCCCTCCAGGTTGACCTGAGCCAGCCAGCCCTGCCCTGCCGGGTAAGACGCTTCTTTGGCCTGCCAAAGGGCAATGACCAGCCCCATCAGCGCGCCGCCGGCTACCAGGCCGGTGGCAAACAAGCTGCCTTTGCCCAGTTCGGCGTCTTCGGCGTCTTCGCCGCGCCGTTTGGCGATCCAGTCCGTCAGGCCCTTTAACGCACCGCCGATCCAAATCGGCAACGTGGTGGACAGCGGCAGGTATAAGCCTACGGCAAACGAAAGGGACTTGACGCTGCACAGCTCCAGGGTAATGGCGACAAATACCCCGACGAGCACAAACTGCCAGTCGAGGTTGAACGACAACATACCTTTGATCAGGGTGGCCATGAGCGTGGCCTGCGGCGCGTCGAATTTATTTCCAATGGCGTGCTCTATACCCATCGCCCGCAATTCGGCAGTCGGGTTGTCAAGGTATTGCACCGTGAAGCCGATGATGAGGGAAGAGGCGACGACGCCAATAAACAAGGCGATTTGCTGGTAGCGCGGCGTGGCGCCCACGAGGTAACCGGTTTTCAGGTCCTGCGACGTAGCGCCGGCGTTGGCCGCCGCCACACAGATCATACTGCCCACCACCAGGGCCATAGGCTCATAAACGGTGCCCGTCCAGCCCACACCGATAAATACCAGCGCCGTACCCATAATGGTAGCGATCGTCATGCCGGAAATAGGGTTGTTGCTGGAGCCGATAATGCCGACGATACGGCTGGACACTGTCACAAAAAAGAAGCCGAATACGATGACCAGCAGCCCCAGCAAGAGTTTGCTCCCCAGTCCCTCGCCGGGAATATTGGGCAAAACGGCCATGAGCAATACCAGGGCCAGGCTACCCAGTCCGACGACTTTGAGGGAGAGATCGTTTTCCGTGCGCAGGATATTGCCGGCGCCGGCCCGGTTGCGCAGGGCGCCGAAGCTCTCCTGGAAAGAGGAAACGATAGTGGGCAGTGTTTTCACCAGCGTTATAAAACCCGCACCGGCTACAGCGCCGGCGCCGATCTGGCGCACATAGGCGCGGTAAACGGCGCCGGTCATGTCGGCGAAGGTGTGGGCGTAGGGGTCCCAACCGAAGGGGTACACCACCGTCCCGTCGGCTTGCGCAATGCCTTTGAGCAAATCGAGCTTGGCGAGTTGGGCGGCAATGGTTTCTGCCGGCACAAGCGTGGCCAACAGGGGGATCAGCCCCATCCAGGCCAGTACGCCGCCGGCCACGAGCACGCCCGCAATCCGCGGCCCGATAATATACCCGACGCCCAGGTATTCCGGCGTGATCTCGCCGCTGACCCGGGCAGCGGGCAGGTATTTGTTTGTTGCAGCAATGGTATAGGCCGGTACCTCGGCGATAAAATGGAAAATGCGTTGGAGCGTGGCATAAACGAATGCAAAACCGAGCCCCAGGTAAGCCGTCCGGGCAAAATCGCCGCCTTTTTCACCGGCGATGAGTACTTGCGCGCAGGCGGTACCTTCCGGATAAGGCAAATTGCCGTGCTCTTTAACGATCAGCGAGCGGCGCAGCGGGATCATCATCAGCACGCCGAGAATGCCGCCAAAAATGGCCAGCATCAGGATGGTCCAGTAGTTGAAATACCCCTTTCCAACGCCATCGCTGAGGAATAAAAAGGCGGGCAGCGTGAAGACCACCCCCGCGGCTACCGACTCGCCAGCCGATCCGGCGGTCTGAATGATGTTATTTTCCAGGATACTGGTTTTGAGAAACCGGCGGCCCAGCGAAATGGCGATCACAGCAATCGGTATAGAGGCTGACACCGTCAAACCGGCTTTCAGCGCGAGGTACACGGTGGCGGCGCCAAACAGTATTCCGAATACCGCTCCCAGGAAAATCGCCCGAAAGGTAAACTCCCGGACTGTGGTGTCGTCTGCGGGCACATAAGGCTTGAACTCAGTTGTTTTCGTTTCTTGCATGGCGGTGAAAAAAAATGAAATGAGGAGGTGTGTTTGTTCAAATGTTATGAAAACAGGGTCCGAAAGGTAAAAACTTGGCCGGAATAAAAAACCTAGCATGCCCCTTGTTAATGTGCAAAGCCATCCAATTTTTCCAGATATGCCGCGTTAATGCATTCCGGTAAAGCCGGCGGAACGGCTGTTCCGGGTATTTCAAGGGCCCCTTTCCGGTATTTGTGTTTTCCCGGTTCAAAATCCCTACTTTTGCCGAAATTTTTCCCAGACGTATGAAGAAAATTCTCCTCTACGCATTTTTTCCCTTGCCATCTGTTCGGGGGTAGCTGCACAAGACCAGCACTTTACACAGTTTTATGCCGCACCCCAGATGCTCAATCCCGGCCTGGCCGGCGCCTTCGAGGGGCGCTACCGCGTCGGTACCATTTACCGCGACCAGTGGCGCCAGGCGCTCGAAAACCCGATCCGGACCTTCGCGGTAGGCGCCGACCTGCGCTTCAACGCGCCGGGCAAACACGTATATGACGATGCTATCGGCCTTGGCCTGGTGTTTTTTACCGATAAGGTGAACGTGGTGGATTTCAGCACCACCCAGATCGCCCTTTCCCTGGCCTTTCACAAGGCGCTTAGCGCCGACAACCGCCAGTTTTTGTCGCTCGGCGTACAGGGTGGGTTGACCCAACGCAACGTCAACTATGCTTCGCTGGAGTTTCAGGATGAATTTGACGGCGCGACGGGCTATGTTCTGCCTACCGGCGAGGCGCTGCCCGAAAATAATTTTTCTTACCCCGACTTAAATATAGGCCTGAACTACTCGTTGCGCTTTGGCCGTACCGGCGCCTTATTTGCCGGCTTTGCCGCACACCACATCCTCCAACCGGAAGTATCGTTTTTTGGCAAAGGCCTTCCCGGCGAAAAACTGCACGCCAAACTTTCCGGCCACCTGTCGGCAAATATACCCCTGGGGCAAACCCGCACCTCCTTTTTGCCGCGTATACTCTTTGCCCAACAGGGCCCGCACATGCAAATGAATGCCGGCGCTAATTTTCGTACGGCCATGGGCAAATATGGTTCCACGGCTATTCATATCGGCGGCTGGCTGCGGCCGGTGCGGGGGGCGGAGTCTTTTGGGCTCGATGCAATCGTCGCAATGGTGGGCTTGGAATACAATAATGTATTGTTCGGCTTAAGCTATGACCTGAATCTGAAAGCGCTTTCGTTCAATCAGCGGCAGGGCGCATTCGAAATTTCGATCGCTTACCTGGGCGAATACGAGAACGAGGAGATCCTGTGCCCGAAGTTTTAAAGGATGGACTATGTACGCTCCAGCACGGTAATTTTACCCGCACATACTCCGAATCCGACAATTACGACCAAAAACAGGCTGAGCAAGAACCCCAGCCCGGCATTGCGCTTGCCTTGTACAAACGAAATTATAGCCAGGAGCAGGTTGGCAGCCACCTGCAGGATCATGAGTATCAGGTCCAAAAACACGGATTCACTTTTGCCCGTCAAGCCGGACAAGGTGACATAACCGAGCATAATTCCGAGGTTCCACAACAAGATTTTTCCAAAAACATCCTCGTTCTCGCGGGGCTCGGGCGCATTAATTTGGTCGAGCGGTTGTTCCATATGTTTCAGGTTTGAATAGCGGCGGGGGTGCGCAAATATTCCAGATAGGCTCGTTTGCCGGGGTCGCGGTAAAACAGGTTCATGGTTTCAAACGGGAAGATGCGATCGGCTTCGGGGCTGACAATATGCACGCACGATTTTTTTATCGCCCGCACGTCGAAATCATACGCGTCGATAAACCGCATGATGATCACCCTGAACAGGTTTTCATAGCGCAGGGCCGGCGCCTTGACTTGCGGCAGACAACACAGGAGGGCCTGCAATTCGCCGGCAGCCTCGTCCGCTGAATTGCCAGTGCTGAACAGCCGGAGCAGGTGTTGGTGCAGGCGTTCGTCCTGCTCATACACGATGGTGTTTCTGGAATTATCCAACAAGTCCGCCGGATCGAGAAACCGGGTCAATGGAAATACCTCGCCGTCGATCTTCAGCGCATAGGCCATGGCGAGCGCATCGGGGTTGCAGGGTACCGGAATAATATCGGCCGGCGAAAAGAGCGGCGCTTGCCGGAGAATTTCCTGCCGGACCTCCGTAAGGGTGATCCGGTCGGTGGCCGGGTCGAAATGCTTCAGCCGGCCGGCGGCCTGGGTGGGTTGAAACGTTACGCCGCGCACACAGCGCTGTTGCAGGGCATAATCGATAATCGGGCCGATCTCCCGGTCATTAAGGCCCTTTTGCAACGTGACGACCAGGGTGGTGGATAAATTCAGGCGATTCAATTCTTCCAAGGCCTTTCGCCGGATTTCCCGGAGGTCTTCACCGCGCAGGATTTCGAGCGGATGCGCCTGCAGCGAATCGAATTGAAGATAAATTTCAAAATCCGGCTGATAAGCAGCCAGCTGTTCGGCAAACGCGGGGTCCCGGGCAATCCGGATGCCGTTGGTATTCAGCATAAGATGCCGGATCGGGCGTTGTTTGGCCAGGTCGAGAATATCGAAAAATTGCGGGTGCAGGGTAGGTTCGCCGCCGCTGATCTGCACCACGTCGGGCGTCCCTTCATTGGCAACCACCAGATCCAACATCCGTTCAACCTCTGCCAGGCTGCGGTGGCGCCCGTGCTGCGGGCTGCTTTCGGCATAACAAACCGGGCAGTTCAGGTTGCAGCGATCCGTAATTTCCACGATGGTCAGGCAGGAGTGTTGTTCGTGATCGGGACACAGGCCGCAATCGTACGGACACCCGAAATGCGTGGCCGTATTAAACCGGCGGGGCATTTCGCTGCGCTTGGCGTAGTTGCGGCTATTGCGGTAGTAGCCGGCATCGGTGGCGATCAGCACTTTTTCCGCCCCGTGCTCCGGACATCGTTTGAGCAGGAAGACATTTTCATCTTCGAAGACGATTTTAGCGTCTACCCGGCGCAAACAGGTAGAACAAAGGCTGATCGTAAAATCGAAATAAATATAGGGTCGCTCCATGCCGGGTTTATCAGTATGTTTTGGCAACGTTTGCGGCAAACCTACATCAAAAAGGCAATATTTGCAGGCCCCGCCGCCTTTTAACGCGCGGCTTCGCTCCGGGGATGCTTCGTAAAAAGGTGCGCAGGGTTCAAAAAGACCTTGCGGTAATACCAAAGCCCGCCCAGCGCCGCCAGTTGCAGGGTGGAAAGCCCAAGCGGCGATACCCAAACGGGTTTCCAGCACTCCAGCGCCAGCCGCCACAGCAGGTAACCGGTCATAAACAGTTTAAAACGCGCACCCTCCGCCAACGGCCGGCGTTTTTCCTGGAAAAACAAAAAAACAGCCAAACCGCCCAAATACAGCATCTCATACGCCTGTACCGGATGTCGCGGAATGCCGTCGCCAAAATCGATACCCCAGGGCAGACCTGTGGGGTTGCCGTGGGTGCCGTCTTCCAGGCCGGCAAAATGGCATCCGAGCCGGCCGACGGCCAGGCCGAATAAAATGGGGTAAACCATTAGGTCGCCGGAAGAGCGCCGGGTGCCCAGCCATTTTTTTGTATACTCCACGCCGATCAAACCGCCCAACAAGCCGCCAACGATGGTTTTGTCGACGAAAAATTGCGCCCAGTGAAAGTTGGCCAGTTGGTAGGGGCGCTCCAGGATACCCAACAGATGGCTGCCCAGCCAGGCGCCGCCGGCCGCGCCGACAAATATCCAGCGCCGCTGCTCGTCGCTAAGGGGATCCTGCGCTTGGGCACGCAGCCAGACGTAGAGGCGGTAACCCAACAAAAAAGCCAGCAATTCGAACAGCCGGTGCAGCGGCATGTGCAACGGACCAATATCGAGGTAAACGGGATATTGCATACGCCTTAGAGTTCAAAATGGGTCGAGCGGACTTCTTTTCCGTAAAAAATACGGGCTTTGGCGTCGAATACCTCCGGTGTTTCCGTCGTAAAAAACACGCTGTGCCCCGTTTTACTACACAAGGATTCGATTTCAGGATGCCGGAGCAGGTAGTCGGCCAGCCGTTCGGCGACGATGGTTCCCTGTGAAATCAGGCGGATGTGCGCCGGAACGGCTTTCCGGATTTTCTCCAGCATCAGCGGATAATGTGTGCAGCCGAGAATAATGGCGTCGATGCGATCGGATTGCCGGAGTAGTTCCTCCACGTATTTTTCTACAAAATAATCGGCGCCCGGGCTGTCCTGCTCCCTGTTTTCGATCAGGGGGACCCACATCGGGCAGGCCTCTTGAAATACCTGTACTTCCGGAAAAAACCGGTGAATCTCCACTACGTACGATTCCGACTGTACTGTGCCGGGGGTGGCCATGATGCCGACATGGCCGCTGCGTGTCAGCTTGCCAACCATTTCTGTCGTTGGCCGGATAACGCCCAGTACCCGGTATGCGGGCCCGCAGGCGATCAGGTCGTGCTGTTGAATTGTTCGAAGGGCTTTGGCCGAAGCGGTGTTGCACGCTAAAATGACCAGGTGGCAACCCATGCCGAACAGGTGCCGCACACATTCCAACGTATATTTATAGATGGTTTCGAACGAGCGGATACCATAGGGCGAGCGGGCGTTGTCGCCGAAATAGATATAGTCGTATTGCGGTAGTTTAACCGCGATTTCCTTGAATACGGTTAATCCGCCGTAGCCGGAATCAAAAATTCCGATCGGACCGGGGAGGGAGTTGATGGTCATAACATTGAGTTGGAACAGCGCAGGAACACCGGCGGTAAAATGGAAATTTTATGGCCTGAAAAGACGAAGACGCCCAGACGCATCGCTGAAGGGTATAAACCATTAAACGCATTGCGTGTCCCGGCGTCTTCGTAAACGGGTTGTGTTCCGATCCTTATTTTCCTGCAATGCCCAACCTGGCTTTCACGAGTGGTGTAATATCGAGCGTCTCATCGGCGTAAAGCAACACCTGGGTGCTGGTATCGAAAACCAGCAAGTAGCCGTTTTCCCGGGCTATTGCCTGCATGGCGGTATTCACCCGTTCCAGAATCGGCTTGTACAGTTCCTCCCGCTTCTCGGAAAGTTTTTTGTACATGTCCTGCTCGTATGTGCCAATAGCATTTTCTTTGCCTTTGAGAACCTCCGCTTGTGCAGCGTAGTCTTTCGGCGAGATGATACCCTGTTCTTTTTTGCGTTCCAGTTCGGTCACTTCATCCTGTAAATCCTTGACCATTTCCTGACCTCTTTTTGTCAGTTGGGTTTGATAGGCTTGCAGGTCGCTGTCGGCTTGTTTTACTTCCGGCAGTTCAGTCAACAGGGCGACCGAATTGAGGTAGCCAAATTTTTGTGCAAAACCGCTGACAGACAGGGTTAAGATCAAGCCAAGGGTCAGCACGCATATTTTCTTCATAGTTGTTAAAATCAGATGTAGTGAATAAAGTATGGTTAGCGGGGGCAAAGGTATAAAATTTTGTACGCAGCTGGGGGGCGAAACATACCGCCCCGCAAAGGCGATAACATAAATTTACCAACTCAGGCCACCGGATCAGCCGCGTTTCAACATGGCTTTGACATCCTCGGTTTTGTCGTATTTCTTATCGGCGTAAAGCATGCCGGAGGCGCTGCCTTTATCGAATACATATTCGAAACCCTTGTCTTCGGCGAATTTCTGGATCGCGGCATATACCTTATCCTGGATCGGCTTGACCAGTTCTTCGCGTTTCTTGAATAAATCGCCTTCGGGACCGAATTTCCGGCGTTGCAATTCGCGCACTTCTTTTTCTTTCGCCATGATCTCCTCTTCGCGCTGGCGCTTCATTTCTTCGCTGAGCATCACTTGTTCCGCCTGATATTTGCTGTACATCCCTTTAATGTGATCCTGTTCCTGGGCAATTTCCTGGCGCCACTCGGTGGCGATCTTGTCGAGTTGTTCCTGGGCTTTCTGGTATTCCGGCAGGCTTTCCAATACAGCGGTCACGTCCACGTAGGCAATGCGCTGTGCCAGGGCGAGTGTGGTTAATACTGCGGTAAAAAGGGCAGTCGAAACGAATTTCTTGATCATAAATTTAAATGTAAGTTGAGTGTGGAGTAAGGAATACGCTCTGGAGCGTTACGTTGCCGCAAAGGTAGCGGATTTCGAAAGTTCAGACGGTTTTCTGACGACAGGAGGGGTTGCAGCGTTGCATGCGGGCATTAAATAAATTTGTTTGATAAAAACTAATTACCTGGCACACAACGCTTTTTATACGATTCGGTTGGCGTAATGCAACCTGTTTTAACCGTCGCTTAACGCGATTTTAAACGATTTTAACGCTGGTTTGTACTTTTGCCGCCTGCATTTTTGCCCAAAGCGCCCCTGCCTGGCGCTTCTACCTAACCAACCCATACCGCATCCATGCACCTGATCGGTCCTGACCATTTGCCCCTCGAAGCCATCGGCGTTATCTTACGCGAAAATCGCCGCCTGGAATTATCCGGGGAAGCCCGCCGGCGCCTGCGCCATTGCCGTTCGTACCTGGAGCAAAAACTGGAGCGCTCCGATGAGCTGTTTTATGGGATCAATACCGGTTTCGGGTCGCTGTGTAATATCCGTATTTCAGAGGCGGATATCGAACAACTGCAGCGCAACCTCGTCGTTTCGCATGCTGCCGGTACCGGCGACCCGGCGCCCCCGGAGATCGTACGCATCCTGCTTTTGCTCAAAATCCAAAGCTTGTGTTATGGATACTCCGGTGTGCGGGAGGAATTAGTGGAACGGCTGATCGATTTTTACAATGCCGGTATCCTTCCCGTGGTGTTTGAACTGGGCTCCCTGGGCGCTTCCGGAGATTTGGCGCCTTTGGCTCACCTGAGTTTGCCATTGGCAGGCATGGGCGAGGTGTGGTATGAGGGCCGGCGCCAACGTGCCGATGTGGTGCTGCAGCTGCGGGGCTGGTCGCCGCTGGTTTTCAAAGCCAAAGAGGCGCTGGCCTTGCTCAACGGTACCCAGTTTTCTACTGCCTATGCGGTTTGGTGTTTGCTGGAAAGCCGCCGCCTGGCTGCCCAGGCTGACCTCAATGCTGCCCTTGGATACGATGCGTTCCATTGCCGGCTCTCTCCGCTGGATATTCATATCCAGCAAATCCGCCCGCATGCCGGACAAAAAGCCGTGGCCGAAACCGTACGTCATTGGCTGGCCGGTAGCGCCATCGCAGCAGCGGAAAAAAACAACGTGCAGGATCCCTACGCTTTTCGCTGTGTCCCGCAGGTGCATGGCGCCAGCCGCGACGCCCTGGCTCATGTCGAACAAATGGTGGTGACGGAAATTAACAGTGTGACCGACAATCCGAATATTTTTCCGGAGGAAGACCTGATCTTGTCTGGCGGCAATTTTCATGCGCAACCCATAGCCCTTCCACTCGATTACCTGGGACTGGCGTTGTCCGAGTTGGGAAGCATTTCCGAGCGGCGTATTTACCAGTTGATCAGTGGGCAGCGGGGCTTGCCGGCATTTTTGACCGACAATCCCGGGCTGCATTCGGGCATGATGATCGCTCAATACACGGCTGCAGCTATCGCCAGCCAGAATAAAACGCTTTGTATGCCGGCTTCGGCCGACAGTATCGTCAGTTGCAACGGGCAGGAAGACCATGTTTCCATGGCCGCCAACGCCGCTACTAAGGCGCGCCGCATTGCGCTTAACCTGGAGCGTTTACTGGCAATCGAATTTATGGTGGTGATGCAGGCGCTCGAATACCGGCGCCCTGCCCGGTCCTCTTCGCCCATCGAAGCGTTGGCAGAACGGTACCGGGCTATTGTGCCGCGTTTGGCGGAAGACCGGATATTGAGCGCCGACATAGACCGGACCATCGCTTTTTTGCGCGAGCAGTGAGGTCCCTTTGGAACTTCTTTATTTCTTTCTGCGCAGGTCGACCGCCGTCTCGCCAAACCAGGACTTCAGGTCGGCCATCTCCGTTTTTACCTGGTTTTCCCAGCGCTCCAAAACAGTATCCGGGTTAGCCCCGGACAGTTCGGCATCGAGCGCCCCGGCTTGTTGCCGGAGCATGCCCTGGTGCCGGGCAGTCAGTTCGCGGTGCTGCCGGCTGAGCGCCGGCAAGTCCGGTCCGGGAGCAGCCAGGGCGGCCTTCAGGCGCCGGGCATGCAATTCGGCCAGGTCGAAATGCAGTTGCGCCCGGCGCAGGGCAAGGGACTTTTTGCCCAGGTCTGCCGGCATAAACGTACTGTCGGCGTAAAAGAGGGTTTCCGTGCGGATCAGGGCGGATTTATAAAAATCACCGGCCAACCAGCAGCTGATGGTGGCATAAAGGGGGGGCCATTCGCCGGCTGCAACCGCTGGGGGCTTGCCGCGCAGGTCGCCAGGCAGGAGCGGCCGCGCCGGATGCCAAACGATCTGTGTTTCCATACCTTCCAGGTTTGGCACGTGGTAAATATCGCCCTTGATCCGGTGACAATTTGATTTGACGGTGTTTTGTTTGTGTTCGGTGATCACCAGCAGGTTGCCGCCAATAGGGCGGGCCCGGCCGGTCGCATGCGCGACGATATCCGGGTACCGGCAATCGAGGGTAGCGCCCAGGTCGCCCACTTTTACTTTAGCTAAAAAACGCGCGCTGCGCAAATCCAGGGCTGTCGCCGCTTCGACGACTCCTGTGTATTCAACGGAGTCGAGCCCTGTCTTTACCCGGGAAGGGATGAGTCGGATAGGAGGGTCGCAGGCTTGCAGCAGGGCAAGGGCAAATCCGGCAATCAGGATCAAACGGTACATATCGAACGGTTGTTTCAGGCGGCAAAAATATCCTTTTTACCTTCGCCTTCTGAAATTTACCGGCACTTGCATTTACTTTCGATAAAACTGACCAATTTTAAAAACTACGCGCAACAATCCCTGAAATTGTCGCCGCGGCTCAATTGCTTTGTCGGCCGGAATGGTATGGGTAAAACCAATTTGCTGGATGCCATTTATTTTTTGTGCCTTACCCGCAGCCATCGAAATGTGCCAGACAAATCGCTCATCCGGCAAGGGGAGGCTTTTTTTCGCCTGGAGGGGGTGTTCGAGCAGTCCGGCGTGCCTACCCGGGTAGTGGCTAAACTGGTTGCCAGCCAACGCAAGGAAGTGGAATGCAACGGCGTGGCCTGCACCCGCCTGACCGATTATGTCGGCCAGTTTCCCGCTGTTATGATCGCGCCCGACGATATTGCGCTCGTGCAGGAGGGCAGTGAAGAACGCCGCCGGTTTCTCGATGCCACGTTGTCGCAAATTTATCCGGATTACCTGCAGAATTTGCTGGTTTACAATAATCTGATCCGGCAGCGAAATGCCTTGTTGAAAATGTTTGCAGAGCAGCGCCGTTTTGACGCCGCGTTGTTGGAGGCTATCGACCGGCAATTGCCAGCGCCGGCACGCCTGATTTGGGAGAAGCGCCAAATATTTGTCGGGGCATTTTCGCCGGTGTTCCAGGAAATTTACACACTGATTGCCGGCAGCGCCGAACACGTGGAAGTCGCCTTCGAGTCGGACAACAGCGCTGCCGATTTTGCTGCCGCACTGGTCGCCAACACCGATAAAGACCGCGCCCTGGAGCGCACTTCCGCAGGGCCGCAACGCGATGATCTCGCCTTGTCGCTCGACGGGCAGCCCGTGAAGCGTTTTGCCTCCCAGGGCCAGCTAAAATCCTTTCTGCTGGCCATGCGCCTCGCCCAGTATGAAGTGTTGCGCCGGGAAAAAGGCGGGGCGCCGTTGTTGTTGCTCGACGATATTTTCGACAAACTGGACGAGCAGCGGGTGCGCCAACTCATCGCCCTGCTTTTTGCCCGCGATTTTGGACAAATTTTTATCACCGACACCCAGCGCAGCCGTATCGAAGCGGTTATTTCTTCTTTTCCCGAAGCGTATGCGGTGTTTGAGGTGGAGCGCGGTGAAATTGTGTGATTCCCGACCCCAGTCCTGTCATTCCACTTCTCCCCGTATCCACAGCACTTCGGCCTTCCGCTGTTTGTCGAAAAACACCGCAATTTTTTTGCGGAAAGCGCCGCCGCGGTCGGCAGCAAATTCAATTTTTATGGCCCCGTTTTCACCCGGCCCGACAGGCGCTTCAGGCCATTCGGCAGCCGTGCAACCACAGGTGGTGCGCACGGTTTGCAGTACGACCGGGCCGCCTGAGGTATTTTCAAACTGAAAGGTGAACCGGGCGACGCTACCCTCCCGGAGAATGCCAAAATCATGATCCGTTTCGGTGGTCCATTTCACCAGGGCGCCGGCCCTTTCGGCGCTGCAGGAGTCCGGCGTGGCCCAGCTTAAAAAGAGTAAAATCCAATACATCGCAATTTTTTTCAGGAAATTTGTAACGTTTCAGAATCTTTCTGTTTCCAAGCGACCGCGCCCTGGAAAATACGGGGTAAATTTCCGCAAAGAAATCCGAAAACTTATTTTAAACGAAAAAACCCGCTCACTATGCGTTATTTGATCCTGTTCATGTTTTTAGTTGCCATGTTTGTTTTGTGCAACCGCTCCTGCAAGACCGACGGTTGGGCATTCGGTTTGGGCGGCGTGCGCGGGGAAGGTCCGGTAAAAACGGAAACCCGCCCGGTACGCGATTTCCACGCCGTAAACGCGCAGGTGCCGGGTAATATTGAAGTGCGCATATCCGAGCAGTTTTCGGTGGAAGTACAAGCCCAGGAGAATTTGCTGCCCATCCTGAAAACAGTAGTGGAAGACGGCGCCTTGCGCGTATATTTTGAAAAGAACACCTCACATGTGGAAGGCCTGAAGGTGTTGATTTCCGCGCCGGCATTCGACGGCTTGTCGCTTTCGGGCAGCGGGCGCCTGGAGGTATTGACGCCCATTTCCGGCGAACATTTAAACCTGTCGATCAGCGGCTCGGGCGAAATGGACGTCCCGCAGGCCGATATCGGCCAAATGCACTGCAATATATCCGGCAGCGGCGATATGCGTTTGAGCGGCAAAGCCGCCCAGGCCGACTTTCAGATCAGCGGCAGTGGCGACGTCGATGCCAAAGCCCTGGCAGCCGAAAAGAGCAGCACTACGATCGCCGGTTCCGGCACAGTGACGTGCCGGGTGGCCCAAACGCTAAAAGCCGAAATTGCTGGCAGCGGCGACGTCTTTTATGTCGGATCGCCCGCGGTAGACACCGATATTGCGGGTTCGGGCAAGGTGAAAAAAATAGATTGAACGCTTATTCCTGCCGGGATACGCCCGCAATTTTATCCGGATAATCGGTAATGATCCCGTCGACGCCCAGCCGGACGAGCCGGCGCATGGCGGGCACTTCGTTTACAGTCCAGGGTATAACTTTTATGCCCTGTGCCTGGCAACGCCTCACCAGACTGCGGTCGACCAGTAAATAATACGGGCTGTAAATCGCCGGCGTAAATCCCAGGAGGCGGAGGTTCGACTCCAAACCCCGGGCGTTGGCTACCAGCAGCGCCAGGCGCAGTTGGGGGCGCAGTTGGCGTAGGACTTGCAAGGGGCGTACATCGAACGATTGCACGGTGACGTGCTGTTCCTCCAATTGAAGGGCACGCAGTTCATCCACGACCAATTGGACGAAATCATCCACCTGTGGGGTGCGGATGCCGTCCCATGCCGGCTCGCTTTTGATTTCCAGGTTCCAGCGCACGACTTTCCCGGGGTATTGGTTTCGCACGGCTTCGACCACTTCGCGCAGGGTGGGCTTGTGCACCGGGATGGGCTGTTGTTGTTTGAACTTGGGGTTTCTACGGCTGCCGCAATCGAACGACCGGATTTCCTCCACCGTCATTTGATAAAGGAATAATACCTCGGCCTCGCGGGAGGACAGGGAGTCCCCCGTCGTTTTTTGGCAAATATCCGGATTGAACCAGGGCTCGTGGCTGACGATCAATTGGCGGTCTTTCGATACGGCAAGGTCGAGTTCGAGGGTGCCGACTTCCGGAAATTCCAGGGCATGAATAAACGCGGGCAGGCTGTTTTCGGGCCGCAGCCCCCGGCAACCCCGGTGCCCTTGCCAATCGAAACCCTCCGGAATGCGCACGGGTTTGCGCTCGGTGAATTTGCAGAAAAGAAAAGAAAGTGAGGAAAACATAAGCCAAAGAAGAAGCCGTACTCTTTTTTGTCCAGACATAATGATGCAGTGCATTTACCTTTGGGCGAAAATTAGCCCAAGCGATACAGATCATGAATGATATCAGACAATTTTTATTTGACTTGCCGCAGAAGGTGAATCCGGATGCGGTAGCGGGCCTGTCCACCCTTTTTCATTTCGACTTCGGCGAAGCCGGGCAATTCACCCTTCAGTTGGCTGACGGGAAGTTAAATGTAACGGAGGGTTTAAGCGGCGAGCCGCGCTGCAAGGTTGCCACAACGGCCGAAACGTTCGCCAAACTGCTGGCCGGCGACCTGAATCCGATGATGGCCATGATGACCGGCAAGCTGAAAATCAGCAACCCGGGTGAAATGCTGAAATACGCAAAAATCTTCGGATTGGCCTAGAACCCGTCTGAAAACCCCTGCCACTTGCCAGGGGTTTTCAGACGGGTTCTTAAATTTTGAATTGGTCGATCTCGCGCCGTTCTTTTTTTGTTGGCCTGCCGGCGCCTTTTTCGCGTTTCTCCGCAGCTGCCTGGCCGTTCAGGAACCAGGCGTTGAACTTGTTTTTTTCTTCTTCCGGCGTGATATCCTCATAACAGGTGACGGCTATCGGAGCGCCCACCCGTTTTTCGATGAGCTGCAGCGGGCGGAACTGCAAGTTGAAACCTTCTTTTTTTACGGTGACGATTTCGTTTTCGGACAAAAGGTAGGATGGCTTCACCGGTTCGCCTTCGATGCGCACTCTGCCTGCTTTGCAGGCGTCGGTAGCGATCGTCCGGCTTTTAAAAATGCGAACACTCCAGAGCCATTTGTCGATACGGACTTTTGCCATACGTTATTAACCTTCTTTTGCCAGCGGAGGCAGCTGCATGCCTATTTTTTCGAGGCCATCAACGAGCGTTTTGGCGATGAAATAATCGCGGTACCAGCGGTCGTCGACTGGGCAAATGTGCCAGGGAACAGTGCTGTTGTCAAACGCATATTCATAGGCCTGCATATACTTATCCCAAAGATCGCGTTCTTTCCAGTCGCCCGGGTTGTGTTTCCAGTATTTTTCCGGGTCATCCATGCGCTGGCGCAGTTGTTTTTCCTGCTCTGCTTTGGAGATATGGAGGTAGAATTTAAAGATATGGGTGTTGTTGTCGAAGGCAAGCAATTCTTCAAGGGCATTGATGGCCCGCATGCGTTGTTCCACCCGTTTTTCATCGATCCAGCCGTGAACGCGTTGGATCAGGATATCTTCGTAATGGCTGCGGTTGAAGATGGCGATCATGCCCTTTTGCGGGGCCACTTTATGGACGCGCCAAAGGAAATCGTGGGCGAATTCTTCTTCCGTCGGTTTTTTAAAGGCCGTTAGGGTGAGGCCGGTAATGCGACAGGCATCGAAGACCTTGTGCACCGCGCCGTCCTTGCCGCTTCCATCCATGCCTTGCAGCACGACCAGCACCGAATGTTTGCTTTCGGCATACAACAATTGTTGCAAATCGCCCAGGCGTTTGACCAGGTCCCTGGTTTCGTCTTCGGTGTCTTTCTCTTTCCAGCCTTTTGGCGCTTCCGTGGAGATATCGGCCAGGCGTATCCGGTTTACTTTGTTCATAAGGAGTGTGTTAGGCTAGCTACAGGTAAAGCCGTTATTGCATTTTCGCGCGTTTGGCCATCCAGGTTTGCAGGATGGGGATGAAGCCTTTGTTGATATCGGCCTCGACGAAATCAATTTTATATTGCAGGCAACGGAGTTTGAGTTGGTCGGTAAAAGCGGCGACTTGTTTGGTGTAAAACGCCTTCACCTGGTTGGGTTGGAGCCGTACTTGTTCGCCGGTTTCCATGTCGACAAAGATATAGGGGCGGTTCTCGAACTCAAAGTCCAGCTCTTTGCTTTTGTCGGTGACGTGAAAAAGAATGACTTCGTGTTTGTTGTGTTTGAGGTGTTGTAAAGCGGAGAATAAACGGCCGGCATCTTCGGGGCGTTCCATGACGTCGGTAAAAATAACTACCAGCGACCGGCGGTGGATGGCGTCGGCTACCTGGTGCAGGCAATGGGCCAGGTCGGTGCTATGGTTCAGCTCCGGTTTTTCGATACGATCGGCCAGGTAGGCCAGCAGGTGCTGATAATGTTGGGTGGTGGATTTGCAATTGGTGCTTACCCGTATGTCGTCGTCGAACAACGTCAGGCCAAAGGCGTCGCGCTGGCGCTTGAGCGCGTACATGAGCGCAGCAGCCGCTTGGGCGGCGAAACAAAATTTATTTTGATACCTGAATTTCCGGGGGTTCTTTTCATCCCAGGGGTAATACATCGTGGATGAGGCATCTACCACGATCTGGCAGCGGAGGTTGGTTTCTTCTTCAAACCGTTTGACAAACAGCTTATTGGTGCGGGCGTACACTTTCCAGTCGATGTTCCGGGTACTCTCTCCGGTGTTATACAGACGGTGTTCGGCAAATTCGACTGAAAAGCCATGAAACGGGCTGCGGTGCATGCCTACGATAAATCCTTCCACCACCTGCCGGGCCAGCAATTCGAGGTTGCTGCCGAGTGCGCGGACGTTCTGATCTTCCAGTAGATTGGGCATAAATAAACAGCGGCTTATAGATTTCCGGGAGGTTGAAAAAACAAAGGTAGGGGATAAAAAGTTGATCTTTTCGCAATCGCTCAGCAAACCGGTTTTTCTTGTACAAATGCCAGCACCGAATCCAGCACGGCGGGAGCTGTCAGGCCGTGGCCGTATCCATCGGTGGCCAGGAGCCGTACGCCCGGCCAGGCGGCTGCCAGCTGTTCGCTTTGATGAAACGCCGTCACCCGGTCATGGCGGTCGTGCACCAGCAAGGCTTGCACGTCGCCCAGTTTTTCGACAATCCGGACCAGTGAGTAATGTGGGATGCGGGCGCCGGTGGCCTGCTCGACATAGTCGTCGAGGGCGTTCATCAGGGTATCGCTGGCGCCGATCAGCCGGCGGGCGTTGTCCATAACGTACTCCATGGAGCTGAAAGCCGCCAGGATGACGGCGCGTTTGGGGTGCAGGGCCGGGTCCACGCCGCCTGCAGCCCAGATGCTGGCGGCGCCGCCGACGGAGTGCCCGATCATGGCATCGATGGGGCCGTAACGTTGCAACAGGGTCCGCAGCACTTCGGCGTAGCGCAACATCGTAAAATGCCTGCCACCCGACCGCCCGTGTGCCGGCGCGTCAACGGCAATCACCTGAAAACCGGCGCGCACCAGCGCCGGGGCGATTTTACGCCAGCGCCCGGATTGGCTTTCCCAGCCATGCGCCAGCATGACCGCCGGGCCGCAATCCCCCCACCGGTACACCGCTATTTTTCTTCCGTGGATATCCTCGAAGTGCAGGCGTGCGCCAGCCAGAAACTTTTTTTCGGAACGTTTGGTCTTCTTGCGGCGGGGCAATCCAAGCAGATAAAAGGACAATTTCCCCGCTTGCCGGGGCGCGACGACGGCCAGGCGGTTGAGAAAAAAACCAAGGATGCGGGGGCCAGAGAAATATTTCATGTACCGGTAGTTTCTTTGCAGGAGCTATTTCCCAATCATGCGCAGCGCGGCTTTTCAAACGTGTTTTTACCTGCAAAACGGCCGTAAAGGTAGTGCGCTTTTGAAACACGCCAATTTTTCTGTCCGCCAGGTCTTTCCGTCCGCAGGGCGCGCCCCGCTTTGACGTACCTTTGCCGGATACGTTCGGCAGATGGTAAAAGGCACGGAACATACCTATCACCTCCACATCACTGGTCAGGTCCAGGGCGTTGGCTTCCGGCCGTTTGTCTGGCGGCTCGCGCAGGCGTACGGGCTGTCGGGTTGGGTAAACAATACCACGGATGGCGTGCATGTCGTGTTTAATGCCGGCGTGCGCACTGCAGAAGATTTCGGGCAAGCTATACTCGGGCAGGCGCCGCCACTGTCCAGAATTACCGGGTACCGCCTGGAAGCCCTGGCGAGACAGGCGTTCGAAGGGTTTCAAATTGTGCACAGCGCCACGGCTGCGCTTCCCGACCTGCTCCTGACGCCCGATTTTGCCCTGTGCCCCGAATGCCGGCAGGAGCTGCACCAGGCGGCGAACCGGCGGTTTGGATATGCCTTTACCACGTGTATTCACTGCGGACCGCGGTTTTCCATTGCCACCGGCTTGCCTTATGACCGCGAGCGAACCACTATGGCGCGTTTCGAACAATGCCCCGAATGTCTGGCCGAGTATAACGACCCGGCTGACCGGCGGTATTTTTCGCAAACCAACTCCTGCCCGGTTTGCGGGATTCAATTGCGCCTGACGGATGCAGCCGGCATGGACATTGCCGACCCGTTGGACAGCGCCATAAACGGGCTATGCGCCGGCAAAATTTTAGCGGTCAAAGGCATTGGCGGCTACCTCCTGATGTGCGATGCCACGAATGCCGGGGCCTTGCAAAACCTGCGCGCCCGCAAACGCAGGCCAGACAAACCCTTCGCCTTGTTGTATGCAGACCTGGAGCAGCTCGACGGCGACGCATTGCCCGGCGCGGCGGAAAAAGAGTGGCTACTCCGTTTCGAAGCTCCGATTGTGCTGGTGCAACAGCGGGGGAAGCCGGCTTCCGGGCTTTGCAGTACGCTGGTGGCGCCCGGCCTCGCCGAAATTGGCGTCATGCTGCCGTATGCCCCGTTGCTCGATCTGATCGCCCGTGGTGCAGGGCGGCCTCTGGTGGCTACCAGCGGTAATCTCAGCGGATCGCCGATTATTTACGACGACCAGGCTGCGCGGCGCCTGCTCTCGCCCATCGCCGACGCTATCCTGTCGCACAACCGCGATATCGCCCTGCCGCAAGACGACAGTGTGCTGCGGTTTAGCCCCCGCCACCGGCAAAAGATCGTGCTCCGCCGCTCCCGGGGCTTTGCGCCCACTTTTTTTTCCGGCGTACAACCAACTGGCCCGGGGAAAGCGCGCTCCGTACTTGCCCTCGGCGCTACGCTCAAAAGCGCTTTTGCCTGGCAACACCTGGGCAACTTGTATGTCAGCCAATACCTTGGCGACCTCGAAAGTTACGATACCCAGGAGGCCTTCGAGCGTACGCTTCAGCATTTTCTCCGTCTTCTCCGGGCAACACCCCGGGAGATCGTCGTGGATAAGCATCCCGACTACTTTTCCACGCAGTTGGGAAAACGCCTGGCGGCCGATTGGCAGACGCCCGTGCTGGAAGTCCAGCACCACCGGGCGCATTTTGCCGCAGTACTGGCAGAAAACGGCTATTTGGTCGGCCCGATTACCACCGTCCCTCCCGTTTTGGGCGTCATTTGGGATGGCACCGGCTTCGGCGATGACGGGCAGGTGTGGGGCGGGGAGTTTTTCCGTTTCGACGGGCAGGCTATGGAACGGGCCGGGTATTTTGAAGCGTTCGATTTTCTATTGGGCGACAAGATGCCGCGGGAGCCGCGACTTTCGGCGCTGAGCCTGTCGGGCCTGTCGGGCATTACGCCGGACGATCTGGAAGCGAAATTCTCGCCGCAGGAATGGGCGTTGTATCAAAAAATACTGGCGCGGGGCGGGCTGCTGCGCACGACGTCGGTCGGCCGTTTGTTCGACGGGGTGGCGGCCCTGCTTGGGCTGGCTCACCGGGTCAGTTATGAAGGTCAGGCGGCCATGTTGCTGGAACAGGCCGCCGGCAGGTATTACCGGCAGGAGGGGCTGGAGGCCTTGCCTGCATATCCATTGGACACGGCAGGCGGGATTTTGGCGCCTACCGGGGAGTTGGTCCGGCAAGTGGCCGCCGACCGGGCTGCCGGCAGCAGCCGCGAAAAAATTGCTGCCCGTTTTCATCGCACGCTGGTAGAAATGATCCGGCAACAGGCGCGCCTGCACGACTGCCGCGTGCTGGCGTTCAGCGGCGGTGTCTGGCAAAATGCGCTCCTGGTCGACCTGGCGATCACCCACTTGCGCCCCGAGTTTGAGCTGTTGTTTCACCGGCAATTATCGCCGAATGACGAATGCATTGCCTACGGCCAGTTGATGCTCAGCAAATCCGCGGAAGTTGCTCTCCGGTGAGCATGTTCACCACCCGCCGGCCGCCGATTTGGCTATGCAGGATAACCTGACGGGGATGCGTTTCCACGACTTCGCCGACGATTTGCGCATGCGCGCCATATTCCAGGCTGCGCAATTTCTCCAGCATGGCCTCCGCTGCCGCCGGAGCCGCCACGGCGATAAAAACGCCTTCGTTAGCCACGTACAAGGGGTCGAATCCCAGCAATTCGCATGCGCCGGCTACTTCCTCCAATACCGGGAGCCGGTCTTGCCGAATCTCCACGCCCAGGTGGGCATCGCGGGCAATTTCATTCAACACGGTAGCCACTCCGCCGCGCGTTGGGTCGCGCAACAGGTGAATATCAGGCCCGAAGGTATCAAGTAGTTGCAAAACCGTATGGTTCAGGTTGGCGGTATCGCTGGTCAGCGTGGTTTCAAATTCCACGCCCTGGCGAACGCTCATGATGACAATACCGTGGGTAGCGATATGCCCGCTGATCAGTATCCGGTCGCCTGGCCGGACCCGCTGCATGGAAATGTCGGCCCGCGGATGGATAGCGCCAATACCTGTGGTGTTGATAAATATTTTATCCCCTTTTCCGCGCTCCACCACCTTGGTATCGCCCGTGATGATCTGCACCCCGGCGCGTTGCGCTGCATTTTTGATGCTGATCAGGATATCCCAATATTCTGCCATCGGCAGGCCTTCCTCCAGAATAAACGCCAGCGACAAATACTGCGCTCCGGCGCCGCACATCGCCAGGTCGTTCACCGTGCCGTTGACGGCCAGATCACCAATATTTCCCCCCGGGAAAAAAACCGGCGACACCACGTAACTATCGGTGGAAAAGGCCATCTGGCCATTCATTTCGAGCACGGCGCCATCGTGGTGCGTGTCGAGCAATGGATTTTTCAACACGTCAAAAACGCCCGCTTCCAGGAGCTTGTTGGTCAGCAAGCCGCCACTGCCGTGACCCAGGTTGATCACGTCGAAGTCGAGTTTAGGCATCGGACAATGTATTTGCATAGCGGTAGACGGTAGACGGTAGACGGTAGACGGTGGACCCCGAAACCCGCCTACCGGTTATGATAGTATGCTGCGCAGGCGCCTTCCGACGACACCATAGGCGCGCCGAGGGGCATGGAGGGGGTGCAGCCCTTGCCGAATTGAGGGCATTCGTGTGGTTTTTTATGCCTTTCAGGACAAGACCGGCGATACAATCGGGGCTTTCGGGCGCTTTTTCGAGTTGGACATTAAACTTGCGGTTGGCGTCGTATGCAGACAAATCGTGTTGCACTTCCCAGCCGCTGTTGGGGATAGTGCCGATGCCGCGCCATTCGCGGTCGCTGAGGGTGAATACCCGTTCAATGACCCGGCGGGCTTCGGGGTTGCCTTCTGGCCGGACCACCCGGCTGTATTGGTTCTCCACCCGGTGCTCGCCGTTTTCCAGCTGGCGCACGGCCATGAGGATGCCCTGCAAGAGGTCGACGGGCTCGAAGCCGGTGACGACAATAGGGATTTTATATTTTTCTGCAAGCGGATGGTATTCGTGTAATCCCATGATCGTGCAAACATGGCCGGCGGCTAGAAACCCCTGGATACGGGCCTCCGGATCGTTCATAACGGCTTCGATGGCCGGCGGCACCAGCACGTGGGAGGCGAGAATCGAATAGTTTTGCACGCCCAACTGGTGGGCGTGGACCACCGACATGGCATTGGCTGGAGCTGTTGTTTCGAAGCCGACGGCAAAAAACACCACTTCACGGCCGGGGTTTTCCTGCGCCACGGTCACCGCTTCGAGGGGGGAGTATAAAATCCGCACGTCTGCGCCGGCTGCTTTGGCCTCCAGCAGGCTTTTTCGGGAGCCCGGCACCCGCAGCATGTCGCCGTACGAACACAGGATAACGCGCTGCTCCTCTGCCAGCCAGACGGCCTTGTCGATCAAATGCAGCGGCGTCACGCATACCGGGCAGCCGGGGCCATGCACCATGGTTACTTCCGGCGGCAACATGTTCAGGATGCCGTTTTTTACCAGGCTATGGGTTTGGCCGCCGCAGACTTCCATGATGGTCCACGGCCGGCGTACGGTTTCCCGTATTTGCCGAAGGTATTGGTCCACTAATTCGGGGCTCCGGTACTCGCTGAGAAATTTCATAGGAACAAATTTTCACAAACTACATGAATGCCGTAGCCTACGCACAATACGGAAGAAACCAGGGTGAGGCCAATTTGCACCTTGGTATTTGTGGAAAGTTTTTTGGAAAACGGCAAGCTGAATACGCCGCTGGCCAGCAGCATGCCGCCGATAGAGCCGATACCAAAAACGAGGATGTAGCCCAAGGCGCTGGCTGGCCCGGGCATTTGACTCATTACCAGCAGCACCAGGCCGCCACTGCCGGCCAGGCCATGCACCAGGCCGATGGCGTACGCCAGCCGGTGACTTTCGGTGCGGGGAGCATACCGCAGTGCCGGTCCGGCAGTGCCGGCAGGGTAAGCCGCTGGCAGGAAAGGCGCCTGGTACATGGCTTTACCGGGGCGTTTTTTCCAAAAAATAAAGTCGACCGGGTACAGGTGCGGATGAAAGGCTTGGCCGGTTTTCCACAAATACCGCAGGCGGACTAACCCGAGGCCGGTCAGCATAACGCCAACGGCTGCTTCGAAATAGTGAAACGTTTGCTCGGTAATGGCGACTTTGCCGAGGATGATGAGTATGCCGATAAAAAAAATGGTGGAGGTATGTCCCAATCCCCAGGCAATACCGTCTTTGATGGCTGTCCAGACGGAGTTGCGTTTGGTAACGATATTACTCACCGCCAGCAGGTGGTCGGCTTCGAAGGCATGGGCGAACCCCACAACTGCCGCAAACAAAATGGGGAAAGTGACGTCCATCTAACCGGTTTTTGAGTCTTCGGCGCCCAGGTTCAGGTCGTCCAGTTCGCCGATTTGTTTCAGATAATCGAATGTCGTTTGCGCCTCCGCCTCGTCTACCATACTGATGGCCGCTCCCACGTGCACCAATACGTAATCTCCTTCCCGGGCATCCGGCACCAGGCTCAGGTTTACTTCCCGGACGATACCGCCGAAGCTAACTTTCCCACTCCGGAACGGATTGCCCGGGTCGGTAGTGATTTGGGTGATTTTACCAGGAATTGCCAGGCACATGCGTAATGGTTGAGCGGGTGAGAGTGAGCGCGCGTTCAGAGGCCGAGCCAGGCATACCAGGTTTCCATGCCCTGGCCGCTGGTGGCGGATACTTCGATAAAGTTGATTTGGGGGTTGACTTGCCGGGCGTATTCTTTCAGCGCCTGCACATCGAATTTCAGGTAAGGCAGCAGGTCAACCTTGTTGATCACACAGAGTTGGGCAGACCGGAACATATCCGGATATTTTACCGGTTTGTCTTCCCCTTCGGTTACGCTGATCACGATTACCCGCCGGCCTTCGCCCAAATCGAACATCGACGGGCAAACCAGGTTGCCTACATTTTCAATAAATACGATGCTGTCGGTGGTTGGCTGGAGTTGCCGGATGGCCTGGTGCACCATGTGGGCCTCGAGGTGGCAGCCTTTACCGGTATTGATTTGTACTACGGGCGCACCGCCGGCAGCAATACGTTCGGCGTCGCGGGCTGTTTGCTGATCGCCTTCCACCACAAAAAATTGCCGCCGGGCCCCCAAATCGGCCAACGTGCGTTCGAGCAGGGCTGTTTTGCCGGAGCCGGGCGAGCTCACAAGATTGATCGCCAGTATATTGCGCGCCTCGAAAAAGCCCCGGTTGCGTTCAGCCATGCGGTTATTTTTTTCCAGGATGTCGCGTTCCAGTTCAATAACCGTTTTTACCGGGGTATCCGGTGCGAAGGATTGCACGCCGGGCCGGGCGCCAGGCGGAAGTGTTGCCACGGTCAGGCCGGTCAATGCTTCCGGTTTTTTCATGGCCAGGAAAGCCGTCAGTTTGTGTTCGTTGCCGCTGCAACCGCAGGTAGCGCACATGGCGAGTCGTGTTTTAATTTATTTCGTTAATTCCAACGGAGTGGCGCTTTTGCCACCGTCGGTTTGTCCACGAGTGTCAGCGATTTGATGCGCAGTTCCTCGCCTTGTGTGATTTGGAGCAAATGCGACCCGCAGCCTGGGCAGGGATCGTAAAGGCGGCGGACGTCGAAACTGGAACTGCAATCGCTGCAAACGGCTTTGCCGGGCACCCACCGGACCTGGAGGGTTGCATCGGCTAACAACGTATCGCCAACCGCTGCCGGCCATAAAAATTCCAGCGTGCTCCATTCGATGCCGGCCAGCTCGCCAATTTCGATTTCGATGGTTTCGACAGTCCCCGGCTTGCCGTTTTGTTGCACGGCGTTTGTAGTTGCCTCCAGAATGCTTTGGATGATGGAAAGTTCATGCATACAGGGTCAGTTTTTTTGTACTTCAAAATTCCGTCTTTGAGGTCAGTCGTCCAGATGACCAGTATCATTTAATAGGTTGATATTACTCACGCGCCGATTCAAATTTGGCAAAATATCTTTATATCCGAATTCTTTATTCAAGTATTTTAAAAACTTATTTTTATGTCGCAACGTCCGACGCGTAAGAGCTATTACGAGGAACTCCGCCAACGGGGATATTCCAGGCGCGACTTTATGAAATTCTGCGCCACTATTGCCGCCTACCTCGGCTTGGAAACTGCCGGTGCGGGCCAGGTGGTCAAGGCGCTGGAGTCGAAGCCGCGTATCCCGGTAATTTGGCTTCACTTCCAGGAATGCACCTGCTGCAGTGAGAGTTTCATCCGTTCTTCCCACCCCATTGTGGCCGATATCCTGCTCGACAAATTGTCGTTGGATTACACCGAAACCTTGATGGCGGCTTCCGGCCACCAGGCAGAGCAATGTATGCGCGATACCATGGAGAAGTACAAAGGCGAGTATGTGTTGTGCGTGGAAGGCTCCGTACCTACGGAAGCCGACGGCGTATACTGCATGATCGGCGGACGCACCTCCCTGGACATCCTGAAAGAAGCCGGCTCGAATGCGAAAGCGGTGATTTGTTGGGGCAGCTGCGCCTCTAACGGCTGCGTGCAAGCCGCCAAGCCCAATCCCACCGGCGCCACGCCGATCCACAAATTGCTGAGCGGCGTGCCGATTATCAAAGTGCCGGGTTGCCCGCCCATCGGCGAAGTGATGGCCGGCGTTTTGGTGCATATCATCACGTTTGGCCGGATACCGGAACTGGATGGCATCGGGCGCCCCAAAGCGTTCTATTCCAAGCGCGTACACGATACCTGCTACCGCAGGCCGTTCTATGACGCCGGTTTGTTTGTGGAAACATTTGACGACGCCAGCGCCAAAAAAGGCCATTACCTGTACAAGGTAGGCTGCAAAGGGCCGAGCACTTATAATGCCTGCGGGGTAACCAAGTGGAACAACGGTACGAGTTTCCCGATTCAATCGGGCCACGGTTGTTTCGGCTGCTCCGAGGAGGGCTATTGGGATGCGAGCGCCCTGTATTTGCGCAACCAGCCGTTCCCGGGATTTGGCATCGAGTCGGACGCCGATAAAATTGGTACGGCAGCTGCCGTCGTGACGGTCGCCGGTATGGCCGCCCACGCGGTCATGACCAATGTGCGCAAGTCGCGCCTGATCTCCAATTTGGTAAAAGAAGGCAAAAAAGCGGAAAAAGACCTGTAGGCGCGCCGCTTTATGCTTTGCCCCCGATTACCGGAATAACAATTATGGTTAAACATCAGGGCCGGTTTTCGCTACCGGACTTCAGATAAAAATCAACTTATGAGCGAGCGCATTGTAGTCGATCCGATTACCCGCATTGAAGGCCACCTACGGGTAGAGGCCGATATCCGGGACGGTAAAATTGTAGATGCCTTTTCATCGGGAACGATGGTGCGCGGCATCGAAAAAATTCTGCGCGGCCGCGATCCGCGCGATGCCTGGGCTTTTGTCGGCCGGGTATGCGGGGTATGCACCACGGTACACTCTCTGGCTTCGGTCCGGGCTGTGGAGGATGCCCTGGATATCACCATTCCGCCCAATGCCGAACTGGTGCGCAACATCATGTTCGGCGTCCAATACATCCACGACCACGTGGTCCACTTTTACCATTTGCATGCGCTGGACTGGGTGGATGTCGTCAGCGCCCTGAAGGCCGATCCGAAACAAGCCTCCACGATCGCCCAAAGTATTTCCAACTGGCCCAAGAGCTCTCCGGGCTATTTCTCCGACCTGCAAACACGCCTGGCCAAATTCGTGGAAAGCGGCCAACTCGGCATTTTTGCCAACGGCTACTGGGGTCACCCAGCCTATAAACTGCCGGCGGAAGTCAACCTCATCGCCGTGGCACACTACCTGGAAGCCCTCGAATGGCAAAAGGAGATCGTGAAAATCCACACCATCTTCGGTGGGAAAAACCCGCACCCCAATTACCTGGTGGGCGGCATGGCCTGCAGCATCGGCCTCGACGACGTGAGCGCCATCAATGCCGAACGCCTGGCCCACGTGGGGCAATTGCTCGAACAGGCGAAAGTGTTCGTCAACCAGGTATATATCCCCGACCTGCTGGCCATCGCGCCGTATTACCTCGATTGGGGCGCCATCGGCGGCGGCCTGGGCAACTACCTGGTCTATGGCGACCTGGGTACCAATGGGTACCGCGATCCGTCGACGTATAAATTCCCGGCCGGCGCCATCCTCAACAAGGACCTGAGCCGGGTGTACGAGGTGAATATGCGCGACGACGCCGAAATCCAGGAATTTATCGACCATTCCTGGTATGAGTATCCAGGCGACGCCAAAGGCCTGCACCCCTGGAAAGGCGAAACCGAAATCAGGTATTCCGGGCCCAAACCGCCGTTTGACCACCTGGATACCACACAAAAATACAGTTATCTGAAAACGCCGCGCTGGAAAGGCAATGCCATGGAAGTTGGCCCCCTGGCGCGCGTACTGGTGGGCTATGCCAGCGGCCGCGAGGATTTCAAGGCTGTGGTAGACAGTACTTTGCAGAAACTCAATGTACCGGCTGCCGCGTTGTTCTCCACACTTGGCCGCACGGCCGCCCGTGGGCTGGAATCCATCCTGGTGGCCGACTGGACCCTCGGGTTTTACAACCAGCTGCTCGACAATATCCGCAACGGCGATACCCGCATGGCAAACATGGAGAAATTTAATCCGGAAAAATGGCCGGCCAAAGCCCAGGGCGTTGGCCACACGGAAGCGCCACGCGGCGCGCTCGGCCACTGGATCGTCATCGAAGACCAGAAGATCGCCAACTATCAGATGGTGGTACCGACGACCTGGAATGCCTCCCCGCGCGACGGTGAGGGCAAGCAGTCGGCCTATGAATCGGCGTTGATGGCAACACCGGTTGCCGATGACCACCAACCACTGGAAATTTTGCGGACGATCCACTCCTTCGATCCCTGCCTGGCTTGCGCCGTACACCTGTACGACGAAAGCGGCAAGACGGTGAGCCGGGTGCGGGCATTGTAAAACCATAGCCGCAGCGCAGTCCTGCACGGGCTGCTCTGCGGCTGTACGGCAACGTAATCAGGGGCTAACCTGTATTCTTCATTTTTAGATTTTAAAATTATGTCCACGCATAAACTTCGCCGGGTATTTGTTTGGCAATTGCCGGTACGGTTTTTTCACTGGATCAATGCATTGGCCATTGTAACCCTGTGTGTCACGGGATACCTGATCGGTAAACCGCCGGCCCTGCAGTTCAGCGGAGAAGCCTACGAACGCTATGTTTTCGGGTGGATTCGCTATATCCATTTTGTAGCGGCCTACATATTTCTGTTCAATTTTATTTTCCGCATCTATTGGGGTTTTGCCGGAAACAAATACGCCAGATGGAAAAACTTCATACCCACCACCCGCAAGTACTTCGAGGAAATGTGGCAAGTGCTCAAAATTGATATCCTGCAGATCAAGAGCAAGGAACACCTGGTCGTCGGCCACAATGCCCTGGCGGGGTTCATTTATTTTCTCACGTTCATTCTGTTTGCCATCCAGTGTGTCACCGGGTTTGGTTTGTACGAGGCCATGAGTCAATCCTGGATTGCCGGTATGTTCGCCTGGGTGTCGCCGCTGTTCGGCGGCGATTTTGACCTGCGGCAGATCCACCATATAACGATGTGGCTGTTTATTCTTTTTACGATCGTACACGTCCACCTGGTTTTTTACCACGATTATGTGGAAGGGCGGGGGGAAATTTCATCGATGGGCGGCGGCTGGAAGTTTATTGAAGAAGAAGCCTTCCTCCGGGAAGAGGAGGAGCCAGCATCCAACGCTAAAAAAGTAGCCTGAAAACGCACGGATATGGTCTTTCCGGATTGTAACGATAAGTGTGTGCTCGTGCTGGGGGTAGGGAGCTACCTCATGGGCGATGAAGGCGTCGGCGTGCACGTCGCCCAACGCCTGAGCGAGCAAAAACTGCCGTATGGCGTGGAAGTACTGGATGGCGGCACCGGCGGTTTTCATCTTATGGGCATATTCGAACAATATGAAGTGGTGGTGTTGGTGGATGCGACCATAGACGGTCAGCCGGCCGGTACTATCCGCTTGCTCGAACCCCGGTTTGCATCCGATTTTCCGCGCTCCATGAGTACCCATGACGTGGGGCTCCGGGATGTGCTGGAAGCCTTGCAACTCACCGGCCGGATGCCGAAGGTATACGTGGTGGCCATATCGGTGGAGGAATTGCAACCGATGACGATCCGCTTGTCGCCGGCAGTGCAGGAGGCCGCTTTGAAAGTGCAGGCTGAAGTCAGTTCGTTGTTGTGGGACTGGTGGCGGGAACGGCATATTTCAGCCGGTGCAGTAGATCAGGAAACGGAGATTTCCTTTACCTGAAACGTTGAAATATACCCGGCGGAAAGTGGTTTGCAAAAATTAACAGATAACAAATCCCATATATTTGAGTCCTTTTATCTCAGTGATTCTCGCTTTGCCTTTAACCACCGATTCTCTGGGGACTTGTCATGTTGGAAACAGCCACACAAGCCAAATTTTATGCTGGAATGTTGGCTTGTGTGGCTGTTTCCAACATGACAAGCCCCCGTTAACGTGAAGAATTGGTGCAAACCGAGAATTGCTGCTTTTATCACTAAACAGTTCCCAACTTTATGGCTCCCGAGTGGCTTGTTCAATTGCGCGACTTTATCAGCCAACCCTGGCCTTGGTGGGTCGCGGGGTTGATGATTGCATCCATTATGTTTTTACTCCTGTGGCTTGGAAAAAACTTCGGGATGTCTGAAAATTTTCGAGTCATGTGTGCCGCCGACGGCGCCGACGAGATGAATGAATTTTTCAAAATCAACTGGCGTGACCAGGAGTGGAACCTGTTGGTGGCGCTGGGCGCCGTCTTTGGCGGTTACATGGCCGCTCATTATTTCGCAGCGCCGGATGGCGCGGTGGCGCATGTTTCGGCTGCTACTGTGGACAGCCTGCGCGCACTCGGCCTCCAGTTCGAAGGCGACCAGGTTCCGCTCGTGCCGGATTGGTACAGTTGGCAGGCTTTGTTTACCTGGAAAGGCTTGTTGATGATCATCGGAGGCGGCTTTTTGGTCGGTTTCGGCGCCCGCTATGCCGGCGGATGCACCTCGGGCCACGCCATCAGCGGGCTTTCGGCGCTCGAACTGCCGTCGTTGGTTTCGGTCATTGGATTCTTCCTGGGGGGTATGGCGATGACATACCTGATTTTCCCGCTCCTTTTCAGATAACCCTTCCCGTTTGAACACTTAAAATTCGTTGCGTTATGCGCATGTCGCGGTATATTTTCGTCGGAATCCTGCTCGGCTTTACCTTATACAAGTCGGAAGCGGTGTCGTGGTTCCGGATTTTTGAAATGTTTCATTTTCAATCGTTTCACATGTACGGCATCATCGGCACAGCCGTGGTGTCCGGTGTGCTTATCGTCCAAATCATCCGCCGGTACCACCTCAAATCGATCGAGGGGCAGGAGATTGTAATCCCACCCAAGAACAAAACCTATCCGCGGTATATCCTGGGCGGGTTTATTTTCGGCTTGGGTTGGGCGCTGGCTGGGATCTGTCCGGCCCCTATGTTTATTCTGCTGGGTAGCGGCTATACGGTTCTGGTACTTTTTCTGGCTTCGGCTATGGCCGGCACGTACTTTTACGGCGTGATGCGGAAGCGGTTGCCGCACTAGTGGCGCGTCCGGCCAATAACACTGGAATATTTGAGGGTGGTTTGTCGTCAATCAAGGCGGCAAAAGCCGATTTTATCGGGAATAAATGAGGTTTTTATCAACGCAGAGTGACGGCAAACCACTCCAAAGACTTCGGTGTTATTGACCGGACGCGGCACTAGCTTCAATCGGCCGGCAAAAAGCGGTAGTTTTGATATTTCAGGATGTGTACGAAAATATTTTCCAGATAGTCGTATTGATCCAAACGGTCGCCTGTCGGGGCGGTTGAAGCGGTTGAAAACACCTTGGCAAACTGGAACATGCCTTGCAATCCGTCAAAAGGCTCTTCTGTGGATAGTCGTTGCGGGAAGCTCAGTCCGTATTTTTTGAGCATGCGGCCGGTAAAAAGCGTGACGTCATAGCCGTTAAAGGCATCTTCATCCGGGATAGTACCGTACGTATCGTAAAACAACTGCCGGAAGGCGCGCACCGCCTCGGCATCGTACCGGATGAAGGTGGCAGATGAAACGTGCACGTGTAGTTCGGTAAAAAACTCCGGCTCGATATTTTCAAAATGCATCCATTGCGGCATGCCGTACACTTCTACGGCCGCCGAACCTTTGCTGGCGCGCAATTTGCGCATAAACGCCATCACAAAATCCTGACTGGCCCAGGTTGGTAGTATGAATACGGCGGTTCGCCCGGATTTGAGGTAGGGGCGCAGGTCGATATTGTCGAAGGATGTGGTATTATCCGGCACAATCAATTCAGCGAAGGGTTTGTTGCCGGCCGCGTTGGTCCTTTGAAACAAGGGGAGGCGATCGGCTTCCCGTTGTTTGCAAACGAGCGTGACAGCATCCGGCCGGTGGCGTTGGAGTACATAACGGGCAATGGCGGCGCAGTGGGCTCGCAGAGAGGGACTCGTTTGAATAAAATCGGGGTTTTGCGCAGTAAGGTCCATGTTTGGGCTTTCCGGCGAGACCAGGATTTGGCGCGTTTGTTTGATCCGTTCGGCCAGCAAACCCACGTGGCTGGTGCGGATTGGCCCGATGAGCACCTGCGCTTTTCCCAACCTGGGATTACTGAACAACTGCCGGAAGGCATCGTCGTTGACCGGCGTATCCAACACGTCTGCCTGGAGGTTCATGTTTTCTTCGGCAGAAAGTTTTTGAAGCGCCAGGCTTGCCCCTGCATAGAATTGGAGCGCCAGGCGGCTTTTTTCAGGTACCGGTTGCCCTTCCGGGCCGGACTGGTCCGTCAGGAAGGGTAGCAGGATGGCCAGCCGGTATTGCTGGCCGCTGTATGGCGCCGGGGCCGTTTGCCCAGGTATACTGCCGATGGGCGTCGCCGGGGCAGGCGTCCACCGGATCGTATCCATCGGCTCCGGCCGTGCCGGCTGGCCAGCCGGCCGGGTCGTGGCGGCCGGCTTGCGGGCAGGGATGCCGGTGGTGGATTTTTTAGCGGGATTACACGCGAAGAACAGGAAAAACAGAAAGAAGTACGAAATACGAGGTACGAAGTACGAAATGGGGTGGGTGGGGCGGTTATTCAAAATGCGCAGAAGCCCCGGCTCCTCAGCCTTGGAGCGGAGCGGTGTAAGGGCAGGGCAGAACCTGCGGCCCCCGATGTCACAAATCCTGGAAATCATAGCCATATTTTTCAACGTATTTCGGACTTCGTATTTCGGACTTCGTATTTCGCGCTTTGTATTTCGCACCTCTTCAACCTCCGGCTTTTTTAGCATTCGAATAGCCCAGATCGAGCAGGATTTTCAAAATTTTATCGCGGTGGTTTCCCTGCACGATAATAACGCCGTCTTTGGCATTGCCGCCGGCTGCGCATTTGTTTTTCAGGAGTTTGGCCAGTTCGGCCAGGCTATCGGCGGAGCCCATGAATCCCTTGATCACAGTGGATTCCTTGCCGCCTTTACCGCGTTCGAGCCAGAGGCGCAGTACTTGTTTGTCGTTGGGGAGGTTCATTTCCGGTTCGTTGTTTTCTTCGGGTTCAAAGTTGGGATTCGTGGAAAAAACGAAGCCGCCGAAATCCGTTTTTTTATTTTTTGACATAAAGGCTGGAATGCTAAAAAAAGTGACCGGCTTTCAGGTCCGGGGCACCAATACTTTCAGGGCTTGTGGGATCATCTTAAATTCGAGGTCGCCGGCCATTTCAATACTTTCCCCATCCACATGCACAAAATTAGCCCCTTCACAGCGAATCCGGACCTGGCGGGCGGTAAAATGCTCGACAAACCCCGCTTCGTATATTTTGCCCTGCAGGCTCGACGGAATAGCCGCAAAATACCGCCAGCGGGGTACCGTTTTAAAGATTACGACGGAGAACAGGCCGTCGTCGAGCCGCGCATCGGGTGCAATTTTAAAGTTATAACCATACATCGGGCCGTTGGCTACCGTGACGACGAAGCATTTTTCAACGATCGTTCGATCTTCCGTTTCAATAGTACACGGATGCGGTGAAAAAACGAGTCCGGCTTTTATGGAGTGCAGAAAATAAGGCAGGAAGCCCCGCCAGTTGCTGCCTTTCATGGATTTGGCCACCAGGCCGTCAAACCCGATGCCAGCCAGGTTGATAAACGGATGCCCATTGAGTTGGCCGCAATCGATGGTTTGCACGGTTGCCATATTCAGTTTGCGCATGGCTTTGTCGATATCGCGGCCATAACCCAGGTGCATGGCCAGACCGTTGCCTGAGCCTGCCGGGATCATTCCCAGGATGGTTTCCGTGTGTAGCAAAACCGAGGCGACTTCGTTGATCGAGCCATCGCCTCCCACGGCAACCACGATATCGTAGCCCTCTTCCCGGGCTTTACGGGCCAACTCGGCGGCGTGGCCGGCTTTTTCGGTATGCCAGATGCCGTAAATAAATTTCCGGTGGTCGAGGTGGTGTTCCACACTCTCCCGGATGTGCTTTTGCAGGTTGACGCCGGCCTTGGGATTAACGATAAAGACGATACGTCTGGGCCCCAAAAACCCCTCGAGCACGTCGTTTTGAATGACGGGGTGCGACTGGTTCATTGTTCACAACAATTCTTTGCGCGAATGCACGTATTCGCGCCACTTTTTTAGCACTGTTTGCATATCCTGCGGCAGTTCGGATTCAAACCGGACGTGTTCGCCGGTACGCGGATGCGTAAAACCCAAGACTTTGGCATGCAGGGCTTGCCGGGGCAAAATGGTGAACAGGGATTCGACAAATTGTTTGTATTTGGAATACAAAGTGCCTTTCAATATCTGGTTTCCGCCGTAGCGGGGGTCGCCGAAAAGGGTGTGGCCAATCGATTTCATGTGCACGCGAATCTGGTGCGTACGGCCGGTTTCCAGTTGGCACTCGATCAGGGTTACGTAATAAAACCGTTCGAGTACCTTCCAGTGCGTAACGGCGTATTTTCCGTCGTCGCCTTCCGGAAAGACCATAAACAGTTTCCGGTCGTTGGGGTTGCGGCCGATATTGCCGATCACCGTGCCGCTGTCCCGTTTCAGATCGCCCCACACCAGCGCCCAGTACTTGCGCTCGATCGTATGCTGGAAAAACTGGTTGGCGAGGTGTACCATCGCATATTCTTTTTTGGCGATGACCATCAGGCCGGTCGTGTCCTTGTCGATGCGGTGTACGATACCGGCGCGGTCGGCCTCGTTACCGTCTTTGACGGGCAGTTGCTCCAGTTGCTCGCGCAAATGCCAGACCACGGCATTGACCACGGTGCCGTTTGGGATTCCCACGCCGGGGTGTACGGCCATTTTATACGGTTTGTTGATGATCAGCACCTCCTCGTCCTCGTAAATAATCTCCAGGGGGATGTTCTGGGGGGTGATATTATGTACTTCTTCCAGTGATTTCGGCAGTACGATACTGATGTGGTTTCCGGGTTTGACCTTGTAGTTGGGCTTGACGTCCAGATTATCCACTTTTACCGAACCGGCGCGGATCGCATTTTGCACTTTACTGCGGGAGCGGTTGCTCAACCGGTCCATGAGGAACCTATCCAGCCGGATCAGGGATTGTTTGGGGTCGGCCACAAATTCCTGTTGTTCATACCAATCGTCATTGCCGCTTTGCTCGCTATTGCTGTCGACTTCCAGGTCCGTTACCTCCGTTTCCGGGCCCGCACTTACGTCCTGGCCGACCGGATCGGCAGGAATGGGTTCCGGCAAATCGTCGTTATGGCGTTGTTTCTGGTTCATTTTTGTGTTGGGTTAAAAGGGCGAAGGGCAAAAGTACGGGGAATAACCGTCTGCGAGGCCTTTTTCCCGTATTTAAACGCACAAAAGGAAATAGAAGACGCCGGCCATCCGTTTGATACCCGTTTTTTTATAGCGCGAACAAATATAACCGGCTCAAAGGGCAAGATCCACCCGATAGTTCTTTAATTTGCCTCCAGTCGCTCCCAGATTGCGGAAAAGCGTCTTTCCGTCGCTGCAAACTACCGCCGACAACACGCCAACATTTCTTCACATAAGCACTTACGGAACTATGGAAAAACGTACATTTTTAAAAGCCGGCCTTCTACTCGGCATCGGAGCTGCCGTTGCGCCGCTCTTCCAGGCTTGTAAAACGGGTAAAAACAACACGAACGGGCAGCCTGGCGCTCCGGTGATTCCACCGCCCAAGTTGCGCCGGACCACACCGTTTTCCCTCCCGGCATTGCCCTACGCTTCCGGCGCCCTGGAGCCGCATATTGACAAACAGACTATGGAGATTCACCATGGCAAACACCATCAGGCCTATGTCAACAACCTGAACGACGCTATAAAAGGCACGCCGTATGCCGAATATGAACTCGACGATATTATTCAGCGCATTACCGCGACTGACACCGACAAAAAGATTCGCAACAACGCCGGCGGCCATTGGAATCATTCCATGTTTTGGCAAATGATGGCGCCCGGCGGCGGCGGTACCCCTGCCGGTCAGCTGGCGGCGGCCATCGATGCGGCCTTCGGATCGTTCGATGGGTTTAAAACGGCATTTTCCGACGCCTCCAAAGGCGTTTTCGGGTCCGGATGGGCATGGCTGTGCGTCGGGAAGGATAAAGGGCTGTTTATTACCACTACGCCGAACCAGGACAATCCGATGATGCTGCAGCTGGCGCCCAAACCCGGCACGCCCATTCTCGGTATCGATGTTTGGGAACACGCGTACTACCTGAAACACCAAAACAAACGCGCCGACTATATCGCCGCTTTTTTTAACGTAATCAACTGGAAATTTGCCGCCGAACGCTTCGATAAGGCGATGTTCTGAGCGGCACAGGGCCGCTCCGCTACCGCTTCCTGCAATCAATTTATTTCACGTAATTATGACCTTGAAGTCCTTTGGCTCAGCAAGATAGTATGTGACCCGGCAAGAGGTGTCAGCAGCCTCATACTTTGGCTGGTGACACCTCTTCGCTCACATGGCCCCTTTACTGCAAATAACATCCTGACACTAGCCTGAATGGAACCTTGCGTGTATTTTTGAGCGCAGTTGCATCCTAAGTCGCGGCCAGAATGTCGTACTTGTTCATCCGGCCGTTCAATATCATGCTAAATAACCGAACATCCATGGCTAACCTTCGATTCTGGAATTTTCTGCTCCTGGGATTTATCCTTTTTTCGTTTTGCAAATCCGCACAAAAAACTACAGCAGGGCCTTCCGCACCAACCACCACCACCACCACTACCACTGCTATGCCAACACCTGCCGCTGCCCCGCCCGGCGACTATGCCTCCGAGTGGAAAACCATCGATAGCCTGGAGCAACAGGGGTTGTTTAAAAGCGCCCTGGAACGCACGGAAGCGCTATATGCCCGGGCAAAGAAAGCCGGCAACGGCCCGCAAACGGTGAAAACCCTGCTCTATCGCGGCAAATACACGACGTTTTTGGAAGAGGACGGCTTTGTCAAGGCTGTACAAACCTTTGAAAGCGAAGAAAAAAGCGCTGCCGAACCGCTGCGCGCCGTCTTGCAAAGCCTGCTGGGCGAATTATACTCCACCTACCTCCAAAACCAATACTGGCGGATTCAGCAGCGTACGCCGGTGGCCGATGGCGAAGGCGGCGATCTCCTGACCTGGTCGGCGGCGCAGCTCGAACGCAAAGCGCTCGAATTTTACCGCAGCTCGGTCGAAAACGAAGACCAACTCCGGCCAGTGCCGGTAGATTACCTGCGCGATATTTCACAACCCGGGCAGTTCGACTCCATCGGCACAGCGCCTCTGCGGCCGAACTTGTTCGATTTTCTCGGGCACCGCGCGCTGGAGTTTTTCACCAATGAGCGCAGCTACCTCACCGAACCGGCCTACAAATTTTACCTCGACCAGCCGGAGGCCTTCGCTCCTGCGGCTGAATTTACCCGCTTTGCTTTTGAGAGCCGGGATTCCGCCTCGGGCAAATGGATGGCCATCCGTTTGTTTCAGCGCCTTATCGGCGCGCACCTCCGGGAAGGCGAGGCGGCCCCGCTGATCGACGCCGACCTGCTGCGCCTTCAGTTCGCAAAAAATAACGCGGTACTGGAGGATAGGGACGAGCGTTACCGGCAGGCGCTGGAAATCCTGCACAAGACCCACTTTAACCATCCCTCCGACGCTGAAATCGTTCATCACATCGCCCAGGCTTTGCTCGAATTGGATGGTCGCAAGCCCGGCGCCGATGCCGGCGTGCTTCAGCGGGTGGTGGCGGATGCTGAAGACGCGATGCGGCGCCACCCCGGCTCGTACGGCGCTGCGCAATGCGCCGCACTGTTGTACGAGCTGCGCCGGCCGCATCTGGACCTGGAAGTAGAATTGGTACACCCGCCCGATCGCCCGATGTTGCTGTCCGTTGGCTTTAAGAATATAAGCAAGGTATGGGTGAAAGTGGTATCCGTACCGCATGACCCCGAATTGTTTGATCAGCTGGAATGGGAAAACCAACTGCCGTACCTGAACGGGCGTCCGGCGCTGCAGCTCCGTACCTGGACAATTCCGGACCCTGCCGACTTCCGCTTTCACCGCACCGAATTGCAACTGGACCCGCTGCCGCCAGGCCGCTATTACGTTTTGGCCTCCACTTCCGAAACTTTCAGCCAGGATGGCAACTTCGTCAGCTTTGCGCCGTTTACCTGCTCTAACCTGGCGCCTGTTCCGTACTCGACGGCTGGCGAACAAAGGTTCACGGTGGTTCACCGCAGCACTGGCGCTCCGGTGGCCGGCGTGCGCGGCGATTGTTATGAAACCAAATGGGACCGCAATCAGCGCAAACAAGTGTACCGCCTGGTCAAACAGGTTCAAAGCGACGCAAACGGGCACCTTTTGCCGGGCACGGATTTGACGCAAGGGTACCGCATGCGCTTCAACCTGGGCCCGGACACCCTCTGGATGGAAGATTCCTACCGGAGCTATGACCCGGAAAGCAGGACACCCCAGAATACTATTCATTTTTTCACCGACCGCTCGTTGTACCGGCCCGGCCAGACGATCTATTTCAAAGGTATATTGCTGCAACGCGATGCTTCGCGTTTCCCGCAAATAATGCCCAACCAGGCAGTGGCCGTCCGGTTTCTCGATGCAAACCACCAGGAAAAAGCGCGCTTACAACTCCGGAGCAATGAATTTGGCGCCGTCAACGGTACCTTTCAGGCGCCGGTATCCGGCCTCACCGGTCGTATGCAAATTCTGGCCGAAGGATTCGCGGGCAGTGCCGCTTTTAACGTGGAAGAATACAAACGCCCCAGGTTTGAAGTTACCTTCCCACCCCTGGAAGGCGCCTGCCGCGTCAACGACTCGGTCCGGGTGCGCGGGCAAGCCAGGAACTACGCCGGCAGCAATGTGGATGGCGCCCAGGTGCGCTACCGGGTGGTGCGGGAGGCGCGGTTCCCCTGGTGGGACTGGTGGAGCTGGCGGAAGCCTTTCCTGACCGAATCCGTTGAAATCGCCAACGGTATAGCCCGCACTGATGCCAATGGCAATTTTGACATCCGGTTTGTCGCTTTGCCGGATCGCAGTATCCCGAAGAAAGACCAGCCCATGTTCGATTATCAGGTGTATGCTGACGTCACGGATATTACCGGCGAAACCCGAAGCGGCCAAACGCAGATCACTGCGGGTTATGTGGCCCTGAATGTCGATTTAATCTTGCCCCGGGACATTGAGCTGGACAGCCTGCGCGGGATTGCCGTGCGGACCACCAACACGGCGGGGCAGTTTCAGGCCGCCAGTGGCGTGGTCGAAATTCAGCGCCTGGTGGAGCCCCGGCAGCGCTTCGTCAAACGGTATTGGGCCGATCCCGATGTGCTGACCCTGAAAGAACCGGATTTCCGCCGCAGCTTCCGGGCATTTGCCTGGAACGGCGAGGATAATCCGGAAAAATGGGACCGGCAGGATTTCAGCCGGCCGGTAAATTTCAACACCGCTGAAAACAAAACCATCGACCTGCACGGCGGCGGCATGACGGCGGGCTATTACCAAATTACCCTCAAGACAAAGGATCCGTTTGGCGAGGTTATTGAGATCAAGCGCATTGTTCGGGTGTGGACCCCCAACGATCGCAACACGCGGTTCGAGCAACCCAGTGGCACCCTGGAAAAGACCGTCTGCCAGCCTGGCGAAACCACCCGCCTGTGGTTGGGGTGCCGGGCCGAGCGCCTGAAGTTTCTCCTTATCGAAGAACGGCAGGGCCGGCCCTTGCCGGCCCGTTGGCTGGATATTGCCGGCGCGCAAGCGTTTGATATGGCCGTGGACGAGGCCGACCGGGGCGGTTTTGGTATGTCGGCTTTTACCGTCAAGGACAACCGCCTGTACGCCATCAACCGCCTGTTCGTCCAGGTGCCCTGGAGCAATAAAGACCTGAATATTAACTTCGAAACCTTCCGCGACAAACTCGCGCCGGGTCAAAAAGAAGAATGGCGCCTTCGGATCAGCGGCCCGAAAAAAGAACGGGTGGCTGCCGAATTGGTGGCTGCGATGTATGATGCCTCGCTTGATCAGTTTTTGAGCCATCAGTGGGGCGGAATGGAATTTCCTTCCTTTTACCCGAAATTGTATTTCCCGGACAACAACTTCCGGGCGCAAGGCAGCGACAACCGCAACGAACCCGCGCCAGGCATTCCGCAACCCGCCTACCGGGTATACCGGGTTTTGAATTGGTTTAGTTTCCCACTGTACGGCGGCGGCTTCCCCGGTATGCTGCGGGCCAACGTGATGTACGACACCGTGTTGACCTTCGACCCGGAAACCTACGAAGAAAAAGTACAGATCGTGCGCAATGATGCTGCCATGGCAGCCCCAGCTGCCGAAGGCGCCATGCAAAAAGCGGCGTTTGCCCATGACCTGAACCCGGATGCGCGCTACGACCTGGCGGCCGGCGGCGGCGTGCCCGGCGGAAGCGGCGGCAAACCCGAAGCGGCCCCGCCCCCCCCTCCGCGCCGCAACCTGAACGAAACCGTCTTTTTCTTCCCCGAAATGCGGACGGATGCCGAAGGCAATGTGGTCCTGGCCTTTACCATGAACGAGGCCCTCACGCGCTGGAAATTCCTCGCTTTCGCCCATACCCGCGAGCTCCAATGGGCGCTGACCGAAAAAAGCGTGGTAACCCAAAAAGAACTGATGATCCTGACCAATCCGCCGCGGTTCCTGCGCGAAGGCGACGAGATCGTTTTTTCGGCCAAAGTCAGCAACCTTTCCCAGGAGCCCATCAGCGGTATGGCGGCCCTGCACTTGTTCGATGCCGTGCGGATGCAGGCGGCCGACGACGCTTTTGGCCTCGCCGCCGCCGCGCAGCGGGTTGCCTTCAACGTGCAGCCGGGCCAGTCGGCGCCGGTTTCCTGGCGGCTCCGCGTGCCCGAAGGCGCCGTGGACGGCCTCACTTGGCAGGTATTTGCCGAGGGCAACCAATTTCGCGACGGCGAAGAAAATACCCTGCCCGTGCTGACCAACCGCATGCTGGTGACGGAAGCGCTGCCGATCACCGTGCGCGGCAACCAGTCGAAAACAGTCGTTTTCGAACACTTGAAAAACAACCCGTCCGGTACCCTGCGCACCCAACGCTATACCATCGAGTTTTCCAGCAACCCGGTCTGGTACGCCGTACAGGCTTTGCCGTACCTCATGGAGTTTCCGCATGAATGCACCGAGCAGATTTTCAGCCGCTTCTATGCCAATACCCTGGCCTCCAGCGTCACCCGAAAACTGCCGAGCCTGCGCCGGGTGTACGACCGCTGGAAAACATCCCCGACCGCCCTGGCGAGCAACCTGAGCAAAAACCAGGAACTCAAAACCGCCCTGCTGGAGGAAACGCCCTGGGTACTCGACGCTCAAAGCGAGGCCCTGCAAAAACAAAATATCGCGCTTTTGTTCGACCTCAACCGCATGGCCGATGAGCAGGACCGGACCCTGGCCCTGCTGGCCGAGCGCCAGCAGGAAAGCGGCGGGTGGCCCTGGTTCCCCGGTGGCCGCGAGAGCTGGTATATCACCCAGCACATCGTAGCAGGGTTGGGGCATTTGAACAAACTAGGCGCTTTCTCCGTACAGGATGACTCCCGCGCAACGAACATGCTGGACCGCGCCATGGGCTTCTGCAACCGCGAACTCCAGGAACAGTACCGCAACCTGGAACGCGCCGTGCAAAAGGGCGAGACCACTTTTGAGGAAAACCATCTCGACGGCTTGATCATACACTACCTGTATGCCCGTTCGTTTTTCCCGCTCGACCGGGTGGATAAAATCACGGCCTATTACCTCGACCAGGGCGCCAAATACTGGCTCGGCCGGGGGCTGTACGAGCAGGGCATGATGGCCTTGGCGCTTCACCGCTTTCAACGGCCGGACGGCGCCGGAAAAATAGTGGCCAGCCTGCGCGAACGCGCCCTGGTGAAGGAGGAACTCGGTATGTACTGGCCCTTCGACTGGGGTATGTACTGGTACCAGCTGCCCGTGGAAACCCAGGCGCTGATGGTGGAAGTGTTCGATGAAGTTGCCGCCGACCGGGAGGCCGTGGAAGAACTCCGCATCTGGCTCCTGAAAAACAAGCAGACCAACCGCTGGGAAAGCACCAAGGCGACCGCTGAAGCCGTATATGCCCTGCTCCTGCACGGCGAAAACTGGCTGGAAAATACCCGGCCGGTTCAGGTCAGCATCGGCGGTAAAAACATCCAACCAGCTGAATACGAGCCGGGCACCGGCTATTTTAAGGAAAGCTGGACTGGCGCGGAAGTAAAAGCCGGCTGGAGCACCGTCCAGGTGAACAACCCCAACAGCAATATCGTGTGGGGCGCGGCATACTGGCAATACTTTGAAGACATGGACAAAATCCAGGCGTTTAAGAAAACGCCGCTGACGATCGTCAAACAGGTATTTAAAGAGGAAAACACGCCTGCCGGACCGAAGCTGACGGCGCTGGGTAGCGGCAACGCCCTGCACCCGGGCGATAAGCTGAAGATCCGCATCGAAATCCGTGTAGACCGCGCCATGGAGTTTGTGCACCTGAAAGATATGCGTGCCAGTGGCTTCGAGCCGGTCAATGTACTGAGCGGCTACCGCTGGCAGGATGGCCTGGGTTATTATGAAAGCACCAAAGACCTGGCCACCCATTTCTTTATCGACTTCCTGCCGCGCGGCACCTTTGTGTTTGAGTATCCGCTGGTGGTCAACCACCGCGGCGACTTTTCCAACGGTATCACCACCCTGCAGTGTATGTACGCGCCGGAATTTACCAGCCACTCGGCGGGCATTCGTTTGAAAGTGGAATAAACGCGTGGCGGATTTCCACGCCGGGGATTGATCTGCTGCAACCCCATGCTTGATGCGCAACAAATGCCTGGCTACTGAACCTTTGCGTATTTTTACGCCCAAAGCGCCCGCATATGACTTTTATCATCTATGCTTGTCCCAATTTTACGGCCAATGCCGTCCGGTTTATCGATGTGCTCAGCGCCTTGCCGGCGGTGCATTTTGGCCTGATTGCCCAGGAGCCGGCGATGCTGTTGCCGCCCGAGATTCAGTCGCGGCTGGCTGCTTTCCGGCAGGTGGAAGACGTTTTTAACGCCGATGGACTGACGCAGGCGGTGGCGGACTTGCAGGCGGAGCAGGGCCCGGTACACCGGCTGATCGGTGCGGTCGAACCTTTGCAGGCGCCGTTGGCTTTCGCCCGCGAGCGGCTGGGGGTGGAAGGTATGGGTGTGGAAGCAACCCTGAATTTTCGCGACAAACAGCGCATGAAGGTCTTGTTCCGGCAAGCCGGGCTGCCTTGCGCGCGCTCGCAGGAGGTGCGGAGCCGGGCCGAAGCCACGGCGTTTGTCGAAACGGTCGGGTTTCCGGTAGTGGTAAAGCCGCCGGATGGGGCGGGGTCCTTGTCCACCTTCAAGGTGCATTCGGCCGCCGAACTGGAAATGGCCCTGGCCAACATGCCTGGCGCCGCTGCGCTGCTGGAAGAGTTCGTTACCGGCACGGAGCATTCGTTCGATACCTTTTCCCTGAATGGTCAGCCGGTTTTTCACTCCATCTCGCATTATTATCCGAACCCTTTGGAAGTGATGCGCGAGCCCTGGATTCAGTGGCAGGTTCTGGTGCCGCGCGAGGTGGAAGCGCCGGAGTACGACGATATCCGGCAGGCGGCTTTTCAGGCGCTGCAAACGCTGGGCATGGATACGGGCGTCAGCCACCTGGAGTGGTTTCGCCGCCCGGATGGCAGCCTGGCGATCTCCGAGGTGGCGGCCCGCCCGCCCGGCGCCCAAATCCTGACCCTGATCGGCCGGGCCGCCGGTTTTGATGCGATCGGCGCCTGGGCCCGCCTGGTTGTATTCGGCGAATTCGAGGCGCCCCGGCGGCAATACGCCGTCGGCGCGGCGTACCTGCGCGGGCAGGGCCGCGGCTGCGTGCGGGCGGTGCATGGCCTGGAAATCGTGCAACACGAGTTCGGGTCGATGGTCACCGATTTTAAAATTCCACAAATCGGCCAGGAAGCCGCCGCCAACTACGAGGGCGAAGGCTACATCATCCTCCGCCATCCGGAAACGGAAGTGCTGCGGCAGGCATTGAGCCGCGTGGTGTCGGTGGTGCGGGTGGAATTGAGGTAGGGGAGCGACTACTCCAACTGCTGCACTGTTGCGGCGATCGAATCGCAAAAAGCGGCATATTTCGGCACATCCCGGTCGATAAACCACTGGCGGACCGTGTCGCCGGTTTTGATCTTGACCAGGTAGCCGCCCTGGTCGTGGCAATCGGGGCAGCCGATGGTTTCCGCCGTTTCATCGAACATGCTGGCTGGGATTTGCGCTTCGAGTGCAGCAGCCAAAGCTATTTTATCCGGCGCGAGGCTTTGGGACTGGAAAACGAGATCGTCCGGTTGCAGGTATTCCATATCGTCGGCAAACAGGTTTTGGCCTTCCAGTTTAAAAATATGGCTGCAGTTGCCGGCGCACTCGCCGTAGTACGTTCCAAAAATGAAATAGTCGTTGGTGGAGGGGGCAACATCAGGCTCTTTTGTGCAGGCGGCGAACAAAAGGACGGAGAAGAAAAGGGCATTTTTCATAGGGATAAATTCTTTTTTTACTACAGACGATCACCGGTGCAAAAAGGGTTGGCTGGGTCGTTTAAATTCCGGGTATTTCTTTGCCGTCAATGTAGCTTGGCGACCCTTCCCCGGGCCGGATGCTACGGGTTTGTCTGCTGTCGTAAAAACGCGTCGATCCTTTTCTTTTGCCGGAGGTGGTGGCGGAAGTGCATGTCGATAAGCGCAAACCATTCGAGCGCATTCAGAAAACCGAAAGCCGGATGTGCGATTTTGCCTTTGCCATGGGCTTGGGAAAGCAACCCGGCAGCAGCGGCCATTTGTTCGCGGAGTGCCGGGATCATATTGCGCAGCTGTTCGATGCTTTCCGGCTGTGGCGGCGTGTATTGCGGCGAAGGCGGCACCTTGATGCGCACGGGCAACATGCCTCCGAGCAGGTACGTCAGGTAGCCGGCAAAGGACTTGTGGGCACGGGCATGATCGTCGCCGGACAGGCAGGCTTCGATTTGCCGGAGGTGGTAGCGTTTTGCCGAGCCGATCAGGTGGATATATACCTGGCCGATGCTCCAGGCGCCGGGCGCCGGCTGGCGGACAAAGCCGGATTCGGAATAGCTGTCCAGGGCGTTTTCCCAGGTGGAAAGAACGGCTTCGAAACGAGTAAGGAGGGCGGATGGGCGCATGTTGTCAGGGGGGGGCAAACCGGCCTTTGTTTTGAGAAAGAAACGCTGCCTGCACAAAAGACGGTCTTTTTTCGAAAAAATGCCGTGTTTTTTTGCCTGAATACAGTTCTTTCCTGCCAAATCTCCTGTGAAGTTCTACTCCGCTTCGACCCCATGCCGTGGGTGGGCAAACCAAGGGAGCGAAGCCGCCGTCTAAGGTGCAATGGCTTATGAGACGGCGGCTTATGCGTTGCGGCTTACCAACTCAGCCGGTCAATAACAATTCGTACTTCTCCTTTTACAAGATCAGTGGCTTCACTGGTCTGTTTCATCAGTTCGGCGATATCTTTAAAATTATTTGTTAGGACAAAAGTGCAACATTGCTATCATTTCCTGTTAACTCAAATACACTGTTTGTTAACTTACTTTGAAAACAAAAATGGAATTGGCCGTAAAAATGGCATAAAAAGCCCGAAAAACGTCCGAAAACACCTAAATTATCCCAAAACAAAAACGCAACATCCTGAAAAGCAGAACATTGCGTTTTTTAGTTGTGGACCTGGCGGGAGTCGAACCCGCGTCCGGACAAAGCGCCGCAACGCTTTCTACATGCTTATTTTCAGATTAGGATTTTCGAGTGCGGGACAGGTTCCAAAACCGACCACTCCGCACCTTAGCCGTTGAAGTTTCACCTGCAGTAACGGCGTTCTGCAAACTAGTCCCAAAGTGGTTGATACGCGGCACGATGTGTATGGAACCTCAACCGGGCGGCATAAAGGCATTCTAATCCAATGGATTAGGCAGCCATGGCATACTGAGTGTTGCCAACTATTGTTTAAGCGTTAGTTTTTACGGAGTAACCGCTTATGCTCCGGCATGCTTACGAGGCGACTACACTTTCCCGTCAATACCAGGACAGGCCCTTGTTCGCAAAGGTAAACGAAATTGGTCGTTGAGAAGTTCAGCCTGCGGTGCTATTTTTTTCCCGAAGGAAAACCCTGCAATGTTTGCTCCTGTACAGGGAATACAGGTTGAAACGCCTACCTTTGCGCGGTCAAGCCGGAGTTTGGACGAATACATGCGAAACCGTCACGCGCCAGAATTTCAGCCAGCCAATAAATACCATTTTTATGTACAAGATCGGAATCATCCGGGAGGGAAAAGTGCCTCCTGATGCGCGCACGCCACTGACGCCAAAACAATGCACGCAAATCATGGAGCACTTTCCGGTTGAATTGGTGGTGGAGCCCTCGCCCGTCCGCTGTTATAAAGACAACGAATACGCGGCCGAAGGGATTACCCTGACCGGTGATTTGAGCGATTGTGATATTCTGATCGGTGTGAAAGAGGTGCCGGTACATCAACTCATGCCCGACAAAACCTACCTGTTTTTTTCCCATACGATCAAAAAACAGGCGCAGAACCAGCGCCTGTTGCAAACGATCCTCGAAAAAAATATCCGGCTCATCGATTTTGAAAAACTGACCGACGACCGGGGCGACCGCCTGATCGCCTTCGGTTTTTATGCCGGCATGGTCGGGGCGCACAATGGTCTGTGGGCCTACGGACACCGCACGGGTCTTTTTGTATTGCCCCGCATGTACGAATTTCACGATTATGCCGAAGCCAAGGCTTCGTATGCGCATATACACCTGCCGCACCTGCGCATCGTACTCACCGGCGGCGGGCGGGTGGCTTCCGGCGCTGTGCGCAACCTGCACGATATGGGGATTCACCAGGTGTCGCCGCGCGATTTTCTGACAAAAGATTTCGATCGGCCGGTATTTACGCAGCTTTTTGCCTCCGATTATGTGCAACACCGCCATGGCCCCCGTATTTTCGACAAAGACCATTTCTATGCCTGCGGCGAGGAGTATATTTCCGTTTTTTCCCCATATACCCACCGGGCCGATATTTTTATCAACGGAATCTATTACGACAAGAAAGCTCCTGTGTTTTTTACCGCGTCCGAAATGGCCGATCCGGAATTCAGCCTCCAGGTCGTTGCAGATATCTCCTGCGATATCATGCCCGACGCCTCCGTGCCGGTCACGTTGCGCCCCAGCACGATTGCCGACCCGGTGTACGGCATCCATCGCTATACCGGGCAGGAATGTGCGCCGTACCAACCCGACGCCGTCGATGTCATGGCCATCGATAACCTGCCCTCCGAGTTGCCGCGCGATGCTTCGGAGTTTTTTGGCAAGCAATTGATCGATAATGTGCTGCCCGAACTGCTGCACGAACGCGACAGTGCCATAATCGCCCGGGCGGTGATTGCCGAGAAAGGCAGGCTGACTGCGCCGTATGCCTATCTGAGCGATTATGTGGCCGCCGAGGGCGTGCACCACTAACCTGTCAGGTCAAAAAGTTAAAAATGAGCCGATACGGGCCAACGCTATGCGCGGCCGTACCGGCTCATTTTTAACTTTTTGACCTGACAGGTTATAAAGAAAGCAATACCGTTTCAATAATCGAGCAACACGTATCGAGTTGTTTCTCCGTCATAACCAGGGGCGGAGCGAACCGGATGATATTTCCATGCGTCGGCTTGGCCAGCAAGCCGCTTTCCGCCAGCGCCAGGCAGATATTCCAGGCGGTTTGGCTGTTTTCCGAATCGTTGATCACAATGGCGTTGAGCAGGCCTCTGCCCCGGACGAGGGCGACCAGGTCCGGGCGTTTTTGTGCCAGCGCGGCCATGCGCTGGCGAAAAATATAGCCCAGGTATTCGGCATTTTCTGCCAGGCGTTCGTCTTCCACCACGCGCAGGGCTTCCATAGCCACGGCACAGGCCAGCGGGTTGCCTCCGAAGGTGGAGCCGTGTTCGCCGGGATGGATGGTCAGCATGACTTCGTCGTTGCCGAGCACGGCGCTCACGGGGAGCACCCCGCCGCTGAGGGCTTTACCCAACACAAGCAAGTCGGGTTTGAACCCGAAATGGTCGCAGCAGAGCAGTTTGCCGGTGCGGGCAATGCCGGTTTGTACTTCATCGGCGATAAACAGGACCCGGTGCTGGCGGCACAGATCGAACGCCGCAGGGAGGTAGTCGTCTGCGGGTACCAAAACACCGGCTTCGCCCTGAATCGGCTCCACCAGAAAACCGGCCACGTTGGGGTCCCGGAGTGCTGCTTGCAGCGCCGGAATATCGTTGTAGGGAATCACCACGAGCCCGGGTAAGTACGGGCCGAAGCCGCGGCTGCTGCTGGGGTCGGTGGAGGCGGATATGGCGCTCATCGTGCGGCCATGAAAATTACCTTCAACAAAAATAATTTTAGCCTGGCCGTCTTCGATGCCTTTAACCTGGTAAGCCCATTTCCGGCAGAGTTTGATGGCGGTTTCCACGGCTTCCACACCGGTATTCATCGGCAGCAGCCGGTCGTAGCCAAAATACTGGGTAACGAATTCCGCGTACTGGCCCAGCAGGCTGTTGTAAAATGCCCGGGACGTGAGGGTCAACTTTTGCGCCTGCTCCGTCAGTGCACGGATGATCCGGGGGTGGCAATGGCCCTGGTTGACGGCGCTGTATGCCGATAAAAAATCGAAATAGCGCTTGCCTTCCACGTCCCAGACGTACACGCCCTCGCCGCGTGCCAACACGACCGGAACAGGGTGGTAATTATGGGCGTTGAAGCGGTCTTCCAGTTCCATCAGGTCGGCGGAGGAAAGTGTGGTGGTGGCTTCCATTGTAGTGGTGTGTTAGTGTGTCAGGACAAGGTAAATTTACGGGTTTTCCGGCAGAACCTTTAAAACGGCATCGCGGTTACCCGGTTCTCCGGGCAACCGCGATGCCGTATAAAAACGGTAATAAACAACTGCGAATGCGGTTTATGCTCCGGGATTTGCTTTGTGGTAGTCTGCCAGAAACTTTTCCAGGCCGATGTCGGTAAGCGGGTGGCTGAACAGGCCGAGGATGGCGCTGAGCGGGCAGGTGACCACATCGGCGCCGGCTTTGGCAGCCTGGATGATATGCAGCGGATTGCGGATACTGGCGGCCAGGATAGCGGTATCATAGCCGGTGTTGTTGTAAATTTCGACGATTTCCCTGATCAGCGCCATGCCATCCCACCCGATATCGTCGATACGGCCGATGAACGGCGACAGGTAGGTGGCGCCGGCTTTGGCGGCCAGAATGGCCTGCCCGGCGGAAAAAACCAGCGTGCAGTTGGTGCGGATGCCGGTTTCGGTAAGATGCGCGATAGCTTTTACGCCTTCGCGGATCATCGGCACTTTCACGACGATGTTCTCGTGCAGTTCGGCCAGGCGCTTGCCTTCCTCCACGATGCCTTTGAAATCGGTGGCGATGACTTCGGCGCTCACGTCGCGTCCTTCGCCGACGATTTCACATATCGTGCGGTAGTGTTTCAGGATATTTTTTTCACCGGCGATCCCTTCCCTGGCCATGAGCGAAGGATTGGTGGTGACCCCATCCAGAATGCCGAGTTCGGCGGCTTCGCGAATGTGATCGAGGTTGGCAGTATCGACAAAGAATTGCATAGGAGTTCAAATAAAAAGCGCCAGACACACCGCTCAACCACATACCCTTGCTGCGTTTCCGCCCTGGGGGAGTTTTGCAGGAGCTGGTCGCCCGGCGCCGGCCGCAAAGGTAGCAGGTATTTGCGTAATTTAACGCCCGGATTTAAAAATTAAGCGACTCCATGCGGTATTGATATGGCAAATGCGTCAAATTCCGTTCATTTGCAAGCTCAGAGCCGCCTTCTTCGCAAACCTGCCGATCAACATGGAAAACAATAGTCCGGATTCCGCCTTTGCACATACCAGCCCCGAACCCCAGAATGCCGGCGCAATACCTGCCGCGCCGCCGTACAGCGGCGATGCGCTCCACTGGCTGAAAACCCTGCCCAACAGCCTGGATCGCGCTGACCTCTTTGCGTTGGATGCCGACGATTTTGCCATCAGATGTGTGCGCGAACTGGTGGATAACCGCTGCTTTGAACTCAGCGCCGAAGCCGGTCATCCGGCATCTATCTGGTTTCACCATTTTTATTTTGAATCTAAAAACCGCGAAAAAGTATTCGGCACCCGGAATCTCGGCATCGGCTATCCTTTGCTTGTGGCCAAGGTTGGCGGCTACGACCTGAGCGCCCCGCTTTTTGTCTGGCAATTCCAACTGGAGCCACATCCCCAACACGCCGACAAATGGACGGTTCAACGCACCGAAGATCATAAAACCGTACCGAATTACCCGCTCCTGCACTTGTTGGATGCCCTGCACGGCACGAACTATTCCGCCCGCGCCCGCCAGATAGCCGAATCCAACACCCTCGACGTGCGCACGCTGACCGAGCTGGCCGACGGTATCCGCCTGTCGGTTCGGGTGGGCGAAGAAGGGCTGGCCCTGAGCGTACAACCCTGCCCAGCTGCCAATAATCTGGAACCACTGCAGTCAGAAGGGCAGTTGCGCTGGTCGGCTGTCGCCGGTATTTTCCCGACGCTGCCGCGTACCATGAGCACCCAGGCGCCTGTGGTGGCCCCCAACCTGCCCGCCGGACTCGACTGGCGGCATTCCCTGACCCTGCTGCCGCTCGACCCCTCGCAGCGCGCCGTACTGCATGCTGCCCAAACAAATGCCCTGACCGTTGTGGAAGGCGCTTCCGGCACCGGAAAAACGTATTTGATCTCGGCGATTGTCATCAATGCGCTGTCGAATGGAAAAAAATGCCTGGTCGTTTCCAAAAGCCTGAATGCTTTGCGGCGGGCCCAGAAGTTTTTACTGGAAAAAGGCTTCGGCGATGTGTCGTTCATCCTGCGCGATATCGAAAGCGACCAGCTCATGCTGGCAGATATGTTGCGTATGGCAGCCGACAACAAAAATAAAGCTTCCAACGACGAGGAATTGTTTAAAACGACCCTTCACAAAACCCTGCGTGAACAAAACAAACTCGACGGCGCCTGGCATGCCCTGCACCAGCCGGTATTCGGCCAGTTGAACTTTACGGAGACCGTCGGCCGTTTTCTGCGCGCCAACCGCACCGAAGGCAAAGACCTGTTGCTCAGCCAGCTGAATCCCGCCGATTTCCTCTTCAACAAGGGCGAATACGACGGAATCGAGGCGGCGATATACGACAGTGAACCGCTGTTTCGCCGCTTTCCCACGCTCCAACACCCCCTGGGCCGCCTGAACAAAACGGTTTTCCTCGACCACAGCAGCGCGGATGGCTTGGCGTGGACCGAAGCACAGGTAAAATCCCTGCTCGACAAGGCGACTGCGCTCCATCACCGCTATATTGCCAAAACCAACGACTACGCCGAAGCGCTGCTCGATCATTACGAACAACACTACTTCGAAGTGGCAGGGCTGACCAAACGCATCCGCGACGCAATTGAAGACGGCGTGCAGCATTTTGGCCCCGACTTTGAAAAACCGGCGTCGGCGTCGGAAAAACTCTATGGCGTGTTTTCCGACCGCTACAAACAAATATCGGCGGCGAAACAAAAATTGGGCGAAGACTACGAAGCGCTCCGGCACACCTACCACCTGCGCAAATACTTCGATTTTGAATTTCCACTGGCCTTTGACGTCCGTAATATCAAAAAAATCGCCGAATTAGCCCGGGATTTTGAAGGCGCCCTGCGCACCTGGCGCCGGCGTATCCCGGGTATCGTGCGCGAGGATGTCCGCCGGCTCCATGCAAAAAGTATCCACAGCGAGCTCGATTTCCGCGAGCAAATCAAGGAACTCGAGTACGCTATGGATGTTTTCCTTGAGGAGTTCAATGCCGCTGGCCTGTACGAGGATTCCATCAAGCATGAAATGCTGACCATCCCCAAACGGCAGGAGTTTCTGGAAGATGTCATCGCCCGCCTGGAGGATACTCAATTTTACCTGCGCGATTTTCAGGACTTTTACATCTGGCAAAACCACTGGCTCAAACTGTCGGCCCCCGAGCAAAAAGTTGTGCGCGCTTTGTGTAAAATTAAACCGAGGAACTGGATGTCTGCCTTCGAAAGCTGGTACCTCCATCATTTGCTTCAAAACGCGTACAACCCCGGCCTGCAGTGGGATGAAGACACCCTCCAGAATTATCACGACAGTATGGAGGAATTAACCCGGCTCATGCCGTTTCAAATCAGCGCGCTTTGGCAGGACAAAAAACTAAAATCGTTGCGGGCGCTAAAATCGCAGAATGCCTCGGCCTACAAGACCTGGTTTGGTAAAAATAACCGCGCCTTGTCGAAAGACAGGAAGGCGGAGGAATTATTTCAGCAACACATCGAGGCCCTCACGGAAACCTTGCCGGCCCTGCTCGTGACGCCTCCGGTGGCGCTGGATGTGGTTCAGTCTTCTAACATGGTATACGACCTTGTCCTCGTAGACGAAGCGCACAATATCCCGAAACAGGAGTGTTACCACCTGTTCGACCTGGCGAAAAACCTGGTCGTGTTTGGCGATGCGCAGCAGGACATGACGCCCTCGGCTGAAGACGACCTGTTGGAATACTGCAAAACCCTGGGTTCCAAAACCTATACCCTGGAGTACCAGCATCAGGATAGCCCGGAAGAGTGGATTCGCTTCAACCAGATCGCCTTCCGCACGCCGTTCAAACGCCTGCCTTCCGGCCGTTCGGCCAACGACGTGACGGTGGTGGCCAACGTGGAAGGCCGGTATGACGAAACTACCGGCACCAATGAGGCTGAAGCGCGCCAGATCATCGATTGGCTCAACCTCATCGAACCTACCCCGGCCAAAACATACCCTGTAGTGGGCATCGCCTGCTCTACCGTTGAACAACGCGACCTGATCGCCAGCCAGCTACTCAAAATCCGGCAGCGGAAAACAGCCGGCCACGAAAAAATTCAGCAGTTGCACCTCAATGGCCTGGGCGTTTATCAATTTGCCGAATTGCAAGGCCAGCACGTGGATATTTTGCTGCTTTCTATCACGCACGGACTCGTGGACGCGCACGGCACGCTGACCAATCACCTGCATTTTTGGAATACGCAGTTGGGGTTCAATCAATTGCATGTTGTTCTGACCCGGGCCACACAAAAAATATACATCGCGCACTCGATTCCACCCGGATTACACACCGTGCTGGCTTCTAATAAAAGCTTTATCGGCACCTGCGTACTGTCGCACCTGGTCACCTTTGGCGAACAGATTCAGCAAGGCGACCATGCGGCTGCCGAAGAGCAGATCCAGCACATGAAAACGCTGCTGGAATATCCGGATACCGCCTACCTCTCTACCGGCTTTATGCAGGAGGTGGAAATTGCCCTGCAGCCGTATTTCGAGCCTGGCCAGCTGCGCCGCAATGCCCTGGTGGAAGGGGTGGCCGTGCCTACGGTAGTACATAGTGGCGAGCACCGGAGCCTGTTGTTGTACGACGGCGTTCTGGCGCAAACCGAGTGGCCGTCGTATGAATGGGAAGCTAAATTGAAGCGTTATTTCAATCGGCGCCGGATCGACAGCGTGCCTACTTTATCCGTCCAATGGTGGAAGAGTCCGCGTCAGGAAGCCCGCAAATTGGCGGCGCGGCTGCTTCGCAGGGAGGAAGGCCAAACCGCAGGCTGATTATTTCGTCAGATAGCCGACGTACAGCGCCGCCCCGGTCGCCGGGCATTCTGTTTTTTACCCGTTTCAGGTTAGTTGGTATCTTTTTTGTTTGATGCCGGATAAATCTGAAATGCAATGAGAAAGTTTACCTTTTTACTCCTTTTTCTGCTGTGGGGGGCGTTCCAACCGGCAGCTACATCCCAAAATCGTGAATTCCGAAATGCCATTCACGCCAAGATCAATTTCTTCGATTACGGGTCGCTCAACGGTGAAGACTTCAAACTCGGAGAGGGCTTTGAGGTGGGATATTTCCGCAATGTAGCGCCCTTCCTCAACTTGGGCGTTCCGTTCAAGCTGGGCGTAGCCAAACTGCCCGGCGTTTCCGGCAACACCGTAACTACCAGCCTCGACCTGGTTTTTCACCTGGAAAATATCCGCAACGACGCCAAAATATCGCCGTATGCCTTTGCCGGCGGCGGTTATTTCCTGGAAGAATTTGAAAACGGCCATGCCCAGTTCCCCTTTGGCGCCGGCGTTAATTTCCGGGTGTCCAAATATGCCTTTATCAACGTCCAGGGCGAATACCGCAAAGCAACCAAAGACAAGCGCGACAATGCCCAAATTGGCGTCGGATTTGTTTATCTGCTGCATAAGGCGGAGCCCAAACCCGTGCCGCCGGCCGACCGCGACCAGGACGGGGTGGCGGATAATGCCGATCAGTGCCCCGATCAGCCGGGCGCTGCCGCCACGGCGGGTTGCCCCGACCAGGACAAAGACGGTATTGCCGATAAAGACGATTTGTGCCCGGCCGAGGCCGGTGGCGCACTGACGAATGGTTGTCCGGACCAAGACGAAGACGGCGTGGCGGATAAAGCCGACAAATGCCCGTCGGAGGCCGGTACGCTCGACGGCTGCCCCGATACCGACCGGGATGGCGTGACCGATGCGGATGACGATTGCCCGGGCGAAGCAGGTACAGTGAAGGGCTGCCCTGACTCGGATTACGACGGTATCGCCAATAAAGACGATAAGTGCCCGCGCGAAGCCGGACCGGAAGCCAATGGCGGCTGTCCGTTGATTAAAGACAGCGACGGCGACGGAATAGCTGACGACGCCGATCCCTGCCCCGACGCAGCCGGCCCCTTCAAAGGGTGCCCGGATACCGACGGCGACGCGGTGGCGGACAATCTGGACAAATGCCCGAACTCGGCAGGCCCGGCCACCAACTATGGCTGCCCGGAAGTGAAAAAAGAAACCAAAGAACGCCTGGCTTTCGCCACCAAAAATGTCCAGTTCGAAACCGGCAGGGCCGATTTAAAGGTACAATCGTTCCGGATACTCGATGAGGTAGTGGATATTTTGAACCAGTACCCCGACTACAAACTGTCTATCGACGGGCACACGGATGATGTGGGCGCCAGGAGAAAAACCTGCGCTTGTCGACCGAGCGCGCCAGGGCATGCTATGATTACCTGGTATATCGCGGGGTAGCCGCTGCGCGCCTGCGCTCGGCCGGGCACGGTGAAGCCAAACCTATTGCCAGCAATAAATCGGAAAAGGGGCGGGAGCAAAACCGCCGCGTAGAATTTAATATGACCCTCGAATTCGAGTAGAAGCAATCGTACGCCAGGATGCCAATTCAACAGCGTATCCGGAGATTGCTTCCAATAGACTTGTTGCGGTGGGAGGCCACCCGGCCAGAAATTGATCTTTTTGGGCTGCTTTTCGGCTATTTTTTCGTCCGTAGCGCTGCTACGAACTCAAAAATGAGCCTCAACCAGCCCAAAAATCTCTAATTTCATGGCTCGGGCGCTCCCACCGCAACAAGTCTAATATGGACAAACAAAAACCGGCACGGTACGCCCGCTGCCGGTTTTGTCCATACTTCAAAATTGGAAAATATCCCCGGGCATTCCGAAAAAGCCTGCGCAGGAAAGTCAATCTTGCCGGATTAAAATCGAAGACAAAAATAGAATACAGGGCCGGAGTTTCCGCGTCATATAACATTATTTTTTCAACTAATTGGGCGATTTGCCAAAAACATCGCGCGCCCAACGCCCGGTCAGGGCGCCCAAACCGCCCAACAGCCCGCCCAACAGGCCGGTGAACAACAGGATTTGCGAGCGAGACAAACCCATAAACAAAGTTCCAACCTTGCCGGAAAGGAGGCCCGCATTGGCGATATCCAGCCAAAGGGCGTTTGTTGTCCAGAGCAGTAGCCCTCCCGCAAATCCGGCCAATACGCTGCGCCAGGCTGCTTGTGGGAAGAGCCATCCGGCCAAAGCGCTCAAAGGTACAAGGGCCCACCAGGGCAATCCGAAGTGGCACAGGTGTCCGGAAATAAATACAAACAGCAACAGGAGCCAGGTGTTTTTCATTTTGGCGACAAGGTTTGCCGGGCGAGCGCCCGCTCTGCCGGGATCGCATCGGGGGTGTTCAGGAACAGCAGTTCGAAATATTCTCCGGCAACCCAGGCGTTCACCATGTTATCGTAGAACGGGCTGCCGGGATTGCCCGATTGTCCGCCCGGGTAAACGCCCCAGGCGCGCACGGGCCGGCTCATTTCCACGATCCATCGAAAGGAAGGGCCGTGGTTTTTACTGATGGCGTTTGGGGCGTTTCGCGTGCCGGAAGGGGTCACATCGAGCCGGCTGAACGCGTCGAGTTGGGCGATATGTTTCAGCTCGAATCCCCGGTAGGCTGCCCAGGCCAGTTTGTCCGGCGCCATAGCCTTTGCCTGTTCACACATTTGCAGGAAGCCTTCCGTTGCGATAGCCGGCGCCGATTCCCGCGCCGGGGTTCCGGCCCGGTCGAAAAATATAGAGGCGGGGTCATGTTCCATGATCTCGACGAAACGCCAGGGCTCGGGAAAGAGCACGTCTGTTTTTTTCTGGCGGAGCGCTTCCAGTTCGTCCCAGGTCAGATCGTACGTAGCGTTGAACCAAAGATCGTAAAGGGTGGGGGCCGTTGACGCCTTTTCATAAGAGCAGTCCCAGTTTTCCAGTATCCGCAGGTATTCCAGCCCCGTTTTGTCGAGGCGCTTGCGGTCGAGCAGGCGCAATAGAACCGGCAGGGCGTCGGCGGTGATCTGGTTGAAATTATCCAGTTGCAGCCGTTTCATACTGTCGGGAGTCACCTTCGACATCTGGTTCAGCCGGTGGTGGATGCGGCGGCCCCGGCTGTCGTCAAAATTTCCAAAATAGAAATAGGGATAGCTCGGCGGGGTAGAGTGTTGGTTGGCGGAAAAGACGAAGCCGCGGGAGGGGTTTTTCATGGCCGGCAATTCTGCATCGGGGATAAACCCGTACCAGGCACTTGCTGCCCGGCTGCCGTCTTGGACAAAACGACCCTGGTCTGGCGCGCGCAGGGGCGTTTTGCCCTGAACGGTGATGGCGATGTCGCCGCTGTGGGAAGCAAAAACGACATTTTGCGACAGGCAGTCAAGCCCGGGCAGTGCTTTTCTGTAGTCTTCAAACGATTTTCCGCCGGCAATATCCAAAAAACGGCCCAGGCTTTCCGGCGCGGGCATATCATGCGTCGAGTAGCGGTAGGCACAGTCGCGCAGCGGATGTTCGGGTTGATCGTCGAACACTACCGGTCCCCACACGGTGTAGCGCACGGTATCGGATACCGGCGCCTGCCCTTTCACGCCGATATTTTCGATGCGCCACTCCACCGGTTTCAGCTGGCCGTCGAGGCGATAGGCGCTGCGGTTGCCATCAGCCCATTCGATGCGGTACCAATCGGCGACATCCTGGCTGACATTGGTGAAAGCCCAGGAAATATCGGCATTGAATCCGATGGCAACACCCGGCACGCCTGGTACCACCACGCCGTAGCAGTTGAGATTGGGGGTACACAATTGTTGCTGAAACCATACGTGTGGCAGGCGGAGCGGCAGGTGGGTGTCGTTGGCGAGAATGGGGTAGCCCGATTGGGTATGTTGCCCGGATACGGCCCAGTTGTTGCTGCCGTTGAGTTCGCGCAAGCCGGCAGGCAGGGAGCGTTCGGGGATTGCCGGGCCGCTGCGGGCGGAAAGGGATATTCCGGCGGGGGGGATTCTCTTCGCCACACTCCGCCGGAGGTTTTCCCATTGGCCGGTATCGGGCACTACCGGCTGCTGGCGCGGGTTCCAAAGCGGGTATAAATAATCAAAGGTGTCGCGCCCGAAAAGGGCCAGGCTGTTGGTTGTCGCCAGGTCATTGTCGCGGTTGTTCAAGGCGTCAATCATGTTCTCTACGATCAGGCAAGTTTTCAGCGGCGACCAGGGTTCGGGGATATAGCCCAGCAGTTTAAATTCGATCGGGTAGGTGGCGGGGGTGAGCTGCCCGATCCAGGCATTCACGCCGGCGGTATAGGCTTCCAGGCGCCGGGCTGTTTGCGGCGACGTTTGCCAGGCTTTCCAGTCGCGTTCGGCAGCCAGGGGCAGGCCGCGGCGCCGGGTCATGCGGTCGAGATCGAGCGTGCGCGCGCCGAGTATTTCCGACAGGCGGCCGGCAGTTTGGCGGGCGGTGATATCCATTTGCCATAGGCGGTGCTGCGCCGTGATGTACCCCTGTGCCATAATGGCATCGTCCAGGTTTTCTGCGAAGATGTGCGGGACCATCAGATGGTCGTACACAACTTCGACGGGCTTTTTCAAACCGGGAATTCGAAGCGGCTCCGACCAGCGGGCGCCGGCGCCGGCCGGTTCTGCATTTTGCCAAAAGCCGGTAAAAGGGTTGAAAAAGGCGCCGAGCGCCGGCAACGTTTTGTCGCCAACCCGCTGTGGCGTATGTAATTGCCAGGCCAGGGCGGCCGTGAGCAAAAGGACAAGCAAGAATCGAATTATCCGCATGGGGCGAAGATAATATGCCCCTTCCAATGTTGTGGAATTCGTACAGCGGGTTTTTTAGCGTTTCAATACAGGTGTTTTGTTTGGTTTTCAGAAGATATCATCCCTTATTGTTTGGCGAACCCCGGTTTCGCCAAGAAAATTTTTAAGAAGAGGTAAAAAATTCGGGGATAAATTTTTGACAACTCCAAAACTGTCTTAAACTTGCACCAAGTAGTTTTTGTGTTTATTTGTTTGGGTTAGAGTCCCTCGTCGTACCGGCGAGGGATTTCTATTTGAAGGCGTTCTTTTCCGGCTGGAACAATCATTGAGCATTGGGCATTGAACATTTTTAAATTTAAAATTTTTTGAAATGTTCAATGCCCAATGTTCAATGCCCAATGTTCAATGTTCAATGTTCAATGTTCAGAGCCGGCCTAAGGCCCCGGCCAGCGCCGTGAACACAAAAGGGAAGGAGACCCAGACCCATTCCGGCTTAAACAGTAGCAAGGCTACCAGCCCGACCAGGCTCACCAGGAACACCAGCCCGTCGCGGCCGCGATTTTCAGCGTATTCTTCGTTTTTTCGCATACAGATTCATATTTGTTGACGCCGGCAAAGGTAAAAACGTTTTTTACATGCCAAGGCCCGGCAAGAGAATTTGCATTGCGCGAAATGCCGTTTCTTTGCGTTGCGTTCTCCGGGCAGGAAGCTTCAGGTGTCGAACGCTTTTTTATTTCGGCTTATGATCCAGGTATTTGTCACCGGCGGTACATTCGACAAGGAATACAATTATATCACCGGCGAATTGTATTTTAAGGATACCCACCTCAGTGAAATGTTCCAGCGCGGTCGCTGTGAAGTGAAGATCGACATCAAGACCCTCATGATGGTCGACTCGCTCGAAATGGGGGAAGACGAACACTCCATCATCGTGTACAATTGCCGCAAAACGGACGCCAGCCGCATCCTGATCACCCATGGCACCGACCGGATGGTAGATACAGCCCGTATGCTCGCGGCCGCCAAGATCGGGGGAAAGACCATTGTGCTCACCGGCGCCATGATCCCGTATGCCTTCGGCATGTCGTCCGACGGTTTTTTCAACCTCGGAAGCGCGCTGGCCTTCGTTCAGGCGCTCCCTCCAGGCGTTTATGTGGTGATGAATGGCCGGTATTTCCATTGGGACCGCGTGCGGAAAAACAAACAAACCGGCACCTTCGAAGAGACCGGGGTTTAGAACGGCGGTCAGGTTAAAAAAGAAAGTTGCCCGCCAAAGATGATGCTGTATAGCAGCGCCGCGGCAAGGGGCGCCAGTACGCTCAGGCCCATGACCCAAAAATACCGGCGCGGCACTTTAGAACGTTCGATCCCTTCGGAAAGCAGTGCGATGACCAAAACGGCAAATACGATAGCAGTAGTGATCAGCGTTAGTAGCGCAGCCAGGTAATCGTTCAGCAGCCACAAGCCAAGCCAACAGGCCAGCTCCAGCAGAAATATCTCCAGGAGTGAAAGCCGGAACTGCGGTTCTTTAATTCTCATCATACGAACGGACAAATGTCTGTAAAGACTATGAAACATCCGATGCGCTTCATCGCTTTATGTTGTTTTCTTTATGCCGGCACGGGCGCCGCGCTGTTCTCCCAGCAATACAATCCGCCCAACACGCCGGACGAATTCGAGCGCCAATACCAGGAGCGGATCACCAAGGACCGCCTGAACGGCATCTACATTCCTAAAAACCTGGACGACGCCCTCAGCCAGCTCGACAAGCTGAGTTCGGAGGAGTCAAAAAAAATGTTCAGGGCTATTCCGGAAGACAGCGTTTGCCGGGTCATGCACAACCGCCTGGGGCAGTGGATGATCGTCAACTGGAGCTTTTACGAAGGTTCCCGCTTGTCCAATTACCTCCGCAGTGCAGGGGTAAGTTACCCGGACGATATGGCGGATTTCCTTCTCCTGGCGTTTCACCACCACTTGCACGGCAAGCCGGTCGTCATTAAAGACCTGGCGGTGTATTTCCGGGAAAAGCGCAAACAAGCCTGGGAACAGGAACGGCGCGAAGGCGAAATCCTGAAAGAAGAGGTCCGAAAAAAACCGGCAAATGTACCGTCAGCACCGCCGGCGCCCCAGAAAAAAACGGGTAATACCCCGGATGTTACGACACCAAAAGGCGGGGGGCTGAAGCAATAAGTTGTTTCCTTTTAAAATCCCATTACTTTTGCCCCCGATTATGGCAAAAAAACTCCTGATCGTCGAATCGCCGGCGAAAGCAAAAACGATTGAAAAGTTTCTGGGCAGCGATTTCGCTGTTAAATCTTCTTACGGTCATATCCGCGACCTGGAAAAGGGAAACGACCTGGGCGTAGACGTCCATAAAGACTACTCCCCGAACTATGTTATTCCTCCGGAGAAGTTAAAAACCGTCAAAGATCTCCGGGATGCGGCTTCCAGGGTAGAGGAGGTCTGGCTCGCAACCGACGAAGACCGCGAGGGCGAAGCTATCTCCTGGCACTTGTGCGAAGTATTGGGCCTGGATGTGCACAGTGCAAAACGTATTGTTTTTCATGAAATTACCAAGCCGGCTATCCAGCAGGCCGTTCAGAATCCGCGGCTCCTGGACCTGAACCTCGTCAATGCACAACAGGCGCGCCGGGTGCTCGACCGCCTGGTCGGCTGGGAACTGTCGGGCTTGTTGTGGAAAAAAATAAAGGGCCAGTTATCGGCCGGCCGGGTACAGTCGGTAGCCGTCAAACTGATCGTCGAACGGGAGCGCGAAATTCAGCGCTTTCAAATCAGCCCGTATTTTCGCGTTACCGCCGATTTTCTGGCGCCCAATGCACAGGGGAAAACCGTGAGTTTCCGGGCGGAGAGCCCCGACCGATTCGAGGATGCCGCCGGCGCCGGGGCATTTTTACAAAAATGCTTCCACGCTGCGTATACCGTCGATACGGTGGATGTTCGCCCCGCCCGCCGCCGGCCGGCGCCGCCGTTCACAACCTCCACCCTCCAGCAGGAGGCCAGCCGGAAACTGGGTTATTCCGTGAATCGCACCATGTCGATCGCGCAAGGGCTCTATGAACAAGGCTTCATCACCTACATGCGTACCGATTCTACCAACCTCAGCGAACTGGCCCTCCAGGCCATCAGCGATGAAGTGGTCAAACAATACGGCCAGCGCTACCAGCATACGCGGCGATACAAAACCAAAAGCAGCTCGGCGCAGGAAGCCCACGAAGCCATCCGGCCAACCTACATCGAAAACGCCACAGCCGGCGCCAACCGCGACGAACAACGCCTGTACGAACTCATCTGGAAACGCACTATGGCCTCCCAAATGGCGGATGCCGAACTGGAGAAAACAACCGTAGACATCGGCATCAGCACACAACCCGGCGCCCACCTGGTGGCAGAAGGCGAAGTGCTCCAGTTCGACGGATTTTTAAAAGTTTATCTGGAAAGCACCGACGACGACGAAGACGAAAAACAGGGCATCCTGCCCCCGCTAAAAGTCGGCCAGCCGCTCCAATTGGATAACCTGACCGCCACCGAGCGCTTCACCCGCCCACCGGCGCGCTACACAGAAGCCGCCCTGGTAAAAAAACTGGAAGAACTGGGTATCGGCCGCCCCTCTACCTATGCCCCCACCATTACCAAGATCATGGAAGCAAACCGGGGGTATGTGGTGAAAGACAGCCGTCCGGGCGAGCAACGCGGCTTTCAAATCCTGGTGCTGAAAAACAATACCATCAGCAAATCCAAGGGCTCCGAAATAATCGGCGCTACGAAAAATGTGCTGTACCCCTCCGACATGGGCATGATCGTCTGTGATTTCCTGGACGCTTATTTCCAAAAAATCATGGACTACGGCTTCACGGCCGGCATCGAACAACAGTTCGACCATATTGCCGAAGGCAAACTGGATTGGGCAAAAATGATCGATCGCTTCTACAAGCCGTTCCACCAGGATGTGGAAAAAACCCTGGCTGAAGCCGAACGCGCCAGCGGCGAACGGATATTGGGCGCCGACCCGGACAGCGGACGCACCGTGCTCGTGCGGATGAGCAGCCTGGGTAAACCGGTGGTGCAGATCGGCACCGGCGAAGAACTGGGTAAAAAAGAAAAACCGAAATATGCCAACCTGAAACCGGGCAATACCCTCGAAAACGTCACCCTGGAAGAAGCCCTGACCTGTTTTGCCCTGCCCAGAACGCTGGGCGAGCACCAGGGCCAGGAAGTATCGGTCAATACCGGCCGGTACGGACCATATGTCAGGTTTGGGGAATTGTTCGTCTCGATCCCGAAAAGCGAAGATCCCTTCGAACTCAGCTTCGAACGCGCCCTCGAGCTGGTTGCCGCCAAACAAGCGGCCGACCGGCCACTCGGTTTTTACGAAGGCCAGCCCATTACCAAAGGGAAGGGCCGCTTCGGGCCGTTTATCAAGTGGGCCGACCTGTATGTGAATGTGCCGGCGCGCGTCAACTTCGACCGGATCACCGAGCAGCAGGCCATCGAACTCATCGCGTCCAAGATCGAAAAAGAAGCCACCCGGTTTATTCAACACTGGCCGGAGGAAAAAATAAGCATTGAAAACGGCCGCTGGGGGCCTTTTGTCCGCTACAATAAAAAGCCGGTCAATCTGCCCAAAGTAGAGGGCGCCAAAATGACAGCGGACCAGGCGCGCGCGCTCTCGCTGGCCGACGTGAAAGCGATCATCGAAAAAGAAATGCCGGGCGTGTTTACCAAAAAAGGCAAAAAAATATAGTTGAAGTGCCCCTCTGTGAGCCTCCATTCACTCTGTGAGCCTCTGTGACATCTTCTTAAGTTCCACCACAGAGGCTCACAGAGCGTCACTGCCAACGCTAATCATTCAGGTTGTCGTATTCGTATATCTCGTGTTCCAGTCTGGAGCCTGCCGGTATTTCCACCAGCGGGTTGATGATTCCGTTGTGCAGGTCATAGACCCAGCCGTGCAGGTGCGGCGCCTGGCGTTTTTTCCAGGCGCGCTGCACGATCGAGGTATCGGCCAGGTTGTTTACCTGTTCGACAATATTCAGTTCGATCAGCTTGTTCAGGCGCGCCTCCTCCGATTCGATATTTGTCAGAGCCGAATGATGCAGGCGGTAAATATCCTTGATGTGGCGCAGCCATTTGTTGATCAGGCCGAAAGAGTGCCGGCTCATGGCAGATTTCACCCCACCGCAGCCATAATGCCCGCAAACGACAATGTGGTTGACCTCCAATACTTCCACGGCGTACTGGAGTACGCTGAGCATGTTCATGTCGGTGTGGATAACGAGGTTGGCGATGTTGCGGTGGATAAAAATTTCGCCCGGGTGTGTTTGCGTAATTTCATTGGGCGGCACCCGGCTGTCCGAGCACCCGATCCACAAAAATTCGGGGCGCTGGATATGTACGAGGCGTTCAAAAAAACCGGGATCCTCCGCCAGCTTGTTTTTGGCCCAAGTCTTATTGGCCAGGAGTAATTTTTCGTACTGCTGCATGGTGTATTTATTTTTAAAAGCGATAAATAATTGTGCAACAGCAAGGAAGGAAGATCAGAAGGCAGGACAACAACGGGCAAAAGTAGGTGATAATTTCGGATACTTTCCCCGGCTCGGTCGGCTGATGTAAAACATTTTCCGGAAAAAGTGCAAGGGAATCCCCAAAAGGGTGAGCGCCAAGCGCATTTGATCCGTTACTTTTGCTGCGTTATGGAAAAAATTAAGTGCCTCATTATCGGGTCGGGCCCCGCCGGCTATACCGCCGCTATTTATGCCGCCCGCGCCGGCCTCAAGCCGGTGATGTATACCGGTCCGCAGCCTGGCGGCCAGCTCATGATCACCAACGACGTTGAAAATTACCCCGGCTATCCGGATGGCCGTATGGGCCCGGAGATGATGGATGATTTCCGCCGGCAGGCCGAGCGGTTCGAAACGGATATCCGGAATGAAATGATCACCCGCGTCGATTTTACGGGCCCGGTCCACAAGGCCTGGTCGGAAAGCGGCGATGAAATCCATACCCCTGCCGTCATTATCGCCACTGGCGCCAGCGCCAGGTGGCTCGGCATCCCGGGCGAAGAGCGCCTGCAAAATGCCGGCGTATCGGCATGCGCCGTGTGCGACGGCTTTTTTTACCGCAAACAGGAGGTGGCTATCGTCGGCGGCGGCGACACTGCTGCGGAAGAAAGCACCTACCTGGCCAAAATCTGCTCGAAAGTCCACCTGCTGGTGCGCCGCGACGAAATGCGCGCGTCCAAAATCATGCAGGAACGCGTGCTGAATACGCCAAACCTGATTGTGCATTGGAATACAGAAGCGGAGGAAATCCTGGGCCGCGATGTCGTGGACGGTGTTCGTATAGTGAACAACAAAACCGGTGAAAAATCGGTACTGCCCGTCACCGGCTTTTTCGTAGCCATCGGCCACCAACCCAACACCGGCATTTTTAAGGGCTGGCTGAGCCTCGACGAAAGCGGCTATATTATTACTACCCCTGGCCGCAGTGCGACCAATATTTCCGGCGTCTTCGCTTCCGGCGACGCACAGGACAAAGTCTACCGCCAGGCCGTAACTGCAGCCGGCACCGGTTGTATGGCAGCCCTGGATGCCGAGCGGTATTTGGTGGAAAAAGGTTTTTAACTTACTTTACACGTATGCCTCGTTTTCGTCCGGGCGTCCTGCATGGCGCCGAAGTAACCGAACTATTTAACCACGCTTTGGAGCATCGGTACGCCCTGCCGGCGGTCAATGTGATTGGCACCAACTCGGTGAATGCCGTGCTGGAGACGGCTGCGGCGGTAAACAGCCCGGTAATTATCCAGTTTTCCAATGGCGGAGCAGCGTTTTTTGCCGGCAAAGGCCTGAGCAATGAGGGCCAGCGCGCCGCCATACTGGGCGGCATATCCGGCGCCCAGCATGTGCATGCCATGGCAGAGGCGTATGGCGTACCGGTAGTGCTCCATACCGACCATTGTGCGCTGAGCATTATCGATTGGGTCAAGGGCCTGCTCGATGCGGGGGAAAAATTCTTTGAAAAAAACGGTTATCCGCTATACAGCAGCCACATGCTGGATCTGTCTGAAGAGCCGCTCCATGAAAACATGGAAATCAGCAGCCAGTTCCTGGCCCGCATGGCGCCCCTGGGCATGACCCTGGAGATCGAACTGGGTGTGACGGGGGGTGAAGAAGACGGCGTGGATAATACCGGCGTGGATTCCTCCCGCCTGTACACCCAACCCCAAGAGGTGGCTTATGCTTATGAAGACCTGAACAGGGTGAGTCCGCGCTTCACGGTGGCCGCCGCATTCGGCAACGTGCACGGCGTGTACAAACCCGGTAATGTGCAATTGCAGCCGGTTATCCTTAAAAACTCCCAGGATTACATCCGGGAGAAATACGGCCTGCCGGCCGAAAAGCCGGTTCATTTTGTGTTTCACGGCGGCTCCGGTTCCAGCCAGGAGGAAATCCGCGAAGCCATTTCCTATGGCGCGATCAAAATGAACATTGACACCGATATGCAGTGGGCTTTCTGGGATGGCGTGCGAGGCTATTACGAAGCCAAAAAAGGTTACCTGCAGGCCCAAATCGGCAACCCGGACGGGGCGGATAAACCCAACAAGAAATTTTACGATCCGAGGGTTTGGTTGCGTGAGGGCGAAAAAACATTCGTCACCCGGCTCCGCCAGGCTTTCGAAGATTTGAATTGTATCGGGAGCGCTTGGGCGGAACTGCGGTTTAAAAACTGTTTTCCCACATTCGAGCCCAAAGTTTTCAAAATTTGTGAACCTACCTCCAATTGGCAACTACGACACGCCGATGGATCCCGAAATCAACAATTTCGATAATACCGAAAAGTTGTTTTTCACGATCGGGATCTGGCCGAAGAAAATACCCTGCGAGGGTCAGCCCGAGACCCAGGCGATGCCGCCGGCCAGGCAGTAACCAATAAACCGGCGGTATTTCATGTTGCCGACGCCGGCCACGAAAGGGCGCAAAAGTGCGCACAATCGGCACAAACCGGGCAATGACCAGGGTGCGGCCGCCGTATTTTTCATAAAAATGCTGGGTACGGTCGATATAAGAACGTTTGAGGAACCAATAATCGCGGGTAAATACCTTGTTCCCCAAAAACCGGCCAAAGAAATAATTGGTATTGTCGCCTAAAATAGCAGCGCCAAATAACAAGGGAATAAGCAGCCAGATATTCAGAATGCCGGTTTTCGCTACAATAGCTCCAGCAGCAAACAACAGCGAATCGCCCGGTAAAAACGGCGTAACCACCAAGCCCGTTTCACAAAAATGATCAAGGCAAGCAGCAGGTACGTCATCACCCGGTACTCCCGCATGATGTTTTCGAGGTGTACGTCGAGGTGGCGGATAAAATCAAAAAACTGTGCGAGCAGATCAATCATGACAAGGCAGCCTGGGCTGTTTGGTGAAAAAACGGCGCGAAGATAGGCGGAATCTGCAATAGATCCGTCGAATATTCTGGGCTGGGGATAACCACAAATACCGGTTTTGGGCGGTATTTTATAACGGGAAACCCGGATGCAGGGCAAAGCGGTTCCAGCACAAGCCAACTGCAACACGCCAATTTGCCCCCTGCAGCCGGCCGGGATTTCGATGGCAAGCCGGAAGTTGCCGGCGGTTGCATCCGGAATTTTCCAGGTCGCCAGGGGGTTGCCGGCGATGCCCAGCAGGCGTATCTCCACGTCTCCGGAAAACGGCAACGTCATTTCCACCTGCCCGCTGCCGGCCACCGGATTGGGAGACAGGCGCAGCGAAGCGGCTTCTGCCCGGTACATCGTGTAGAAATAAAAAACAGCCCGGGCCAGATCCCCTTTGACGGACTCGCGGGGTTCGAAGGCGCCCGTTTTAAATTCGCTGTACAGGTCTTTGTTTTGCGGGGGTATGCTGAACAATATCTGGGCTTTGTAGAACCATTGCTGGGTTTGCGCATCCGGGATATCGGCATACGGCGCCTCGGCGCGGGCTTCGTTTACCGGAATACGGGCGGGAAACAGGTGGTGCATATCGCTGCGGGGATTGCCGTCGGCGGCGCCTTTCGCCTGGGGATACGCGTGTTCCGTGTTCATGCCGAGCGAAATTCCGTTCAGGTAAACATATTGCGTGGGGTCCTTGGTCGGGTCGAGCCAAAGGGTATGTCCGGAATAAATGCAGCGCAGGCTGTCGTCGTCAAAGGCCAGTACCCTGGCATAGAGCGTGTCGCGGGCGTTGGCGTAGTCGAGTACGACTACTGGCTTGTAATGCGCTACAGTACTGTCGAAGAGCGCCGGGCCGCTGAGGCTGGGGAAAACCGGGTGGTAAACTTGGGCGATCAGGCCTGGTTGGCCTGCGTAAAAAAGGCAACAGAAGGTAAAATACGGGTCATGTCGTAAATATGGGCCAAAGGTAGGCCAAAGATAGATTTCCGTTTGCTAATCGAGAATTGCCTTGGCCACTCAAAAGGCGTTCCGGGCAGCGGAAAGGTAATTGACCGACGGTGCTGCGGACAGCGGACCGCTCAGTTCCAGCAGGTCCAGGTATTGGTCGAACATATCCCGTTCCAGTTCCAGCAGCCGGCTTTCGCGTTTCAGCACCGGCTTCTTGGCGCGCAGCAGGACCTCCGGGTCTGCTGTTGGCCGGCGTTCGCGCTTGTTTCAGGGTGAACTGCGCCTGGCTGTTTTCCATCTGTTCCAGGGCCATGGCGGTATTGAGCATCCTGAAGCCGTTATCCCGGCCCGGGCGTCGTCCAGGTCCAGGTTGCGGGCAACCCGTTCGAGTTCGAGTTCGGCGACGGCGGCGCTTTTTTCAATTTTCAGCACAGCCAGTTTATAGCTTGATGTGCCTTTGAACGGAAGGTTTATGCCGAGGCCAATCGACAGGTTCTGGCCGAATGGGTCATCCGGCCGGTTGTTGTGGCGCAATTGTACGAAATCGAGCACTTGTTGCGCTTGCGCCTTTTCCAACAAATAAGCGGCTTCCTGCCGGGCGATTTTAGCCGCTTGCCCGGCCAGGCCGGGGTTGTTTTCGGGCACATCTGGCAAACTGGATGCGATGCCGATGATCTGGTCCGGGCGCACAAACCCGGTGGTATCCAATTCCCATTGGTCGGATGGTAGTTGTGCCTGCAACTGGATCGCCTTCCGAAGTTGCTGCAGGCGGTCCGATGCGCCGGACAGTTGAAGTGCCAGTTCGTCGCGTTCATATTCGGCTTTGAGAATAGCGGCGATATCGACACCGGCATTTAGCGCGGCGCGTTTTTGCAGCACATTGATTTCATCCTGGTAAACCAGCAACAAGCGGTTCGACACTGCAATTTGCCGCTGCAAATACCGGTATTGGATCAGTGCGGCATAACGTTTGGCCAGGGCTTCGTGCAGTAGCCCCTGGTACTGGAGCCCGGCAAGCTGCTGAACGGATTGCTGGTACTGGCCTTGCCGCCGCATTTCCTTCAAGCCATTGACATTCAGGCGGGCCAGGAATTCCTGCCGTTGCCAGTCGAAACGGTCCGTTTCGGTGCGCAGGCCGACCTGCTCGACAAAAGGCAGCCGCGGCGCAGTTTGCCGGGCATAATCCATCTGTTCAGCCTGCAGGATTACGGCCATATCCCGCCGGGCGCTGGCCAATACATCGGCGGTGGATAGGGCATTTTGGGCTATTCCGGCAGCCGCATGGATGCCGGCCCAACATACAAGAAGCCACTTGTTTTGCATAATGAAGGAGTCAGGTACCAGAAATGAGGCGCTCTAAAAGGCAAGGAAAGACAAGGATCGAATGCGCGGCGGCGGTAGAAGCCGCTGCAAGAGGACCTTTTCTTTTTGCAGGAAATTATTGTGAGCCGGGATGCCAATCAGCACTTCCCGCCCATATGTTTTAATCTCCGGAATTTTGCGCAGGCGTTCCGGGATTTCCACCACCCGGTGCCCCAGGCCAATGACGCATCCCGTGCATCGTTCTGAGGGACGCAGGCTGGAAGCCACCAGCAGGGAGTCGCCCATACGGATGTGCAAGAGCAGGCTTTCGTGAACGTAGGCCACCACGGTATTGGGGTTTTGCTCATAAAAGGATATCAGGGTTTGAAATGCCTGTATATTTTGGCCTTCCCGGCAGTGGACCGTCCCCACCAAACCATCGGATGGCGCATAAACAGAAAGCCGTTCCTGTTCTTTTTGGTACAGGTCAGTGGCCCGTTTCAAGTTATCCAGTTGCGCCTGCACCGGCAAAGTACCTAGGCGCAACTCCTGCTCCAGGCGGTAAATATCGGCATCCAGAGGCGCCAGGGCCAGGCGCAGCTCGTCGTGCAGGGTTTGCAATTTTACCGCATAAGGATCAGCGCCGGCCCGGATACTGTCGGGAACCGGGATACTTTTCAATTCCCGAAGCAGGGTTTGGTTCAGGTTTTTTTCAGCCTCCAGCGTCCGGATGCGGGCAAGGATCGCGCTTTGTTTCTCGGCGCGTTGCGCGTTCAACCGCTGCAGCTCGCCCTGGAGCGCCGCCACCTGGAGCTGATCGCGGGCGTGCAATTCCCGGATATCATGGCTCAAATCGCTCAGCTTAAGATCAAGCGCAGCACGCGTGACCTCCACCAACAGCGTTCCTTTCGGTACAAACTGACCAGGCGATACGTAAATACGGCTGACCGTCAGGTCATGGTCGAGGTTGATTTGGGTTTCCTGGTTTTCCGCAACGCCGTAGAAACTGGCCGTGCCGCGGTGGAGGTAGTGGAAAATGCCCAACAACGCCCAGACAACCAGGGGAAGCATCAGGTACAGGATATTTATACGGCGCATGGATCAGTCGGTCAGATTGACGTAAGTATCGTTAAAACTTAACCGGAGGTCCTGTACGTCGGGTTCTTTGCGCAATTCCCGCGCCAGTTCGGCCCCCTGCATTTCATCAAACAGGCGCAGCTCGAACGAGTACTCCACCGATTCTCCCCGCTCATCATTATACAATACCCGGTACCGTTTGAGCGCATGGGCCCGGCAACGTTTCCGGATCACGGCTTGCACAGCGGTCAGCGCCACAGAATCGGCCGGGAGTTGAAAGCGGAGTTGGCCGAGCAGGTTGCTTTTCCGGCTAAACGGCGTCAGGCGGAGCAAAAATGCGACCAGGCAAAACGCCAGTGTGCCAATGATGGCATTTATAAAACTGTATACGCCACAGGCAATGCCTACTGCCATAGAGGCAAAAATGAACGAAATATTGCGCGTACTGATCAGGTTGGTGCGAAAACGCAAAATCGCCAGTGCGCCGAATATACCAAACCCCCGCGCCAGGCTGTCGCCGATCGACTGCATGATGGTGGCGGGTCACCATAGCCTATCAGGATCATGGACTGATAAATGATGCGGCGGAACGACTTCCTGCGAGGTCTTTTCATACGTAAAAACGATCAAAGACGACAATAAAAAAGCCAGCAAAACCGAAAACCGATCAGGACAACCGACTGGTTGTCCAGGTACGAGAACAGAAGATAAAAATCCATAACAGTAGTCAAAGGTTGGCTTTCCGGGAATCCGTGAACTTTAAGTGGCTTTTCAACCTGCGGCGTTTACCGGTTGATCGCGAGTTTGCGCAGGGTTTGGCCATACCGGACGGTATACAATCCTGCCGGCCAGTGCCTGGCCTCCACCATGGTCTGAAGCCCATCCGGAATGGTTTGGAACAAGAGTTGGCCGGTCAGGTCGAATACCTGCAGCGGTTGGCTGTTATCGAGTAAATGATCTGTTTGAACGGTCAGTACAGTGGAGGCTGGATTGGGGAATACGTGCAGCTGCGGGCGGTCTCCCGGGTTTCCGACACAGCTGTTGCATTGTTGTTGGCGGCGAAGGTAGGCGTCTGGACGACAAAGTTGCCGCTACCGTTTGGCACGCGGGCATATCCGAAATCGGTCACCTGTGCGCCGAACGTTACGGAATCGACAATGGCCAGGCTGGTGTCCAGCAAATAAATCTGTTCTCCACCTGCTGACAATTTGAAATTGCAATGGTAAGGTCCATCCATACCGTCTTCGTCGGCCCAGAAAATCTGGTATCCGTGCCCCGGGATTACCGTTCCTGCGGGGATTTCAAATTTGTCGAGGTTGGCCGGGTTGTCGGTGAGAAAAAAACCGCTGATATCCACCGGATCGGTGGAAAGGTTGAACAATTCGATCCAGTCGTCGTAATCGCCGGTTTCGTCAGTGACGGTAGAGGCATTTGCCGCCATGAGCTCGTTGATCGCTACCGGCACGCTAGTAGCCGGCTGGGGCTGCACCTGGTACACGAAAACATCGTGTTCGGCGCCGGCCGGCAGGTAGGACGCCGAGCGGGCCGTTGTATTGGCTACTGCTTCGATATAAAACCGCATCCAGACGCCGGCAGACTGGCCGGGCAGCGAAGCGCCATACAGGCCGTCGGCAGCCGCGCCGTCGTGGTGCTGGCCGTCGTCGAACATGTTTATGGCTGTAAAATTGCCCGTCAGCCGGTCGGAGTAGAACAAATGGACGCCGAAGATGCCGTTGGCAGCGCTGACCTGGGCGGTCACCCAGGCTTCTTCGCCCGACTTTGGGCTTTCCCAGGCCTGGCCGGCAGTGTTTTGCAGGGTCGCGCTGAGGCAATGACCGGCGCCACTTGTTTGACTTCGGCGTTGTTTAACAAATACGTTCGGCGCGACTGGATATAGTTTTTTAATACCCCGATCTCCGTGGTGAACTGGCTGTACGAATACAATTTTTTCGGATCGGATTGAACCAGGGCATCGATCATGTTTTTGTAATTGTCCAGCATGGCATTGCATACGGTGGGGTTCATTTCATCCTGGATAATTGTGCGCAGGTGCGCCAGGTAGCGCTGTCGCCAGATGGGGACCGCCAGCAGGCGGTTGAGCAGCGGGTAGTTGACTTTGCTTTCATTGTAAAACGGGCTCCAATTGGCGGCATTGGCCTTCATCACGCTATTGCCGTCGTATTCCAGCGGCGTCATACGGCCGGTTTCAACTTCGTAGTAAACGTAGTAATCCATTTTCCCTTTATAAACATAGCTGTCGTCGTCAGAAAACGCAATTTCGGAGGCCAGATGCCAAAGGGTGCGGTCGATATCCAGATACCGGGGCAATATATCCGGCAGTTCGGCGAGTGGGGTAGAGTTGAGGGCGTTGCAGGTAACGAGGTAATCCCAGGGTTTGTCCACATCGCTGCTTTTTAACGTATAATAGGTCTGGTATTTGCTGGTGTCGGCGCCCAGGTAATTCAGCGCGGCGGTGCCGTCGCCCCATCCGCCGCCGGGCATGCCGGGCCCCCCGCCACCCGTCAGGCCATCCGGCCGGTCCGCCCGCCAATTGATACCGTCATTGCTGAAAAACCACTCTTTGAGAAAATCTTTGTTGAGCTGCTGGACGTTGGGATAGAGCCCCCAGTCCTGCCCATTGATATAAAGGTGTACGAAGTTGGATTGGGCGGCCGGGATGTGGCGTCTGACCTGGTGTTGAAAAAACACTTCGCGCAGGAAAGAAGCATCCTGAAAACTGTTGTTCAGGTTCAGCGTTTGGTATCCCATCAGTTCCTGATCGGGATGTACAAAATCCAGGGAAATATTAAAGGATTTTTTCTGCGAGTTTTGGGTTTGCATATAGGAGGTTTGTCCTTTGAACCGGACGCCCACACTGTCGTATACCACACCGTCGACGGTCATTGTGGCGGGCAAATCGATCTTGGTGGCGTAGTTGTTGGTCAGCAAGGTCCAATAATTGGTTTGGGGGAAGTCGAGGTAAACCGACCGGATTTGGGCGGAATCATACAGCCCGCCGGGCGCCTGGTCGCCGGTGATGATCTGCCGGCCATCGGCGGAGAAGCGCATTTGCGGGGGTAAGTTTTGGGAATAGGCGAGGGTGCTGCAATACAGCAGGAAGGTCAGGAATGGAATACTTTTTTTCATGTGTTGATTTTAGGCCTGAGACGCAGGTTTGCCATGTGCGTTTAAAGATGCTTCCTGGTTGTACGGAAAAAAAGGCGGCAGGGTTGCGCCGGCAGTTGCGGGTTTAGCGCGACTTTGCTAATAGGAGCAAACGCGCGGAAAGCCGCATTTGCCGGTTTACCTGGTGCAAATTTCACAATTGCGGCGTTTCTTTGCCTATAACATGCGCTGGATTACGTGCTTTTTTCTTTTTTATTCCTATTGGAGCCTGTCAGCCCAGGATGCTCCGCGCATACGCAATTTCCTTCCGGCGGATTACCACGGCCAAAACCAAAACTGGGCGCTCACGCAAAGTCCTTCGGGATGGATTTACGCCGGGAACAATGGCGGCCTGCTCGAATTTGACGGTTCGAAATGGCAGACGTTCAACCTGCCGGAAAACCAAACCGTGCGCGCGGTAGCCGCCGGTCAGGGCGACCGGATATATTGTGGCGGCTTTGCCGAATTCGGTTTCTGGCAGCCCGACGCCAGGGGGCAGCTGGCGTATTATTCCCTGAGCCGGGAAGTACGGGCCGAGTTGCTGGATAAAGAAGAAATCTGGCATATCCTTCCAACCCCCGGTTTTGTACTTTTCCAGTCGTTTTCCACGATTTACAAATACGATTTCCAAAGTTACGGTGCTCAAGCCGCCCAGTTCGATCGTGTTTACCCAAGCCGTGGAGGACCGGGTGCTGATGCCGGTGATCGGAAGAATTTATGGATTGTTACCGGACAATACGTTCCGGTTTATGGCAGGCACCGAAATACTCGCCGGCGAGATCATCCAGTTTCCTGGCGCCCTACAAATCGGGCGGTTTGTGGATCGGTACGACGAACGACGGTATTTATCAGTGGCAAAACGGCCAATGCCAGCCCTGGACCAATCCGTTAAACGCGGTGTTTAAAAAATACCAGCTCAACAAAGCCATCGCCTTGCGGCAAGGCGGCTGGGCTATTGGCACCATTCTGAAAGGCGCCTATGTGCTCGATAAAAATGAGGGCCTGCGCTTTCATCTGTACCGGGAAAATGGCCTGCAGAACAATACTGTACTCGCCTTGTACGAAGACCGCCGGGGCAACCTGCTGCTTGGCCTCGACCGGGGCATTGACCTGGTGGCTCTGGAGGCGCCAATGACGTTTTTTACCGACCTGACCGGCAAAATCGGTACGGTTTATTCGGCTGTCCGATGGAATGGGCGCCTGTATATCGGCACGAACCAGGGCGCATTTGTGCAGGAAAACGGCGGGTTCAGGCTGGTTGAGGGTACCCAGGGCCAGGTTTGGGAACTTCGTATTTTGGCGGGCAGTTGCTTTGCAGGCATAATGCTGGCAACTTTTCAAATACAGGAATCCGGCGCCAGGCTGTTGTCCGACGTCACCGGAGGTGGTGTACCGTGCCGGCGCCCAATAATCCGGGCTTGCTTGCGCAAAGCACCTACACCGGCCTGGTGGTGTTGCGCCAGCAACCCGGCGGCGCCTGGCGCATGCACCCGGGTGGGCGGCTTTGCCGAACCGTTGCGCAAAATTCTCTTTGACGATCGGGGAAACCTCTGGGGCACCCATCCGAATAAAGGCCTGTACCGGCTGCGCCTGAGCCCCGGGCCCGACGCAGGTACTGGAATACAAAACATTTCGACGGGAAGAGGGCTGCCGTCCGACTTCAAACTGGACCTGACCCGGATCGACAATATCCCGGTGATCAACGCGCAGTTTTCACCGCTACAAATCCTGGATTCTGCCGGGCAGGTGGTTTTTAAACCGCTGAGCCGGGAATCGCGCCGCCAAAAGTGGTTGCCGGGAAATCCGGGCGAATTTTTGTGATCGACAGCAGTGGCGTTTCACTCCACGCGGCCGGTAAAAACAATGCCTTGCCCAAAAAGAGTTCACAAACATATCGCCGGGCGAGTATGTATTTCGGGTCCGGGCGAATTCGGGCGGCCCGGTAACCGACGTGCGCTTCCGGATCCGTCACCCGTGGTACCGCTCCGTTTGGGCGATGGCCGGATATGGCGTGTTGTTGATCGCGCTGTTTGTCCTGGTCGAGCGCATCAGCCAAATCCGTTTGGACCGGCAGCGGAAGCGCCTGGAGGCGGAGAACCGCCTGGAACTCGACCGCCAGCGCATTGAGGCCGAACGCGAAAAACTGGCACTCGAAGTAGAAACCAAAAATCGCGAACTGGGCAATGCCGCCCTCAACCTCATCCGGAAGAATGAGGTCCTGCAACGGCTGCGCGCCGACTTGCAGGGCGCCGGCAACGAACCCCGCGCCCTGCAAAAACTGACCCGCCTGATCGATCAGCACCTCGAGGGCGACCATGATTGGGAAATCCTCGAAGAATCTTTTACCCGGGTGCACGACCACTTTTTTAAACGCTTGATGCAGCAATTCCCAGATCTGACCCCTGGCGACCTCCGCCTGGCCGCCTACCTCAAGATGAATCTGTCCTCCAAAAGAGATTGCCCCTTGCTCAATATCTCCGTGCGCGGTGTGGAAAACAAGCGGTACCGCTTGCGTAAAAACTCGGCCTGCCCGAAGACGCCAACCTTACCGAGTTTATCATGGCGTATTAATGCTACTCTGTACCTTGTGTTTCAACCCCAAGCGGCCTTTTTCCAAACTATTTGATCGTGGCGTAGTTTTGGTGAGGTCGTTTTTTACCGTTAAAGCCCGACAACCTCCAATTTCATGCTGCCATATCGCGGTGCGGGCCAATTTTTCTTCCTATTAAAAGAAATAAAAGCAGGAGGATAGCGAACCGCCTTAACGTGTATTTATATGAACCGATTCCGATTTTCTGCGCTCTTCAGCGGGGGTATGTTCGCCGTTGTTTCTCTAGCCGCCCAGGCGCCCGCTCCGCCGGCAGGCTTGATGGCTACTCCCTTGAGTCGCACATCGAATTGCAGTGGCAGGCCGGCACAGATCCGGGCATCGGCAGTTATCAAATCTTTCGATCTATCGACGGCGGGCAGACCTATTCGCTGCTAAAAACCGTCGGTAATACCACTACCCTTGCCCTGGATTGGACGGGAGATGGAGGCCAGTCGCTCACCCGGAACTACCGGCTGAAAGCCGTAAAAACCAATGGCCAAACAAGCGATTTCTCCGCCGGGGTGCAGGTGCAAACCGGTCCGATGGACGATGAAGCGCTGTTGGACATGGTTCAACGCTACACGTTTCGGTATTTTTGGGACTATGGTCATCCGCTGAGCGGCCTGGCACGCGAGCGCAACAATGGCAACCCCGACATCGTCACGACAGGCGGCTCGGGTTTTGGCATCATGGCGCTGATCGTTGGCGCCGAGCGGGGCTGGGTATCGCGCGAGGCTGCGGTAAACCGCATGATCCAGATCGTTTCGTTTCTCCAGTTGGCCGACCGGTTTCACGGCGTATTTCCGCACTGGATGGATGGCGCCAGCGGTAATGTCGTGCCGTTCAGCCAGTACGACGACGGCGCCGACCTGGTGGAAACGGCTTTTCTCCTCCAGGGGCTTTTGGCGGCCCGGCAGTATTTCGACCGCGATACGCCCCTGGAATCTGCCGTGCGCGACGTGATCACCGGTCTGTGGGAAGATGTGGAGTGGGATTGGTTTCGTAAAAATGGCGGCCCGGCGCTGTACTGGCACTGGTCGCCCAACTATGGCTGGCAGATGAATTTTCAACTGCGGGGATTTTTTGAAGCGCAGATTGTTTATATCCTCGCAGCAGCATCGCCTACGCACCCGGCGCCGGGTACGCTTTACCAATCGGGCTGGATGGCTAACGGGGGATATTGCAGTACATCCAGCTACTTTGGCTACCGCCCGTATTGCGGCGGCTATGGCGGCGGGCCGCTCTTTTTTGCCCACTATTCGTACCTGGGCTTCGACCCGCGACGCTGGAAAGATGCCTGTTGCAATTATTTTAACCGGAACAAAAACTGCGCACTCATACAGTGGGAATATGCCAAGGTCAATCCGGAAAACACAGTGGTTATGATGCCAACTGCTGGGGGCTGACCGCTTGCGACGGCCCGAACGGCTATGCCGCACGCGATATTTTCCCACCCAACGACGACGGTACCATCGCCCCCACCGCCGCCCTGGCTTCCATGCCGTACACCCCCACGCAAAGTCTGAACGCCCTCAAACATTTTTACCGCAATCTCGGCGATAAATTGTGGGGTATCTATGGCTTTTACGATGCGTTCAACCTGAACCAGAACTGGTTTGCGGGGTCTTACCTGGCCATCGACCAGGGGCCTATCGTGGTCATGATTGAAAATTACCGGACCGGGCTCTTGTGGAACCTGTTCATGAAGGACCCGGCCATCGAACCGGCGTTGCTGGCCTGCGGGTTTCAACCCGATAATACAGCTAGCTTACCCCGGAAGGATCAGGGAGACTTGGACCTGACGGTTTTTCCCAATCCTTCAGCGGACGGCGCTTTCAGCCTGCTGTTTTCGTTCGGGCAGGCACAGACCCTAAGCGCCGAACTGATGGACTACCGGGGAATGTGCTACACCGTTTTTTCGGATAAAAAACGCCCGCAGGTCAAACCATTGAAAAAGTACAGGCGCCGGCCCCACCAAAAGGCGTTTACCTGCTCCGGATTACCAACGCCGAACACCGGACAAGCGTCCGAAAATTGTCCGGTTAAACTAAACATTTCAGACAAACATATTTTCACTAACCAATCTAAAAGAAGCGAGTATGAAAAGTTTTTCCTCTATTTCTACTGATGTTGCTCAGTAGCATGGGGTTGCGCGCGCAAATCACGTATGAGGATTTCCGAAGGCGGCATGTCCGACCTGCCCTGGTCTGCTGCCGACGGCACCTCAACGGTGTATTGCTAATCCCGGCCCGGACGCCGTGAACAACAGTGCTTGTGTTGGCTCGTATACCAAGGGCGCTGGCTTCGGCTACAGCCTGTTCTGGGTACCCTAGCCTGCCTCAGCCGCTCGATATTCCGGAATACAACCAGTTCAAACTGAAAGTGTGGTGCAGCGTCGCCACGCCGATATTGCTCTAGTTCGAAGGACCGGGCCAGGCCGTGAAAAGTCGGCGACGATTACCACCGCAGGCACCTGGAATGAGCTCCTTCGACATGAGCAAGGGATTCAATTTGAATAACCTCACCAAGATCATCATCTTTTTCGACCCGGGCAACGATCCGAGCAGCAATACCTACTACTTCGACGACCTGGTGGCGTAAAGCCGAAGTATGCTACAAAAACCTTTGAAGGCCTTCCAATATAGCCTGACGGCCTTCAACGGCACCTTACAACGGCGCAGTAGCCAACCCGGCGCCTACGCCGGTCAACAGTTCCGCCATGGTGGCATCGTACACCAACAATCCAACATCAGACCTGAACTTTGCTTTCGGCCCATCCAGCGGCGCACCGATGGACCTGACGGTCTTCAATCAGTTCAAAATGAATGTTTGGGCGCCAAAACCGGTTAAAGTGTTGTTCAAACTGGAGGTGCCGGCGAAGCCAAGGAAATCATTAAATACCTCCCGGTGGGCGGTACCTGGCAGGAAATGACGTTCGACATGTCGGCCGCCGCTTCGTTCACCACCATCACCAAAATCCTGATTGTGTTCAATCCGTTCAAACTGGACGATTCGGATACGTATTATTTCGACAATATCTGCGCCACGCCCAACTACTGTGTGGGCTCCGCGCCGATCCGGGAAATGCTGGATAACTTGATTGCCTGCAACGCGACTTATCCGGTTGGTTGGGACAGCTGCATGTGATCGGAAAAATCCGGGCCCTGACGGCACAAAAACAACTCCCCGAAAGTGGGCGAGTGGCGCCCGGTGGAAGGCTCATCCTATGCTGCGCTGGTGATCACCAACGGCGACGTGATCGACCTGAGCGCCCGCAACCGCTTCGGCCTCAAGGTTTGGGCGCCCAAACCGGCAATCTGTTGCTCAAAATCGAGGGCGGCCAGGGGCAGAAAAGAAATTGCCGTGCCGATGACAGAGACCAACAAATGGGTGGAGTGTTCCGTCGATTTCAGCGACCAGATTGGCAAGGGCATACCCGACTGGTGATGTTTTTCAACGCCGGAGTAGCCACGGAGCCCGGCGATAAATATTACATCGACGATATCAAACTGTCGGCGCCGTCCGCCCTGTGCCGCTCGAAAATTTCCAGGGTGGGGTACACCTGGGCTGGCAACCGCTCGACCAAATACCGCGCTTCATGGCAACTTCTCCGGGCCGACGCCCAACTCCAACCCGAATACCGTGAACAACTCCACCGAAGTGGGATGCTACACCAAAGGAGCGGCGCCCTATCCACCCTCCAGGCTATTTCGCTGAGTAATTTCGACTTGTCGGTTTACCCGCAGTTCAATATCGACGTGCTCAGCCCGGCCGGCGGCGGTTCGGTGCGTATGCAACTGAGTTCTCCCAGCGCCGGAAACAAAGCAGCAGACGCCGCTATCAGCACGCCAGGTCAGTGGGAAACCCTGAGCTTTGACTTTTCGGCGCACAGCGGTATCACCGACTTCCAGGAAATCCGCCTGATCTTCAATGCCGGCGCCGCAGCCGCCGGCGAATCCTGGTGCATCGACAACCTGACGCAAAGCAAGACCACTATCGATCCTTGCGACGGTGTGGCGCCGGTGGCTAATATCGTGGACGATTTTGAGTGCCAGCAAAACTATTCGGAGATTTTTTATGGCGGTAGCGACCTGAAAACCGTCAACAACCCGCACCTCGAGCCAGGCAACGGCTCCACCCGGGTAGGGGAGTACAGCGACCCGGTCAACCAGCCCTACGCCGGTATCGGTTACCGCTTCGCTCAACCCCTGACCTGACGGTTCCAATCGAAGCCAAAGTAAAAATCTATTCGCCGCTGGCCAACGTACCGTTCATGTTCAAACTCCAGGGCGGGCGCAGGTGGAAATATTCGACACCCTGCCCAAGTCAACGGATGGCACCAGTTACCATCGACTTCAGCCCGCTAAAGACAAAGGCAATACGGAACTGGTCATTTTCTTCAACGTAGCCAGCGATCAGGGCGGTCAAACCTATTTCATCGACGATGTGCGCTGGTCGCGCCGATACACCGGCTGCGTGAAGCGACCGAAACGCCGGTGACCTATTGGTAACTTAACCTATTTCAACAACGGCACCTACAACCAGCCGTTCGAGATCGTCAGCAAACCGAACCCAGCCGGCGCCAGCCACCAGCAGCCAGGTTTGTAATTTGTGGAAGCCGCCGATGCGGGTATTTACTTCAGTATGTTCGCCGGTATCCGGAGTCGTTCATCAACTTCAAGGGCGCCAAGCAGGTGAAAAATGAAAGTGCACATGGATCACATCGGTACCGTGACGGCTAAAACTGAGATTTTCGGCAATACCACTCCGCCTGGTCGAGGTGACTGTAACGCAACACCAGGGATGAATGGGAAGAACTCGTTCGATTTCTCCGGGGGCTTCCGACGATCCGGTGCACAACCGGTTCACGATTTTCTTTGATATCGCCACTACCGGTACCGGCGTTAATGTCGTCAGCTATTTCGACGACATCGTTATCGGCGCCGGCATTTGTGCCGATACCTCGCTTTCGATTTTCGGACCC
>JADJYG010000019.1 GCA_016719895.1 Saprospirales bacterium | reverse complement strand
GTATAATGCAGGTTGGGAAAAAATGCGCCGGTTGCGGGAGATGAACAACACCCCCGGCAACAAACTGAACAACAAGATCAGCACACTGTATTTGTTGAGTAATCCAAAACCCGCCGCCAGGCCAAACCACCACAGCCAACTCCGTTTTTCCGTGCGGAGGTAACCCATCAGCAGCCAACACATCAGCGCCCAGTAAAACACGTCAAACACCACCGGCATAAACAACATACACGGACGCAGAAATGCGCCGGATACCAGCCCCGCCAGCCCAACCAGGAGCATGGCAAACCGGCCCGACCGCTCGCCGGCGGGCAGCATCTCGCGGGCCATCAGCCCGGTCAACAACACGGTGGCTGTGCCAAACAAGGTGGCGATCAGCCGGATGCCCTCCACCGAGCCGCCGAGTACCCGGTCGCCCAGCCAGGCCCAGAACCCGATACCCGGCGGCACGGAAGCGAAGCCCCAGGCGGGGCGCCGGCCCAGGGCCAGGTAGAGCAGCTCATCGCGGTGAAACGACCACTGCCCGTTGAGGTACAGATGAAGCAGGAGTTTGGCGAGCAACAAAGCTGCCAGGAGTCGAAGCCAGGGCTGGGTTTTCATAGTCTTAGCTGTTTTTTAACGGGAAAATACAAACCATCCCTGAGTTTCTCCATCCCTGACCGGAAAAAACTGCCGGTACAACGGGCTGTACCACGCCGTATCGCGCAAGGCCAGGTGCGTGAGCCCAAACCGGGTCTGATACTTGTGCAAGGTATCGGCGTTGATCCGGTCGCCGAAGTTATACGCCGTCCAGCCGTGGCGCTGCAAAGCCAGCAGGGCAATGTTGGGGGAGGGATCCTGCGGACACAATACCCGGGCCGCCTCCGGAACACCCGCTGCTTCAAGGCGCCCGGGCGCCAAAAATGCATCCGGCGGCAGACTCAGGCTGTTTTGCGGGTGAAAGGCCAGGCGCAGGCGCTCCGACAGGATATACCGGTTGTGCCACCCCCCGATCAACAAACAAACACCCAGCGCATAAGGCAGCCCTTGAAGGGGGTGCCGGCTGGCCGCCAACCGGTACCCGTTCAGCAGCAGGATGACCGGGATTGCCAGCAGGCAAATGAGGTAATAATCGTGTTCGCGCAGCATCCGGAACCACAAGAGGCTGTAGGCCAGGCCCCCCAGGGCCGCGAATACCAGTGTGTTGCGGGCCATGACTGGTGTCGATTTCCAGTGTTTGATCCATAGCCATAAACTGGCCAGACCGGCCAGGTACAGCCCCACCGAAGCAAACGCCGGAACCCCCGCTACCCCGATGGCGTACAAGGTTTCCCGGATAAAAGCCCCGTCGTAATTCCAAACCGGCCGCGTGCTGCGCAGAAAATAAATGGCCTGGTGTTGGCTATTATACAACGCCAGGCGCCAGAAAAAGACCAGGATGACGCCCGTTCCGCCCGCAAGGGCCCACAAAGGGCTGTTGCCATTCCAGATCGATCCAGCCGGCCATTGCCCCCGGTAGCGCCCCAGAGCCCAGGCGCCGGCAAGCGCCAGGGGAAGAAGGGCCATACTCAGCTTCAGCGCAATAGCCAGCGCCGCGAAAAACGCCCCTGCGCCCAGCCATCGCCCGCTTTGCCGCCGCTCCGCCTGCAACACACACGCGGCCATGATCAGCACAAAACAAAACGCCGGCGCATCGGGTAAAAACCCCGGACCGTAGTAACTCAGCACCGGCGATGTCAGGAGCAAACCGGCGCTCAGCGCCGCAACCAGCGGAAGCCCAGTCAACGTCAAAACCATCCAGCCGAACGCCCAGCCGCCGCCGAACAACAGGAACAACCCGATCCAGCGCAAGGGATAGTCCGGCGCCAGGCCGCTGCGCGTCATCAGGCCCGACAGCCAGTACAACAGGGGCAGTTCGCCGGCAGCATGGTTGTCGCCGGTATAAAACAGGTTGTTGACCTGTACCTCCCCGATGCAGAGATTTTGCGCGTAATGCCAGGCAATAGACGCCCCATCGGCCTGCCGCCATTGGTGCATGGAGGCCGGGGGGAGCTGTAGCCATACGTCGTACTGGCTGATCATAAACAGCAGACCAAACAAAAGGGTGTAGCCGATAGAATACCGGAAGGCCATTATGACTTGTACGTTTCCATATCCATACTGGAAAGATAATTCATTCTGCCGACACGGCGTGTCGCTTGAAAAAAACGGCGGAAAAGGATGGGTATGAGGCGATGTGAAACAACATATTCCCGGGAGAACAACGGGTCAGTACGTCTGGAATTCAGGCGCGTACATAACCGCCGTGATCAGCCGCTCCAGCTGAATATTCACTTCGGTATCGTCGCCCGAAACCAGGTATCGCTCCCATTCGTAGGTCCAGTCGGAAGGCGGCAGGTGGTTTAAAAAAACGTCCTGGTAAAAATAATTGAAGCGGTCCGGGCCGACGGGCTCTGGAAACAGGTAGCGCAGCAGCTCCCGCACCAAGGCGTGGGGGTCGGAGGGATCGCTGAAAACGCTGGTATTTTTTACCCAGGACACGATATCGAGGCGCAGGTAGATCGATCCGGCGGGGTTGGTGCCATAGCTGATTTTACCAGACAGCAGTTTGGCCGGGAACTTGTACCGGGGAACGATGGTGTTGGACCCGAACCACAGCCGGCTGAAACCGGGCTCCTGGTAAAACGCCGGATAACCGGCCACATCGGCGGGGTTGAACAAGGGGAAGCCGCTATCCTGCAACATCCAATCGCCAATGCCGGCGGCCATCTCGTTGAAATACAACTGCCTGGGGTTGCCGGTGGGGTGGGCGAGGGGGATTTCAAAAAAAGAAAGGGTTTGCAGGGCCAGTTCCAGCGGCGATTTGATCATGTTGCCGATGATTTCATCCGAGCTGTCTGCGTCGTCGGTGTCGAAAAAGTGCCGGCTTTCAGCAGCAACTGCAACACGGGCCTGATTTCGTAATTGCCACTGCGAAAGGCGGCGGCCAGCGGTGCGATGATGTCGTTTTCAATTTCCGCGTTTATTTTTTTTCCCACGAACCAGCGGTAGAGCCGGCGACAAAAGGTGCTGGCAGTAGCCTCCTGTGCGAAAACCATGTCCACCAGCGCCTCTAATTCCAGCCACATATCCTCCGCCGTTTTGGCGCCGGAGATCAGGGTGTTTTGAAATTTAGCGCTGAACACTTTGTCTTTGGTGTCGTGTTCGCTGAGCACCGTCCGGCCGCGGGGGATGCCGGTTTCGGGGTCGTAGTGGTCGCGGGGGCCGCGTGCCCGGAAGCCGGTAAACACGCGGGCCGCCAGGGCGATATCGTCTTCGGTGTAATTGGTATAATCGCCCGGGCCCAGTTGCGGGCCTTTGCCGATGGTGAACAGTTCGAAAAACTCGCGGGCGAAGTTTTCGTTGGGGTTGTATTTCAGGTTATCGTGGTTGTTCAGGTAGAGCAACATGGAGTTGTCGGTCACCATTTTGAGGGCCAGTTTTTTGAAATTGCCCAGGGCGCCCCAGCGGAGCAGGCGGAGGTAGTCGAAATAGTGCTGGTTGCCGTAGGCCAGGATACTGACGGCCATAAACTGGTGGAAAAAAAGCGCCATCCGGTGCGTGATCCCAGGGTCGTGCAGGGCTTCGTGCAGCCACCAGCCAGCCACATACCGGCGCAAGTTCAGCTGGCCATCGGGAAGCGGCAGGTTGGTTGGCAATAACCAGGCGGTATTTTCAATGACCGGCGTATTCGGGTTGTCGTATACCGGCTGGTCCATCTGCAGCGGCTGCGGCGCCAGCAAGGCGGCTACGGCTTCGGCGGCCGTTATGGATGCCAGTTGGTCTACTTTTTCTTTGTTATAGCGAAAACTGGTGCGGCGCAACAGGTGCGCAGCGCTGCGGTGTCCCAATATGCCGGATAAGGGTAGGAGTGAAGCCATACGCGCGTTTTTATTTAAAACAGGCGGGTATTCTCCGTATTAAAGCCGTCCCGGTTCTTGCCTGCAGATCGGCTACTCATCGGACAAATATAGCACAACATTTCCCTTTTTTGCCCTTTTCCCGGAGCAGAAACTTCAGCGGTATGTTCAGGCGCCGGGCCCAGGCGTTTTCACTGTGGTCTTCGCCGGGGAAATAGCGCGTCAGCCAGTTTTTGGCCGAATACCCGCGCGCGCGCAGCACCTCTTAAGGCGCTTTATATCGCAGCACCATATTGGTGGCATAAAACTGGCCAACCCACGGAAAGCCCATCCATACCCGGATCGAGCCAAACTGCATAGCGAACTGGTTTATTAAACCGGTGACATTCATTTGCCCCGTCGCATTTGCGCCGGACAGGGAAATATCTGCGCTGGAGCCGTTCGGTTGGATGTTCAGAACTACTTGCAGGATGAACGGTTGATTGCGCGGGAAACTTCCGAACGTCTTATTCGGATCGACGTTTACGCGGACTTTGTTGTCCGCTAAAAAATCGATGTGCAGAAAATTGGTATACTGCTGTACCGCTTGATTGTGCGGTTCGAATTGAACCGTAGCCACTCCATCGCCGTCCGGGATATACAACGTGGTCGTAAAGGTGTACTCCCCCGGTCCTTTGGCCTGTATGGCTGTTCCCTGCAGCCCCGTGACGGTGTTCGGAATATTTGGGCGAAGGACCCTGACCCAGTTCGGGGTCAAGCCGTTGATCTTTTCCACCGTACAGTTTCCGCTCAGTCCGTCAACACGGACCGTGCCGACTTCCTGGTTTTGCGCCGGAGCTTGCCCGATGGTGTTTCCGTTAAAATTGGCGACAAGAATCTTTTCGCCCTCGCAAGCCGGGAGGCTCATTAATACCAGCACCGCCCAGGCGCATTGAATTGATAAGCGTTTCATAATGGTTTATGTTTAAAGGTTACGGTAGAAAAAAATGCCCGAAGCCATTTGAAAGTGGCTTACCATAATATTGTCGAAACAAAAACCAAAACCCCAACCTTGCCGCTCATTCCAGCACCTGTCCGATAAACAACAGCGTTTTGGTTTTCGGGATTTCGACAGTTTTGGTCATTCAATATCTATAAACATGAACTCCCTTCGGGAATAAAAAAAACATGCTAACCAGTTACAAAGTACGGGTGTGAGCGCCTACTCTACCCGCACCTGCGCTTCCCCGGCTTTTAGCCCGTCTGCGGTAGCCGTAATGGTCACACTGCCGTTTTGCCCGCGTTTGGTGCGTACCACCAGCATGGCTTTTCCAAAAAACGCCTGCACGGTGTCGGACTGAAAAGGCGCATAGGAGCGCGGGTTGCCGTTGTCCACAGCGGCAATTTCGGCGGGGCCGTTCAGCCGGAAGCGTACGGTGTTGCCGGCGAGGGGGCAGGGGTTGCCGTCGCGGTCGAGCAGTTCCACGGTGACAAAGCACAGGTCCTCGCCGTCGGCGCGCAGCGCGCTGCGGTCGGCGCGGAGGCGAATGGCGGCCGGCGGCCCGGCCGTTCTGACTTCGGCTTCGTCGATGGGCTGGCCGGCGCGGTAGGCCACGGCGCGCAGGCTGCCCGGCGCGTAGGGCACGGCGGGCCACATCAGCCGGTAGCGCTCGATGCTGTTTTCGGAGGCGGGTTGCTTGCATTGTTTGCCCAGCGATTTGCCGTTGAGAAACAGTTCGGCGCAGTCGCCATTGGTGTACACAAACACCGGCACGGGCTGTCCCGTGCGCTCCGGCCAATTCCAGTGGGGCAGGATGTGCACGGTGGTTTCTTCGGGTTTCCACACGCTTTTGTACAAATAGTAGCGGTCTTTGGGCAAGCCGGCCAGGTCGAAGATGCCGAAATAGGAGCTGCGGGCCAGGTCTTCGCGCTTCATGCCGCGCTCCGCGATAGCCCAGTCGCCGTAGGGCGTGGGCTCGCCGAGGTAGTCGAAACCCGTCCAGACAAACTCGCCGGCCACAAAGGGGTCTTCCTGTTGCCAGCGGAAATCGTCTTCAGGCACCTCGGCCCACCAGGGTGCGTTCAGGTCGTAGGAGCTGACCTGCACAGCGCCGGTGAAATCGGTTTTTTGGGCGGGCAGCGGCAGTTCGTAAAACCCGCGGGTGCTGACCGTGCTGGCAGACTCGGTGATGATGACGGCCTTTTGCGGCGCCAGCTGGCGGGCCAGCGCGTAGCGTCGGCCGTAGTTGTAGGAAATCACGTCGTAGTAGTCGAAGTGGCGCAGCGCGGCGGCGTCCCGGTTGTCGCACACGAGCGTGACGGCGCGCGTGGGGTCGTAGCTGCGAAAGGCTTGCACGACGGCTTGCAGTTTGGCGAAGCCGCTGTTGACGTTGCCCTGCACGTCGCCGATTTCGTTGCCGGCGCTCCAGAGGAAAATGCAGGGGTGGTTGCGGTCGCGCTGCACGAAGTGGCGCACCTGGCGGTCGGCGAAGGCCGTGAAATCGGCGCCGGGCAGGTAATCCGCCTTGCCGTCGTACTTGTCGAACAGCTCATCGAGGACGAGGAAACCCATGCGGTCGCACAGATCGAGCAGTTCGGGAGCAGGGGCGTTGTGGCTGGTGCGGATGGCATTGCAGCCCATGCCGCGCAGGAGTTCCAGCTGGCGCTCTTGTGCGCGGCGGTTGAATGCCGCGCCGAGTGCGCCGAGGTCGTGGTGCAGGTTCACGCCCCGGAGTTGCACGCGCTGGCCGTTGAGCAGCATGCCGTCGTTGGCCGTGAATTCGACTGTGCGTACGCCGAAGGTCGACTCGTATTCGTCGCACGCGACCCCGCCTTTGCGCAAAACGGTTTTCAGGGTGTACAGCGCCGGGGTTTCGGGCGACCACAGGCGCGGTTCCGGCAGCCGGAGCCGTTGTTCGTAGGTGTGCGTTTCGCCGGGTTTGACCGGGCAGCCGGCGGAGTCGGCGGCCAGGATCTCGCCCGAGCCTGCGGCCAGGATGTATTGCTGCACGGAGACTGATTCCGTGCGATCGCCCTCGTTGTGTACGGTGGTGCGCAGCTGCACGGCGGCATGCCGGGGCGTTATTTCCGGGGTGGTGATCTGCGTGCCCCAGACGCCCACATGCACCGGGTCGGCGACGATCAGTTGCACCTTGCGGTAGATGCCGGCGCCCGGGTACCAGCGGCTGTCGTGTTGGCGGGTGTCGGCGTACACGGCCAGCACATTGTCGGCGCCGGGGTGCAGCAGGGGCGTGAGGTCGATAAAAAACGAGTTGTAGCCGTAGTCCCAGGAGCCGGCCAGGCGTCCGTTGAGGTACACTTTCGGGAACGCCATCACCCCGTCGAACAAGGCGTACACGCGTTTACCCGCCCAGCCGTCGCCGGCGCGGAAGCGGCAGCGGTACCAGCCTTCGCCCTGCCAGGGCAGCTTGCCCGTTTCGGCGGAGCCGGCGGGATTGAAGGGCCCGGCGATGGCCCAGTCGTGCGGCACGCGCACGGTTTGCCAGGCGCTGTCGTCGAAGCCGGGCGCTGCGGCACCCCCGGGGTTGCCCTTGGTGAATTTCCAGTTTTCGGCGAGCGGGATGGTTTGGCGGAGCGGGGCCTGGCTGTACAAGGGTACGGCGAGCAGGAGCAACAGTAATGTACGGAAGCGCATGTATGGCGGATTTTGGGGCGCAAGATGGCGGAAATTGGGTAAAGATTGTGGTTGGAAAGACCGGGTGGGAACAAGCGCTCCGGTACAAACAAATACTTCAGCCACCCGAATGCCTTACAAACGGGTGGCGCAACCATCTGCTGATGGCGGTAAATGGTCCGGAGCACTTTGGGCTTACTCTCCTAACGCCGTCCGGACTTTTTCCAAACCCAGTTGGTTCACAAAGGCAAGTTCATCCTGTTCGGTGGCGAAACCGTTCGTCCGGACGGTAATCAGCGTTTGGCCCAGTGGAATTTGTATTTCTGTCGAGCGTATTTTTTGGGCGGTTCCATTATCGTCTGATTCCTGGATATCCGTTTTTAAAATGGCCCTGTTCGTGCCGACGCGCACACTCTTGTAGCCCGGGCCCAACATACCCGGATTGGTGAGGTACATATTCATGGCGCTCAACATCGGCGAATTGCCCATGATCTGGACCTCTGCGTTCTGTTGGCTGGCGGCCTCGTTGGCGTAGCGTTTTGTTATTTGAACGCCGCCTCCGATCATGCCCATGCCGCCGTTGTTAATCTCGGGGTCGCCTTCCGCTTTAAGGGCGCCTATTTCGGCCGGCATCGATTCTGCCACTTGCTGGGCGATCAGCAAATTGATGTCGTTGATGGCATCTTGCAGGCTGAGCTGGGCCTGTTTGTATTCCTTTTTTAGTAAATAATCCTGCGCTTCTTTGATAAAGGTTTCTGCCTGGCTTTGTCCGGTTGCCCGGAAGCCGGTGAACGCGACAACAAGTAAGAAAAGGATAGTCTTTTTCATATGATATGTTTTTAATAGTATCTGGCAAACCTAATAAAAATCTTTCAAACGCCGGCCTTGGCTTTGTTTGTTGTAAAAAACGCCTGCGATGGTTCATTTTTCCGACGTCAGATACCGTATGGCGGCCTCCAACACCTCGTCTTTGCCTTCCCGGATACCTTTCAGGGTTGGCGTTACCCGGATTTTTGGTTGCAAACCTGTTTGTTGCAATTGCCTGCCGTCGGCATGGCGCACCGCTTGCCCGCTGAAGTAGAGCGTGATCTGCCCGGGTATCCGGAAGTTCGTTACGTCGCCGTTGGCGCCTGCGGTTGGGCTGCCGATAAATTCCGTTCCGTTGGCGGCTTCGAAAAACAGGCCGGTATGTTCCGCCTGACTTTGGGTGCTCTCGTCGATGAGCATCACCGTTTTGCCGCGGTACACCGGCAAACCGGGATTGGGAGGAATGGTTTGCTCGAACGAATAGACCGTCGCCGGCAGCCACATATCCTGGTTGGGTATATCCGGCGCCGTGGGGGCATAGCGGCTGAATCTGGCGGCCACAACGGTTTTCTTATCTGTCAGCCTGGGGGCAATTTTCCAGGCTGTCCCGTTCGGGTAGCCGCGCATATCAAAAATAATAGCCCGCGTGTCCATCAGCCGTTCAAACATTTTACCCACGTCTTCGCCCGACAGGCGCCCCAAGTCGGCGTAGCCGATGTTTCCGGGTAAAACGGCGATGGTATCTTTTCCCGACCGCTCCGGCGCCGGGTAGGTATTTTTTCGAAGGAGCAGCCGGACGTTTTTTTCGCGCCGGGCGGCGTCCAGCACCCGCAGGGTCAGGCTGTCGCCGTCGCTACCGTAGAGCATCCGGCGGGCGATATAGTGGTTTCTGGTCCATTCATTGGAGGCATTCACAAATCCGCCGATGCGCTGCGCGCGCAGCGCCGCTTTTTCGCCGTTCACTTCCAGGATCACGTCGCCGGGCGCCAGGCCGGATTGACGAGCCGTGGAATCGGTTCCTATGCCGGTCACAACGAACTGGCCTTCTATGAAATCCACCGAAACGGGTACGGTAGCCCTGCCAACGTATGCGTGTAGCGCCGGGCTGGCGATAAAACCATGCCCGTCCTGGATATTGCGGTACATCCTTGCTACGGCCAGCGCGTATTCCAGGGAATCTTTGGCCTGGACAAATTGCGGCAGATGGTCCGTCAGACATTGATCCCAGTCGCCGGGAATAAGGTCTTTGTATGCAAAGAAATAGTGGATAATACTCCAGATCCGGGCAATGGCCAGGAGCCGGTAGCCGAGCGTTGGATAGCTACCCTGGTCGAAGCTTGGCGCTTCCGGGATTTCGGCGGCGGCGGCGCTGACCGGAGTACTGTACTGCGGGCTCTGGCCTTTTAAAAAAGCCAGGGCGGCCTGTTCCGGTTCGTCCCAGGCGGCCGATTCGGGGAACAAGCGGTATTTTCCGGCGCCGGGATTGCCCTTATCGTCAAGCACTTCAGACAATCGGATGTTGACGTCCAGGGAAGGACTGAACGCAAAAGTTGTTTTGGTTACCAGCGAGCCGTCCGGCAGGTTGCCCACCACAAACAGGGCACAGCCCGGCGCCTGCGACAGGGGGAGCGCCTGCGCGGGAACGTCTGAGTAAGAATTGATCAATACGGCCACCGGCGCCGCCACCGCCGCCCGCGCCCGTTTGACCAGATCGCCGCTTTTGGTGTAATAGCCGGAAAAATACCCACCCGACGAGCCGCCCGTTTCCGGCGGAAAGCCGCTGTGCATCCGCATGCGCTGGCTGTAGGTCAGGGCCGGGGTTTTCAAAAAAAGGCTGGCCACGCCGGTGTAATCAAAACACAAGGGCCACAGGAATACGGCATCGCTGCGCAGCGGGCGGGTGGCGCGCATATCAAACAGCACTCCTTTGGCCGACGGGGCCAGTTTTTTTATAATTTCCAGGTTTTCCAGCAGCTGGACATAATTTTCGAAACCATAGTAGTTGTTGGTTCGAACGATTAATATACTATCCGGGTTAAAAAAGTACTGCAGCGAATCCCGGGCAGTACCCGTGGTCAGGTCGGCCTGCTGTCCGTCGTTTTTTAGGATGACCGTAGTTACGGGATCGTGCAGCACATCGAGAAATTGCCGGAGCACGGCGGCTTGTTCGGCGTCGGTGCCGGCTTCCAGCAGGCGGGGCGCCGCTTCGGCAAAAGCAGCGTCCAAATCGATGTTTTTATAGCCTGGATACGGATGGAAAAACTTGATGTGCCCGTACAGTTTGGCGAACTGGCTCAGGCGCAACACTTGTTCGCTGTTTAGTTCGGCATATTGGGCATGGGCGAGACACGCGTAAAAAACCAGGGCAAGGGTAAAAAGTCGTTTCATACGCAATAGGGCAATTTTATGGCGATTTTTCTGTGGTGGACGACGGCGAAGCGGAGCGTTTACGGCGTCCTTTCGGGGCCATGCCGGTAGCATGGCGTGGCTTTCAGGATTTATCAACATACTTATACGCCGCTTCGTTATAGCGGTCGCCGGTGTTGGGAAAGCGATCCAAAACCGCTTGCAGCGCCTGGATATCTGCAGGGGTGAGGCGAATTTCTGTCGCCGCTGCGTTTTCCCGAAGGTATTTTACCCTTTTTGTGCCAGGGATAGGGACGATATGTTCGCCTTGCGCCAGCAGCCAGGCCAGCGACAACTGGGCTGCCGTACAGCCCTTGGCTTGGGCAAGGGCAGCGATGGCATGCGCGAGGTTCCGGTTATTTTCTTCGTAGGTTTTCTGGTACCGGGGCAGGCTTCGCCGGAAATCGCCGGCGGGCAATTCATCGATGTTCAGGGTGTCGGTAACGAGGCCTCTTGCCAGGGGGCTGAACGCCACAAACGTGATTCCCAATTCTTTACAGAGCGGCAGGACGTCCTGCTCAACGCCCCGGGTGAGCAGGGAGTACTCGCTTTGCAGGGCGCTGACGGGATGCACGGCATGCGCGCGCCGGATGGAGTTGGCGGAGGCTTCGGACAAGCCCAGGAAGCGGACTTTGCCTGCACGGACCAGATCGGCCATAGCGCCCACCATGTCTTCCACCGGCACCCCGGGGTCGATGCGGTGGGCGTAGTACAAGTCGATGACGTCGGTTTTCAGCCGTTTGAGGCTGCGCTCTACGGCCTCCCGGATGTATGCCGGCGAACAATCGAGGGTATTGGCGCCGCCGTCGGTGGCAGGCCGGAAGCCGAATTTGGTGGCGATAAAAATCTTGTCGCGGCGGGCGGGCAGAATTTTACCGACCAGTTCTTCATTGCGGCCGTTGGCGTAGATATCGGCCGTGTCCCAGAAATTGACGCCGAGTTCGAGGGCTTCTTCCAGGACGGCCAGGCCCTCTTTTTCGTCGGGGATACCGTAGCCGTGGTTGATCACCATACAGCCCAGGCCGATGGCGGAGATGGGGATACCGGCAGTGGCAAGGGTGCGGTAGCGCATAGGCGTTTTTTAGCGGGCGGCCGTACAAAAGATTACAAACCGCCGAGGCAAAAAAAGTGGGGATAAAGGGTCTGAACCCCCAATCTCCAATTCACAATAGGGCAAAGATAACAGTATTCCGAAAACGCAGGCCTCCGACCGGGAGCTGCTTTCAGCCGGATCAAAACACGAGTAAACTGCCCCGGAAAACAGCTGCCGCATTTCCGGCTAATTCCACCAAATATGAATCAGCCGCCGCCGGATTTGAAATGGCCCGGCAGGAGGGGAGCGGTGCCGGTTAGGTTTGTTGAAAAAACACTCCTGATCAACATGAATAATGCAATTATGAAAACGACCATTCGTTCGCTCATCGCCCTCTTATTTTCCTTATACGGGCTCCTGCCGGCAGCCGCACAAAACCAGTTGCCGCCCGACTGGCAGCAAAAAACCCGCGAGAAGTACAAAACCCTCGCCGGCAAGGAAATCTCCCTGCAAGATTTTCTGGAAATTGAAAAAGCCGAATATTTCCGGCAACAAGCCCTCCAGAAAGGCACAGCCACGTATTACCAGCCCCAACCCTCTGCTTCCATCTGCGGCAACGGCGATTTCGAAACCGGCATCGACCCCGCCGAGTGGGCGGGCGGCTACGGCAACCTGAATGATCCGACGACCCTCACGGCCGGGTTTGCCCCGGGCCTGATCAACCTGCCCGGCACGCACCACACCGTGCTGCCGAACTCCAGCGAGACGGCTTCCACCGACGCCATCACCGGGATTTCCGTCAAACACGGCGGCAACAAAGCCCTCCGGCTCGGCAACACCCGCCGGGCAACGGCATGGAGGTAATTTCCAAAACTTTTACGGTCAGCTCCGCGTCGAGCCTGATCGGCTTTTGGTATGCCGTGGTCATGCAAAACCCAACCGGACATGCGGCAGGTATCCAGCCGAAATTTGCCGTCCAGGTGAAACAATACCCATCGGGCACGCCCATCAGCGGCGTGGTGGACCTGGGCAACGGCAACAACGAGCTGATCGCCGACGCTACCAACCCGTTTTTTCACACCAAAACCTACAACGGAGAAGATCTGGTGTGGAAAGACTGGTCCTGCGCCCAGATCAACCTGGGCGCTTACGTCGGCCAGACGGTGACGGTCGAGTTTGTCATGCGCGATTGCTCGGGCGGCGTCTGGCGGAGTAGTGGCACCCCCGATTGCACACTGTGCGCTTCTCCAATGACTTTGGCATCGGGGCAGTATACTTCCACGATGCGGCGCAAGAGCGAACGGGCATCGGATTCGTCATCGATAAGGGTGATTTTCACGCCGTATTTTACCAAACTCTGGCGCCGGATCAGGGCAATTTATAACATGCTGTTCGATAAAAAAGTGGAGAATAAGGGACTCGAACCCTCAACCTCTGGCGTGCGATGCCAGCACTCTAGCCAATTGAGCTAATTCCCCGGGTAAAGACGGGCCAAAAATAAAAATTCTTGCGCTGCTGCTTTTATTTTTGGGGAAATATCTTTCCGGGGCGACACCGCCGCAAACGGTATCTTTTCATCCCAGGACCTTCATCTGCGCGTCTTTTTTCTTTTTTTCAGGATCATATACCAGTCGGCAGCCAGATAGCCCAGCGTAAGGGCAAACAGGGGAATGAGGGATTTTGTAAAAAGCCCTTCGGATAAAATCAATACACCGGCGCTAAGCAGAATAAAAATCGACACATAGGCCACCAACCGTTTCAAGGTGTTTCTCAGCGTCCACTCCGATTCGTTTTCCGCTATTCTCACTGCTTCTTTCACGCGTTTGCGGGCATTAGCCGCCACGTTTTCACCCTGGGCAGCCAGAAGCAGGTTTTGGTAGAACGTATTGCGGTTTCGGCTGTTCCAACCGAAGGAAAACGGGTTTGACCGGAAAGAGGGCTTGACCATGCTGTTAATAAAAATGGCATCGCCGCTGCGGAGGGCGGTTATGCGCAGGCCGTCCCACTGCCAGCCCAGGCCGTGTTTTTCGGCGATCAAATGATCGTCTGTGAGGTCGAGGATATGCCAGTCCAGTTCGATGGCCGTCGCGCGGGCGGCTTCCCTGAATTGTTCCGGTGTGTGGGTGACGCGGTATTGCATCAGCGCCAGCGTGCGGTGTTGTCGAAACAAGAGTCCGACCGCCAGGGTAAACACAGCCGCTTCAAAATACGGCTTACCGTCCGGCTTGCCTGTGCCGTGGGTTTGGCTATACAAATAGAACAGGAGGAATAAAAGCAGGAGAAACACAATGAAATAATGGGCAACGAGTTCTTCCGGCGCCAGGATGATCCTGCCGGTTTGGCGGGCTGCCAAAAGTCGTCTGTCTTTTCCGCTTTGCATAAACGGCAGTTTAAGAATTAATGCCTCAGCCCGCCTCAAACACCATCGCTTCGTGGCTCAGTTGGCGGAAATCGACTGCTGCTACGGCGCTGACGCCCTGTTCGGGCATATAAACGCCATAGATCGTGTCAACGGCAGCCATGGTGGCCTTGTTGTGGGTGACGACGATAAACTGGGAGTCTTTGGAAAACTGGCGGATGATGCGGTTGAATTTTTCGATGTTGGCGTCGTCCAGCGGGGCATCCACTTCGTCGAAAATGCAAAAGGGCGCCGGTTTGAGCAGGTAGAGGGCAAAGAGCAGGGCCGTGGCGGTGAGGGTTTTTTCGCCGCCGGAGAGTTGGGCGATGGTTTGCGGGCGTTTGCCCTTGGGTTTGGCGATGATATTGATGTCGGATTCCAGCGGATTTTCCGGCGTGGTCAGCAGCAAGTCGGCCGTGTCTTCGTCGGTGAACAGGGTGCGGAACACCTGGATAAAATTGGTGCGCACTTGTTCGAAGGATTCGAGGAAGCGCTGGGTGGCGGTTTCTTCGATCTCTTTCATGGTTTGGAGCAGGTTTTCTTTGGCGGCCAGGATATCGTCGCGTTGTTGGGCGATGCTGTCGTAGCGCTCCTTGATTTCGTTGTAGGCTTCAATGGCCAGGGGGTTGATCTCGCCGTAGGTATCCAGGCGGCGTTTGAGGTTATTTACCTCGCGTTCCAGCGATTCGACATCGGAGGCGGGGTCGGGTTCGTTGTTGATGACCTCGTCGACCGACATGCCGAACTCGGCGCGCAGCCGTTCGCCGATGGCGGTGATGTCGAATTTGACGTCGCTGAATTTATCTTTCAGCCGGTTGATGAGGCCTTGCAGGTCTTGTTGCTTGCGGTAGAGTTCGCGCAGCTGGTTTTCGCGTTCGTGGATTTCGTTGCGGGCCTTGAAATACACTTGTTCGGCTTCGCTCAGGGTGGCTTCCTGCGCTTTCTTTTCGGCGTAGCCGGCGGCGAGTTCGTTTTCCAGGCGGGCAATTTCCGCGTTTATTTCGGCAATTTCGGCTTCGTTTTTGGTTTTAGTCGACTGGTTTTGCAGGGTTTGGGCGCGCAGTTCGGCCAGTTGTTTTTCGCGGAACGCGAGTTCCTGCTGGAAGGCGTTCACTTTGTTTTGCTGGCGGATGAACTCGATGTTTTTCTGGTTGGCGGCGTGGCTGTTTTGGCTGAGTTGTTCGGCGACCTCGCGGAACGAGCCGTCGGCGCTGGCCAGGCGTTCGCGCAGGGCTGCGGCCTTGGCCTGGTTTTCGGTCAAGTGCGTTTTGATGGCGGCGTTGCTGGCCTCGAGTTGGGTGATGAGTTCGCCGCTTTCAACGGCTTTTGCATCGAAATTTTGCACAAAAGTGGCGATATTCTCTTGCCGGGCGCGCAAGGCTGCTTGTTCGGACTGGAGGCGGCCCAGGGCTTCGCGCTCGCGGTGCAGCAGGGGCGACTGGTCGGCGTTTTTCAGGCTTTGCAGGTGGGTGCGCAGGGTGGCCAGGCGGTTGTTAAAGTCCGTTTCGGAGGCTTCGAGTTTGCGGATTTCGACTTCCAGGATTTCCAGGTTTTTTTTCCGGCCGATTTTTTTGCCTTCAAACAAGCCCACGGAGCCGCCGCTGAGGCTGAACTGCCGGCGCACGATGGCGCCTGATTTGGAGAGCAACACCGGTCCGCGGCTGCCGTTATCTCCGCCGCTGACCGGGGCGCTGAGCATGTCGCGGCCGGCTGCGGAGGCGTCGTCGATGATGAGCACATTTTCGAGCAGGTAGGCCACCAGGGGGCGGTATGGTGTATCGGCTTCCACCAGGTCGATGGCCTGTTGGCCGGCGGGCATGAGCAGCAGGGGCGCTTCGTATTGGCTGAAGGCGTCGAGCAGGAAGAAATTAGCGCGGCCTTTCTGGCTATTGCCCAGCAACTGGATGGCTTGAATAGCGGCGTCTGCGTTTGGTACGACGTAGTAGTTCAGGTAGGGTTCGAGGTAGTTTTCGATGATGACGCGGTATTCTTCGCGCACATAGATCAGGTCGCTGAGTAGCGGGCAGTTTTTGGACCAGTCTTTTTGCTGGCTTAAAAACTTGATACTTTCCGGAAAGCCTTCGAGGCTTTCCACCATACTTTTGGTGAGTTTGAATTCGTTGCGGCGGGCGTCCAGGCTGCGGTTGTGGTCGGCGAGTTTTTTGGTCAGTGTTTCGAGGTCTTTTTCGGTGGCGGCGATAGCGCTGCGGCGTTTTTCCTCATCGGCTTCGATTTTGCCGATTTTTTCCTGTTGGTTCCGGGCGGCGCGTTCGAGTTCGGCGATTTTGACCTCCAGGTCCTGCATTTCCGTGCGGCGGGTGGCTACATCGGCCAGTGTGCGTTCGACGTCGCGGCGCAGGTTGTCGATTTGGTTTTGCTGAATGGCCCGTTGTTTTTCCAGGTCGACGAGGATACGTTCGATAGATTGTTGTTCGCGGATGAATTCGTCGAGGTTGCCTTTGAGGAGGTTGTGGTCGGAGCGGACTTTTTCCAGGGTTTGTTGGGCGTGTTCGAGCGCAGCCTCCAGTTCGGCCTCCACTTGTTTTTCGAAGTTCAGATCGGTCTGGTAGCCTTCTATTTCGGATTCCAGTTGGCGCATGGTATCGCCAGCGCGCTGGATCTGGTCGTCGAGGCGGCGGGCGTCTTGTTCCACGAAGGAGCGCTTTTGCGCCAGCATATTTTTTTCGTTTTCCTTGCCGCGGATGCGTCCGGTGAGGCGGTTGACCTCCTGTTGTTGTTCGCTGAGGGAGGTTTCCTTGTCGGTGTGGCTTTTGCGCAGCGCTTCCACTTCGGCTTCGAGTTGGCGGGCTTTGGCTTCGGCGCCGCGGTATTGGTCTTCTTCCTGCAGAATCTGGGTTTCCAGGTTTTTATAAGATTTCCGGTGGCGGGCCAGGTTGTGGACGGCCAGTTCGACGCTGCGTTTTTTGTATTCTTCTTTGAGTTCGTAAAATTTTTGGGTGCGCTGGGCTTGTTTTTCGAGTTTTTTGAGTTGGTCTTCGATCTCGAAGAGCAGGTCTTCCACGCGGTCGAGGTCGGCGCTGGTGGCCTCCAGTTTGAGTTGGGTTTCGTGTTTGCGGGCCTTGTATTTGCTCACGCCGGCGGCTTGTTCGAACATACGGCGGCGGGCCTGTTCGCGGTCGCTGAGCAGGTCTTCCACCATGTTGAGGGCGATGATGGCGTAGGAGTCGGCGCCGATGCCGGTGTCGAGGAAAAGCGAGGTGATGTCCTTGAGGCGGCAGGGCACGCCGTTGAGGCGGTATTCGCTTTCGCCGCTGCGGTACAGGATGCGGCTGATGGTGACGGTCTGGTATTCGGTGGGCAGGATGTTTTTGGAATTCTCAAAGGTGAGCGATACCTGGGCTATCTGGCCGGCCTTGCGTTTTTTGGTGCCGTTGAAGATGATGCTGGCCATTTTATCGAGGCGAAGTTCCTTGCTCTTTTGCTCCCCCAGCACCCAGCGAACGGCATCCACGACGTTGCTCTTGCCCGAGCCGTTGGGGCCCACCACTCCCGTCACGTCGGCGTTGAAGTGGATGACGGTATCGTTGGCGAAAGATTTGAAGCCTTTGAGTTCGAGCGTTTTGAGTCGCATGGGTGGTTGGGTTTGCCGGTAAGCTAACCCGTTCTACGACTGGTATTCGTAGGCTGGGTGACGCGGTATTTGGGCCGGCAAAAATAGGCAAAAGGGGGTTAGGTTGGGAGGAAAAGTTATTAACAGAAGGGGGGCCGGCGCACTACTTCCGAATTATATCATTTCAGTACCACCCAATCCAGGTGCAATAAAGCTGAAGTAGTTCTGCGGTGTTGCAGCGTTGGTTTTGAACGTGCTGTTTCATTTCGATCAATACCAGCGCCAAGCGGGTAGCAAACCCAACATACTAATCGGTTGCCGTTACCATCCATTTGATGGTTTTGCGGCCTGTTGGCGTGGCGATTTCGAGCACGTACACACCGGGCGCCAGCGCGTCCGTGGGGATATCCACATCTTGTTCGCCGTGTTGTAGCGGGCTTTCGGTTGTCCAATACAATTTGCCCGTCATATCCCAGGCGTTGATCCGGACTGGTTGATCCTGCGGCAGTTCGATGTGCAGCCTGACCCGGCTGTCTTTCCCGGAGGGGTTGGGAAACAAGGTCGCGGTGAACAAGCCGGCGACAGTATCCGGGGCGGCGCTGCTGCGCGAACCGGGCCTGCCTTCTTCGATCCCTTTACTGCTCCACACATCGAGCAGTTTGAGCCGCCACCCGTCTTTCCACAAGTGGTTGTACCGGTTTTTGAAATTCTTGTAATCCCACTCGTACACCTGGATTTCGCCTTCGCCGCTGCGGCGCCAGACGGCGGTGTAGTACGGCGTTTTGCTTTCCACGGCGATATCGATCAGGCCGTAAAACTGCGGGACCATGTTGTCGGTCAATACGCCGTCGGTTTGCCGGCCCAGTCGCAGCGATCCGCCCGATGGAAGTTGGGCGTCCCATTTGGAAACGACCACCTTGGGCGACAAGGCGCTGCCGTTCCAATAGAGGGTAAAAGTCAGGCTGGTTGCATCGGCCTGGCAGGTCAGCACGGCGTGGTACCAGGTTCCCGCTTTTAGATCGACACGGCGCCAGATGGTACCCACCGCCGTCGCGCGGGGCGCCGCTGGCGAGTGTGCGCACGAGAAATGCCCGCGGACTGGCGCCCGTCGCTTGCATCTTTCCGCCGAGGTAGAGGTGGATTTCGCCGGAAACGGCTGCACCTGGCCACCCACGGCTATTTTTTCCCGGCGCCGCCGGAAAACCTCAGGCACACCGGCCTGGCCCTCGACGATCAAACCCTCATTTTTCAGGCGTCCGACCAGGCGATGATTCGCTCCGGACTTATCTTCGCCGGCGCCAATACCACCTGGACCACCGGCCAAGCCCCGGCTTCCGGTGAAGACGGTATTCTCACCGCGTATGAAATCAGCCAGTTGAATCTTTCCAACACCGGATTAGTGGTGCTGTCCGCCTGTGAAACGGGGCTGGGTGAATTGGCAGGCTACGAAGGCGTTTACGGCCTGCAACGGGCATTCAAGATCGCCGGCGCAGACTTCCTGCTAATGAGCCTCTGGCAGGTCAACGACGCCAAAACCGGCGAACTGATGCGCGCGTTTTACCACCAATACCTGGACCGGAAATTGCCGGTGCCCGAAGCCTTTTCGGCGGCGCAGGCTGCGCTGCGGGCGCGGTATCCGGGCAGCCCGTATGTTTGGGCGGGGTTTGTGCTGGTGGAATAACAGATGTTGGTTTTTAGAGTAAACGGATTTTAACACCCGGCAAACGGCGGTGAAGCACTCCGGTGTCGTACTTTTACAGCAGGAGAAGCCAGGCAGGTATTTTTGCTACGGCCTCCGATCGCCAACTCGTTGTGTATACCGGAAAAATGGGGAAGCGTTGCTCCGGGGTGTTCCGCGAAGAGCCGGTCCGGCGCTGCATCATGCCCCGGCTCGCAGCGGTGGGCCTGGCGGGCGTGACCAAGTCAGATTTGGACCGGATTTTGCAGATTGGATTGGAGTCTATGATAATCCATTGACAATGAAACGCGTTAGCGAACGGGTAGATTCGCGCCGCATCTTAGCACCTTTGGTTTTACGATGAAACTAATCCGGTTCACCTGTATCCTGCTGTTTCTTCCGCTTATGCTGCCGGCCCAGGCTACCTGGGAAACCGGTATCGCCGGCGGTATAACGGCCTATGCCGGGGATGTCAATGCAGAAAAGTTTTATGACCTGGAAAACAAGGAAATCGGCTACGGCCTGCTGGTCCGGCGGCATTTCGGACCCGTTTTTGCGCTGCGCTTCAATTATTTGGGTGGAAAAATTGCGGGCGACGAATCGCGTTTTTCGGAGCCGTCGTGGCGGGCCGAACGCTCCTTCCGGTTTTCCACGCCTTTTCACGAAACCACGCTGCTCCTGGAGTGGGATGTTTTCGGCCGCCGGCGCCGCAACGGTTGGCGTTTCCGTAAAATATTCGCCCCTTACGTATTTGCCGGCGCCGGATATACTTTTTTTACGCCCCATACCAATTACAACGACTTCCCCGAACTCAACCGCAACGTGTCGGCCGACCGTATCCTGGCCGATAAAAACCACCCGAAAGACGGCCCTGCGCTCGTGCTGAACTTCGGTGGCGGGTTCAAGTGGGATATCGGCCGCTATTGGCTGCTGGGTTTCGAACTGGGACTGCGGCCGGCCTTCACCGACCGGCTCGACGGCGTGCAGATGTCGGGCACGCCCGGCAACCGCGATTGGTATGCCTTCGCCGGCATAACCCTGTCGCACCGTATCCGCGAGGTGGATACCGACCGCGACTGGATACCGAACCGCCGCGACAAATGCCCGCTGGCGCCGGGCTTCCGCGCCATGAAGGGTTGCCCGGATGCCGATGGCGACCGCATTACCGACGCAGAAGACGAGTGCCCCGACGTCCCCGGCCTCCTGTCGGCGCGCGGTTGCCCCGACCGCGACGGCGACGGCACCCAGGACAGCCTGGATTTGTGCCTGGAGGAAATTGGCCTGATTACCCAATGCGGTTGCCCCGACCGCGACGGCGACCAGGTGCCCGACCGCGAAGACGCCTGCCCGGACGCCGCAGGCCCTGTCTTCCTTTCCGGCTGCCCCGATCGCGACGGCGACGGCTTGGCCGACCGCGACGACGTATGCCCGGACCACGGCGGCCCAATTGCCGCCAACGGCTGCCCGGATAGCGACGCTGACGGCCTGGAAGACCTCTTGGATGCCTGCCCGGACCGGGCAGGCAGCCTTCCCTTTTTAGGTTGCCCGGACTCCGACGCTGATGGCCTGGAAGACGACCTGGACAAATGCCCGCTCGTCCGCGGGCTGCTCCGTTTTCAGGGCTGCCCCGATACGGACGCAGACGGTATAGAAGATGCCAATGACAAATGCCCGGAGCAAAAAGGCCTGGACGTGTTTGCAGGCTGCCCCGATACCGACGGCGACGGTATCCAGGATGCCGAGGATAAATGCCCGCGCCTGGCCGGGCCGGTATCCGGCCAGGGCTGCCCCGAACTCAAAAAGGAAGTGAAAAAAATCCTTGACACGGCAGTGCGCAATATCCAGTTTGAAACCGGCCTGGATGTGTTGACGGCAGCGTCGGCGCCGGTAGTGGAACAAGTGGCGGCAATTCTGAAGGATTATCCGAATTACCGCGTGGCCATCTCGGGCCATACCGACAGCCAGGGGCCGGCTAAAAAGAACCAGGACCTTTCAGAGCGCCGGGCCAACCGCTGTGTGGAAAAATTGATCGGGCTGGGTGTGGAAGCCGGACGCTTGTCGGCCAAAGGGTTCGGCGAATCCAAGCCCATCGCCAGCAACAAGACCGCCAAAGGAAAGGCAAAAAACCGGCGGGTAGAGTTTGACCTGGTGCGGATGTTTTAGCGCGGGTCGATACGCCGGGCGGCTTTTTTCTCCGACTGCCGTTTTTTAGCCTCCAGCCGGGCGGCTTTCACTTCCGGTGGGATACGGGTGCGTTTGCGTTTTTTGGGCCGGATCAGCGCTTTTTGAACCAGGGCCAGCAGTTTCGCGCTTGCTTTCTCTTTGTTTGCCAGTTGGGAGCGTTCGGTTTGGCAGGAAGCGGCAAGGATGCCGCTGGCGGAAATCCGATGGGCCAGGTTTTCAAAGATCAAAGCCTTTTCCGGCGGCGTCAGGGCCTCGGAGGCCGCTACATCCAGGCATGCTTCCACCTTCGTCTCCACTTTGTTGACGTTTTGACCGCCCTTGCCCCCGGAGCGGGACGTGCGGTACGTGAACTCTTCCAACAAGATTGCGGTTTCCATTGTGCTCTTAAAATACAAAAACCCCCGCCGGCGATCCGGCGGGGGTTTCAACATGGTATCACTTCAAATGTCTTCCGGGCGTTTAAGCCAGTTTGACATTTACTGCGTTCATGCCTTTTTTGCCACGCTGGGTATCGAACGTGACGTTGTCCCCTTCGCGGACGCTGTCGATCAGGCCGCTGACGTGAACAAAGATTTCCTCTTTGGTGGAGGAATCGATAATAAAACCAAAACCTTTGGTTTCATTAAAGAATTTTACGGTTCCACTGTACATTGGTAAAAGAAACTTTAATAAATGATGCTTGGCAACATGCCGGCGCAAAGTTGCAAATATTTTTCGGGTGCTGGACTTTTTTTTAAAATCATTAACATAACTATATGAAGAACAGGGGAAAAACGATATTTGCGGCGTCCATTTTTTCCTGTTTTACCTGCGAATACCCGCTAACGCTGACATATGGAACTTTCCTCCCGTTATAATCCGTCTGACATTGAATCCCGGTGGTATGCGCACTGGGAAAAATCCGGCTATTTTCATTCTGTTCCCGATGACCGCGAGCCGTTTACGATCGTTATTCCGCCACCCAATGTCACCGGCGTGTTGCATATGGGGCACATGTTGAACAACACCATCCAGGACATTCTGATCCGCAAGGCCCGCCTCGACGGCAAAAATGCCTGTTGGGTGCCGGGCACCGACCATGCCTCCATCGCCACCGAGGCCAAGGTGGTGCGCTGGCTGCGCGAAGAAAAAAAACTTCGCAAGGCCGACCTTACCCGCGAACAATTTATGGAATATGCCTACCAGTGGAAAGACAAATACGGCGGCATCATTCTGCAGCAACTGCGCCGCCTGGGCGCTTCCTGCGATTGGTCGCGCACGGCATTTACGATGGATAAGGGTTATTACGAAGATTGCATCCAGGTGTTTGCTGACCTGTTCCAAAAAGGAAAACTGTACCGCGGCCTGCGCATGGTCAACTGGGACCCGGAGGCGAAAACCGTACTGTCGAACGAAGAAGTGTTGTACAACGAAGAACAGGCGCAACTGTTTTACATCAAATACCTGCTGGAAGGCTCGGATTCCGAAGGCATTGTCCTGGCCACGCAACGCCCCGAAACGATCTTTGCCGACGTGGCGGTGGCCGTCAACCCCAAAGACCCGCGCTACCGGAACTTGGTTGGTAAAAACGTCCGCATCCCGCTGATCGACCGGGCTGTTCCGGTTATCTCCGATGATTATGTGGATATAGAGTTTGGCACCGGCGCCCTCAAGATCACTCCGGCGCACGACCCGAACGACTATGAGATCGGGCAACGGCACCAACTGCCGGTCATCGATAGCCTGGACGACGAAGGCCGGCTGAACGACCAGTGTGCCTATAAACCCCTGGTTGGACTCGACCGCTTTGAAGCGCGTAAACGCATGAAACCGCTGTTGGAAGAAAGCGGCCACCTGGTGAAACTGGAAGATTACGTCACTAAAATCGGCCGTTCCGAGCGGACCAACTCGGTGGTGGAGCCCAAACTCTCGCTCCAGTGGTTCGTCCGCATGAGCGATCTGGGCGCGCCGGCGCTCAAAGCCGTCCTGGACCGGGAGATTCAGTTTTATCCCGATAATTTCCAGAACCTTTACCGCAACTGGATGGAAAACCTGCGCGACTGGTGTATCTCGCGTCAGCTCTGGTGGGGGCAGCGTATTCCGGCCTGGTACCTCCGGTCGGAATCCATGAACCAGGAAACCCACGTATTCGTGGCGCCAAATGCGGAGGAAGCCCTGGCGCAAGCGCGGGCGGCTACCGGCAACGCGCAACTCGGCCCCGGCGACCTGCGCCAGGACGAAGACGTGCTCGATACCTGGGCCTCGTCCTGGCTTTGGCCCATCAGCGTGTTTGACGGTTTCCGGCAACCGGATGGCGAAATCCGGTATTATTACCCGACCTCCGTGCTGGTGACCGGCTGGGATATCATCTTTTTTTGGGTGGCCCGCATGATCATGGCTGGCTATGAATACCAGGGCCAACGCCCGTTCCGGGCCGTGTATTTTACCGGCATGGTGCGCGACAAACAGCGGCGAAAGATGTCCAAGTCGCTGGGCAACTCCCCCGATGCCCTGAAATTGCTCGACGATTACGGCGCCGACAGCGTGCGCTACGGCCTGATGTCGAGCGCCGCCGCCGGCAACGATATTTTGTTTGACGAAAAACTGTGCGAGAACGGGCGGAATTTCTGCAACAAACTCTGGAATGCCCTGCGCCTGGTGAAAGGCTGGCAGCGGAGCGAACAGGCGGAAAACGAAGCGGAAGCCCGGAAGAACGGCCTGGCCGTGCGCTGGATGCGGGAAAAATTCAAACAGGTGCTCGCCGATGTGGAGTCCGACTTTAACAACTTTCGCCTGAGCGAGGGCCTGCTCACCTTGTATGGTTTTATCTGGGATGATTTCTGTTCCTGGTACCTCGAAATGATAAAGCCCGGCTTTGAAAACCCCATCGACCAGGCCACGTACGAAGCAACCCTCGACCTGTATTCCGACCTGATGGTGGCCCTCCATCCGTTTATGCCGTTCATTACGGAGGAGATATGGCACCAGCTGCGCGAACGCGCGCCGGGCGACGATTGTATGCTGCAGGCCTACCCGGCGCCGGGCCAGCCGGATGAAGCGCTGATCGGACAAATGGAAGAAGCCAAAGAAGTGGTGGCCAAGGTGCGCGACCTGCGCAACCAAAACCAGGTTAAACCCCGGGAGGCGCTGAAAATGGCCGTGCAAACTTCTGCTTCGGCCAGCGCCCTGTTCGAACGCGAAGGCCTGCGCGAAATGGTTATGAAACTGGCGGTACTTTCCGAACTGACGCTCACCGGCAGCGAACCGCCCGGCAGCAAGTCGTTTATTTGCGGTACCGACAAATTCTATATCGAGATCAACCAGGCGCTCGATGTGGCCGCGGAGTCCGCTAAACTCCAAGCGGAGCTCGATTACCAGCGGGGTTTTCTCCGCTCGATCGAGGCTAAACTCGGCAACGAGCGTTTTGTCAGTGGCGCCCCGGCGGCAGTAGTGGAGAATGAACGCCAGAAACAGGCTGACGCCCTGGCGCGCATACGGATATTGGAAGAATCGCTGGAAAAACTAAGGAGGTAAAACCTAAAGGATTGCTCCTGAATTTCAACTGTGAACAAATTACCCGCGATGGTTTGGTACCACTCGTTACAGAGGCCTTCGCTGCGCTATCTGAGCTTTAGTGCGGTTTTAGTGCTTTTTAGTGTTTTAAGTGGTGAAAAACCACCCGAAAATGGCATTACGTGCAGGTTTAATAGCCAAAAGCTCGAACTCCCCAGCCGCATGCAACGCGAACGGCAACCCTACCGCCGCAACCTAGGGCTGACCAACGCCCAACTCGATACCCTCAGCAACTGGTATAGCCCCGCCCGGCACTACGTGGAAATCATCCGGCAGGATGATCCGCTGCAGCCCCGCTTCGGCATAGCGCTTGGCTTCGAATTTGACGGCGCGAATGCCGGATATCCCTACATGCCGGCTTTCGCCAAACTCCAGCTGAAAGATTTCCATTGGGGCGGGGTCGAGTTCAGCCTGCGCGATTCCTTCAATTTTACCGGCGTGTCCAACGCGGTTAGCGACGACATTGCCGTTTGGGTGGATGGCTTCGAAAACGACACCATTTTTGGCCGGTTTTCCGGCTTGCTGCTCAGCGGGGCGGGCGCCATGGCGCCGGTCGACAGCGGGTATTTCCGGGCGTTCGTCTATACAGTGGAATAGACGCGGCTGGTTCAAGGGCAAGCTCCCCCGCTCCCCCGCAGCTGGAGAATAAATACTATATTTGGGGCCATTCAAAACCGGCCCGTTTCTAATTTTTGTACATGCTGACCGATATCTTCATCACTATCCTGCTCGTTTTTTTAAACGGTTTTTTTGTTGCGGCGGAGTTCGCTATCGTTAAGGTACGCCTGTCCCAGATTCAGGTCCGTATCAGCAGCAACAGCATGGCCCGGGTAGCGGAGAGCGTGGTCTCCCACCTGGACAGCTACCTGGCCGCCACGCAATTGGGGATCACCCTGGCCAGCCTGGGCCTGGGCTGGATCGGCGAACCGGTGGTGGGCGCGATTATTATCAAGGCCATGGCGCTGATGGGCATGCACCCCGACCCCGAACTTGCTCACAGCATTTCGCTGCCCATTGCATTTACCACTATCACCGTACTACACATCGTCTTCGGCGAGCTGGCGCCGAAATCGCTGGCTATCCGTTTCCCCACCAGCACTACCCTGTGGGTTGCCTGGCCCTTGAAGGCCTTTTATCTTGTTTTCCGACCCTTTATCTGGATGCTCAATGGCCTGGCCAACTTTTTACTGAAAATAATCGGCATCCAGCCCGTGCCGCATTCCGAAATTCACTCGGAGGAAGAACTAAAAATGATCATCACCGAAAGCGCCGAGGGCGGCGCGATTCAGGCTTCCGAACGCGAACTGATACAGAATGTCTTCGATTTTGACGAACGCCTGGTCAAGCAAATTTATACGCCCCGCACGCAAATTATTGGAATCGATGCCGATACGCCCTTGCCGGAGGCGGTTGCCTTTACGCTTCGCGAAGGCTATTCGCGCTATCCGGTGTATGAAGACTCGCTCGATCAAATCATCGGCTTCGTGATGGCTAAAGACCTGCTGGCAACCGTCATAGCCAACAACGGACAAACCCTGCGCGACCTGATGCGGCCGGTATTGTACGTCCACCTGAACAAAAAGATCGTTCAGCTGCTCCGGCAATTTCAAAAGGAGCGGCGCCAAATCGCCGTGGTCACCAATGAATTCGGCGGCACGGTGGGCCTGGTCACCATGGAGGATATCGTGGAAGAACTGGTCGGCGAAATACAGGACGAGCACGACCAGGAAATACCGGCGGTAGTCAAGACCGGCGAACGCAGCTGGCGTATCCGGGCGCACACCAACCTGGAACGGATCAATGAAAGCCTGCCGGAGCGTTTTCCGCTCGACGACGACTACGAAACCCTGGCCGGACTGTTGCTCAAAGTCTTCGACGGCATCCCGGAGGAAGGCACGGTCATCCCGGTCGGCGGCTATGAGGTGAAGGTCATGAAGATGTTTAAAACCAGCCCGGAGGAAGTAGAAGCGGTTTGGCTCGCCGGCGCCCGCGGGTAACGATCTATTTCCGTTTCAGAAACAGCAGGTACACCGGCAGGTGGTCGCTGTATCCATTCAGAAAAATATCGCCCACATAGGTGCGCAAGGGATATCCCTGAAAGGCGCCGCCTTCCTGAAACATCCAGGGTTGGCGGTAAACTACCGGCTTGTGAAATTGCCAGCCCCCGGCTTTCTTCCACACCAATCCCCTGGAAATGATCATTTGGTCGAACAGGTTCCAGGCGTCGCGGTAGGCCAGGGTGCCGTCGCCGTTTTGGTACAGGTCGTACATGGGATTGTACAGATCGCCGTCCCGGAGCTTGTCTGCACTGCGTCCGGCGCGCAATACCTGTGCCACGCTTTTATTGTTGGGATCGTCGTTCAGATCGCCCATGACAATAATCTTCGATTTCTCGTCGAGGGCCGTCAGGCTGTCCACCACCTGCCGGCATACTTTGGCCGCCTCGGCGCGCGCCCAGGCCGAGGCGCTTTCGCCGCCCCGGCGGGAGGGCCAGTGATTGACCAGCACGTGCAGGAGCTCGCCGTCGAACAACCCACTGACAAGCAGCACATCGCGCGTAAAATCCTGATCGCCGGTGCTGGGGTCCTTGAGCAATACCGGCAGGGCTTGCGCGCCGGTGAGGGTAAAATATTTGGGCTGATACAGGAGGCCGACGTCGATGCCGCGTTCGTCGGGGGAATCGAAATGCACGATCTGGTAGTTGCGGTCTTTCACGGCGGGCTGGGCCACCAGGTCTTCCAGCACGAGGCGGTTTTCCACCTCGGCCACACCGAGCAGGGCTACGCCGTCGGGGGTTTTGTCGGCAGCCAGCAAGCTGATGATCCTGGCCATATTGGCCTGTTTGGAGGCGTATTTTTCCGCATTCCAAAGCAGGCGCCCACCCGGCAGGAAATCGGCGTCGTTGGTCGTTGGGCTATCCAGCGTGTCGAACAGGTTTTCCAGGTTGTAAAACCCGATAGCGGCTACCCGGTATTCTTCTTTTTGGGCAAAAGCGGCGAGGCAAAGCAGTAACCCGGCGCAAGTGGCAATACAAGTTTTCATATGAATACGACATGTTTGGCGCAAAGGAACGGCATTTGCACAGTATTCATGCGGGCTTTGCAATTAATTTACATTTATAAGGCAACCATACAAGCCGGCGGAATACTACCTTTACGGCCCCATTGAGTTGGCCTTACCTGCGCGTCAAATTCTTACCTACAAACCCATTTTTTTTCACTGAATGATCCAGAAATTCTTTTTCTCCGCCCTGCTTTTCCTGCTGGTGCAGGCGGCAGGCGCCCAAACGGCTGCCCTGCTTGGAACGGTGACGGCAGCCGACAACAATGCCCCGGTAGCCGACGCTTCCGTAGTACTTGCGCAAACCGGCCGGTTTGCCGCTACCGACAACCGGGGGAAATTCGCCCTGGATGATTTGCCTGCCGGCGAATACACCCTGACCGTCAGTTCCGCCGGCTTTCTTCCGCACGAGCAAAGAGCCGTTGTTCGCGCCGGCGAGGCGCTGGAAGTCACCGTCTCGTTGAAACGCGATCCGAATGCGGTCTCCGGCGGAAATGCCACGGATATTCCGACCATCACCCTGGAGGAGGCCGAAGAAGAAAGTGAAGGCCTGGGCGAAATTGCCAACCTGCTGCACGCCTCGCGCGACGTTTTTCAAAATGCTTCCAGCTTCGGCTGGAGTGTGTTCCGGTTTCGCGAACGGGGGTACGACTCCGAGAGTTTTCCGGTTTTTCTCAACGGGATCAACATTAACGATCCCGAAACGGGCATTGCCTTTTTCGGCGAATTCGGCGGCTTGAACGACGTGTTGCGCAACCGCGAAAGCGTCATCGGCCTCGACCCGGCGGAGTTCGCCTTTTCGGCGATCGGCGGCGCTTCCAACATCGATACCCGCGCCAGTATCCAGCGCAAGCAAATCCGCGCCTCCTATGCCGTGAGTAACCGCACCTACAACCACCGCCTGATGCTGACGGCCAGCACCGGCCTTATGCCCGGCGGCTGGGCGGTGTCGGTATCCGGCAGCCGCCGCTTGGCACAGGAAGGCTGGCACGACGGCACCTTCTTCGACGGCTACGCTTATTTCATATCCATCGACAAAATATTCGGACCCCGCCATGCCCTCAACCTCACCGTGCTGGGCTCGCCCAACGCCCGCGGCCGCGTCAGCGATACCTTCCAGGAAATGATCGACCTGGCCGGCAATACCCGCTACAACCCCAACTGGGGCTATTGGAACGGGGAAAAGCGAAATTCCAACGTTAGCCACAGCCACCAGCCGATCGCCCTGCTGCGGTACGACTGGAAGCCCTCCCGCGGTACCAACATTCTGATGGCCGGTTATGCCCAATGGGGAGAAAACGGCTTTACCCGGATCGACTGGTTCAACGCCAACAGCCCCGAACCCGACTACAACCGCCGCTTGCCTTCCGCCCTCGAAGACCCCGCTCAGGCCGAAGCCTGGGCGCAACAACTGCGGGAAAACGAGTCGCTGCGGCAGATCAATTGGGCGGCACTCTGGGAGGCCAATACCATCAATACCGAATCCATTCAGAATGCCAATGGCATACCCGGCAATACCATAACCGGCAAACGGGCGCAATACGTAGTGGCCGATTTCCGCGGCGACAGCAAGGAGGCCGGCTTCAACGCGTTGTTGCGCCAGTCGCTCGGCGAACGCTTTGCGCTCAACGGCGGCGCCAATTACCAATGGTATCAGGGCCGCAATTTCAAAACCGTGGACGATATCCTGGGTGGCGACTTTATAGTCGATTGGGACCGGTTTGCCCAGCAGGATGTGCCGGACAACCCCTCCGCCCGCGACAACGACCTGCAAATCCCCAACCACGTGGTCAAGGAAGGCGAAATCTACGGATTCGACTACGATGAAAACATCCGCAAAGCCGGCGCCTGGATCCAGGTGCGGGGTAACCTGCGGCGTTTTTCCGTTTTCGGCGCCGCTGAAAATTTCCTGACCCGCTTCTGGCGCACCGGGTATATGCAAAACGGCCGCTTCCCGGATGGGTCGCTGGGAGACTCCGATAAACAAACCTTCCATACCTATAGCCTGAAAGCGGGCGTTACCTACAAAATCAGCGGGCGCCATTATTTGTATGCCAACGGCTTACTGGGTACGCGGGCGCCCTTGTTCCGCGATCTTTTCCTGTCGCCCCGCACCCGCAACCAGGCGGTGGACAACGCCAAACCCTATGAAATCCAAAGCGCGGAAGGCGGGTACATCTGGCGGGCGCCCAACTACAAAGCGCGCCTGACGGGATACCTCACCCAATTCCGGGGGGAATACGACAACTACCTTTTTTACGCCGCCACCACGGGCGTTTTCGGCTCCTCCCTCACTACGGGCATCGACCGCCGCCACGCCGGTGTGGAAATGGCCATCGAAGCGCGGCCCATTATAGGCTGGACGTTCAGCGCCGCCGCCAACCTGGGCGAATACATCTACACCTCCCGGCCAAAACTTTACCTGACGCTCGATAATACCTCGGAGGTCATCCTTGATGGCGTAACGGTGTATCAAAAAAACTTTTACGTGCCCCGGACGCCGCAAACGACGGCCTATGCCAGCGTGAAGTACGAAAGCCGCCGCTTTTGGTTTGCCAGCCTCACGCTCAATTGGGCCGACAACTTCTGGTATCAGTTTGACCAATCCCGCCGAACCGCCGGTTTTGTGGAACCTTTCGACCGCGGCACCGACCTGTGGCGCCTGATTATCGACCAGCAACGGGCCCCGGCAGCCTTTACCCTCGACTTTTTCGGCGGCAAATCCTGGCGTATCCGCAGCGATTATTTCGTTTACCTCAACGTCGGGGTAAACAACCTGCTCAACAACCTGAACATCATCACCTCCGGCCGCGACGCGTACCGCAATGCCTACCGCAACGACATTACCGACGTGCGTCTGTATTCCAGCCAGGTGATCTATGCGCCCGGCACCAACTATTTTGTAAGCCTGGCGCTGCGGATATGATTGACTTGTAGCCAGATTGAAATAAAGGAACTTCGAAACCATACGTATTCAACCTGCCAAACACTTTAAATTTGAAAATATGCGCTTGCTGAAAACTCCTTTTTCGCTACTTTCCCTGACGGCCCTGATGCTTTTGACGGGCGTCACGGCTTGTGTCAAACGCGACTTCGACGAGCCGCCCACAGGCGGCGAACCGGTAACCGTTGTGGCCAATAAAACCATCGCCGAGCTCAAAGCCCTGCATGTCACATCCGGCGGTTTTGATAAGATTACGGAAGACGTCATTATCGAAGGCGTCGTCGTCATGGACGATCGTTCGGGCAACTATTACAAGACCCTGGTGATCCAGGACGCTTCCGGCGGTATCGAAATCAAATTTAACGACGGCTACCTGTACAACCAGTTTCCGGTAGGCCGTAAAATGTTTATTCGTTGCCAGGATCTGTTGCTGACCGATTATAACGGCCTGACACAACTGACCGGCAGCACCGTCACGCAAGGCGGGCAGACCGAGGATGTCGGCCTCACGGAATCCCAGGTGCGCGCCAAAGTGGTAAAAGGCCCGCTGGGCAGCGCGCCGGCGCCCGCCGTGGTGGATATCACCGGTTTAAATGCCAGCCATATCAGCACCCTGATTCGCTTGGAAAACGTACAGTTTATCGGCGCCGATGCCGGTCAAACCTACGCCGACGCCGTCACCAAATACAGCCTCAACCGCACGTTGATGGACTGCGACGGCGAACAGCTCATCCTGCGCAGCAGCGGTTACGCCGAATTTGCCGGCGCTCAGACGCCGGTTGGCAACGGCGCCCTTACCGGCGTACTCGGCATTTACGGCAGTACGCTCCAACTCTATATCCGCGACCTCAACGACGTCAATATGCAGGCCGGTCGCTGCAGCGGAGTCGGCGGCACGCCAATGAACATCAGCGCCGTGCGCAGCTTGTTTACCGGCTCCACGACCAGCGCGCCGGCCGACCGCAAAATTAAGGGCATCGTGATTTCCGACCGGGCAGCCACCAACCTGAACGGCAAGAACCTGTACTTGCAGGACGAATCGGGCGGCATTGTCGTCCGGTTCACGGCCAACCACTCGTTCAACCTGGGCGATGAAATAGAAGTGGAAATTTCCAGCCAGGAAATCAGCGAGTTCAACAAACTGCTCCAGGTGAACAATGTACACCTGGACAATGCCGGCGTGCTGAGCATTGGCAACAATCCCGCGCCCCGTACGGCTACGATTTCTGAGATCAACGCCAATTTTGACGCCTGGGAGAGTACCCTGGTCAAGATTGTCGGCGCCAGCATCTCGGGCCCCGGCACGCCGCTTTCCGGCAGCAAAACCGTGACCGACGCCAGCGGCAGCATCGCCATGTTTACCCAGAGCTATGCCGCATTTGCCAGCGCCACCACGCCTTCCGGTGCGGTGACGCTGACCGCCATTGTGTCGGACTTCAACGGCAAGCAAATTATTCTGCGCAATATAAATGATATAAAGCCGTAACCTGACAGGTAAAAAAACAGCCCTGGTCTTGAAGATGCCAAGCGTCTTCAAGACCAGGGCTGTTTTTTTACCTGTCAGGTTATAGAGGAGGTTACGCAACGTTTTCCACCGTCAAACGTTACTTTTGCCGGTATGCGCACCCTGCTCTTTTTTCTCTTCATTTTCCGGCTGGCGCTTGCCGCGGCCCAGCAGCCGCAGGCGCCTGTTTTGGATACCTTGCCGCCGGCTGCCGCTTCGGCCACTACCCCGTCGCCGCCCGTAGGCAAGGCCGGTCTCGTGCGCCGTATGTTTACGAACAACTATCCCAATCCCCGTACGGCAGCGTTCCTGTCGCTGGCATTACCGGGCGCGGGGCAGGCGTATAACCGGAAATGGTGGAAATTGCCCATCGTGTATGCTGTTTTGGGCGGGCTGACCTACCTGGAGTTGGACAATATCGGCGAGTACAACCGCCTGAAAAAAAATTACAAACTGCTGGTGGATGGCGATCCGGCCACCAACCCCACGGAGGCCCCATATAATCAACTGGATGCCACCAGTATGAAACAATACCGGGACCAATGGCGCCGGTATGTTGAACAAAGTTCGGTCGCGCTCGGTTTGGCATATATCCTGACGGCTACCGAGGCTTTCGTCGATGCGCATTTGGCGCGCTTCGATGTCAGCGACGACCTGAGCCTGCGGCCCCGCGTACATTCAACGGATGCCGGGCCGGTATTCGGAATTGGGCTTAGCCTCCGGTTTGGCCGGCCGCAGCCGAAAGGGCAGCTCGCGCCGCCCTGAACGCGGCCTGCAGGTTCTGGACAAGTGCCTTTCAACTTTCAACCTTCAACCGTCTTTTTGTGCGCGGCCTATTTGACAGCGAATCCGACAGCCTTGAACTCACCCAACGCCATTTTTACGACAGCTTGCGTTTTCCGCTGGCCGCTGTGCTTTTTATTTGGCTCATCCATGCGTACTTGTTTTTGGCGGGCGCCGACCCCGGCTGGTATGGCAATATGCCGCGCCGCCTGTGGGGCATCCGTGGCATCGTGACCTCGCCGTTGGTACACGGCAGTTGGGAACACCTCCTTTCGAACACCTTTCCGTTGTTTGTACTGAGCGCGATCACTTTGTATTTCTACCGTAAAGTGGCCATGCGGGCCTTTTGGATGATCTATTTTCTGACCGGGGCTACGGTTTGGCTGCTGGCGCGCCCCGTAGTGCACATCGGGGCGAGCGGCGTGGTGTACGGCCTGGTAGCATTCATCTTCTGGAATGGAATCTTCCGGCGCAGCCTGCGTTCCATCATTCTGGCGCTGATCGTGATGGTGTTTTACAGCAGCATGTTTTTAGGCATTCTGCCCGACCAGGAAGGCATTTCCTGGGAAAGCCACCTGCTGGGGAGCCTGGTGGGCATATTTACCTCCTTTTGGTTTAAAGGCGAACTGGAAGACGACGAGTTGGACAAGCACGACCCCTTTGCCGACGAACGCAACCAAGAGAAGGAATTTTTCCTGCCCCGCGATATTTTTGATAAAACCAAGGCGCAACGCGCACTGGAAGCCGAAGAAGAAGCGCGGCGGCGCCAGCAACAAAACGACACCTTTTTTCCGCCCTTCTGGAGTCAGGACCGTTCCTGGTGAACCTTCCGGCTTGTTGCCGGAGTACTCCCGTCGCAACAAGGTATTACTGTGCGACCACTGCAAACGGGCCGACTATGCCGGACCGGCCTTTCGCGGAAAGCCACAACCAATAGGCGCCAGCCGGCCAGGCGCTGGTATTCAATTCCAGCACCTGCTCGCCCGCGCACGGCAACAGCGCTACCAGTTCCCCCCGCGCATTAAAAACGCGCAACTGCTCCACCGGGTGATCAACGGTCACCCGGACGAACCCTGCTGCCGGATTCGGCGCAATTTCTGCCCGGAGCATCCGGGCGGATGGCTGACCGGCAGATACCGTACGCGTGCCCTTGGCAATTGCATACTGGCCAGGGGGCGTTTGCAGAGCACGCAAGATGCCATAGCGGTCCTGGGCCGAACCGATGGTGTTTTTCGAATAGTTCGGATGTTCCAGCCAGGGGTGTCCCGGGCCAGGCCGGAAAAGCAACAGGATACTGTCTTCCTTGGGGCCGGTCTGGTCGAATAGTTCCGTGTCGAGCTGATCCATTTCTCCTTTACCGTCGTAGATCATGGAAGCTTCCCCTTCGAACGGCTGTAGCGCATCGATGGTCCAGTAGCGGTTGCTGAGCCGAAACCCATGCGGGTTGGCCAGGCCGGCGGTATCGGGCATGGCGTAGTGATGCTCCACGCGGATCAGGGCGCTGTCGGCGGGCAAGTGCTTTACCTGAATCGTCATTCTCGCCGGCGAAAAGTTGTAGGTGGCCGTGTTTTTGGCCATCTGCTCCTTTTCCGCGCGGGCCAGGGTCAGTCGCTGCCTGGTGTTTATCCATACCCGTTCCGGAAAAAACAATGCAGGCGCCTGCAACTGTACCGTGCTGTTTTCGCCGGATACCAGGGCGCGCTGGTATTGGCGCTTGCCCGATGCATCTGCCAGCGTAAACTCCAGGGGCACTTGCTGATAAAAATGCGGGGCGCCGCGCCGTTTTTGTTTGATAAAAACCGTGATCAACGAAGGGGCGCCGGGAAGGGCGGGGGGTATCAGCACCGAATCGACGGCGAAATGCGCAAAACCAGGTTGAAAAACCCAGTCGTCAAAAAAATCATGCAGGTCGTATGCCGTGGCGGCGCTGAGTTTGTCGCGAAATCCGGCGCTGCTCCAATCGTCAAACTGGTTGTCCTCCAGAGCGGCGCGCAGGCCGGCCCGGAAGAGCGAATCGCCCAGGTAGCCGCGCAGGTTGTGGGCCACGACGGCGCCTTTCCGGTACGTGTGGTCGCCATAGGTAAGGTTATGCGGCAGGCCCGACACGGCTTGGTAGCCGCCCTCGTTGACGTGAATTTTTTCCAATACGTGAAGGAAATTTTTCTGCACCTCTTCGTGAAAGCGCTCCGGGCCGTACACGTTTTCCAAAAACAAGTGCTCGGAATAAACGGCCCAGCCCTCATTCAGCCACATGTCTGCGGCGGTGGAGCAGGTGGCCAGATCGCCCCACCAGTGGTGGCTGAGTTCGTGCGCCATAAGTCTTTCGGATGCGGTGGTGCCGTCTACGGCATCGCGCATGTAGGCGATATTCGTGGCGTGTTCCATGGCGCCCTGGTTAAAGGGCACGATGGAATACCCCACCTTGACCCAGCGGTAGGGGCCATACCAGTATTCGAAAGCGGCCAGGGCGTCGGGCAGGTGTATAAAAGACGCTTTGAGCCGGTTGGAATCGGCCGGCGCCACGGCAATCTCTACCGGAACAGGCCCGTTTTCACCCGGGTATTCGCGCTTGAACGACGCGAAAGGGCCGGCCGCCACGCAAGCCAGGTAGGCCGGTACAGGCTGGGGCAGCAGCCATTGCCGCCGGATCTTGCCGCCGAACCAGGGGCCTTCGCCCATCAGGTAGCCGTTGCAATACGCCGGCCTGGACGCCGGTGTGTATATTTCAAAGCGGAAAATGCAACGCTCGGTAAAATTGTCAAAACAAGGGAACCAGGCTCGACCATAGGAATGCGGATCGGCGGCAAAGCCCACGCCCAAGTTGTAGGCATAGTCGCCCTGCCAGTAAAAACCACCCCAACCCGAGGCGTCTTGTGCAGGCTGGCCATGGTACCGGATTTCCAGGGATGCCTGTTCGGCAGCGGCCAGAGCGCTGGCCCAACTGATTCGAAGCAGCTTGCCGTCATACGTCCAGGCCGGCGCCAGGTCGGAACGAACGGTGTCGATGGTCATGCCAAGCAAGTCCAGCCGAATGCTCGAAACGCCGCTTGCCCGGGCTTCAAACTGGATGACCGCCCGACCATCGATGGTTTTGCCGGTAAAGTCCGAAATATCGAGGAAGAGCTGAGTGCTCAGGATGTCTACCGAGTCGCTGCGGGTATCCGTTTGGCCGTCAGGCTGCGTGAAGGCAATCCATTTTTTTCCGGAAGCGCACCAGTCAGCTGCCGGCAGCATGGATTGGGCGGCCAGAGAAAAACTCCAGACCAGGCTTAGGGCAAACAACAGGATTCGCATACCGGGGGGAAAGTTGGTTATCCAAAATTCGCGTTAAATAGACTTTACAGGGTCCGTCCATCACGCCGCCCAGTTCCGCAGCCGCAAGCCCAGCCCGATCAAAAGCAACCCGAAGAAAAGGGCGTACACCCCGATCCACCACGCAATGGAGACCGCGCCCGCATTCGGTTGGATCAGCATGAGCAGGCCCAGGGCGATAGAGATACCGCCGGCGAGCGCCAGCTGCCACTCGTTTTCGATCTCCTTGCGGATACGGATCGCCAGCGCAATCTCAAAAGCGCCCGTGATCAGGCACCACAGGGCGATAAATAGAATGAGCAGGGCAGCCGTTATTTCCGGTTGCACCAGGGTGGCGACGCCCAGTCCAACGCCAAGCAGCCCTTCCACCACAGCCACCCACCAATCGGCGTCCTCGCCCCGGAGCCGCCAGCCCGAATACGTAGCCAGCAGCCCGTCGGCCAGCAGAAAAATGCCAATAATGGTCACCAAAACGGCGAATGTAAAGCCCGGCATTAAAAAGGCCACGGCAGCGAAAGTCACGGATACCAGGCCGCGCAGCGCCAGTACCCACCAGTGTTTTTGTAAAATTCGAATCATATCCTTTTCAAATTATGCTTTTCCAATTCCAAATTTACCACGAACATACGTCCTTCTTGCACGATGCTTACGCCTTTCTCGTAATTCCGGACTAATTTTGCCCATAGTATTCCCGCTGGCCTCCTCTTTTGGGCTGTTTGCCAAACTCAAAAAGAAGGAGGTTTTTTGTATTTTCCTTGTTACAAAATCCGGGGCGCCTCCCGCAACCATACATCAATACGATATGGAACTGCTCAACCACCTCCTCCAGCTCAACCGCCGAACCTTCCTGCACCGCGCAGCAGTTGGCATCGGCAGCCTGGCCCTCGGCTCGCTGCTGGGCGAGAGCTGCCGGCGCGACCCGGCAGCCGCCGGTGCGGCCGGCGGCGCCTTGCCGCATTTCGCCCCGAAAGCCAAACGGGTGATCTACCTGTTTCAAAGCGGTGCGCCCTCGCAGTTTGAGTTGTTCGACTGGAAACCCAAATTGCGCGAAATGCACGGTCAGGAATTGCCCGCCAGCGTGCGCATGGGCCAGCGCCTCACCGGCATGACAGCCAACCAAACGTCGTTCCCGCTCATCGGCGCCCGCGTCGATTTTAAACAATACGGCCAAAGCGGCGCCTGGATCAGCGATTTGCTGCCCTACACCGCCCGGATTGCCGACGAGCTGTGCATCATCAAAACCATGCACACCGAAGCGATCAACCACGACCCGGCGGTGACGTTTTTCCAAACCGGCCACCAGCAACCCGGCCGGCCGGCCATCGGCTCCTGGCTCAGCTACGGCCTGGGCAGCGAAAACAACAACCTGCCGGCTTTCGTCGTCCTGCTGTCGCGCGGCAAAGGCAATATCCAGCCCCTGGCCTCCCGGGTGTGGGGCAGCGCGTTCCTGCCCAGTGTGCACCAGGGCGTGCAGTTTCGCGCCGGGCAGGACCCCGTGCTCTACCTGCGCGACCCCGCAGGCATGGACAGCGTGAGCCGGCGCCAGATGCTGGATGTCATCGCCCGGCTCAATTTACAGTCCGCCGAGACGTTTGGCGACCCGGAGATCAACGCCCGCGTCAGCCAGTACGAAATGGCCTACCGCATGCAGACTTCCGTGCCCGGCCTGACCGACCTGAGCGACGAGCCCGACAGCACCTTCCGGCTCTATGGCGCCGACGCCATGATCCCCGGCACCTACGCCGCCAATGCCTTGCTCGCCCGGCGCCTGTGCGAGCGGGGTGTGCGTTTCGTGCAACTCTACCACATGGGCTGGGATGCGCACTTCGACCTCCAGGGCATGACCACCCGCCTAGCCAAAGACGTGGACCAGGCCTCGGCAGCCCTCATCACCGACCTGAAACAACGCGGCCTGCTCGACGAAACCCTGGTCGTCTGGGGCGGCGAATTCGGCCGCACCACCTACGGCCAGGGTAGCTCGACGACAACTACGGCCGCGACCACCACCCGCGCTGCTTCACCATCTGGATGGCCGGCGGCGGCATCAAACCCGGCATCGTGTACGGCGAAACCGACGAGTTCGGCTACAACATCGCCGAAAACCCCGTGCACGTGCACGATTTCCAGGCCACCCTGCTCCACCTGTTCGGCATCGACCACGAGCGCTTTGTATTTCCCTACCAGGGCCGCCGCTTCCGGCTGACCGACGTGTCGGGAGAGGTGGTGCGGGATATTTTGGCGTGAGGGGGCGGGGTCGCCTTTCACGTGCCGCGAATGATGACACCTCTTCCAAGCGCCGGATTTTAACCATTTTTACCCGCGCCTAAGCCGCAAGCCACCACATGAGCGCCTACGACCACCCAATTGTTTTCATCAACTACCGCCGCGCCGTAACGCCCGACGCCGCCAACCTGCTCGACGCCAAGCTGAGCGGGCGCTACGGCGAACAGGCCGTTTTTCGCGACAACCGCACCCTCGAAGCCGGCTGCCGCTGGGCAGAAACCCTGGAAACGGCCATCGGCCACTGCGCCGTCCTGCTGGTGCTGATCGGCAAGGGCTGGCTGGAATGCCAGTACGGCAAAGACTGCGACGCCGCCAACGGCGAAAAACGCGGCCGCCTGCGCCTGGAAAACCCCAACGACTACGTGCGCCGGGAAATCGAATGGGCGCTCGAACGGCAGGAAAAAACCGGAAAACCCCTGATCCTGCCCGTCTTTTTCGACGGCGAAGAACCCTGCCGGAAAACCGACTACCCCGAAAACTCCCGCCTGCCCGAACTGGCCGCCATCCAGTCGCGCTTCGCCATTGACACTAAAAAGAACATCCCCGAACAACTCGCGCCGCTCTTCGATTTGCTCGAAAAAAAAGTGCCGGAACTACGGCCGCAGGCCGCCGCGCCCAAACCCAAAAACGAGTACGTCGAACTGCTCGAACGCCACTTCCCCCTTCCCGGCGACATCCGCAACAACCCGCCCGTCAGCCCGGCGCCCTACATGGACCTCAACTGGTTCAAAGAACCCGATGCCCGCCTGTTCTTCGGCCGCAGCTGCGAGATCTACGAGGTCTGCCAGGCTGTCCACAACAAACCGACGCGGGTGCTCCTGCTGCACGGACTGTCGGGCGTGGGCAAATCCTCCCTGCTCGACGCCGGCCTGCGGCCCCGCTTGCGGCATCCCGGCAAGGGCTGGACCGTGCTGCACGGCAGCCGCCGCGACCAGCCCGGGCAGGGCCTGCCCGCCGTGCTGAGTTTGCTGGAGCAACAAGGAAAAAACGCCGCCGGGCCGCTGCTGCTGCTGATCGACCAGGCGGAAGAGGCCATCACCAACCCCCTCGACCCGGCCGCCGCAGCCGAATCGGCGGCAACCGAACTGGCCGCATTTTCGGAACAACTCCACCGCTTCTTGCGCGAAAACCCCGCGGCGAAAGCCATCCTGGGCTTCCGGAAAGAATACCTGCCCGAAATAAAAAACGCGCTGAAAGAAGCCGGGCTGTACCGCGATTTCGGCGCCAACGCGGGCATCGACGAGTATTTCCTGCAACCCCTCGGCCGCGCCGGCATCCTCGAAGCCATCCGCGGCGCCAGCCTCGACGAAGACCTGCGCAAAAACCACTTCCACAACTTCGCCTTCCAGCCCGGCGATCTGCCCGAAACCATCGCCGCCGACATCGCCCGCGACAAAGGCTCCAACGTCGCCCCGCTCCTGCAAGTGCAAATGCTCGACCTCTGGAAAGCCGCCCTGGCCGCCTCCAACCCGCCCGTGCTGTCGGAAACCCTGCTCGACCAAACCCGCCACAAAAACCTCGAACAGTTTCTCGAAAACCAACTGGCCAAACTGCCCGGCAAGTTTCGCGACGACAACTGGCTCGGCCTGGCCCTCGACATGCTGCATTTTTTCAGCACCGACAAAGGCACGGCCGCCAGCCGCACGCCCGAAGAAATAGCCGCCGAATACGGCCACCAACCCGAATACCCGGCCCTGCTGCGCGCCCTCGCCGAACTGTACCTGCTCATCGACAACAGCCACGACCCGCACCAGCCCTTCGCGCGCCTCACCCACGACGCCCTCGGCCCCATCGTGCGGGCCAAGTTCGAGCGCCGCGAGTACCCCTCCCAACGCGCCTGGTTTGTCACCCGCAGCAAAAGCAGCGGCTTCAGCGAAGCCGACGCCGAGCTCGCCAACGCCGCCCGGCCCTACCTGCGCCGCACCGACGCGGCCATCTGGGCCCGGATCGAAACGGAAATGCAGGAGCTGGAGCAGGGCCGCGCCCGCGAGCGCGCCGACCGCGAGTTTATTTTCCGCTCCCTGCTCGCCGAATTCGAAGCCCGCATCGAACAAACCGACTACGCCGCGGCCCTCCAGGCCTTCCAGGCCGCCTACAAACACGCCCCCGAGCAACACGCCCTGCTCGCCCCCGGCATCGAAGACGCCCTGTTTTTCCTCACCGAAGCCGGCAACCCCGAACTGGCCCGAGAAGCCCTCCAGGCGCTCGAACAAGCCCGCCCGGAGCAGAAAGAAGCCGTCCGCTTCATCCTTCAAAACCGCGCCGCCGACTGCCCGGCCATCCGCCGCGAACTCGAACAGCTCTACCGCGCCGACTACGCCGAACGCCTGGCCCGCCTGTACCCCGAGATGGTAGCGGTGGAAGGCGGCCGGTTCACCATGGGCGACGGCAAATTCAATAATGCCCCCGAACACCCCGTGCGCGTGGGCGATTTCAAAATAGCCCGCACCCTCGTAACCGTGCGGCAGTGGGCCCTGTACTGCGCTTGTAACCCGGACACTGCCAAACTGCGCGAGTACTGCCCCTACTGGGGCCTGCACGCCGATCACCCAGCGGTATTAATTTCGTGGTACAATGCTATTGAGTACCTTAATTGGCTCAGTTTGGCCAGCAGTAAAAATCCGGCCTATGCCATCGAAAAGCAAAACAAAGACCCCAACAATCAGCAACAACAGGATTACATGAAATGGACCGTGCGGCGTATCCCCGGCGCCGACGGCTTCCGCCTGCCCACCGAAGCCGAGTGGGAATTCGCCGCCAAAGGCGGGCTGAAAGGCCTGAAAGACAATTTTGAATTTGCCGGCAGCCCGAAGCTCGACGAAGTCGGCTGGTACAAGGAAAATTCCGAAGGACAAACCTGGCCCGTGGCACATCCGAGCAAACAACCCAACCAGCTGGGCTTATCCGACATGTCGGGCAACGCCTGGGAATGGTGCTGGGACTGGTTCGATGAAAATTATTACCCGGCCGGCCCCAGGGAAAACCCGCAGGACCTGAGGAGGCCAATTCCGTGTGTGCGTGGTGGTTCGTGGTTCAATACGGGTGTAATGCCCGGGCTGCTGTTCGGCATTGGAATATTCCGTATAATCAGGGGCTCACGGTGGGTTTGCGTTCGGCGCAGGACTAAGCCTTTTTGCTTTCACGCTTTTACCCTTTTTATTTTTTCTTTTTTTCTTTTACGGCGCGCAGGGGAGTGTTCACGTAACTGTGTCAACCCCCGCCCCCAACCCGTTCCCGAGGCTTCGGGACTATCGATTGCCATAAGTCGATGTTCTTTTTCCTAATCTGTATTGCAGCTTATGACCCCGTTGGGGTCTGGAGTGTGCACGAAACGGTGTCAACCACCCCCGCCTCTCCGCCCGAAGACAAATCATTCGCACTTCGTATGCCCGGCGCGCCGCATTTTTTCCCTACTTTTCGACCCCGCAGATTTAAACAATCCAACCCAATGCACAGACGCATATTTATCCAACACACCGCACTGCTCGCCACCGGCGCACTGGCCGGCTTCCGGGGCGCTCCCGTCATCGGCCACGGCGATTTCCGCTACCGCATCGACTCCCGCTGGTGCCGGGCCGACCCGGCCGTTCATCCGGTGAAAAACTGCCACGAGATGGTGTTCGACAAACAGGGCCGCATTTTTATGACCACCGACGACCTGCGCAACAACATCCTGGTGTTCGACAAAGACGGCCGGGTGCTGGAAGCCTGGGGCACGGAATACCCCGGCGCGCACGGCCTGACGTATCACGATGAAAACGGCGCCGAAATGCTTTACATCGCCGATTACGAACGTCACCAGGTGATCAAAACAACCCTGGGCGGCGAAGTGGTCCGCACGTTCGAGTGGCCGGCCGACTCGGGCAAGTACCAGGACGCAGCGGAGTTCCGGCCGACCGAAACGGCCGTTGCGCCCAACGGCGACGTGTATGTTTCCGACGGTTACGGCAAGGATTTTATCATCCACTACGACCACGACGGCAAGGTCAAAAACGTGTTTGGCGGCGGCGCTGTTTTGCAAAACGCCCACGGCATCGCGCTCGACACGCGCCTGGCAGGAAGCCCGGCCCTGCTGGTCAGCTCCCGCGCCGAAAACGCGCTGAAGCGCTTCTCGCTGGCCGGCGAACTGCTGGAAACCATCGCGCTGCCCGGCGCCTACATCTGCCGGCCCGTGGTGCAGGGCCCCAACGTGTATTTTGCCGTACTCATCAGCCAATTGCCCTGGGACAGCGGCAGCGGTTTTGTCTGTATTCTGAACGAAAAAAACCGCGTGGTATCGGCGCCCTGTGCCAGCGCGCCGCGCTACAACACCGACGGTACGCTGCGACCGCTGTACCAAACCGTCCGCGCCTTCCGCCACCCCCACGACGTGCTGCCCGACTCCGACGGCAACCTGTACGTGGCCCAGTGGAACAGCGGCGGCGCTTATCCGTACCGGATGGAACGGGTGAAATAGGGGAGAGGGGGCAGGCCATAATTTTAAATTGTACCTTGAACATTGGGCATTGAACATTGTACATTTCAAAAATTTTTAAATTTAAAAATGTTCAATGTTCAATGTTCAATGTTCAATGTTCGAAAAACACACCGCAATACTGCGCAACATGAACCACATCGCATTTGCCATACTCTTCTTTTTCCCCGCCCTGGCCTGGAGCCAGACCTTTCCCCTGGCTGCTCCGCAGGTGTCGGTGGACAGTGTTTTTTTCCGCAAACAGGCCCGGGTCGAAATGGCTTTTGATCTGGACGGGGCGGTGGTGCATTACACCATAAATGGCGGATTCCCGTTCGATAGTACCCCTGTGTACCAGAAATCCCTGATGCTCGGCGAATCTGCCGTAATACGGGCCAAGACCGCCCACAAGGAATTCCTTCCCGGCCCGATGGTTGAACGGCAGATCTGGCGGGTTGGCTTCAGCCCCGACAGCGCGAAACTGCGCACGGCCCCCGATTCGCTGTACGCCGGCAGGTACACTGCCACGCTTTTCGACCTGCAAAAGGGGGCCATGCAATTGAAAGACGGGCGCTGGCTGGGTTTCCGGGGCGATACCATTGTGGTGGAGGCCTGGTTCCGAAAAACCATTCAAGCCAAACTGGTGATCCTGAGCACCTTGTTCGACGCCGGCGCCTGGATTTTTCCCCCGGCCCGTATCGAGGTGTACGGCGCTTCGGGCGATAAAGACTGGCAGTTCATGGGCGTTTGGGTTGCCCGCGCGGAGTCGAATATCAAAACCCGCCAGCCGGACTACCATACGTTCCAAAAAGTGCTGCTCCGGCCGGCTCCAGCCGAGCGCTTCCAGATCCGGATCATACCCTATGGCCCTTTGCCGGACTGGCATGTGGGCGCCGGCCAGCCCGCCTGGTTTTTTATCGACGAAATTGCGTTTCAATAACAAACCCTCCGGGCCAACTGCATGATGTCTTTTTTAGGTCGTTTACATCCGCTCCTGGTGCATTTGCCGATTGGCATATTGTTGTTGGTTTTTGGCCTGGAATGCCTGGCCCGGTGGCGCGGGCGCGCTGACCTGCGGCCGGCTATCCGGCTGGCGCTGGCGGCTGGCGCCCTGGCGGCCGCGGCTTCGGCGGGCACGGGCTGGTGGCTGGCGCAGCAGGGCGGCTACGACGATGCCCTCTTGCAGCGGCACCAGTGGCTGGGCTTGTCGACCGTCGCCCTGGCCGTGCTGGCCTGGTGGCGCTCCGGCCGGCCGGGCTATTTTCCGCTGCTGACCGGCGCCATGCTGGCCCTCACCGCCGCCGGCCATTTTGGCGGCAGCCTGACGCATGGCGCGAATTATTTGTTTGAAACACCCGACGGCGATGCGGCAGCAGCTTCAGGTGCGGCGGCGGACTGGAACCCCGACGCCCCGCTGTTTGCCACGCTGGTGCAGCCTGTTTTAAAAAGCAAATGCGTTTCGTGCCACAATGCCGCGAAAAAAAAAGGCGGTTTGCGGCTCGATGCGCCGGCGTTTATCGAAGCGGGCGGCAAAAACGGCGCCGTCGTCGCAGCCGGCCGGCCCGAAGTCAGCCCCTTGCTCCAGCGCCTGCTGCTGCCCTTGCACGACGACGACCACATGCCGCCGGCCGGCAAGCCCCAGCCCAGCGGCGCCGAACGCCGGCTGCTGGAGTGGTGGATCGCCCGGGGCGCCGATTTTAACATGACCCTCCGCGCAGCCGCCCTGCCGGCCGATTTGGAGGCAGCCCTGCGCAAAAACGCCGGCGCCGACCGCAACCCCGTGTTTGACCTGCCGGTAAAAGCGGCGCCCGCCGCCGCGCTGGAAAATTTGTGCAAGCAGCTGATCAGCGCAACCAAACTGGAAGCGGACAAACCTTGGCTGGCCATCTCGTTTGCAGGTCAGCCAAGACCGGCCAAAAGCCAGTGGGAAGCCCTGCGGCAGCTGCGCCGCCAAACAGCGGAGCTCGACCTGGCCTACACCGATTTTGGCGCCGCCGCTTCGCCGCAGCTGGCGGAGTTTCCGCACCTCGTCCGGCTCAACCTGGCGCATACGGCCGTGCAGGATGCCCCGCTCCGGCAAGCGCTGCCCCAATTGACCTACCTCGAAGCACTCAACATTACGGGCACCTCCCTGAGCGACGCCATCCTGGAGCCGCTGGCCCGCCTGCCGCGGCTGAAGCGCCTGTACGCCTGGCAAACCCGCCTGACGCCGGAAGGCATCCGCCGTTTGAAACAACAACGCCCCGGGTTGCACATCAATACGGGCGCCCAGGTAGATTCCACCCGGCTGGCCCTGCGAGCGCCCAAACTGCTGTATACCCGGTCGTTTTTTTCCGATACCGTGCACGTGGCGCTCGATTATCCTGCTTTTAAAGGCGTATCGTTGTACTACACGCTGGACGAAGCGGCTTCGCCTACCACCCAATCCAGCCGCTACCGCGAGCCAGTCGTGCTGCGCCAGACGTCGCACGTGCGGGCCTTTGCCGCCAAGGAGGGCTGGCTGCCTTCGCCGGTGGTGGACGCTGTGTTGGTGAAAAAGAAAAACACGCCCGAACTGGCGACACTGGAAAAGCCGCCTTCGCCCAAATACCCCGCAAAGGGCGCGCCCTCGCTGATCGACGGGCAAATCGGCGACGTACAGGGCGCCGATACCTGGATGGGCTATGAAGGCGAACACCTGGCCGCTATCCTCGATTTGGGCAAAACGATACCGGTCAGCCAGGTATTTGTGCATTGCCTGGAAAACAACGTATCCTGGATTTTCAAGCCGGCGGCCGTCGAGGTGCTGACTTCGGAAGACGGGAAAACTTTCCGGCCGCAAGGACGCCGGCAGTTTGCGCCCAATGCCGGCATGGGCGAACAAAAAACGCACCTCCTGGAGTGCCCCTTGCCGCAGCCCGTACAGGCGCGCTTTGTGCGGGTGTTGGTGCGGAGTGGGCTGAAAAATCCGGAATGGCACCCGGGAAAGGGGCAAAAATGCTGGATTTTTGTAGATGAGATTATCGTGGAATGACATCAACACATCCCTCCGTGAGCCTCCGTTCGCTCTGTGAGCCTCTGTGGAATAAAAAAGTGCCACAGAGGCTCACAGAGCGAACGGAGGCTCACGGAGGGATACGCGCAGCCGAGAAATGGCGGTATAAAAAATCGCCGATTTCCTTTACTTTTTTGCAAACGGGCGGTTATAGGAGCATGAAAAAAATTGTTGTCGCCGTTACCGGCTCATCGGGATCCATATATGCCAAGGTGTTATTCGACAAACTTGCGGACTTGCGCGCCCAGTGGGATGCCGTGGGCGTGGTGTTGTCGGATAATGCCCGCATCAATTGGGAACTGGAAATCGGTCCCATGGATTTGGGCGCCTATCCGTTCGACTTTTACGAAAAAAACGATTTTTACGCGCCTTTTGCCTCGGGTTCGGCGCAATATGACACGATGCTGGTATGCCCCTGTTCGATGGGCACGTTGGCGCGGATAGCCACAGGGCTGAGCAACGACCTGGCGACCCGGGCTGCGGATGTGATCCTCAAGGAGCGGCGGCGCTTGATCCTGGTTCCGCGGGATACGCCGCTCAGCCTGATCCATATCAACAACATGAAAACTGTAACGGAAGCGGGCGGCATTATTTGCCCGGCTTCGCCGTCGTTTTATTCGCGGCCCAAAACCCTGGAAGACGTGGCGGCCACGGTGGTGGACCGGGTGCTGGACCTGGCGGGCTTTTCGCTGAAAAGTTACCGTTGGGGGGAAAAATAGGCTTCCAACCGTTCCTCAATCAAACAGTTTCCGGTAATCGCTTTCGTCTTTGAGGATCTCTTTAGGCGGCGTACCCAGGTCGAGCGGTTTTTCTTTTGTCTTTTGCGAAGGGGTTGCCGTCAGCGGGTTTTGGTGTTCCCATTTTTCGAGTAATTGCAGGCCTTCTTCCTCGAATACGCCGTTTTGCAGGTCGATCGAATCCATCAGGTGGCGGCTGGTTTCCATGAAGCGCTCCATATTGCCTACTTTTTGGCTTACCTCATCCGTCATGGCCTCCAGGGCCTGGTCGAAGAGGACGCGTTGGTCGGGGTTTCCACGGAGAATGCTTTGTGCCGAGCGGATAGCGGAATAGCTCGATTTTATGGCCTCGTATTCCTGTTCTTTCAGCATAACCTGGTCTTTGGTGTCTTCCAGCACGATCTCCGAGTTTTCGTACATCTTGGTCAGCACGCGGTACAAAATTTCCATTTTGCGATAGAGCGCATCGTATTTGGCATTGGCCTCCTGCAGCCGGCCGGCTTTCCGGGTAGCCAGCGCCAGGTTTTTTTCGTCGCCTTGTTTTTTGGCGCGTTCGGCGACAGCCATATTTTTTTCAATTTCAGCGGCGTTGCCATCCATTATCCCTTTGAGTTGGCGCATTTGGCCGCGCAGGGCGCCAATTTGTTTGCTGAGGTTCCGGAGGCTCTTTTCGAGGCTTTCGATATAGGATTTCAAAATGGCAATCGGGTCGATCTGTACAAATATCCCGGTGATCCAGCGCATCAGAGATTTGTACATGTACCAGACCAGGTTGCGCGTTTTGGGGTCGAGCGCCACATAGATTACCAGGGCCAGGGCTGCGAGCATGCCGGCGAGGTAAAGGGTATTTCGCGCCAGTTCGATCAGCAGGGGTAAAAACCGGTTGAGCAACAATACCCCGCCGGCCAGCAGGCCGAGCAGCGCGATACCGCCGGCTATTCCTTCGGGGCGTTGCCAAAATGACTTTTGATCCATTATCCGTTGTGATTTCTCTGTCAAAGGTACTTGTGCATGTTCTCCACGTCGCGGTCGATTTGTAAAAGCACGGACTGGTGGGTTTTTTCAAAGGCTGTTTTGGTTTTTTCCAGTTTTTCGGCTTCCTGTTTGACCGATGCCTCGGCTTGGTCGATCTGGGTAAGATAGCCGGCCATTTCATCCTGCAGGCGGGCAATTTCGGCTTTATGGCGGTCGATTTGATCGCGCAGGCGTTTTATTTCCTGCTCGCGGGAGGTGACCTTGGTCGAGTTTTGGCTGTCCAGCGCTTTATCGAACTGTTCTTTTTCCTTGAGCAGAACGTTGCGGTAATACCCGGCGGTTTCGATTAGTTTTTCCTTGGTCAAACCAACCGTAGCAGCAGTGGCAAAGGCGCTTTTATAGCAGGTGGCCTCGTCGAGTTGCATTTGTGAAAGCGCTGCAACCGCCCGTTTAAACTCAAAATAATCGAACCCGGGCAGGTTGTTTTTTTCAACGGCATTGGATAAAAAATCGAGGCTGCGTTCGTCGAGCCCTTCTGCTGCAAAAAGCGATTTTGTCGGAACCATGTGTATCGAATGAAGTTTGAAGTTCGAAGATCAGGCAGTTGCGGCCGGCGGCTTTGGCAATAAAAAGCCCCCCGTTGGAACATGCCTGTGAAATTTCGCGCCGCAAAAAGGAAACCTTTTTCCAGATAAAATAAAAAAAGCGACCAACGGCCGCAAATTTCCGAAAAAATATAAGAAGATGTCTTATCGCCAGCCAGGGGTTTTCGGCCGGATTTTAAAAAGCCTGCACTGCGTTTGTTCAACGGCTAGTGCAGGCGCAAAAACAAAAACCCTTAATTCTTTGGGCGCCGTCAAAAAAGGACCGGCGCCGTGTCAGAGGCCATTTTGAGATGGCTTCCTGTGTTTTAGTGGCAGTCCGGCAAGGCCTTGGGCACCGCCGACTCGAAAAGGGACAGGTCGAGGTGTAGCCCGCGCGACAGAATCAGCAATCCGGCCAGTGCCAGCAAAGCCGGCTGAACAAACCGGAACCGTCTGCGCCAGAGCGGGCTGAATCGTTGGCCTGCGCCCACGAGCATCAGCAGCAAAGGCAGGGTACCCAGCCCGAAAAGGGCCATGAACAAGCTGCCCTCCCATCCGCTGGCGGTACTGATAGCGCCTGCAATGGCGGCATACACCAGTCCGCAAGGCAACAAGCCGTTGAGCATGCCGATGCCCAGCGTTGCGCCGCCCGGACAGGCGCGCATCAGGCTACCGATACGCGTTTGTACCCAGCGGGTGAACGGCCGCATACCCGGCAAGGTCAGCGCGGCGCGTTCCCACTCCACGGCAAAAAATGCCGCAGCGAGCAAAATGGCGCCGGCCAATACCGATAATCCTTGTTGAAATCCGGCCAGGGCCACGCCTTTGCCCAACAAGCCAAATAACAAGCCCAACAAGGCATACATACCAATCCGGCCGGCCTGATAGGTCAGGGTTCGGCCGATCGCCCGGCGGCGCGCCGTATGTTCGAGCGGCACAGCCAACATCAGCGGCCCGCACATGGCAACGCAGTGCAGGCTGCCGGCAAGTCCGAGGAAAAAGGCTGTGTATAACATGATGCGTGTGGAGTTCGCCCGGAGGGCCGCCGCCTCCGCCCCGGATCAGGCGTGGGTGACGGTGACGATCGCTTCGTTAAAATATTGGATTCCACTGGCGCGCCAGTCCACCTCCAGGCGCCAGAGTCCGGCAGGGAGTTGGGCAGCCGGGATTTCCATTTGCCCTTCGGGGCCGGTTTGAATTTTCAGGCGCATGTCGTCTTTCACGGTAGACGGGCGGTAGCATTTGATAAAGCCGTCGGGCTGGCCTGTTTCGGTTGGAAATTGCACCCGGATCACCTGTTTTACGGCGTCGTAACCGATTTTAAGGCCGGACTTCAGCAGCGCGGCGTTTTGTTTTTTTTCCAAATGGTCCTGGTAGTTCAAATCCAGGTTGTAATAATCTTTTTGTACCAACCCCGGATCGTAGGACCGCGAGCGGATAACAACGGCAATCATGGTCAAGGCAAAAAGGCCGTAGACCAGCGCAATTCCGGTACCCCAATTAAATTTCATGGCAGGATGGCGTGTATGGTTGAAGAAATAAGGTACGACGCAGGGCTCCTATCTGCCCCCCGGCCCCATAAAGTTGGTTTTTATGGCGTCTATTTTTTTACCGCCCGACAAAATTTCGATCTCCAGCGGCGTTTTCCGGCTATTGATTTGGGCGGCGGGCAATTCCACGAAAAAGGCGCCTTGTTTTTTGCTGCCTTTTCCAATAATGCCCGGCGCCTGTCCGACGATCTGGATGGCGCCTTTGGGCGATACCAAATGCAATTCAACGGGCAAATCCTGGGTAGATTTGTTAATGATCGTGTAGGTATATAAATTGGTCAGGTGGGATTCATCTTTTTGCTGGTACAACTGGCCGGGCGAGCGCAGGATAATGGTTTCTACAATTCCCCGGTTGGCGATGAGCAACACATCGAGGATTAAAAGCGCCAGCAAAACGCCGGTATAGCCCAGCACCCGCGGGGTGAAAATTTTGCGCCGGCCGGTTTCAATACCGGTCATGGAATCATAGCGGATAAGCCCGCGGGGGCGTTCTACCTTGTCCATAATAGCATCGCAGGCATCGATGCAGGCGGTGCAATTGGTGCATTCCAACTGCGTTCCATTGCGGATGTCGATACCCGTGGGGCACACGGCGATGCAGAGCCGGCAGTCGATACAATCGCCGAACGCCCGGGTATCGCCAGCGGATACAGCCTGCTGGGCTACAGCCATTTGGGTTTTTTCGTCCGGGTTTGCAGCCGTGGCTTCTCCGGACGCCGGTACTTTTGTCTTGACCAGCTTACCCCGGGGTTCGCCGCGCCCGTAATCATAGGCCACCACGATAGATTCTTTGACCAGTAACACGCCCTGAAGGCGGCCATACGGACAAATGGTCGTGCATACCTGTTCGCGCAACTGAGCGAATACGAGGTAAAATATCCCGGAAAATACCAGCATCCCCGTGAATCCACCGGTATGCGCGCTCATGGGCTCGCTAATAATCTTGATGACCTCATCCATGCCGATCAGGTAGGCCAGGAAGTAATTGGAAACTACGACGGCGATGGAAAAAAAAATGCCGTGTTTCAGGGCTTTTTTCCGGATTTTTTCCGGCGTCCAGGGCGATTTGTCGAGCAGCCGTTGGGCGCCGGCGTCCCCTTCGATCCAGTATTCGATTTTTCGGAAAAACATTTCCATGAACACGGTTTGCGGGCAAACCCAACCGCAGAACAACCGGCCATACACCACCGAAAATAAAATGATAAAGACGATAAACGTCAGCATGGCCAGCACGAACAGGTGGAAATCCTGCGGAGTGAACAACAACCCGAACAATACAAATTTGCGTTCCAGCACATTGAACAGGAGGAATTGTTCGCCATGCACTTTTATAAACGGGATAATCAGAAAAAAAGCGAGGAAGGCGAGGCTCACCCAGGTGCGGGCCTTGTAAAAACGCCCCTGCGGTTTGCGCGGATAGACCCATACCCGCTTCCCCTGGTGGTCAACCGTGGCAATCTGATCGCGGAATGCTTCCGTATCTTCGATAATGTTGTCCCAGTTTTTTTGCTCGGTATTCATCGCAGGTTGCGCTTCAATAAAAATTGTGTGCAAGTTGCAGGGATGGCAAAGCCTGTTTTATGACAGCTGTCACGGCCTTGCGTGATGTTTGTCAATTCAAGGAAAAAGCGGTCAAAGGGAATCAATGGATATTCGCTTTGACCGCTTTTTTGATTTGGATCCTGTTGCTCCGGCCGGATTAGCCGCCTGTCCCCGTTTGAGGAGCTGGTGTTGCGGTGGAGTCGGCCGGCGCTTCGCCTTTCCAGATTTCGCCCTGGGGCGCTTTGGGATTCGGCGGGTTAGTGCCTTGCAGGGTCAGGATGTAGGAGGCTACCTTTTGCATATCGCTGGCGGAAAGCTGGCTTTGCCAGGCGATCATGCCTTTGTCCGGAACGCCGTATTTGATCGTTTTAAAGATATTTTTAATACCACCGCCGTGTACCCAGTATTCGTCGGTCATGTTGGGTCCGACGGTGCCTTCACCCAGTTGGCCATGGCAGGCGGCGCAGGTATTTTTGAATATCAGCTCGCCTTCGCCCAACGCGCCGCCTTCGGTGAGGGCTACCACGTTGGATTCGTCTACGTCATTGGCTATTCCGGCCAGGGCTGCGGTCTGTTGTTTTTGAGCCTGTTCCGTCTCCATTTTATACTCCTCCGTCGAGGACGGACCATTGCCTCCCCAGTGGTAATAGTACATATATATGCCCGCCCAGACGATGGTGATCAGGAACAGATTGACCCACCATGGCGGCAAACGGTTATCCAACTCGCGAATGCCGTCGAAATCGTGGTGCGACAGGATTTCGTGCTCGCGTTCGATCGGGACGGCGTCTTCCCAATATTTTTTGCGCAAAGTGGTCCAGAAACTGTCGGCGACAGGCACGGCTGCGGCAGCCGTTTCACCCGGGAGTTTCACCCCGGATTTGGATGCTTCCAGGTCCAGGACGCGCCGGTATAAAAACTGGTTGATATTAACGACATATACCATCGCTACGATGAACAGGGCTGCCGCAGCGATGACCAGGATATATGTCATCAGGCGGGGTAACTGGTCGGCAGCCGGGTCGGGAGCGGGAGCCGTTGCTGCCTGGCCCCAAACAGTAGCTGCCAGGCTCAGCAAAAACAAAGTGAAAAGATATTTGGTAAATTTCATTGTTCAATAAGATTTTGAGTTCCAGGTGTTGTTCAGTCTTCCAGAGGCAGGCGGGCCATTTTGTCCAGATTGCTTTTTTTGCTGAAAAAAACACGAATCAGGGCAAAACAAAAGGTGCTGAAAAAGATCAGTAAGGCCGCAATAGCGAACCACTGGATGCCTTCGACGGATTGGAGGAGGTATTTGTACATTTTTTTTCGGTGGACGGTGGACGGTTGACCCCGAGACCTCGGGGGTGGACGGTGGACCCCGAGACCTCGGGGGTGGACGGTGGACGGTGGACGGTAGACGGGAAAAGCGACCGTCTACCGTCAACCGTCTACCGTCTACCGTCCACCGGGTTCAACTTTGATATCGGTACCCAGGCGCTGGAGGTAGGCGATGATGGCCATGATTTCCTTGGTTTCCATGCCTTCATCTTTGATTCCTTCTTCCTTGAGTTTGCCGGCCACTTTTTTCGCCTGCTGTTGGGCGTCGGTGATGGCCCGTTCTTCCATTCCCGCCGGATAGGGTGTTCCGAGCCGGCGTAAAGCCGATATTTTGGCCGGCAGTTCACTCAGGTCGAGTTCGTTGTCGGCGAGGTGCGGGTACTGCGGCATGATGGAACCCGGCGACATGGTGCGCGGGTCGATCATGTGGTTGTAGTGCCAGCTGTTGGGGTATTTACCGCCCTCGCGCTGCAGATCCGGGCCGGTGCGCTTGCTGCCCCACAGGAAAGGCCGGTCGAACACATACTCGCCGGATTTGGAGTATTCGCCGTAACGGGCCGTTTCACTGCGGAATGGCCGGACCATTTGGGAGTGGCACCCTACGCAACCTTCCCGGATATAAATGTCGCGTCCAGCCAGTTCAAGCGGTGTATAGGGTTTTACCGTCGAGATTTTAGGCACCTGGCTTTCGACAAACACCATCGGAATAATTTGAACGATACCGCCAATGGAGATCAGGACAGCGCTTGCGAGCAACATTTGAATCGGGCGTTGTTCAATCCACCTGTGCCAGTATTGGCCGGCGGTTGATACGGGACGCGGTTCGCGGGCGGGAGCTTCTGCCGCTTCGTTCGACAGGAAGGAGCCTTGCCCCGCCGTTTTGATCAGGTTGTATACCCCAATGCAAACGCCGACAAAAAACAAGGTGCCGCCCAGGGCGCGCATAGCGTACATCGGCATGATCTGGGTGACGGTGTCCAGGAAATTACCCCAAGCCAGGGTGCCTTCGGGCGTAAATTCTTTCCACATCAGGCTTTGCGTCCAGCCTGCAAAATACATTGGAACGGCGTAGAAAATAATACCCAGGGTGCCGATCCAGAAATGTATGTTGGCCAGTTTGACGGAATAGAGCGGCGTGCGGTACATCCGCGGCCACAGCCAGTACAGTACGCCGAAGGTCAGAAAGCCGTTCCAGCCCAAAGCGCCGACGTGTACGTGGGCGATCGTCCAGTCGGTGAAATGGCTGATGGCATTGACGCTTTTCACCGACAACATCGGGCCTTCAAAAGTGGCCATGCCATAAGCCGTCACAGCCACCACCATGAATTTTAGCACCGGATCCTGCCGGACGCGGTCCCAGGCGCCGCGCAGGGTAAGCAGGCCGTTGAGCATGCCGCCCCAGGAAGGCGCGATCAGCATGATCGAAAATACGGTGCCCAGCGATTGCACCCAATCGGGCAAAGCGGAATAGAGCAGGTGGTGCGGCCCGGCCCAGATGTAGATGAAGATCAGTGCCCAGAAGTGAATGATCGACAGCTTGTATGAATACACCGGGCGGTTGGCGGCTTTCGGCATAAAATAATACATGATGCCGAGGTAAGGCGTGGTCAGAAAGAACGCCACGGCGTTGTGGCCATACCACCATTGCACGAGGGCATCCTGCACGCCGACAAAAAGCGGATAACTGCCGAACAGGGAATAGGGCAGTTCAATGCTCCGCACGATATGGAGTATCGCCACGGTGATCCAGGTGGCGATGTAAAACCAGATCGCCACATATAAGTGGCTTTCCCGCCGTTTGAGAATCGTGCCAAACATGTTTATCCCGAAAACTACCCAGATCAACGTGATTAATATATCGATTGGCCAGGCCAACTCGGCATATTCGCTGCTGGTCGTAATTCCCAGGGGCAACGTGAATGTTGCGCACAAGATCACGGCTTGCCAGCCCCAAAAATGTATCCACGACAAAGCGTCGCTTATCATACGGGCTTTCAGCAGCCGTTGGAGCGAATAATACACGCCCATAAAAATGCCGTTGCCAATAAAGGCAAAGATGACCGCGTTCGTGTGCAGGGGGCGCAGGCGCCCGAAGCTGAGGTAAGGAATCCCGGTTTGGCTCAGGTTGAGTTCCGGGTAAATGAGCTGGAAGGCAAGGGTAAGTCCTACCAGCGTCCCGACTACTCCCCAAATGAAGGTGGCCATCCCAAAGGCGCGGACAATGCGGTTGTCGTACTGAAATTGTTCGATACGGCTCATAATTTCGTTAATAATGCGTTGCGGATTTCGTTTTACTTCGATTTTTCCGCTCTTTCGCCCTGTTTGTTTTCGATCAGTTCGTCGTCGAAAAGGATGCGAACGGAAGGCGTGTAATCGTCGTCAAACTGGCCCGATTTTGTCGCCCACAAGTATGCCACTAAAAACCCGGCGGCAACCAGCAGGCTGATCAGGATGAGCAAGAAAATTATTTCCATCTTTTTTGTTAAAAACAGGTCGAAAGGTCGGGCGATATCGAAGGGCGGTTGATGATATTTGTCAGGCGAATGAGTGATGTTTGTCAGAGTACTGCTGTGTGTTATACAGGGTGCAACAGGGGTTTATATGCCGGAATCCGATTTTTTTTCGTACTTTTCGGCCGGAAGCCACCACCGGACTTTCCCGAACAGCTGGATTATGTTGCGCGTTTACATATCCTACGCACCGGCCGACAAGCCGTATCTCGATACCCTGCTCAAGTGGCTGAAGCCGCTTCAGGAAAAGTACTTTTTGCGTATTTGGCACAACCCTTTTCCCGCACCCGGCGCGTTGGCGCCCTATCAATGGGACGATATGCTGGACCAGCTGGAAGCCGCGCACATTTATTTGTTCCTTACCTCGTACCATGCGCTGAGCGCCGCACATATCCAACAGGAAGAGGTGCCGCGGGCCGTGGCCCGGTACATCGATCTGGGCGAAAATTATGTGCGGGTTTACCCGGTCCTGCTCGCGCCTTCGCATTGGAAGAAACATTCCGGGCTGGCGGGGTTTGCGCCCCTGGGTGCGAAGAAAACCCTGGCAGAACTCAAGCCGGAAGAAAACGGCTACCTGGAAATCGTGAATCAGTTGGAACTGGCCGTCGAAAAACTCCGGCGCAATTGGATAGAAGAACACCACCGCCTCGGCTTGCCGGTCGACGATTTCTCCCGCCCCGCCCTGCTGCCATCCGCGCCGGATGCTCTCAAACCCCTGCCGGGCTGGGCCGGCGTGGTGCTCTTGTTTGCCTTGTTTTATATGATCACCAGCTGGTATTTCAGCTCCTGCGCTCCGCGGATGTATTATATGTATACCCCGGAATCTTTGCCCTACCAGCCCCTTCCAGATCGCTATTACCGGGAAAATCCGGTGCAAGCACCCCTGGATGTCCCGCTCCGGCCCGATACGGACACGGTATTGGACAGGAGAAGACTGGATTGACAGGATTTTTTTGCGTAGAGTGATGGGACAGGATTTTGCAGGATTTTGCAGGATCGACAGGATTTTTTTGCGTAGAGTGATGGGACAGGATTTGCAGGATTTTGCAGGATCGACAGGATTTTTTTGCGTAGAGTGATGGGACAGGATTTGCAGGATTTTGCAGGATCGACAGGATTTTTTTGCGTAGAGTGATGGGACAGGATTTGCAGGATTTTGCAGGATCAACAGGATTTTGCGTTTGGGAGTTTGCAGGATTTTGGGATGACAGGCTTTTGCGGAGATTTGCAGGATCGACAGGATTTTTGATGGGACAGGATTTGCAGATTTCGGACCGATTTTTGCAGAATCAGGATTTGCAGATTGACAGGCTTTTTCTTTTTGATGGGGCTGCAAAATCCTGTCAATCCTGCAAAATCCTGCAAATCCTGTCCCATCCCTCTACGAGAGAAAAAATTCCTGTCAATCCTGTCCCATCACTCTACGGGAGAAAAAAATCCTGTCAATCCTGAGAAATCCTGCAAATCCTGTCCCATCCCTCTACGAGAGAAAAAATTCCTGTCAATCCTGTCCCATCACTCTACGGGAGAAAAAAATCCTGTCAATCCTGAGAAATCCTGTCCCATCACTCTACGGGCAAAAAAATCCTGTCCAAATTCAAAAATCCCGTCGATCCTGTCCTTCTTGTATTCGATTTGGCACGATTTTTTGAAAACACTTCACCAGAAAGGGCTTAGCATTTGATTGGTTAATTGTTTTCATGGTTATGTTGTGCCATTCTGTCGAAAAGACGGGATGGCTTTTTTGTGCGGTGTGTTGTTTTATAAAATGTTCACCTCCGCTTCGAGCCGAATGCCGAATTGCCGCTCCACCGCTGCTATGATCGCCCATGCCAGCGCCTGTACTTCTGCGCCGGTAGCGCCGCCGTGATTGACGAGTACCAGGGCCTGTTTTTCATAACAGCCTGTATTTCCGACGCGTTTCCCTTTCCAGCCGCACTGTTCAATCAACCACCCGGCGGGTATTTTTACCCGGCCATCCGGCAGGTCGAAATGGGGAACGGCAGGGTGCGTGCGTTGTATGTTTGTCAGCACCGGGCGGGTCACTTCGGGGTTTTTGAAAAAACTGCCGCAGTTGCCGGTCACGGCCGGGTCAGGTAACTTGGACGACCGGATGCGGACCACGGCCTCGCTCACGTCGGCGATGGTTGGCGCCGAAATACCCATCGACGCCAGGGTCTTTTGAAGGTCGCCGTATGCGGTGTTCAGCCGGTGACCGGCAAGGCTGAGGGAAAAGGTGACCGACGTAATGCAGTAGCGCCCTTTTTCCGCCTGTTTGAAGATACTGTCGCGGTATCCAAAGCGGCATTCGGCCCGCCCGAACCGCCGCCGCCGCCCGGAGGCCAGTTCGACGGCCTCCAGCGCTACGAAGATATCCTTCAGCTCCACCCCGTAAGCCCCGATATTCTGGACCGGGGCGGCGCCCACCGAACCCGGAATAAGGCTCAGGTTTTCGACGCCGCCAAAGCTGTGCTGCACGGCCCACCGGACAAAGTCGTGCCAAACCGTGCCGCCGCCTGCGCGCACCCACACGCGCCGTTTGAACCGCCGGACGACCTCGATGCCGCGGATCGTATTGCGCACCACCAACCCCGGCCAATCCCGCGTGAAGAGTATATTACTGCCACCGCCCAGGATGAGCACGGGCTCAAAACCCCATTGAAGCGCCAGTTGCAACTCCTCCACCGATTGTATTTCAACAAAGTGGGCCGCTTTCGCCGGAAGGCCAAAAGTATTGTAGGGCAGGAGCGAAATGTTGCTGGATGGCTGCATGATGATTCGGAAGGGCCGTGGCGGTACGGCGACATTAATTTTTTAACAGGCAGGATAACTGCCGCGCCAGAAAATCCACATTGTGAACATCGTAGTCTTCATAGCCGGTCGCCCAGGCGATGCGCAACTTGTCCAGTAGCGACCGCTGCATCTTTTTTACCATACCGGGGTCGATGACATACTGCCCGTTGAATAAAAAGCTGGCGTTATCGTCGCCGGGTTTACCTTCGTCGGCGCGGAGGTTAAACAGCGTGAGGGTCTCGCCATCGAGAAATTTCAGGACCGCCATGCTATTGCGGGGCAAGCTGCCAAAGGAACGCCGGGCATTGGCGTCGTTGACGGTAAAACTGAGGTGGAGGACGTACGTCCCGCTGTTGGCCGCTACGGATGCCTGGCAAATGACGTGTTCGCGGTCCGGAAAATATGCCCGCAGCGAAGGGTTGGTAAAACGCAACAATTCTTCTTTTTCCAACTCTCTGCGCCGCTCGCCCGAAAATTCATCCCGCGTATCTACGCGCAACGTACAGGGGCGCGGCGGCGGGCGAAGCAGCACGTCGGCAGCCGGGTCGTAGGGCTTGACCACCGGCCGGGCGCCGGCTTTTTTGGCGTCTTTTTTTTCTTCCGGCGTTGTGGCGGGTTCGGCGGCTGGAAGACCGGCCTCGCCGGCAACTGGCGGCGGCGTTTCTGAAGGGTCCGAAACGGCCACTGCGCCGATCACCCCGGCAATCGGGGGTTCGGATATCGTTTCGGGTCGGGGGAGCAGGCCGGCCACCGTTTTATACGCCTTCGGCAAATTTTTGTACACCGCTGCGGAGTCGGCCTCCAGCAACGCGGCGGCCAGTTCGGTGGCTTTTTCCGCTTTTTGCAATTGCCGGAGGGCGGCTTTTTCTGCTTCTTTGTTGGTTTTCAGGATTTTGGCCAGCGTTTTGCGTTCGTCTTTGGCAGCGAGGGTATCCGCTTCGGCGGCGGCCAGCTGGTCGGCGGCTACTTCGCGTTCGAGCGTTGAGCGTTCGGCCTGGCGGGCGTAAAGGTCGCGAATGTCGGCGGCCTGGCTGGCCAGGTGTTGGGCGAAGGCCCGGATTTCGTATTCGGGCAGGCTGTCGAGCGGCGCCGGCAGGGTATCGAGCGCAGGGAAAGCAGGGGTTTGCGCATACGCATACACCTGGCCGAGCAGGGCCAGTGCGCTTATCCGGAGTATTTTAAACAGGCAGAGCGTGTTTTTCATGGAAATATAGTCGCTAAAGCGCGATTTTGATCGGTTGCTATCCGCTGCAGGTACTAATTTGCGCCCGCAAAAGTACTTCAGGTATTCATGTCTTTTCATAAAGATTCCAATCATGCGAACGCGAATTCTAAAAAATTGTTGGTTTATCCTGCCCCTCTTCGCAGCGGTTTCCTGCGGCCCTTCCCGGGGCGTCGATTCCAATGCTCAATCCATGGAGTTTAAAAAAATCCCCGTGCAATACCCGCAGACACGTATCGACCCCGCCGTGGAAGACAACTACTTCGGCGCCGTCATTAAAGATCCGTACCGTTGGCTCGAAGACGACCAGAGTGCCGAAACGAAAGACTGGGTGCAGCGCCAGAATGCCCTGACCTTTGGTTATTTGGAGAAAATTCCGTTTCGAACCAAGATCCGGGAGCGTTTGAAGCAAATCTGGAACTTTGAAAAATTCAGCACCCCCTTCAAAAAAGCCGGGTACTATTACTATTTTAAAAACGACGGACTTCAAAACCAAAGCGTGCTGTACCGGCAGGAAACGCTCGACGGGCCGTCCCAACTGGTACTCGACCCCAACACGTTCAGCGCCGACGGCACCACCTCGCTGCAGGAGTACGGCTTTTCCAAAGACGGCCGCTACCTGGCATACGGCATTTCGGAAGGCGGCTCTGATTGGCGGACCATTTTGGTCAAAGACCTGCAAAGCGGCGCCCTGCTCACCGACCGTATTCAGTGGGCGAAGTTTACCGCCATCGGCTGGGCAGGAAACGGGTTCTACTACACGCGTTATCCGGAGCCCAGGACCGGCGATGAACTCAAAGGCGCCAATCAGCTCAGCGCCATTTATTACCACCAGTTGGGCACGCCGCAAAAAGCCGACCTGCTGGTGTATAGCGATCCGGCGCATCCCAATTATTACTTCAACGCCGCTACCACCGATGACGAGCGTTTTCTTTGTTTGTACGGCAGCGAAAGCACCAGCGGCAATATGTTGTATTTCAAAGACCTGGCCAAGCCGGCTTCGGTCCTGACCCCGGTGTATACCAGATTTGATTACGATTTTACGGTGATCGAAAACCTGGGCGACCAGTTGATGGCGCTGACCAATCACCAGGCGCCCAACCAACGCCTGATCCTGATCAATGCCGCCCGCCCGGCCGAGGCCAATTGGCAAACGCTGATCCCGGAAGACGCCGATGATGTGTTGCAGGGCGCTGCCGTTTGCGGCGATAAGATCGTGTGTTCGTACCTGCACCATGCATCCAGTGCCCTGCGGGTGTTCAGCCTCGACGGCAAATTGCTGAAAGAGGTGCCACTGCCGGAAATCGGTACGGTGGGCGCCGTGAGCGGCAAGCGCGACGAGCCGCAGGCGTTCTTTTCCTTTCAATCTTTTTTACGCCCGACCACCATTTATGCGCTCGATATGCGCACCCTGGCGCCGGCGGTTTTCAAGGCGCCGAAATTGAATTTTGACCCCGGCGCGTTCACCACCGAGCAGGTTTGGATAACCAGCAAGGACGGTACCCGCGTGCCGATGTTTATTACGCGGAAAAAGCGTTTTGCCAAAGACGGCCGGAGCCCTGCTTTGCTGTATGGCTATGGCGGCTTTAATATTTCGGTGACGCCCGGTTTTTCGGCTTCGCGGGCTGCCTTGCTCGAAAACAACGGGATATATGCCGTGGCCAACATCCGCGGCGGGGGCGAATTTGGCGAAGAATGGCACAAGGCCGGTACGAAGTGCCGGAAACAAAATGTTTTCGACGACTTTATCGCGGCGGCCGAATACCTGGTTGCCAACAAATATTCCAGCCCTGCCCGGCTGGCTATCGAAGGCGGCTCGAACGGCGGCTTGCTGGTGGGCGCCTGTATGACCCAGCGCCCAGACCTTTTCGGCGTGTGTTTCCCGCGGGTGGGCGTGCTCGATATGCTCCGGTATCATAAGTTTACCATTGGTTATGCCTGGGCGGTGGATTACGGCCGCAGTGACGATGCTGCCGAGTACCCCTGCCTGATCCGGTATTCGCCTTTGCATAACCTCAGGAAGACCGCCTATCCGGCCACGATGATCACTACGGCCGACCACGACGACCGGGTGGTGCCCGCGCACTCGTTCAAGTTTGCCGCGGCCCTGCAGGCGCATCAGCAGGGCGACAACCCCGCGCTCATCCGCATCGAAACCAGCGCCGGCCACGGCGCCGGCAAACCTACCGGTAAATTGCTGGAAGAGGCCGCCGACCTCCTGGCTTTTATGCTGTACCAGATGAAAGCGCCGGTGGTTTATTGATCAAAGCCAGCGCTGTACCCGGAAATAGATCAGCATACCGATAGAGGCCGTTAGCATGATGCCCAAAACGAAAAAGTAGCCGTAATGCCAGTGTAATTCGGGCATATTGTCGAAGTTCATGCCATAAACGCCGGCAATAAAGGACAAGGGGATAAAGATGGTGCTGATGATGGTGAGCAGGCGCATGACGTTGTTCAGGCGGTTGCCGATTTCAGCCTGGTAGAGGCCTTCGACGCCGGAGAGCAGCTCGCGGTAGTTGTCGATACTGTCGAGGATTTGTGCGACATGGTCCGACAAGTCGCGCAGGTACGGCCGGTTGGCCTCGTCAATGTAGGGGCAATCGCTCCGGTACAGGCGGGTGACGGCGTCGCGCAGGGGAAGCAGGCGGTGGCGGAACTGGCTGGTAACGCGCTTGAGTTCGAAAATGCGGGCTTTTTGGCTGGTTTGTGCGCCATTGCTGTGCAATTCCGATTCCAGTTCATGCAGCGCCGATTCGATGTCGTCGAGTACGACATAATAGTGGTCGATCACGATATCCAGTATGCTGTACATGAGGTAGTCCGGGCCTTTTTTCCGGGTCCGGCCGAGGCCCTCCTGGGCGCGTTTGCGGACGGCCTGGAGTGTGTCGTCGGGGTCTTCCTGAAAGGAGACAACAAAAGCCGGGCCCATAAAGACCGCGATTTGTTCGCTGACCAGTTCGAGGTGTTCTGCATCGAGGTGCAGGCCGTGCAGGATAAAAAACAGGCCATGGTCGTACTCCTCCAGTTTGGGGCGTTGTTGGGTATCGAGCACGTCTTCCAGGGCAAGGGGATGGAGCTGCAGGGCATTTCCGACGCGTTCGATCAGCGCGGTGTCGGTCAGGCTTCGCACGTCGACCCACGAGATGCCGGCAGGGCGGTTTTGCCATTCCGGCACGTAGGCTTCGCGTTCGTGGTATTCGGCTTCGTTGTACCAAACGGAATAGACCTGCGTGGCGTTTTCCGTGCGGTGCCCGGTATAAATCAGGGTGCCCGGCGGCATTCCTTTTTTATGTACCTTTTTATGGTGTTTTTTACGCATGAGTGGCGGCGGGTTTCAGCCCGCCCTTAAGGCGGCGGCGGGTTAAGACGCGCCGCTGCCGATTTCGCCGAAAGATAGCGCCGGCAGTTCAAAAACGCGCCGGCGCTGCATGGATTTTATTGTACGGATGCAGGGTACCATTAAATTGGTACGGTTTTTGGCGCCTGTCGGACATAGCGTTTTTTATTCAGACATGAAACGGCTTGACTGGAGTAATAATGTGCTTTCTTGACGAACACGTTAAATGCTTATCTTACTGATTTTCATAATTTTGCAATTTTTTTGCCAAAATACGACAAGAAAATTAGTTTGAATGGTTCGGACTTTTCGCCGTAAACTTGTGCCGTTTTTTTAATCCTTTAATCGCTGCCATCGGTCGGTTACAACTTAATCCGGTTTTCCGCAATAGTGAAAAGTCTGCTTTTTTACCTGCGAAGACATCTATTGTAACTACATCTTATCATTCCAAACCGATCGTTTTAATGAAGAAAATAGTACGCTTCTTCAGAATCCTTCCCTTTTATTTTCCCTTCTCATTAAACATTTTGACCATGAACAGCAACCTGACTCAGCGTTGGCTGGCACGCGTAGCCATGCCCCTGGTAGTCCTTTTGGTCTTTATCCAAAGTGCTTTGGCCCAATGTAACATCACCTGACCGAACAATCCCAACCCGGTACCGATTACGCTTATTATTGATCCGGTGACGGGGATGACGGAACTCAACCGTTTTCCGGTGACCGCAGTTGGCATTACCAGTCCAATATGCGCGCCGATCAACCTGAACCGGCAGGTGCGTTTTTACACGGATGCTACCAAATCGACGTTGTATGCGACGGTAATCAACCCGACGGTGCCGGTCAGCACGGCCAGCCAGTTGTTTTTTGATTGCCAGCACGCCGGCCAAACCCGGAGCATCTGGGTGGCCATAAACGACGGCACGCTGCCGTTTGATCCGCTCACGGAGAGCGAGGCTATCCCATTGGTGGTAAATATAAAAGACATTACACTGCCTATGGCCCTCACCAACGTGCTGGCGCCCGTGACGGTGAACACGTCCTGGGCACTGCCGTTCCCGCCATTTCCTCCCGGTCCTGACCCGGCTTGTAAGATTTCGAGAATCTATTTTACCCAGCTGTTCGGAGGCGGGATCGTCACGCCTGTCGATATCGCCATTTACGGCATCAACGGCGCGCCGACCATCCCCAATGAGTTCTTTGACAATTGCCTCGATTCGCTGCGGATCACCTGGCAACTGTCGGGCGCTACCAACCGCCCGGAAACGAATGCCGCCGGCTCGCATATTGAAATCGTTCCCCAGCTGTACTACGACGCCGGCCAGGACACCTTCAATCTCGGAACCACGACAGTGACCTACCGCATATACGACAAACTAGCCAACCCATCAGGCTCCAGCCCCCTGGTATTCACCGTCAACGTGACGGTGGTGGACGACACCGATCCGCTGATCACCTGCCCGGCCAACATCGCCGTCAGCAACGACGCCGGCTTGTGCAGCGCCGTGGTGAACTTTGCCGCCACGGCCACCGACAACTGCAACACCGTAAATGTTACCTATACGCAAAACCCCGGCACTGCGTTTCCGGTGGGCGCGCCCACCAATGTAACCGCCACCGCTACGGATGGCGCTGCGAATACCAGCACCTGTATGTTTTCCGTGACAGTGAACGATACGGAAAAACCCAAAATTCCTGCCCTGACCGTTCCCGCCGACATCACGATCGGCACCAGCACGGGTGCGGGCACCATGCCGCCGCCCAACTCGGCGCTGTGCGACGGTCTGTATGCCTGGATGCATCCGAACGCCACCGACAACTGTCCGGGCGTACTCCTGGAAATGTCTGTCGGTGGCGGCCCCTATGCCGCCGTGGCGCCGAACGGTATGCAGCCGAATACGATCTTTCCCCTGGGGAGCACCACCGTTGTATACCGGGCCACTGACGCCGTGATGAACTCGACCAGCACACAGTTTACGGTAACCGTGGAAGACAACGAGCCTCCGATCATCGCCTCTACGCTGGTGACCAGCTATTCGGTAGCCGTCACCCCGGGCGACTGCTCCAAGGCCATCACCTTCGACCGGCCGAATTTCCTGAATACAGAAGCCAACGACTGCGGAACAGTAATCTGGACGCAGGGCATCGCCCGCGTGAACGGCGTGCCGAATCCGGGTTTCCTGACGGGCATCCCCGCCTATACCCCCTTTGATATTTTCGGCTTGCTGCCGGCAACCACCACTTTCCCCACAGGCACTACCGTAATACCGTATTATTTTACTGATCCGGAAAACAATGTGGATAGCATTTTGATCACGTTCTTCGTAGATGAAAATATTCCGCCGGTGGCCAAATGCAAAGCTGGCACGATTACACTGCCGCTCGACGCAACGGGTTCTGCCACGTTGACTACGGCCATGGTGGACGATGGCTCCAATGATAACTGTTCCAGTGTAACCCTGTCGTTGTCGCAAATGGCGTTCGGATGCGCCGGTTTGCCAGGCACACATATCGTTACGCTTACCGTGACCGATGCGGCTACCCATACCGCCACCTGCACGGCCACTATCGATGTGGTGGATAACATCGCCCCGCAGATTCTTTGCCCGGGCAATAAAACCGTGACGACCAATATGGGGTGCACGGCCGTCAATATTGCCGATATCGGCGTGATCGCCGACCCGAACGGATTGCCTTTATCCGCCGGCCAGTATCTGGACAACTGCGGCGTGACGGCTGTGAACTGGCAGCTGAGCGGCGTAACCAGCGGTTCCGGCATGGGCTCGCTGCCCCTGGCCACCGCCTTCAATAAAGGCGTAACCACGGTAACCTACACGGTGGCGGACCTCCAGGGCAATAACCAGGTGTGCAACTTCACGGTGAATGTGGTGGACAATACGCCGCCGGCCTGGAACGGCAACGGCCCGGCTGCCGGCAGCTCCATCGTGGTGAACGCTAACCTCGGCGGTTGCCAGGCCCAGGTTAGCTGGACCGAACCGACGTTTACCGACGCCTGCACGCCGCCGGTAGTGGTCACCCGTTTCCCCGCCCCGGGCTTCTTCTTCCCCTTCGACACCACAGTGGTCACCTACACCGCCATCGACGGCGTAGGCAATGCCACCACGCATACATTTAATGTAGTGGTCGTGGACATTCAGGATCCGGTGGCTAACTGCAAAAACCTGACGGTCAACCTCGATGGCATCTCCGGCCAGGCTACTGTATCTGCCCCCCAGGTGAACAACAACAGTACCGACAACTGCTTTTTCAATTTTGTTTCTTCCTCCATTACCTACGATTGTACTGATCTAGGCAACGGAAACACATATGAAATGATCATCGAAGACGGCTCCGGCAACCGGGATACGTGCTATGCGGCGATCACAGTACAGGATTTGATCAAACCGGTGCCTCAACAAAACCTGGTATCGCCGATCAACCTGGATGCCAACGGCTCGTTTACGCTTTTTGCAACCACGGTGAACAACAACAGCACCGATAATACCTACCCGCAGTGCGCCCTTACCTACGATATTTCCGTAGGCGGCAGCTCTTTCAGCCCGGCGTTCGACTTCGACTGCTCGTTCCTTGGCCCCCAAACGGTAACCTTCCGGGTGACCGACGCCGCCGGAAACACGGCAACCCTAACGCAAAACGTACTGGTGAAAGATATCACGCCGCCGACTTTTACGCCGCCGGCAAATATTACGATCAACTGCGACGATTCGACCGACCCGGACGACACCGGCACGTACTCCAACGTTTCGGACAACTGCGACGCCGACCCGGATGTCGTGCAACTGCCCGATGCCTTTATCCCCGGCGGATGTATCAACTCGTTTACCATCATCCGCAGCTGGCGGGCTACCGATGCCTCCAACAACTCGGCAGTGGTGTCGCACACGATTTTTGTTCAAGACGTGGAAGACCCTGTATTCGACATCCAAAGCGCCATCGTCATCCAAACCGAAGACCCGAACTATTGCGATGCACCGCTGGTGATGCAACTGACGCAAGACAGCGTTTCGGACAATTGCACGACGGATTTCGGCGACCTCGATATTTTTTACATGGTGGATTACCCGACGCCGGATTATGGCTACGTGGATGTGATGATCCCGATGGCTGGCAGCGCTATTCCGATTAATTTCTTCCCGATCGGTACCAGTGTTATCACCTGGACGGTGTACGACGAATGCGGCAACAGCGCCACCAAGTCGGTAACGGTGACCGTGGAGGATACCCAGGGTCCGATCTTTACGAATGGCTACCAGAGTAACTGCGGCCAGGCTTATGTGTTGCCCAATACCAGCGGCGCCTGCTCCAACCTGTTCACCTGGGCGCGGCCAAGCGTATTCTTCGGCCATGTGGGTGATTGCCTCGATTTTACGGTTACAGAATCTTTTGACGGTACCGGCCAGACCTCCATATCTACTGTCCTGGCTTTAACGAATCCGTTTAACTATTACAACTCCCTGTCGTTCCAGGTGTTCCCGACGGCGCAGTTCCCGGTGGGCATCACCACGGTCATCTATACCGCCACAGACGCCGCCGGCAATTCGTCGGTTTGTTCCTTTACTGTGGAAGTGGAAGATACCCAGGCGCCGGCGCTGACCTGCCCGCCGAACCAGGTTCTGGCAGCCACCTGCCCTACTGCGCAAATACCGAACTATACCAACCTGGTGCAGGTATCGGACAACTGCTCCGGGAACGTGGATATGTCGCAGAGTATCGCGCCGGGCACAACGCTGGGGGCCATCTTTGCGCCGAATCCGCCCACGGCCGGCAACCAGTTTACTATCGTAGTCACCGGCGACGACGGCTACAATACCTCCACCTGTTCGTTCACGGTAACCTTGCAGGACGGCCAAGCGCCGATCCCAACCGTGGCTACCTTGCCGGCATTGATCGACTCCTGCGGCACCCTGATTGTGCTGGCGCCTACGGCGATCGATCCCTGCAACCCGAATGCGTCGATCATCTACGCCACACCCTCCACGCCGGTGGGCACCTTCCTCAATACCAACCCGCCGTCGTACCAACTGAACCCGGGCAACTATGTCCTCACCTGGGTGTACAACGACGGCAACGGCAATATCAGCACCCAACCGCAAAACATCACGGTGCTGGTGGATATCTTCCCGCCGGTGGCGATTTGTGTGCCGAACCTGACCGTTAACCTCGACCCCTCGACCGGTACAGCCCCCGTCGCACCGGGCCAACTGAACAACGGCAGCTACGACCCGAATGATTGCGGGCCGCTGAGCTTCAGCGTTAATCCGGCTACCCTGACCTGCGCCAACGCCGGGCCGAGCCCGACCGTCGTGACACTCACGGTGCGCGATCTGAAGAACAACCCGGCTACCTGCACCACGTCTATTACCGTAAAAGATATCACCTCGCCGGTGTTTACGGGCGTTCCCAACAACATTACGATCGAAGCGTGCGACACCATCCCGGCTGCCGTAAAACTGACGGCTACTGACGCTTGCGGCGGCACCTCGATGATCAGCGCCACCCCGGTGTCCACCCAGGACCCGACCGGCGGCTTCCTGAAGTACAACTACACGATCACCCGCACCTGGTCGGTTACCGACCCCTCCGGCAATTCAGCTGTGGCGACCCGCACGGTCACCGTAAAAGACACTAAAAAGCCGGTGTTCAGCGGCGCGCCGACCATGGTGATGGTATCGACCGACCCCAACCGCATGACCTGCGACGATACGGTGAATATCAATATTTTACCGTTCGTGACGGATTGCGCTACCGGCCCGGACCTCTCGGTTACAAATAACAAAGAGCCCGGCGACGGCGCCAACCTGAGCGCCATCTTCAGCGTCGGTACCCACACCGTGATCTTTACCGCTACGGATATCTCCGGCAATTCGGCCACCTATTCCCTGACCGTGGTGGTGAAAGACGCCACGCCGCCCACCGCCGTTTGTATTAATGGCGTCAGCGCGGCGCTGCAACCCTCGGGCACGGTGGTGGTCAATACGGCGCAGTTTAACAACAACAGCAGCGATAACTGCCCCGGCAACCTGGACCTTAAAATCCAGCGCCTGGACGTGAATCCGCTGCAGACGCCGTCGAATACGCTCACCTACGACTGCGACGATGCAGACGGCGTAACCCAACACCCGGTAAAACTGTTTGTAATGGACCAGGCCGGCAATAAGTCGATGTGCGAAACCTACATCGTTATTCAGGATAATGTCGATCCGACGATCACGCTTTGCCCGGCAGGGAAAACGGTGGTTTGTACGGATCCGCTGTCCACCCAAACGCACGGCGCCGCGCTGGCTACCGACAATTGCCCGGACAACCTGACCATTGGTTTTGAAGATTTGCTGGATGAGGATACCACCGGCCAGTCGTGCTACCTGGTACGCCGCATTTGGGTGGCGGAGGACCTCGCCGGCAATACGGCAACGTGCGAACAGACCTTCCGGGTGCTTGACACCATAGCGCCGGCACTGTCGCAATACCCGCTGGATGTTACGATCTCGTGCAGCGAAGACCTGGCCGCTCCGTTGAATATTACTGCGTCGGACAATTGCTCCGATTCTCTCGCCGTGACCTTCGTACAGGACACGGTGGATATCGCCCCGGGCCTCTGCGGTAAATACAGCTACACCATTACCCGTACGCGTACCGTGGCGGATGACTGCGGAAACGAAGAAACGCACACAAACAGCATCACCGTGTTGGATGACGAAGGCCCGAAATTCCCGGGTATGCCGGATACGCTGACGGTATTGTCGGCCAACTTTACCGGCAACAACAACTGCCTGGTGCCGGTAACGCTCAACGTGGCGCAGTACATCGTGGATTGCGCGCCGGTGAGCGAGTTACTGGTGCTGAACGACGCACCGCACGGCAATGACTCCCTGGATGCCAGCGGCAATTATGAAGTGGGCAACTATATGGTCCATTTTTCGGCCACCGACCCTTGCGGCAACCCCGGTGTCGACTCCGTCGTGATCATCGTGATCGACAACAGCAAACCGACGGCCATTTGTAATAATAACGTCGTCATTTCACTCGGCTCCGACGGTTCAGCAACCATTGAGGCCGAGGATATTAACCTGGGCAGCTCCGATAACTGTGGTATCGATACGATGTACCTCGATGTCGCTACCTTCGACTGTGCCGACCTCGGCGTTCAACCGATTACACTTACGGTAGTTGACCCATACGGCAATTCGAACACCTGTACCGTGAACGTGGAAGTGACGCTCGGCAACGGCGCCGGCTTTACGCTGGTGACGACCGGTTCGCCGGAAACATACTTCGGCGCCGATAACGGTTCGGCTACCACCCTGGCCAGCGGCGGTTCCGGCAATTTTGCCTACATCTGGAACACCGGCGCTACCACGACAACGGTGAACGGGCTTTCCGCCGGTATTTACACCGTGATGGTGACGGATACGGTGACGGGCTGTGTACAAAAAGACACCGCCATCGTACAGGCAGGCGCTAAACTGACGGTGACGGCCGGTACGGCCAGCGGCACCCAGGGCCAAACCATCCAGGTACCGGTCACCGTGGACAATTTCAACGCGATGGTGGGCTTGTCCTTCAGCCTGAACGTGACGAACAATGCCGTTGGCGCCGTTACCGGCTCGGCCAACCCGAACGCCTCCCTGCCCGGCCTCGGCCTGAACGTGGTGGGCAGCAGTCTGACGGTTTTCTGGGCCAACGCCACGCCGGTGACCCTGCCCAATGGCTCGGTGCTCTTCAACCTGGTTGTTCAACTGGGCGCCGCGCCCATAGGCTCCACCAGCCCGGTGACGATCACCGGCACGCCGACGGTGCTGAGCTTCCAGCAGGACTCCTCCGGCTCGATCGTGCCGGCTATGGCCAACCTGGTCAACGGCATGGTAACGATCGACAGCCTGGCCGCCGATGATATCGAGATTTCCGGCCTGATCAAAACCTGGGCCGGCGCCGGCACACCGGTGCCGGGAGTAACGGTAGAACTGAGCAACGGCGCTACGGGTTCGGTCGTGACGGATGTGCCCGGCACGTACAGTTTCTCCTTGCCATACAATACGAGCGGTACGATATCGGCGAAAAAGACCGTGACGTCCAACTTCAGCCAGGGCATCAACGTGGGCGACTTGCTGGCCATCCAAAACCACGCGGCCTCCGTTACCCTGCTGACCAACCCCTATCAGTATGTTGCCGGCGACGTCAACAACGATAACAAAGTTGGTTTGCCCGACTACCTGCTCGTGCAGCAGCTGATCCTGGGTACGGTGCAACACTATTCCAACGGCGCTCCGGACTGGAAGTTTGTGCCGGAGATCTACATGTTCCCGTCGCCCAACCCGCTCAGCGTGGCGTTCCCGCAGACTGCCAGCTTCGCTTGCTGCGATGATTCGATTATGAACTGGAGGGCCGTTCGCATGGGCGATCTGACCGGCAATGCGCCCGTGAACAACATCGTCGGCAACGGCTCCGACCGCTCGGGCGATGCGTTCCGTTTCCGCATCGACGAGCAGTCGGTGCGCGCCGGCGGGCTGATAACGGTGCCGTTCAAAGCCAAAGACTTTACGGACCGGCAGGCCTATCAGATGACCATTAATTTCGACCCGAATGTGCTCGAACTGGCCGATATTCAGCCGGGCGTATTGCCCAACCTGGGCGCCGCCAATTTCGGCACGGCGCATTTGGCCGACGGCCACCTGACCACCTTGTGGGTGAGCCTTGATCCGCTGACGCTCAACGAAGGCGAAGTGTTGTTCACGCTCACGTTCCGAACGCGCGGAAACAGCGCCCGCTTGTCCGACGTGCTGCGGGTGGGTTCGGAGATTACGTTTGCCGAAGCGCTCGATGAAAACGGCCAATCCATACCGGTAGAGTTTTATTTTGAAACGGCATTGGGTAATGTGGATACCGGCCTGGCGGCGTTTGCGTTGTATCAAAACCAGCCGAACCCGTTCCGGGAAGAGACGGTTATCGGCTTCCGCCTGCCGCAGGCCGGCCGGGCAGTGTTGCGCGTATTCGGGATGGACGGGCGTTTGGTCAAGACCGTAGTTGGTAATTTTGCGCAAGGATACAATACGGTTGCGTTACAGCAGGGAGAGTTTGGCGCTCCGGGAGTTTACTGGTACGAACTGGAAACAGCGACCAACAGCGATCGTAAAAAGATGATTTTGATCGATTAAGTAATACAGGCTGCAGGTTGGGAGGTTGCCGGTTGGTGCAAAGAACCGGAACCTTCCAACCGGGCTGTGTGTCTTCCTGTCAAAATCAACCGCTCTCTCAACGCATGACAATTTAAACCATGAGAAATAGACTACTAATCCTATTCTTATTTGCGGCAATGTTTATGCCTGCCGCATCGCAGGCCCAAACTATTGTCCTGAAAGCCGATTCCATGACAGTCCCTTGTCATGCCGTGGATACCTTCCTGGTGCCGGTGCGTCTGTTTGATTTCAACAACGTGGCCGGCCTCCAATTCACCCTTTCCTGGAACCCGGCCTACCTGGACTATGCCTATCTCACGGCCGTTCATCCGGCTTTTTCCGGCATCGGATTCGATACTACCAGTTTTATCAACCAGGGTAAACTGACCTTTTCCTGGACGACGATCGGTGGCCTGTCCCTGCCGGATACGACCGTATTGTTTAAAGTGGCGTATTCCCGCATCGGAGGCCCGGCCACCCTGGTGGAATTTTCAGATACGCCGACATCTATTTATGCCATCGATGCGATGGGCAATGACCTGACGGTCCAGACCGTGCCCGGGCAAATAAACCCTGTAGACTCTACTCCGCCTGCCGTAAACTGCCCGGGCGATGTCTCCATGGAAGTGTACGGCCCAACGGCCGTGAACGCCATTCCGCCGGCCGCCCTGGATAATTGCGCCATTCAATCCATCGGATGGACGTCTGCCGGCGCCACGGTAGCCAGTTTTCCTGCCGATCCGGACGCCAGCGGCGCCATTTTCAACATTGGGCAATCGACCGTAACGTACCTCGTGACCGATGTTGGTGGAAATACCGCCTCCTGTTCTTTCCTGATTAACCTCACACTGGCGCCCAGCGACTCCCTGACACTGATCGCCTCCAGCGGCGCCGGCTCCTGCGGGCAGACCGTAACCATCGATATTACGGCCCTCAATTTCGACTCGATCAGCGGGCTTCAGTTCTCCCTGGGCTGGGATCCTGCCGTGTTGACCTACGGATCGGTGGGCAACTTCAACCCATCCATGCTGCTCAGCAGTTCCAACTTCGGCGTCAACCAAACCGCCAACGGCTTTTTGGGCTTTGCCTGGACCAGCGCCCTGCCCAACGGCACCAGTTTGTCGAATGGTTCGGTGTTGTTTTCCATCACATTTAACGTGGCGGCCTCCAACAATGCCAATACCAACCTGGTGTTCGGCGATTTCCCCACCCAAATGGTCGCCTTCTCCAGCGCCACCCTGCCACCGGAAGAAATTGGCTTTATTACGGTGAATGGCCAGGTGAACATCAATGATACGCAACCCCCGGTTATCCAATGCCCGGCCAATGTATCGGTCATGGCCCCGGGCGGTAGCATCACAGCCGTCGTAAACGGCCTGGAGCCGCTTTCCTTGTCGGATAACTGCAATGGCGCCCTGAGCCAGACATTTGTTCAGACGGGTGTGACCACCGGCCAGGGTACAGGGCCAGCCAACGGTACATATAATGCCGGCACGACCACGGTGGTGTATACCGCCGCCGATGCCGCGGGCAACACCTCCACCTGTTCGTTCACCGTGGTGGTGGATGCCGGCACCCCGCTCACCCTGATCCTGGATACGGTGGCTACCGATTGTCAGGCCGGTGGCGGGCAAATTGCCGTCGACCTGTCGGTGCTGGATTTTGTCAACATCATCGGGCTTCAATTCAATGTGACCTGGGACACAGCGGTGTTGCAATTCGACTCGGTTGGCAATGTTTTCCCCGGCCTGAACCTGAACAACACGATGTTCTTCGGCTTTACCTCCGCTATCAATGGCAATACGCTGCAATTTTTTGGCGGCAATGCAGGCGGCTGGCCGCAAATCCCCGGCAACGAAACGTTTTTCACCATCTACTTTACGGTGGAAAACGCCAACGCCTCCAGCAATATCAATTTTTCCGGCACCATCGATGCGGTGAATAATTTGTTCAATTCGGTACCGGTACAGTTGGTCAACGGCTATTTCCAAAGTACGGACTTCACCGCGCCGGTTATTTTGTGCCCGGCAGATACCCTCGTCATGGCAACGGGCACGAACTGCAGCGCCAGCATAACGATCGATCCCGCCCAGGCTGGGGATGCCTGTAGCGGTGTTGCAAGTATTACGCCGGACAAACCGGACGACGTTTACCCGGCCGGCGTAACGGTGGTGACCTTTACGGCCCTCGATAATGCCGGTAATTCCGCTACCTGCCAGGTCAGCGTAACTCTTCAGGATACCCTTCCCCCGCAACTTTCCAATTGCCCGGCGGATATCACTGTGGACGCCGCGGGGCTGAGTTGCCTGGCTGCGGTGAGTTGGGATGAACCCCTTGCCGCCGATTCCTGTACCGGTATCCAGCCGCTCCTGTTTGGCTCGGTACCCTCCGGCGTTGAATTTCCCGTGGGAGACAGCGTGGTCGTATATATGGCTTTTGATGTTTTTGGCGATTCTGCCGTTTGCGCCTTTACCGTCAGCGTGCGGGATACGGCCGACCCAACGATTATTTGCCCGGATGATTTCACCGTGTTTGCCGACGATACAACCTGTGCCGCTATGGTGGACTATTCCATTCCCCTGGCATTCGACAACTGCGACCCAAGCGTTGCGGTGGATGGCGATGCTACTCCGGGGCAGGTATTTCCATCCGGGCCGACGATCGTAACCTACGTGGCTACCGACGATTATGGCAACACAGCCCTCTGCACCTTCCAGATAACGGTGGCCGATCTGAATCCGCCGGTATTGGACACCTGCCCGGCCGACCTGACCTTGACGGCGTTGCCCGACAGTTGCGGCGCATTTGCTACCTGGGCGCCGCCCGGGGCTACGGATGATTGCACCAATTATATTTCGATAGGGTCGAATTACACCCCGGGGGCCTTTTTCCCGGTGGGCGCCACGGTAGTGGAATATGAGGCGTCAGACGATGGCGGCAACGTAGCCAGTTGTTCCTTTACCGTCACGGTAACTGAAACGGTGAAGCCGGTGCTGGTCAACTGTCCGTTGGGTTTTGTTTTTGAAATGCCGGCCAGCAAATGCGACACCCTCGTCGCCTGGACGCCGCCAACGGCTACGGACAATTGCGCGCTGGATACCCTCATCGCATCGGCCCTGCCGGGGACCGTGTTCGCAACCGGTACGCATACCGTGACGTATACCGCCATCGATGCGTCCGGAAATACGGCGTCCTGCGCTTTTGTGATTGCCGTGAATGACAATGTGGCGCCGGTCTTCACCAGCTGCCCCAGCGATATCACGGTGGAAAACGCCAGCCCCTGCGGCGAAGTGATCAACTGGGCGTATCCTACGGCGGTCGACAACTGTTTGCTGGACACCATTACTTCTACCAAACAGCCATCGGATGTGATTTTTGCCCAAGTGACCAATGTGCTGATTCTGGCGGTGGATGCCAGCGGCAATTCAGATACCTGTGCGTTTACAATCACCCTGGACGTGGTGATCATACCGCCCTCTTTTAATAATTTTCCGCAGGATGTGACGGTAAACGGCTGCCCGCAGGCCGTCACCTGGACGCCGCCCACGCCCGGGCAGGGCTTTTGCTACCAACCCACAATCGTGTCGATTCCCGACGACATCCTGCCGGGCGATACCTTCCCGGTCGGCGTCACACAGATCATTTACCTGGCACTCGATTCGCTGACCCTGACCGAATTGGTGCGCGATACGTTCACGGTCTCGATTATTGAAAACGCACCGCCGGAAATCAGCTGCCCGTCGGAGGCCGTTGTGGTACACGTGGGTGGCGTTATACTCGCCGATCCGGGCGAGTTTATCAGCGGAATCGATACTGTCGCCGGGTGCGGTGCGGTGGAACTGAACTTCAGTCTGCCTGCCGCTACTGACAATTGCGGCACGCCGCTGGTCGCTCAAACGACCGGTCCGCTCTCCGGCCTGACCTTTGCAGCCGATTCAGTACACACCTTGACTTTCGTCGCTACGGACGCTGTTGGAAATACGGCCCAGTGTGCCGTCAGCGTCACTGTGGAAGGCTTGCAGGCGCTGGTGCCCACCGTCGATCCGCCCGTAGCTTGCCCGGGCGAGCAAGTTTTTCTGACGGTGGATTCGTTTCCGGGCGCCGTGTATACCTGGACGGGGCCCAACCAGTCGTATCCGATGACTAGCCAGATCACGGTGATTGCCAGTGCGCAAAATGCCGGCATCTATACGGTGACGGCCAATATCAATGGCTGTATCACACCGGAGGGCTCGGCCGAGGTGGCGCTAGCCTCCGACCCGGAAGCCGTGGACGACGTGGATTATATGGTGGACCCCGGGCAGATGCTCGACAGCATACAGGTTTTGCTGAACGACGTCTTTTCACCGCCATCTGATTTTTCCGTGACGTTTGACACGCTGCCGGCGGGGGTGACCTATCTCGGCAATGGAATATTCTCCTTCCAGGCGGGCGAAACAGCCGGTACGGTGTCGTTTTTCTACGAACTCTGTTCCAATTCCTGTCCGGACTTTTGTGAAATGGCAACCGTAACCATCCGGGTGAAAAACACCGATTGCAGCTTTGTGCCGAATATCATCACACCGAATGGCGATGGGGTGAACGATTATTTTACAATCCCGTGCCTTGATTCGGGCCAGTTCCGCGACAACAGCATCGTGATTTACAACCAATGGGGCGACAAGGTATTCGATGCGGCGCCGTACGACAATAACCCGCTGGCGGCCTGGCGCGGTACGCTGAATGGCCAGCAAGGGAAAGACCTGCCGGACGGTGTGTATTTTTATGTTTTCAAATCCGGCCCGAACGAACCGCCGCAAAAAGGGTTCGTGGAAATATACCGGTAATACGGCGGAGCGGGAAAGGAAGGCGTTTTTCGGATCTGCCAGTCCCTGGCGCCGTCGGATACCTTCCTTCCCCGTCCGGTCGATAATAACTTACCCCTGCTCACGCATCTCAAATTAACGATGGCATCATGAAGAAAATCGTTTTACCTCTACTCATACTCGCTACCGTTGCCGGTAGCGGCCTGGCACAACAGGAACACCAGTTTACGCAGTTTATGTATAATAAGCTGTTCGTCAATCCCGCCTATGCCGGCGCCCGCGGCATCCCGTTCGTTACGGCTATTTACCGCAACCAATGGATGGGTTTCGATGGCGCACCCAAATCGGTGTTGGCCTCCTTTAATTCGCCGTTTCTGACCCCGCGGGTGGGCGTGGGCGTCACGATTACACACTTCCAGATCGGTTTGGACAAAGATTTCGCCGGCTCGCTGGCCTATTCCTACGACCTGATTCCGGATGAAGAAATTTCGCTGCGCGCGGGCATTATGGGGTCGATCCGTTCTCTGAGCATCGACTTTTCCAATGCCAAAACGGCCGACCCGGCAGGGCCGGGTGGCGATAACTCCCTCGACCCGGGCAAAGTGAGTTCGGTATTCGCCAATGTCGGCGCGGGTTTGTATTTTACCTACGACGACCGTTTTTATGCCGGCTTTTCGGCGCCGCGCATTTACAGCAATTCCATCGGCATCAACGACAATCCTTTGCCCTCCGGCTTTCAAACCGCCCGGGAATACCAGCACATTTATGCCATGGCGGGAGCTATTTTGAAGTTGAATGAAGACCTCTACCTGATGCCCTCCATTATGACAAAATATGTGAAAAATGCCCCTTTTGACGTCGACGTGAACATTAACCTGGAAATCAGGGAAAAAATCATTGCCGGCCTTTCGTATCGCGCCGGCGGCGACGGCCCGGGCGACTCGATGGATTTACTCTTTTTCTGGCAGGCGCACACACAGTTTGGCGTCGGCGTGGCGTATGATTTTTCCTTGTCCGAGTTAAAAGACTATACGGCTGGTTCCATCGAGTTGTTGTTTCAGGCCGACCTGAAACGCGCCGGCGGAAAAAATAAAAAGATGTCTAATCCGCGCTTTTTTATGTAACCGACGTATAAACAAGCAGTGTAATATTTTGGAGTACTATTTGCAGTGTAGTAAATTGCCCTTAACGTAATCTTTTTACCTTTCCAAACACGGAAATATGAATGCCTGTAAGCATGTAATTTTATTCATCTGCCTGTCGCTTACCGCAGGTTTTTTAGCGGCGCAAACAGCTCCCGACGGAATGACGCCGGTGACGATTGATGTGAAAAATGAAGCTGCCGTCAATACGGAAGGCCTGGATTTCAGCCCGACCTTCTACGAAGACGGGATCGTTTTTATCTCTGACCAACACGGTCGGTTTGAAAAAAAGGACAGATGAGAAGTTGAAACTGCCGGCGATGTCAATCCTGCGTTCCCGCCGGAGCAGCGAAGGTTTGCTCCAAGCCCCCGAACCTTTTGCCAGGGAGCTTTCCTCGCTCTACCACGAAGGCCCGGTTTGCTTCGATCGAACGGCCGAAACGATTTTTTTCTCCCGCAATGCATTGATTGGCGGTAAAGTGAAAGTCGCAAAAGACGATATCCAGAAAATGTGGCTGTATACCTCCAAAAAAGAGGGCGCCGTCTGGAGTGAACCACAACCACTGTCGTTTAACAACAACGAATTTGACGATTGCCACCCGGCCATCAGCATCGATGGCGATAAATTGTTCTTTGCCTCCAATCGCCCCGGCGGATTCGGCGGCATGGATATCTGGGTGTCTTACCGGGTCGGTGAATCCTGGAGCGAACCGGCCAACCTGGGCGCTGGCGTCAACTCCAACGGCAATGAAGTTTTTCCCTTTATTCACGCCGATAATACCCTGTATTATGCCTCGGATGGCCTGGAAGGCACAGGCGGGTTCGATTTGTTTTATGCGATTCCGGAAGACGGGGCCGAATGGACCAAGCCCATCAATATGGGGGAACCGTTCAACACACCTGGCGACGATTTCGGCCTTATCGTTGATTTGAACAAAATCAACGGGTATTTTTCCACCAATGGTCAAACCTCGAAAGGCGGAGATGACGTGTTCAGTTTTCACACCGAAAACGGGAACCTCGATGATTACTTGTTGCAAAACAAACGGGTGCCCGACCGCAACCTGGACCTGAGCGTAGCCGTCACCGACAAGTTGTCTGGGGCGCCCTTGCCGAATGCCGAGGTGCGGGTGTTGAATTATGACGCCAATACGGTAATCGGCCGGGATGAAAACGGCAACCTGATCACGATCCAGAAAGTGAATGGCCAGGATGTGATGGTGGCCTTGCCACCCGATAAGGGCATCGCCGGCGTAACGGACGCACAGGGTAATTTTACGACGGAAGTAAAACCGGGCAACTATGTTGTCATTGTGTCAAAAGAAGAATACCAGACCAAACAACTGCGCCTGATGATTTCCAAACCCGGGAACAAACTGGCAGCAGCCCTCGAAAAATCGGCCTTTTCCGGAAAAGTCCGCTGGAATGCGTCCGTGTTCAATTATGTCACCAACGCGCCGCTGGCCGGCGCCATGCTGGTGCTGACCAACCAGTCAAACGGCGCCCGCGATACGGTGATTACCGACGCCAACGGCCTGATCGATCACCACCTCGAGCGCAATACCAAGTATAAAATCGACTTGTTCCAGGCTGGCCGTCATGTCGGCAGCACGGATATCAATACGGCCGGCTGGAGTTTGCCCAACCAGATCATGATGCAAAACTTCTCCGTCGCGCCGCTGATGCCCGGAACAGTTATCGAATTGCCGAATATCTATTACAATTTCAACGACGCGACACTGCGCCCCGACGCCCGGAAGGACCTCGACCTCCTGGTCTCGCTGTTGAAACAACAACCCAGTATCACCATCGAACTGGCCAGCCATACCGACTGCCGGGGAACCTCCCGGTACAATCAGGACCTGAGCCAGCGGCGTGCAAATGGGGTGGTGGATTATTTGGTGCAAAAAGACATCAGCCGCGACCGCTTGCGCCCGGTGGGTTATGGCGAAAGCGAACCGCGCAATGAATGTATCGATGGCGTGAATTGCACCGAACAGGAGCACGCCCGGAACCGTCGTACCGAAGTGCGTATCCTGACCGGCCTTCAGGGCGCATCTATGATGTACGTAGACGGGAAGGCGGTCGTCGAGCCTGAAAATAGCGGCGACCAACGCCAGGCCCAGGCGCCGGTAAAACCAACGTCAACGCAGCGCCGCCGCCGGCCAATCCTGTGACGGTCAGCAGCGCCGAATCGGACCATTACTATGTCGTTGCCGGCTCCTTTCTGGAAGAAGCGCGCGCCAACAGCCATCTGCAAACCATGTCTGGAGCCGGGTATGCGAAAGTGCAAATTGTCCGCTTCCCGAATTCTCCGTATTTTTCGGTTTGTGTGGATAAATTCAACAATCGCCGCGAAGCCGATGCGTTCAAACGCCAGCTGGAACGCGAAAAAATTGATGCTTTCGTGCGCGCCGTTGCTAAAACACAATAGATAACTATGGCCATTATCATTACCGACGAGTGTATCAATTGCGGCGCATGTGAACCGGAATGCCCGAACAATGCCATCTACGAGGGTGGGGTGGAGTGGGCGGTCGCAGATGGAAATACCGTAAAAGGCGCCTTTGTCCTGGAAGGCGGCAGAGTGGTGGATGCCCGCGCGAAAAATGCACCGGTATCCGATGAATTTTATTACATCGTGCCGGATAAGTGTACCGAGTGCGTGGGCTTTCATGAAGAACCCCAATGCGCCGCCGTTTGTCCGGTCGATTGTTGTGTGCCCGATCCGGATCGCCCGGAAACCCGGGAACAACTCCTCTCCAAAAAAGAAAATCTGCACCTCTAGCTGCACCTTTAGCGCTACCCTAACGCCCCGAACGGTCGATCAGGGTAGCGCTGGCTTGTTGGGTCGCAAACATCCAGATATCCTGAATATTGACATGTGCCGGCCGGGTGGCGATAAAATAAACAGCCTCCGCAACGTCAGCGGCTTTCAACGGCTGAAAGTCGCCGTAGATCTGTGCCTTTTCGGTATCGCCGTCGAAGCGCGTCAGGGCAAACCCGGTTTCTTCGACGTGTCCGGGACTGACCTGGCTGACCCGGATATTGTGCCGGTACAAATCGAGCCGCATGGCGCGGGTGAGCGCATCGACGGCAAATTTGGTAGCGCAATACACGTTCCCGTTGGGATACACCTCTTTGCCTGCACTGGATCCGATATTGATGATATGTCCCTTGCGCCGCTTCACCATACCCGGTGCAATACACCGCGTGACGTATAGAAGCCCTTTGACGTTGGTATCGATCATGGTTTCCCAATGTTCCAGGTTGCCTTCGTGAATCGGATCGAATCCTTTGGCCAAACCGGCATTGTTGATGAGTAAATCGATCTCCTGCCAGGCCTCCGGCAGACTGCGGAGCGCCTCCTCGACGGCTGCCTGGCGCCGCACATCGAAAACCAGCGCATGGGCCTCGCCCTGAAAAGAGGACTCGATTTGCCGGAGCAGGTCTTCCTGTCGTCCGGCCAGTATCACGCGGTGCCCGTTGCGGGCGAAAAGTTCTGCGGTTGCACGGCCGATCCCGGATGTAGCGCCGGTTACCAGAACGGTGAGCGGTCCGGTTCCGGAAGGCGTTGCCGGCGCCGTGCGTGCTTCCTGCCGGGGCGCCGGTTGTTCTTCCCGGGCAGGCGTTTCGACGCGTACGTCGTCCGGCTGTGTCGCTTCGACCCGTAAAAACAACGTATCGTTTTCCGCGGTACGCTGCGTGCCGTCCACTTCACAAGCATGCCGGTAGAGGGCCTCAGCCTGCCCTTGGTCGCCTGCCTCCAGGGTAAATTGCGCCAGGGCCAGCCAGGCCCTACCGTTATCCGGTTGGAGCGCCGCGGTATCCCGGAAATGCTGGAGCGCTTTCCCGGGCTGATTGAGGTGATCCCGTTGCAGCAGGGCCAGCCGGAAATGTAAATCAGCGTTATCGGGGTCGGCCTTCAGCGCTTCATCGAGGTAAAACGCGGCGGTTTCTTTGTAGTCCGTTAAATGATCGCTGGTCAACAGGGCCAGTTTTGGAAGATGCCCGGATACTGGGGTTGAAGGTCGGCCACGCGGTCCCAGCAATATTTGGCCAGCAAAAAATCGCCTTTGGCCAGGGCATTTTCGCCCATCTGGTCGAAGGTGGCAGCCTCTTGCGATTGCTCTTCCGTGGATTGGGCGGCAGGCGCGGTATCCAGGTTCTCCTGCGCTTCAGGGATGGTTTGATCCGGTTTTTCCAGCGCTTCCACACCGTTGCCGCCGTATTGCATCCGGGCGCGTTGGTATTCCTCCTGCAGGCTTTCTTCCTGGGGGTGCTGTTCAAGGGCCAGGCGGAACAATTCGAAGCCGCGTTCGGTGTATCCTTTTTCCAACCAAAACCAGGCATCCTGGATGGTTTGCCGCATTTCTGTCTCCCGGTCATCCCCGGCCCGGTCATCCGGTTCGGTTGCGGGTTGCGTAAAAGATGTTTCTGCCACCGGCGGTTCCACTACCGGTTCGCTGGCGGCGGACATTTCTTCCAACAGCGTGTCCATCCCGTTGAATACCGGCGTTTCGGGTTCCAAAACGGGGAGCTGCCCTCCAAAGCCGGGGCCGGCACGAGCAAGGTCGGCACAATGGGCGCCGCTGCAACGGGAGTGGTCTCCTGCGCCTGGCCATGATGCAACGGTGGGGGCGCTTCCTGATCCAGGGCGGCAAGTTTCCGGTACTGTTCATACCACTCCTGCAACCTGAAATGTTCAAAAAACAAGGCATAATCCCGGGCTGCAAAGCTTTCCCAGGTGGCATAGCCGGCATCGCGCAAGGCGGAGAACAGCTCTCCAATTTCATTTGCGATCATATGCACCACCTCCAGATCGCGTTCAAATTGTTCTTTTTCCCCGGGTGCAATGCCGGCCAGCCGGTCGTTCATGTCGAGGTAGGCCGTTTGCCAGTAATTCATGTACCGGATGGCATATACCACGCGGTCAAACTGCGTTGGAACCAGTACAAAGCCCTGGCCGTCGCCCGTCGGCTCCCGCCCGTCGGCTACTACCGTTAATATGCGGTTTTGGCGGGTCAGCGTTTGAAACATGGCGAGGGCGTTTGCCATACAATTGCGCTGCTTCAGATAGTTATCGGTCAGCAGAAACAATACAGGGCCATCCGATGCTTGCACGCGGGTGGTGAGTTGGCCTGCAAGATCATCCGGGCCGGGCGTAAAATGTTGGAACGGGATGCCGGTTCTTCCCAGGTCTTGCGTGATTTTTTCGGCTAAATCCGCATTTTCGGGTGCGTAAACGAGGTGGATAGTGGACATAATTGGTCAGGTTCAGGAAGAGCGCCGCAGCGTTCGCGAAGTATGATTAAAAAGGTGATGCTATTATTATTCTGCGGCCAGTTGGCGCATTAAACCAGAAAACTCCCGGGCAAAAGCAGCATAACGGGACGTTGCCGGCCCGTCAAAACCGGTATGTACCCGCCGCACGTTGTTGGCTTTGTCCAGGATGATCATGGTTGGAAAGGCGACCACCTCGTTCAAAGCAGGAAACACGTTCCCGGCTGCTTTTTTATCCGCCGGCCCGGCGTAAACCAGTTCAAAAGGTATGCCCATTCGATTTTTATACGTTTGAATATGCGCGTTCGCTTTGGCCACATCCTTATATCGCTCAAACGCAAAACCAACGATTTCCATTTTGTCGGCCAGGCCCGGATTTTGTTTTAAAAATTCGACGAGGAACTGCTGTTCGTCGCGGCAGTTGGGGCACCAGGTGCCCATAAGGGTGAAGATTTTGATTTTACCCCGAAACGCATCGGAAGGGAATCGAATAGTTTTGCCCTCCGGAGTCGCAAGGCTGAACGAAATTCCGGATGCGCCGGGTTTCAGCGCACTGATGGAGTCCGGATTCAAAAGATGAAAATCCGGATCGCGCCAGGCGTTCCACAGGGTTCGGTAGTGTGTTCCGGAGCGGAATTCACCCCGCAGGGTATCGCCGTGGATGCTTCCGGAAAACAGGTAGGCATGAGCGCCGTCGAAGCAGGACAACCAAAATTTTCGGCCTTGCACCGTGCCTTCCAGGAATCGGTAATCACCCGTTTCGGTGCGAAACGTTCCTTCCAGGTGGTTTCCCTGCTGCCGGAATTCGCCAATGGCTCGTTCGGGTTCTGCCTGGTCGATGCCAAACAAGGTGGCCCAATCGCCGCTCAGATCGGCAACCGGGGCGGCGTTGAGCGAGGTGAACCGGTAATCGCGCCCGGCGTGGGCGTAAAACGGAATGCGGTAGTTCGTCTTTGTTGTCACGACCCACTCGCCCTGCATGACGCCTCCACGCACCGCAGCGTGTATATACGAGCCATATTCCGGGAAAAAAATATTGAACGTATCGCGGGCCGTCGAGCGGTCGCGCCCGTATTGAATGCTGTCGCACCGGATGCGTTCGGCGCCATTGAAAATTTCAATATAAAAACGCTGCTGATCCAGGTATTTTACCTCGAAATTGAACGGCAATTCTCCTTCCCGGAATTGTTCCTTCAGGGTAAAAATAGTGTCCTTGTCGCGTACCGGCATGTTGAATTTTTCCAACTCCAGCACACCGCGCCACCTGCCAGGCGCTATCCGGGTATAGGCAGTGTCGGTAGTCAGGCATCCGGAAAAAATCGCGGCGGCCGCAAAAGCAAAAAAAACAGTCTTGGTAAAGAAACTCATGGTGTGGCGGATTCAATGCATTGCCAAACGGCGTTTCCAGGCAAGCGCGCAAAAATAACGCACTTAACCCGAAATGAAACGACCGGAGCCTGCAAAGGTTTACCGCCAACCCGGTTAACCCCGTTTCTTACCGGCGCGGGCCGGCGCCCCGCCGGGAAACGGCATTCGTAAGTGTGATAAGCGTACCACCAAGGAGGAACAACCCCAGGGCTGCATACAAGATCAGCATACCTTAAGCGCAATTTAATAATGAACAGTTCGGAGATTGTATGGCTCAAGGATTAGAACGGCCCGGGGAAATCAGGCCGGAATTTATGCGCCCGGGAAAACGGGGCGTCAGGCTGCCAGGCAGGCTGCAGACGGATTATGGTACTCTTCTCTACTTCAGCACCAAAACAATGCCAATTTTATCCGGCGTCGAATCCGCGCTACTTTTGCGTTCTTTGCTGCACATTGTTTTTTCAACCCTTACGCTATGGCCCGCGTTTTTTTGTCCCTGTTGCTGTTGTATTTATCCCGGCTACCTTTAAACGCACAGGACCATGCCCGGCTTTACGTGCCGCCGGCGGACTCCCTGGTGCAACGGAATCTGGCGGATTGGCAAACGCTCAAATTCGGCCTGCTGATGCATTGGGGGCCGTACAGCCAATGGGGGGTGGTGGAAAGCTGGAGCCTTTGCCCGGAAGATGAAGGCTGGTGCCAACGCCGGGGGCCGCATGCCGCCGATTGGCACGACTATAAGACGGCCTATGAAGCCTTGCAGACCACGTTCAACCCGGTTCGCTTCGATCCGGAAAAATGGGCCGCCGCTGCCCGGAGCGCCGGCATGCGGTATGTGGTATTCACCACCAAGCACCACGACGGGTTTTGTATGTTCGACACCCGCCAAACCGATTACAAGATTACCTCCGGGCACTGCCCCTTCGCTGCCCATCCGCGCGCTGATGTGACCCGCGAAATATTTGCTGCCTTCCGGGCCAGCGGCTTCAAGGTGGGAGCGTACTTTTCCAAACCCGACTGGCACAGCCCCGATTTCTGGTGGCCGTATTTTCCGCCGAAAGACCGCAACATCAGCTATGACCTCGCAAAATACCCGGAGCGCTACCAGCGCTTCCGGGATTTTACTTTCAACCAGCTGGAAGAGTTGTGTACCAACTACGGCCGGCTCGATGTGCTATGGCTTGACGGCGCCTGGGTGCGCCCCGCCGCCACCATCAACCGTTCTGAATCGTGGCAGCGCGGAATTCCGGAAGGGCAGGATGTGGATATGCCCCGGATTGCCGCAATGGCCCGCCGGCGCCAGCCGGGAATCCTGGTGGTGGACCGCTGGGTGCCCGGCGAATTCGAAAACTACCTGACGCCGGAGCAAGGTATCCCGCCGGCGCCGCTCGGCGTGCCCTGGGAAACCTGCATGACTATGGGCGATTCCTGGTCGTATGTCCCGAAAGAAAATTATAAAAGTCCGCGAAAACTGATCCATACCCTTTGCGATATCGCAAGTAAAGGCGGCAACCTGTTGCTCAATATTGCCCCGGGGCCCGATGGCGAATGGCACGCGGAAGCCTACGAGCGCCTCCAGGCGATAGGCGCCTGGATGACCGTGAACGGCGGGGCCATCTATGGCACAACTACACCCCGCAACGGAATTTTCCGGCAAGGCAATATCGTTTTTACGCAAAAAAACGACACCTTGTACGCAATCTGGCTTGCCAATGAAGGCGATGTGGCCATGCCGGAAGAAGTCGTACTGGACAGGGTTTGCCCGGCAAAAGGGGCCAGTATCCGGCTGTTAGGCGCGGTACAAGAACTTCCCTGGGATTGCAGCGGCACCCACACCCGGATTCGCCTGCCGGAGGCGCTGCGCCGCACACCGCCCTGCGACTTTGCCTGGGTATTCAGCATACCGCTGCGGTAATAAGGGTCGCAGCTACTTTGCTGACTTGTTTTCGACGGCTTGCCGCGCAGGCAGAAATCCTTTTTTCTTCAAAATTTGTTACTTTTGTATCCAGAAGAAAAATCCCGCTTATCCCATGCTTCAGAATTGGCTTAAAGATTTGGTAGAACGGCACGCATTTGGCGTATGCCAATATCTGGGTGAAAAAATGCGTATAGCGCCCGCAGATGTACGCAAGTACTTCATCTACGCGTCTTTTATTGCCATGGGCTCGCCGCTGATCCTGTACCTTATGGTTGCCTTTTGGGTAAACGTGCGCCGCTATATCCGCCGTGGCCGCAGCGTTTTGTGGGAATGACCGCTCAGAACAATTGGAGCAAGGCGGTGCGTGATTTTTCCACACCTTCGAGGGGAGTAGTGGTATAGTGTTCCAATTCGACCACATAGTATTTTAGCCCGGCTTCTTTGCTTTTTTGAAAGATCGTTTTAAAATCGATCGAGCCTTCGCCGATCACGGCCGTCTCGCGCCCGCCGGAAAGGGCAAGGTCTTTGGCATGGCAAAGTTCCCAGCGCCCCGGGTACAGCCGAAACCAGTCGAGTGGATTATTCTTTGCATAGGTAACCCAGCACAAATCCATCTCGAAGGCCAGCAAGGTGGGGTCCACTTCATGCAGGAGCCATTCGATAAGCAGGCGGTTATCGGTTCCGCGTTGGGCAAATTCGTATTCGTGGTTGTGGTGGGCAAACCGCACGCCGGCCTTTTGCAGTAGCGTCCCATGGCTTGGTAGAGTTTTACCAACTTCCCCATTTGCGGCCATTCGGCTTCATTGATGGAAGGCGATATCACGTAGCGCAAGCCCAGCGCGGGGGCTGCGTCGACCCATTTTTTTACGGTGTCGCTGATGTCGCCGGTTTTTTCCACATAATCGGCCAGTGAAATGCCGGCATGGGTGCTGTACATGAGCAGGCCGTTGTCTTGCAGGATTTTACCAAACGTTTCATAGGCAAACCCAAACAGTTTGCCCGCGTTGTAATTATACGCTTCCACCTCCCGGTAGCCGATTTCCGACACCGCTTTTAGCGTTGCCAGGGGGTCTTTCGCCATGGCATCGCGCAAACTATAGAGTTGCAGACCGATATGTTCCGGCGGCGGCGAAGGGAATAGGCGCTGCCGGCCGGCGAGCGGCAAGGCCGCTGTTGCCAGCAGGGAGGTTTTGAGGAAACGGCGACGGGAAAAGAACGAGGACATTTTTGCGATTTTGGTTTGAAAAAAAACATGCTGATAGCCGTGGCGAAGATGCGGCGTTTAGACATTTTTGCCAAATCAGCACAAAGCGTTTTTTGGTAAAAACCATGCTGTCCCGGCAAACATTTTTAAATTACGGAAAAGGTTGAAATTTTCCCTCCTGTTGATTGGGTAAGTAGGTGATGTTTGTATGTAAATTACCCGCTGAAACGATTTTTGGACTCAGAACATGATTCAGGTTTTACATATCTCCGCCGAATGTTATCCAGCCGCCAAAACGGGCGGCCTGGGCGATGTGGTCGGCTCTCTTCCCAAATACAATACGCAATCGGGTGTACTGTCCGCAGCCATTATCCCCAAATATTCGGTCCGTTGGATCAACAACCAGGAGTGGGTTACCGTATACCAAAGCACGGTCTGGATCAACTGGCGGCAGTGGAATTTTCGCGTACAACAGCAGGCCGGGAATACGCTGGGCTACCCGCTTTTTGTCGTCGACATTCCAGGCTTGTTCGACCGGCCCGGAATCTACAACGACCTTTCCGGCGCTCCGTATGGCGACGAGATCACGCGGTACATTGCCTTTCAACAAGCCGTATTGGAGTGGCTGCTGTCCTTTCCCTGGCACGACCGTCCGCGGGTGTTGCATTGCCACGATCACCACACCGCACTCATCCCCTGGATGGTCCGGTATTGCCCAGCCTATCAACAATTGGCCCCCATCCCAACCGTATTTACTATCCACAACGGCCAATACCAGGGCGCATTCAGCTGGAACAGCAGCCATCTGCTACCGCCGTATGAAGCTGCTGCGCGCGGCCTGCTCGAATGGAATGGCGCCATCAACCCTATGGCGGCGGCCATCAAAACGGCCTGGGCAGTGACTACCGTTTCGGAATCTTACCTGTACGAGTTGCACCAAAACAGCCTCGGGCTGGAGTCGCTTTTCCGGCAGGAATGGCGGAAGGAACACGGTATTATCAACGGCATTGATGCCCAAATTTGGGATCCGGCCTCCGACCCCATGATTCAGTTTCACCTGGACGGCAATAATATTCCCAAATTCAAAACCCGCAACAAGCGTGTACTCTGTGAATGGTTCGGCTTTCCGTACGACGCTCCCCTGATCAGTTTCATCGGGCGTATGGTGGGGGAAAAAGGTGTGGATCTGCTTCCCGACACCTTCCGCCGGTTCATCCATGCCGGCGCCCGGGCCAGTTTTCTCGTTTTAGGCACCGGCGAAACCTGGACGGAAAACCAGTTCCGCTCGATGGCGCACCAGTTTTTGGGGCGCTTCAACGCCGTGATCGACTACAATGAAGCGCTTGCGCACCAAATATATGCCGGCTCCGATTTCCTGATCATGCCGTCGCGGGTGGAGCCCTGCGGGCTAAATCAAATGTATGCCATGCGCTATGGGACGATCCCGATCGTGCGCACGGTAGGCGGCCTGAAAGACACGGTTCCTGATATCGGCCTGTCCGATGGCTCGGGCCGCGGCATCCGGTTCGACCAGTTCAGTATCGAAGATGCCTCGCACGCCATTTACCGGGCGGCATCCATGTGGCACAACGACACCGGCACGGTCGGGCATTTGCGCGAACGAATCATGGCGATCGATTTTTCCTGGGAAAAAACCGTGGAACGCTATTTTGCGGTATACCGCGGCCTTGGCGCACAGATCGAATCGCAGGCAGTGCTCATGACTCCGGCCACTGCAGAACCGGCTGCGGAAACAGCCACCGAGCCCATTGCCGAAGTGAAAAAACGAACGGCTTCGGCCGCAACGGGCAGGGCAAAGAAGGCAGCGGCCCAGCCGGCTGCTCCACCGCCGCAGACCATGGAAAAACCGGCCGCACCCAAAGCAAAACCTGCCCCGAAAGCCGCTCCATCCGTCAAAAAGAAAAAGACATAAGCATTGAATCGAAAAAGACCACGCCATGATAAAAATGATTAGCCTCATCCTGGGCGGGGGCGCGGGCTCCCGGCTGTTTCCGCTCACAGAAAAACGCTCCAAACCAGCCGTTCCCATTGGCGGTAAGTACCGCCTCATCGATATTCCGATTTCCAATTGTATCCATTCCGGTGTCAAGCGGATGTTTGTGCTGACGCAATACAATTCGGCCTCGCTGAATGCGCATATCAAAAATACCTACAATTTCGATCAGTTTACCCGCGGTTTTGTGGATATCCTGGCTGCCGAACAAACCCCCGGAAATGCCCAGTGGTTTCAGGGTACTGCCGATGCCGTGCGCCAAAGCCGGCAGCATTTCGAGCGCCATGATTTCGACTATGTGCTGATCTTGTCGGGCGACCAGCTCTATCAGATGGATTTCGAACAAATGGCGCATTTCCATATCGAACAAAGAGCGGATATCACGATCGCCTGCCTGCCCGTAGATGCGCGCGACGCCACCGGCTTCGGAATCATGAAGGTGGATGACAAGGGCTATATTCCGCGTTTTATCGAAAAACCAAAAAAAGAGTTGTTGCCCGATTGGGTCAGTGAAGTCGGCAGCGCGCACCAAAAACGCGGACGGGTGTACATGGCGTCGATGGGGATTTATATTTTCAACCGCCAAGCCCTTAATGATCTGTTCGATCAGCATCCGGATGCCACCGACTTTGGAAAGGAAATTATCCCGGTGGCCATAGAAAGCGGGCGAAAAGTAGCGGCCTATTCGTATGACGGGTATTGGACCGACATCGGGACGATCCGGTCCTTTTTCGAAGCCAATATCGAACTGACCGACCATATCCCCCCGTTCAATCTTTTCGACAACAACCGGCAGATATACACCCGCGGCCGGATGTTGCCGCCCGCCAAGTTCTATGGCGGCACCCAGGTCAACCGGGCGCTGGTAGCCGAGGGCTCCATCGTGCATGCCCGGCTTATCGAAAGCTCCATCATCGGTATTCGCGCCCGGGTGGGCGAAAACTCGGTCGTGAAGGATTCGATCGTCATGGGCAACGATTATTACCAGACCCTGCAGGAGATTGCTATGCACCCCGACGATATACCGATGGGAATCGGCCATAATTGCCATATCGAACACGCGATCCTGGACAAAGATTGCCGCGTCGGTAACAATGTGGTGATCAAAGGCGGCGGCCACCTTCCCGATGTGGATACGGAGGCTTTTTGTATCCGCGACGGTATCGTAGTGGTGAAAAAAAGCGGTGTCATCCCGGATGGAGCCCGGATAATGTAAACCCCGCAGGATCGATGCAACGCTATTGTCTTGCCCTGGATTTGAAGCCCGATCCGGCGCTCATCGCCGAGTACGAGGCTTTTCACCGCGCCGTTTGGCCGGAAGTGCTGGAAAATATCCGCGCTGCCGGTATCCTGCAACTGGAAATATACCGGACGGGCAACCGCCTTTTTATGGTGCTGGAAACAGACGACTATTTCTCGTTCGAACGAAAAACAGCCCTCGATGCAGCTGATTCGCGCATTCAGGAATGGGAGACGCTCATGTGGAACTACCAACAAGCCCTCCCTACTGCCCGGCCCGGCGAAAAGTGGGTGCTGATGGAGCGCATTTTCTCCCTCTGAGCGTAGGGGACACGATCGGCAGGATTTTTTCTTCCGTAGAGTGCTGGGACAGGATTTGCAGGATTTCTCAGGATCGGCAGGAGTTTAGTTGTTCAGCATAACCGGCATCACCAGCATGAGAATTTCGCGGTTGGCGTTGTCTTCCTCCACCGGCGTAAGGATACCGGCGCGGGAGGGCGTGGAAAACTCCATTTTCACCTCCTCACTTTCGAGCGCAGTGAGCATTTCCACCAGGAACTTGGCATTGAAGGCGATGCGCAGGGGCGCTCCTTCGAAGCTGCAGTTCATTTGTTCGGTAGCTTCATTGGAAAAGTCGAGATCCTGGGCCGAAATGGTCAGGCTTTTATCCGAAATATCCAGTACCACCTGGTTGGTGGTTTTATTGGCGTAAATGGCGATCCGTTTGAGCGAGTTTTGAAAATCGCTGCGGTTGACCGTCATTCCATTGGGATTATCTACCGGAATGACGGCGTTGTAGTCGGGATAACGCGCATCGATAAGCCGGCAAACAAGGTGGAGGTCGCCGAACGTAAAAAAGGCATTGGCTTTATTAAAAGCGATCGTTACCGTGTCATCTGCCGGCAGCGCATTTTTCAACAGGTTCAGGGCTTTCTTGGGCACGATAAACGAGGTAGCCACTTCGCCGGCCAGTTGGTGGGTGGTGATTTTAACCAGTTTGTGGGCGTCGGTAGCTACGCAGGTGAGTTTATTGAAATCCACCTGAAAGTACACGCCGGTCATCGCCGGGCGCAGCTCGTCGCTGGAAGTGGCGAAAATCGTTTTGTTAATGGATTCCAGCAGGTAAGGACTGCTGATCTTCACCGTGTCCACTTTTTCCGGTTCCGGGAGTTGGGGAAAGCCGTCGCCATTTTCGCCGGCGAGGCGGTATTTACCATAAGAAGATTTGATTTCGATGCCGAAATTTTCCTCGTCGATGCTGAACGTAACGGGTTGTTGGGGAAGCGCTTTAAGGGTTTCCAGGAGAATTTTAGCCGGTATGGCTACGGTGAAATCATCGTCGGCCAATACGTCTATGGTGGTGGAAATGCTGGTTTCCAGGTCGGTAGCGGCAATGGTGAGTTTTTTGTTTTCGATTTTAAACAAAAAATCCTCCAGGATGGGCAGAACGGGGTTGGAGCCAATGGCGCCGGAAGCGACTTGCAGTTGCTTCAGAAGTTCGGAAGAGGAAACGCTGAATTTCATTGCGCGACAATTGGATTGCGCCGGGTCGGAGCCAGGCAAGTGATGGCGTGATAAAATTGGGCCTGATTGTCAGGATTTTGTAAATCCGGTGACTGCCGCAAAAGTAATACGTCCGCGCGGGCTTTTTGTGGAAAAAAACTAACATCCTGTTAAAAACCGAAACCCGTACCTTTGACCGCTCTTTTCCATCGAGCCAAAAAAGTCCGTTGTATGTGTGCTGTGTCCAAGACAAATCTGGCTTCCAAACGCGCTGTAGCGCGGCGGCCTGCCCCGGAGGTTCATCCGGTCAGCCGCCTGGTATTGCCCTTGCCGCAGGTGCTGCGCCTGGACAACGGCCTGCCGGTATATGTGCTGAATTTTCCCGATCAGGATATTTTAAAAATCGAAGCGGTGTACAACGCCGGCCGGCCGGAAGAAACCAAACGAATGGTGTCGCGCGCTACGGCGCGTTTGATGCGGGAGGGCACGGGGTCGCGCACGGGCGCCGAAATTGCAGAAATCATTGATTTTTACGGAAGTTCAATAAATATTCCCACCAACCTGGATACGGCGAGTTTTCTGCTGTTCGCCTTGCCCAAATACGCCCCGGAGGTACTGCCGGTCTTTGCCGAAATCCTGCAGGAGCCGGTTTTCCCGGCCGGGGAGTTGGAAATATTCAAACGCACCGGTATCCAGGAACTCCAGGTCGAACTGGATAAGGAAGAAGTGCTGGCTTACCGGAAAATAACCGAACTGATCTTTGGCGAGCGGCATCCCTACGGCTATAACTCCACACCCGCCGACTATGAGGCGCTGACACGGGAGGACCTTTTGGCGTATTTTGAAACCTGGTATACGCCGTCCAACTGCCGGTTGTTCGTCAGCGGTCGGGTGAATGATTCGATGCTCGGGCTTCTGAACCGCCACTTCGGGCAAAATACCCGCGTGGGTGCAGCCCTGGCTGTTTCGCCGGAAGTGGAAGTAACAACGCCGCAAAACGTACGCCTCCATCATCCGGGCTCCCTGCAGACGGCAATCAAGATCGGCCGGCGCCTGTTTGCGCGCCGGCACCCCGATTATAATGGGGTATATGTGCTCAATACGATCCTTGGCGGGTATTTCGGCTCGCGGCTGATGATGAATATACGCGAAAAACGCGGGTTCACCTATAATATTTACTCCACAGCCGATGCGATGTTGCTCGACGGCTGTATGTATATCGCTACCGAAGTAAACAACGGCAAGGTAGCGGCCACCATCCGGCAAATTTTTGCCGAAATGAAACGCTTGTGCACCGAACCGCCTTCCGCCGCCGAACTGGATATGGTGCGCAATTACCTGCTGGGCATGCTGCTCAATGGGCTGGATGGGCCGCTCAATATTTCCGACGTCATCAAAACACTGGTCACTGAAGACCTTCCCCTCGACGCCTTTGACGGATTGGTACACACCATCCGGACCATTACGCCGGAGCAAATCCGGGAACTGGCCAACCGGTATTTTCAACCCCGGGATTTTTGGGTCGTTACTGTTGGCTGACCGGGCCCGCCCGCCAAAACTCCGATCGCCCGTTTTTTTCCGGGTAAACCCTTAAAATAAGTCTTTGGCGGAGAAAAATGACCAAAAATTAAATTTTTGCATTCCACAAAGCATATTCAGAATTCGAAAATTCATGCGTAGTTTTGCGCGCTTTTCAGCACAAATGGCATATTTTTTCCGAGGACCTTTAAATCCGTAATACGTTGAACTTCTTTAAATTTTTCAAGCAGGAATTAGCAGTGGACCTGGGAACGGCCAACACGCTTATCATGATGGACGGCCAGGTGGTGGTGGACGAGCCTTCCATTGTTGCGATCGATCGGAAATCCGGCCAAACCATAGCCGTAGGGCACCGGGCTATGCAAATGCATGAAAAGACCCACGAAAACATCAAAACCATCCGCCCCTTGAAAGACGGCGTGATTGCCGACTTCCAGGCCGCGGAGGCCATGATTGAAAGCATGATCCGGATGGTGGGCAAACGCAGCTCGCTCTTTGGCCACCTGAAAATGGTGATTTGTATCCCCAGCGGGATCACGGAAGTGGAAAAGCGCGCCGTGTTTGACTCAGCCGACCACGTAGACAGCAAAGAAACCTACCTCATCCACGAACCCATGGCGGCCGCCCTGGGCATCGGCCTGAATATCGAAGAGCCCATCGGAAACATGATCATCGACATCGGCGGCGGCACCACCGAGATCGCCGTCATCGCCTTGTCCGGCATCGTCTGCGACCAATCGATCCGCATAGCAGGCGACGAGCTGACAAACGACATCATGAGCTACATGAAACGGGAGCACAACATCCTCATCGGCGAACGCACGGCCGAACAAATCAAGATCAATGTGGGCTCGGCCTTGCACGAGCTGGAAAATGCGCCGGAGGATTATGCCGTGAATGGCCGCGACCTGATGACCGGCATACCCAAGCAAATCAAAGTCAGCTACCAGGAAGTGGCCTATGCCCTGGATAAAAGCATCAGCAAGATCGAAGACGCCGTGTTGAAAGCCCTGGAGATGACCCCGCCCGAGCTGGCATCCGACATTTACAAAACCGGCCTGTACCTGACCGGCGGCGGCGCCCTGTTGCGCGGCCTCGATCAACGGCTGGAGCAAAAAACCAAACTCCAGGTGCATGTTCCGGAAGACCCGCTTCGCGCCGTGGTGCGCGGTACCGGCATGGCGCTGGAAAATACGGATAAGTTCTCCTTCCTGATCGATCGCAAAAGCGTTTAAACCGGTATTGCCGTGAGTCGTGATTCGCATGACTTACGACGTACGACGTACAACCATGTATTCCATCATTCAGCTCTTTATTCGGCATGGCGGCCTGCTTACGCTGGTAGTGTTGGAAGTACTGTGTTTTTTTCTGATCACCAGTTACAACGACCCGCAACGGCAGATATCTTCCGCCAGTTGGCTCAAATACTCCGGCACCGTGCTCAACTGGAAGTCCGGATGGCTGGATTATTTATCCCTCAAAGACGAGAATATCCGGCTGCGTGTGGAAAATGCGCGACTGCAAACGCAGATCGCCAATTCCAGGCTGATCGAGGTGCCGTTTCAGGATACCCTTGTCCGGAAGGTTCTGGCAGACACCCTGGAGCAAAAAGTAATCCGGCCGGAGTACGTGCTGGTTGGCGCCCGCGTCATCAGCAACACCATTGGCGCACGCGATAACTGGATGATCATCAACCGGGGCAAGCTGGACGGGGTTCGACCCAATAGCGGCGTGATTACGCGCTCGGGGGTAGCTGGCGTGGTCCGGCAGGTATCCAGCCATTTTGCCCTGGTTATGTCGGTGTTACACCATCAAACCAAGGTGTCTGCCGCGCTCAAAGGGCACGATTATTTCGGCTCCCTGGTTTGGGAGGGCGGCAACCCGCAGTATATGAGCCTGAGCGATATTCCATACCACGTACCCGTTCAGCCGAAGGATACTGTTGTGGTCAGCAATTATTCCCTTTTGTTTCCGGAAGGCCACCTGGCAGGGATTGTCGATACGGCCTATCGAATGGCGGGCAGTAATTTTTTATATATCCGGGTGAAACTCAGTCAAAACCCTGCTAACATTGGCGATGTATACGTGGTGACGAACAGATACGCAGAACAAATCAACCAGCTGCAACAGGCGGTAAAGCATGAATAGCAGTTATTTTCTACCCAATTTTTGGCGTTTTGCCGGGCTTGTTGCCGCACAAGCCATTATTTTATCCGAAGTGGCGCTGACAGCCGAAGGGTACTGCAATATTTTGTTATACCCTTTGTTTATCCTCTTCCTCCCCATTCAGATTCCTACGCCAGCAGCCGTTTCCCTGGGATTTTTAGTCGGACTTGCGGTGGATATTTTTTCCGGGCACCTTGGCGTAAACGCGAGTGCCGGCGCCCTTTCCGGGTACGCCCGCGCGGCTATCCTGCACCGTTTTGCCCCACGCGGAGGCTTCACCGGCAAAGAGATCATTCCTTCGCCGGCAAATTTTGGCTGGCGCTGGTTTTTAGGCGTAGCCGCTATTTTTTATGCCATTCATGTCTTCTGGTATTTCTCTATGGCCTATTTTGCACCGGTTTATTTGCTGGAAAAAATTCTTCCGCAAGCCATTCTTGGATGGATATTAAGCATGCTGGTCGTCATTATTTACACCCGCTTGTTTCATCCCAAAGTTTGATTCATGGCCGATATTTATCGCGAACGGCAACGCACGATTCAGATCGTGATCCTGTGTTGCGCCCTTGTCCTGGTGGTCAAAGCGGCGCAGTTACAGTTGTTCGACGATTCTTTCCGGCGGCGCGCGGACGCCACCACCATTGAAAAATTGACCTCCTATCCGCCGCGTGGGCTGGTTTATGACCGGAACGGCCAACTCATTGTCAATAACAATGCAATGTACGATCTGATGGTTACCTGCAACCAGATTGATCGCAGCATGGATACTACCAAGTTTTGCCGCTTGCTGGGCATTTCAAAAGGTCAATTCAAGGAGTTTTTGACCAAAGACTGGAAAAGTGGAAAGTTCTCCCGGTCCGTGCCCTTTGTGTTCATGAAAAAACTCTCTACGGTCACCTACGCCCGCTTGCAGGAGTGCCTCTACGAGTTTCCCGGCTTTTTTGTACAAGTACGCAACATTCGCGGGTATCCGTTCAGCGTCGGGGCGCATGTATTGGGGTATATCAACGAGGTGGACCCCCGGGATATTGAAAGCGGCAAAGGGGCTTACGCTTCGGGCGACTATATCGGCGCCGGCGGCCTGGAGTCGAAATACGAAGAACGCTTGCGCGGCAAAAAAGGGTATACTTTTTTATTGAAGGATAACCTGGGCCGGATTGTAGGCGGATATGAAAACGGCGCTGCGGATACTATGCCCATCAGTGGCGACGACCTCGTTTCGTCAATTGATATCCGCCTGCAGACCTATGCCGAGCAACTGATGCAGAATAAAACCGGCAGCGTGGTGGCCATCGAGCCTGCCACCGGGGAAATTCTGGCCATGGTCAGCGCACCTACCTACGACCCGAATGACCTGACCATGACCAAAGACCGCGGGCCCGTGTTCAGCAGGTTACTCACGGACCCGCTGAAACCTTTTTTCGACCGGACCGTCATGGCCAAATACCCGCCGGGTTCTATTTTTAAAACCGTCGTCACGCTGGTCGGCCTCCAGGAAGGCACGCTCCTTCCCAATAGCGGACAGGGGTGCAATGGCGGTTATTTTTATGCCGGCCGCTTGTATAAATGCCACCACCATTCCCATGTCAGCAATGTGGTGGATGCGCTGGCCTATTCCTGCAACACCTACTATTTCGGCGAATTTCGGGACGTCGTGGAAAAATTCGGCTATACCAATCCCCATAAAGGCCTGGATTTGTTCGTCAAATACTGCCATGAGTTCGGTCTTGGCCGCCAGTTGGGTATCGATTACCCGAACGAAAGCGCCGGGAATATTCCCGATTCCAAGTATTACGACCAAATTTACCCCCGCCACCTGGGCGGCTGGCGCTCTCCGACGATCATGTCGTTGGCGATCGGCCAGGGCGAGTTGCAGCTGACTACCCTTCAAATGGCCAACCTGGCAGCTTGTCTCGCTAACCGCGGCCATTGGTTTCCGCCGCATTTGGCCAAACACTTCAAAACTGGCAGCGATATCCCGAAACCCTTTCTCCATGCGCAAAAAGTAAATATCGACCGGAAATACTTTGATATGGTGGTGGAAGGTATGGCCCAATGCGTCAACCGCGGTACCGCGCATTCCTGCGCTATTCCTGATATTCAGGTGTGTGGTAAAACGGGCACCAGCCAAAACCCGCATGGCGACGACCACTCCGTGTTTTTTGCCTTTGCCCCCAAAGACAGTCCCACCATTGCCATCGCCGTTTACGTGGAAAATGCCACCTGGGGCGCTTCTTTCGCCGCGCCGATCGCCAGCCTCATGATCGAAAAGTTTATCAACGATACCATTGCTTCTGGCCGGCTCTACCTGGAAGAGCGGATGCTGAAGGCCAATCTGACGGATAAATACCTGGAGAATATCCGTAGGGCGGCGGCGCGTGTGGAAAAGGCACACCCGGCGCCGGCCCTGCCCTCGCCGGATGTGCCTACCGATGAACCGCAGCGCAAATCACCCGGAATTCCCACCACCAGTACAGAGCGGCGCCGGCGCTAAGCAAGATGTTGCGGGATATATTTTCAAGGCGCGTCCTTGCGCGTTTAACCGGCGCTTTGGGCGCCGGCATTCCGCTTGTTCACTTGTGTAAACACACCTTCGCCCAATGGCAAAACGAAAACCCATCTCCCCCGAAAGCCCGCCTGCGCAACCGCTGGCGGTGATCCGCCCTCCATTGCGGGTGTTGGTCTTGTATGCCCTCGGCCAATTGGGCTGGTCGCTGGCTTCCTTCAGCGTGGCCAATCTGCTGATCTATTTTTACATGCCGCCAGAAACCGGGCAACCGGTTTTTCCGACCTTTATTCACCAGGGGGCGGTATTGGGTGTGCTGACCCTTATCGGAATCCTCAGCGCAGCCGGCAGGGCTTTTGACGCCTTCATCGACCCCATAGTGGCCAATTGGAGCGACCGTTCGAACGCCCGGATGGGCAAGCGTCGCTGGTTTCTTGCCTTTGGCGCATTGCCCTTCGCCCTGAGCAGCTTCCTCGTATTCCTGCCGGCCGGTGCCGGGGAGAGTGCAGCCAACTATATGTGGCTGGCATTGTGCCTGGCGGTGTATTATTTTTTCTTCGCGTTTTATGTAATCCCATACACAGCCCTGATCGCCGAGCTGGGACATACTGCGGCCGACCGGATGCTGATCAGCACGCTGCTCTCTGTGACCTGGGCCCTTGGATTTGTCGTGGGCAACAGCGCGTATGCCTTGCAGAGCTACTTTGAATCGGCCGGAATGACGCCGGTGGCAGCCTTCCAGACGGCGCTGCTCCTGGTTCATGGGGTGGCTTTGCTATTCCTGCTCTTGCCGGCGATTTTTCTGAACGAAAAACGGTATGCCCGGCAACGTGTTTCGGACCATGGGCTTCGGCATGCCCTGGTAGCCGTGCTGGGCAACCAAAATTTCCGGCAATTTCTGGTTTCCGACCTGCTTTACTGGTTGGCGCTGACGTTTATCCAGCTGGGAATCGGTTTCTATACGACCTTGTTGCTGGAGTTGGATAAAAGTTATGCCTTCGTTTTTTCCCTCGTCAGTTTTGTGGCGAGCTTCTTTTTTTATGCACCCGTGAATCTGCTGGCCGCCAAAATCGGCAAGCACCGGCTGATCCTGACGGCCTTTTTGCTGTTTGCCGTTGTTTTTTGCACGGTGAGCGCCATCCGGATCATCCCCGTTCCGCGGTTGTGGTTGCTGTATGGATTGGCGCTGGCAGCCGCCTTCCCGCTGGCAGTGTTTGGTATAATCCCCAATGCCCTCATCGGCGATGCCGTGGAGCAGGAAGAACAGACAAGCGGGCGCCAACTCGCCGGCATGTTCTACGGGGTGCGCGCCTTTGTCATGAAAGTGGGGATTTCGCTGGCTAATTTGTTGTTTCCCTCTTTATTGCTGCTCGGGAAAAGTACCGAAAATCCGGCCGGCGTACAAGCCACGGCGGTCGCCGCCATCGTCTTTTGCCTGGCCGGGTGGCAGGTGTTCCGCGGCGTAAAAACACTGTGATAACTGGTCGCCGCTTAATTTTTGCCCGCCAACTCCAACACCATCTTGGTATGTGGGATACCATCCTCCAGGTATTCTTCACCGGTGGAGCGAAACCCGAATCCTTCATAAAAGCGCAGCAGGTACGTTTGCGCGCCTATTTTAATCGGCGCCGGGCCAAACAGGTGCCGGCACAGGTCAATACTGCGTTGCAGGAGTTCTTTCCCGGCTCCGGCGCCTCTCCTTGCCGGCGAACTGACCACCCGCCCGATAGAAGGATAATGCGCATACGATATACCTGCGGGCAACAACCGGGTGTATGCCAGCAGTTTGCCGCCTTCGTCGCGGCCGCATACGTGCCAGGCAAAAAGATCTTTACCGTCGGCATCGAGATAGGGACAGTTTTGCTCCACGATGAAAACTTCCTGGCGCAAAGCCATGATTTCGTATAGTTCGGCAACGGTCAGCTGCGCAAATGGAAGACAGGAGTAGACCAACATACTGGTGATTTTGTATGGATAAATATACTGCTTCCCGCCGGGTTTGACCATTTTGTACGAAAAAGCATATAAAATAGCGGCCGGAACGGAAATCCACGGACGCGGATTTTTACCTTTGCCAACCATTTTCTTAAGCGGTTGTTTAATCGCAAAAACTATTTTTATACCATGATGAAATCGTACTATTTCACTACCCTTATCCTTTTGGCTGCCATTACCGCTGGTTCCGCCCAAATCAAAACGCCTGCACCCAGTCCAGTTGGCTATATTCGCCAGGAAGTCGGCCTGATCAAAGTGGAGGTCGAGTATTCCCGCCCAAGTATGAAGGGCCGCAAAATTTTCGGTGGCCTGGTACCCTTTGGCGAAATGTGGCGCACCGGCGCTAACGCCTCCACAAAAGTTACGTTCAGCGAAAATGTCCAGGTGAACAATATTTCCCTGGATAAAGGAACTTACGCCCTTTATACTATTCCGGGCGACAAAGAGTGGACGATTATTTTTTATAAAAACACCACCTTTTGGGGCACGCCCGAGCCGAAAGATTTTAAAGAAGACGATGTGGCGGCTCGTTTCAAGGCGCCGGTTATGACCACGACCGACAAGATCGAAACCCTGACGATGCACATCGCCGGCCTGCGCAACAATGGCGCCGATTTGGAGATCATGTGGGAAAACACCCGGGTGTCTATCCCCATCCTGGTGGACACTGATACCAAGGTAATGACCGACATTAAAGCGACGATGGCCGGCCCCAAAGCCGGCGACTACTACGCTGCCGCCCGCTATTATTTCGAAGAAGGCAAAGACATGCAGCAAGCCCTCGAATGGGTGAACAAAAGCCTCGAAATGGGGGGTGAAAAATTCTGGATACTGCGTCTGAAAGCCAATATCCAGGCTACTTTGGGTATGTATAAAGACGCCATCACAACGGCTAACCGCAGCACAGAACTCGCCAAAGCCGATGGCAACACCGACTACCCGCGTATGAATGACAGCTCCATCGCCGAGTGGAAAAAGAAGATATAAAAGCCGGTTGCGGGTGGTAAGGACGCCGGCGCATGCGGGCGGTTCTCTTCACAGGAGGACCGCCCGTTTTTTTTACGCTGAAAGGCTGGCCTTTTTTATATTTGCACAAAAGCAACCCAATTTATGCAGATCATTCGCTACATTTTACCTGGCTTCGCTTTGTGCGCCCACCTGGCCGCCGTTGCTCAAAACCCCGGCTGCGACGGATTCCGGTACAAACAGCAGATTTTCTCCACCGTAAAGAAAACGACTGTACCGTATGCTATCGCCACGAGCCATACCGGCCAGGCCCTCACGCTTTCCATGGATGTGTATGAGCCGCAAGGGGATACGCTCGGCAAACGCCCGGTGGTCGTTCTGGAACATGGCGGCAGTTTTATCTTCGGCGATAAAGCAGATATGGCGCGCTGGTGCCAACTGCTGGCTCAGCGCGGCTATGTTGCGGCTTCTATCCAGTATCGTTTGTATCCGGTTTTTATCCTGGGTTTTCCCGATTCGGTGGATATAATGGATGCCGCCGTAAAAGCCGTCGGCGACATGAAAGCTGCCGTGCGGTATTTCCGGCAAGATGCCGCCACGCAAAACCTGTTTCGCGCCGACCCCAACCACGTTTTCGTTGGCGGATACTCCGCCGGGGCCGTAGCGGCGCTCCATGCCGCTTACCTCGATGCGGATGATAATTTGCCGGCCTTTCTTCAAAATATCCTGACGGCCAATGGCGGCCTGAACGGTAATAGCGGCAGCGCCGCTAACCAGTCCTATTCTTCCGCCGTTGAAGCGGTCATCAACCTCTCGGGCGGGCTGTATCGCCGCGAATGGATCAACGACGGCGACTTGCCGGTGAGCAGCATCCACGGCACTGCCGATGAAACCGTCAAGTTTTATTCCGGCCTTGCGGCCAACCTGGCCTACCTGGAAGGCAGCGGCTTGCTGCATGCGCAAGCGCAGTCCGTTGGTACCTGGAGTTACCTGAAAAAAATACCAGGGGCCGGCCATACCAACCTGTATGAAGTGCCGCAATACGCCGCGCAGGTGGAAAACTACTGGATGCGCACGACCGCCCTGCTCGAGTTTCTGAGTTGTTACGTGGATACGTTGCCGGAAATCGTTACCGGCGTGGTGGAAAACCCTTTACAGGAGCCGGCCGAATGGGCCGTTTATCCCAATCCCCTGCGCGATGATGTGTGTACTATCCGGCTGGCCGCCGGAGCGCCGGAGCCTGCCGCGGCTGTATTTTACGATATCGGCGGCCGCGAAGTTATGCGCGTAAACGGCATCCATCCGGGTGAGCAGCACGTGTCGGTCGCCGGGCTGGCGCCGGGGCTGTATGCCCTGCGCATAGCGGGAGCCAGGCCGGGCGAGGCGGGGGAACCGGGGGTGCGAAAATTGGTGCGGATGTGAACGTACGGGTGTGGCTTTTTTACCAGTAAAGCCGTTAAAAACACTAAATTTTAGTGTTTTTAACGGCTTTACTGGTAAAAACCGGCAGCCGGGAAGAAAACCGCCAAACGATAGAAACTCTCAGGCGCTGAGCGTATCGCTTTCCTTGCTCTCCTCCTTGTTTTCCTTTTCTTTCGTCTTTTTCTTTTCCGGGAAGGCGATGTTCAGGCCATCTTTTTCCGCATTCAGCGTGGCGACCAGGGATGCGCCTTCTGCGGGGTTTTCACTCAGGATAAACTCGGCAAGCGGGTCCTCGATGTATTTCTGGATTGCCCGGTGCAGCGGGCGGGCGCCGAATTGTGGATCATAGCCTTTTTCCGCCACAAATTCTTTGGCTTCATCGGAAAGCGCCAAATTGAAATTCATGGTTTTCAGCCGGAGCATGAGGCCGGCCAGGGCATTGTCGATGATTTTAAATATTTCTTCGCGGCCAAGCGCATTGAAGACCATCACGTCATCGATCCGGTTCAGGAATTCGGGCGAAAAAGTGCGTTTCAAGGCATTTTGGATCACCGTTTTGGTGTGCTCCTCCGCAGCTTCCTGGCGGGCTTTAGTGGCAAAACCAACCCCCTGGCCAAAGTCTTTCAACTGCCGTACGCCAATATTGGAGGTCATAATGATCAGCGTATTTTTGAAATCCACTTTCCGGCCGAGGCCATCGGTGAGCTGACCATCGTCGAGTACTTGCAGCAGGATATTGTACACATCGGGGTGGGCCTTTTCAATTTCGTCAAGCAATACGACGGAATAGGGTTTGCGCCGCACTTTTTCCGTCAGTTGGCCGCCTTCTTCATAGCCGACGTATCCGGGAGGGGCGCCGATGAGGCGGCTGACGGAGAATTTTTCCATGTATTCCGACATGTCGACACGCACCAGGGAATCTTCACTGTCAAACAAATAGCGGGCCAGTGCTTTGGCCAGTTCAGTTTTGCCGACACCGGTGGGGCCCAGGAATATAAAGGAGCCGATTGGTTTTTTCGGATCTTTAAGGCCGACGCGGTTGCGTTGAATGGCTTTGGCGATCTTGGTGATGGCTTCCTCTTGTCCGATAACCATTTTGCGCAGGTCGGCTGCCATGCTGACGAGTTTTTTACTCTCGCTGGTTGCCACTTTTTTAACCGGAATACCCGTCATCATAGCTACCACTTCGGCAATATCGTCTTCTTCAACAGGATAACGTTTGGTTTTACTTTCCTCTTCCCATTCCACTTTGGCAAATTCCAGCTGGCGCATCAGCTTGCTTTCCTGGTCGCGCAGGTTGGCGGCCTCTTCGTATTGCTGATTTTTTACCGCCTGGTTTTTTTGTTCTTTCAGCTCTTCGATTTTCCGTTCGAGTTCTTCGATATGTTTGGGTACCACGATATTTTTCAGGTGTACGCGGGCGCCTACCTCGTCGAGCACGTCAATCGCTTTGTCGGGCAGAAAACGGTCGGTGATATAGCGGTCGCTGAGGCGCACGCAAGCGGTGATGGCGGGTTCGGAATACTCCACGTTGTGGAACTCCTCATATTTCGATTGGATGTTCTTGAGAATATGGATGGTGTCTTCCTGGCTGGGGGGGTCGACCATCACCTTTTGGAAACGGCGGTCGAGGGCGCCGTCTTTTTCAATGTACTGCCGGTACTCGTCGAGCGTGCTGGCGCCGATGCACTGGAGTTCGCCCCGGGCGAGCGCCGGTTTAAAAATATTGGAAGCGTCGAGCGATCCGGTTGCGCCGCCGGCGCCTACGATGGTGTGTATTTCGTCGATAAACAGAATGACATCGCGGCTTTTTTCCAGTTCGTTCATGATCGCCTTGATGCGCTCTTCAAACTGGCCGCGATACTTGGTGCCCGCTACCAGTGCGGCCAAGTCGAGCATAACGATGCGTTTGTTGAAGAGGGTGCGGCTCACCTTTTTCTGCATGATCCGAAGGGCTAGCCCTTCGACAATGGCAGTTTTGCCCACGCCGGGTTCGCCAATGAGGATGGGGTTGTTCTTTTTGCGACGGCTCAGGATCTGGCTGACCCGCTCGATCTCGGTTTCCCGCCCGATGATGGGGTCGAGTTTGCCTTCTTCGGCGAGTTTGGTGATATCGCGCCCGAAATTATCCAAAACGGGTGTGCGGCTTTTTTGCTGCCCTTTCTGGCTGGTCCGGAAGTTGCGTTCATCGTCTTCATCGTATTCTCCGGAGCCCTCGTTGGAGGCTTGTGAGAAAAGGTTCGGATGGGAAAGGTCCTGTTCGGAACGCACATATTCGAGTTCTTTCTTGAAATTTTCGTAGTCCACGTCGTATTCGTTTAAGAGTTTGGTCGCGAAGGTATCCGTGTGCTTCAGCAGGGAAAGCATCAGGTGTTCCGGAAAAATTTCTTCGCTTTTCAGGAGTTTAGCCTCCAGAAACGTCACCTTCAGTACGCGTTGTACCTGAGTGGTCACCTGAAATTCGCCCACAAATAAATTTTCTGCCGGTGGATATGCGCTGTACCGCGGGATCGAACGCTCGAGGCGCTTTTTCAGGTCGTGCACATCCACAAGCAAGGCGTCGAGTACCCGAACCGGCAAACTATCCCGTTCGGCAATGATTCCGAGGAGCAAATGTTCCGCGCCGATATAATCGTGCCCCAGCCGCCGGGCTTCCTGGCCGCTTTGATGGATGATCTGTTTGACGACAGGGGAGAACTTGTTATTCATGCAGGTAAAGAATGATGATGATCAGTGGTGTAGTCTCCGCAGCAAAAAATGCTTTTTCGCTCCGGCGCTCAATGATGGGACAAGTTTAATCCTTATAGCCCGTAAATTTCAATTTTTTCTTCCCGAATGGAATTTTCTTTTAACAAAAAAGTTGACCGCGCGGTTCGAAAAACTTTTGGCCAGGCTTCTTTTTGGCAGACAGCCGGCCAAACTTCTGCGCGAAAAAATAATGCCAGTTGCCAGAGCCTGACGCGTTGTCAGGCAAATTGCCTGCCGAAAAAAGCGCTTGTATTTGTTATCGAAATCCGCCCGGCATACCTACATTTGCAGTCCCTGTAAAACAAACATGCCGGTATTTACGCAAGGCAAAACAACTCATTTTACTGAAAATTAGGTCACTATGAAATACAACATTGATAAGCAAGATCAATATGCGGTGTTGACATTAGAGGAGGAGAATCTGAATTCGATCATTGCGCCCGGCTTAAAAAGCGATTTTATTTTTCTCAACCAGGAAGGTATACGCAACCTCATCCTCGATCTTTCGCCGGTGAAATTTGTCGATTCCAGTGGCCTTAGTGCCATTTTGACAGCGCACCGGCTTTGGAAAGACAGCGGCTCGTTTGTCATTGCCGGCCAATTACAACCTATGGTGACAAAATTGATTGAAATTTCCCGCCTTGATACGATCCTGACCATAGTACCCTCGCTCAGTGAAGCGGTGGATTATGTGAAAATGGAAGAAATCGAACGCGAGTTGAAGGAAGGCGAATAGGGGCGCTCTCCTCCCCATCTGAAGCGAAGCCTTGCAACGGAGTGCCGTCGCAGGGCTTCGCTTTTCAGGCTTGGTATTTTCAATACCCGGAGGGAACGGTGCAACCCGAAATTTTCGTAAAATTGCCTGGAACTTTCCAAACGCCCGCCTGCGTTGACTTTAAAATTATGCAAACCCATCGTTCGTTTCTCGAAGATATCATCGACGAAAGCGTCGAGTTGCTGCCTATGGCGCCGGTGGACTTCGACGCGCTGCTGAGCAAGGGCTGGCGCCTGTTAGGCTATTCCCTGATCCGGCATAATTTTGCGATTTGCCGGGGTCGGATTTGCCGGACGATCCCGCTGCGTATACGCCTGGACGACCAGCCGTTTTTTTCAAAAAGCCAGCGTCAACTTCTGCGCCGCAACGCCGGTCTGGACGTACGCTGTGCGCCGATCGTGATTACGCCGGAAAAAGAAGCACTCTTCAACCGGCACACCCGCCGCTTCAGCGACCGGCAACCCCTTTCGGTGTATTCGTTTTTACATCCGGAAGCAAACGATACGCCGGTGCCCGGGCTGGAATTTTCCATTTATGAACAGTCCAAACTGATCGCCTGCAGTTATGTGCACCTGGGCGCCAATGCGGTTTCCGCAACCTATTGTTTTTTTGATCCGGACATAGCGCAACGCAGCCTGGGCTCCTTCACCATGTTATTGGAGTTGGAACTGGCGCAGCGTTTGGGCAAACAATATTACTACCACGGGTACTGCTACGATGTGCCGTCGCAATTCGACTACAAACTGAATTTTAACCACCTGGAAGCAATGGACTGGAAATCCGGCGCCTGGGCCCCGCGCCCCCGGATGCCCGTGCGGCCTTGGCAAGGGTTGGCGCAGGAGAGTGGCGACCCGCACGGTTGAGGAAGTTCGCAGACCTGCACATGACACCAATAGACGGATTCTCTTTATTTCAATTTTACTTCGGTACTCACGTTCAGGCGCTTTTTCTGCTGTTCTTCGTCAAAGGGCTTGAGCGTGATGGTCAGGGTATGGCCGTCGTCTGACACTTCTGACAGTTCGTTGGTGGGTTTTTTGATCCGGCGTTCGGGGAAATGGTAAACCTGCTTGTACGTCATGTCGGCAAAAAAGGTTTTCATCATTTCAAGGCTGCCCTCCTCGGCTTCTTCCTCACCGGAAGCCAGCGCCTTCTTGATTTCTTCTCCCAGGTCGCCCGAGCTTAAGCGCTCAAAACCCTTGCCTTTGAATCGGAAAACTTCCTCCACTTTGCTGTCGTATTTTTCCTTGTTGATGATTTTCATAGCTTTGTTTAAAGCAGCCACGTCGGCAAATTCAAAGGAGTAGCCAAAGGTAAATGTGCTGGTATCGTTGATCTCCGCGACGTTGGTGATCCCGGAAATGCCTTTCAACGATTGGGCGACGGAGCTCAGTTGGCTGCCCATTTCGCCCATGCCGTTGTCTTCCATGGGCGGGGTTTCGGGGGCTTCGGCGCCCAAGCTGTCTTCCGCCATTCCTTTGAACATCTCCATCATGTTCTTCATTTCGCTCATGTCGATGGTCATTTTATACGTCCCCGAACCATTGTTTTGAAACGTGACCTCCTCCAAAATATGCAGGCAGCCGCTCAGGGTCAGGGCGCATACGGCGAATGCCGCAAAGACTAGTTTTTTTACATTTTTCATTGAATGTATCGGAATTGAATGATGAATAGTAGATGATAGAGATTTATTCGATGGTGAATTGGCCGGAGGCTGTTTGCCCGTCCTTTTGCAACTCGAGCACGTAACTTCCTTTTTGCAGGTAATATTTTCCGGTATCGGATTTTGTTATTTCGACGGGCTTCTTCGGGTCCTTCCGGGCATCCTGGAGCACCTTCAGATATTTTTTAAGCGCAGCTTCCTGCACATCCGGCGCGAAGGTAAAAGCGTTCAGCCCACTGGTGCAATCTGTTTCACCGGTTTGGAGCAGCAGCCCGTCTTTTGTTTTAAGAGTCCAACGCACTTTTCCGATGCTGTTGGCGAAAAAGGTCACCGGTATTTCCGGGTCTTTCAATTCGCGCCACGGCTGCTTTTTGCCCCAACGGGGCGAAAATTTTTGCTTGGGCAGGTCAAAAATATGTATGGTTTTGGCGAGCACTTCGGCCGTGAGCTGCTGAACAGCGGATATATTGACCCGGTAAATCGATCGGCCATGCGTACCGATCAGGAGGTCTTTGGTCTTGGCCTGGATGGCCAGATCGTGCACGGGCACAGCTGGGAAACCGGCTGCCAGCGCTTCAAAACGAAGCCCTCTGTCGAGTGAAATATACACGCCGTGGTCGGTGCCGACGTACAAGACGTCGGGGTTTTCGGGGTCTTCCCGCACTACGTTGACGGGCTCATCCGGCAAGCCGGCGCCGATGCGCCGCCACGTTTTTCCATAGTCATCGGAAGTGTACAGGTAGGCATTGAAGTCATCCTGCCGGTAGCCGTTCAAGCTGGCGTAAACGCGGCTCTTTTGGTGGGCGGAGGCGATCACCCTCGACACCCACAGGTTGGCTGGCAGGGAGTCGGAAACCCGCGTCCAGGTATCGCCGCCATCGCGCGTCAGGTGGATGAGGCCATCGTCCGAACCGGTGTACAGCAGTCCGAACTTCAAGGGGCTTTCGTGTATGGTGGTCAGGGTGCCGTAGGGTACGTTGCCTTCGCCGCCGCCCCTGGTCAGGTCATTGGAAATAGCGTCCCAGTCATCCCCCCGGTCAAAGGACCGGTACAGCTGGTGTGCGCCCAGGTAAAGCACGTCTTGCTGATGGATGCTCAGGTGTATCGGAGTTTGCCAATTGAAGCGGGGCGGGCGTTCGCCCAGGTCGTGCCTGGGTGTGATGGCTTTGCTTTTACCCGTACTTCGGTCGATGCGGTAGTAAAAGCCAAATTGAGATCCGGTATACACGGTATTGTTGTTACGGGTGTCGACGGCTACCTGCATGCCATCGCCGCCGAGCAACGATTTGTAGGGATAGCGGCCGGTTTGGTGCCAGGCGGAAGAGGCTTTGTAATCCGAGGAGCCAACCCAGACGCCATTGTCCTGCGCGCCGCCATATACGTTGTAGGGCCTGTCATCGTCAACGCCGATGGCATAGAATTGCCCGACAGGCGGGTTGTTGCACTTGATCCAGGAAGCGCCGTCGTCCCAGGAAATATTGAGACCGCCGTCGTTGCCGTTGATGAGGTGGCCGGGCCGGCCGGGATTAACCCACAGGGCGTGATGATCGACGTGGACGTTGTCGCCGTTTATATCTTTCCAGGTTTTACCGCCATCGTCGCTTGAAATGATCAGGAAACCCAGCAAATAAACCTTATCGGGGTTGTCAGGCAGGCACCGCACATTGGAAAAATAGTACCCATAGGTAAAATGGATACGTTCCAGGGGTTCCGTATGGGTGCGGGACCAGGTTCGGCCGCCGTCGGTGCTGCGGTATACTTCCGCGCCGGTATAATCGACCTCAAACAACCGGGCATTGGCATCCTCCAGGTATTCCACCAGGGTTTGCGGGCTTATTTTACCTTTTTCCACCAGGTCTTTCACTTTGGCGGCGGTATATTTTTCCGGAAAATTGTTATCTTTTAAAAAGTCGCCCAGTTTTTCGTCCGGCAGTTTTAAGAAATCGGTTGTGCCAATACTGCGCAGCTGATCTTTCGTCAATACGTCTTCTGCGGGTTTATCTTTATCTGTTTTCGGGTTTTGGTTGTCTACGCTGGCATACAATACGGTTTGGCCGTCTTTGGCGCCGGCGCACAGGCCAATACGGCCGATCATCGGTCCGGTAGGGAAGCCACTCTCCGGCGTGCTGACTTTGCCCCAGGTGCCGCCGCCGTCCGTGCTTTTCCAGATGCCGGAGCCCGCGCCGGCGCCGTTGAAGTGCCAGGCCCGCCGGTCGCGTTGCCACGTGGCGGCATACAGGGTATTGGGGGCTACGGGGTCGATGCACAGGTCGATAGCGCCCGAATTTTTGTCTGCAAAAAGCGTTCGTTTCCAGGTTTGGCCGCCGTCGGTGGTCCGGTAGACGCCGCGTTCGTCATTGGGAGAATACAGATGGCCGAGAACAGCGACCCAAACCACCTCCGGGTCGGTGGGATGCAGTACAATGCGCCCGATATGGTGGCTTTCGGGCAGCCCGCGCCATTCCCAGGTCTTACAGCCATCGGCACTGCGGTAGATGCCCGTACCGGCATAGGACGAGCGGCTGCTGTTGGCTTCGCCGGTGCCGACCCACACCACAGCGCGTTGCCAGTCAACGGCGATGTCGCCGATCGTCATGGAGGCCTCCTGGTCGAAAACAGGTTTGAACGTCGTGCCGTTGTTATGGCTGTGCCACAAGCCGCCGGAGGCGTAAGCGACATACATTTCAGTGGGATCGGCCGGGTTCACTTCCACATCGGTGACCCGGCATGAAAAAATGGACGGACCGATGCTTTCCGGTTTCAGGGCGCCGAGCAGGGTAGTTTGTTTTTGTGCCTGGCGTCGTTCAAAGCCGGTCAGGCGTTGTTCGGCCGGGGTGGGTTTTTGGGCAAGCAGCTGGCCGCCAGCGATAGCACTGCATACCACCAGTACGAGGAGCAGCAATTTTCCGGGAAACCGGAGCAGGTTCGCCCGGGAGCAGACAGGTTGGATACGGCTGAACGCGCGCGTTGGCATGTGCAGAAATTTTGGACGGAAGGTAAGGTGAATTCCAAATATGTACTAAAGTGCCTGCCCAATTCCCAGCGCAATGACATCGCGAATACTGCCATACGCCGCCGGATTCGAGGCCAGCCAGCCGGCCGGTTGCACCCATTCGATCCGTTCGATATCTTCTTCGGCTTGTGGGACCAGCTCAATGTCTGTCGTATGCATGGCATACCACCAGGTGCGTTTGAGCATTCGTTCGTCCTGGAGGCGGTAGGTGTGCCAGGTGTGCGTGAGGAAAGGGCCCAGCGTGAGGCGGCGCAGGCCGGTTTCTTCCGTCACTTCGCGCAGGGCCGCTTGTTCGGGGGTTTCGCCCGGGTCGATTTTTCCTTTGGGCAAATCCCAAAAACCCCGGCGGAAAAACACCAGCAATTCTCCACGGGTATTCGTCACGTAACCGCCGGCAGCGTCTATTTGCTGGAAACAAGCGCAAAAATCGGCCCAGAGGGCTTCCGGTTTTTCCGCATACAGCGCTACGGTGCGCACCTGGGCGTTTTTGTCGAGCAAATCGAGGTATTGTTTGATCTGTTTCTTTTTGCCCATATAGGGCGCTGTGAATACGTCTTTACCTGGAAGAAGGCCCAATTCCCCGGTACTTTCCGGCGTTCCCAGAAAAACCGGGACACCGTTTACATAGACTTTGTACATTTGCTCCGACGACATAACGTTCGTTTTACCGGTCAAAAGAACGGGGTTCTTCCATGCCGGCCAAAAAATAAGCAGTAAATATCGGTTTATGCCGGTAATAAAAACCTGATTTCCAAAACTGAAGCGCCCGCGCTAAACTTCTCAAACGCCGTATCGCATGCACCAAGCCGCCGATGTTGCTCGCCGTCTGCTGGAAATAAAGGCGGTCAAACTCAACCCCCACGAGCCGTACACCTGGGCTTCCGGGATATTGTCTCCAATTTATTGCGACAACCGGATTGCGTTGTCCCACCCAGCCATACGTACGTTTATCCGCGATTGTCTGGTGGCCCAATCCCACTCCTTCGAACCCTTTGATGTGGTAGCAGGTGTGGCCACTGCCGGCATTCCGCACGGCGTTTTGCTGGCCGACCAATTGTCAAAACCCTTTGTTTATGTTCGCAGTAGCGCCAAGGATCACGGACGGCGCAACCTGATCGAAGGCGAACTTCGCGACGGCCAGCGCGCATTGGTGGTCGAAGACCTGATCAGTACGGGTGGCAGTTGCCTCGCCGCCGTGGAAGCCCTGCGCGATGCCGGCTGCACCGTAGCTGGCGTACTGGCTATTTTTCAGTACGGATTTGAAAAAGCGCGTACGGCGTTTCGTGAAGCCCGGGTAGAATACCAAACGCTTACAGACTATCCGACGCTTGTCCGGGAAGCCTTGACTTCCGGCTATATCAGCCCCGCCGACCTCGACATCCTCGAACAATGGGGCGAAAATCCACAAGGATGGGGCGCCCTTTATGCCTGATTCTGATTATGCTCCATGTCAACCAGTTGCCCCGAACGCTGAAACGCTGAAATAACCAACTTATTCAAATCCTCAACGTATCACCGGATGCATATTATTACACCCGAATCAGAAGCATTCCTGCGCCGTTATTTGAATAACGCCAGCCCGACTGGCTTTGAGTCGTCGGGACAAAGACTCTGGTTAAAATACCTGGAGCCGTATATCGATGAATGGCGGCTGGACATCTATGGCACCGCATACGGCATCATCAATCCGGGCCACGACTATAAAGTTGTCATTGAAGGCCATGCCGATGAAATTTCCTGGTTCGTCAACTACATCACCGATGACGGTTTTATCCATGTGATACGCAACGGCGGCAGCGACCATATCATCGCGCCATCGATGCGGGTGTTTGTACACCTGCGCCATGGCGGTAAGGTGGAAGGCGTTTTTGGCTGGCCGGCTATTCATACCCGGACAGACAAGGACACCAATATGACCCCGGCCCTGGATAATATAACCGTCGATGTAGGCGCCAAGGACCGCGAGGAGGTGCAAAAAATGGGTATCCACGTAGGCTGTGTGGTGACGTTTCAGGATGAATTTACCGTCATTAACGACCGGTATTACTGCGGCCGGGCCCTGGACAACCGGATCGGCGGGTTTTGTGTGGCCGAAGTGGCCCGCCTGCTCAGGGAAAACCGGGACACGCTTCCGTATACCTTGTATGTGGTGAACTCCGTTCAGGAGGAAGTCGGGCTCCGGGGCGCCGAAATGGCAGCCGATACGATCCGGCCCAACCTGGCCATTGTGACCGATGTTACCCACGATACGCATACGCCGATGATCAATATGAAAAAACACGGCGATATCCGCACCGGCAACGGCCCCTCGGTCACCTATGCGCCGGCAGTACACAACAAACTGCTCGACCTGATCATTCGGACTGCCGAGGAAAAAAACATACCCTTCCAGCGGGAGGCGGCATCGCGGTATACGGGCACTGATACCGACGCATTTGCCTATTCCGGTGGCGGGGTGCCTTCCGCACTCATTTCACTGCCGCTTCGCTATATGCATACTACCGTGGAAATGGCGCATAAAGACGACGTGAACAACCTGATCCGGCTGATCTACGAATTGTTGAAAAAAATTGAAAGTGGGCACGATTTCCGGTATTTCAAAAAATTGTAATCGCGGGCATGGATGCTCCGGCAAAAGATTTTTTCTTTCTTTGCTTCGCCGGAGCGTGTTCGATTGGCATAATTGTAAAATTCTGTTTAAGAAATACTTGTTCTCCACATGTACGCTGCCTGTCAAGTGAGCCTTGCCCCGATGCGCGCCCATCCCTCCGATAAAAGTGAGATGGTCTCCCAATTGCTTTTCGGTGAAACAGTGGAGATTACAGAGTCGAAAGACAACTGGCGGCATGTATTTTGCTCGTGGGACGGGTTCGGCGGCTGGGTGGATGCCAAGCAGATCAAGCGGCTCACCCCCACTGAATACGACGATTACCGGGAACATTGCTCCATCAACCTGTCGTTGGTCGAAGGTCTTATGGCAGCCGACCATTTTATCCCGCTTACCCTGGGGGCAGCCCTGCCGCGCTACGATGGCCTTCGTTGTGTGTTGGGCGACCAATCCTTCCAGTTTTCCGGGCCGGTCGTTACCCCGGGTCAGACCCCTCATACCGGCGACTGGATCATCAAGATCGCACGCCGGTACCTGCACGCGCCATACCTGTGGGGTGGGCGCTCACCGTTTGGGATCGACGCTCCCGGGCTTACCCAGATGGTATTCAAAATTGCCGGCATCCGGCTGCTGCGCGACGCTTCCCAGCAGGTGACCCAGGGCCGTCCGGTCGATTTCATGGAGCAGTGCCAACGCGGTGACCTCGCTTTTTTTGACAACGGCAAGGGTGCTATCAGCCATGTGGGCATTATTCTTCCCGATTGTTGCGTTATCCATGCCTCCGGGAAGGTCCGCATCGACAAACTGGACCATTTCGGTATTTTCAATCAGGATCAAAACCGCTACACGCACGAACTTCGCATCGTAAAACGCCTGCTCCCGGATTCCCCCGATCAGGACCGCCGGCCGTCAGCCGTTTCAACGGAGGATGAATTGTTTAGCCAAACGGCGTTGTTTGATTAAACGGTCGCGTCCTGTGCCCTACCAGGCTTGCTGCTTGCCTCCGTTTTCTTTTTTCAGCCAGTAAAAAACCGCTATGGCGGTCCCCAACGCAATTTGCCCCCCTACCAGGTAGGAGCGCAACGCCGGGACGAGGTGGTTGTCGCCGGAAACAAAAAAATGGATCCCCGGGCCAACGATAAAAAGCAATACCAGCAAGGCGAACTGTTTATTCCTGTTTTTGAGCATGATGATCTGCTGTTTTAAGTTGTGTTTGAAAGCACAAATAAAAACAATCCTGCACGCCTGGCCGCACCGAACTCAAATAGCCGCTTACCTTTGAGAAAAAAATTCTTTGCCCAGCCCGATACTCAAACTCGCGCGCCTGAACGGCCAGCCTGAAATCTTCTACTCCATACAAGGGGAAGGAAAAAGCATGGGCATGCCCGCCGTATTTGTCCGAAGCAGCCTCTGCAACCTGCATTGTATCTGGTGCGATACCGATTATACCTGGAACTGGACCGGCACCCGATTTGAGCACCGGCACGATGTCTGTCCGGGCTATCGCAAGTTTGATAAAAAAAAGTGGATCGCCGGCTTGCCCGTGGAAGCGGTTGCGGCCCTGGTCGCCGAAATTCCTTGCCGGAATATTGTGCTCACCGGCGGCGAGCCTATGCTCCAGCAGGAAGCCCTCGTTGCCTTGATACGCCGGCTCCGGCAGATCAGCCCCGGCTACCGCTTTGAGGTGGAAACCAACGGTACGCTTTTGCCTCTGCCCGAATTCGACCAGGCCGTCGATCAATACAACGTATCGCCTAAATTGGAAAACAGCAATAACCCCCGGAAATTGCGCGAGAAACCTGTCGCCTGCCGTTTTTTTGCGCAAAGCCCGAAAGCGTATTTTAAATTTGTGGTGGCTGAAAAAAACGATTTGGAGGAAGTTCTGGAATTGAAACAGCGGTACGCCCTTTTACCGGAAAAAATCATGCTGATGCCGGAAGGCAGCACCCGGCAATTGCTGGCCAGACGCCGCCGCTGGATTGTAGAGGTGTGTAAAGCAAACGGCTTTTATTATACCGATCGCCTGCAGGTGCAAATCTGGGGAAGTAAAAAAGGGGTGTAGCAGGGTGAATAAAAAATCCCCCCCCATTGACCACATTGACCACATTAAAATATTTACAATGACTGACACTCTTGAACAAGCAAAAGTAATTGCCCGCAAATGGCTCCGCCGGGGGCTTTGGGTGGCATTGGCCGGCTTTCTGGTATTCGCCACCGGCTATTATGTTTACCGAACCTACACCATCAGCGAAGGGTCGCGGTCCGGCACCTTGTTTAAAATTTCCAAAAAGGGAATTTTATTTAAAACCTATGAAGGGCAGTTGCATCTGGCCGGCAGCATGATGATGTCGCAGCAGAGCACCTGGGATTTTTCGGCCAAAACCGGCACAGTTTACGCAGAACTGCAAAAATATGAAGGGAAACTGGTCAAATGCCATTACCGCCAAAAAGTGGATGCCTTCCCCTGGCAGGGCGATACCGACTATATCGTGTACAAGGTGGAGCCGGTGACGCAGTGAACCGGATGGTTCATAGGCCGGCGTGAACAGTATGTTGGGGATTTTCGAAGGCTTGTGCGGAAACTTCCGTATTTTCAGGATACCAGCAGGTCCACGTCGCCAGCTACTTCAAGTCCCGCCGTTTGGGCCGTGCCTTCGAAAAGGCGCTTCCCGTTTTCCAGCAGTTCTGCCCGGATTCCTGCCTGCAGGCTTTCGTTGATTTTTCCAGTCATCTCACCCGCTATCGGTGATCGCAGCGCGACGCCATTGGCCTGATTGGCCTGAATGCGAAGCTCCGTTTTCGGGCCTTTAAATATCAGGGTGACCGAGTCCGGCCCAAGTTCCAGGTAGTGTTTCGCCCCCGTGTAGGTGGCGAAGCGGAACAGCCTGCCATCGAGCCATAAGCCGCTGATGAACCCGATAAAAGCGCCCCGGAGCCAGGGAATGTGCGCTACTGAAGCCATTAGCGAGGCCCGGTCGGCCCCTGTGAAATGGTTGGTCTGCATCCATACGTAGGCGCGCGGAAATGAGCGGCCCCAGTCTTTTTCGATATAACCGGCGCCGCCATCCAGGTCGATGGTCCGGCTGCCGGCGTTCAACCGGCCGCTCAGGCGGTGGTGCATGCTGACCACGCCGTGGAAGCACTCCATGAACGGCACAAACGAATACCAACCCATGATACCGGGGGCGCCCAACATTCGGGGCCAGGGCACAGGTTCCAGAAAACGGATCTCACCGGAAACGTGCGGCAAATCAAGCCGGATGCTATCGGCCGAGAAATAGTTGGATCCCAGGTTTAGTTCAAACCCCCGGTCAGACGGGTGGAAAGCGCTGGCGTTGAAGCGGTGATATTCGGCGCTGCAAGTTTTGCCGTCTATAATTTGGATAAAAGCATGCTGCTCGCCGTTCTCCGCCATGGAAATGCCGGGAATCACGGCAAATGCCGACGTTTCGCCGGCGCTGACCAGTTTGTAGTACCAACCCTCGAAATACCGGCGTTTACGGCCCCAACCGTGGTACATGCCGGGATTCCAGAGGGCGCGCCAGCGGTGGGTCAAATGCATAGGGTGGGGGAGATATGCCCATTTGTTTTCCAACGCGACCAGTGATCGGCCAGCACCAGGGCGGCCATGGCCTCCACAATCGGCACGGCGCGCGGGACCACGCAGGGATCGTGGCGGCCTTTTCCTTTCAGCGTGACCGCTTCGCCGGCAATATTGACGGATGCCTGGTTGCGCAGGATTGTGGCTACCGGTTTGAAGGCCACGCGGAAATAAATATCCATACCGTTGGAAATACCGCCCTGGATGCCGCCGGAGCGGTTGGTGCGGGTGATTATCTTCCCTTCGGGGGAAACGCCGAAAAGGTCGTTGTGTTGGCTGCCGGGCATTTTTGCCCCTTCGAATCCCGAACCGTACTCAAATCCTTTGGCCGCATTGATGCTGAGCATAGCCTTGCCCAGGTCGGCGTGCAGTTTGTCAAATACCGGTTCGCCCAGCCCGGCGGGGCAGTTTTGTAGAACGCCGGTGATCACACCGCCGACCGTGTCGCCGGCTTTGCGAACTTTCCGGATCAGCCGGATCATTTTTTCGGCCATGACCGGGTCGGGGCAGCGTACGTCGTTCGATTCGGTTTGAGCAAGGTTCAGTTCGGTGTAGGGGAGTTTGAGCGCCAGATGTCCGACCTGGCTCACGTAAGCCTTAATAGTGATGCCATGGTGCCGGAGCAGCATTTTGGCAATGGCGCCGCCAGCTACGCGGGCGGCGGTTTCGCGGGCACTGCTGCGTCCGCCGCCGCGGTAGTCGCGGTGGCCGTATTTGGCTTGCCAGGTAAAGTCGGCATGGCTGGGCCGGTAGGCTTGCGCCAGGTGGTCGTAGTCGCCGGGGCGCTGGTCTTCGTTGAAGAGGAGCAGGGCGATAGGTGTGCCGGTGGTTTTCCCTTCAAACACACCGCTGAGCACCTGAACGGTGTCGCTTTCTTTGCGTTGGGTGACGATTGCGCTTTGGCCAGGCCGGCGGCGGTCCATTTCCTGTTGAAGAAAAGCCGGGTCAATTTCCAATCCGGCCGGACAACCGTCAATGATGCAGCCGATGGCCGGGCCATGGGACTCGCCAAAGGTAGTGAGGCGAAAAAGGGTGCCGAAAGTGTTGCCAGCCAAGTTATCTCTGATTACCGTTGAATCTGCGTTCGTACGTTTCCCAAGGGGTGGTCTTATGGCTGTTGGTGCCGTAGTAATGCAGGATAGCCTCCAGTTTGGGCCCTTTCAGGTAACTGGAAATAGGCTGAATGACCTCCAGCGATTCATCGAGAAATACAACCGTCGGAAATTTCAGGCTGTTGTTGAGCCATTCGGCGGCCAGTTCGTGGTAGCCATAACCGCCTGAGCCGTTCCGCCGGAAGTGATAAGTCCGGTTGTTAAAGACGATATCTTCCTGTTGTTCAGCGTTGAATTTGACGGCGTAGTAGTTGTCGCCATTCAGGTATTCGGCCACTGCCGGATCGGTGAAAGTGGATTCATCCATGAGCTTGCAATAGCCGCACCATTCGGTATAGACATAAATGAAGATCTTGCGTTTGTCCGTTTTCGATTTTTCGAGGGCTTCTTCCACCGATAGCCACTGCACGCGCACCGCCGGTTTTTCTTCCTGTTTGAGGCGCTGGGGTTCCGGCATGGTAGCCGGCACGGTCTTCGGTGTAATGGTCGGCACGGTTTTGGCGCCAGCAGCCGGCGCCGGTTTAGCCGGCTGGGCGGTACGGCTGGTGGCTGTAGCATTTTCGGTTCCGGATTCAGGGCGAGCGGGAGTCGTGGTAACAGTGCGGGGTTTGGCCGGCGCTGGTTGGAGGCTGGTCCGGCTGGAGGTGGTTGGGTTCAGCGCCGTTCTGGTTTTGGTGGTGTTGGACGCAGGATTACGGGACGACGGCGCGGCCTGCGCACCGTTGCGTGGGGTGGTTTGCGCCGGAAGCATGGTCGCCAAAAGGGCGAAAACGCATAGCATGAGGAGTTTGCGCATGGCGAAACTGGTTGGATTCAAAACGGATGAACAAAAGTAGCACGGATATAACCGAAAACCAAAAGTGGAACGCTCAGGGGGCAGGTACTTTAAAGAAAGTTTAACCATTTGGGAGGCTTTAGCAAGGCTTTGCGCGATTTGTGCCGCTTATTCGGCAAGAATTTACCGTTCTTTACGGCTTAGCGCCGCTTTGTCCGGCCTCGCAGCAGGGTTTCGTTGATCTTTCTAACCACGCTGCCCAACGCCCAAAAAGCCGCCCACCTTTACGCTAAACGCTGGAAAATCGAATGCCTCTTTCGACACCTGAAAACCAACGGTTACAACCTCGAAGACCTAAACCTTAAGGAACTGAACAAAAGCCTGTTGATGATGGCCATTGTTACCACTGCTTATATCCTGGCCATTCGCGAAGGGTGGAAACGACGACGACGAATTCCAACCCAGCGCTACCAAGACGGAAGCGAAGCCCCGGAAGTGTCTATTTTCAGAGAAGGCAAGAACGGATTCAATCTCAATAAAATCCGCGCCAAACTCCAGTCAACCTCCGAAAGTTGGATTGCCGCAATCTTTTTGTCTTGAATGTCAATGATCTGCCGCGCCGTAGCATTTTTTTGCCTCTTGGCTATGGCTTTAAGCCAATTTATGCACTATTGTCGCCGACTAATGAGGCCTTGCGTGGATTCTATGGGCGAAATACAATCTATTAGGCGGAATATCCTCAGAAATAAACGTGTCCAACCCCGATGGATGGGCATAACGCTTCAAGGAACCCTGATTGCATGAAACATGGAACAGCCTTTTTCAGCAGACCCTAGCTACATACCCCGGCCGGGTGCCGTGGTGGTTGATGCCCCTGGCCGGCATCAAAGCATCGCCGGTGCGTTTGAAATTCCAGGAAAAGAAAAAATGGCTTATTTTTGTGGAATCTATTGCGAAATAAATATGGGACATCAGCCTACGGCACTCCAGTTCAGCGATTATCTTTTCTGGGACGTCGAAAAGAACAAGATCGACTTTGATAAAAGCAAAGCTTATGTCATCGAGCGGGTGCTTTCGCATGGGCTGTTGGCGGATTGGTATGCTTTGAAAGCCTGTTACGGCAAAGAAACCATTCGGGAGGTCGTGCTGAACCTGCGTCATCTCGACAAATATGCGCTTCATTTTTGTGCAGCCTACTTTAATGAACCACTCGAACGATTCAGATGCTACACCTACGCGCTATCGATCCCGGTACATTGGGAATACTAAAATCTCTGATGCAGGAGCCTTTTCTGGCTAATAACTTTTTAGTAGGCGGCACTGGGTTGGCACTTCAAATGGGACACCGTTTATCCGTTGACCTGGATTTGTTTACACATACGCCGTTTGATGCGGAGCAATTGCTGGCCAGCTTACAGGGCAAATACACAGTACAGCCGCTTACAGTGACCAACACCATTTTTATTGTGGTGTTGGAGGGGGTCAAAGTGGATTGCGTACACTTCAAATATCCGTTCGCTTTTCCATTGGTAAGCATGGAAGGCATTTGCATGGCGGATATCCGGGATATTGCCCCGATGAAATTGGATGCCGTCACCAAGCGGGGCAGCAAAAAAGATTTTTTTGATATGTATTACCTGTTTGAACAATTTCCGCCACAGCAAGTCCTGCAATGGTATGAGCAAATGTTCAAACACTCCACCAGTTTTCATGTTATCCGCAGCCTGACTTATTTTGAGGATGCGGAGCAGACTGAAATGCCGGTCGTTTTTGATAAAAAGGTGACCTGGGCTAAAGTCAAAGAGAGGTTGATACAACTGGTCAGGGAAAACTTTTAGTAGATTCTTGCGTCGCCCACACCTTCCCCCATCCAAATACGTCGCCGAAAACCGAAACCCCGGATTCGCCACATAGCGCGGATCCGTGCGCAACAGTTCGATAAACTCCATCGCCCGAACACTCACATTCCATTGGATTATTACCTGAAAAACCTGATCTTTGTTTTAGATTTAATTTTTTGCTATGCAAATTATCATAGAAGTCAACAACCGGAAAAAATTGGATTTGCTCATAGAGTTGCTTACGAGGTGCTGTGTTAAAAACCAAGCCATAGCCCAAGATAATTCTTCAATTTTTGCTCAAGGCTTTTGGTAAAAAAGTTCATTGACATGAGAAAGTAGTAGATTTGCCTACAAATAAGCAGGACTCTTATGAGTTCATGCAGCGTAGGCAGGACCTTGTTCCTGCCTATTTTAGTTGGGTATTGGAGTTTTATTTTTTGCGTAATTGGGGTCGTATTCCATATTGTTTTTGAACAAAGTATAGATCAAGACGAGCAGTTTGCGTTGAACAGCGACCAAGGCTACCATTTTTGCTTTTGGATTTCGTTCCACTACGCGTTGATATAGGGCATGTAAATTGGGGTCGTATCTGGCGGCGCTGAGGGCGGGGTAATGTAGGGCTCTTCGGATGTGCGCATTTCCTTTTTTGGAGATTCGCGTTTTGCCTTTGATGGAAGAGCCAGATTGCCGTTCCACCACATCATAGCCGGCATAACTGACCAATTGGGCTTTGTTTTCAATCAGTTCAAAGCCGTTGGTTTCGCTAATAATGGTCACAGCCGTTAGGGTGCTAACCCCCTTTAAAGTACAGACTTTATCAATTTTGGCTTTTAAATCTGGGCCTTGAACCAAGGTTTGCTCAATTTGCCGGTCGATATCCTGGATTTGTTTTTGCAGGAATTTAATGTGTTGCTGGGCGCGTTGGAGCGTCTTTTTTTCGGCATTGTGTTCGTATTTGTGAGCATGAAGTTGATTGCTGGCAGCCACCAGGTGTTCCTGAATAGTTTCTCGCTCCCGGCACAAGCGCTTGAGGGTTAGCATGGTTTTGGAAAAGCCGCGCCAGGCTTTCATTTTTCGTTCCAGCCCCATTTGAGCCAGTGCCCGTGCTTCCATCGCATCGGTTTTTGTCTTCAGATTCAGGCTTTGAATAAAACTTTTGCTCTTGTTGGGCAGTACAACAGCCACCTGGTAGTGTTGGGACGTTAAGTAATAGGCTGCTCCTTCGTAGTACACCCCAGTAGCTTCCATGACCAACCACAGGGGAATATTCGTTTTACTCAAACGCTTCACCCAAGCATCCACAGATTTCCACCCGCCAAGTCGATTGGCAAATTTCCGGGTAGATTTAATTTGTACCGTCTGTTGGATGTCCATTTGAGAAAAACAAACTTCCAAATGATCCTTACTCACATCGATGCCTACACAATTCTTGATGGCAATGGGTGGCGCGACGAGGGTTGGGCTTTTAGGAGGTAAACCAGTGATCTGAGAAGTAGCCATGTTAAAATAGTGAACGGTGATGAAAAAGGTTCTTTCGCCGCCTTGTCTCGTGACTTACCCTGCCTGGCAGGATTAACCATACCGGCTTAAGTGCTGTTCAGGCTCTAAAGAACCCAGAAGGGGAGGAATTCCTCTAAAACTACATGGTGGTATTCCACCTGTTTGCATGTTATACCTCTCTCCCTTCTGATGTTCCGAATCTACTACTTTCTTATGTCAATGAACTGTTTTAACGCGCACCGCGCAAACGTACGAGGCCGTGCTGTAGTCCAGGCCGTACAACTCCCGCAACTGCAACTGAATATCCCCGTAACTGTTCCCATGTGCGTACAGCATCAGTATCTGACGATCAAGGCCTGTGCCCAATTGACGCGACCACTTGCCCACCAACTGAGGCTCGAAACGCCCCGCACGGTCTCGCGGTGGGCTGATCGCAACAGGCCCCAACTCTGTGTCCAATTTCTTCGACGTGTGCCCGTTGCGACGGTTCTCGGCTCCCAGCGCCCGTTCTTCCTTCAGATGCGCGCTCATCTCGCCGGACAACGCCGCATTCACCAAACGCTGAATCAGGCCTGTCAAAACCCCCTCAGAACCCACCAGACCAGCCCCTTCTTTGAGCCGACTGATCGCTTCTTTTTCGAATTCGTCGTAGTCAAAAGACCCGCCATCAGACGGCCCCTTCGATTTTGTTCTAACTTTTTTCATGCACAAATGTCTGTTTTATCGCTCGATGCCTTGACACACTTTTCTAAACAGTCTCTGTCCAGCCCCCTTTTTTCAACATTGCCACTTTCCTGGGCAATGGCTCGCTATATGGAAACAATGATTTTGGCCAAATCACATTCTCGCCTGGCAATACATACATACTCCAATCCAACTCCACCCAAACCATCACCCCCCTCGGTAACTTCATCGCCGAAGGCACCGGCGGCTTCCCCATCGAAATAAAATCTTCCAATCTGGGTCAGCAGGCCACCCTCCATAAAGACGGCGACCCCATCTGCCTCGATTTTCTATACCTGACTGATATGGCCGCCACTGGAACAGGTTTCCGTTATGCCGGCGCCAACAGCGATGACGTATCCAACAACTCGGGTTGGATTTTCAGTGCCTGTGCAGATTGTTTTAACCAACCGGCGGCCCCGGCCCCGGCACTTGACCCTGGCAGCATTACCCAAGTCCTGGCCGGCGAGCAAGCCAACCTGGTGCTTCAAAACGTACCGCAAGACAAGGAAGTCGTCTGGTTCAACGAAGATCAAACCCAGGAACTGTATGCCGACATCGCCAACCAGTTCCAGCCGGTCATTAACGCTGGAACGGTGTTTTACGCCGCATTGCGGGATGTGAATACCGGCTGTGTCAGCGAAGTATTGGCTGTGCCGGTATCCATTTTGGCCGAATATACGATCACGGCTTCTGCCGGTTATTGCACGGGCGAGCCGGGCCCTCTGATCGGCCTCGACAATTCTTATCAGGGCTACAGTTATCAACTGCAAACCAGCGGAGGCTCGAATCTGGGTGCACCCGTGGCGGGCACAGGATTCCCCATTACATTTGGCAGTTACCCCAACGGCGATTACCAGGTAGTGGTGACAGGCCCCGGCCCTACGCAAACTATCACCGGTACGGTAAATGGTACCCCCGGCAATTGCGGCATCAGCGTTCCCAACTTCTGCTTTTGTAATGCCACCGATGGCCGGGCCCCGGTAACGGTCAAGATGTCAGCGCCTTCGGGCCAAAACTGGACGGTTAAAGTGGTTATGGGTTTGTATTTAACAAGCAGCCCACCGGCGCCGGCGGCGCCCACCCCAATGCCTGTTGGTACGGCGCTTACTGATATTGGAGGAAATATGTACACCCTGGATGGCATTCGCCTGACGACGAAAGGCTTCTGGGTGCAGGTGACGAATGGAAGCAGCGATTTTGATATAATGGTGGGGAATGCGTCGTGGTAAGTGCTTTATATAAGGCGGGAAACGGTTAACTTTGAACGGAGCACTTTGTACCTAATTCTGTACTCACACCCTTCAAAATACACAATAAAACATTGATTATCAATTATTTAATTCACACATTATTTTTAAAGAAAGTTTAACCCTTTTGGGGTGTTAGCAAAGCCTTGTGCGATTTATGCCGCTTATCCGGCAAGTTTTACCGTTTTTAGCGCCGCTTTGTCCGGCGCTCGCAGCCCCTTCACTTCCACGCCCGCGTCATCTCCCGTTTCCCCGGCGGCCCTTCCAGCCGTTCCACCTCGAAGCCTACTTTTTTCAGGGTACGTTTGAAGTCGCCCTGGGCGCAATAGGTCACCAGCACGCCGTCGGGGTGCAGGGCCTTGTGCAGCACCGTGAAAATGCGTTCGGTCCAGAGCTCGGGCTGGGCTTGTGGGGCAAAGGCGTCGAAGTAGATCAGGTCGAAGGCTGCTGTGGAGCGATAGGCTTCCAGGCGGATTTGTTTTTTGTGCAGGGAAAAATGATCGGACAGTTTGACGCTGCGGCCCCAGGCACAGTGGTGCAGGCGCAGGAAATCAGACTGGCGCGCGGACAAGCCCATCTGTTCGGCAAAGTTGAACACGGCGGCTTCTTCCAGCGCGATCGGGTAGGCTTCCAGGGCGGTGTAGCAGACGCGCAGGTTGCGGCGCTCGGCCTCCATCCAGGTCATGAACGCATTGAGCCCGGTGCCAAACCCAACTTCCAGTATGGCGATTTCCGGCTGTACGACGGCCTTGAACCGCAGGCCGGCATCGATGAATACATGCCCCGATTCGGTCACCGCGCCATACCTGGAGTGGTAGGTTACGCCATACTGCTCTGCTAATAGGGAGTGCGAGCCGTCTTGTGTGACAATTAAGGCCATGGGTTGAACCGGCTTTGTGAAATGCAGGAACCAAAGTAAGCCGTTTCGGCAATATTCCAGACGCTAAAAAGCAAAACAGCACACCGGAACGAACCGGTGTGCTGCTGGTGCGGGAAGCGAGACTCGAACTCGCACGATCGTGAAATCACTGGTGTTTGAGACCAGCGCGTCTACCATTCCGCCATTCCCGCTTTGATTAACAGGATTTTTTTGTTCGTAGAGTAGAGGGACAGGATTAACAGGATTGCTCAGGATTAACAGGATTTTTTTGTTCATCTACTCTACGAACAAAAAAATCCTGTCCAATCAAAAAAAACTGTCTATTGCAGGGGCGCAAACTTAGACAGATTTTCGCGAATGCGCAACAGGTATCTTTTTTTCAAAAAATATTCCAGTACGGTTTCCAGGTCGCTCCGGGCGCCATTGTAGCCATCCAGTACCGGGCGGATGCCGCGTTCCAGGGCGTTTTCGATTTGGCCCACGTCGTGCAAGGCAGCGTCAAAACGCGCCGGGTCAAAATCAAGTTCCAACTCCATCAGCGATTCATTGATTTCCATCATTTCCAGCAGGAATTCCGGTGGAAGGGTTTGGCGGGATTCTTCCTGCAAGAGGCCTTCTATTTCGAGGATATACCGCATCCGGCGGTCGGGATCGCTGAGCGTTTGAAAGGCCTCGTTGTTGAGCGTGGCTTTTTCCAGCATTTCGGCCTGCTGTGCCGGGTCCGACAACGTGTGGTAATCGGGGTGGTATTTTTTACTGTTCTCGTAATAAATCCGGCGCAGGGCAGCCGCATCTGCCAGGAAAGAAACTGGTATTCGATAAAATTCGAAGTAGTTCATATCAGGGTTGGGCGAAATTTCAATTCCGCAACTGCTAGAAAAAGCGTTGAAAAACGTGCCGCCACAGGTCCAGCCCGAAGGCATAGATCATCAGCCCGAGCAGGAGGAAAAACCCGACAGTGACGGCTTTTTCCATCACCTTATCGCTCACACGGCGTCCGGATACCACTTCCCAAAGCAGAAATACCACATAGCCGCCGTCGAGGGCCGGTATGGGCAACAGGTTCATGAAGGCCAGCAAGATACTGAGCGAGGCCGTCAGCATCCAGAAGCGCTCCCAGTCCCAACTTGTACCATACATTTTACCGATGCTGATCAAACTGCCGAGGTTGTCTTTTACGGCAATCTCACCCCGGAACATCTTACCAAAGGCCTTCAACTGGTTGTTCAGAAAATCCATGCCCATTTGTACACCGGCCGGAATGGCGGCCGGCAGGGAAAAATATTCCCGTTCCACGGTATAAAAACCTTCGACTTTAGGGCGCACGCCGATCATACCTTCTGGTGTAAGGGTCAGGCTTTTTTCCAGGGTATCCGTTCCGCGCAGCACCCTGAGCCGGGCTTCTTTTCCTTTGTTCTGCTGGGCAAGGGGCGTGAACTGGTCGTAAAAAAGGGTTGGCTGGCCGTTGAAGGCCAGTATCCGGTCGCCGGGTTGCAGGCCGGCCTTTTCTGCCGGATTGCCCGGGGCGAGGTCATCCACGAAAAACGGGATACGCGGCGCAATAAGCAGTGCCTTGGGTATCTTCTGGCCGGTAAGGCGCTTGTCGGCGTCGGCTGGCAGGCGGATCTCCTGCTGCCGGCCATCGCGAACAACGGTTACGCTGCGCACATCGTTGAGCACAACGCCTTCGATAAACGCCGCCGGATCCACTTGATCCACCGGTGTTGCACCCAGGCGGACGATCACGTCGCCCTGCCGAAGCCCCAGGTCGAGCAGCGACTGGTCGAAAGCAAGGCCGTTTTTCAGTTCGGTGTTGGGCACGTAGGCTTTTCCGAAGGCCACCAACATCATGGCAAATATGGCGAAGCCCAGCAGGAAATTTACGGTGACGCCTCCAACCATGATAATCAGGCGCTGCCAGGCCGGTTTCGACCGGAATTCCCAGGGCTGGGGCGGTTGTTTGAGCGCTTCAGTGTCGAAGCTCTCATCCACCATACCGGCTATTTTGACGTAGCCGCCCAGGGGCAGCCAACCGATGCCGTATTCGGTTTCACCGCGTTTGGTTTTCCACAGGGAATTAAACGGGCTAAAATCGAAGAACAGGTAAAATTTTTCCACCCGGGTCTTAAACCACCGGGCCGGAAAGAAGTGTCCCATTTCGTGCAAAATGATGAGCAGGGAAAGGCTCAATAAAAACTGCGAAATATTTACTAACGTATCCATTCAAAGTTGTTAAACAAGTTGGGCAAGACTGCGGGGTAGTGGGTTGCCGGAGCCTGATTATTCATATTTTGCGCGCTGAAACAACAAAAACAGGCTGCCGAAGTTTGGGCAAAACTACGCAAGGTTTTAATAGAAGTGCGGATGTCTTGGCCCAAAGGTTTGCCCGCACGATAAGCGACGCGGCTCAGGACCCGATTTCGCGATACCGCTGGCTGTTGGCCGGATCAATTTTGGTCATGATCTGCAACACGCGGTCTTTTTGTGGCTTGGCCCCGATTTTCCACATCTCCACGAGCTCGTCTTTTTTGGCGTTGGCAAACATCTGGGTGATCATGGAGTTGAAATATGCGGTATTCACTTTGTCCACTTCTTCGAGCGCTTGCAAAACGGCAACTTTGCCGCTGGCCATATCGGAGGCAAAGAGGTCGAGCCCTTTGCGGTGGTAGGTGTACATCGCTGCCCGGTAGGGGCGTACGCGGGGGTTCAGCAGATTCTCGATGATCCAGTAGCGGTTCCGGTTTTTACCGCCATCGGCAGGGCGCCAGCCCGACGACCGGTTGGTGGGTGAGTTTTGAATATTGGTCACGATTTGTTGGGCAGTAAGCAGGTGGGCGTCGCCGCCATACAGAGAATAGGAGTCGTAGTCCATCCCCAGAATGACATAGGCGTAAAAGGCCAGCAGTGCGGGCAGGTTTTGGTTGTCGGTGGCGTCCGGGAGAAATTCAATGGGTTGGTTTTGGTCGTACTGGAAGGTGACGTCTTTATCAAGGTGTGAGATCAGCGGCGTTTCGTAGCCGCTGCCAAATACAGGCCGGACCGCTTGTACCGCCAGTTCGGCATCAAAAAGATTGCCGTCTTGCTCGGTTTTAATGGTAAAGATGAAATTGCATTTGATCCGCTCTTCGGGTTCGAATACGTCATTAGTCCACTTGGTGCTGTTCAAAAATTCGCGAATAGCCACCTCCAGCTGGTCAAATACACGCCGGTCTGTGTTTTGCAGTTGCGGTGTACTGATGCGCACCGTGCAGTTGAGTTCCCCCTGCGCATGGGCTTGGGCAAAGCAAAAAAGGAGAAAAAGGGCAATGGAAAAAATGCGGATCATATCAAGTATCGGTTGAGTTATTCCAGGCGAAACGAGTCGTTCCGGCCTATTGCGTATTGACGCTGGCGGCGTCCGATGGGTTGGCTGCCCGGACGATTTCCCGGACGATGTCCTCGGCTACAGCCGGTTTTGCCTTCAAATCGAACGCCGTTTTCGTCCCGTCGCGCCGTAGAATGACAATTTTATTGGTATCGTGCCCAAAACCGGCGCCCGTGTCGCGCAGGGAGTTCAACACGATAAAATCCAGGTTTTTCCGTTCCAGTTTGGACAAAGCGTTCGATTCCTCGTTGTTGGTTTCCAGGGCAAAGCCGATGAGCAGTTGGCCGGCGTGTTTTTCGCGGCCCAGCGCAGCGGCAATATCGACGGTTTTAGCCAGCGCGATATTCATGTCGGCTTCGGTTTTTTTAATTTTGACGGTGGAATAGTCGCGGGGCCTGTAGTCGGCCACGGCAGCAGCCAGCACCACTATGTCCATGTGCGGAAACACCGCCAGGCAGGCGTCGAACATATCCTGCGCCGATATGGCATGCACGATCCGGATACCCGGGTTATCCGGCAGCAAGGCGGTTGGGCCCAGCACCAGGGTCACTTCGGCGCCCTGGCGGGCCAGGGCTTCGGCCACCGCGATGCCCATTTTACCGGTCGAATGGTTGCCGATATAGCGTACGGGGTCGAGCGCCTCGAAAGTGGGGCCTGCGGTAACCAGGGCTTTTTTGCCGTGCAGGAGTTGCGGGCGCCGGAAGTGCGTTTCCAGAAAATCTACGATCGCTTCCGGTTCGGCCATCCGGCCGTCGCCGATGAGCCCGCTGGCGAGCTCGCCGTATTCGACGGGGATCACTTGCACGCCGAAGGCTTGCAGGCGTTCCAGGTTGGTGCGGGTAGCCGGATGCTGCCACATGTCTACGTCCATGGCCGGCGCTACAAACACCGGGCAGCGGGCCGACAGGAACACGGCGCTCAGGATGTTGTCGCACAGGCCGTTGGCCAGTTTGGCCAGGGTGTTGGCGGTGGCCGGCGCGATCAGGAGGGCATCGGCCCACAGGCCCAATTCGACATGGTTATTCCACGCCGATTCGGAGCGGACCTCCGTCAGGACGGGATGTTTGGAAAGCGTGGAAAGCGTGAGCGGTGTGATAAAGGCCGTCGCGGAGTCGGTCATCATTACCCGTACTTCAGCGCCTTTTTTGACCAGCAACCGCGTTAAATACGCCGATTTGTAGGCTGCAATAGAACCGCTGATGCCGAGGATAACCTTTTTCATTCCGGATACGGAGGCGTTTATTCTTTTTCTTCCACAAAGCGCCACTGAATCTCGTCGTTCAGAAATTCATGCGTAGCGATGATGGCCGTGTTGGGCAGGCGTTCGTAAAATTTGGAGATTTCAATTTGTTCTTTGTTCTCCTGTACTTCCTCGATGGTATCGGAGCTGACGGCAAACTCTTCCAGTTTGCGTTGGATTTCCCATTTCAGGTCGCTGGAAATCTGGCGGGCGCGTTTGCTGACGATGGCAATGCTTTCGTAGATGTTTCCGGTTTTGCCTACCAGTTCGCCTACGTCGCGCGGTTGAACATTGGGGTCGAGGCCTTGGGCTTTGCTTTTAATATCGCTCATTTTTGGATAAATAAGGATGAAGGACATATACCGAAACGGCGCTTCGGCGTGCATTATGTGGTTTTCAGCCGCTTGGCCAGGTCTTTTAAAGCCTGTTCAGCATCGCGGCGAAGTTGTTTGATTTCCCTGGAATATTTTCCGGTGGGATATTTTTCTAAAAAATCGTTGCAACGGGTGACCGTTTCGGCGTAGCGGTCGTGCTTTTTCTCCACAATACTGTTTTCACTGAGCAGGAAGGCCGATTGGGCGATCAGGAAGCGCACGCGTTCGGCATCGGGGCTTTCCGGGTAGTCGCGCAGCAGGTTGTCGAAAGAGATCAGGGCCGACTGGTATTGCCGCAGGTTAAAGTACAACTCTCCTTCGGCAAAGGCTTTTTCTTCGAGTTTGCGCCGCAGCTCATCGATCAACTTGTTGCATTCCGCCACGCGTTTGCTTTGCGGAAACAGGTTGGTAAACAACTGGAACTCATCGATTGCCTGGCGGGAGTTGCTTTGGTCGAGACGGAACGTTGGCGACAATAAATAGTTCGAATAGGCCGACATGTAGGCCGCCTCTTCGCGATAATCGGAGTTGGTAAACGTATTGGTGAAATTCTTGAAGTAGTACGCTGCCAGCATAAACTGCTCCAGATGGTAATAGGTATAGGCGTAATTGAAATAGGCTCTTTCGGCGTCTTTCCCGCCCCGGATGGTGTTCAACACCAGGTCGAACAGGGTTTGTGATTTTTGGTATTCACCCTTGTCATAGTATTCAAAAGCCTTGCGCAGCACCAATTCCGGATCGCCACTTACGCGGATGCGTTCAAATTCACTCTTACAGGCGCTGAGCATCCCCATCAAAACGAGCAGTAGCAACAGTACGTGCGTTTTTTTCATAGCGCGCAAAGGTACGTTATTTGTTTGAAAATATGCAGGGAGATTTCAAGATACCCTCCTCTTTTGCAAAGTGTTACCAAAACGGCCGCTGCCGGTTAAATGCGGCGCTCCCGCACCGGATTTTTTTTACCTGCAACCATCCGCGCCGCACGCTTGTTCTTTTTGCCGGCGCTAAAAAACGGATTAGTTGCCCGCTTCCCGGTAGAAAATCCGAACTTTGCCCCAGCCTAACGCCAAAATAAAATCTTTGTTATGTCCAACACCGGAGCGCATTCTGTCGCACAACATTCTCTGGAGGCCCAATTTCAGGCAAAGATCGACGCAGAAGGGCGCATCGAACCAAAAGATTGGATGCCGGAGGCATACCGTAAAACGCTGATCCGGCAGATCGGCCAGCATGCGCACAGTGAAATCGTAGGGATGTTGCCGGAGGGCAACTGGATTACCCGGGCCCCGTCGTTGAAGCGCAAAGCCATCCTGCTGGCTAAAGTACAGGATGAGGCAGGCCACGGCTTGTACCTCTATTCGGCCGCCGAAACGCTTGGCGTGGACCGCGGCACGATGGTGGAGGAGTTGCACAGCGGCAAGGCAAAATATTCCTCGATTTTTAATTACCCTACGCTCAACTGGGCAGATATCGGCGCCATCGGCTGGCTGGTGGACGGCGCCGCGATCCTCAACCAGATTCCGCTGTGCCGCTGTTCCTATGGCCCTTATGCCCGCGCTATGGTGCGCATTTGCAAGGAAGAGAGCTTTCATCAGCGCCAGGGCTTCGAGATCCTGCTCGTGCTGTCCAAAGGCGCGCCAGAACAACGCGCCATGGCACAGGACGCCATCAACCGCTGGTACTGGCCATCGGTGATGATGTTTGGCCCTTCAGACAACGATTCGGTGCATTCTGCCCAGAGTATGCGCTGGAAAATCAAACGCTTCAGCAACGACGAACTCCGGCAACGTTTTATCGACATGATTGCCGAACAGGTCAAAGTACTTGGTTTGAGCATCCCGGATCCTCAGCTGAAATGGAATGCCGGGCGCGGCCATTACGATTTCGGCCCGATCGATTGGGAAGAATTTTGGAAAGTCGTCAACGGAAACGGCCCCTGCAACCAACAACGGCTGCGCGCCCGGGTGAAGGCCTGGGAAGACGGCGCCTGGGTGCGCGAAGCTGCCGTGGCGCACGCCGAAAAAAAAGCGCGCCTTACCGCAGCTGGTTTTGCAGGGCAACCAACTCCGGATTTTTTGAGCCGGTAGCCGAGGCTTTTTTCAAGTGGCCGGCAGCTTCGTTTTTCTTGCCTGATGCCAGGTATATGGCGGCAAACTGGTTGGCCCGGTTGGTTAAAAATGGCTTTTTGCCTGCATTGATCGTATATTTGTTTTGGCTTGTCGTTTAAAACGGCAGGAGGGCGCTTACGGCCTGCATTATTGCACCTGAAATTTTCAACACGAATGATCCAAAACCTCTACACGCGCAACATTTCGTTTCTGTACACGCTTTGGGAATTGATCCACCAGGAAAAAGCCCTCCACACCAACGCTAAGACTATGCAACACTCGGAAAAGCACCCCAAGGCCAACGAGATTATTAAAAATCACGTCGGCTTTTCCATGGGCGCCGCGCTTGTACCTTTCCCCGGCGCCGATTTGCTGGCCGTGAGTGCGGTGCAGTTAAATATGTTGCGCCAATTATCCAAGCTATACAACGTCCGGTTCCTGGACGCGCTGGGCAAAACGATCGTTTCTACCCTGGTGGGGAGCGGTATGGCGCGCTTGGGCGCGAGCCTGGTCAAAGCGATCCCTGGAGTAGGCACCGTTATCGGCGAATTGAGTATGCCGGCGCTATCGGGCGCTTCCACCTATGCCCTGGGCAAGGTGGTGACCAACCATTTTCAGCGGGGTGGCAGTTTGACGGACCTCGATTTGACGAGTGCGCGGAAGGAATACGAAGAAGAGATCGAAACCGGAAAGGACGTAGCGGATGCGCTCCGCCAGGAACAAGCGCCCGGGCAACCCGACACCGATGCCAGCATCGACAAACTGCGCAAGCTTCGCCGAATTGCGCGACGAAGGCGTGATCACCGCCGAGGAGTTTCAAAAGTTGAAAGAACGGTTGCTGGCGCAAATTTGATTTTGCAGCCAACCCTGCGCCGTAATCGAAGTGCAAAACCTATTTTTGCGCCGTCCGGCGCCGGCGCCGGATGTTCAATCCACTTCAAGCCATCCGTTATCTAGCCACTACGGCCACCGGCCTGCTCTCTACAACCCAGGCCATGCAAGCGTACCAGCTTCTGCGCCTGGGTTCGGTGATCCTCACCAGCATCCTGCTTGCCCGGAGCGGTTTGCGCATGGCGGAGATTGGCGCTTACGAGGCTCTGTTGTACATCGGCTCGACAGCCGCTTTTTTTTGGGCGAACGGCTTGTTGCAGGCTATACCACCGGTATATGCGCGCTTGCAGGAGGCTGAGCGCAGTGTTTTTCTGTTCAATACGTTTGTTTTATTCAGCGCCATCGCCCTTGGCATAGTATCCGTATTGTGGTTGGCGAAAGCGGGAGTTGTGCCTGCGCTGACCGGCTTGGCGCAAATTCCAGGCCTGGGTTGGTATTGCCTGTACTTGTTTTTTCACCTGGCTACTTTACCGGTGGAGTACGTGTACCTGCTTGGCGAAAAACCGGTAGGGCTGACCGTATGGGGGGTGGCGTCGTTCGGGTTGTATATCCTGGCGCTTGCACTTCCGGTATACGCGGGGTTTGGGCTGGAAGGCGGGCTTATGGCACTCGCCGGATTGGGCGCTTTGCGGTGCATATGGGCTGTCTGGCTGGCGGTATTATCGGGGGTCAGGCAATGGCGACCCGGGCTCATCCGGCAATACCTGCATTTTTCCACGCCATTGATCCTCAACCTGCTGGTGGGCAATCTTGTCCTGTTGTTCGATAGTTGGCTGGTGGGTTGGTATTACCGCGACGAGGCCATTTTTGCGGTATTTCGGTATGGCTCGCGCGAGTTTCCGCTGGTTACCGCCCTGGCTACTGCCCTGGGCACGGCTATGGTGGCGCGTATTGCGGCGGACCCTGCGGCCGGGATGGCCGAGTTGAAGGCCAGAACGCTTCGACTGTTTCACCTGGTATTCCCTGCTTCGGCCGTATTGATGTTTGTTTCCAGGCCGCTATTCCCCTGGCTTTTTAACCCTGCTTTCAGCGCCAGCGCTCCGCTGTTCAATATTTATTTGTTACTGACCTGCAGCCGGGTGTTGTTGCCCAATGCCATTGTGTTGGCGAATAGCCGGCCCCGGGCAATTCTTGCCATAGGCCTGCTCGAACTGGCGGTTAAAGTCGTATTGGGCTTTTGCTTCGTTTACGGTTGGGGGCTGCCGGGCCTGGCATGGTCGGCCGTTGTGGCCTTCATGCTGGAAAAAATCGGCCTGATCTGGTTTTTGGAAAAAAGGCTGGGCGTGCGGACGGCCGATTGGCTGGACCGGTCTTGGTTTGCCCGATACGTTTTCGCATTGGTGGTTGCCTTCGTATTGAGCGGATATGTTTGGTAAACGGCTGTTCAGGCCAGGGCCGCCATGGCTTCCCGCAGGATTTCTTCCCGGCTTTCCCAGTACCACCACTCCAGGCCCGGAATTTCGCCGCCCGGATGGGGTTGCACGATTTTTTTCCGGCCGGTGAGGTGAAACTCGAGGGCGCCTGTTGTGCCTGCCACTTCCCGGATGTTGCGCGCAGAGAGCCCGGCGCCGGGCATGACGATAATCCGGCCGGCTGCCCGTTCCACCATTTTTTGCAATACAAACCGGCCTTCATAGGCGCTGACGGCCTGACCCGAGCTTAAGACGCGCTTGAAACCCAGGTCAATCAGGGTTTCGAGCGCTTCCAGCGGATCGGCCGTGTAATCGAATGCCCGGTGGCAGGTGACGTCCAGCCCGGCGGCAGCTTCCAACATAGCCTGCATTTTGGGAATATCGATGCGGCCGGCTGTGTCGAGCGCGCCGATCACCACGCCGTGGGCGCCGGTTTGGCGACAAATGCGGATATCGTCGAGCATGATCTGCATTTCGGCATCGTCATAGCAAAAATTGCCCTCCCGGGGCCGGATCAGTACATGCACCCCGATACGCAGGCGCCGGAGTACTTCGCGCAGGAGCCCGGCAGACGGCGTCAGGCCGCCGCCATCCAGGGCGGTACACAATTCGATACGATGGGCGCCTGCCCCTTGGGCCGCCAGGGCGGATTGGATATTGGAAGCGCAAACTTCGATCAACATATTTGAGTATTTTACACGTGTCAAATGCCGGCATTTTCACGCAGGCAGCGGATTCGGGCAAAAATACTTCTTTACCTTTACCTCTGGCCAATCCATCAACTCCCTTGTTCCATGAAGCATATCCGCCTTGTCGTACTGATTTTATTGGGCCTTGCCGTGCGTGCAGTGGCGCAGGACCTCCATTACACACAGTTTTACCACAATCCGATGCACTACAGCCCGGCCCAGGCCGGCGCTTTTCAAGGCGACCTGCGGGCGATGGCTATATACCGCGGTCAATGGACCAGCGTACCAGTATCGTACCAAACGTTTGCCCTTGGGGTCGACCGGAAGCTGCTGGAGTTTGGTTCGAATGCCGTTGGCACCGGTTTGCTGGTGCAGCACGACAAAGCCGGCGATGCCGGGCTCAGTTGGACACAGATCGGGTTGGCGGGTAGTGTGGCACACCAGATCGACGAGTGGAATACCTTGTCGGCAGGGTTCGGGCTGGGAATCGTTCAGCGCAGGTTTGATATTTCCGGCCTTAAATTTAAAAATCAGTGGACAGGAGAGGTCTTCGACCCGGGATTGCCTGCCAGGGAATCGTTCAACCGTACAACCGGTCTGAAGCCCACCTTTTCCGCCGGCCTGAACTGGCGCCTGAAAGCGCCGGGAACCCGTACCCGGGTAGTCGCCGGCGTCGGAGTATTTCACCTGAACCGGCCAGGTATACATTTTGACGAGAACAGCGCTGCGCGCTTGCCGCTTCGCCTGGCCGGTAACGCAAATTCTTACCTGCAAGTAAACCAATTTCTGGATTTGGTCGTTTTTGCAGGAGCGCAGCAGATGCAGTCAGCGCGGGAAATCCTGGTTGGCGGCGGCGCCCGTATATGGCTGAACCCGGAGGAGACCGCCCTGCAGTTCACCCTGGCAACGCGCCTGGGCGACGCTATAACTCCGGCGCTTCAGTATGAATTTGGCGACTGGACGCTTGGCCTGAGTTATGACTGGAATATCTCCCCGTTTGAGTCGGCGACCACTGGCCGGGGAGGTTTTGAAATGGCAGTGGTATACCGGTCCGTACCGGCTCCGCCAGTAAAAGCGTTCAAATCCTGTCCTGTATTTTAACGATCTGATCACCCGAAAATACGATCGACGCATGTTTCTAATCCTCCGCAACCATTTTTTCGCCTTGGGGAAAAATAAATCCCTGCCGTATTTCCGCGCTGCGCTCCTGCTGATTTTTAGCTTGGGTGTCGTGTGTAACCCGGTTGACGGCCAATCGCGCCGCTCTTATGTACGCGCCGGCGACAAGGCTTTTGAGTATAAAGATTATGGTGCAGCCATTCAGTACTACGACATGGCCATGCGGCGCAAGCCCGGCGATGCGGCGTTGATGTGGAAATACGCGGAATGCGCCCGCCTGCTGAATGCCTTCCCCCTGGCGGAAAAAATATACCGCCAGTTAGAGGCACTGGGCAATCCCAAACGCACGGACTCTTTGTTGTGCTATCGCCTGGGGGAGGTGTTGAAAAACCAGGGCCGGTATGAAGCGGCCGCTGCATACTTTGAACGCTACCTGACGCAGTTTGCCGGTGGCGCCTATGCGGATCCAGCCCGCGTGGAGTTGGCAGCCTGTCAGTGGGCACGCCAAAACCTGCGGGACAGTTCCGGCGTGGAAGTTGTGAATGCGGGCAAGGGTATTAATAGCCCATACAGCGATTTTGCGCCGTTTGTGGCCGGCGATACCCTGTATTTTTCCTCCTACCGGTTTGATCAGCGACGGGACAAGCGCCGCCCGAAAAGCAAGCTTCGACCAAGGTCATGTATTCCCTTCGCAACGGCCGCGCGCGCGAGGCCTCGCGGGTTTTTCCATCTACCGATACTGCCCACATAGCCCATACGGCGTTCACTGCCGGCGGGCATTTTTTATTTATCACACTTTGTAAAAATATAAATGCTTCGGACATCCGTTGCGAGCTGTGGCTGACCGTTCAGGATATCCGGAAGCGTTGGGGCGACCCGGTCCGCCTTCCGGAGCCCGTCAACCTGGCCGGTTATACCACTACCCAGCCTTCCATTGGTTTCGATACGTTATCGCAGCAGCTTAACCTTTGGTTCGCCAGCGACCGCCCTGGCGGGAGCGGAGGGTTGGATATTTGGTATATGCCCTTGGACACCATCTGGTTTTGTCCGTGTAATGTGCCGGTAAACAGCCGCAAGCCGCTGCGTTTGCCGCGTTTTGACGAAGTGCCGGTGAATGCCGGGGCGATCAACACGCCGGCGAACGAGATCACCCCCTTTTTTCACGAGCCTTCGCGGGTGCTGTATTTTAGTTCGGATGGCCGGCCAGGGTTTGGCGGCTACGATATCTTCCAATCCAAAATGAAACAAACCGCTTTCGGGGCGCCTGAAAACGCTGGGGCTGGACTGAATTCTAGTTATAACGATATATATTTTATCCTTCAACCAGATGGCAAAAGCGGCTTTCTGAGTAGCAACCGGCCGGGCTCTCTGTATCTCGACGAGGTGAACAAGGCGTGTTGCAACGATATTTTCCAGGTGCGCTACCCGCAAGACCCGGCGCCGGAACCGCCGCTGGCACAGGTCCCGCTGCCTACGCCCAGGCGGCCCGTGGAGCGCCCTTTGATCCCGGTGGAGCAGCTGCAGGAACGCGACCCGGCGCCCGTGCCGGAACTGACCGAATTTATCGGACTTCCGCTGTATTTTGACAACGATGAGCCCGACCAGCGCACGCGCCGGGTGCATACGCGGAAGAGTTATGTCGAAACGGTAAGCGTTTACCTGGAGCGGCAGGCGGAATACCGAGAGCAGTTTGCCGCAGGCCTGAGCGGCAGTAAACGCGAAACGGCCGAAGATTTGATCGATGATTTTTTTGAACAGGAGGTGCGCCGCGGCTACGAACGGCTCGACCAATTATGCGAGGTCCTGTTGGGCAGGCTGCAAAAAGGCGAAACGGTGCAGGTAATCATTAAGGGATTCACGAGCCCGCGCGCCGAAAGCGATTATAACCTGGCCTTGGGCAAACGCCGGATCAGCAGCGTGCGCAACCACTTTGAGCGGTTTGAAAACGGTGTCTTGAAAATGTACTTCGATACGGGCCAGCTTCAGGTGCTGGAAGCCAGCTTCGGCGAGACTACCGTACGGTCCGGCATCAGCGACGACCTGCGCGACTTGCGGAACTCCGTGTACCACCCGGATGCCGCCCGCGAACGCCGGGTAGAGATCGTGGAAATCCGGGAAAAACAATGAGCCATTTTGACGTATTTCGCCGGGGCCCGGAAGGCCAGGACAGGGCGCTGCAAGCGAATTCCAACCACCGCTGAAATTCCGCCCCAAAATTTTTGCCGATTCAAACCCCATTCGTTTAAATTTGCCCGTAAACAGAACCTGGCGCATTCGGCTTTATCCTCAAGGGCTTGTTGTCCGTTGTGCTCATTTCAAAACAAATAGCTGTACCAGCCTTGGCCAAGAAACGTGTTGTCAAAGATTACGATACTCTGCCGGAAGATATTATCCGCTTGGTAAAGATGCGCTATCCTACCGGATTTGCGCCTTTCCTGCTGCAATACACCAACCAGGAAGGAAAAAAAGTCTCTGCGCTTCCGTTCGAAACGGAGGATGTATACTACCTCATTCGAATGACCATTCAGGAAGCTAAGCGCCTGGTCAAGGAGGACGAAGACTATGACGAGGATGGCGTGTTGCGCGAAGATTTTGCCGATATCGAAGTAGATAGCGAATTCGATGGCGAAGGGGAGGACGACGAAGAAATTTCGGAAGGCGCCTCCGATGAAGATGACCATATCATCGTCACCCGCCGGCGCGATGACGATGAGCCCGACGATATTCCAGACGATTCGGATTTTTAACCCCACAGGGCCAGTCCGGACCGGCGCGCAGCCACGCCGGCGCGTTTGCCTGCCCGGGTCATCCCCCTTTCAGATTGAAAATCTGAAAGGGGGATTTTTTTTTCGACGGCCCTTTCTCCGCCCATTATTTTTTCATATTGCCGGCAAACAGTCGGGAATTTTATTTCTTTACGGGGTGAAAAAACGAATGATTCTTTTCAAACAAAACAACTATCCGCATGAGTGTTGCAGTATCAGGCGCTAATGGCGCTTCCTGGCAAAAACCACGCCTCCACTACTGGCAGATATGGAATATGAGTTTTGGCTTTCTCGGCATCCAGGTTGGGTGGGGCATGCAAATGGGCAATATGAGCGCCATTTATGAATACCTCGGGGCCAAGCCCGATGAAATACCGCTGCTGTGGCTGGCGGCGCCGATGACCGGTCTGATCGTTCAACCGGTTATCGGTTACCTGAGCGACCGCACCTGGGGCCGCTGGGGCCGCCGGAAGCCCTACTTCACTATCGGAGCTATTTTGGCCACCGTGGCGCTGTTGTTCATGCCGCATTCTTCGGCCTTGTGGATGGCCGCCGGGTTGTTGTGGATACTGGATGCCAGTATCAATATCAGTATGGAACCCTTCAGGGCTTTTGTGGGCGATTTGCTGCCGGAAGAACAAATCAACCGGGGGTACACCATGCAGAGCATGTTCATCGGCATCGGAAACGTCATCGCGGCTGTTTTACCCACGGTAATCCTGGCCATTTTTGGCAGCGGCAAAAGTGCGGGCGGCGTACCGCCCTACCTGGTGGCGGTATTCAGCATCGGGGCGATTTGTTATATCGCAGCGGTTTTATATACCGTGCGGACCACCAGGGAATATCCGCCGCCCGATATGGAGGCGTTTCAGCGGATGAAACAGGAAACTGCCGGCTTTTGGCATGGTGTCCGGGAAGTGTTTTCCAATATTTTTACCATGCCGTCCACCATGCGGCAGGTTGCCCTGGTTCAGTTTTTTACCTGGCCCGGCCTGTTTCTTATGTGGTTTTACTTTACGCCGGCGGTAGCCCGCGATGTGTTGGGAGCGCCGGATACGGATTCGCCCTTGTATGCCGAAGGCGTGGCCTGGGGCAACATCTGTTTCGGGTTCTACTCGGCAGTTTGTTTTGCTTTTTCGTTTTTGCTGCCAAAAATCGCAGACCGGTTCAGCCGCAAATACACCCACATGCTTTGCCTGATCCTCGGCGCCCTAGGGCTTTTGTTTGTCGGTATAGCCCCGAATAAATACTGGCTGCTGTTGTCCATGACGGGCGTCGGCATCGCCTGGGCCAGTATTTTGTCTATGCCGTATGCCATGCTGGCTTCCACCTTGCCCCAGCAAAAATTAGGGGTTTACATGGGCATTTTCAACTTCTTTATCGTGCTGCCGGAGATTATCGCCACCTTGTTTTTCGGATGGATCATGGAACACGTGCTCGACAACAACCGCCTGGCCGCCGTCATGGTGGGCGGCGGCTTTTTGGGTTTTGCAGCGCTGTTGTGTTGGCAAATAAAAGAGCGCAAGGCCGGCGCCTGATGATGAAATTACCTGTCAATCTGTTTTATCTATATGGAAAACGTACTTTACACCATTGTCATCGGCGCGGCTTCCGGTTGGTTGGCCAGCCTGATTCGCCAGGGCTACGGCTTTGGTTTGCTGGGAAATATCGTGGTTGGCATTATCGGCGCCTTTATCGGCAGCTGGCTTTTTCGCCAATTGAATATTTCTCCGGCCAGCGGGCTGCTCGGCCATGTCCTGACCGCCGTCATCGGCGCATTGGTTTTGTTATTTCTGATCGGGCTGGTGCGAAAATCCAAATAACAACTTCGTAGCCGGTTGGGAAAAAAACTTTGAAGAAATGAAACGAACACTTTTACTGCTCCTCGCCTGCAGCGGGGCTTTTGTTCCTATTTCCTGCAAAGACTACCTGGGCAATCCCCATCCGCATCCCCTGCCACCCAAGACCGTGCCGGCCCTGTCCGGCGATCTGCGTGTGGAGCCGCCCAACTGGTGGACCGGTATGCAACACAACCGCGTCGAAATCCTGCTGCGTCGCGAAGGCCTGGCCGGGTATTCGGTACGCCTGGGCCAAGCCAGAGGCGTGACCCTGGAAAAAGTGACCAAAGGCGACAGCCCGAACTATTTGTTTCTCAGGCTGGCGATTGCCGCCGACGCCCCGCACCAAAAAGTGCCCATCTTGTTTACGCACCCCGAAAAAGACCTGGCGTTCACCCATGAGTTCCCCGTGTTGCCGCGCAGCCCGGCGCCGAAAGGCCAGGGCCTGGACAGCCGCGACGTGATTTACCTGATTTTCCCCGACCGCTTCGCCAACGGCGACCCCTCCAACGACCAGCATCCCGGCCTGCTCGACGGCCTCGCCCGCGATTCGCTGCTGGGACGCCACGGCGGCGACCTGAAAGGCGTGCTCGATCATCTCAACTACCTGCAGGACCTGGGCATTACGGCCATCTGGCTCAATCCCGAACTGGAAAACGACCAGGCCAGTTCGTCTTACCACGGTTATGCCATAACCGATATGTACCGGGTGGATCGCCGGCTGGGTACGAACGAACAATACCGCGAACTGGTCGGCCAGTGCCATAGTCGCGGCATTAAGGTCGTACGCGATGTAGTGCCCAACCATATCGGCAACAACCACTACTGGATGGCGGATTTGCCAATGAAGGACTGGCTCAATATTTGGCCGGAAATGACGCAAACTTCTTACCGGGCGCCAACCCTGGCGGACCCCTATGCTTCAGATTCCGATAAAAAGCGATTTAACGAGGGCTGGTTCGCATCGGCTATGCCCGACCTCAACCAACGGAACCCCCACCTGGCCAGCTACCTGATCCAGCAGGCGATCTGGTGGGTGGAATACGCCGGCCTGGATGCTTTCCGGATCGATACCTATACCTACTCCGATCAACCCTTTATGAGCCGGTATTGCCGGGAAATCCGGGAAGAATACCCGTCTATCCATCTTTTTGGGGAAATCTGGGAATACGACGTGCTGACGCAGGGCTTCTTCGCCGACAACCAGCCCATGGCGCGTGCAGGCTTCGATTCCAATCTGCCCGGTGTAGTTGACTTTCCGCTTTGTTTTGCGATACAGGAAGCCCTGAAGCGCGAACAGGGCTGGACGGAAGGCGTCAGCCGCGTATATCATACGCTGACCAAAGATTTCTTTTACGAAGATCCTTTCCGGAACGTCGTAATGCTGGATAATCACGATATGACCCGGTTTTTCTCGGCAATCGGTGAGGATATAAACAAGTATAAAAGCGGCATCGCATTTTTACTCACCACACGGGGCATTCCCCAGCTGTACTACGCCACCGAAATCCTCAGCACCGGCCTGGAAGCGCCTTCCCATGGCAATATTCGCAAGGATTTTCCCGGCGGCTGGCCCGGCGATGCGCAAAATAAATTCACGGCGGCCGGCCGGACAGCCCTGGAGAACCAAGCCTTCGACTTTACCCGCACCCTCATCCGCTACCGCAATGCCACGACGGCCCTGCAAACCGGCCGGCTCATGCAGTTCGTACCGGAAAACGGGGTGTATGTGTATTTCCGGTTTGATGCCCAAAAAACAGTGATGGTGGCGCTTAATACGGCGAGCAGCGAACGGCTGCTCGATACCCGGCGTTTTGCCGAACGGCTACAGGGTTTTCGCAAAGCAAAAGACGTGATGTCCGGCGGCGTTATACCGGATATTTCAACGCTGACCCTGGCCCCGAATTCACCCATAGTCCTGGAGTTGATGCCTTGACCGGGCCGCTGCAGCGCCGCTCCGGAGCTACTTCTGTTCTTGCGTGGTTTCTATATAGGATTTCCATTCCTCGTTCTCCGATGCCATAACTTGTTCGGCTCTAAGTACGAATTTTTTAAACGCCGGCTCGCCACCCGGGGCATAGTCGTCGCCCACCATGTTCTCGTAAAAATATAATTCGCGCCGCAGGCGTTCGGCAGTGAGGCGGTAGGTTGACCAGTTTTCCAGAAATTTTTTGAGCGACATAATTCCTTCGGAAACAGCTACTACGACGCCTAAAAAACCGGCGACATATTTAAGCCAATCAAACCAGCCTTCGGCATACCCCACCAGCAGGGGAATGAGCGCGCCCGAGCCGATGATCAGGTAGCGGCACCGGTAGTATCCGGTTTTGTTGATCCGGCTTTTTCGCTCGTACCAGGAAATCTGATCCTGGATCCGGTCGGTGATGTATTTTTCACTTTGCTGTTTCCACTCGGCGTTCGAAGCCATGGCAATGACGTTTAGTTGATGGATCGGGAATCGGCGCGGCCGTTTAGATGGCGTCCGCCCCGCTTGCTTCTATATAGGTTTCAAAAAACTCGGTTCGGGCCAGGCGGTATACCTCGGAATAGTCCGGCGGGCAGCCGATAAAGTCGCCGGTTTTAGCCGTCATGGGGGCGCCCCAGGGGGCCGTGAACTCGAATTCGGCCGGCAGGGTCAGTGTTTCCAGGCGTTGGGGTGTGAGTTCAACGGCAACAATATGCCCCAGGGGTTCGTATTCCGCCCATTGGGCATCGGTTGGCCAAAGGTGTTTGTATTTTCGGATAAATTTGTAGGCCGGCACAATGTATTCTTCCCGGGCATTCGTTTGGTTGCGCACGATATAGTCGCCTTCGCCGGCGGTGTTGACGGTTTCCAGGCCGTCGGCCGTTTGGGTTTGGATCAGCTCGCCTGCATGGGCCCGCCGTGCAAACACATTTTTCTTTTTCCGGTAAACCACACCATTCCCTTGCAACAGCGGTTTCATCATACGTAAAAACTCCTCTTGTGTAAGCATATTTTTTTGGGTAAATCCTTCCGGTTTCAAAAGTAAAAAGGTTTTACAAACGTTTGGCGCGAAGTACCGTTCATTTTGCGAAATGACCTACGTTTGTATGTTTTTTATCCGTTTTATCCGGGCTGACGGCTCCTGCGCCGCCGTAATCCGCCCGGTTATTCGAACCTGGTTATGATGGACAGATTGTTTTTTGCGTTACTGACTATTTTCACTTTGGGCCACCTGCATTGCCGTGCCCAAAAATACGTACCGTTTCCGTATCGTATCGAAAAGGAAGTGCTTGCCGACTCGGCCGCCGTTGTTTCGGCGCATCCCCTGGCTACCCAGGCCGGTCTGGATATCCTGCGGCAGGGCGGCAATGCCGTAGACGCAGCGGTAGCAGTTCAGTTTGCCCTGGCGGTGGTGTACCCGCAAGCGGGAAATATCGGTGGCGGCGGTTTTTTAATTTACCGCGACAAAAACGGAGGCACTGCAGCCCTTGATTTTCGCGAAAAAGCCCCGGCTGCAGCAACCGAAACCATGTACCAGGATACGGCGGGCAGGGTACTTAGCGCACTAAGCCGTTTCGGCATCTTCGCTTGCGGCGTTCCCGGATCGGTCGACGGGATGTGGCAAGCCCACCGCAAGTATGGCCGCCTGCCCTGGCCGCTGCTGCTGAAACCGGCTATCCAACTGGCGGACAAGGGATATCAGATCACCGGGCAGGAGGCAATGCAATTGAACGAGGAAAAAGGCAATTTTATCCGCTACAATAAAATGGTGCCGGTTTTTGTGCAGGTACAGGACTGGCAGGCCGGCGACTGGTTGATCCAGAAAGACCTGGCGACCACTTTGCACCGGATTGCCGGCGCCGGCCGCGACGGCTTTTATACCGGCCCCGTTGCCGCGTTGCTGGTGCATGAAATGCAAAAACATAACGGCCTGATCACCGAAGCCGATTTGAAAAACTATACCAGCGTATGGCGGGCGCCGCTCGAGTTCGACTGGCAGGGCCTGCGCCTGGTTTGTATGCCGCCACCCAGCAGCGGCGGCCTTTTGCTCCGGCAAATGCTGGGCATGCTGGGCGATACCGGCCTGAGCGCCTCCGGCCTTCACACCGCCAAAACGGTGCACCGGATAGTAGAAATCGAGCGGCGCGCCTTTGCCGACCGGGCAGAACACATGGGCGATCCGGACTTTTGGCCGGTGCCGGCGCAGGCCCTGGCAGCGCCGGACTACCTGGCACTACGGATGGCAGATTTTGACCCCGAAAAGGCGACGTCGAGCGGACAGGTAAAGGCTGGAAAACTCCGGGAAAGCGAAGAGACCACTCATTTCAATATCGTAGACGCACAGGGCAACGCCGTGGCCGTCACCACCACGCTCAACGATTCGTATGGCAGCCGGGTGGTGGTCGGCGGCGCCGGATTTATTTTGAACAATGAAATGGACGATTTCAGCGCTAAACCCGGCGCACCGAATTTATACGGCGCCATCGGGGGTAAAGCGAATGCCATAGCGCCGGGGAAACGGCCCCTCAGCAGCATGACCCCGACGATTATTTCAGAAAATGGACAACTTTCCCTCGTGGTTGGTACGCCCGGGGGCACGACAATCCCTACCTCGGTGTTTCAGGTCATCCTGAACGTGTATATCTTCGACCTGCCGTTGCTGGATGCCGTGCACCAAAAACGCTTTCACCACCAGTGGCTGCCGGATGCCATTCAGATCGAGGAGGGGGGGCTGCCGGAAGAAGTGGTTGGACGGCTCGAACAAATGGGGCATACGGTGAAAACGCGTTCGCCTATCGGCCGTGTGGAGGCCATCCTGCGCCAGGCCGATGGCAAATTGCGGGCAGTTGCGGACAATCGAGGCGATGATGCCGCCGGCGGATATTGAGCCGGTACAAATAAAAAAATACCTGCGCCCCGACCATTAGCATACACAAAACATGCTCACACCCAACAAAATAGTCATCGTCGGCGCCGGACGCATTGCGCATCACCTGGGCAAACGTTTGCGCGCAAAAGGCCTGTGTGTGACGCAGGTGCTCAGCCGTTCGGCAGGCCCGGGGCAGGAGCTGGCCGCCGAGCTCCGTTCGGAATGGTCGGACCGGTGGTCGGATATCCATCCGGATGCCGATTGGGTCCTGCTGGCTGTACGGGATGATGCCATTGAGGAGGTGGGGGCGGCCCTGGCGCCGTATGCACAGGCAGCGCTGGTGACGCATACATCGGGCGCCACCCAAGGCGCAGTGCTCGAGCCGTATTTCAAACGCTCCGGTGTTTTTTATCCTTTGCAGTCGTTTTCCACCGAACGTATGCCCGTTTGGTCGAAAATACCCTTTTGCATCGACGCCCGGTCCGAAGCGGATGTGGTGTTGCTGATGAAAGTAGCCAAAATTATCGGCAACCTGGCCTACCGGGTCAACGACGACCAGCGCTCCGTTTTGCATGTGGCCGCTGTGTTTGCCAATAATTTCGCCAACCACTGTTTTGCCATCGCAGAAAAAATCATGGAGGAAAAGGGCTTGCCCTTCGAACTGTTACATCCGCTGATGGAAGAAACCCTGGCCAAAGCATTGCAGGATTCACCCGCCCGTATGCAAACCGGGCCGGCCATGCGGGGCGATACCGACACGATCCGGCGGCACCTGGAAGGGCTGGAGCAACACCCCGCCTGGCGCGAACTGTACCGGGGCATGTCGCAAAGCATCAACCCGGCCGTCCGGCTGCCGGCTGCCAAACGGCAAAAAAAAAGTTGACCGCCCGCGATGGGGGTCAACCCGGAATTTTATTGCCGGGTATGGCCGGCAATATTCCATGCTGCTACTTTTGTACCTCCTCGATGCAATCGACGCGAACGATCGGTCCGACCATGCAAATACTGGCCATACCGGATTGCGGGCTGTATTTCACCCGCACCTTCATGCCGTCGGCCGGCGTCAGATTGAGTTCGCTCAGGTTGACCACTTCCAGATAGGCGCCATCGGCCAACTGCAGGACGTACCCGCAGCCATCCAAGCCGGTGAGGTTTTTAAACGTAGCGGATACAGCGTCCGGGCACAGGGGCATGTCGCCGCAGTTGGAATTTTTTGTACAGGCCAATAAACTGAAGGCGACAAAGGCCGCCAGAAAAAAACGGAACGTTTTCATGGTGTTAGCTTTTTTCAGGATAGACAGCCTTCGCCGGCGAAGGGGTTGGGTGCGTAAAAAAAATTACAGGGCATCCTGCCAGCACCGGAGCAACACGGCTTTTTCTTTCTCCCAAACCCAGTCCTCCCGGGCTTCCCGGGTAGCCGATTGTAACCGTTGGTAAACTTCCGGATGTGCCTGGAGGTAGCCGATTGCCCGGGCTGCAGTTTCCGGTGTCAGGCGATTGAGCAGGAGGGCAACTTCGTGTTCCTGGTTCAGTGCCCGGTATTCGGGAAAATCCATTGTTAGTACCGGTACGCCGGCGTGGATGTAGTCGAAATATTTGTTGGCCAGGGAATAGTAATAGCTCAGGCCTTTGTCTTCCAATACATTGATGCCTAGCCAGGCTTGCCGGGTAAGCGTTTTCAGGTCCGCGGGCTTGAGATACCCCAGGAAGCGGACTTTATCCCGAACGTGCAACTGGTCTGCGCGCCGGCGAAGCATTTCCGACAAATCACCCTCGCCAGCCAGCCAGAGTTCCACGCCACAGAGGTGAGGCAGGGCTTCGAGCAATTGTTCGATTCCGCGGCCTTCGTTGAGCGCGCCCTGGTAGAGGAGGAGGAGCCCCCCCCTGCCGCCCCCAAGGGGGGGGGATGACGAGAAATGGCTAGACCCCACCTTTGGGGGCTCTGTGGGGAACTGGCTGGCCTCCGCATTAGTCGACTGTTTGCCGCTCTCCCCCCCAGGGGGTGGGGTGGGGTGGGGCTCCTCCGGCACATTCCGCACCACATCGAAGGGGATGCCGTATTTTTTTGTAAAGATGGCCGCCAGGGCCGGACCGACGGTGTAGGCATGCTGGTAAAACGGTAGGCATATCCGGGCGACGAGCGCCCAAAGGGCCTTTACAAGCGGCCGGGCAGTGACTTCAGGCACCTCTGTGAAGTATTCATGCGCGTCAAACACCCGTTTTTTCCGGCGCAACAGAGTAGCCAGGCAGCCGGCCGGCAAGGTATCCAGGTCGATGGAGCAAACGGCGTCGCAGGGCGCCTGCATCAGGTACCACCAGAGCCGCAGGTTGTATTCGGCGTAAAACAGAAATCCCTTGTTGAACCGGCAGTGGAGTCGCCGTTGTTCGAAGGGTTGTTTTTCCAGTGGGATGCTGCCGGGGAGCGCCCGGCCCACCAGTTGCACACCATACCCATTACTGGCCAACGCCGAACAAATGCGCTGCATCCGCTGGTCGTGGCTGAGGTCGTTGGTGACGGTGAGTAGGATTCGCGGCATACTAGCGGTTTGTCAGATGGCCGGCTCCTGAAAATACTTCAACTCGGCGTATACCCGGTGTACCGGCAAGCCCATAACGTTGGCATAGGAGCCTTCGATGCGCCGGATTTTACACAATCCGATCCATTCCTGCACGCCATAAGCGCCGGCTTTGTCGAAGGGGGTGCAGCGGCGAATGTACTGGTCGATCTCTTCGTCGTTCAGCGCATCGAAATAAACCTCGGTACAGTCGGAAAAACTGCGTTCCTGTTCGGCGCCCAGCAGGCAAACGCCCGTGATTACGGTGTGTTGCCGGCCCGAGAGCAGGCGGATCATGCGAAAGGCATCGGCGTGGTCTGTGGGCTTGTTGTAAATCTGCCCATCCAAAATTACTACAGAGTCGGCCGAAATCAGAATTTCCCGGTCCTGTATTAAATGCCGGCCCGCCAGGGCTTTTCGACGGGCTAAATATTCGGCGACATCCTCTACCGGCATTTCGGGCGGGAAACTTTCGTCTACGTCCAGTCCGTGAACGGAGAATTCAAAACCGGCTTCCCGCAGCAGTTGGCTGCGGCGGGGGCTTTTGGAGGCAAGGATCAGTGGACGCATATGCGATACGAAATATGAAGTACGCGTGGGGCGGGGCAAAAGTACGTCATAACAAGGAATACGCCGGACGCTGGGGAGCGCCCGGTTTTTACCGGAAGGCCAGTTGGATGGCAGCGAGGGGGTCGTCGGGCCAGGAGCGGAGCAGGAGGAAAAGGCCGGCCAGCATAATCAGCTTGATGCAGGCGCTGGCCCAGGTGAACTGCCGTTTGGAACTGGCTGCAAAAACCAGTGCGGTGGCGATCAGTGCCGGCGTCAGCAGCAGGAAGGCGCCGGCGCCGATCTGCCAGTCGGGCGCGCCGGTTTGGCTCCAGAAAAAGAGCAACAGGCCGATCAACACGGATACGAACAGGCCAAGAAAGGCGGCAGGTTTTTTGGCAAAGCGCAGGCCTTTGATCACGGCCAGGGTGTTGCAGCCGCAAGCGGCGTCGCCCTGAAAATCCTCCAGGTCCTTGACCTGTTCGCGCAGCAGGTTGGTGGCAAAAGCAAACGTAGCATACAGCCAAACCAGACCAGTGGCCTGATGGATGGCCTCCGGCGTTCGGAACGAAGCCAGCCACAGGGCGCGGTCCTCCGGAAACAAGGGGATGGCCGGTACGGCGCCACACATCAGCGACACCAGGATATTTCCCATCAGCGGCGTGCATTTCATTTGCCAGGCGTAAAGAAACAGGAAAAACGATACCACGGGGAAAACAATGAGCGGCCAGAAGGACTTGGGTTCCGGCAGTAAAAAATAGACGCGCAACACGATCAAATGCACCAGGGTAACCAGCCCGAGGTATATCAGCAGAACGATTCCCGAGGGGATATACCGCCCGACCACCACCCGGTGTGGCCGGTTGATGGCGTCGATTTCGCGGTCGAAATAATCGTTGATCACATAGCCGGCCAGCGAGATAAGTGCCGTGGCCGCGGCGATGAGGCTGAACGTGCGTTCGGTGAGTATGGGAATCCCTCCTGCCCGTAAAATTGCCGGACGCAGGATATACCAGTACGGCAACCACTGGCTCAGCAAAACAATCGCCAGGTTAGGCAGCCGCAACAAACGGGGGAGGGCCAACAGTTGTTGCACGGTGGAGGTAGGTATGATTCGGGGTAAATATAGGAAAAGAGCCTGAATGGAGATCCGGAAATCTGTGGGACCGTGATGCGAAGGAAGCTGGTTAAAGTGCGTCCTCAAAACTTCCACCGCCCCTGCACCTTCAGTACTTTTTCCACCACATCGCGCACGCAGCCGTGGCCGCCGGCAATGGGCGAAATGTAGTCGACCAGCAGCCGCACCTCCGGCACGGCGTCGGCAGGGCAGGCAGAAAGCCCGACTTTTTGGAGGATATGCAGGTCGGGCAGGTCGTCGCCCATGTAGCATATCTCGCTGGCCTGCAGGTTGGTCAGTTGCAGGAATTGCAGAAATACCGGCCATTTGTCTTCCACGCCCGTATAAATATGCTCGATACCCAGGCCGGCCAGGCGTTTGATCACGCCCTGCGAGCGGCCGCCCGTGATGATGCAGGCCTGAAAATCGTTTTGCAGGGCAATTTTCAGCCCCAGGCCGTCGCGGATGCTCATGCGGCGCAGTTGCTCGCCGCTTTCCGTGACGTGCACGCTGTTGTCGGTCATCACGCCGTCCACATCCAGTACTATAGCCCGGACGGCCTTGAACTTGTCGAACAGGTGCACCAGTTCGACGGTAGACTCCCGGCTACCGGCCGCGGGCAATTGGTCGCCGGGTCCTATCGGTTGTTGTCTCTCCATTCGTATACCCATTTGGCCTGGATTTGCTCCAGGTGCGCTTCGTTGCAGTCTTCGCGTTTTTCGGCGAAATTGGGAATTTCCAGCACCCATTCGATGAGATCGGTAAACCGGATGCGGTAAATTTTGCTTTCGTCAAAGTCGTCGCCAAAACGCTCGTAGAGTTTCATGGCCACGTCTTCGTGGTCTGCCCAATGAATAGGCATATTTTCTATTTCGTTGAACGGCATGGTATGGATCGGATGTTTTTTCGGCGGTAAAGGTAGGCTAAAGATCGGTTGATGGCGCTGCAAGGCGCCCGCAGTTCAGGGTTTGAATTTGGCGTATTCGCCGCCGAAAACCAGGTCGCGGATAGTATCGGACTTCAGGAATTCGTGCGGAAAACCCAGTTCGATGGCGCTGGCGTCGTCGAGGGCTAGCAGGGTATCGGCCGGCAGTTGCACGTCGAGGCAGCCGAGCGATTGCTGGAGTTGGGTGGCGGTGCGGGCGCCGATGATCGGTATGACCGTCAGCCGGGTGTCGCGTTGGCGGGCCCAGTTGATGACGACTTGTGCGGCCGGAACACCCAGTTTTTCTGCTTCCTGTACGACTATTCCGGCAATTTTATTGGCGCGTTCGCTGCGGCGGGCGCTGGCTTCCACTACCCGGCCGATTTCGCCTTTCAGGTATTTGCCCGTCAGGGCGCCGCCGCCGATAACGCCCCAGGGCGTTATGGCGAGGCCAAAATGGCGGGCCATGGGCAGCAGGTCGCGCTCGGGCGCGCGCTGGAGCAGGGAATATTCGATCTGAAGGCCGGCGAACGAGGTCCAGCCGCGCAATTCGGCCATGGTGTTGGCCTGGCTGACCACCCAGGCCGGCGTGTCGGAAATACCGATATAATGTACCTTACCGCTGCGCACCAGGTCGTCGAGACCGCGCAGCACCTCGTCCACGGGCGTAACGCCGTCCCAGGCATGCACCCAGAACAGGTCGATAAAATCCGTGTCGAGCCGGCGCAGGCTTTCCTCCACGGAGCGCATCATGTTTTTTCGGTGATTGCCGGCAAAATTGATATCGCCCACGCGGTCGCGCAGGGTATATTTGGTGGCCAGTACGAAGTGGTGCCGGTCGCTTTTGATAAACTCGCCCAGCCAGCGTTCGCTGGTGCCTTCGGTGTATCGGTTGGCGGTATCGAGGAAATTGCCGCCGGACTGCGCATAAGTATCAAAGATTTTCTGACTTTCTTCTTTTTCAGCGCCCCAGCCCCATTCCGTGCCGAAGGTCATGGTGCCCAGGCAAAGTTCCGAAACGCGGAGGCCGGATTTTCCAAATAAACGGTAATTCATGTGCGGATTCAGTTTTGTTTTTAGGCGGATATTCCGGGGTTGTGCAGCGGCGGGAAGTTTTTGCCGCCAGCAGGAAATCAGTCAGGTGCTCTAACAGCGGGCCGGGCAGGTAGTTGCCGTGGGCGGGTAAAAATTTGCGGCGGGCGCCTACAAACCTTGTTGCTCGAGCCAGCTTTGAAACCGGCGGGCATTGACGAGGTGCGCAGCATAGGTGGCGGCGAAGGCGTGGGCGCCGGAATCGCCGGGTTTGGCGCAGAAATACAGGTAATGGTGCTGTGGTGCATTCAGCACCGCATCGATACTGGAAATAGAGGCCATACTGATAGGGCCCGGCGGCAGGCCTTTATACAGATAGGTGTTGTACGGCGAATCGAAGGTGGTGTGGTATTCCGTCACCCGGCGGGCGCTAAAATCACGGGTGGCAAAGACGCAGGTCGGGTCGGCCTGCAGCGGCATGTTGATTTTAAGGCGGTTGAGGTAAACCCCGGCAATGGTGGGCTTTTCGGCGTCGTCGTTGGTTTCGCGCTCCACGATAGAGGCCAGGGTATAGACTTGTTCGGCGCTCATGCCGAGGGCCCGGGCTTTTTCGCGCCGGTTGTTTTTATCCCAAAAGGCGTCGTGTTCCTTGACCATGCGCTGTAGAAAATCGCGGGCGCCGGTATTCCAGAACATCTGGTAGGTGTTGGGAATAAACAGGGAAAGGAGTGTTTGCGGGGTGTAGCCGATTTGGGCCAGGACGGCCGGGTCGTTGAACGTTTGGGCGAGTGCGACGGAGTCGGTTTCCAGGAATCGTGCCACGCGGCCGGCGATTTCTTCGGGGAGCCGTTCGTTGTTCAAAACCACGTTCACCGGTGCCTGTTTGCCTGCGCGCAGGTGCTGGATGAGTTGGCGGTTGTGCCAGCCCGGCGTTATTTCATAGCGCCCGGGCCGCATGACCGGGCGTTTATATTTCATGCGTTCGGCCAACCATTCGAAGCCCGGAACATCGTTAATAAAACCGCCCTGGACGAGGCTATCCAGCACCTGTTCAAAGGAAGCATTGGTGGGGACGTACAGGATGTTGCGCTGGAGTTTGGCGGGGACGCCTGATAAATAAATGGCCTTCAGGGGTTTCCAGGCAAAAAATAAACCGATGAGGAGGCAGGCCAGTACGACCAGGCCCAGGGTTTTTACCTTCATGATTTTTTAGTTTGAGATGATGCCGGATACGTTCAGTATTGTTCAGTTTCACTCGGGAAATCCCGGGCTTTCACGTCTGAAATATAGTGTTTGGTGGCTTCGCGGATAACATCGAACAACTCCAGGTAACGGCGCAGAAAGCGCGGTTTGAAGTCTTTGGTAATGCCCAGCATATCGTGGGTAACCAGCACCTGGCCATCCGTATCCGGTCCGGCGCCGATACCGATGGTGGGTATTTCAATACTTTCGGAGACGATTTTGGCCAGGTGGGCCGGAATTTTCTCCAGTACCAGCGCGAAGCAGCCCAGTTGGTCGAGCAGTTGCGCGTCTTCGCGCAATTTTTGCGCTTCGGCCTCTTCTTTGGCCCGTACCGTATAGGTACCGAATTTGTAGATGCTTTGCGGCGTCAGGCCCAGGTGGCCCATCACTGGAATGCCGGCCATCAGAATACGTTTGATGGACTCTTCCACTTCCAGGCCGCCTTCCAGTTTTACGGCGTGGGCGCCGGACTCTTTCATGATCCGGATGGCGCTTTTAAGGGCTATTTCCGAGTTGGCCTGGTAGGTACCGAAGGGCATGTCTACCACGACCATGGCCCGGTGTACGGCGCGAACGACCGATTGGGCGTGATAAATCATGTGGTCCAGCGTAATCGGCAGGGTGGTTTCGTAGCCGGCCATGACGTTGGAAGCAGAATCGCCGACCAGCAGCATATCGACGCCAGATTCATCCAGGATGCGGGCCATAGAAAAATCGTAGGCCGTGAGCATGGCTATTTTTTCGCCACGCTGTTTCATGGCCTGGATAACATGCGTGGTGACGCGTTTGATTTCGCCGGTAGTTGCAGACATGTTCAGACGGTGCTACGATGTGGGATAGGCGGGGAGGTTGAATTCCGGCGTAAAGGTAGGTATATAAACAAAAAACCACGCCTCATTTGGCGTGGTCGTAAAACAACAAATTATAATCCCATGAACATTTTCAATACTTGAGGCTGCGGTAGGAAAAACCATCCATTGCAACCTGAACGCCAATTAAACGGCAGCCGGAATAAAATTGTTGCGGATCCGGCGGCCTTAACAAACCGTTAAAATTTCCTTGGATTGTGGCAAGTCCTCCCAAACATTTCGGAAGGACTTGCTCTCTCACCTGAATTTGTACAATCCCATGAACATATCTCACGGTGGGAATTCTTTAACCCCCACTTTTCACCCTACAAAAATGCGACGCACGTATCGGCTGGCAAATGACATTTTTTTTAGGTTGTGAAGAGGCTTTTAGTTAGAATTAATAAACAATAATTGTTCTTAAATGCTTAAAAAGGATATTTGATGCAATATACTTTTACAAATTGTGAAGAATTATATTATTTTTACCGGAACGTTTTTCCAACAATTTTTTTCATTTTCGGAGCGAATCTGTTGTGGATCGACAAAAAAAGAGCCGGGGTTTTAACAATCCCGGCTCTCCGTCACCCTGGGGGGGATGCGCAAATCAGTATCTGAAATTCAGCGCATTTGTTGGCGCTTGTTCATTCAGGTCGTCGATCGTTTCCGGTGTGACCCGGACTTTGTTGAGCACAACGCGATTTTTTGCGGTGAAAATGCCGTATCCTTCCGACAGGTTGGAGTAGGCAGGGATGATTTCCGCTCCGGTAATACCGGAATTTGCGGCAGCTGTTTCCAGGTAGCGCTCGATTTCAGCGCCGCCGCCTTCCAGGGTGACATCGATGCCTTCAAAGTACCGGAAACGGTCGGAGGCGGGCGGAATATGCTGGACCAGGAAGTTGAAAAAAGACTCGGTGCTCACCAGGAATTCGCCTTTATACAAATTGCCGGCTACCAGTTGGGAACTGCGCTTTACATTAGGCGTGACCGTCCATTGCAGCGTATCGCGTTTGATCAGTGCGCCGTTGAGGCCATTTTCGCGGTAGCGGATACGGAAGTGCAGGTTGAAAAAAACGCCTGCGGCATCCGTGCGCCAGTCGACGGTGGGCGACACGTCGCGTTTAAAGGTGATTTGCGGCGGGATATCGGCCGGATCGGGGTGTCGCAAGATAAATTCCCTGGGGATGACGGTTTCAGCGGTGATATCGGGCCGGCCGTCGTTGCGGATGATCAGCAAACGGTAGGTTTCTCCTTCGTTGATTTGCGCCTTGGTTTTGTACAGCCAGTTGGGCTGGGTGGCAAAAATACCACCCTGGCGCACATATCCTTCCAGGTTGCCGTCCACCCGCTGAAGCGGAATACGTTGGCCGGTACTGAGTTGCTCCAGAAAAACGGAAATGGCGCTTTCCGGATAATAAAGCGAGTCGGCGATCTGGGCGAGCTGCAGGGCGCTGGTTTCGGGATCGAGGAACGCCTTTTCCACCCGGATGTACTGGGCGGTGTCTTTTGGCGAAAGAATGGCATAGGCGACCGGTATTTCTTTCCAGGGAGCTGCCACCTCGAAGTCGTTGGAACATGCAGGCAGCAGCGCCGCCGCCAGCGGCAGCAAAAAGAACAGTTTTTTCATCACGGAGTGTTTGAATGCATCTGCGATTTCGAATGCGCGGCAAAAATAAGGGATTGCCGGAAAGAAAGTGGAAAAAGCCTTGCTATTGCATGACATGCAGTATCTTTTGAAAGAATACTTTTTCGGTAAGTATTTCTTCCTGCGCCACCGCGTGGTGCTCAACGGGAATGTGCTGCGGTTCCGTTTTTCTTTTCCATCAAACCGGTTATTCCTGAACACCGGCTACCAGCAACGACACCTCGTTGTTGAGCAATTCCACGAAACCGCCTTCCACGCGAAAGGTCATTTTTTCGCCGTCTTCTTTTATAATACGCACCTCGCCGGCTTCCAGCGAAGAGACAATGGGGGCGTGGTTCTCCAGCATTTCGAAAGAGCCCGATGCGCCCGGCACTTTGACGGATTTTACGGGGCCGGAAAAAATTTGTTTTTCCGGCGATAAAATGACGAGATTCATGTGCGTTGCGTTTGAAGTTCGATAGCCGGGGTGGAAACCGGGCATTGCAGGCGGCGGACTTCCACCCCGGTTAATAATTACGCTTCTGCTTCGGCCATCAATTTCTTGCCTTTGGCAATAGCATCATCGATGGTGCCTACCAGGTTGAAGGCTGCTTCCGGGTATTCATCCAGTTCGCCGTCCATGATCATATTAAAGCCGCGGATCGTTTCATCGATGGGAACGAGCACGCCTTTCATACCGGTGAACTGTTCGGCCACGTGGAAGGGTTGCGACAGGAAGCGCTGTACGCGGCGCGCGCGCGAAACGACGAGCTTGTCTTCGTCTGAAAGTTCCTCCATACCGAGGATGGCGATGATATCCTGCAATTCGTTGTAGCGCTGGAGGATTTGTTTCACCCGTTGGGCGCAGCGGTAGTGCTCATCTCCGATAATTTTCGGATCGAGGATCCGCGAGGTGGAGTCCAGCGGGTCTACAGCCGGGTAGATCCCGAGGGAGGCAATCTTACGGCTCAAAACCGTGGTGGCGTCGAGGTGGGCGAATGTCGTTGCCGGCGCGGGGTCGGTGAGGTCATCTGCCGGCACATATACCGCCTGTACGGAGGTGATAGAGCCGCGTTTGGTGGACGTGATGCGCTCCTGCATGATACCCATTTCAGTGGCCAGGGTCGGCTGGTACCCTACAGCGGAGGGCATACGGCCCAGCAAAGCGGATACTTCGGAGCCGGCCTGTGTGAAGCGGAAGATGTTGTCGACAAAAAACAGGATATCGCGGCCGCCGGCCGGGTCGCTCAGGTCGCCGTCGCGGAAATATTCGGCCATAGTCAGGCCGGAGAGGGCCACGCGGGCGCGGGCGCCGGGGGGTTCGTTCATCTGACCAAACACCAGGGTTGCCTGGCTCTTGGCGAGTTCTGCTTTGTCCACCTTGGTCAGGTCCCAGCCGCCTTCTTCCATCGAATGGATAAAGTCTTTGCCGTATTTGATGACGTTGGATTCGATCATTTCGCGGAGCAGGTCATTGCCTTCGCGGGTGCGTTCGCCTACGCCGGCAAACACCGACATCCCGTCGTACGCTTTGGCGATGTTGTTGATCAATTCCATGATCAATACCGTTTTGCCTACGCCGGCGCCGCCGAAGAGGCCGATTTTACCGCCTTTGGCGTATGGTTCGATCAGGTCGATCACTTTAATGCCCGTGTACAGGATTTCGCGCTCGGTGGAGAGGTCTTCGTACGCCGGCGGTTTGCGGTGAATGGCGTATGCATTTTTGTCTTTTTCCACTTTGCCAATACCGTCAATGGCTTCACCGACAACGTTGAACAGTCGGCCGCGGACGGCTTCGCCGGTCGGCATAGCGATAGGGGCGCCGGTATCGGTGGCTTCCACGCCGCGCATGAGGCCGTCAGTGGAATCCATGGCGATCGTGCGCACGCTGTCTTCGCCCAGGTGCCGTTGCACCTCGAGTACCAGTACGGAGCCGTCTGCCCGTTTGATTTCAAGGGCACTGAGGATTTCCGGCAGTTTACTGTCAGGACCGCTAAAATCCACATCTACGACAGCGCCGATAATTTGTTTGATACGACCAATATTTGCCATAAAACGAAATGATGTTTGGTATCCGGTGAGGGTGAAGACGGCAACCGGCCACCGGGCGCCTGGTACCGCGTTCAAAAGTCGCGCAAAAGTACACCTATTCCCCATAAAACCGATTGTTCGAACTACTTTTTATGAATCGAAACAAAATTTCGTGAAAATGGCTCTTTTTGACTTTTAAATGTTAATTTTCTTAAAATAATACCAGCGTATCACGCAAAAGAACGACTTTCGCCTCTCCCTTATCCGATTTCCCCAACGGAGCACTATTCGCAGCAGCATTTTATTTTATGTAAAATATTATCTGTGTGCCAACGTTTTTAGGCCTCTCGACCTTAATCCAAGCGTGCTTTGCCTTCCATATTTCAAAACTGAGTTCTCTCTTCTCATGCAGCGAAAACAATCTGTTGTTTACTGGCTGGCCCTTGTATTTACGTTGATGTCGGTTGTGCCGGTAACAGCTCAAGAGGAAGCCGACCTGCCCGACCCCGCCGATTCCACCGACTTATTGGTCGCCAAAGGCATCGGTCCCAATCTGGCTACGGATGCCGAATTGCGCGAACGCCTCGGCAAATTGAAAGGATGCCTTGAATTGCGGTATAATGGCGTGGTTAAAGGCTATGTACGCACCTACGTGCAGGTCAAAACAGAAAAAACCCGCGTCATGCTCGGGCGGCAGCTGACATACTTCCCGCTTTTCGAGTCTAAACTAAAAGAAGCCGGACTACCTGCCGATTTGAAGTACCTGGCAGTAGTCGAGTCCGCCCTCAATGCGCGGGCGGTTTCCAGGGTAGGCGCCACCGGTTTGTGGCAATTTATGCCCTATACCGGTAAAGACTACGACCTGTTGCAGAGTTCGGCGGTAGACGAGCGCAGCGACGCTGTAAAAAGTACGGAGGCCGCTGTGCGCTACCTGAAACACCTGCACAACCAGTACAGCGATTGGGCGCTGGCGCTGGCCGCTTATAATAGCGGCCCTGGCCGGGTAAATTCCGCCATCAAACGCGCGCACAGCCGGGATTTTTGGCAGATACAACGCTTTCTGCCAAAAGAGACCCGCAACTACGTACCAGCCTTTATTGCCGCAACCTATATCTGCAATTTCTATTCCCTGCATGACCTGAATGTAGTCGAGCCGGACTACGACGAACAACTCACTTCGTACATCCGCGTGTATGAAAGTATCTCGTTCCGCGATATCGCCGACGCCACCGGCCTCGATTACGGCATTATCCGTACCCTCAACGCCGGCTTCCGGCGCGATTATGTCCCGCAAAGCGAAAAAGGCTATTACGTGTTGCTGCCGCAACGGGTAATGCCGGCATTTTTGCGCTACCTGAACAGCCTTGGCGGCCGCCGCTATACCCTGGAGGGCCTGAACGCCACACCGAATACGAACCTGGGAGACGGCCGGTACTGGCAACTTTCCGTTTCCGTACAACAAGCCGATCATATCGACCGCGTTGCCGCTATGCTCGGTTGCCATCCCGTACACCTCAAAGCTTGGAATAGCCTCACGGACGACCTGGTGCAAACCGGCCAGGTGCTCAAAATCTGGCGCCCGGTATATGTGTTCAAACACTCGCCGCTCCGGATCGAAGCGCCCAAACAAAACGCAGCAGCCGTTCGCAAGCCGGTGCCCGAAACGCCCAATTCACCGGCAGGAAAGGTTTCCGGATCGTCGCCTAATGACCCTGTGCCCGTAGTAAAACGGGAGGAAGCAGAAAAATTCAAACAATACCAATACCATACCGTGCGCCGCAATGAATCCCTCGATGATATTGCCCGGCAATACGGCACACCGGCAGAAACCCTTCGGAAACTCAATAATTGCGATTCTATTAAAATTGGTATGCGCCTGAAAGTGAAGGAGCTTATAATGTAAATTTAGTGTTTTACGACAGAGGTCCGCGGCAAATGACTGCGGACCTCTGTTTTTTTCCGGAGAAACCCGAACTTTGCCCATTCCAAAAACCGGCTCCCCGTGCGCCGGTCATCCGTTCATACTCAAATGCAATCCAATGACACGCGCTCTCCTCATTGAAGACGAACCCGAAGGACTGCAAAACCTTCAAAATCTGTTGGAAAAATATTGCCCCGACGTGGAAGTGGTGGCTACCGGCGGCTCCAACGCCGATCTGTTGCGCCTCACCTCCGATGACGCAGAAAGCCATTATGATGTGGCTTTTCTCGATATCGACTTGCCGGACGGGCTGGTTTTTCAGGGTTTGCAGCAAATGGAAGATATTCCCTTCGATATCATTTTTGTAACAGCCTACAACCAATACGCGCTTACGGCGTTCGATTTTTCCGCTATTGATTACGTGTTGAAACCTATCGAGCCGGATGATTTGCGGCGCGCCGTCAGCCGCACCCGGATTGACCGGAAGAGTAACAGCACCAAACAACGGGTAGAGTTGTTGCAGCAGAATTATTCCCCCAATATGCCCAACGCCTTTGAGAAAATCGGTATTTCAGGGCTGGATGGCGTTCATTTCGTTCGTTTGCGGGATATCGTCCGCCTGGAAGCCGAAGACAATTACACGCACTTTATGCTGAAAACCGGAAATAAAATCACCGCCAGCAAAACCATCAAAGCATACGAAGACACCTTGCTGCGCCTCAACTTCGTTCGGGTGCACAAGAAGCATATCGTGAATATGAACTACATGAAAACCTATATTAAAGGTGAAGGCGGTTACCTGATCCTCGAAAATGGAGAGACTATCGAGGTGTCGCGCCGGAAAAAAGCCACCCTCATGGATTCGGTGCGCCGGCTCTACGGCGAGATATAAACGCCTCCACCGGGCGCTTTAATGCGCATTTTTACCCATATTCCATCATCTATTGTTCCATAAATGGGATTTTTTGACAAGTTTTTTAACCGCGAAAAAAAAGAAGACCTCGATAAGGGCCTGGAAAAGACCAAGGAGAGTTTTTTGGGAAAAATCGCCCGGGCGGTAGCGGGCAAAGGCACGGTGGACGAAGAGGTGCTCGACGAACTGGAAGCGGCATTGATTGCTGCCGACGTGGGTTTGGACACTACCGTTAAAATTATTGATCGGATCGAGGCTCGGGTAGCGTGGGACAAATATGTGAACACCGATGAATTAAACCAGTTGTTACGCGATGAGATCGTGCAGATGCTGGCTGAAAACAACACGGAGGATGCCGAAGATTTTGACCTGCCTTCCGGTAAAAAGCCGTATGTTTTGTTGGTGATCGGCGTTAATGGCGTGGGCAAAACGACCACGATCGGCAAACTGGCGGCTCAATTCAAACAAAAAGGCCACAAAGTGGTGCTCGGCGCCGCCGACACCTTCCGGGCAGCCGCTGTCGGGCAGCTTAAAATCTGGTCCGAACGGGTGGGCTGCGACTTTTATTCCAAGGGCATGAACGCCGACCCCGGCGCCGTTGCTTACGAAACCACTCAATACGCCCTGGAACATCAGTGCGATGTAGCCATTATCGACACGGCAGGCCGCTTGCATAACAAGGCCAACCTCATGCAGGAACTTGGGAAGATCCACCGGTCAATCGAGAAAAAACTGCCCGGCGCACCGCACGATGTATTGCTGGTGCTGGATGCTTCCACCGGCCAAAATGCCTTCGAACAAGCCAAACATTTTACCGAGGTGGCGCCAATAACGGCCCTTGCGCTGACCAAACTGGACGGAACGGCCAAGGGCGGCGTGGCGATCGGTATCTCCGACCAGTTTAAAATTCCGATCCGGTATATCGGGGTAGGCGAGCGGATCGATCAGCTGCAGATTTTTAATAAGCGGGCGTTTGTAGAATCGCTGTTTGAACGGATTGCCCCGGGCTAGCTTCCTGGCTCCAGGTCGAAGGATCAAACCAGTTTTTTACCAGTTCCAGGTGGGGTTGCTCCGGCTCTGCCCGGTGGCGGAAGCTGCCGTGCTGGTAGTCGGCCACATAATCGCCGGCATAGCGGTGGTGGTGTTGGCTGATTTCCAGGATAGCCCGGGTGATATACCGCAATTCGGTATCCGGCATCGTGGGATGCAACGAAAGGCGGATCCATCCCGGTTTTTCGCTCAAATCGCCGGCATCTATTTTTGTGACAATTTCACAGGACCGTTCCTGGGAAATGCCGAACAGGAAATGGCCGTAAGTGCCGGCGCAGGCGCAGCCTCCGCGCACCTGGATGCCGTACAGGTCGTTGAGTAATTTGACGGCCAGGTTGTAGTGCAGGCCGTCGATAGTAAATGAAACCACCCCAAGCCGGTCTTTCACGCCCGGCTCCAGGATATTCAGATGGGAAATTCCCCCGAGTTCGTCCCACACGATCTTCAGCAGTTCGTGCTCGCGTTCGAGCATTCGGGCCACCCCCATTTGCTCTTTAAGCCGGATAGCCAGGGCAACTTTGATGGTTTGAATAATTGGTGGCGTGCCGCCGTCTTCGCGGGCTTCGATATCCTCGAGGTAGTGATGCCCGCCCCAGGGGTTGGTCCACAAGACCGTCCCGCCCCCCGGATTGTCAGGTACCCGATTGTGGTACAGCGCTTTGTTGAAGATCAATACCCCGGATGTGCCCGGTCCGCCCAGGAATTTATGGGGAGAGAAATAGATGGCGTCGAGTTGTTCCAAAGGATTTTCGGGGTGCATGTTGATATCGATGTACGGAGCGGTACAGGCGAAATCTACAAAACAATACCCCCCGTGCCGGTGCATAAGGGCAGCCACATCGTGGTAAGGCGTCAGGATACCGGTGACGTTGCTGCCTGAGGTGATGGCGGCTATTTTTAAGGGGCGGTCGTGGTATTGCCGGAGCAGGCTTTCGAGATCGACGAGATCGACGCGGCCCTGGTCGTCCGGCCGGATAATCACCAGGTCACAAATGGTTTCCAGCCAGGAGGTTTGATTGCTGTGGTGTTCCATGTGCGTGCAAAACACTACGGGCCGTTCGTTGGGCTGCAGGATGATCCGTTCGGTAAAATTTTCATGCGCCCGCAGGCCGAGCATGCGTTGGAGCTTGTTCACCACGCCGGTCATGCCGGAGTAAGCAGCGATCAAAACGTCATCCGCATGGGCATGGACATGCCTTTTTATGATCTGCTGCGCAGTATGGTAGGCCTGGGTCATCAGGCTGCCGGTCAGGTTCGTTTCGGTGTGGGTGTTGGCCATATAGGCGCCGATATCGCGGCTGATTCGCGTTTCGATGGGGCCATACAGCCTGCCACTGGCTATCCAGTCGGCGTATACCATGGGCTTGTCGCCGCAGGGTGTTTGTATGCGTTGATGGATACCGACGATGTTTTCGCGGAATGGGCGGAAGTACTGCTCCAGATTCGACATACGGTGGTGTTGGTCAGAAAATTCAACAGGCTCGGGCTGCAAAGGGTGAAAGTACGGAACTTGGCACAAACCAACGGCTATCCTGCCGTATTCGCTTATCAAGGCTGGTTTTTTAGAACATATTTGGATTTTCGATGCCGGGATGGAAGGCGAATATTAAAAAATTGCCGGACATTGTCCGTATGAAACTTCGACTTGTTTTGCACCTTGTTTGGGTTGCCCTGTTTTTGAGCAGCCTTGCTTCGTGTACCGCCGGCCGGTACGGCGGGCGTTTTTTTCGACGCGTACTGCAGTCGGACATTCAAGATTCCCCGGTCTTTGCCAGGGGGGTTACAGGCTTTCACCTGGTCGATGCAGCCTCCGGCCGGGAGATTTGTGGCGTTTGGGCCGATAAAAACTTCACGCCGGCCTCCAATACCAAAATATTGACCCTGGCAACCTGTCTGGCTGTGTTGGGCGACTCCTTGCCCGGGCTGGAGATCGTTGACCGGCTGTTGGGCGGCGATGAAATCCGGGGCGGACAGGAATGGGTACAGGCATATTTCGTGACAGGCACCGGTGATCCGACGTTTCTGCATCCGAAGTTCAACGCCTGGCAACCGGTTTTCCAATACTTGAAAAAGACGGGCGTCATCCTGCTGGCCGACCCCGGCAAAGGCCCATTTTCCCGCTTCGGGGCCGGCTGGTCGTGGGACGACTATTCCGACGATTATTCTCCCGAACGGTCTGCATTGCCGGTTTTCGGGAATGTGGTTACGCTGCGCCGGGAGGGCGAGCGTTGGGAGGCATACCCCCGGCGTTTTCAGGACAGTCTGGCTGACATGGGCGCCGTTGCCGGCACGCGTCCGCGGGTTCGGCGTGCAGAATTCAGCAACCAGATGGAAATACAGGTTCCGGAGGACCGGCATGCTGGTTTCGAAGCCGGGGTTCCGGTGTTTCAGGCGGGAAAGCTGGCCTTAACCCTGCTGGCGGATACGCTCGGATGGCCACTGCCGGAGATGCAGACGCCCTGGGAGGTTCCGGCAAAACGTTCGTACCTCTATTCCGTGCCGGTGGATACGGTCTACCGGCGGATGATGCACCAAAGCGACAATTTTATTGCCGAGCAACTCTTGCTGATGTGCGCCGGTGTAAAATTGGATACCCTGGATGAAGCCAGGATAATTCGTTGGGCCCAAGACAGCCTCTTTGCCGGCTTTCCCCAGCCGCCGCGATGGGTGGATGGGTCCGGGTTATCGCGGTATAACCTCGTGAGTCCGCGTTTCCTGACTACCGTTTTACGAAAAATATACCTGGAACAACCCCGCGAGCGCTTGTTTTCCCTGTTTCCGGCCGGCGGCGTTTCGGGCACCCTCGAAAACTGGTATGCCGGCCCGGAAGGCACCCCCTTCGTTTTTGCTAAAACGGGCAGTATGGGCGGCGTGCATTGCCTGAGCGGGTACCTGTTGGCGAAAAGCGGCAAGGTGCTGATCTTTAGCTTTATGCACAACAATTTTATCGGGAGCAACAACGCCTGGAAAACCGAAATGCAGCGAATTTTGCGCGCCATCCGCGAACGAGGGTGATGTGTTGCCAGCATGCCAAAATTAGCATTTACTTTTTTTAAAGAAAATATTTGAAAAGCATAAGCCATTTTCACCGGCTCCAATTGTCTATCGCTAAAACTCAATCTGATTATGAAGCACATTTTACCCATTTTCATTTTGCTCCTTACTTGTGGCAACCTGCTTGCACAAAAGACGATTTACGTCAAACACGACGCCACCGGCGCGAACACCGGCACTTCCTGGGCCGATGCGTATGCTTCGCTGACCGATGCGCTGACCAATGCCGTTCCCGGCGATCAGGTTTGGGTGGCGGCGGGCACCTACAAGCCCGTTTCCATGACGCCGAATGCGTCGTTCGCCATGCAATCGGGCATTTCGCTTTACGGCGGCTTCAACGGCACGGAAACGATGCTGTCGGCCCGGAATCCGGAGACGAATGTGACGGTTCTCAGCGGTGACCTGGCCGGAAACGACCTTCCCGGCGACTTCGCCATGAACCGATCGGACAATTCCATTCACGTTGTGGAAGTATCGGCCAGCGCCAACCCCGCCGGCCCGGCCCTGATTGACGGCTTTACCATCAGCGGCGGCCACACGCTCACTACCACGGCCAATCCGGATTTGACCCGGCGTGGCGGCGGCATCATGACCACCACCCCGCTGACGGTCAGAAATTGCCTGTTGAGCGGTAATTTTGGCGATTCCGGCGGCGCTATGGCGATCCTCAATGCAAGCGCCAGCGGGTCGTTGGTGGAAAGCTGCGTCATCGAAGCTAACATGGTCTACATCAATACGCAGACCAATACCAGCGGGCAGAGCGCGGGTATTTTTGTCCGGGACGTAAGCTCCCTGACGGTCAAAGATTGCGTCTTCCGAAACAACCGCACCTCGCGCGGCTGCCTCTATCCGTTCAATTCGCTGGGCGTCGTGATCGACAACTGTACGTTTGAAAACAACGATGGAACCGGTTTTACTTCGGCCGGATTGTTCACGTACCATACTTCCTTTACCGTAACCAATTGCACTTTTTTTGGCAACATGGCCAACGGCGCAGCTGCCTGGTATAACGATGACCGCGACGGCGGCCGCTTTGGCACGGTAAACAACTGCCTGTTCGAGAATAACACGGCAACGGGTACCTGCGGCGGGTTTTACAATTGGCAGGGCAACCTCGATATCCGGAGCTGCACGTTCAGAGGGAACGCCGCCAATGCGGCCACCAGCATGTACTTCGACGGCCGCAACGGGAATATCAACACCGTCATTGAAAACTGCCTGTTTGAAAACAACACGGCGAACGGCTTTGGCGCCGGCTTCTACAACTGGCAGGGCAATTATCAGATGCGGAAATGCACGTTCCGTGCCAATATTGCCGATAATGCCGTTGGTGTATATAACGATGGCCGCCTGCTGAACAATCAATTTACAATGGATAGTTGTTTGTTCGACAAAAACGAAGCGCTGGACTACGGCGGCGCCGGTTTGTGGGCCTATAAATCGTCCTACGTCATGCGCGGCTGTACCTTCCTGTCGAATAAAGCCGGTAACTCGGCATCGGCCTTGTACAACGGGGATACCACCTCTTATCTGATTCAGGGCTGTCATTTCGAGGGCGGATTGGCTGATTTTGGTGGCGCGGTGGCCAACTATGGCGCCGACGTCACGGGTACCTATAAAAATTGTGTATTTTTAAACAATAAAGCAAATACCAGCGGCGGGGCATTAACCAATGGTTTCGAAGCCCAAACCACGGTGGATAGCTGCCACTTTGAAGGCAATCTGGCCCGTTTCGGCGCCGGTATTTTCTGCCAGGACGACTACACCGCCCTTACGGTTCGCCGCTCCGCTTTTGTCAACAACTCCGCCGAAGACAACGGTGGCGGAATCAATATCGGAGCGGGTATCGTATTCAACCTCGAGAATTCCCGGTTTGAGGTAAACACCGCCGACCGGGGCGGCGCCCTGGAAATTGCCGAAGACAGCCTCGACCTGACCGTGGCCAACATTACGAACTGCGTTTTCCAGGACAATTTCGCCCTGACGCAGGGCGCCGCATTCAACCTGTCGAACGCTGTGGTGAACATTACCAACTGCCTGGTGATAAAAAACACCAACATCGGATCGGGCGCCGGCGGCGGTATCTCCAACAACGCTTCTGCCGGGAAAACGGCATCGGTCAAAATCGTAAACAGCACGTTTGCCGATAACACGGCGGTCATCGGCGCGGGCATCGCCCAATGGGAAGGTACCGGCGGCACGGCCACCCTGGAATTGCAAAACACGATTTTGTCCAATGCCATCGGTGGAGTGGACTACGAAATTGAAGACGGCGAGCCCGAGGTGACTTCCCTGGGCGGCAACCTGTGCACCGATTTTACCCTGAACGCCGAGCTGACGGCCGCCAACGACCAAACCGGGCTGAGCCCCCTGTTCGTGGACCCCGATTTTTACGATTTTCACCTGAAGGCTGGCAGCCCCTGCATCAATACGGCCATTGCAGCCGGGGCTCCTCCGCTCGACCTGGAAGGCAACAGCCGCGTGGGCGATCCGGACAAAGGCTGCTATGAATTCCAAACCGTGGGCACGCATGCTCCCGGCTCCGGGGTGCTGCCCCTGCGCCTGATCCCGAATCCGGTGGTCGACCAAGCCGTGGTCATACTGGAAAACGATTACGCCGGTGCGGCCCAGGTGATGATAGTAAGCCAGAACGGCGCACGAGTACGAACCATTCATGTGAACAAAACCTCCGGCCGCTGGGTACAACGGCTCGATGTACAACACCTGCCGGCTGGCGTATATTCGGTGCAGGTACGGCTTGGAGAAATGCTATATGAAGGTAGCCTGGTAAAATTATAACCATACACTACTGAATTTGGAAAAGCAGCACGGCTCGTACGCCGGTGCTGCTTTTTCTTTTCAGCCGGCTTTGTCATAAAATAGTCATTCCTGGCATTCGCTGCTGTATATTTCCCTTGGGCCTGGCATTTTTGCTATTGTTTGTATTTGGTCTAAATAAGTTGCGATATGAAACTACACCTTCCAGCCACCCTGTTGTTTTGTTTAAGTATT
>JADJYG010000018.1 GCA_016719895.1 Saprospirales bacterium | reverse complement strand
GTGCTTTCCGGGCAAAACCTGGTTCAAAAAATCGATGAGGAGGTCTTTGTTTGGCTCAGAGCCAAACAGCTTTTTGAAACCGAAATCCGTAAACGGGTTAATATATTTATCCTGAAGCGCCATCGAACGGTCTTTTGGGAACAAAAATACGGAAAATGGCGGCGCTTTGTGCGCGTTTCAATTTTCAGACGGTTTCGTGGGCAGCATAGGCCTGTTGGAATTCAACGGTCTCGTTTGCGCCGGGGCACTTTGCCGAATTGTCGGTAGCGTGTAAAATTTTCAAATAAAAGCATTCAAATACTTTTATTTGAAAATTAAGTCTACCTTTGCGTTATCAAATAATATAATAACCTGCACCATGCTTACTACAACCGAAAATATTCTCAATGTAACCCTTCTGGAGCCCCGGCAAAAGCACCCCACCATTTTTAACCGTTTTGATATGCTGACGGAAGGAGAAAGCCTCACGATTCATAATGACCATGACCCCAAACCACTTTATTATCAGATGCTCGGCGAAAGGGGAAATGTGTTTGTATGGGAATACCTTGAGCAAGGACCCGAATGGTGGAAAGTTCGGATCACCAAACGTATCGCCGGGGAAAGTGACGAAACGCTCGGCCAAATTGCAGCCAAAGACCTGCGGAAAGCACAGATATTTAAAAAGTATGGGCTTGATTTTTGCTGCGGCGGTAAAAAAACGGTAAAGGAAGCCTGCAAGGAAAAGGGGCTGGATGTAACGGTGATCGAACAGGAGTTGCAGCAGGCGGATCAGATACCCGCGTCACGTCCATTGCCTTACAACGAATGGAGCCTGGATTTCCTCGCCGATTATATCGTGAATACCCATCACAGCTACGTAAAGAATACTTTACCGGATATAAGAGCGTATGCAGAAAAAGTAATGCGGGTGCACGGCAACCGGCACGCAGAACTTTTGCCAATCCACCAACTGGTGGAGGCGGTATATTCTGAACTGATGGCCCACATGATGAAAGAAGAAAGAGTGTTATTCCCGTATATCAAAGAGCTGGTTGCTGCGGAGAATACGGCACAACCACTGCATGCTTCTCATTTTGGTTCAGTACAAAACCCGATCAATATGATGCAGATGGAACATGAAGTGGTAGGAGAAAACCTGGCCTCTATCAGGAAACTATCCCATGATTATACATTACCGGAAGATGCCTGTGCCAGCTACAGTTTATTATACCGCCTGCTGGATGAGTTTGAAGACGACCTGCACTTGCATATACACCTCGAAAATAATATCCTTTTTCCAAAAGCGGTTGACCTGGAAAAACGATTGAACGCATGAAAGGCCAAACTCCGGTAAGATTTTAGAATGATATGACTATCAACGCTAATACCAAAATTGCTGCGTTGCTTAAGCAACATCCCGATGCGCTTGAAGCCATCGTCAGCATCTCGCCTAAATTTGCAAAGTTGCGCAACCCTATATTGCGTAAAGTAATTGCCAGCAGAGCCAGTATTGCCACGGCTGCGCAACTGGGAGGTTGCACGGTAGATGATTTCTTCAACAAATTACAACCATTGGGTTTTGAAATCGATCTGATAGCAGCGACAACAGAGGAGGATAATGAAAAACGGCCGGTTCCGGAATTCCTGAAAAACGCGGAGCAGTATAACATGGTTGAGCTGGATGTCCGGCCGGTTATTGAATCCGGCAAAGACCCCCTGAATAGTATCCTGCAAAAAGTCAAGTCCATGAATACCGGAGACGCGCTTAAAATCATCAACAGTTTTGAGCCCACACCTCTGATGTATCTTCTTGGCAACCAGGGTTTTGAATCTTATTCAGAGAAAATAGACGCTGAATTGGTGTATACCTATTTTTATAAAAAGATAGATAGCGCCCTGGAGTTTGACGCGCAAAGGGCGTCCGGATCAGATGGTTGGGATGAAATCATGAATCGTTTTAAAAACCGGTTAAAATCTGTGGATGTCCGGGCGCTGGAGATGCCTTTGCCAATGCGTACGATACTGGAGGCACTGGAAACATTGCCGGCAGACAAGGCTTTGTTTGTTTATCATAAACGTATCCCTGTATTCCTGTTACCCGAATTGGAGGAGAGAAAATTCAGCTACCGCATCAAAGAAATCGGTGATTCGGAGGTTCATCTGTTGATTTACAGCGATTGATATGTTTATCACCGCAAGCAGCGATACGGGAATAACCAATACAACTTCCTGGAAAGTAGTCCTGCCGTTTTATGGGTATGCGGCTGTTGCTTTTCTTGTTGCCACAATCCTTTTGTTACTATCGGTCAATGATATTGCGAAACATTATATACATCCACACGCATTAGCCGTCACCCATATCATGGCGCTTGGCTGGGGCACTATGATAATTCTCGGCGCCAGCCACCAATTGGTGCCGGTACTGATAGAGGAAAAATTGTATAGCAACCAACTGGCAACCGCCTCCTTTATATTAGCGGCATCTGGTATTCCTCTATTGGCCTATGGTTTTTATGTATCAGATATGGGCTGGCCCGCCAAATGGGGCGGCCGGTTTGTGATACTGGCAATCATCGCATACCTCCTTAACCTCGGGGGGAGTATGGCAAAAAGCAAGCGAAAAAACGTGCATGCGGTTTTTATTTTTACTGCTGCAGTATGGCTGCTGGTTACTGCCAGCGTTGGATTGATGCTGGTATACAACTTTACCTATCCGTTGCTGCCGCAAAGTTCTTTGGCATACCTTTCCCTCCACGCGCATCTCGGCATTGTCGGCTGGTTTTTATTGTTAGTCACCGGTGTTGGTTCCCGGCTGATCCCGATGTTTCTGATTTCGAAATACAACAATACCCGCCGGCTCTGGTGGATATATGGTTTGATCAATATTGGCCTGCTTTCATTCATATTTATCTATTTATTTGTCAATGAAAGGGCGCTGCTAATGTTCCCATTGCTGGCTGTAGCAACAGCTATTGCATTATTCGGAAACTTTTGCTACAAGTCCTACCGGCAACGCATTCGTAATAAGGTGGATGAACAGATACTGGTGTCATTACTATCCGTACTTATGATGTTGCTGCCCATTATTTTTCTACTTGTTATTATTGGGTTATTGACCCTATCGCCTGAAGAGAACACCCGCCTTGTCATTAGCTACGGGTTTATTATCTTTTTCGGGTGGATAACTGCAATGATTTTGGGCATGACATTTAAAACCCTGCCTTTTATTGTATGGAATAAAGTGTATCATTATTTAGCGGGAAAAGGCAAAACGCCGAATCCGAAAGACCTGTTTAGCGCTACCGTTTTCAAATGGATGGGCGCGGCATATATTTCCGGGTTTATATTATTTACTACAGGCGTATTGCTTCAGTTGTCAGTTTTTTTGCAATTATCTGTAGTATTGCTCTTAATTACTTCATTTTTATATACCTGGAACGTACTAAAATTGCTGATGCACAAACCGCGTATATAACAGCGATTTTCAGACGGTTTCTTAGCGTTAACGCGGGTTTGTCCTGTTGAAAACAACTACACAAGCCAAATTTTACGCTGAAATATTGACTTGTGTAGTTGTTTTCAACAGGACAAACCCCAGAGAAGCGGTGGCAAAAGGCAAAGCGAGCGCACCGAATAAATAAAAGAACTATGCTTACGAATAATAATACTAACTGCGCTGCCGCATTGGCCGGCCTGCAAAATGTACTGGATCCTGAGATCGGCTTGAATATTGTTGATTTGGGCCTGGTTTATAAAATTGACTTTGATGAACCAGAAAAGAAGGTATATTGTACGATGACGTTGACTACACAATTTTGCCCGATGGGCGAATCGATTACCTGGGCTGTGATGGAATCGCTTAAAACCAGTTTTCCTGGATATGAAATAGTTCTCGAATTAACTTTTGATCCACCCTGGGGCCATGGAATGATCACGGAGCGAGGGCGAAAATTTTTAAATGAACGGTAAATGCTTAGCCTTACCTGCAAAACAGCCATTAGATCTGTGATTTACCTGGCTTCTAAATTTAATTCGGGCGAAAAAGCCGGGATTAAAGAAATAGCTGAATTTATCAATGCCAGTGAACATACCGTAGGCAAATTGTTACAGACTCTCGTCAAAGGAGCCGTGATCAACAGTGCAAAAGGACCCCATGGAGGATTTTTTATCACGGCAAAACAAATAAACCAACCCGTTCTGGGGATAATCGAAGTTATCGATGGCAAGGATGTTTTTGATGAATGCGGCCTTGGTTTAAGTAAATGCTCTGCCACACATCCCTGCCCGATTCACCAGGAGTACAAGATTATCCGGGATAAATTCAAAACAATGTGCCAAGAAAAAAAAGTTCGGGATCTATGTGAACCCGTAAATGAAGGGCTGGCGTATTTGATTGGGTAATTGAGAAAGGGCGCTCAGCCTTTTACAGGTCCAGCCCCAGCACCAGGCCGGTCCGGTGGTATTCCCCGCCCAAAAAGCCCACGGCCACGTCCACGTGCAGGGGCCGGAAGAATTTGATCCCGATATTGTACAGGCCGAAGCTGAGTTCCCAATAGGGTAGGGAGCCGGCGGGGCGCTGGTTTTCGCCGGCATACTGGCCGGCGTGGTACACGCCGAAGCCGAGGGCTTCTTTCCAGTTGAGTTTGCGCAGGCCGGGTACTTTGTCCAAAATCCAGCCGTTGAAGTGGTGGCGCAGGTGTGCGCTGGCATAGGCATCGGGCGTGCTGAACTCGTAATACGGCAACAGAAAGAAGCTGCGGGCGTAATTTTCCGGGCTGCCCAGAATAGTCTGGTTCCCCTTGGGGTGGTAGTAGTCCATAAATTCGACCCGCTTGCTGCGCAAAAATACCCCCGCGCCGATGCTCCACCCGGTGTATCCGAACAAGCCCATCGGCAGGTCGCTCTGCTGCACGCGCGCCTGCAGGAGCTGGAAATCGGCCCGGCTGCCGGCCACCTTGGGCAACGCAGCGGTGTATTTCAGGAGGAGTTCGGGCCATTTGGACCGGTGGTACACCCGGAAATCGGGGTACGTGCTGTACGTCTCGCCGATGCGGATGCGCGCCGTCAACTCGAGCAGAAAGGCCTTATGCGCCTCGAAAAACGGCTCGCCGGCAGGCGCCGGCAGGGGCGCGTTGGGGGTATAGGCGCGGGCGCTTTTTGATATGCTGTAGTCGCTGTGGTTGACGAGCGGGCGACGGTCCTCGAAGGCCGTGCGGAAATCGAGGCGCAAACCGGGGGCTACATTGCTGCCGATGCGGGCCTGTGCGAAGGCCATTTCATAGAGTTTGAGGTAGTTTCGCTTGTCGAACAGCGAATAGAGCGCGTTGGCGAAAGGGCTGATCTGCTGCTCGCGGTCGAACTGCTCCGCCGTCAGGCCGCCGGAGATGGCCAGCCGGGTATAACGGATGCTTTCCAGCTGGCGCTCCAGCTGCAGGCCGGCGCGCAGCCGTTTTTCCGAAAAGCCGTAGTTCAGCCAGCCTTCCGCCAACCAATAGCGCGAGCGGCGCTTGCCGCCGGATTGACGGAAGCTGGGCCGCACGTTCAAGACTACGCCCTGCACGGTGTTGAATTGCATGCCTTCGAACAAGGCCGGGTACGATACGCTGGTGTGCCGGTAGGAGTTGCGCCAGCGGTACCCGAAAATCAGGTCGGTGGGCTTGAAGCGGTTCGCCTTGCGGTCGATGCTGTCGAGGTAGGCCCTGGACTCCCAAATTTTCTCCAGGCTGTCTTTGCGCACGTAGTCGCGCGCTTCCTCGCCGGTCAGCGGCACGGGCCGGATGGCCGTCCAATACGTCGTGTCGCGTTCGCTGGCGTCTTTTTCGATTTTAAAGGTTTCGCGGTCGAAAAAATCCGGAGAAAACGCCGGGCGCAGGTTGTAATTGGAAAAAACGCCGTTGAAAAAGCCTTTTACTTTAAACCCCATCACCGCAAACTCAAAGCCGGTGATCTGCGACAGCAGGCACCACTCGTCGGGTTTGTTCACGGGCACAAACTCCTGCTGGATGATCAGGGTGTCGAGCACGGGCTGCTGGATGGCCTTGCCGGTGAGCTTCAGGTCGACGCCGGCCAGGTTCCACCATTCGTCCACCACGTACAGGTGGCCCATAAAAGTGGGCGCTTCGTCGCTTTTGGGGAGCACCGCGATTTTGTAAATATCATAGCCGTTTTCATCGCGGAACCGGCCCAGGAGCTGGAAGCGGTAGTAGGCAAAGGCGTTGTCGGCCAGCGGCGACAGGATATCCCGGTCGATGTTGATGCGTTCGTGGTAGAGGCTGAAATCAGTCAGGGTGGCGCGGTTGAGGCTGAAGCCGTTGGCATTGCCGCTGACTTTGCTCGACACCATGACTTCCTTGGAGCGCTGGGGCTTGGTCTGGACGTACAGTCTGGATACTGATTCCGACAGGTACAACACCCCCGTGCGGTTGGAATCGAGGATACCGCCGATGTCGCCCACTTCCTGGCCGAGTATTTTTTTGGGCGCATCCAGCAGTTTGTAAAAGCCCTTGATATAGGCGTCGCAGCTGTATTGCGGGGTCCGGGTCTTGTAGTACGGCCGTTTGGCGATCACCTTGCGCATGATCGGGTAGGCCGGGTCTTCGGCCGTGATGACCACCTCGCCGATCTGCAGATCGCTGGGCGCCATGCGCACGATCAGCCGCACGGGTTTGTTGTCGATCAGCACGCGCTCCACCCTTTGTTTGTAGCCGATATACTGAAAAACGATATCGTATGCGCCGGGATCGAGCGGGAGGCGGAATTCGCCGTCGGCGTTGGCCGCCGTGCCTTTGGTACTGTTGCGCACGTACACCGAAGCGTAGGGCAGGGGGTCGCCGTTTTCGTCGAGTACTTTCCCCGACAGTTGGGCGCCGGCGCTCCAGGGCAGGATCAGGCCGCAGCAGAGGGCCAGCAACCCGGCGAAAGGGGCAAAGCGGGTAGTCTTTTGTTGCATCTATTTTATTTTGTCGTAAAAGTCTTTCATTCGGGCAAAAACAAAAAGCCAACTTTGTGGTCTTAACGCGCCGTTAACCGGAAAATGGACTTGTTACATCGATTTCAGCGATTTATACAGACCAACGGGCTGCTGCAGCCGCGCCAACGGGTGCTGGCGGCCGTCAGCGGCGGTGTCGATTCGGTCGTGCTGGCGCATTTGTTCCGGGAAAGTAAGCAGGATTTCGGGATTGTCCACTGCAATTTCCGCTTGCGCGGCGAAGAATCCGATGGTGATGAAGACTTCGTACGGGCGCTGGCAGCCCGCTGGTCCGTGCCGTTTTTTGCCCAGCATTTTGATACCAAAAAATACGCCGCCGGCAACGGCCTGTCCACCCAGATGGCCGCCCGCGCACTGCGCTACCGCTGGTTCGAAGTGGTTCGGGAAGCGGAGGACTTCGACCTGGTCGCTACCGGCCACCACCTCAGCGATTCGGTAGAAACGGCTCTGCTGCATTTCATCCGGGGAACGGGCCTGACGGGGCTGGGCGGCATCCCACTGCGCAATGGCGCCGTCGTCCGGCCGCTGTTGTTTGCCACGCGGGCTGAAATCGAGGCCTACGCCCGCGCACAGGGGCTCTCCTGGCGCGAAGACAGCAGCAACGCCCTGGACGATTACACCCGCAACGCCGTCCGCCACCATATCCTGCCCGGCATGGAAGCGCTTAACCCCGCCTTCTTCGACGCTGCCGCTAAAACCCTGCGCCAGCTGCGCGCCGCCGACGATAACCTGCAGTACTTGCTGGGTGGCCTGCTCGGGGCGCCGGACGCCGGCGGCGCCTGGCGCCTGGAAAAAACGGCGCTGGAAGCGCTGCCCGCCCTCGCCGACGCCCTGTTCGATATCCTGCAGCCCTTCGGGTTCCACGCCGGCCAGGTGCAACAAATGGCACATTGCTGGAACCAGACCGGCACAGAATGGCACACAGATTCGGGCTACCGCCTGGTCATGGACCGCAGCGCCCTGCTGCTGACCAACAAAAACCCGCGCACCGACGGACCGGAGATCCTCGCCGACGACCTGCTGGTGCGCCTGCCCGACGGCAGCCGGCTGGTGCTGCTGCATACCGCCACCGCTCCGGATGTGGCGGCAGAACAAACGGCAGCCGTGCTGGATGCCGGAAAACTGACGTTCCCGCTGCGCTTGCGCCGCTGGCAACCCGGCGATGTATTCCAGCCCCTGGGTATGGCGGGCCACAGCCAGAAACTCCAGGATTTTTTTACCAACCGGAAAATGTCCCGGCTGGAGAAAGAACAAGCCTGGATCCTCGAAGACGGCCAACCGAAAATCGCGTGGGTGGTGGGCATGCGGCTGGACGAACGCGTCAAAACCAGCCCGCACACCCGGAAATTTCTGCGCATCGAATGGGTGGGGGCGCCTGCAAGTGGCGCCGTATAAATCGCTGAACTATGAACTTCTTTTCCTACTTTTGCCCCCCACATTCGACACACCAACTTTATCACACCTTCGCATGAATCGTGAAATCCACCAATGGGTCAGCCCCCGTCTGAACAAAAACATGGAGATCGCCGTGTACGGCCATTTCGGCTTTGCGCTGCTGCTTTTGCCGACCGCTGCGGCCGATTTCCTGGAATACGAGCGTTTCCACCTGATCTCCGTGCTGGAGCCGTATATCGATGCCGGCAAGGTGAAAGTATTTTCCATCAACAGCATCAACTCAGAGGCCTGGCTGAATAGCCACATGCACCCGCGCCACAAGGCGATCCGGCACCAGCAATACAACAGCTATGTCGAAAACGAGGTCGTGCCGTTTATCCGGATGCACACCAGCGACGACACGCCCATCATCACCTCCGGCGCTTCTTTGGGCGCGCTGCACGCCGCCAATATGTGCTTCCGCCGCCCCGACTTGTTCGCCGGCACCATCGCCATGTCGGGCGTGTACGACCTGACGACCTACACCAAGGGCTATTTCGATGAGGATGTGTATTTCAATTCTCCGACCCATTACCTGCCCAACCTGAACGACGAATACAACCTGGCGCACCTGCGGCAGTTGCGGCATATCCATATTTTGACGGGGTCGGGCGACTACGAAGACCCGGAGGCATCGCGGCGTATTGCCGGTATCCTGGCGTCGAAAGGTATTCCGCACGAGCTGGATATCTGGGGCTGGGATATGCGGCACGACTGGCCGACCTGGCGCGCCATGTTGCCGTATTACGTGGAATCGCGGTTCTAGTGGCTGAGACACTTCCATCATGCGAAAATTCTTCTTTTTTCTATCTATTTGCGCACTCGCGCCTGCACCAACATTTGGCGGACAAGTGGATACGCTGCACATTTTCAGTCCGTCGATGTATAAAAACATCGGATGCCTGGTCGTAACGCCGGATAGCTACGACGCCGCCGGCGCGCCGTACCCCGTGCTTTACTTGCTGCATGGATACAGTGGCGATTATGCCGGCTGGCTGAACGACGCCCCGCAACTGCAAGCGCACGCCGACACCTACGGGATGCTCATCGTTTGCCCCGACGGCGGCTTCGACAGCTGGTATTTCGACAGCCCCGTCGATTCCTCCGTGCGTTATGAAACGCATATCGCGCGGGAGCTGATCCCGTTGATCGATGAACGCTACAACACGCGGGCTACCCGCAGCGGCCGCGCCATCGCCGGACTCAGCATGGGCGGACACGGGGCGCTATACCTCGCCGCCCGGAACCCCGGGCTGTTCGGCGCCGCCGGCAGCATGGCGGGCGGGCTGGATTTGCGGCCATTCCGCCAAAATAACTGGGACCTGGAAGGCGTACTGGGCGCGCCAGACAAGCACTGGGCCAACTGGGAATCCCATTCGGTGATCAACCTGGCGCCACAACTGAAAAGCGGCAGCCTGGCAATTATCATCGACTGCGGTACCGGCGATTTCTTCCTGGACGTCAACCGAAACATGCACGCTGAACTGTTGCGCAACGGCACACCGCACGATTATATCGAACGGCCTGGCGGCCATAGCGGGGAGTACTGGGGCAGCGCCGTCGATACGCAGATCGTGTTTTTCGACAAGTTTTTCCGGAGGAAAACGAGGCGGTAAAAAGGACGCCCACCTTTTTTACCGCCGCAACATGTCCGCCGCCATTTCCGGCGTAATATCCCGCTGCGGCTCCGCGAACATTTCATAACCGACCATAAATTTCTTTACCGTTGCCGAGCGCAGCAGGGGTGGATAAAAACTCATGTGCCAGTGCCATTCGGGGTATTCCCGCCCATCGGTGGGCCGCTGGTGAATACCGGCGGAGTACGGGAAGGAAGTGTCGAACAGCCGGTCGTAGCGGCCGCTCAGGTCCTTGATCATGGCTGCGAATGCCGTCGCTTCTGCCGGCCGCAGCTGGGTAATATCGGCCTGGCGCCGGCGCGGAACGATCATGGCCTCGAAGGGCCAGATGGCCCAGAAAGGCACGAGGGCGACAACGTGCCCGTTTTCCGACACGATACGCTCGCCCAGCGCGAGCTCCTGCTCCAGGTAATCGCCGAGCAAACTGCGCCCGGTTTTTTGGAGGTGTGCCGCCTGTTGCGCGGACTTTTTTTGCACTTCATTCGGGATCGACTGCTGCGCCCATATCTGGCCGTGCGGGTGCGGGTTGCTACAGCCCATAATGGCGCCTTTGTTCTCAAAGATCTGGACGTGGTTGATCTCCGGCAACTGCCCCAGCGCCTGGTATTCCGCCTGCCATACCCCCACCAGCAGCTCCAGGTCCGCTAATTCCATCTGGGAAAGGCTGAGCGCGTGGTTGGGCGAAAAACACACCACCCGGCAAATGCCGGTTTCGGCTGTCGCCAGCAGCAACCCGTTTTCCAGGCGGCCCTGCGGCCCGTCCGGCAGCAACGCGGCAAAATCGTTGGTGAATACATACGTGGTCGTGTACGGCGGGTTGGCGGCGCCATTGGCGCGCGTATTGCCGGGGCATAAATAACATGTGGGGTCATAGGCGGGCAATTGCCCGGAAGAAGCCGGCTCCGTTTTGCCCTGCCACGGCCGGCGCGTCCGGTGCGGCGATACCAGCATCCATTCCCCGGTAAGGATATTCAGGCGGCGGTGGGGGTGTTCGCTTGGGTTGAATACGCTCATAATTCGGCGGTTGTTGAGTCATCGGCCGGGCGGCGCACGCCGTCGCAGATGGCGACTTCAATGATTTCCGGCGTGATGCCGGTATGTTGGCGGTAGGCGCTGGTCATGCGGCCCAGGGCAGCGGCCTTATCCGCCGAGCGGATCAGGTTGATGGTGCAGCCGCCGAAGCCGCCGCCGACCATACGGGCGCCCAACACGCTCTTTTCCCGCCGGGCCAGGTCCACCAGCAAGTCCAACTCCGGGGCCGACACGTCATACTCCGTTTGCAGGCCGGCATGCGACTGATACAACAGCTCGCCCACCAGTTCCAGTTCGCGTTTTTCCAGCGCTTCCACGGTGCGGCGTACCCGGTCATTTTCCTTTAACACGTAGGCGGCACGGCAGTAGTCGGTCGGATCGAGCAGGGGCCGGAAGGATTCCAGCGCCGCAGGGCTGACATCACGCAGGCTGTGTACCGACGCGTCCTGCTGCCGGAGGGCGGCCACCACCCGTTCGCAGGATTGCCGGCGTGCATTGTAGCCCGAACCCGCCGCCAGCGCGTGTTTGATGCGCGAATTGACGAGCACCAGGGAGTGTCCGGCGATGTCCAGCGGATAATATTGGAACTGCAACGACTGGCAGTCCAGGCAAATCACCTGATCCTTTCGGCCGAAAAGCACGGCGTACTGGTCCATCAACCCGCAGTTGAGGCCGACGCGGTGTTCGGCGGCCTGGGCCAGCAGGGCGATTTGCGGGCGGGGAATATGCAGTTGGAACAGTTCGGAAATGCCGAAAATAAGGCCGCAACACAAGGCGGCGGAGGAGGAGAGGCCGGCGCCAAGGGGGATATCGCCGCCAAAAACGCCGTTGAATCCCTTCACCGCCCAGCCTTTTTCGCGCAGTACGGCCACCACCGCCCGGATATAGCCGGGCCAATCGTGCTCCTGCGCCGGCGCATCTTCCGCGATCCGGAAGCGGGTGCTTTCGGCGACATCTGCCGCGATGAACAGCGCTTCGCCCGGGTCGCTGTGGCGGCCCAGCGCAAGCCACAGGCTTTTATCGATGGCGGCCGGTAGCACCCAGCCGGCGTTGTAGTCGGTATGTTCACCGATCAGGTTGATCCGTCCGGGCGCCTGCACCAACAGCGGCGCCTGCCCGAACGTTTGCCGGTACAGCTCCAGGATAGCGGTAGCGTTGGCGGTAGTAGTTTCCTTGTTCATCATGGATTTTCCGTATTAAAACGCCGGATGTCCACTGACGGGTCCATCGGTGTGCCGTCGAGCAAATGAGCGGCCAGGTGGGCCGCCCAATACGGCGCCAGCAAGGCGCCCTTGGTGCCGAGGCCGTTGAAGATATACATGCCCGGGCGCACCGGGCTGGCGCCGAGGAACGGCCGGCGGTCTTTTACCGTCGGCCGCACCCCGCCCATGCGCCGGACGACCCGGTAGGGCGCATGCAGCATGGTTGCCAGGCGTGTTTCCAGGAATTCTTGTTCCGCTGCGGTGGGGCCATTGTCTTCAAACGTCCAGTTGTACGAGCCGCCAACCCAAAACAGGCGTTCGCCCAGGGGAACGGCGATGACGTTTTTTTTGATCATTTCGGCGGCGGCGTCTGCCTTGGGGTGATCGATCCCAATCAATAGGGCCTCCCCTTTGGCCAGTTGCCAGGGCAAGCCCGGGAAAAAGGGGTTTTGCGCGCCGCGGTAACCTTCGCACCAAATGATGCCGTCGTACTGACCGAGGCGGGCTTCGGCCTGTTCATACGGCAGGGTTTCCGCAAAAAAACGCCCTTCTGAAACCGCCGTTTCTTTGACGTGCCGGAGGATAAGCGGCAGGTCGGCCCGGCCGGCTTTGCGAATGTGGCCCAGCCCAATTGCCGGAGCAAGCAATTCCGACCATGCGCCCGCATCGGAACGTTCGTCGAGCAGATCGGCATATGCAGGGTCGGCCATGCGCAGCGACCAGTCGTTGTGTTCCTGCGCATTTTCCAGGAACCGCAAAATAGGCTGTTCGTGCCAGATCCGGACGCCCCATTCCGCTTTCATCGCGTGGTAGGCAGCCAGGGCGGCGGGGTAGAAGGCATCGAAGCGCCAGGATTTGACAAACCGTTTGCCGGTCACCGGGTTGATGATGCCGGCGGCAATATCGGAAGAGCGGTGTGGGAACCCGGCATCGGCAAGGTGCACCGCAGCGCCGCGGCGCCGGAGGGTCCAGGCCAGCATCGAGCCGGCAATACCCTGACCGACCAGGAGATAAGTCATTAGTTGAACCGGCGGCGCACGAGTTTTATAAAGTTCCGGGCCGTTTCGGCGCGTTTTTTCTCGGTCCAGCGGTAGCGGATGACACAATGTTCGAGCAGGTACGCTTTGGCCTGGTCCAGGTTATCGAACGTGTTTATGGTCTCGATCGCCCTTTCGAACGCCGGGGCGTCGTTTCCAAAAAGTTCGCGGGTGAGCAACAGTTTGTCGTTCAGTGCGATGGCCTTGCGCAGGTCGGGGATGGGCAGGTTGGACAAGCGCTCCGAAAGTTCTTTGGCTTCTTTGTATTCGAACAGCGATTCGGCATCGGGCGGCAGGGCCGGGAAACTGGCCGGCGGGGCTGCCGGCGGCGTCGGCTTGACGGAGGGCAGTGGTTCGGCTGATCGTATAGATTCGGCCACCACGGGCGGCGGCGGCGAAGCGGGGGCGGGCCTGTCTTCCGGCGGTGGCGCGGGTTCTGCTACCACCGGCGGGGCGGGGGCAGCGGGCGGGGGCGTTTCTTTGGGCTCCGGCGCCGCCGTTCTTACCGGTTCGCGGCGGGCAGGTGGCGCCGGGTTTGCCGTATCGGACAGTATGGCATCGTACAATTCGCGGACATAAGACAACATGATATCCACGTCGATCCGCATAATATTTTCCGGGTCGCCGGCCATTCGCGCGTATTCGCGGTTGATTTTGTCGATGTAAATTTTTGTTTTCAGCAAGTCCATAATTGCGGTGGTTTCGTCATGAGCCCGCCCGGCCGAAGCAGCGGGGAAGATTTAAAAAGGGTATGAACCAACAGAAAAGGATTCTCCGGCGAAGTTCAAAAAATACGCGGAACATTCTCGCTTACCTGTTAAAAAATTGCATTTTCGCCCTCCGGATGCTGCCGGTTGGCGGTATGAGCCTGCCCGGCAGGATTTGAAAAGATGACTTATGTTTCTCGAACCGCATTCTAATGGCCAACGCAGGGGCTGGATTGAAGTGATCTGCGGCTGTATGTTCTCCGGCAAAACCGAAGAATTGATCCGCCGGCTCAAACGCGCCCGGATCGCCGATATGAAGGTAGAAGTTTTTAAACCGGAAATCGACCGCCGGTACGACGATGCGAATATCGTATCGCACGATACCTCGTCGGTATTGGCTACGCCGGTTGCGCATTCGTCGCAGCTGCTCGACATTCACGAAGAAACGTCGGTGGTAGGGGTCGACGAGGGGCAATTTTTCGATCCGGACCTGCCGGGCGTATGCCAGGCGCTGGCCTTGCGCGGCGTGCGGGTGGTAGTGGCCGGGCTGGATATGGACTACCGGGGCAAGCCGTTTGGCCCCATGCCGGAGATGCTGGCCATTGCGGAATACGTGACCAAGGTGCACGCCATTTGTGTGCATTGCGGCAACCTGGCTACCCATTCTTACCGGCTGGCGTTGGGCGACGAGGTGATCCTGCTCGGCGAAAAAGAGCAGTACGAACCGCGCTGCCGGTCGTGCTACAGCAAGGGAAGTGCGCTCCGCTTGCATTAATTTCCACTGTACCCCGGTTTTCTGAATTCAAACAGCCTGCCCTCTAAAAACGGCCCATACCGGCGCAAGCCCCGCTCCGCCCGGCGCCAGGCCCGCTTGCTGCGGCGAATCTCGCCCGGGAGATAAGCTTTCAACCAACCCATGCGCGAGAATACCTCTGAAAGGAACCGCTTCCGGCTAAACGGCGGCCGCTGAAAACCGGGTAAATGCCGCAGGGATACCGAATGCATGCGCTCAAACCCGGCTGCCGTTCCGAGTTCGAACCACTGCTCCGGAAATCCAAATTCAGCCGGGGCCTGCACCAGTCCGAATGCCGCCCGGCATTCCCGGTTGATTTGTTTGATGGTCTCCATCTCTACTGCAGGCAGCCAAAGCGATTCGTTGCAGCAAAACCGGCCGCCGGCCTTTAATACCCGGAATATCTCGTGAAACATGCCCGGCAAGACCTCGTCTGGCAGAATGGCCAGTACCGACTCGCAATACACGGCATCAAAAAATTGATCGGCAAACGGCAGGCGATCGCCATAAATTTGCATATGAATACCCCGGAGTCCGCAAAAACGAAGGCGGGCAGCCGCCGTGCGCAGCATGAGGGGCGATTTTTCCACGCCGTATAGCACCGTGCCCGGCGCCATCGCGGCCACCTCGACCAGGGTATGACCGGTGCCAAAGCCCAGTTCGAGTACCGCCTCCCCTGCTTCTGGCCGGAGCATTTCCATCAGGGCACGGGTACCGCCCCGGCCCCGGGCGTGTATAAAGGGCGCGTGGGTCAGCGCAAAAAAATCCAGAATCTCGGGCATGGTGAAGTGTGTTGTTCCGCCGGGTGTGTTGTACTTTCGCGGGCTCAAAGATAACGCATGGCAAAAGCACAAAAAACGGCTTCCGGAAACCTGAAAATTCGCTCCGCCCTGATCTCGGTTTATTCCAAAGAGGGCCTGGAGCCCATCATCCGGCGCCTACACGAGCTCCAGGCGACCCTGTACAGCACCGGCGGCACACAAGCGTATATCGAGAAACTCGGCATCCCGTCCATACCCGTGGAAGATATTACCGGTTACCCGGGCATTCTGGACGGCCGGGTAAAAACCCTGCATCCCGCCGTTTTCGGCGGCTTGCTCGCGCGCCGGGAAAAAGGGCACCTCGATCAGTTGAAGGCCTACAATATCCCGGAAATCGACTGTGTCATCGTGGATTTGTACCCTTTCGAAGAAACGGTGGCCGCCACCGACGACCCGGCGGAGATCATCGAAAAGATCGATATCGGCGGGGTGTCGCTGATCCGGGCGGCGGCTAAAAACTGGAAGGACGTCGTTGTCGTGCCGTCGAAAGAGGAATATGCGCTCTTCCTGGAATTGCTCGACGACCAGGACGCGGAATTCTCCTCCTACAACCGCCGCGAACTGGCCCGGCGGGCCTTCAAGGTGACGTCCAACTACGATATCGCCATTTTCAACTGGTTCAACGAGGGTACCACGGATATTTCGTTCAAATACTCGATCCACCGCTCGGATATCCTGCGCTATGGCGAAAACCCGCACCAGGCCGGGGTGTTTTTCGGCGATTTCGAACAGGTGTTTGACAAGTTGGGCGGCAAAGCCATCTCGTACAACAACCTGGTAGACATCGATGCCGCCGTCCAGCTGATGCGCGAATTTCATTTGGGCCGGCCCACCTTCGCCATTCTCAAACATACGAATGCCTGCGGCATAGCCCGGCGCGATACCCTGCCGGAGGCCTGGAAGGCGGCGCTGGCCTGCGATTCCACTTCGGCTTTCGGCGGTATTTTTATTACCAACACAAAAATTGACCTGGCGACCGCACAAGAGATCAACCAACTCTTTTACGAAGTGCTCATCGCGCCGGATTTCGACGCCGATGCCCTGGAGCTGCTTTCCAAAAAAGGCCAGCGCATTTTGCTGCGGATCATAACGTACGCCGTCCAGCCCCGGAGTTTCCGGAGTCTGCTGAACGGGGTGGTGGAACAGGATACCGATCTGAAAACCGAAACGGAAGCCGACCTTAAAACCGTCACCAGGCGACCGCCCACACCGGCGGAGACCGGCGAGCTGATGTTTGCCGTAAAATGCGTCAAGCACCTGAAATCCAATGCCATTGCCCTGGTAAAGGGGCGGCAGCTGATCGGTATGGGGTGCGGCCAGCCCTCGCGGGTGGATGCGTTGCGGCAGGCGATCGCCAAAGCCCGGGCGTTCGGGTTCGACCTGGCCGGCGCCGTGATGGCGTCCGACGCATTTTTCCCGTTCCCGGATTGTGTGGAGATTGCCGCCGAAGCCGGCATTACCGCCGTTATTCAGCCCGGCGGTTCGGTGAAAGACCAGGACAGCATCGATGCCTGCGACGCGCGCGGGATGGCTATGGTCATAACCGGGTTCCGGCATTTCCGGCATTAGCATGTTGGGGATTTTCTGCCGGAGCCAAAAACGAGGGCTTTTTGCGTCAGTTTTTGCGTTTTTGAAGGAGCATAGTGGGGACTCTGTGACTGAAAAAAGGCGGAAAATGGCGAAAAAAGAACCGTTTGAGCCCGGCGGGAAAATCCCCAACATGCTTAGACTTGATTCGAACGGAAAAACACAGCACATGACACGCCAGCAAAAGGCCGCTGAAATTGCCGGGATACTGGATGCCCTCTACCCGGAAACGCCGGTCCCGCTCCGGCATGTCGATGCCTATACTTTGCTGGTGGCGGTCGTGTTGTCGGCACAATGTACCGACGTGCGTGTGAACCAGATCACCCCTTTGCTGTTCACTCGCGCCGACAACCCCTACGACATGATTTGCCTGACGGTGGATGAAATCCGGGAGATCATCAAGCCCTGCGGTTTGTCGCCCTCGAAGTCGAAAGCAATCTGGGAATTGTCCCGCCTGTTGGTCGAAAGACACGGCGGCCAGGTGCCACAAACGTTCGAAGCGCTGGAAGCCTTGCCGGGCGTGGGGCATAAAACCGCGTCGGTGGTCATGTCGCAGGCCTTCGGCGTGCCCGCTTTCCCCGTGGATACGCATATACACCGGTTGGCGGCGCGTTGGGGGCTGAGCGAGGGCAAAAATGTGGAGCAGACCGAGCGCGACCTGAAGGCGGTTTTTCCGGAGTCTGCCTGGAACAAACTGCACCTCCAGATCATTTATTTCGGGCGGCAATATTGCCCGGCCCGTGGGCACCGGCCGGAGGCATGCCCAATTTGTTCCAAATATGGGGTTTTACCCGGCTGATCTATTCACAGCGGCGGCGGGCGGCGCCGACCAGTTTTTTGGCAAATTCGATCTCCGGCTGAATCAGCCGGTTTTCAGGCAGGCCGAGGTTGTACTGGAGGTCTTGTTCCACTTCCCCGAATTTTCCGGCGCTGATGGCCCGTTCGTAGTTGAACAAATGGGCATTGCGGAATTGCTCGAAGGCCAGCGTATGCTCGGCTTTGGGTTTTAGCAGGAGCAAATAGGCGAGGAGCAGGACCAGGCCGCCGAAAAAACCGGCAAAACTGGAAAGCAGGAGCGCTTTTAGCCCAAATCCGCCTTTTTGCACGCGCAACTGCTCGTAGTCCAGCTGAACCCGGTGGCGTTCTTCCCGCAGTTGTTTCACCTGTTGCCGTTCCGCAAAAACATCTTCTGCGTATTGTTGCCGGAGTTTTTCCAAATCGCGCATGTACTTTTGCGCGTCTGTTTTTGCAGACAGCAGGTCTTGTTCCAGCGCGGCAATGCGCGCTTCGTTGGACGGATTTGTTTCCATAGTGTTTATTTACCGGTTGTTCAGGCAAAATTAGCGATGAAGACAGATATTCTTGCTATAGGCATTCACCCCGACGATGTAGAACTTTCCGCTTCCGGTACGCTGTTGCGCCAGGCCGGATTGGGGTATTCCTTTGGTATCCTTGACCTGAGCCTGGGCGAACTTGGGAGCCGCGGCTCCCCGGAACTCCGCACCCGGGAAGCACTTCAGGCCGCCGGTATCCTCGGAGCAACTTTTCGCGAACAATTGGATCTGGAGGACGGCTTTTTTGCTTATTCGGAGGAAAACCTGCGCAAAATTATCCGTGTCCTTCGCCAGTGCCGCCCCGCGATCGTATTGTGTAACGCGCCGGACGACCGGCACCCCGATCACGGCCGCGCCGCCAAACTCGCCGTAGACGCCTGCTTTTTTTCCGGACTGGCCCGCATCGAAACGCGCGACCGGAACGGCGCCGCTCAGCCGCCCTGGCGCCCCCAATCGGTTTTTCACTACATTCAGGACAAACAACTTACCCCGGACTTTATCGTAGACATCACGCCCTTCTTCGCGCGAAAAATGCAAGCCATCCTGGCTTTTAGTTCGCAGTTTTATGACGAAAATGACCCCGGCGGCGATGGCCCACAAACGCCGATATCCGGAAAAGACTTCCTGGATTTTATGGAAGCAAAAGCCCGCGTATTCGGCCGGCCCGCGCAGGTACAATACGCCGAAGGCTTTATTTGCGCCCGGACGCCCGCGGTTTCGGATTTGTTTCATTTAGGGTAAATCTCCCGTTGGTGAGCCACAGTTCGGGGGCAATACCGGGACGCTCTGCGGAACTCCGTTTTCTCTGTGAGATTCTGTAATACTTGTTTATTTCACAGAAGCTCACAGAGAAAATGGAGTTCCGCAGAGCGTGTATAAATTCATTATTCATTGCGGATACCTATTTTAGGAGAAGCGGGGTCACTCGATTTTCACCAGCCGCAACACCCGCACCCGGCCGCCGTTCACCGGCCGAATCTTTAACACATAAACACCGGCTACAAATTGGGACAGGTCGAGCACTTCCTGCCGGCTGGAAAACGCCAGCTGCCCGGACATTGCCAGCTGGCCGGAAGCCTGGTAAAGTTCGATGGACAAGGGCTCCGGATTGTTGTTCACGATGGTTACATGCCGCCTGGCCGGATTCGGGAAAACGCTGGTGCCATCCGCAGCTGCCGATGTGCTCACAATATCATCCACCAGGCCATTGCAGTCGTTGTCGAGGCTGTCCGGCACTTCGGCCGCCCCCGGGTAAACTGTCATGTTGGCATCGTCGCAGTCAGTGCTGTCCGCTGTAAAGCCGGCCGGCGGGGTAGTCAGGCAGGAAAGCAACATGCCGGCGGCGCCAAAGCCATCGCCGTCGTTGTCCGCAAAGTAGTTAAAGGTCAGCAGACCATCGTCTGCGAGGCCGTTGCAGTCGTTGTCCACCTCGTCGCAGACCTCGGCCATGCCGGGATTGACAGCGGCGTTCTGGTCGTCGCAGTCGAGGTTATTGCCGGTATAACCGGAGGGCGACGCGGTGAGGCAGGTATCCAGCGCCGCGCCGGCATCGCCGTATCCGTCGCCATCCTGGTCGGCAAAATAGGTGTACACGGGCATATCGTCTATGGAGCCGTTGCAGTTGTTGTCCAGGCCGTCGCAGACCTCGGCCATGCCGGGGTTAAGGGCGGCGTTCTGGTCGTCGCAGTCTTCGTAGGAGTAATAACCGTCGTTGTCCGCGTCTTTATAAAAATAGCTTTTTGCCCGTTTGAAGGCGCCGTTGCCGACGATACTGCCAATAAAACGCCCTGGAATATCATCAAACGGCGGGTGGATGCCGCCCCAGATGCGCGACAGGCTGGTTTGGTCGGAAGCATCGCGGTAGGTGGCCCATTGGAGGGTGACATCTACGCTTGGCCCGGCTTCGAGCCCGAGGAAGCCGCTGTTGGCAGCGATATGAAATTCGCCGAGGCCTCCAGGAAAATATTCATCGCCGGTAATATTAGTCAGCATTTCGGCCGCGGCCCGGGAGTAGGTCGAGTGCCCGGAGATGTACCCGGCGAAAGGCGGCGTGACAAACGTGGCCCGCTGGTAGGGCATCCATTTTTCTGCCAGTATCCAACCTACGCCGGCGATATCGCTGGCCGGGTTGGTAATTGCCTGGAAGCCCAGCCAGGACTGGAGTTTGATCTTACCCACATGTTCGCCGTTCGGGCCGGCCAGGGGGTCGCCCGCTTCCACCAGTTCGATCAGGCCGGGGATCAATTTCAGGCCGGCCGGATGGTAGCGCGGCAGGCCGGGGTCCGAGCTTTGGCCCAGCCCGGCCATGAACCGCAGGGCCGAAATCGGCCGGACGCCGTCGTACCAGCCCTTGATTCCCCACGCCGATATAGCGGCATCGTGCATGGCGCCGCCCAGGGCAAAGTAGGCTTTTACGTCCCACTCCAGGGTATCCAGCACCGGGCCTTTACCATTAAAGCGCCGGACAAAAGCAGGGTGCTCCATGACCTCGTTCAAAATCGCAAACCAGTGCCCGGGAGGCGTCTCCGAGGTTGGGCCATCGGCCCAGAATTGAGCCAAAATGCGGGTGTAGTCGCCCCGGGGAACGATTTGCGGGGCATACGGCTGGCCGGTACGGGGATTGGTATCGCGCCCAATACCGGGGTCTTGTCCGTTTACAAAATCATAAAAATCGTGGTATTCGGCCGGCGTGGTCGGGTAGGCCTGCACATTTCCGATTGATCGAGGGGAAATATCCCACTGGACGCCATCATTCGGGTCGAGGTGTGCGGACCAAGCCGCCACGAGGGAAAAATGCCAGATGAACTCCTCCGATGTGCCGCCGCCGGCGAGGGTATCCAGGATGGGCATGGGGCCCGGATCGTGGTAGAGCCGGTAGGTATTGCCAAGGCGTTGATACGTCGTCATGTCGGCTGCGGTCATGCCAAAGGGCGTAACATTGCCCCATTCGGGGCTTTGAAAGGTTTGGGTAGCCGGTATAGGGTTGCCATTCTGGTCGATCGCCATGGCCAGCGTCAGCGGCTGCCAGCGGTTGGGGTCCAGAAGCGTGGGGGCGCCGGGGTCAGCCACCACCAATGGTGGATTTACCGGAACGTAGTATTGGTTGGTGTAACCAAAATACTCATTAGAGCCATCCTGAAGTCCCATTTGAAGGATCGCGTCGGCGATGTAATTGCCCAGGGCGGCCGGCGGGCCGTTTTGGTAGTTGGTGCTGGTATAGTTGATATTATAGCCGAGAGTAGCCATCAGATTTTGAAAACGCGCCATCGTGAGCACGGCGTTTGGAGAATAAACAAACCTGGCAACCAACACCCGGTAAGCGGCGTAGCTCATGGCTTCTTCGCGGGCCGCCTGGATATTTGCGGGCGCCGGGACGCCAACAAACGGGCAGGCGTATCCGGCAACGGTATTGCCCAGCAAATAGGGTTTGGCGACGCTGTCGTATGCCGCCCAGGCATCGTACAAGGCCATCGAAACCTGAAAGAGGTTGCGCGCATGCACCGGAGGGCGGGCGAAGTCTTCCCGGATGGCCTGCAACAGGGCTTCGTTCCAGCGGCGGGCAACGGAATGTTGCGCGCATGCACCGGCAGCCAGCGCCAGCGTCAGGAAGAGGGTAGCAAATGTTTTTTTTCCCATCATAGAATTATTATTGGTTAGAAAGCGTGGATACCTGAAAGATCAATGGGGTATCGTTATTTCTGGAAAGGAGTAAAACCGGTTTTCCGCCGGCACGGATCAGCCGGATGTCGCGCAGCTCACCGTCGACCCGAAGGCCGCTGTCTTTGGAAAAAACCGGGCGAAAATTCCCCTGGCCATCGCCGAGCAGGAGCAGCCCGTAATCCGCATCGACAAACCCGAATTCCGGGCGCATGCCCTTGAAATTTCCGCCGCTCACGACGTCCGGATGACCGTCGCCGTTGATATCCATTACCGCGATCCCAAAGATCGGCGCGAACTGGGCGGCAGCCGGAAACGGCTTAAAGGTATACTTTCCTTTGCTCCGGCTCAACAGTACGCCGCTGCTGAACGTTCCTGCCGTGCGTTTTATAGCGTACGCCAGGGCTTCGCCGGAGAATATCTCCGATACCGGCTGGCTGGCATACTGCCGGAATTTCAGGTACTTTTTTTTCAAGGCCGGCATATTGCCGATTATGTCGTTTCGCGAGGCGTACGGAAGCAATTTGCCCGATTCATAGCGGCAGAGCAACTGTTCGGGGCCCCCGTTATTGTCAAAATCGCTAAAATACAGGGTAAGCGGGGCGTCTGGCCGGGCCTTGAGCCTTGAATTGAGCCCGTTATTGCCCAGGATAAAATCCGGCAGGCCGTCCGAGTTGATATCGGCTGCGGCGACGCGTTTCCACAAGCCGTCCAGCCCATCCAGGCCAGCGCTGCGGCTGATATCTTTAAACGGCGTGCTGCCCGGCCCGTCGTTGCGCAGGAGCCGGGGGGCCATCCATTCGCCGGCAATCAGCAGGTCCGGGTCGTTATCCTGGTCGGTATCCGCCCAAACGGCATCCGTGATCAGGCCCAGGTTCATCATACATTCGGGTTGGAAAAACACGAATCGCCCCCTCCCGTCGTTTTGAAGCAGGTAACCGCCTACTGGCACGCCTACTTTTCCGGGCAACAGGCGCATGCCGGCAAACAAGTCCAGGTCGCCGTCGCCATCCCAGTCGGCCGCCCGCACACAACCGGTAGCGAAGGCTTTCGACTCGGGCACCGCGTCCTGCTTGCGCCGGAATACGCCATGCCCATCGTTCAGGTAGAGGCGGTCGGCGAGTTCCGGGCGCAGCGGCTCGGCTTCATTGCTGCCGGATGCCACGAACAAGTCTGCATCACCATCGGCGTCGGCGTCGAGAAAAACCGCATCGGTGTCCTCGCAGCCAGCATCGACCGCAAAGGCTGCCTGCAGGCTGTGGTAAAACAGGCCTGTTGCCGATTGCAGCATCAGGGCCCCTGCCTGCCCGGCGGCGCCGCCGGCGTAGAAATCATCCAGACCATCGCCATTGGCATCGCCGGTAGCCAGACGCGGACCTTCAGTGGAGTATAAAAACGGCAGCATGCGGTCGCGATCCCAGTCATAAAAGGCGCTCTCCCGGTGTTTCCAACCGATACCGGCATTGTCCGGCGCCGGCGAAAAAAAAGGTTGCCTGCCCGGTAGCAGCCAGGGTATGCCCTGCAGCGGATGCCGGGCTTCCTGCTGGCGCAGCCGGAGCGTTTGGTTTGCCGGCACGCCGGTGAGCAGGGTGGCCCGGTTACCGGTTGGCCAAACGACGAGCAGCGTATCGACCCGGCCTGCGGCCCCCAGCCCGAAATTGGGCCGGGGGTCTACGGCGCTCTGGTAGCCGCGCACGGGGATCAGCTCCTGGTAAAAGGTTTGCCCCTGCGCGCGCAGGAATATTTTAGCGCCGATAGCCGCCGTATTATGCCCGGCGCCTTCCAGTTCAATTTTTAAAAAATTGGCGTTGGGCAGGCGCTTTTCTGCTGTATTTCGATACACCGATGCGACGGCATTTACGTTGTTGACGACCAGGTCGAGGTCGCCGTCGTTATCGAGGTCGCCGTATGCCGCGCCGTTGGAAAAACCGGGCGCCGCCAGTCCCCAATCCACCGACCGGTCGGCAAACCGGAAATCGCGCTCATTTTGAAACGCCATATTGGCCAGGGGCGTGTGGGGCATTGCAGCGATCAGAAGCCGCTCGTCTTCGGGTGTTGTTTTTTGGGCGGCCTGGTCAGACGCGTACGACAGATAGTCCAGGTCAGTCAGGTCTTTGGCCACCCCGTTCGCCACGAAAACATCCTTCCATCCGTCGTTGTCCATGTCAAACAGCAGGGCGCCCCAGCTCCAGTCGGTCGCTTCCAGGCCGGCCAGGCAGGCGATTTCCGAAAAGGTGCCGTCGCCATTGTTCAGATGGAGCATATTGCGCATAAACTGGTTGTAATAACCATGCTCCGCGGCGTAGCGGAACCGGTCGGGGCTTTCGAAGGAGGTGGTGGTTTTGATCCGGGCATCGCGTACCGGAAGCATGTCGGTGACAAAAATTTCAGGGTAACCGTCGTTGGTCAGATCGGCCATGTCGGCGCCCATGCTGGAAGCGCTGATATGCCGCATGGATTGTTCCAGTTTTTCTGTGAAGGTCCCGTCGCGGTTGTTGCTGTACAGGTAGTCCCGCTCGAAAAAATCGTTGGAAACATAAATATCCGGCCAACCGTCGTGGTCCAGATCGCCAACGGTAACCCCCATGCCGAAGGCGATGACACTGCCGAGTATCCCGGCATCTGCGGAGACATCGGTGAACCGGGGGTGTCCGCCGGTGTCTGGCCAATCGCAGCGGAACAATTTATGGCCGCCGAGGGGGTCCCGTTGCTGGCGGAGGTCCTGCCGGAAATCGAAGGCGCCGACTGGCCTGGCGGAGTTGTTGAGCAGGTACATGTCGAGGTCGCCGTCGCGGTCGTAATCAAAAAAAGCGGCATGCGTGCCGAGTCCGGCGTCGTCGAGGCCATAGGACCGCGCCTGTTCGGAAAAGCGGCCGTATTTGTTGTTGATAAACAATTCATTTGCCCGGTCATTGCCGGGGCCCGCCCGGCAGACGTAAATATCCAGCCAGCCATCACCATTCACATCCGCCATGGTTACCCCGGTGGACCAACCGCTTTTGCCGGCTACGCCGGCTTTTTCTGCAATATCCTCAAATTTCCAGGCGCCTTTATTCAGGTACAGTTTGTTCGGGCCGGCGTTGGCGGTTAAAAAAAGGTCGACCAGCCCGTCGTTGTTCACGTCGCCGATGGCAATGCCGCCGCCATTGTAGAAATTGCGGTATTTCAGGATATTCAGATCGGGGTCGTCCTCCGGCAAATTGTTGCTGAAATGAATGCCCGTTTCCGTCGGCGGCAACAGGGCGAACAAGGCCGTATCGACACCCGGGCCAGCCTGATCCGGCACGCCGGAGTCGCTCTCCCGGCAGCTAACCCATCCCAGCAGCGCAATGAAGCTCAGCAGCAGCGATTTTTTCATACGATCGGAGGAAGTAGAACGGGTAAAGATACACCTAGTAGACAGACATACAGACGTTGGGCTTTTGTTCCAGCCAATCGACATAGTCCACCGAGCCGAGCCGGAATTTCAGGGGCACGCGGTTCTTTTTATCCAAACGGTGCTCCAAGCGGCAGAAAAAAGGCAGGAGGGCAGCCGTCCACTGCAGAGCGGGTAGGGTAGGGCGAGATTGGAAATACCGGGGGACGGGCGTGCACAACAACCCTTCAGCCGCCCAGGGGTGGGAGCCTGAAACCGGGTGGTTCCGGGGCGCAGGGCTCCCAGGGTCGAACACCCAATTTTTTAATTGGCCCAGGGAGCGTCCGGCGCCGTAAACAGGCCTTGCGCCGGGCTGTGCATGCAGGGGAAAGCCGTGCAGAAACAGGGCCATGAAAAGCCAGCCGACTGTTTGTTTAACCGTATTTTTTCCCTTCATACAGGTCGAATTTTTGAAAATAGCACTCCAGGGAGCCGTTGTAGAGGACGATCTTGCGCGAAGGCCGAAGGCCGAAGTTTTTCCAGGCATCCATATTGGAGGAGATCAGCCAGGCGGTCCAACCGGACCAGTGTTGTTTGAGCCGGTCGCCGATGCTTTTGTAAAATTCGGCGATTTCTTCCACCTTGAGCCGCTCGTCGTAGGGCGGGTTGGTCACCAGGAGGCCCGTCGGCTCGGGTGGCACGAGTTTTTCGAAGGAAATTTTTTCCGTCTCCACCACCTTTTCCAGGCCGGCCGAGAGCAGATTGATGGATGTGGCATTGCGCGCCCGGGGATCTTTGTCGGAAGCCAGAATACGAAAACGCGGCGCCAACGCCTGTGCATCGGCTGTTGTCTTTACCGCTGCCCACAGTTTTTTATCGAAGTCTTTCCATCTGAAAAAACCGAAGGATTGGCGCTTGTGCTGCGGCGGCATGCGCATGGCGATCATAGCCGCCTCGATAGCCAGCGTACCGCTTCCGCACATGGGATCCACGAAGGTGCTGTCGCCCTGCCAACCGGTCAGCAGGACCATGCCGGCAGCCAGCACTTCGTTGAGTGGCGCTTCCACGGTATCGCGCCGGTAGCCGCGTTTATGCAGAGAATCGCCGCTCGAATCGAGCAGCAGGTCGCATTGGGATTCGTGTATCCGCACGTGTATCCGCAGGGTTGGGGCGTCCAGGTTTACGCTGGGCCGGCGGCCGAAGCGGTCGCGGAACTGGTCGACGATGGCGTCTTTCGTGAGCAGCGCCATGTATTGCGAGTGCCGGAAAAATGCGCTGGATACGGTCGCCTCTACGGCCAGCGTATCCGACACATCCAGGTATTGTTTCCAATCCACCTGCCGGATACTGTTGTAGTATTGCCGCTCGTCGGAGGCCTTAAAAGAGTGAAACGGGACGAGCACGCGCAGCGCTGTGCGCAGTTCGTAATTGGCCCGGTAAAGCAGGCGCTGATCGCCGGTGCAGGATACTGCGCGTTTCAGCGGGCGGATATCGGCAGCGCCGATGGCCTCCAGTTCGGCGGCCAGAATGGGTTCGAGCCCCTGGAGCGTTTTTATTACCATCATGATCGATCTCCGGCCCGGGTTTAGCGAGCGCCGGCGGCGCGCTGTTGCTGTTTAAAGAAACCGCCTGCCGCCAGGGGGACAGGGCGGTTTTTTATATTTTTCCTGTTGAAATTTTTTGTTCAAGCGCTGGGGTAGGGGCTATTTTATACGCTTTTTGCCAAAATTCGGCGGCTTTTTCGCGGTTGCCGGTGTGGAACAAAGCGTCGCCATAGTGTTCGAGGATGCCCGGGTGTTTTTCCATACTTTTACTTAAAATCTGTTCATAGCGGACTTTGGCGCCGGCAAAGTCTTTTTTTGCCAGCAATGCCCGGCCGATCTGATCCTGGATGTCCAGCAGGAGCGGTAGCTTGTTACCGGCCATCAGGGTCGCCTGTTCCAGTTGGGGCAGGGCATCGTCGGGGCGGCCTTTTTCCGTAGCGGCGACGCCGTAGTAGTAATACGCGGCGGCCTGGTTGGGAAAATCGTCCATGGCGCGTTCGGAAACGCGCAGCAACTCGTCGAAGTTTTTTTGTTCGTACAGGATCGTCAGGGTGTTTTCCCAGACGGAAAAGACGGCCGGCTGGAGGCGGATGCACTGCTGATACCGGAGGAGGGCTTCGCGGGGGCTGTCGCTGTGGTAAAAGAGGTCGCCCGACAAGCTCCAGGCTTTCGGGTCGTCGGGGTGGGCCGTTTCCAGCAGCATGCCCAGGTCCAGCAGGGCCTGGACAGATGCGGGGTCCATGCCTTGGGCCAGTTTGTCAAAATAGGGCAGCAGTTCCCTGATTTTGCCGTCCAGGGAAATAGCCGGGTCTTTAAAATAAGGTTTGAGCGAATTCAGAAAGGCGAGCTCGGAGCCGGATTTCTCCAGAACGGCAATTTTGGCGACTTCATCGCCGGGGTTTTGGCGAAGAATGGCTTCGTACACTTTGCGGGCGTTTGCTTTATCGCCGACCGACTCGTAGAATTCGGCCAGGCGATGCCGGTATTCGAGGTGGCGCGGGTAGGCATTGGCAAGTTTTTCCAGCTCGGCAGCCGCCTTTTTAGTATCGCCCATGCCGAGATAGATCACGTGTTTTTTATCGGCGGTTACCTCGGTGATACCGAGTATCTTTTCCATCTGGTCGAGCGCTTTCAAGCCGCCTTTGGGGTCGCCGGTCAGCACGGACAAATAGGCCAGGCGTTCATAGAATTCGGCGGTATTCGGGAAACGGCGCACCAGCTCCTGGTAGATTTTGAGGGCATCGGGCGCCTGGCCGACCTTTTCCAGCAGGTCGCCCTGAAAGATCAGGTACCAGCGATTGGTGGGATCTGCCGCAACGGCTTTTGCGGCGGCGTCCAGGGCGTTGACGTTGTCATTTTGGGCCTCAAAGGTGCGGGCCAGTCCGTACCAGGCGGCGGCATTTGCGCCGTTTTCGTATAAAAATTGTTTGTACCGCTCGACGGCTTTTTCGTAGTGCTCCAGTAAGCGTTCGCGTTCGGCGTCGATAAACAAGCTTTGGCGGTTTACTTCCTCTTCCGGAACGATCTTTGCCTCGCCGCCGATGGTGTTTTGGGCAGCCAATGCGCCCCAGGCGCCCAATGCAGCCAGGCAGACCGTATACATGCGGATATATTTCATCATGGGTCAAAAAAGTTATTCGGCGGGAACGTACGGAGATGTATTGCCTTGCTGAAACAGGTTAGCGCTTGGAAAGGTTGGAGTAATCGCCAATATTCAATTCGTCTTTCGATCCGGTGAACTTACTGGCGTTCCCGACCATGGAGTTTTCCAGCAGTGCGTTTTTGATCTGCGACTTATTTTGGATAATACTGTTGTTGATAACGGTGTTTTCCACCACGGAATTATTTCCGACGCTGACATAGGGGCCCACCACGGCATTCCGGATAACTGCGTGCTCGCCGATAAAACAGGGTGGAATAATCACGCTGTTTTCAATGCTGGCTTTTTCCGATACGAGGCCGCTGTGGCGGTGAAACTCCAGCATACGTTCGTTGGAAAAGAGAATAGCGTCTTTGTTGCCACAGTCCAGCCATTCGTCGATTGTACCGGCGCGAAAACGCATACCATCGTTTTTCAGGTGTTCGAGCGCGGTGGTCAGCTGGTACTCGTTTTTTTCCTTTATTTCATTTGTGATGACGTGATGCAAGGCGCTCCGGAGTTTTTCGCCTTCGCGAAAGTAATAGATCCCAACAATAGCCAGATCGGACACGAAGGTGGACGGCTTTTCGACAAATTCGATGATATAGCCCTTCGGGTCCAGTTTCACGACGCCAAAACCGGAGGGGTCTTTAACTTTTTGCACCCAGATCATGCCGTCTTCAGCCGTATCGAAGGCAAAATCGGCCTTGAACAAGGTATCGGCAAACGCAATCATGCAGGGGCCGTTAAGGCTTTCCCAGGCGCAATAAATGGCATGGCCAACGCCCAGCGCTTTTTCCTGCTGGTAAATTTTTCCACGGGCGCCGAGCGATTCGGCGATGTGCATCAATTCGCGTTCCACCTCGGGCCCGAAATCGCCGATGATAAAGGCGATTTCCTCGATAGCGCCATCGTAGGAGGCCGCGAGGTCTTCTACCAGCCGCTGGATGATAGGCTTGCCGGCCACCGGAATCAGGGGCTTTGGAACGGTAAGCGTGTGCGGCCGCAAGCGCGTACCCTTTCCTGCCATAGGGATTATTATTTTCATGGAGCGATTGAGTATAGGAGTGAAAAACTGGTGACCGGTAGTATTGCCTGTAAGGTCAGACGAACCCCGTACTGCCAAATCCCCCGCTGCTGCGTCCGGTTTCCTCCAGGGCATTCACTTCTTCCCAGGCGATTTGTTCGTAGCGGGCAATGATCATTTGGGCGATCCGTTCGCCGGGTTCGATGGTTTGGAATTCATTGGAAAGATTGACGACGATACACTTGATCTCGCCGCGGTAATCGCTGTCGATCGTGCCGGGGGAATTCAGCATGGTTAATCCGCGTTTGATGGCCAGGCCACTCCTGGCCCGGATCTGCGCTTCGTAGCCCTGGGGGAGTTGGATAAACAGCCCGGTTGGGATCAGCGCGCGTTCCAGGGGCGCCAAGGTGACCGGAGCGTCGATAGATGCCCGCAAATCCATACCGGCCGAGCCGGGCGTTTCATATTTAGGCAGGGGATTGCCGGAGCGGTTGATGATTCGAATCGTCAAAGCCAATTATTTTTGGTGCAAAAGTAGGAGAATATGAGGGAAACCGTACTTCGACGTTGCCGAAGCCTTAATTTTCCGCCATGAATCGGATACCCAACCTGTTGATCCGGCAAATACTGCTGTTATTGCTCATATTTGCCTTGGGCGGCGTACTGTTTTACACGCTGCATCCCTTTTTGCCTGCGCTGCTGGGCGCGTACACCTTGTTTGTGCTCCTGCGCCCGGCGATGCATTACCTGAGCGGGCAACGGCATTGGAATAAAGTAGCCGTTGCCGTTTTGCTCATTTTGCTTTCCGGGGCTATCATTTGGATACCGCTGCATTTTTTGGTACAATTAGTGCAAGCCAGGGTGATCGAGGCCTTGCAGCATTCCACCGAACTGCGCCAGAATATGGAGCAGATGGCGCGCCACCTTGAACAGGAATACAACCTGCAGCTGCTTACTCCGGAAACGTTGCAAAACGTTGCCAATTGGGGCGCCACCCAGTTGCGGTCTTTTATTTCCGCTACACTGGACGGGCTGACCACGGCCGTGCTGGCGGCCTTTATTTTGTTTTTTATGCTGATCAGCGGGCCCCGTATCGAAGCCTTTTTCTTCAGCTGGCTGCCTTTTCGCAATGAAAACATTGCCGAATTCAAGCATCAATTGAACAGTCTGGTATTTTCAAATGCGGTAGGCATACCGTTTATGGGGATTTTACAAGGCTTTGCCGGCTTGCCAGCGTACTGGATCATCGGCGTGAACGATGTCTGGCTTTGGTTTGCCATTACCTGTATTTCCGGTATGCTGCCGATTCTTGGCGTGGCCCTGGCCTACGTGCCCATGGCGATCCTGCTTATAGCCAGCGGATTGCCCTGGAAGGCGCTCATAGTGTTTTTGTACGGGTTTATCGTCATCGGCTCGGTTGATAATATCGGCCGGATGTGGTTGCAGAAAAAGCTGGGCGATACGCACCCGCTCATTACGCTGTTCGGCGTGATCGCCGGCCTGAAGTTGTTCGGTTTTATTGGTTTTGTCTTCGGTCCAATCCTGATTGCCTTGTTCTTACTTTTAATCCGCATTTATACCAAAGAATTTGGCAAGGATGTGCATACCGCGCATTGACGAGGCCAAATTTCCGCCTGCTGATACCGATTTAAATCCACCGACATGAAGGTCTTTTTTTGTCTGATTTTTATCCCGATTGCCGCGTTTGCCTATTCCCGTACCCTGGACTTTAACGAGGCCATACCCTGTGCGATCAACCTGGGGCCGGATGTAGTGGTTTGTACCAATGCCCAGTTTACGCTCAACCCACTGCCCTTACCCAACGGTAATTATACCTGGACCGGCAGCCCGGGCCTGAGCTGTTACGATTGCCCCTCGCCGAAGGTATCCGGCCTTGGCCCCGGTGTGTACACCTACATAGCCAGGGTGAGCGGCCCCAGCTGCACCGAAGCAAGCGATACGTTGCACATTACCGTCATCAACGGCGCTGCGCCGCAATACGTCATCAGCCCAAACCGGGAAATTTGCCTGGGCGACAGCGTTGAACTGGGCGGACCGGTTGTGGACGGCACGTTTTACAACTGGTATTCTGTTCCCCCGGGGTTCGCCAGCAATAAGGCCAACCCCAAGGACAAACCGCCGGTGCCGACCTTGTATTATTTGTCGGCATCCAACAGCACGTGCCCCCTCCCGGCGCTGGATAGCGTGCGGGTCATTCCCATGGCGCTTTCGCTTAGCGTCACGCCCTCCGATACGGTAAAACTCTGCCGGGGCAACTCCCGCACCTTTCAGGCGATGGTGGCGCCGACCGGCCAACCCATCGAATGGACGCCGCCGACCGGCCTGCAAATCAATGCTTCAGGCACAGTTGCCATCGCTTCGCCATGGGTGAGCACCCTGTACACGGTCACTGCCAGGCTGGGGGGGTGCAGCCGGAGCCGGCAGATTTTTGTAGCCGTAGACAGCTTGCCGGAGCACCTGGAAATTTTACCGGCGGATACGGCGATTTGCGTCGGCGACAGCATAGCGTTGACGTCGCCCATAGCGATATTTCACCCCGCCGACTACCCGGATATGACTTTTAAATGGTCGCCGCTGACGGGCGCTTTGCGGCCGGATACAGTCTTCGAAATGGTAGTGCGCCCGAGCCAACCGACCATTTACCGCCGCATCACCCGGAATAAATCCGGCGTTTGCACCGATACGGCAACCGTAATTGTCCGCCTGACGCCGAAGCCGCAATAACCGCCAATCCGGCCAATAGCCTGATTTGTCCCGGCGATACGGTTTTGTTGTCCGCCAACTATTCTGCCGGCGTCACCAGCATCGGGTGGTCGCCCGGCGCCGGCCTTTCCTGTACCGGGTGCGACGAGCCGCTTGCGGCGCCCAGCGTGACCACCGTTTATATCGTCACGGCCAAAATCGAAAATTGTAGCGCCAGCGATACGGTATTCGTGGACCTGAAAGCCCTGGCGCCCGTACAATTCCCCCCGGACCTGAATTTGTGCCCGGGCGATTCCATCCACCTGAATACTGTATTCGACGATGATGCCGCTTATACCTGGACGTCCACCCACCCCGGATTTGGGACCATTGTAAAACCCGCACCCACGTATTTTCCGGTACAAACGGCCACATATTTTGTCGAGGCGTTCAACGGTTGTACGCGCCGGGATACCGTAACCGTATTTGTAAGCGCTGCCACACTGAACCTGGATGGCGACACCACCGTTTGCAAAAACGCTCCGGTGACGCTTTCCGCTTTGGTCAATTTATCCGGCGGCAGCTTCCAGTGGACGAACATCATGAGCGGCCAGGTGGAAGGTACTATGGCGGCGCTAACCGTCGCGCCCGCGCTGTCTACCCCGTATGAACTGGTATTTACGTATGGTGATAATTGCCGGCTCCGGGATACCGCGGTGGTCAGCATCGACGGTGAAGCCCCGGAAATCATTTTTCCCGCCGACCCCAAATTATGCCCGGGCGAGCGCATCGTGCTTAACAGCGGACCCGTTTTGGCCGGTTCGACCTACGTCTGGTCTGCCACACCGCCGGACCCCACCTTGCAGCAGGGTAGCGCACCGGAAGTGGCCCCAACGCAAAATACGGCCTATACGGTGACGGCAACCAACGATGCCTGCAAAACCATACAAAAGATTGACGTAACCGCTTATAAGGCCACCTTAACCGTTTGGCCTTATCCGGACACCATCGTATGCGCGGGTTCGCCGGTATTGCTGAAGGCGAGCGGTTCGGAACAAAGCGGCACGTATGAATGGAGCAGCGGCGAGCTGTCTGCCGAAATCCTCAAGGCGCCGGATCAACCCGAATCCTACACGGTGGTCTATTCGTACGGCGACACCTGCAGCTTGAAAAAAACAGTGCTGATCAATGCCGTGCCCAGTTTTGACCTGGCAGTGCAATGTGTGCCGGATACCAACCAGATCAATATCGGCGAAACGCTTACGCTTACGGCCTCGGTGTCGCCGCCTCAAAACCTGGGTAATTTTGAATTCGTATGGGAAGAGACCACAGTAGATACCCAGGTGCTGCCCTTCAATACGGAATCGATCGACGTCACCCCCTCTTCCAACGATACCGCCGCAGCCATCGTCCGGTACACGCTTACGGCTGTCTCTCCGAACGGTTGCGCCAAAACAATTGACAAAACGTTCCGGTTGATCTTCCCGGTTGTGCGTTTTCCGAACGCATTTACGCCCGACGGCGACGGGAACAACGATGCGTTCGAAATGATCGTGCCCAGGGGATTGGCGTACGTCGAACGGATGGAAATTTTCAACCGCTGGGGACAGCGAATTTTTGAAAGCATGCTGCCGGATGCCCGCTGGGATGGCACGATCAACGGCGAGCAGGCGCCCTCCGATGTATATGGCTACCGAGTTTGGTGGCGGCGCGGCGATGGCGCGCTGCAAATGCAGTCGAAAGGCGATGTGCTGCTGCTCCGGTAAAGCGTTTGCGGTAAGTTGTCGGCCTTTATCACAGCGATTGCCTATTTTTGCAGCCGCTTATGGTAAAAATTGGAAACATCGAATTGGGAGAATACCCCTTGTTGCTTGCACCGATGGAGGATGTGAGCGATCCGCCCTTCCGGAAACTGTGCAAGGAACAGGGCGCCGATATGGTGTACACCGAGTTTGTCAGCGCCGACGGGCTGGTGCACGAGGCGGTAAAAAGCCTGAAAAAACTCGAGATATTCGATTATGAACGCCCCATTGGCATACAATACTTTGGCGGGCAACTGGACAACATGATCGGGGCGGCGGAAATGATCGAAGCCAAAAGCCCGGATGTCATCGATATCAACTATGGCTGCCCGGTGGCCAAGGTGGCTTGCCGGATGGCGGGTGCAGGCCTGTTGCGCGATGTGCCCCACATGGTAAAACTGACGGAGGCGGTAGTCAAAAGCACCAGCCGTCCGGTAACGGTGAAAACACGTTTAGGCTGGGACAACAGCTCGATTAATATCGTGGAGGTGGCAGAGCGTTTGCAAGACATTGGCGTACAGGCGCTGACTGTTCATGCCCGTACGCGGGTACAGATGTACAAAGGCGAAGCCGACTGGACCTGGATCGCCCGGGTGAAGGAAAACCCGCGCCTGCATATCCCGGTATTCGGAAACGGCGATGTCGATTCCGCGCTCAGGGCCCTGGAATACCGCCAAAGATACGGCGCCGACGGCATCATGATCGGCCGGGCAAGCATTGGGTATCCATGGATATTCCGGGAGATCAAGCATTTTTTCGCCACCGGCGAACTGCTTCCGCCGCCGGATGTGCCCGAACGGGTACGCGCCGCCCGGCAACACCTGCGCGACAACCTGGCCTGGAAAGGCGTCAAACTCGGCGTCCTGGAAATGCGCCGGCATTATGCGCCGTATTTCCGCGATTTGCCCAATATCAAACCCTACCGCATGCGCCTGGTCACCGAAATGGAACCGGAAGTATTGTGGTCGGTGTTGGATGAGATCGAAGACGTGTATTCTGGAATGGAACTGGCCATCTGACATGATTTTTTCTATCCAACCGCAAGAGCGGAAATTATTCGAACTCGTGGCCCGCTGCGCGCTGGATATCAACGCGCCGGCTTATGTGGTGGGCGGGTATGTGCGGGACCGGCTGCTGGGCCGTCCGACGAAAGACATCGATATCGTTTGTGTCGGCGACGGTATCCAGCTTGCCCAGGCCCTCGCAGCCAAGCTCGCTCCAGTGCCCAAAATCGTGGTGTACCGCCGGTTTGGCACGGCCATGCTGCGCTACAATGGCATCGAGATCGAATTCGTGGGCGCCAGAAAGGAAAGCTACCACGTCGACAGCAGAAAGCCCGACGTGGAACAGGGCACGCTGGAAGACGATCAGAACCGCCGCGATTTTACCATAAATGCGCTGGCGGTAAGCCTGAACGACAGAGATTTCGGCCAGATCATCGACCCCTTCGGCGGACTGGAGCACCTGGAACAAAAACTGATCAAAACGCCCCTCGAGCCGGGTAAAACCTTTTCGGACGACCCGCTCCGCATGATGCGCGCGGTCCGTTTCGCAGCGCAACTCGGCTTTTCCATCGACAAACAAACGTTTGCCAGTATCGGTAAAAACAAACAACGCATCCACATTATTTCCAAGGAACGCATCACGGCGGAGCTGGAAAAGATATTGATGACGCCAAAGCCGTCGACCGGATTTAACCTCTTGTTTGACTGCGGGTTACTCCAATTGGTATTGCCCGAATTGGCCGCGCTTCAGGGGGTGGAAGACCGCCAGGGGCGGGCGCACAAAGATAATTTTTATCATACGCTGGAGGTGCTGGACAATCTGTGCCGGATGTCCGACAATATTTGGCTGCGCTGGGCAGCCTTGTTGCATGATATTGCCAAACCATCTACCAAGAAATATCATCCGGAAGCCGGTTGGACCTTTCACGGGCACGAATGGCTGGGCGCCAATATGATCCCGCGGATATTCCGCTACCTGCGCCTGCCTCTGGACGCCAAAATGGACTATGTGCAAAAAATGGTGCGCTTGCACCTCCGGCCGATCAGCCTGACCAAGGAGCAGGTGACCGACAGCGCGGTGCGGCGCCTGCTTTTTGACGCCGGCCCCGATATCAGCGACCTGATGCGCTTGTGCGAATCGGATATCACCACGAAAAACCCCAAAAAGATGGTCCGGTACCTGGAAGGTTACCAATACCTCAAGGAACGGATGGCACAGGTGACCGAGGCCGACCGTATGCGCCTCTGGCAGCCGCCGGTCACCGGCGATATTATCATGCGGACTTTCGGGATATCTCCTTCCCGCGAAGTGGGTATGATCAAAACGGCCGTGCGGGAAGCGATACTGGATGGCGATATCTCCAATGATTTTGCGGCGGGTTTCCAGCGCATGCTGGAGGAGGGGGCAAAACTCGGGCTGACAGCAAAAATGAATGCGGCCGATTTTGCCCGGGACGTCTGATGCGCTAAAACTTGGCCAGCCCGCCGGCAGGCCGTACCTTCGCGCCGCCAACGTTGCCTATGGGTGTTTTTAGAAAAATTTGGGCGGTTTATGCCGTATTACTGTTCCTGCTGCTGCTCTTGTTAAGTATGCCATTTTTTTTGTTCAATATGATTATCTCGCCTGGAAATACGGCGCTCCGGCGAAACATTTGGTACCTCCACCATGTTTTTACACCGGTTTTTTTGCGCCTGACCGGCATTTTCGTGCGTGTGTCCGGAACGGAAAAAATCGATGGCCGGAACTCCTATGTGATCGTCGGAAACCACAATGCCGCGCTGGATTTTATCGTCAATGCCGCTGCATTCCCCGGTGTTTTTCGGTTTCTTGCCAAACAAGAGCTGCACAAAGTGCCGGTTTTTGGCTGGGTGGTAAAAAAAATGTGCCTGACGGTCGATCGCAGCAGCGCCATGAGCCGGGCGCGCAGTGTGGTCGAACTCAAAAAGCAACTGGAAGCCGGGTGGAGTATATTTATTTACCCCGAAGGCGGCCGAAACCGGACGCCCGAACCACTGGCGCCTTTTTATGAAGGCGCTTTTCGCATCGCCGTTCAAACCAAAGCTCCTATTGCCATCCAAACGATCGTGAACATGAAATCGATCTCTGCTACCGCCAAATCCATCGACTTGCGCCCGGGACGGGTAAAAATCGTCTGGGACGACCCCATAGAAACGCACAACCTTACCGCAGCGGACATTCCGGCGCTCATGGAACAAGTCCGGCAACGCATGCTCGGACATTTACGGCAAACGGCCTGAAGGCTGGCGCTATCACCCATCGATACAACCACATTGGTATGCACTATAAAGAAAATATCCTGGGGACAATCGGCAATACGCCGTTGGTAAAACTGAACCGCATCGCTGCCGGCATTCCAGCCCTGGTCCTGGCAAAGGTAGAAACCTTCAATCCCGGACATTCAATCAAGGACCGGATGGCGGTCAAAATGATCGATGACGCCGAAGTGCGCGGCAATTTGAAGCCGGGTGGGACCATTATTGAATGCACTTCCGGAAATACCGGCATGGGCCTGGCGCTCGTTGGCTGCGTACGCGGCTATCGCTGTATTTTCACCACCACCGACAAACAAAGCCGGGAGAAGATTGATATCCTGAAGGCGCTTGGCGCCGAAGTAATCGTATGCCCGACCAACGTCGAGCCCGACGACCCGCGCTCGTATTATTCTGTTGCGCGCCGGCTAAGCCAGGAAATTCCGAATTCTTTTTGGTGCAACCAGTACGATAACCTCTCCAACCGGCAGGCCCATTACGAAACGACCGGACCGGAAATTTGGGAACAAACGCAGGGGAAGATCACGCATCTGGTAGTTGGAGTAGGCACCGGCGGCACCGTATCCGGCGTGGCGCAGTTCCTGAAAGAAAAAAATCCGGATATTCAGATTTGGGGAGCCGATACGTATGGATCGGTGTTCAAAAAATACCACGAAACGGGCGTGTTCGACCCGAAGGAAATTTATCCCTATATCACCGAAGGGATCGGGGAGGATATTTTGCCGGCCAATGTGGATTTTTCCGTTATCGATCAGTTCGAAAAAGTGACAGACAAAGACGCCGCCATTTGGGCGCGCCGCCTGGCCAAAGAAGAAGGATTGTTGCTCGGGTATTCAGCAGGCAGCGCCTTCGGCGCACTGTGGCAGCTGCGCGGCCGGCTGAAAAAAGGCGACGTGGCCGTGGTTATTTTCCACGATCACGGGAGCCGTTACGTGGGAAAAATTTTCAACGACGATTGGATGCGGCAGCGCGGATTCTTGGAAGACGAATTAAAGGTGGCCGACCTGATTGCCCGGAAGAAAGACCGGCGCTTTGTGTCGGTACAAAAAAACGACACCGTCCGGACGGCATTCAACCTCCTGAAATCGCACGATATCAGTCAATTGCCGGTGGTGGATGGCGACGCGATCGTAGGCTCCGTCACCGAGAAACAGGTGCTGCATATTTTATTGGAAAACCCCATGCACAACGCAGAAAGACTGGTCGGCGAAATTATGGGCGCCCCCTTTCCCACCGTCAAGGAAGACTTGCCGATCAGCCAACTAAACCGTTTCCTGGGCCGGAACGCCGAGGCCGTCATCGCCCGCGACCGCTCCGGCGGCGCCCACATCCTGACGCCGTATGACCTGATCCAGTCTATGTAGGCTGGGTTATTTTATAAAAACGCCGCCTTTAACCCGGTAGGCGATCGCTCTCAATTTCAGCAGGTTCTGCAGCGGGTTATCGCTGAGGACGAGGAAATTTGCTTCGTAGCCTTCTTCAAAACGGCCGATCTTCCGCTTGGGAAAAATCGCCTGCGGCGTATTGACACAAAGGATTTGCAGCGCCTGGGCATAATCGAGGTCGGCAAACTGAAACCAGTAATTCACCTCTGCGCGTATCGTTCGTTGCGGGTCATCCGAACCGATCACGACGTTCACGCCATTTTGGAGCAGCCGGCGGAATAGCTTGGCCTGTTCCTGCTGGGCGCCGGGCCGGGGCGTTTGCGTCATAGCATGCGAAAACAACGGAATGACCGGCGTTTTCTTTTTGGCCAGTTTGCGCAGGTCGTCCTCCGTCAATTCGTACCGTTTGGCGTCACCCACGCCATCCCAGTTGTAGCCAGGCAGGTTGGCGAACCCATCCACACCGAGTTTTATGCCCAGTCGCAGGTCGGCTGCCGTCTCCACATGGGCAAACACCCGCAAACCGGAACGGTGCGCTTTTTTGATGACCGCTTTGGCAACGTCGGGGCTGAGGCCTTTGGTCTCTTTGCCCCCGCTGTTTTCTGCATCCAGCAAATAGATCGAAATGACGTCGGGGCGCTGCGCTGCGACTTTTTTCCAAATAGCGTCGAGTGCGGTTTTGCCGTCGACAAACCAATACCCATCGCCCAGCATTTTCCGTTCTTCGCGGATTTGGGCGTAGTTCTGTGCCATCATGCCGGGGTTGCGAATACCTTGCGCCGGACCTTCGTATAGCAAAAACGGATAGCCGAGGGTGCAGGTAAAGCTACCATTGGAAAAGACCGCGTCGGGCGTATTTTGCCGGCACGCCAGCGGTTCCGTTTTTTTTCGCCCTTCCTGCGTATTGCCCAGGATTTGCAAATAAAAAATTCCCTCGTCGATATAGGACTTGAGTTGTTGCTCGATAGCGCTTGCCTCCGAAACGCTGCTGCAAAAGGCATCTGCCAGGGGCGGTACTACCCAGCGGCCGGCCAGATCGATCACCGAGTCTACTTTGGCCGGTTGTTTATTGGTCAGTTTGCCGCCGGCGGTATACCAGGTTGCCGGCGCAAAACCTTTGCCGTCAAACCAATTACCGTGGCGAAATTCATAGGTGAGCGTTTCGTTTTGCGCCCGAAGGCTGGAAATGCACAGGATTAAACACCAGCAGGAAAGTATCGTTTTTGTCATGGGTATTGAAAATGAAATGGGAAAATGAAAACGGGGGCAAAAATAGTTTTGCCGGCTACATTTCTTCAGGAATTAACAATCTCTTGGTTAGCGCTACTGGCCCTGCTGCAATTGTTGCGCCATTTGCATATCGGCCTGTGCTTGGGCCATCTGACCGGTCTGCTGGCAGATGACCGCACGGGTTTGGTACGCCCGGGCATAACGGGCATTCAAGCCGATAGCCTTGTTCACGTCATCCAGCGCTTTTCCGGGTTGCCCGTTTTTCAGGTGCGCGTACCCCCGGTTGTTGAACAGCATCTCCAGATTGGGGTTGATCCGGATCGCCTGGCTGTAATCATCGATGGCAGCCTCCAACTGCCGGGCGTTCATCCGGATCAGGGCGCGGTTGACCAGCGCTTCCAGGTAGTCCGGATTTTGTTCGATGGCTTTGGAATAATCCTCGAGGGCGCCGCCGGGGTTTCCGGTTTTTTCGTATGCGGCTGCCCGGAAAAAGTAGGCCTCCGGCGATCGGGGCTCCAGTTCGAGGCTTCTGCCCAGGTCGGGCAGGGCTTCCTCCGGCCGGCCGAGCATAACCAGGCATTTGCCCCGGTTTAAAAAAAGTTTGGGCGTGACCAGGCCGGCCTGAATAGCCCGGGTGAAGTCATCCAGGGCTTCCGGAATTTTTTTCATCCGGAAATACGCTTGTCCGCGGCCGTTGTAGGCTTCAACGGTGGCCGGGTCGTAGCGGAGCGCCTCTGTGTAGTGATAAACGGCGTTTTCAAATTTCAGAGCCAATAATTCGCTGTACGCCAGGTTGCACTGGCACAAGGCGGCCTGTGGCGTTTTTTTTACGCAATTAGTGAACAGCGCGATACCATCTTTCCAGACCGCAGTTTGGCGGTACGCTAAAAAACCGGCAAGCGCCACGGCGCCGGCCAGCAGGCTATTGCGCAACACCGGCCGCTGGCGTTCCAGGAACAAAGCGGCCAGCAGAAACAAACCCAGCGACGAAAGGTAGACATAGCGGTCCGAACGCAGTTCGAAACTGCCAACCGTCCGAAACGGCAGCATAACCGCCAGCGGTATCACATACAGGGCCACAGCAAACAAAATATCGAATTGTCCGCGCGCTTTTTTCCAAAGAAGCAGGGCGAGCGCCAGGAGCATTGCCGGTGCAGCGTAATAGGTCCAGGGCCACACACCGCCGGTTTTAACAAAAGGGTAGGATACCGAAAATCCGACCGGCGCCAGCAATTTGACCGGATAAAACAAAAGGGTTTGACCAACCATCCAGAACCGGTCGGCTGCCGTAAAGACCCGGGATGCCGCTTCGATATCATGGCCTTCCTGGGCGCGGGTAACAAGCGTGTAAGCCCCCAAAAAAAGGCTGAAGGCAAAAAATGGAACCTTGTTCAACAACGCCGCCCAGTCCCAGCGCCTGGACTGGTATACATCGATGGCAATCAGCGCCAGGGGCAGGGTAACCGCGGCAGACTTGGACAGGCCGGCGCACAAAAAGGCGGCGAGCGCCAACCCGAAGTAGCCTGGGGCAGGGCGGCGCTTCCAGGCCAGGTACGCCAGCAGGCTCAACAGATAAAAGCAGGAAAAGAGGACGGTACTCAGGGCGGCAGCCCAGGATACGGCTTCGACCTGCACCGGATGTACGGCAAACAAGGCTGCGGCGAAAAACGCGGGCCAGTGCCGGCCGAGCAAATGCCGCAGGAAAAAATAGGCCAATACCGTGTTGGCTCCGTGCAGCAGCATGCTCAACAAATGATATCCCCAGGCTTCTGTGCCGGAAATCAGGCTCCCCAACCAATACCCGATCCAGGATAAAGGGGCGTACATGCCCAGGTTCTGCCCACTGAAAAATTTTTGCAGGGACGGCTGTTTAAGGGTCTGGTTGTAGAGAATGGCCTTGTCATCGTCGAAAAAAACAAATCCATTGCCGACGGATGCGGCATACACCAGGAATACCAGGCCTGCCAAAATAGCTGCCGCCAGGTACGGTCGCTCCCACCAGGGCAAGGGAGATGCGGGTTGACCTGGCGCTGGAAGCGGCTGGGCCGGCTCCCGTTTGGGTATATGCTTGTGTTTTGCCATTTTTCAGCGGGCTTATCCGGGTTTCTGCGGCGTATTGGGGTCTTCGAAATCGATCTTTCCACCCCACATGCGCATTTGGCTGATGATCCAGCGCTGCCGTTGCCGGACAAGGTTATTGGGTTTTGCCACCGAGCGTTTGAGCGGATTGGGCAGTACGGAGGCCATCAGCGCAGCCTCCTGTGTACTCAGGTCTTTTGCACTTTTTTTAAAAAAATGGCGCGATGCCGCTTCTGCGCCATAGATACCGTCGCCAAATTCAATAACATTGAGGTAAACCGTCATAATACGCTCCTTGCTCCACAGCACCTCGATCAGAAAGGTAAAGTATACTTCAAGGCCTTTGCGGATCCAGGAGCGCGACGGCCACAGGAATACATTTTTTGCCGTTTGCTGGCTGATGGTGCTGGCCCCGCGTTTGCGCCGGTGGGTTTTGTTGTATTTATAGGCTTTTTCGATAGCCGAAAAGTCAAAGCCTTCGTGTTCCAGGAACTCCTGGTCTTCCGCGCACACTACCGCCAGCTGCAATTTGGGGGAGAGTTGGCTGAACGGTACCCAGTCCTTATCACAACGGACCTTGCGCTCCGGATTGCCGGATTGTTCTATCGAACGGACAACCATGAGCGGCGTCAGCGGCACCGGAAGAAAGCGGTATAAAATCGTAAAGCCAATGGTAAGACCAAAAAACCAGAGGACCAGCCGGATTACCAGCCGCCGGAAATAAAGGCCCCAACGCAGTGCGCCGGATTCCGTTCGCGGAATCGAGCGGTACCAGCGCCGCAGCCGTGTTTTTATAAAATTCACCGGACAAAGGATTTTACCGGCAAAGGTACTTAGAAACCGGTCAATTTTCTTCTGCCGTTCAGCGCCGTTTCTAAAAGCCGCCTTCCATACCGCTATCTTCTCCGCCCATTTTGAGGTTCTTGCGTTTGAACAACGACACGTCGAATTTTCCGAAACGCCAGGAAAAATTCAGGCGCACCAGTTGGGGGTCGCGCCGGCGCCAGGAATCCTGCGTAAAAAAATCGGATTCCGAATAGGAACCGTTCCGGCGGCTCCGGAATATATCCTGAACGCTCAGCGTAATGGAACCGGTGCGGTTCCACAGGTCTTTGCGCAGCGACAGGTCCACGACCCATACCGGGATGCTATACCCCTGAGCGCTCGAGCTCGGCCCGCCTCCCCAGCCACCCCAGCGGGATCCGCCGCCCAGGGCAAACGCCGTCCGGCTCTGGTAACTGCCGGAAGCCTGGAAGCTTAAGTTGGCGGGAAGTTTAAGATTCAGGTTTTTTTTTATAAACCAGGTAAATTGCTCGCGGGACAAATTGCTCTCCAGGTTGCTGGCGTTCACTTCGGAGTTATAAAAATTCAGGTTGCTGGTCAACTCCAGCTTGTCCCAGAACTTATTTTTAAACGTGACTTCCAGCCCGTATGCGGTGCTCGAATTGGAATTCACATAAGTCGACACGATCACGTCGCGTCCCAAAAGCGCGTTGTATTCTGTAAATTGGTAGCTGGTGATGAGGTTGACGGCGCGTTTGTAATAGATCGTCGCCAGCACATTATGCGCGCGGTTGAAAATGTTTTGGTACGACAATTCATACGAGCTGGTGAACTCCGGGATAAGGCCGGGATTGCCGCGGGAAAGCAGCAGGGAGTCGGAGAAATCGGGAAAGGGATTGAGTTGAAAGAAGTTGGGGCGGTTGATTCGCCGGCTGTAACTGGCCTGCAGGTTGTCTTCTTCGTTCAACTTATAGGTTAAAAAGAGGCTGGGAAAGAGGCTCAGGGGGTATTGATTCGAAAAAGTGCTGTCTACATCGATCAGCGTACCGGTATAATAGGAACTTTCCGCCCGCAAGCCGGCCTGGTATCCCCATTTTTTGAACGAATGGCTGAACGTGCTATAGGCGGCATACACCTGGTCGTCGAATTCATACTGGTCGGCAAAGGAAGGCGCCCGAATGTACGTTTCCGTGGGCACATCATACTGGTAACTGGCATTGTCGCTGGAGAACAGCCGGATGGCTGCGCGGGCGCCAAGTTCAACCTTCATGCTTGCAGTAAGCGGGTTGACAAAGTCTGTTTGGAAAGTGATCTGATCGTTGGCGCCTTCGCCGTTTTGGCGTTGCCGGGTGATCAGGCCTGTTGCCTGGTATTCCGTTTGAAAGTCCCCCGAATTATCCCACCGGCTCCGGTTCAGGTTCAGATCAGCCGTCCATTCCATGCCGTCTTTCGGATAAATGTGCTTGTATAGCAATTGGCTGCCGGCATTTCTGAACTGCCGCGCGCTTTCCGACGTGCGCAGGGCGAGGCTGCTTGATACGCCGGCGCTTGTAAGGGTATCCGTCCGGATATCCAGTTCGTCCAGCGAGTTGAACCGGCCGCCGTGGTAGTTGCCCGTGAACGTGAGGGTATTGCGGTTATTAATGAACCAATCCACGCCGCCGCGCAGGAATTGAAATATACGGTCATTTCTGGTTTGGCTGGATTGAAAGACGTTGGTCAGCGGTGCGCCAAACAGGTTGTAGCGGTCCGTTTCGCCGGTCCCCAGGGTTCGGCGGTCATTTATGCCGGCGCTGAGGAAGGCGTTGATTTTGCCTTGCCGCGCATTGATATCGCCGCCGAAGTTAAGTTTGCCGCGCATGTCGATGCCGGCCCGCAGGCTGCCATTGTAGCCGATCCGGCGTTCTTTTTTCAACACGATATTGACAATACCGGCGGTGCCGCCGGAGGCGTCGTATTTGGCTGACGGGTTGGTTATGATTTCAATATTATCGATCACATCGGCGGGGATTTGATCGAGCGAGAGCGTGGTGGGCCTGCCATCGACAAAAATTTGGGGTGCGGCATTGCGCAGGGTCACATTCCCGTCGATATCGACGGTTACGGAAGGCACGTTTTTCAAGGCGTCTTCGGCATTGCCGCCGGCCGCCACGCCGTCTTTATCCACTTTATACACTTTTTTATCCAGCGCAAGGCTGACGGTGGAACCCTCGCTGGTAACCGTCACTTCCTTTAAAACCCGGGAGGAAGCGGCGAGGGAGATATTGCCAAGGTCTTTGTCTACATTGTTTAAATTGAACCCCCCGGTCGCTCCGTTACTGCGGCCTCCACCGGCGCCGAAGGCCACTTTCTGCTCCGAGGCGGCATAGCCCATGTAGCTGATTTTCAAGACGTATTGCCCCATCAGCGGCAAGTTTTCCAGGCTAAAATCACCGTTTTCTTCCGTCAGCTGGCCGGCAACGACCTTCTCCTGCATGGAGCGGCTGACCGTGTCGAAACGCATGGTCGTCAGTTGTACGGAGGCGTAGCCGAGTCCTTTCCCCGTCGCTTCATCCACCACTTTGCCATAAAACCGGCCGATGTTCATTTGTGCGGGGTTCATCTGCCCGTTGCCGCGGTTTCCTTGCGGGATCTGCGCGTTCAAAAGGGTGGGGGTGTGCAATACGAAAAGGGCCGCCAACAGGAGGCAGATTGATTTAGCGAACAGTCGCATCAGGAGCAATGATTTGGTAAAACATGAAAAAACCGCTTGCCCGGCACAGGCGCACCAGGCAGCGGGGCGGGTTAAAAGCCTGCGAAAAACAACTGAAATGCCGACATGGTTGCAGAAAATCGACTGGAATTACTTTCCCGCACAGGTACGGCAGGAAATTCTCAACGCAAATCAGTCTTAGCATGTTGGGGATTTTCTGCCGGAGCCCAAAAAGAGGGCTTTTTTCGCCAGTTTTCGCGTTTTTGAAGGAGCATAGTAGGGACTCTGTGACTGAAAAAAGGTGGAAAATGGCGGAAAAAGAACCGTTTTGGGCCCGGCGGGAAAATCCCCAACATGCTTAATAACGCGCGATTTACCCTTTGGCACGCTCCAGCTCCACGGCGCGGCGCTCCACCGCAGGCACATTTTTTACCACCATCTGGAGGGTGTTCCGGATACGTTCTTCGAACAATACGATCTTGCCTTTTTTCAAATTGGCGATCGTGTCTTCATTGTAATGCCGGATGGTGAGCAATTCCAGGCCATCTTCCCGTTTTACGCGGAATTCATCGGAGATGCCATTGATGAAGGCTTCCAGGCGCTCGGGCACGTTGGGCACGCAAATGGAGAAACTGATCGCCGTGTTTTGCATCATATTGACGAAAATCCGCAAGGCCGCCAGTTCGGCAAACAACCGGGCCATGTGTTGTTCGGCCACAAAGGAGTAATCATTGGTGATGATGTGCAGGAGTGACTGGTTTTTTTCCACTACGATAATCGGAGGATAGGTGTCTTCCGTATCGCTGCTGATTTCTGTACCCGGCGCTTCGGGGTCTAAAAATGACTTGACAAACAACGGTATGCTCTTGTTTTGGAGGGGCTTGATCGTTTTCGGGTGAATCACCTGCGCGCCGTAGTAGGTCATTTCAATGGCTTCGCGATAGGAAAGCCGGTCGAGTTTAACGGTATGTTCGAACAAGCGCGGGTCGGCGTTCAAAACCCCGGGGACGTCTTTCCAGATCGACATGCTGCCGGCGTCGAGGCAAAAAGAAAAAATAGCCGCGGAGTAATCGGAGCCTTCGCGACCCAGCGTGGTGGTGGCATTCTCCGACGTCGAACCAATAAAACCCTGCGTAAGGACGAATCCGCCTTTATCCAACATGGGCTGTACGAGTTTTTGTGCATTCGCCCTGGTCTTTTCCCAAATTACCCAGCCTTCCCGGTACGTTTCGTCGGTAATCACCACATCGCGGGCGTCCAGCCATTGGGTAGGCAACCCGGAATTATTCAAATACGCCGCAACGATTTTGGAAGAAACCAACTCGCCGGCACACACAAGCTGGTCATAAACATAGTCATAGTTATTGCCGGGCATTTCTTCCAAAACCCATTCCGCCTCCACAAAGGTGTCGTTTACCAAGTTAAAGGCCTCGTCTCCCGGGTCAAATAATTCGCGCATGATCGCGTAGTGCCGCTCTTTCACGGCATTGAACAACGTCATTGCCTTACCCGATTGTTTCATGTGCTCTGCCACCACCTCCTCCAGGGCATTGGTCGTTTTGCCCATGGCGGAAACTACGATGACCAGTGATTCCTGCTTAAAACGCTCCAAAATGGATGCTACATTCCGTATGCCAGCGGGGTCTTTTAAGCTGGCGCCCCCAAATTTAAAAACCTGCACGATCGTTAAACGTAATTGAAGAATAGGGTGATGGCCCAAGGGGCTTTTCGACGGGCAAAGGTAGGAAGGTAACGGCAAATGCAGGGCAAGGGATTACAGTCGAAGTTGCCGGACAAATTCCCAAACGGCAATACCGGCCGCTACGGCAATGTTGAGCGAGTGTTTGGTGCCAAATTGTGGAATCTCCAAAACGCCGTCACAGGCCATTAACGTATCGATAGCCACTCCGTTCACCTCGTTGCCAAATACCAGCGCGTATTTCTCCGATGGATCTGCCTGCAAATCCTGCAACCATGTTTTTTCGGTCGTCTGCTCCACACCGTAGATGCGGAAGCCTTCGCTGCGCAATTGCCGGATCGTTTCCAGCGCATCCGCCCGGTAAATCCAATCCACCGTTTCCGTACTTCCCAGCGCTGTTTTCAGGATCTCCCGGTGCGGTGGCTGCGCCGTAATACCGCACAGGAAAATGCGCTCTACGGCAAAGGCATCGGCCGTGCGAAAAACGGACCCCACATTCAGGCCCGAACGGACGTTTTCCAGGACCAGCGCCAGCGGCAACTTTTGCATGCCCCTGAATTCCGGAACCGAGAACCGCTGCAGTTCTTTCATACTTAATTTTTTCATGCGGAAATCTTTATGCCGGGCAAAGTTAAACACCGGCCAGCGCGTATTTTTGCCCTATGGATACCACATTGCAAAATACGACCTTGGGTCTTAAACTGCCAACCGACCCGCGCTGGGTCAACCTGGCGGAGATCGACCTGGCAGAAATCCTCAGCGACCACGCCTATTGTGAACAAAAGGCCGCAACCGCCTGTATTTCCCTGATTCAGGCTTATCCGGAGCGGCTGGAGCTGGTGGACGCCCTGGCGCCGGTGGTGACAGAAGAATGGGGGCATTTTCGCATGGTGCTCCAGGAATTAAAAAAACGGGCGCTCCGCCTGGGGCGTCAGCGCAAGGATGAATACGTCAACGAGTTGCTGAAGTTTCAGAAAAAGGGCGTTTCGCGCGATGAAGCGCTGCTTGAGCGCTTGCTGACCTGCGCCCTGATAGAAGCGCGCAGCTGCGAGCGCTTCCGGCTGCTTTCCTTGTATTGTGCCGACGAGGCGTTGCGGCAATGGTACCACCAGTTTATGGTAGCGGAGGCCGGTCATTACCGGATGTTTCTCGACCTGGCAGGGGGCTATTTCGGGAAGGAAAAGGCCTGGGACCGTTGGCTGGAATACTTGCGCCACGAGGCTGATATTGTACAGTCGTTGCCTGCTCGCGGAGATCGTATGCACTGATAACCAGCCAGCAGGCGTTTATTTGAGGCGGTTTATTTTACCCTCTTCTCCGTAGGTTTCTTTGGATACTTTGTTGTACGCTGCGGCAGCCTCCTCCGCAGAGTCGAACATGCCCAGATGCACCGATTTGCCTTTTATGGAGATCACGGCGCGGTAGCGGTTGTGTTCCCGGTAAACACCGGTGTAACCGGTTTTGCTGCTGGTTTTTCGCTGCCGGCTGGCTACCGACCGCGAGCGGTAAATCAAATTCTCCAGTCGGCAGTCCAGCTTATCGCCGTTTTTTGCGCCAACCAGTTTCTTTTTACCGCTTTTCATATCCGTTAGATACTTTTCAGCGATCAATTTGTGCAGATAGAGGGTTTCCGTTTTGAAGCTGCCGTCCGCTTTTTTCCAGGTCTTTTGAAACACGGCACAGCCACTGGAATGCTTCCGCAGCTTATGGATCAAATCGATTCTGGACAGGTAAGGATCTGAGGTGAGCCATTCAAAAACGTGGTCATCCAGCATAACCATGTCGTCGGCGTTTTTAAGTTTTACTTTGTAGATCACGGCTTAAGTTTTTTTGTTCTCGGGAATGGATTAAAAAGATGTCCGGATCTCCATGCCAGGCCTTGAATTACGCCTGCGCCCGCATGGAATAACGCCTCAATAGCTCATAATTTAGAAAGAAAACGATGAAAAAATGACCGGCATTTGCCAATGCAGCAGCGAATATAACTATAATTTCAGCAAATTCAAACGGCCGATAGCCGGGAGTGCTGGAATTTGTTTTTGTAAACCGGCTGTTATACGCCGCAAGGCTGGGTCTTGGAGTGGCGTTTATGGTTCTGACTTCAGCGAATATTGTTTTGAAATTTTGGTTAATAGTGGTTGTATTATTATTAAAGTTTTGCTAAAATCCGGTAGGGAAGATTAATTTTGCCGCAAATAAAACGGTGGCATAGGTTTTGCAACAATAAGCAAAACAGATTTCCGTTTTGGTCAAAACTTTTATCATCGCTTTTCCGAATCTGCTAAATGTTCGATAGAATGAAAAACTGGAAAAAATTGCTCGCGTTTGCCTTCCTTGCTGCGCTCGTTCTCTTGGAAGCATGCCACCGTGGTTACGGCTGCCCGGGCAGTGATTTGTAACCTCCCTCCAAACCGTCAATTGCTATTCGACGAAGAAATCATCATCCGTACTCACATACCGATTTTAAAGGCGCAGGCAACTTCCTGCGCCTTTTTTATATTTGCCCGCCTGTGCGTTACTTGCTTGTTATTTACCGGTTTATTTTTTTTTGTGTTTACACCGCCCGTATCGTTGCGGAGGTGTACTGGCAGCGCGTTTGGCTGCGCGCGCGCATGCAGCGCGTCATGGCTGTCCGGAGAAGGTGGGCGAATAAGGTGTTGGCTGGCGTTGGCGTCCGGGCAAGCGTGGAAGGCATACCGCCTGAATTCCCTTGTTTGTATCTGGCCAACCACCGCTCGTATCTGGACCCGATCCTGCTTTTACGCCAGATATATGCATACCCGGTGGCCAAATCGGAGTTGGCCAGTTGGCCGTTGATCGGAAAAGGCGCGCGCTGGGCAGGTATTCTGTACGTACAGCGGGAGCGCGACGGAAGCAGGGTATCCACCCTCAAAGCGATTGCAGATACCGTGCTGGAGCGAAAATGCTCTGTTATTCTTTTCCCGGAAGGCACTACTTCCGGCTTACCCGGTATGCTGCCGTTGAAGAAGGGCGCCTTTCGAACGGCAGCCAAATGGGACTTGCCGGTAGTGCCGGTAGCGATTTGCTTTGAAAATACGGACGACTTTTGGGTCGGCAAAACGACCTTTATCCAACACGCCTGGAAGCGGTTTCAGGACAAGACCATACGCGTTACCATTTGCTATGGCCCTGTGACGACCGGCAAAGACAGCGACGCCCTGGAACAGGAGGCGCGCCAGTGGATCGAACAAAAACTCCAACAATTCCCGGCCGTTTTAAACCCTGCCTGATGCGATCATGAACGTTCTTCGCGCTATCTTCCGATTGTCGTTTATTGTCCTTTTCATCCTCGCGCTCCTGCTCCGTGTGGGCTGGCATAACCTGTGGAACAAGCCTGACCAAAATTATATCCTGAGCATCCGTAGCCGTTGGACCAGGCGCTTTCTGCTTCCTGTATTAGGCGTTCGGGTGCATAGCCAGGGTCCGGTTCCCGGTTTCCCCTGCATCATTATGGCTAACCACCGGTCTTACCTCGACCCCGTCGTGATTTGCCGTGATGTACCCGGAATGCCGGTATCCAAGGCGGAAGTAGCGCGTTGGCCACTCATCGGAACCGGGGTTAAGCATACGGGTATATTATTCCTGGAGCGCGAAAGCCGTCAAAGCAGGCACAAAACATTGCTCCGGATCGGCGAAAAAGTGCGGGAAGGCATTATTATTATTCTGTTTCCGGAAGGCACCACCGATGTGCATCCGAACACCATTCCGTTCCGCAAAGGCGCTTTCCAGTTGGCCGCCGAACAAGACCTGCCCATCGTGCCGGTAGCCGTGGAATACCGCAACCCGATGGATTATTGGATCGGCGCCGATACCTTTATCCCGCATATTTTTAAGCGTTTTGGCGAGCGCAAAATGGATGTTTATGTACGGTATGGACAACCGCTCAGCAGCGGGGAAGCCAGTGAACTGATCCGGAAAACACAAAGATGGATCGATGGGCAGTTAAAAGATATTCGGCGGGATTTTTTTTGAATACATTTTGTTTTTGTCAAAGCGCTGATTTTTTGACTAACTTTGCGCCGCGCAAAAAAAACTGCGGTCCCGTAGTTCAATGGATAGAATGGAGGTTTCCGGAACCTCAGATACAGGTTCGATCCCTGTCGGGACTACAATTTTGATTTAAAGTTCCCCGCGTCTCTTAAACGCCGCCTGATCACCGAATCACGGTTACATCCCCCGAACGGGTTTCTTTTTCCCCATCGATATATTCCAACTCCACCATATACGCATACACCCCGGGCGGCACGTCCCGGCCGCGCCAGCGCCCCGGCCAGCCTTGTGCAGGTTGGTTCGGCTCGATATCCGCCTGTTCAAACACGCAATCGCCCCAGCGGTCATAAATGCGCAAGGTTCGAATACGCACCACTTCCGGGCCGGCATAGACGGTCAGCGTACCGTTGTCTCCGTTTGTGCCCGGTTTGATCACGGTCGGTATATATACCCTCCGGTCTTTCCGGATAGTAATCCGGATGATATCCGACGCTTCACAGCTTGCAGTATCCACTACCGTGATGTGATATGCCATGGTGTGCAACGGCTTTGCATAGGTATTTAGCGCATCCGGCGTACTTAACCCGTCTACGGGCGACCAAGTGAACGCTTCCAGTATTCCCCCCCCGCTCAGGACCGGCGCCAACAATATACTGTCGCCAGCATATAAGGTAATATCCGGCCCTAAGTCTACGGCTAAGGCATCGGGGGGCGGAATATCCACCGGTATGCTCGTTTCACAACCATTCGCATCCATAATGCTCAGGTTGTAAGCCCCGGCAGCCAGGTTCGAAAACTCTACCGGGAAAACGTCGCTGATTTGAGCAGGCTGGCCACTTAGCGTTAAGACAAACGGGCCTAACCCACCCAGTATGTCCATGACGGTTACCCGTGCATTCCGTTCGCCGAAACAAACCGGCGCCCGCACCTGAAGCTGCGCCTGAAGTCCTTCCGGGGCAACCAGGAGAAAGGTATCGGTGAAGACGCAGCCGATCTGGTCCGTGAGCGTAACCACATAATCGCCCGCTCCCAGGTTGGCGACCGACAAGCCGCTGGCGCCGTTATCCCAGATAGCCGTAAGCGGCGGAATACCTCCTGCCGGAATCAGGCTGACCGATCCGTCGGCTTCATTCGGGCAGCTGACATTGAATCCGCCACCATAATCGGATAGGTTGGCTGATGTAGAAATCTCCGGCGAGAGGGTCACGGTAGCTGCCGAACCGATGTCTGGCGGACAGGCATTGCCTTGGGCATTAAATGCCCCAATCGTGTAGGTTGTGCTGGCGGCGGGCGATACGCTGAAGACCGCGCCGTTCTGCACGCCGGAAAGCTGGACCGGCGTTAAGCCGCCGTTGATCGTCACGTCAAATAAGGCGGCGCCCTGAAGCGTCAGCGCCAGCTGCGCACTGTCGCCAGGACAGATCGTTTGGTCCGGCGACAGGGAAGCGGATGGCGCTGGAATGATATGCACCCGGTAATCGCCGCTTGCCGTGCCGGGACAGAACAAATCGTGCACGGACACTAGGGCGTAGGTCTGACCTTGTTGAACGTTGTTTGTCGTGAACGTAAAGGAATTTTGGGGCGCGGAAACGGCCGATTGCGGGTTACCGTTTATGGTATAAACAAAAGGGAACGGGGCTGTCCCGGTAAAATTTATCTTAAACGTTGCGGAACCTCCGCGGCATATTGAAGTGTCGCCGGCAAGTGTCGCGGTTGGCGGGTTATGAAACACTACGGCCAGCGGCGGCGAAACGGACAAGCAGGGATCCGACCAGTCAACGGCGCCATTAGCGTCGGTATTTCCGGCGATGGCAACTATAAAATAGGTTGTGTCCGGCTGCATGCCCGGCTGAAAAGCAAATTGAGGATTATTATTGCTTGCCAAAACCCCCTGTGGAAGAAGCGCCGGATTTTGGCACAGAATATACTGCAAAACATCATTTCCCTCCAGGTTGGCGTTACCGGACGGTTGCGCCACGGCATCGCCCGGCAAACAGACATCCAATGTTTCCCCCGGCGCACCCATGGTTCCGGCATCTGTGACGCACATACAAGGTATGGACCCTGAAAGCGCCGCCGCACAGCCATCGGGCGTTACTACAGTGATGTTATACCCCTGGCCACCCGGAACAGGCGCCGACAGGAAGGTTGTATCCGTGAAACTCCCCGCAAGCCCGTTCACCGTGTAAACCGGGTTTGGCGCCGGGCCATTGCTTACGGCGAATTGCAGGGTGTAGGACTGCGTCGTTAAATCACATACCGTAACTGCATTCAAAATTTGCGGCGCCGCATTGACCGTTACCACTGCCGCGCCGGTCAATGCCGCAGGGCAGCCGCCCCCCACTGCACTCAACAAGTTATACGTGCTGGTAGCGGCCGGGCTGACCGGCAACAGGACTTGCGCATCCGGCGTATTGATAACGGGTTGGTTGATACCGTTTGTTTGATAAACGATTTCAAATGGAGGCGTGCCATTGAACAACAAGACCAGCATAGCCGTATCTCCCTGGCAGATTGTCGCATCGGTACCCAGAAAAACCACCGGTTGCGGTTGCCAGACAACTTCCGCACCCACGGCAAAAGACCGGCATGGGTCATTCAGGTCTATGCCCCCACCGGGCATGGCATTGCTCGCCAGGGCAACAATGTAATAGGTGGCGCCTGGCGTCATGGTGTTGGGGTCAAACTGAAACACCGGAACACTTTTTACAACCAGGATACTCCAGGTCGAAGCGGATGCGGTAGTCGTTAATGCGTACAACAAGGTATCGCCGGGCGCTAAAAAGGCGCCTGTTGCCGGCGAAACTGCAATGGTGTCTGGCAGGCATAACATAAAATTTGTTTGTTCCATGCTGCCGGCGTTGGTTACGCAACTGCAATTGGCGCCGCCGCTGATCGAGTCCGCTCCACACTGCCAGGAATCGGCAACAACGGCCGAATATCCCGTTGGCGGGATAATGGGATCGCTCACGAAATGCCCTGTCGCCGGATTCAGATTGCCCGTTACAGAACCGGAAACCCCTGCAGTAGCGGGGTCGGCGTTTAGCACGTCGAACTCGATGGTATAGGACAAATTATCCGGCGCGCAAATTACATTGGTCCCTGTAATTTGAGGCGCCGGGTGAACGGTAGCCACCGCCTGTCCGCTGGCCACACCAGGGCATTGGGCATTCGATACGGACACCAGTGCAAAGGTGGTCGAAGCCACGAGTGTTGCACTGATGGTATAAGTATTTTGCACCGCCGCTACGGTATTCGGCAACCCGTTTGTGGTATACGTCAGCTGGAACGGCGCCTGGCCTGCCAGGGTCACCGGAATTAACACAGATTCGCCCGAACAAATGTCAAAATTCGCATCTGCCGAGGCCGTTGGCGTTTGATGCCAAAGCACTGGCGTCCCAGGCGAAACCGACAAACAGGGATCCGACAAATCCACTGCTCCGGCACCATCATCATTCCCGGCTATGGCAGAAATATAGTACGTGATACCCGGTATCATGGTTCCAGGAAGAAACGCAAACACCGGCTGATCTTGAACGGCAAGCACGGCGCCAAGCACAGTGCCGGAATTGCTATGCAGCACGAACTGAAGCACGTCGCCCGGTTCAAGCAGTGCATTGCCAAGATGGGTTGCAACCAGGGGCGTAGCGGTGCAGCCTTCCAGAGGCGCCGGATCCATGTCGCCGGATCCGGTTGCGCAAACGCAGTTCGCCATACCCGAAACAAGCGCCTGGCCGCAAAGATTGGCATCGGCCACGCTCAACGCATACGGTTGGTTGGTCGGGACCGGCAGGCTGGTAAAGTGTGCGCCGGTAAAAAATCCGGTAACGCCGCTAACGGCAAAAGGGGCTTGCCCGGCGACATCAAATTCCAGGGTATAGGTATTGTTGACAAAGTTGCAACTCACCGTCAGGTTCGAAACCTGTGGCGCCTGGATAACAGAAAGCGCCAGTGTATCGGTATTTAACGAAGTACAATGCGCATCGCTGACCGATAAAATGGTAAGGGTCGTCGGGTCAGAGACCAGGATATTTAAATCCACTGTAGTAGTGGCGATATTGAGAATGGGCGCCTGTACGATGCCATTTACGGCGTAATTCAACGCAAACGGCGGAGTACCCCCGAGTATAACCGGCGCCAAAACGCCATTGCCAGGGCAGGCGGGCGGAATAGAATCCAACGTTGCGCTGGGAAGCGCATAAAACACGACTGGCGTCCCTTGTGCAATCGTCATGCAGGGGTCGTTCAGGTCAATATTCCCATTTGGATCCGGATTGCCCGCAATTGCGGAGATATAATACGTTGTATTGGGTAACAATCCCGGGCCAAACGAAAAAACCGGGGTGGTATTCCAGGCCAATATTTGCCCTGCCGGAGCCGCAGGGTTGGTGTGTAAAATAAACCGGAGGTTATCATTGTTGTCCAGAAACTGGTCGCCGTTGTGTATGGCCGTTGCTGCCGACCCAATACAGGCGCTCACCGGCGCGAGGTTCATCGTGCCAGCCCCGGTGGTACAATTACAGCCGGATTGCCCGCTTAAACTGATGTCGCCGCAATCATTCGCATCGTGAAAGGCAATCTGGTACCCTTGTGCAATCGGTATGGGCGCACTGGTAAAATGTGTGCCTCCCGGCCCGCCAAAGGCGCCCGCCCCGGTGAGCAGCGTCAAAGGCGTAGCTGCATTCAGCACGTCAAACCCGACCGTATAGACGCCGGCTGCCAAATTGCAGTTAAACACAAGGTTAGCGTACGAGGGCGGATAGTTGACCGTTACGGTGGCCTGCCCATTTACCATGCCCACACACCCCGGCGACTCCACACTAATCAAGTTATAGGTAGTGGTGCTGGTAATTTGAACCGGAATAAAATACGGATCATCAAAGGTCTCCACAACCGGTTGGGCAACATTATTGACGGCATAAACCAAAGAAAAAGGCCCACTTCCCGTAAAATCAACCATCAACGCCGTGTCTGCGGAATTACAAAAGGTCAAATCGCCCGATAAAGAGGCAGTGGAGGGCGTGAATACCGCCACCACTGCTGTGCCGGATACGGCGCCCTGGCAGATGCCGTTGCTGAGGCTGACCAGGCGGTAAACCGTCCCGTTTGGCGGGTTTACGGGAATGATGTACGGGTTTTGACTGGTGGTAATTGGCGCCTGGTTGATCACCCCGGCCTGATACACGAACGTATACGGTCCGGGGCCTTGAAAAGTAATTGCCAGGGTGGTGCCGCTGCCGCCCTGGCATATTTGCCCTCCGCCAGAAATCACCGCCGACAATGCCGGCAGCACGTTCACTACCGCCTGCCCCGTCGCCGTCCCGGCGCACCCGCCAGCGCTTACGCCCGTTAGCGTGTACAAGGTTGGAACTGCCGGCGCCACCGTCAGCACTTGCGGATTGAGCAACATGGTATCCGGAGATTGCGGCGCCCCATTGGCCGTGTATTGGATCACAAAAGGAGGGGCGCCGGTAAAATTTACCGTTAGCGGCGCCGGAGACCCGAAGCATATCGTCGTGTCGCCCGACAACGTTGCGCTGGGGGGCGTACTCACGTGGATGCCGTACAGGCCACTCACAGGGCCCGTGCAGCCGCCGGCAGTCACGGTCAGCAGGGAATAGTTCGTAAAACCTAACGGAGGCGCCACCGGCAGAAGAAAGAAAGTGTCGGAGCTCGTCACCGCCGGCAGTGTATCGTTGCCGGCGATATATTGAAAGGTGTATGGCGCCGGGCCCGTAAATTTTATGCGCAACGTGTCTGTCTGTCCGGCACATATCGCCACCGTATCGCTGATCAACTGCGCCGTTGGGGAGCTAAGCGCCAGTATGGTATCGGTGCCAATGCCGGCGCCCTTACAGCCGTTGGCGCTCAGGCTGTCCAATCGGATGACCTTCATTCCCGGCGTCAGAACAGGCGTTAAGAAGATGAAAGGGTCATTACTGGTGGTTACAGGGGCTTGTAAAACGCCATTTATGGAGTAGACAAAGGTAAACGGCGCCATGCCATCCGTAAAATCGATTGCCAGGGTATCCCGGTTGCCGGAGCAAATGGTATCGGGCCCTGCAATAGTAAGCGTTCCGGAGGGCACTGGCGTTACCGACACCGAAACTTCAGCATCCGGGCCCGGACAAAGTTTGTCGGAAAAATTCGAAATCGTGTACGTTGCCGGAGCAGTTGGGGCAATCTGAATCACTACGGGGGATTCTGCAGTGCTGTACGAATTCAGGAAAACACCGTTTTCCAGCAGGTCAAAGATCCAGGGCGCCTGGCCGGTCAGCTGAACCACCAGGTCAGTCGCTGTGCCCGGGCATACCGGGTCGGGGAGGTTGAAGGTAGCAATAGGTGCTGGAAACACCTTCACCAGGGTACTTACCGGGATCCCACACCCGCCCGACGGCGTGAAAGTTAATTGGTGAGTCCCGAACAATCCTGCCGGGTTAAAGGTGTTGCCGTTTACCCCGGGACCCGACCATAGGCCGTTGGGGACCAAGGGGTCTTGCAACTGGGTCAGGTCAAACAAACCTCCGTTATGGCAAATGTCGGCCGAATCCAGCACCGGGATCGTACAGGTCACCTCGAACGGCAGGTAATTGGTAAAGGCCTGATTGCAGCCGCCCGGCAGGGAGTCCGCTATACCTGCCACCCAGTACGGGCCGTTGTTACACATACCCGTAGTCACATCTACAGTTAACGGCGTAATCTGAAAGGGTGCAACCATACCGCCGCCGCCGGGCGCCGGCGGAAAGTCGCAACCGGAGTTACCGTATGTCACCGGGAGGCCGGCATCCGTCACATAGGCGCCGTCTCCGCCAACCAGCAAGCCGCAATCATACGTAGTAGACCAGGAGCATCCGCACGTCAAACCGAAAACGGTCGTCCGGAGGCCTGCGCTGGCGCTGTTGGAAAAGGCGCCAATCGTCCGGGCGCACCCGTTTTGCATGACATATATCACCGGCGAAAGCGCGCATAGTCCGGCCAGGTTGTAGTTGAAGTTTGTTCCTGCGCTCGTAAACACGAGCACCGGCACGCCGCTGGGTACCGATTCCCCCGGGCCAGCCCCGACGACTGTTGCGTTGGGGCACGTGGTTTGAATATGAGCGAGCACGGTAGCGCCCGGCTCCTGCCACCCACATCCGCCGCCCACATCTGCGTCATTGGGGTTTGGGCCATTGTTGGCCGCATCAAAATCCAGTGTCGCGTCATTGACGAAAAAGCCGCTGCCCGACCAGATGGTCATAAATTCATTGTTCTGCTCCGTTCCGCAGGCATCTACCAGGATGGCCAGTGTGGACGGGCAGGCGTTGCAGGGATTGGGGGGTGCGCTGACGACTTCCGAGCATCCTAAATACGTGCCCTCACCAATGTAGGGGTTAAAACTATTGCTCGTCCCGTAAAACCAGTTTATGCAAGTGCCCGGCAGCAATCCGGTTCCGGCAGCATTCAGTTCGAAGGAATCGCCGGGACAAAGGGTACAGGGCATCAGGCCGGGCGCACAATCAGCCGACACGAGCGTCGCTGTTTGTTGGAGGGAAGGGCACGGTTGAGCAGACAAGGGCTTCTGAAAAAAAAACAGCCCTGCGGCAAGGAGTATAAAACCGGTTTTACGATAGCAAACATGCATCACGGGAGGATTTGTTTTAAGGATGCGGGGAGGTTATAACTATTTTAACGGATTATAGCAGGCGAAGGTAGCGCTTCACTATTTTTGAGGCGCCAAAATTATCGGATTACCGTGTATAAAGAACTACTGAAAGCGTTAAATGCTCGCCATGTCACTTTAGTGGCAGTGTCCAAAACTCATCCCGTTGAACGGATTATGGAACTTTACCGGGAAGGGCAGCGAATATTCGGTGAAAACCGCGCGCAGGAAATGGCGGCTAAAGCCAAAATGTTGCCGGCGGACATCGAATGGCACTTGATCGGACATTTGCAAACCAATAAGGTTAAACTGATCGCCCCCTTCGTATCCCTGATCCATTCGGTGGATAGCCAGCGGCTGCTTGCAGAAATTGACTGTGAAGCGCGAAAATTTGGCCGGACCATCGATTGTCTGCTTCAATTCCATATTGCGCAGGAAGAGACAAAGTTTGGCCTGGATGAGGCCGAAGCCCGGGTTTTACTGGAAAGTGATGCCTTCAAAGCCATGCAAAATATCCGGATAAGAGGCGTCATGGGGATGGCCACGCTCAGCGAAAACTCCGAATTGGTCCGCGCCGAGTTCCGGCAGCTGCACGGCATTTTCGATCGGCTGAAACGCGCGCATTTCCAGGCAAATCCGTATTTTCAGGAGGTTTCTATGGGTATGTCTTCCGACTGGAAGATCGCCGTTGAAGAAGGAAGTACGATGGTCCGGATCGGCAGTTTGTTGTTCGGCCCGCGGGAGTGAGCCTTTATCCGGGTCTGATTTTTTTTGGCAATTTCATCATCCGGCAGCCTGAGCTGCCCTTATGCCGTTGCCTGTATGATCTGCCCATCCCGTTTACTGTTGTGTCTGATGTATTGCTCGATATCGATCGGGGTCACCGCCCAATACCTGCCTATTGCACAAGCCCGGTCGGCCTTGCCGGGGACGCCGGTCAGGGTCCGTGGCGTTGTCCTGAATGGCCCCGAACTGGGAAAAGTGCGGTATTTGCAAGACCCCAGCGCCGGGATAGCCCTTTACCCTGGCGCCGGCTCAGCGCCTGGTTTTGAAACGGCTGCAGGCTTGGGCGACAGTTTGGAAGTTTACGGCTATTTAACCGAATATAACGGCCTTCTGGAAATATCGCCCGTTTTGGAGTTTTCCGTGCTCCTGCGCAACCGTCCGCTTCCCGCTCCAAAGCCGGTGCGTTTGGCCGGCCTGAATGAAAATCTTGAAGGGCAACTGCTCGATATTGATTGCGTCGCTTTTTCCGGCGGCAGCTATTTTTCTCCCGGCGTCATTCCGGTATCAGACGGATCCGGGCCAGGCGTCGAGGTTTATCTCCGCACTACGAGCGCCCTTCCGGGCCAGCCGGTTCCGCAATATCCCGTGCGGATGATTGCTATCCTGTCACAATATGGCGATTATCAACTCTTGCCGAGGACGGTGGATGATTTTACCCCGGCGGCTTGCATCCACCTGACCACCGGGCTCCGGCAATCTGGCATTACCAATCAGAGTTTCCGCATCGCCTGGTCTACCAATGCGCCGGCTTCGGCGGTCGTTTATTACGGCGTCCAGGCCAACCAACTGCAGTTTTCGATACCCGTAAGCGCTGTATCCACCGGGCACGAGGTGTTGCTGGATGGGCTGCAGCCCGGCGCGGTGTATTGGGTAAAAGTTGCGGCCATCCGGCAAACCGACACCGTTTATTCCAACGTCCAGGCCTTTGCCACACAATCGTTGTCGTCTGGCCAAATCAAAGTTTATTTTAACCGGGGCATCGATTCCACAGCGGCCAATGGCCAGATGCCGGCCGGGCAAACGTATGCCGAAGTGCTGGCTGAAACGCTTGCCCGGATCCATGCGGCAAAAAGCACCATCGATGTGGCTATGTACAATACGACGCGCAACGACCTGGTCAGCGCCCTGGCCCTGGCGGATTTGCGCGGCGTCCGCGTCCGGTACATCGCCGCTGCAAATGCCGATAATCCGGCATTACACCCGCCGCCCGTGTTTCCCGTCCTTTTTGGCAACGATGCGGCGTTGATGCACAATAAGTTTATGGTCATCGACGCCGCATCGGCAGACCAGGCCTGGGTGATGGGCGGATCGATGAACTGGACGGTCGGTAACATGATCGACGACGCCAATAATACCTTGTTTATCCAGGATCAGTCCTTGGCCCGGGCCTACGAACTGGAATTTGAAGAAATGTGGGGGAGCGCAGGGCCGGCGCCCAATACCGCCAATAGCCGCTTTGGCAGCGCCAAAACCGACAACACGCCGCACCAGTTCGTCATCGGCGGCCGGCCTGCAGAGTTGTACTTTTCACCCTCGGACCAGACGACCCAACAGATCGCCCGCGCCATCCAGAATGCGCAGTTTCAGGCCAGTTTTTGTATTTTTTCCTTTACCAAAAATGAAATCGGCGCGGCCTTCGTCTCCGAGCACCAGACCGGCACCTGGGTGCGGGGCATGATTGAAAATATCGGCGACCCCGGTGAGGAATACTCGGTATTGCTCAACGCCGGCGTGCCCGTCAAAGCGCACCCGGCGCCCACCTTGTTGCACCACAAATACGCGGTGCTCGACGCCGGCTACCCGGCCTCCGACCCAACGGTGCTCACCGGTTCGCACAATTGGACCCAGGCGGCCGAGAGCAGCAACGATGAAAACACGCTGATCCTGCACGATGCCAATCTGGCGACGTTGTTTCAGGCCGAGTTTGAGCGGCGCTGGGGCGAAACCGGCGCCTCGGTCGCGGAAATTGCCGGCACGGCCTTCGACGTTTACCCCAACCCGGCCAGCGACCGGCTTTTGATCCGCTGCCGGGATGGCGGCCACCCGTCTGGGGCTTTTGAAATACGCGATATGGGCGGCAGGCCCGTCCTTTCGGGCGTATTTTCTGGGTCCGGGACCCGGATTCAGCTGCCGGATGCTTTGCCGGCAGGGGCTTATGTACTGGTTTTGCAGGCTGCCGGCGGCGTTGTTGCAGTGCGATTTTCTGCCGGAAACTAAACGGAGGGCCTGGAGATAATTCCGAGCCCCTCCGTTCTTCAAATTCTAATCGACAATGCATTTTTTTACCAGCACCACGACGTCCGATTTCATCTGGTAGAAATAAACTCCTGCGGGCATTCCGCCTGCGTCCCACGTAACAGCATGCCGACCCGGCCCCTGCCGTCCGTCCCAAAGGCTGGCTACTACCCGGCCGTTCAGATCGAATACCTGGATTTGGATATCAGCCGGGAAGTTCAATTCATAGTGGATCGTCGTCTGGCCGGCAAACGGATTAGGTTGGTTTTGCGACAGCCACATCGGTTCCGGTTCTGTCAAAGTACCTTTTGTAGACACCAAGGCATCGCAGTACATCAAAACCGAGGCAGAAACCGGAGGGCCAGGCTCCGTTGGATAGAAAAAAGGAGTCAATATTCCGCCAAGGGCAAAGAAATATCCGCCTTTATCAGCGAGACTGTCTTCGACAACGGCAGCGCCACAAGCAACTTTTATCTCCTGCAAGGTGCAGGGCATAGTAGTAAAGCCTTTAGTGGGCTTGTACCAAACCAGGTCGATACGAGGGTCCGGGCTGCCACCACTCGCGCCCCCGATCATATAAATGTTATCCCCCCACGCAGTTGAACCGTGGAGGAACCGGTCGAAATTTTCACCGGTCAGCACCCATGTGGCACCGGCTGCCGGGTCATATTTCTCTACGGAAGTGGGATTGACAGCGTCAACGCCACCCATCACGTAGATTTTGCCCTGTAATGTTTCTGCTGTAAAGTTGGACCGTCCGGCGTTCAGGCTTTTGAAAGTAGCCCAGCCTTTCGCAGGATCGAGTTTTTCCACGGTGGTAATCGAAAATGCGGTCGCCGTTCTGCCGCCGATGGCGTAAATCTCCGTTCCGAGCGCGCACGCAGACAGGAAAGCCCGTGGCGTGGGCATGGCATGAGGCAATAATCGCCAGTCATCCGAAATGGGGTCATATTCATAAACGGTGTTGAGCCAGGCGTCGCTCTCGTAAGTTGGTTTTCCACCGATCACATAAATTTTACCGTTCAGAACCGCTGAAGCTGCTGCACAAATCGGTACGGGCAGGCTTGCCTTGGTGGTATCCCAGCTATCGTTGTCAACATCATATACTTCCATGGCAGCGGTGCTCTCCGTGCGGCTGGTGGCGCCCCCGATTACGTAAATTTTACGGCCTATTACCTCTGTAGCGAAAAAGGCCCTGGCTTGATGGAGCGGCGTTTCGTATACCCACTGTGCATAACCGGTGATGCCTGTTGCTACCAATATGGCGACCAGCGCCAAGCGATTTATTTTCGAAAGGTGTTTCATATCTCTTGGATTTTGTGTTGAACAAAATGAATTTCGAACCAAAAGTATGGCCGCCCAACAGCCAACGTAAAGGACTATTGTTCCAAGAAATGGACTATGGTTGCATTTGTCATCTGGCCTCAGAAGGCGTCAAGCCAAACTGGTGGGAGAAGGCGCGGGAGAAGTATAAAGGGTCTTTGAAGCCCACCGCGTAAGCGACTTCCGCCACGGTCATCCGGCTGGTTTGAAGCAAGGTCCGGGCTTTTTCCAACCGGTAGGAACGGATGACGTGGGAGGTGGACATGCCGGTCAGGGCTACTAGTTTGCGGTGCAGCTGTGTACGGCTCAGGCCGAGCAAGATATAGAAGGGTTTGATGCCGAACGTTTCATCTTGGTAATGCGTTTCCAGGCACTTGTACACCTCTTGCATGAAGCGCTCATTCTGGCTGGGGGCTTCCGTAGCTGGCAACTGCCCGGCTACCAGGCGGTATTTTTGCTGGAGCAATTCGCGGAGCCGCACCAGGTTGGAAAGTTCCAGCTCCAGTTCCCTGCGGTTGAATGGTTTGGCCAGGTAAGCATCGGCGCCGGCTTCCAGGCCGCTGATCCGGGAAGCCACCTCCGACCTTGCCGTTAGCAAAATAATGGGAATATGATTGGTGCGGATATCACTTTTCAGGGTCCTGCACACTTCGAGCCCGTCTTTTTTCGGCATCATGATGTCGCTGATAATGATGTCCGGTACCATTTTTAGCGCCATTTCGATGCCTTGGTCGCCATCTCTGGCGATTTGCATCCGGTATTGATCCTGCAGCAGGGTATCCAGGTAGCGGACCAGGTCGGGATTGTCTTCGATAATCAGCAATTCCGGTCGCTGTGCCCCGACGCTTACCGGCGGCGGCGCTCGATGCGGCTCCGGCACGTATTCCGGTTTTTCGCCTGCGTGGATGCCTGCCGGTTTGGGTGCTTGTTGACGTACCGGCAGCAACAGGGTGAAAGTGGTTCCCTTGCCCGCCAGGCTGGTCACTTTGATGTGCCCCTTAAGCAGTTTGACGTATTCCCGGACGATCGCAAGCCCGACCCCGGCGCCTTCCACCGGCCATTCGCCAACCCGGAAGAAGCGGTCAAATATATGATCCAGATACACGGGCGGGATGCCAATGCCGGTATCCTCCACGGTAATGCGCAGATACGTGACGGTCTCCCGGTCTGGTGGAAGCAGGTCCAGGCGCAGGCGCACCGTCCCGCCGTCGGGGGTATATTTAATGGCGTTGTCGAGTAGATTGCCGACGGTATTTTCCAGTTTTTCGGGATCGATATCCATCCACAATTCCGTGCAGTCGCTTGAAAAATACAGGCGGATGTTTTTGCTTTCCGCCAGACTCTGAAATGACGCCAACAGGTATTTCAATTCCAGCACCACATCGGCTTGTATGTACTGCACCGGTAAGGCGCCAGACTCCAGTTTGGACAAGTCCATGAGCTGATTGACCAGGCGCAACAGCTTTTTCCCGTTCCGTTTGATCAACCGGACACCCTCGCTGCTATGGCGGACGGGGTCTTCCCGGATATGGTCGGCCATGCCCATTATGACCGCCAGGGGTGTGCGGAACTCATGGGAAATATTGGTGAAAAAATGGCTTTTTGCCCTGTCCAGCTCCAGGAGTTTTTCGGTTTCCATCTTCCGGAACCGGGCACGTTCGCGAATGAACAGGCGCATGAAAATAAACAGGGACAAAATGGCCGCCGAGAGAGTCAGGACAAAAAACAGCAGGTTCTGGCCGGGCGAAAACCGATCCATGGGCGTCAGATACGGCTGGATCAGGGTTTCAAGCGTCAAGGTGCCCAGGTAGAACAAAAACAAGGGCCATGCCTTTCCGGGATCGGGAAAGATCAGCGAGAAGAAAATGCCCGCCATACCGATAAATACCAGCCCGCCGGAATGCATAATCCCGCCGGTGACGACAACCGCTGCAAAGGAATACAGTATTTTGAATACTTCGGAGAACAGAAAAAAGGCCTGGATATGCCGTTTTAACCAGAGGAACAACAACATATTAACCAGAAAAAATACGCATAAAATGAGCGTCAATACCGTCAGGGCGTGGAACCCGTTGACTAAACAAACCACCAGTAGAATAGCGCCCAGGATGAACGTTGTTAGGGCGATACTACACCAAACTTTTTTAGACAGCATGGTTTCATCATCATCGCCGGGGTAGTACAGGAGATGCTTTAGCCACGCATCCAGTTGGTCAGGAGGGACGTTTTGCTGTTGCAGGAGAGGGATTCTCATGTTTTACTCGCCCCTGGCTAAGCCAGGAGAGCAAATATAACAAACTACCAATACATCCGATACCTTACGGCGAAGGCAGCCCGTAGGTACGCCGGTACAGAGTGTACCGGTCTGGGTTTTTACACCGGTTCCGCCGGACGACGAACAAATTGTCGTAATCGCTATCCGGAATTACAATGTCGGCCGCAGGGACCGCCCCGCCAGTCAGGCCTTCGATGATGCCGGGAATGTTGTTGGTGTGTCCTACGACAAGTACATTGCTGGTAGTGGCCCTGAGCTGGGTGACCAAATCAGCAGTACCCGCTGGGTTGTTATATTGGACGGGCGTAATGCCCAGCGCCGTTTGGGTTGGTTCGGCCGTTTGTTGGGTTCTCACGTACTGGCTCTCAAAGATTTTCCCGATGTTTTTGCTCCGCAAGGTATCGCAAAGCGCCTCGGCGCGATCCCGGCCCGCTGGTGTCAGCGGGGTTTGGGTATCGGGATTGGAGGGCGGCGTCGCTTTTTCGGCGTGGCGGACGATGTAATAATAGTTATAACACGAGGAGAGGCTCAGGAGGGCTAAAAGGACCGGCACAAAAAAATAATACTGCAGCGTTTTCATAATTGATTTATTTTGAAGTTTTATACCGTACAAACGTACCGGCGGGCGCTTAAAAGGTAGTTAACCGGCACTTAGAAAGCGCTTAAAGATGGAGGCAATCCGAATGGGACAAAATACCGTTCTGCCGGATCGGGTCGAAAGCAAGGTCAAACCAGGTGTTGCGAACAAAGATGCTGCCGGCCCTTTTTACCTCTGCATATGAACAAAGCGGGAAATCCGGTTGGCCGGATTTCCCGCAGCGCTGTTTTCATTCGCCAATATCGGTTGGCAAAAAAAGGCGTTGAAAAAAATAGTTTAGTGTGCGCTGGTAGTATTTTGTTCCTCCAGAATTTCCAGGGCGCGATTTAAAATAGTTGCGTCTTCCAAGTGTACAATGCCGCCGTTTGGGCCAGGCTCGAGGTGCCACTCAACGATTTCGCCATCCTTGTACTTGTGTGCGCCGAAATAATTGCGCACGGTTTGTTCGTCCAGATTAAGGTCATGCGCAATTCGGGCGATGCTGCCGGTGGGCAAGGCATGTTTGATGCGGCGGAGCTCCTCAAATGTAATATTCATACCCTCAGATTTTGGTTAACAATAGAAATTCAGAAAGAGAAAAAGGTTTCCCTAAACTTGTCCTAAGGTAGGTGCATTGATCAGGAAAAAACAAGCGTACCCTGAAAATTTTTTCCATGGACGGCTAAAAAGGCAGATACTCTATCTTTGCCGCCGTCTTGCCGCCAGCAGCACAGCCTTGTCCACCTTAGATCGCTCCTTCCATGTACGTGCATATCATTTCTTTTGACATTCCATATCCAGCCAATTACGGAGGGGTGATCGTTATTTTCCACCAAATAAAAACGCTGCATCAACTGGGCGCCCGGGTGATTTTACATTGTTTCCAATACGGGGACCGGACGGCGCAGGGCGAATTGGAAAAATACTGCCACGAGGTCCATTATTACCCCCGTAGCCGGGCTTTTTGGTATCAGATCAGTTTATTGCCGTTTATCATGCGCACACGCCAAAATACAGCCCTTTTACGGCGGTTGCGCCGGGACAATTATCCGATCCTGTTCGAAGGGATGCACACGGCCGCTTTTGTGTGGCGCCGGAGGTTGCGTGGCCGGCAAAAAATTGTGCGCATGCATAATATCGAATGGCAATACTACGAAGGGCTTTCACAGTCGGCCGGGTCTTATCTCGAAAAAGCATACTATTTCATCGAAAGCCTGAAATTACAGCGTATCGAGCCCAGGGTGGTCCTGCATGCCGATGAACTCATCACGCTTTCCATCACGGATCAGGCTTACTACCGCCAGTTTAAAGCTAACTCGCACTACATCCCGGCGTTCCATCCCAACCTATCGGTGGAAAGTCTCGTCGGACGGGGCGAATACGTGTTGTTCCACGGCAAATTAAGCGTTCCGGATAATGAACGGGCGGCGATTTGGCTGATCGAGGAAGTGTTTTCAGAAGTAGACATACCCTTTACCATAGCCGGCATGGAACCGTCCGCCCGCTTGCGCGAGTTGGCGAACCGGTACGAGCACATTCTTTTGGTGGAAAATCCGGATGAATCCCAAATGACAGACCTAATCAAACACGCCCAAATCAATTTGCTGGTTTCTTTTCAAAAGGCCGGGATCAAATTAAAACTGCTCAACGCCCTCTACCGCGGCCGTTTTTGTATCGTAAATGACAACATGGTTAGCGGCATGGATCTTAAGGCGCTGTGTTATGTCCGCAACTCGGCGGCCGCAATACGCCAAACCGTGGAAGCCCTCATAAACGCCCCTTTTGAACAAAACAAGATAAACGAGCGCGTGGTAGCCCTGCAATCCCAGTTTTCCAACCTCGAAAACGGCAAAAAATTACTGGAACTGATTAAATTCGATTGAGCCGGGTTCCCCGGCCTGCTTTCAAAAAAAATTGAAAATATTGAACAATTGCCTCAGACACTGGTTCTGGAAACAAACCATACCGGCCTGGCAAAAATGATTATGACCATGCGTGGAGACAAACAGTTGGACATCCTGTTCCGAAATAATACCTGGAGCGCCGACCACCGGCATGTGGCCGAAAAGATCGCCGGCGGCCGGCGCATCAGCCCCGATGAAGGGCTTTTTCTTTATGAGCACGGCGAACTGGCCTATGTGGGCGCCCTGGCCAACCTGGTGCGGGAACGAAAAAACGGGGACATTACCTTTTTTAACCGCAATTTTCACATTGAACCTACCAACCTGTGCGTGTATGATTGCAAATTTTGTTCATACTCCCGCCTGATCAAACAACGCAGCGACGCCGGCGCCTGGGCTTATTCCATGGATGAAATGATGGATATGGTGCGGCGGTATGATGGGCAGCCCGTCACGGAAGTGCACATCGTCGGTGGGGTATTGCCACAATACGATTTGCCCTTTTATCAGGAATTTTTTCAAAAAATCAAGGCGCACCGGCCAGATTTACATATCAAAGCCCTGACACCGGTGGAGTACCACTATATGTTTAAAAAAGCCAGGGTCAGTTATGAAACGGGCATGCGGCTGATGAAAGAAGCCGGCCTCGGTAGCCTGCCTGGCGGCGGCGCTGAAATTTTTCACCCGGAAATCCGCGAACAAATAGCGGCCGATAAGTGTACCGGTGACCAATGGCTTCAAATACATGAAATATGGCACAAAATGGGCGGACGCTCGAATGCCACCATCCTTTACGGCCATATCGAACAATTTCAGCACCGGATCGATCACATGGAGCAATTGCGCCAACTTCAGGATAAAACCCGCGGCTTTCAAACTTTTATCCCGCTAAAATTTCGAAACCAGGATAATCAGATGCGCCATGTACCGGAAAGTACGGCTATCGAAGACCTGCGCAACTATGCCATCAGCCGGATTTACCTCGACAATTTCGATCATATCAAAGCCTACTGGCCAATGATCGGCCGCTCGATCGCTCAAATGGCCCTGGCCTTCGGTGTGGACGATATCGACGGCACGATTGACGACACCACCCGTATTTACTCGATGGCAGGGGCTGAAGAACAAACCCCGGTATTGTCGACACAGCAACTCGTTGAATTAATCAGAAGGGTAGGGCGGCGACCGATCGAACGGGATACCTTATACAAGGTGTTGCACGACTTTACCGATACCGTGTTTGAAGACGAAAAGGAATGGCGCGGATATGTCGACCTCCCGGTTATCCAACCGTAATGCGCTCTTCTTTTGCAAAAATTGAATCCGGTCATGGAAAAAATACGCTTAACGGCTGTTAGTTATCTCAATACCAAGCCTTTTATCTACGGAATTTACCGCAGCGCATTATCGAAACAGATCGAACTCAGCCTCGATATTCCATCCGTTTGCGCTCAAAAACTGGCCGGCGGACGGGCGGATATTGCCTTGGCCCCTGTGGCCATTATTCCGGATTTGCCGGAAGCGTATCTAGTCTCTGACTACTGCATTGGGGCGACCGGAACCGTAAAAACAGTTTGTATTTTTTCTGAAAAGCCATTGGAAGAAATTAAATACCTCTACCTGGATTTCCATTCCAAAACATCGGCCAGCCTTGCGCCGGTGCTCTGCCGGGAATACTGGAATGTTCAGCCCCAATTTCTTCCCGCTACGCCAGGTTTTGAAAACCATATCGGAGGGGATACAGCCGGCCTGGTCATAGGCGACCGGGCAATTGGCCGGGAAAAGCAATTTCCCTTTGTTTATGACCTCGGCGAGGCATGGTTGAAGTGGACGGGGCTGCCGTTTGTTTTTGCCGCCTGGGTAAGTACAAGACCGCTGAACGCCGGATTTATCGCAGATTTTAACGCCGCTTTATACAGCGGAATCGCCCATATCCCTGAACTTATACAAATTATCCCAGCGATACCGGAATTTGATATCGAAGCCTATTTCCGCCAAAATATCAGTTATGCACTTGACGACGCCAAGTGGCTCGGACTCCAACGCTTTTTACGCATGTTGCCCGGTTTTAACCCCTCGAGGTTGCACCGCAGCGCTGCTATGAGCTGGAGCGCCTGAGTATTATGTTCGGGCTGCGACATTTTTGGCGCTTAACCCCGGCGTTTTAAACCAGAGCCTGTCTGCATCCGTTTATGGATAAAATTCACCCTACCATGAAACAAGGATTGATGATTTTATTTGTCGCGTTTTTTGGCGCCGCTTGTCATTCAGCGCAGGACACGCCTAAATTGGGAAAAGCCATGCAAACCAGTCAAACAACTGCACAAAAAGACACCATCCCTCCGGGCGAGGGTATAACGGAAACCGCCACGCTTGGCGGCGGTTGTTTTTGGTGCGTCGAAGCCGTTTATCAAGAATTAAAAGGAGTGCTCCAGGTGGCAAGCGGCTACTCCGGCGGCCATATCGTCAACCCCAGCTACCGCGAAGTTTGCAGCGGTACTACCGGACATGCCGAAGTGGCGCAAATTACGTTTGACCCGGCTGTCGTTTCCTATGCCGACATTCTGGAAGTATTCTTTACCGTACACGACCCCACCACCCTGAACCGGCAGGGAAATGACGTCGGCACCCAGTATCGCTCGGTGATTTATTACCATTCACCCGAACAAAAAACCATTGCGGAGGCCGCTAAAAAGGCAGCCGGCGAACTTTGGGAAGACCCGGTGGTGACGGAAATAGCGCCGCTGGGTAAATTTTATAAAGCGGAAGACTACCATCAAAATTACTACAAAGACAACCCAGCCCAGCCCTATTGCGTGTATGTCGTTGGGCCCAAAGTGAAAAAATTTCGCGAAAAATTCCTGGAAAAACTCAAAGAGTGAAAACTGGCCTGATCAAAAAGCCGCCCGCATTGTTGTACCTTTGCTTTAAATGACAGATTCATGCTGGAAAAAACCAAGGAAGAATTGATGTTGCGGATTGAGAATGCTTTGAGCAGTATACGGCCACACCTCATAGTGGATGGCGGGGATGTAGAGGTTGTTGATGTCACCGATGATATGCACGTCAAGATTCGATGGATTGGTATGTGCGAGTCCTGCTCGATGTCGGAAATGACCTTACGGGCCGGAATTGCCGAGGCCATAAGAGGGAAAATTCCGGAGATTGCAGGGGTCGAAGCCATAAATGGCCAACTTTGACTTTTACCTTTAATTGTTAAAACCGCAGCCTGGCCTGAAGTTTCCAGGCCGTTTCCCGGCCGGTTTGCCCGGAATCGGTAACGGCAAGACGTAAAATAGTTTGTTCAAACCGCGATTCCAGGCGGAGCCAATTATTGGCCCGCCAGCTCAAATTGACAAAAAAACGGGAACCGCGGCCGGCAAAACCTGGAATTGAAATTGCGGCAAAAAGGTCGTTTTCAAAGGTATATACGCGCGAATCATAATCCTGCGTATCAAATATCGTATACCGTACCGAGCCGGTAAGCGGAAATCCAAGCGGGTGAAATACGGCTTCCTGGAAGGCCAGGAAACCCCGGGAGCCGGGGGTTGCCCCTGTCTTAAAGCGGGTCCATTCCAAACGGCTTCGAAGCTCAAGCGCCGGGCTCATCTTATAACTGGCATGGAACCGCAGCCGGCTGCGCCGGTTCGCCGCCAAACCGGTATATCCCGGGTTATTGCTATCCCGTTCTTTGATTTCCAACTGCCACAAGCTGTGGAAGGACACCCCCCGCTTCGGTGTCCAGATGATCCTGCCCAAGTATTCACTTCCGTTGGAAGGGGCGCCCACGCCAAAGCGGAGCCAGGGATGCTTCCACACGTCAGCATATGCGTTTATCTGCCATTTCCGGCCAAAACGCACATCGGCGCCGAGATATAGCCCTTGCTCGTTCCCTGGGCCCGAAGATTCCGCAAAGGGTGCGGCATAAATGGATTGGTAGTTCCTGCCTAAAGAACGGTGTAATACAGCCAGGGTAACATGCCTTTCGGCGGCGAACAACAATCCATGCAAAGAGGCGAGGCCGCCATTATCGCTCCGGGCCATTTCGCCGAAGGCATACAAATTGCGGTGGCGCCAAAAATAATCGACGCTTATGCCCGTCAGGCGTTTGCCTGTAAACACAAATTTGCGGTAAGGCGCCTCGGCCGGTTGCAGGGGTTTGTCGTAGGCCAGGTAAAGCCCATTGACCGAAACCTGTCCGTTATTCCAGTTGTGGCTAGCCGAAAGCCCTCCAAGGTGTTCGAAGACGGCTTTTTCATCGGCAATCTCCGAACTGGTGCGGTGTAATCCGGATGTTTGGAGTGAAGAAAAAACAACGTCGGGGAACTCCGGATCGATCGTGTCGTTCGCCATGATAACATTTCCATCCCGCCGCCGGGAGGAAAAAAGCGCGGTTATCTCCCAATATTTGCCCAGGCTTAATGTAGCGGCGGCGCCCCGGAGAAAAAACGTCTCTCCAAAGGCGCTATAGGCGCCCAGCCGGCGCCCACCACGGGCAATGGCAGTGGTCTCGGCCGATTTTCCGGGCGAAAAGCCGGTTTGCAGCAACAAGCCCTGGCCCATACGGGCCGAATAATCCCCCAAAGCAAGGGTTTTAAGGGTGGGCGTCGCGTATTGCACAAAAAAGTGTGCACTGTAAAAATCGAAACCGTGTGCATTGCTGCCCATAAAAAAAGCTTCCCCCGCATCCTTTTCAGCTGTGATCCCGAACCGCATCCGGTTATCAAAGGTGTGGCGGTACCGGATGGCCATAGTATTCGGGTCGCCTTCGGCCGCCGCGTGGTAATTGGGAGGGTATTGCCTTCCCCATCGCAAGATCAGTTCCTCTTCGCCTTGCACCAAGCCGCGCCACAGGGGCACATTGCGGGTGTCTAAACCCGTGCTTACGCCGGCAAAGGGCAAAACCCGCCGGATATCGGGTACTTCCCAGGCGGGCACCGCCTGCAATTCGTACACATTGAGCAGCGGGCCGAACTGGGCGCGGTAGTTCAAAAAATTTTCAATTTGGATTTCATTTAGCAGGCACAACGCGGCAAGATCTTCCCGCGTAGCCCGGTTGAGGTTGAGCGGGTGCTGGCGCAGGTATTCCAACTGCTCGAGCAACAACTGGGCGTCCGTTTCGGAAGCTTGTTCGCTGTCGCGGAAGAAATTTTCCAACAATTCGCCCGTTGCGGGCTCTTCCACTTGAGCCAGCCCCTGGCCCGGAACGAAAAACAGGGCCAAAAAATACCCTGCAGCGATCAACAGGGAACAATGTTGTTTATGGAAGTGAATTAGTGCAGGCATGCCGGAAGAAAGCAACAAAATACCGGTTTAAGCGTGATGATCGGTGGCACAATGTAGCAAAGAAAAATCCGTTTGTTTGCAAAATGTTTTGCCTGCCGGTTACCCGGCGACTCGAATGCGTCAGAAGATTTTCGATTAAAAAATATGAAGATGGCTGTGTTAAGCCCGGGGGTATCTCCTACTTTTGCACGGCAATTTTTAAACCTGTAAAACACTTTTTCACATGAAGAAAACACTGATTGGAATGATCGCTGGGGTTTTGTTGACATTCGCCCTTTCCTCCTGCGGCGAAAAATTGCTTAGCGAAGAGCAAGTGCAGGCGGAGATCCAAAAAGGCGTAGATGCCGGCAAAGGCGCCATTGAGAGTGAGGAGATCGCCAAATGCGATGCCGAATTCGAAGCGCGCGTTACGGCTGAAGTTGACCGGCTGAAGGCCGAGGCGGAAGCAGCCGAAACGGTACAATAAGGCCAATTCGCACCGGATGCCCGCTCCAAATGACCGCCAAACCTTCACTTTAAAGACACGTAACGATCTATGAATAAGAAACTTATTCTTGCCGGGCTGGTTGTCATAGCCGGCTTTATCACCCTCACAGCATTCGGCGGTAAGACGCTGGAGCAGCAGAAACAAGAAATTGCAACGGCTATTACCGCACAATTGGAAGAGTTCCGCATTCAAAAGCAGGAAGAATGTACCACCCGGGTGAATGAAGAGGCGCAACGCCGGTACCAGGAATACCTGGCTTCCGTGCCTGCCGAGCCCGCCAAACCGGGGGTTAAAAGCTCGAAGAAGAAAACCACAGCCAAAGCTCCGTTGCCGCAAACCGTACCCACCGACCCGCAAAAGACGCGCAGCGGCGCCGTCCAGGAGGGCAATGTCGAAGAACAGAAAAAGCGCAGTGGCGCCGTTCCGCAAGGCGATGCCACGGAGCAGAAAAAACGCCCGGGCGCCGTTAAAGAAGGCGGCAATTAATGACCCGGAACCTGGTTATAAAAAAATGGCCGGCGAAAACTTTCGCCGGCCATTTTTTATGCTGGTTCTATATCAATAGATTTATTACGACCCCAAAACGCCAGTCGCAACCGACCTGTTACTTCGTATAGTTAAACGTGCAGGTTTCGGAAGTGCCGTCAGAGTACGTAACCGTATAAGTACCCGTGAGGGTATTGCCATTGATTTGGCCGCTGCCAACAAATTTGCGGCCGGTCGGATCGGTGTAGTTGTATTCGATTTGCTCGGCTGTGATGTCCGACGAGCTGGCCAGTTTGACATCCGCTTGCAGGATAGAGTCGAAGCCGCCAAAGTTGGCGATCTGAATCTTTGATTCGCTGATGCGAGTGATAACGGCCGGTTTGGACAGGTTATATGTGGTACCGCCGCAGACATCGGAGCCCAGGTAGGAGCCGAGGAATTTGGTGGCCCATTCTTCTGCACAAGCGTCGCCTTCATATCCAACGTTGCAAACGCAAACCCCTTCAAAGCAGGTACCGTTTACGCCGCAATCCACATCTTTGCAAGGGTCAGAATCACCGCAAGCGGGCGCAAATACTACCATTGCGCCGAGAAGGGCGAAGAAATAAACTAGTTTTTTGCTCATTTTTGAATGTTTTTGTGTGAATGGAAAATGTTTTTCTAAAGTTCGCGGCAAAAGTAGTGAAAAGGAACGTGCCGCTGTGAAAATTTGCCGCAAGATTTACCCTGAATCTTAATCCATGAAAACCCTGAGCGATGGTTTTTCTAAACATTAACAATCTGGTTGTTATATCTTGCAAAAAAATCATTTAGCCCATGCAGCACCACAAACAAAACGTGAGCAAAACAGCGCAATATTATTCGATCGGCGACCCCGGCCCGCAAACCCGTCAAATGTGGATCGTTTGCCATGGCTACGCGCAGTTGGCCTCCGAATTTCTGAACGATTTTCAGCTGCTGGACAATGGCCATACCCTGGTTATCGCTCCGGAAGGTCTTAACCATTTTTATAAAAAAGGCTTTTCCGGCGACGTCGGCGCCAGTTGGATGACCCGGCATTGCCGGGAAGATGAAATTGCGGATAACGGCGCCTATTTGCAGGCCCTCTACAGCCGCTATACCGGCATGCTGCGCCCCGATGTCCGGGTCGTATTGCTCGGTTTTTCACAAGGAACAGCTACGGTCTGCCGGTGGATATTGCGGTATCACCCGCATTTTCATGACCTTGTTCTCTGGGCTGGAATGCCTCCGGAAGACCTGGATTATCAGGCGCACCGGGCGTACCTTGCCGATAAAAACCTGTATTTGCTGTATGGCTCGCATGACCCCTTTCTCACGCCCGACCGGTTTGCCCAGTTGCAGGAAATAGAAGCCGCAAGCGGTGTGGATTTTGATGAGAAACCCTTTGAAGGCGGGCATGAAATCCCGGGAAAGGTTCTGCGCGACCTGCTGGAAAAACTCCGGTAATCCTGCTACCGCTCTTAGCAGTCCTGTTCCATTTTTTTACCTTCGTGCCAGCGGGTGCAAATCTGCGCCGGGTTATTTTTATAATTTACTGAAATTTAACATTTTACCGAATTTTCTTACGGAATGGATTTCAAAAAAATACTTCCCCACCTGATTGCGCTGGCGGCGCTGATTGCCGTTGCAGCCGTGTTTTTTGCCCCCAATGCATTCAGCGGCAAAGCGCTCCCGCAAGGCGATAATGATAAAGCCCGCGGCATGCAAACGGAAATTCGGAACTACATAGAAAAAGAAGGCAAAGCGCCTTTGTGGACCAATAGCGCTTTTGGCGGCATGCCGGCGTATCAAATCTATGCCCCCATCCATGGCAACCTGACAACACCCGTTTACCGGTCCTTGCTGCTTTGGACCGACACCAGTACGGCCATTTGGGTCCAGGTGCTTTTGGCCATGTTTTGTATGTATTTGTTGCTGAATGCGTTGAGAGTGGACTGGCGCATCGGCATATTTGGCGCGCTTTCGTTCGGGATCACTACCTACAATATGGATTTGCTGGAGGCTGGCCATACTACCAAATTGATCGCCCTTGCCCTGGCGCCGGGCATTTTAGCCGGGGTCGTTTTAGCTTTTAACCGCAAGCTCCTGTTGGGTGGAGCCCTGGCCGCTCTCTTTATGGCCATTCAGGTATATGCCAACCACGTCCAGATCACGTATTACACCTTGTTGATTTGCGGGTTTTATTTTTTAGCCAAACTGGTGGACTCCATACGGCAAAAGAACTATATCGACTGGGTTAAAGCGCTGGTTGTGAGTGGTATAGCATTCATTTTGGGCTTTGCTTCCAACACATCGCGGCTTTGGCCGACGTGGGAGTACAGCCAGGAAACCATCCGCGGCAAATCCGACCTTGCCCAAAAGAAATCAAAAGGGAGCGGCCTGGATAAGGATTACTTGTTCGGCTGGAGTTACGGCATCGATGAAAGCCTTACGCTGTTGGTCCCGCACTTCGCCGGCGGTGGGGCAGGGGAGTCCTACAAAGGCACAAAACTGGTTGGCGCCGTTGCGCCCCAAGCGCGCGAACAAGTAAAAGGACTTTTTTATACCGGTGAACAACCTTTCGTGGGCACCGCCATTTATTTTGGAGCTATTGTCTTTTTCCTTTTTGTACTGGGCGCCTTCCTGGTGCCGGGCGGCCCTAAATATTGGTTGGTTGCAGGTGCCATGTTTATGGTTTCACTGGCCTGGGGAAAACATTTCTTCTTAAACTACCTGTTGTACGATTACCTGCCCATGTTCAATAAATTCCGGGCGGTTTCTATGGCCCTTGGGCCGGCTCAATTGTGTGTTGCCGCACTGGCGGCGCTTGGCCTGCAAAAAATATGCGATTCCGACATTCCCGCCGGGCGAAAAAAACGCGCCTTGGGGTGGGCTGCCGGAACTACCGGCGGCTTGTGTTTGCTGGCATTTTTAATGGGGAGCACCAGCGGTCAATACGACAATGCGCTGGAACAAAATCCCGACTTGCTGGCGTTGCTAAAAGAAGACCGGGCCGATATGCTGCGAAGCGATGTACTCCGTTCCGTCTTTATAGTGGCCATAGCGGCTGGTTTGGTTTGGCTCTTAATACAAAACCGCATCAAGGCCGCAACAGCCGTTGTAGTGCTTACACTGGTTTCGCTGGCAGATAATTGGATGGTATGTACGCGCACACTGACCAGCCAGAGCTACCAAAACAAGCGTACGGCACTTGCAGCCCCGCCGGAAGAAGTATACGACCGCCAAATCAAACAAGATCCCGATCCGCACTACCGGGTATTGGACCTGGCCCGCGGCGGCATTACCGGAAACGCCGTTACTTCGTATTTTCATAAAAGCCTCAGCGGATACCACGCAGCCAAACTTCAACGCTACCAGGAAGTAGTCGATACGTTTTTGACCGCCGACCTGAACCGCAACCTGCACATCGTTGGTATGTTCAATGGCAAATATATTATCAGTCAACAAGGCGATGTTATCCCGAATCCGCAGGCATGCGGTCATGCCTGGTTTGTCCGGCACGTCACTGTGGTGCCAACCCCCGACGAAGAGCTTCAGGCCTTACGCCATCTGCGTCCCAGGGATACTGCTGTTGTACAGCAGGCTTTTGCTGAAGCGCTGAAGGGCCTGCGCTTCGTGCCGGATAGCGCCGCTCAAATCCGGCTAACCAGTTACCATCCGGAAAAAATGCACTATGAATACTCCGCAGCTACGGAGCAACTCGCGGTATTTCCGGAAATTTACTACCCGCCTTCAAAAGGCTGGAAATGTTACCTGAACGGCAAGGCTGCACCCGATTTTATCAAAGCCGACTATTTGCTCCGGGCCATGCGGCTACCGGCAGGGCAGAACATGCAACTGGAAATGCGCTTTGAACCGCAATCCTATCATCAGGGCGAGTTTATTGCCCGGATCGCTTCCGGTATTACCTTGTTGCTGGTTGCAGCCGGACTGGTTTTATGGTACCGGAAGCACCCAGTGGAAGACCCCAACAGGCTGCCGCAGGCGCCCGACGCCGGAATGCCATCGCCTGCTTCAGCCAAGTCCGATGCATCGGCAAAAACAAAACGCCGGAAAAAATAATAGTGGCGTTAAGGACCGGACAGCAGCCGCTGGTATAAATTGATATATTGGTTGGCAACTACCGCCTCCGCATAGTGTTTTTCCACTTTATTGCGGGCGGCTGCGCGCAACCGGTCCAGATTTTCCGGACCGCCGGCAAGTATCCATTGCAGGCCGTTTGCCAGCCCCTGGCTGTCGCGTTGCTCAGCAATATAGCCATTTTGCAAGTGATCGACCATTTCGGGTATTCCGCCCGTATTAAAACCTGCAACCGGCGTTCCGCAGCTCAGGGACTCCATAACAGTATTGGGCAGGTTATCTTCCAGTGATGGAATAACAAAAACATCCGCCGAACTATAGGCTTTGGCCAACAATGCATCATCTTTTACCAAACCAAGCGAATGGCACGGGTAGGGGAGCGCGTCCAGATCGGCCGGATTTACTGCGCCCAAAACCAGAAGTGTAACCGGCAGTTCCGGCATATTCTTTTTTAACACGTGCAGCGCTTCCCGCAAGTAGCGAAAGCCCTTGCGTTCTTCCTGCACCTTCATCGAAACAAACAACAAAACGAATGTATTTGGCGGAATACCGGTTTCGCGTCTGAAGTCCTGGCGTTTCACTGCTTCCATTGGGGAAAAGGAGGCCGTGTCAATCGGATTGGGGATCGACAGGATGTCGTAGTGCCGAAAAAGACTACTTTCCCGGGCTGTCGCGCCCAACCACTTGCTACACGTTACGAGTTGTAAATTTTTGGGGAAAACAGCCTTTTTGCGCTGCCAAATACGGTTGGATAAATCCTTCGGCGCCGGCCGGCGCAAATATGGGCAATTCCCGCAAACCTGGCGATAACGTTGGCAGTTTCCACTGTAATGGCAACCGCCCGTAAATGCCCACATGTCGTGTAGCGTCCAAACAACAGGTTTGCCCAGCGCGGCCAGATTCTTTAGAGCAGTCAAAGAAAGAAACCCTTGGTTGATCCAGTGTAAATGTAAAATATCAGCCTTCCGGACGGCGGGATGATGGGCGATATCCTGCCCGAAATTGGCCAAAGAAAAAGCAAACCGGACGGCCTTGTCCCGTTCAAAGGGGAGAAAAGACAACCGCTCCAAATAAAAAGGCCACCGGCTTGGCATCTGCTCCCTGGTCAGGATAGCGGCGTGTTCGCCGTTTTGTTGCAAGGCCTTTTGCAAACGCCGGCAGGCAACCCCAGCCCCGCCATGGGCGTAAGTCGTGAGCAGTAAAATATTCATGCCAGGCGTTGATCGAAGTAACGGGTGTGCAGCAAGGTAAAATTCCGGCAATCCGGCTCTTTGGCAATCACCATGAAGCCAGCGTTTTGGAGCCGGGTAAGGGAAGCCCTGATCCGGCTCAGGTAATGCCGGTCCAGGTGATTGGCGGCAGTTTCATCGTATTCCACACACAGTACCCTGACATCCAGATCATCCTGAATAATTGATTCAAGTATTTGGTATTCAGCGCCTTCCGTATCGATCTTTAATAAGTCGATCTGCGAATGCCCCAGTTCTTTCATAACAGAGGCCAATTGGCGTACCGGCACCTCGATTGCCCGGCCGGAATGCTGCAAATTGACCAGAGAATGCGAGACGTGTTCCTCTTTTTCCGGCGCAAAAAATTGCAGGGTTGTATCAGTGTCCCAGATGCCGACGGGGTGCACCTGCAGCCGGGCGGCTAATTCGACGGGGTAGCCGGGGTAAAATCCATCCGGGCAAGTCGAACAGGGCATTGGCCTGGATGCCCGGATACACGCTATGGTTTTCTCCAGGTGCGCCAGTGCGCGCGGTGTGGGATCGAATATATGGGCTGTACAGCCAAATTTATACGCAAGTCCGAGATCGAATGAGATATCTTCCCCTGCGCCAACCAGGTAACAAATGGATTGCGGATTAAAAAAACCGGCGGGGATAATCCAGCCGCCGTAATCCGACCCAATCCGTTCTACCGGAACGGCCGGATTAATTTTGATACCCAAGTCGCCTTCCGTCCATTTTTTAATTTTATGGGAAAGCCTTTTAAAAATAGCTTGCATCAGCGAAATACCATTATTTTGGCCCAAAACTCTAAACTTTTTTGCATACTTTATGGCTTGTTCTGTTCCCATATTGCTTTTAGCTTTCAACAGGCCGGAACAAACAAAGCGCGTATTGGAGCAAATACGACGTGCCGCTCCATCAAAATTGTATGTGCATTGCGACGGCCCGCGACCGCACAGAGCGGAAGATGCCGAAAGGGTAGGGGAGGTCCGCCGGATCATTGAGGCTTTCGGGACAGATACTGGCATATCTTTATATTTGCTCTTCCGGCCGGACAACGAAGGCCTGCGAAAAGGCGTATACGGCGCGCTGAACTGGTTTTTTGAACAGGAAGAATGGGGTATCGTGCTGGAAGATGATTGCGTGCCGGATCCGGCGTTTTTTCCGTTTTGTTCGGAGCTGCTGATCAAATACCAGCATGAGGAGCAGATCATGCACATCGGTTGTTCAAATTTGCTGGCAACGCAAACTATGCCAACCGGCAGCAGCTACGTTTTTTCCAAATTCTCCTTTGTATGGGGCTGGGCTTCCTGGCGCCGGGCATGGCAAAAAATGGAAATCAATCTGGATGGGCTCGGTGAATTTGAACGAATTGGCGGGATGAGGCGTTTTTTATCGAATGCAATGGCCCGGGAATATATGTTAGAAAAATTCAGGAGTACCCGGGCAGGCCGGAACAACTCCTGGGCCTATGCCTGGTTTTTTAGTATATTGAAGAACAATGGTTTATGCGTAGTATCTGCGACTAACCTGGTAGAAAACACGGGGATTGGAGCAGGCGCCACCCATACCACCGGCAAAAATAAACGCGCGCAACTCCGGTCCGGGCCGATTGGATTTCCGCTGGCGCATCCAGGCTGTTTTGCCGTGGATACACGCCTTGAAATGCAGTTTTTTTATACAACGCAAAAGAGAAAGTACCGGCTGTGGTTGTGGTATATTTTGCGCAGGTTGAGATTGCGCTAATCTATATCCTTGACCGCGAAAGCATTGCGCGATGAAAAATTTTATTATTTATGATCTGGAGGCCACCTGCTGGGAAAACACTCCGCCGGGTTTTGTCCAGGAGACGATTGAAATCGGCGCTTTCAGGCTAAACCAGTACGGTGAAGTACGGGGCAAATTCAACCGCTTCGTACGGCCGGTGGTGCATCCGACGTTATCCCCGTTTTGTCAGCAATTGACCAATATTTCCCAAGTCGACGTGAACCGGGCTTCCATTTTCCCCAAAGTTATCGAGGAATTTTGGGGTTGGGCCCGTATCGAGGAGGAAGATTATGTCCTGTGTTCCTGGGGCTCGTTTGACAAAAAAATGTTTATTGACGACTGCAAATTGCATCGCCTGGACGCCGCCTGGACGGAACACCATGTAAACCTTAAAGAACAATACATGGCCATGAAACGCCTGCGCCATCCTGTTGGTTTGCGCAAGGCTGTGGAACGGGAAGACATCCTGTTTACCGGCATGCATCACCGGGGAATATCGGACGCCGAAAACCTGGCGAAGTTATTTCTCAAGTACCTTGGACATTGGACCGTCTGAACTACGACGCGTATGGCGAATCATACCCCAGTATACGCAACATGGAATCGGCATCCTGCTCCTGAAAAACCTCCCAGTCGGTGAACTCACCGTAGTAGTTTTTATCAATAAGAATATGCTTGGGGGCCGGCAGGAGGCAGTGTTTCAAACCGCCATAGCCACTCAGGGATTCTTGATAGGCTCCGGTGTGAAAGAAGCCGATATACAAAGGCTCTTCTTTTCCTTCGTCGTACACCGGCAAATACACCTGGTTGATATGCGCCTCGGAGTTATAATAATCGGCGTTGTCGCAGCTGATACCGCCAATATTTACTTTTTGGTATGCTTTGCCCCAATGGTTGATGGGGAGCAGAATAAAACGCTCTTTTATGCCCCAGCTGTCCGGCAGGGTATTGATCAGCGAGTTATCCAGCATATACCACTGCTCGGCGTCGTTTTGTTGTTTTTTGCCGATAACCGAGAAAATCGTTGCACCACTTTCACCGACGGTGTATTTTCCAAATTCCGAGTATATATCCGGTTCCGGCACCCCTTCGTCGTCACAATGTTCTTTGATCATCCGGATGATTTCATTGACCATGTAGGGATAGTCGTAATCAAAACCCAGGGAGTTGCGGATGGGCATACCGCCACCGATGTTGAGGCAGGTCAGCGTTGGGCATATTTTTCGCAGCTGGCAATAGGTTATGATGCCTTTTTTGAGCTCGCTCCAGTAATATATAGAATCCTTAATGCCGGTATCAACAAAAAAATGCAGCATCCGGAGTTCAAATCGCGGCTCGGTGGCAATTTTTTGTTGATAAAAATTAAGGACTTCGCTCTGGCGGATACCAAGCCTTGAGGTGTAAAATTCAAAATTGGGTTCTTCTTCGGTGGCCATACGGATACCGATATTGAACCGCTCTTTTTTGACCAGGGAGCGGTATTGTTCCAGTTCGCCTTCGTTGTCACAAACCGGGATGACGTTTTGAAAACCTTCGTCGATCAACCGTGCGATCCTTTGCATATAGGCTACAGGTTTGTAGCCGTTGTTGACAATGGTCGTGCTTTTGTTGATTTTGCCGAGCCGGTATAAGCGCCACACCAAGTCGATGTCAAAAGCAGAGGATGTTTCCAACTGCGTGCCACTTTCCAACACTTCATTTAAGACAAAAGCAAAATGGGAACTCTTTGTGCAGTAACAATATACGTATTTGCCGTTGTAATTGTGGCGTTGAATGGCATCCCGGAATAGTTTTCGCGCTGTTTGAATTTTTGCCCCGATTTTGGGCAAATACGTCAGCTTAAGAGGAGAGCCATATTTTTGAATCAGTTCGTAGAGGTTGATGTCGTTGAACAGCAGGCAATTGTCTTTCAGACTGAATCCGTCCTGAGGGAAATCAAAAGTTTGGGCAACTAGATCGTAATATGTGTTTTTCATTGAAAAACCAGGTCGTCAGGAATAACGGCTTGCGCACGAACAGAAATGTGAGGAGCAAAGTTATAGGCTTTTACCGACCATATACCCAGCTTGCTTACATATAATTTTGGGGCGACAGATATGCTGAGGTGCATCGAGTGTGTTCGACATTATTTAACATAATATAAATTATAAGCAAAGTATTGCCAAAAAAGCTTCGGATCATTTCCGGGATAAAATCATTTCAGCGCATCTTTGCGCCCTTATCCACGCCCGGCCGCAATTATGTTGGACATTGATCTCAGTTTGGCAGAAACCGTTTTATTCATGGTCGCCGGCATACTGACCGGCATTATCAATACCCTGGCCGGCAGCGGCTCGTTAATCACCCTGCCGGTGTTTATGTTTATTTGCGGCTTATCGGCGCCGGCGGCCAATGCGACGAACCGGATCGGGGTTTTGTTGCAAACCCTGGTGGGATTAATCGGGTTCCACAAAAAAGGCGTTACCGATTTCAAAGGAACCTACTGGCTGCTTTTGCCGGTGATCGCAGGAGCTTTTTTGGGTTCACAGATTGCTGTTGGGCTGGATGAAAGCACAATGAACTACACTATCGGAGGGTTGATGGTGTTTATGTTTTTTGTGCTCTTGTTTCGCCCCGAACGCTGGATACACGAATCCACCGTTGTCCTTAAATACCACAGGCGCCCCCTTTCCATCCTGGCGTACTTTCTAATCGGCATATATGGCGGATTTATCCAGGTCGGGGTCGGTATATTTTTACTCAGCGCACTGGTACTCATCAGTAAATACACCCTGCGGGCAGGTAACGGGATCAAAACATTGCTTGTGTTTGCGCTTACGGTTCCCTCCTTGTTTATTTTTTTGTACCATGATCAGGTGCACTTTGGCTATGGTATACTGATGGCTGTATTTCAATCGATCGGCGCCTGGATTGGCGTGCAATTTGCCGCCAGAATTCCCAACGCGAATACGTGGATTTATCGCCTGCTCATTGTCCTTGTAGCGGTTTCTGCGCTTAAATACTTTTATTAACAATTTGTTTTAAACACTACCCCACCCTATTTTTTATCTTTTTTTCCAGTAAACCACCCGGTCAGCCCGCCCATCAGATCGCTAAACGAGTCGTATTCCTTCCGGAAGCTAATACCGAACCCGTAGCGCGAACGCCTGGAACCTCCCGCCACATCCGGTTCGGTTCGTTGATAAACCTTCAGCCGCCATTGCCGGTTTTCCGTTAATTGAATTTCGACCGTCACGTCTTCCCCTAAAAATCCGTTATTGCTGGTAGCGCCGGGCTGCCCGAGCCCAAACTGTGACCCAACCTGAACCGTGATCCGGTCGTTGGCAAAACCGCTGGTCAGGCGCAATTGCAACTCCCTGCCGATCTGCGCCAGGTCTGTCTGCCCAGGATCGGTTTGGTTCCGGTATTCGTTGTAGGCGATGTCGAAATCGATACTCGACACGGCTCCGCCAAACCATTCCGAAGCCAGACCGGTCAGATAATTCGAAAATTGATTGCTCAGCACCTGGGTCAAGGTGTTGAAAGCCGAGGCGAGATAGTCGCTGCTTTGGATGTTGACAGAACCGCCAGATGGTGGCAAAAAGGATCCGACGACAACCAACCCGAAAACCTGCCGCGTCAGCTCGTTCTGATCCTGGCGAAGTAAGGATAGCTTACTCTCTACCAATGATTTCAGCTGACTGGACACATTGGGAAAGCTTAAGTCAAAACTAATGTTTGGTTTGAAAAGATCGCCCTTCAAGTGCATGGTCACGATGCCTCTGGTAGATTTCGATGCTTCTTCACTGAGGTCGTTGGTAACCGCCAATTCATCGCGCAGCAGGTTGTACAACGAAGTGTTTTCTGCATACGTGGCATCCAGGCTGATCTGCGCGCCATAGGGATCGCCAAACCAGGTGATCGTTCCGCCTTCGGCAACAGTAAAAGGTTTGTTCACCCAATTCAATAGCGTGAAGAGGTATTCACCCCGACTGATTTGGTAGGTTCCATACATTTTAAACTCGCCTTCCCGGTTAATCGTCAACCGGATATTGCCCTCTCCCCTGCCCTTTATAATATCGCCGGATTGTTCGTCAAAAATAAGTTGTACCTCCGCATCGGTTGAAATGGAAAGATTCATTTCAAGATTCAGGCCTTTGATCTCGTCAGGTATAAAACTTTTTGTTTTTCCATTGCCCGTTCCGGCGGCACTGCTTTTGTCCCGGAACGTTATAAAACTGGCATCCTGAATATCCGAGCTACTGGAGGAAAGGGGAATATACAAACGGGTCTCCCTGCCGGTCCAGGCATCGATATTAATGTTGGGTTTGCTGAAAGAACCGGTAAACCTGGCGTCGAACCGCCCAATGCCCTGGCCGTAGTACATGACATTATCCTCCCGCAATGTATTCATTACTAAAAAATTAGAGCCAATCGACTGGATTTCGCAATCAAGCCGCCAATTCTTGAAATGATCATGCCGGAGCCCTCTGCGAATGATCGCTGCATTTTTCCGGCTGCCATCGAGCACCGTATCGCCATCGGCCCAAATCTGGTATTCATTCAATTGAATGGTTTGGTTGGGGATATAGAACATAGCCTTGAGGTAGTCCAGTTGAAAACGGCCGTCTACCTTTGCGGCGCCGCGCATAACCACGCGGTCGAATGGCCCGCCAAGTTGTACGCTGGTATTTATGGTACCGCTTGTTTTGGAAATATCCGGAATAAACAGTTCCAAAACTTCCATTGGGAAATTTGTGGCAGTCACTAAAGTTTGGAATTCGCCAGGGCGAATTACCCCTAATTCTTCCACCGTTTTTGCCGGCTGATGGCCCTGTACCCAGGTGCCCAGCACCCGGAGTTGGTGATTGCTTTTGTCGTTTACAAACACCTTCCACCATAACGGGCCATCCAGGCTATCCATTTCCAGGTTGCCGATCATGGCGCCGTAGGGCCGGTCATTGATAAAAATGGTATCGGTAGTGATATACCCTTGAATACTCTTAAGCGCAAATATGTCCTGCACCTCGATATCCAGATTAAATATTTTTCCCCGGTAATCGAATTTATCGACAAGGAACAATCGTTGCAGAAAATTGAGGTTAAAGTTAGCCAAAGAGAAGCGCGCGCCTCTGCCATCCTGAAGTTCCTCTACTTCGATACGCTGGTTGCCATGCATCAGGTCGAAATTCCGCGCTTCAAAATAGTCCTTGGAAAAACGCAGGTAGTTGTTGTCGTCCATAAACCACGCTTCATTAAAAAGCGTAATTTCAGAGGTATTGAACTGGATTTGCCAAAACGAGTCCACCGTAGACAATACGCCTTTCAGGTTGATACGCTCCACGATGGAGAGGGTATCTTCGGTTGTCAGGCCAAATTCGATGTTTTGCTGAACGGCAGTACCTCCCAGATGCAATTGCGTCAGTTGTTGGCCGTTGGGCAATAATGCTTGCGGAATATCCAGGCTGTAGGTCCCGGCGCTGTTTTCGCTTTTCCAGGCAAAGGAAACATCCCGGAGTTGGAGGCCGTCATAGCGGAATCCAGGTATGTGCAGCCGGAATTCCGAGACCGTTTTTCCAGCATCCAATTTGGCGCGTACATTCAGATTCCGGATGGTATCCAGCTTGGGATCAAAAAGCCATGTCAGGCTCCGGGTATCTTTGATTTGGAGGTTGATTTTGTAATTATCGGTCAGGTCCGTAGTGTCAGGCACGGAATGTCCAAGCACTTGCTGTACAATTGCAGGATACTGCCGGTGAAAAAAGCGCAACACGCTATTGGCCATCCTGTCAATTTCGAACCGGCCCTCCAGGATGCCATCTGCGATATCCGACAACAAAATAAAATAGCGGTTTCCGTCGGGGCTGTTGGACGCGGCAAAGGTGAGCGAATCTACCTGATGCACCATTTTTTTATCCTGTATCAGCCGGAAGTTTCGTAAAACAACGGCGCCGCGCAAATCACGCCAATCCCGTGCAAAAAGTTTGATTTTTTCCACCCTCCCGGATAGCACCCAATCGTCGTTAACCAAATGCAGGGCGCCAAGGTCAAGCCGCCGCAAGTCGACCTTGAAATCATATTCCGGAATGGAATCCTTTAAATTGACCGTCCCGTCAAACGTAAAGTCGATGTTCGGGTCTTTCATATTCAATTCCCCGACAAACACGGACTGGTCAAACAGCCCGTTCATCTCCACATTTTGATAGTTGTAACCTCGATAATAGAAAGATTCGATCCCACCGGTGAGCCGGGCTTTGATCGTTCGCACCGTAAGACCTTCGCCATCGGCGATATTCACCTGAAAGGTAGTTTTTCCAAACTCCCGGTTACCCGTCCAGGCAGCCATATCAAAATCAAACATATTGAGAAATCCGGAATACAATGCCTTCTCCTGCCCGCCCGCCAGATCAAGTTTCATGTCCAGATTGCCATAGCCGATATCGGTGACGAGGTCGCCGTTCAGGATATGATTGGAGCCAAAAAGGATCTGGTACGTACCCCTGAAATTGATATTTCCCAAGCGGTTGAAGTATGCCGGCGCCGTAAATCCAGGTATGATCATCCGGAGGGTCGACATGGTCGTTCGGGCATTTTCCAGATCGAACAAGAGGCGCATGCGGTCGCTTCCCTCCGCCATATCGTCGCCGTCAAAGCTGCCGGTAATCCGGGTGCTGTTGCCAACGCGTATGTCCAGGCCACGGCCATTCAAGCGATTCACCCGGCCATCTACCCGGCCGGAAATATCTACGACCTGATTCCTGTTGTTTATAAAAAAAGGATTTTTTTCCACGCCCGGACTGAAGAACATGATGTCGCCCAGGCGCACCCGGGAGGTGGAATCAAACCGGCCCTCCATATATACCCGGTTGGTAAAATCATGAAAGTCGCGATACGTGGAATAATGCAAAGCCAGGGTGTCGCCCAAGACGCTTCCATTCGTTTCCAAGCGCATACCGTATAGGCCAGCCAGGGTGTCATTGACCACCACCTTGCGGGCGCCAAGGTGCCGGATAGCGACGCCGCTTTTTTCTGCGGCGGCCAGGTGATGGAGCACGCCGGTAAAACGGAGCGCATCGTCTGCATAAACACTGTCCGCTTCGACGGCTATATTGGCGACTGCCATATGCTGATAATCGATCACCTGGTCGGGCGTGGTTTTGCCGGAAGAAGCATCAAAACGGTCCAACGAAAAATACCCGTCTTTCAGGGAAAGCCGCCTGATGGTCAGCCGGAGCGGCAAGGTGTCGCCGGGCAAACGGGATCTGTCGGACGGCGTGGACACTTTTTTTGCCCCTGCTGGTTCCGGCAAGGCAGGGAATTCTGCAATGGAAAAGGCGACGCCTTCCAGGAATACCGATTGCACGTCAGCGATTTTGGAGGGAATATCCAGATTGTTGATGCGCAACGTGCCGTTCGGGACGCTTGCCCACAGGCGCTTTCCTTTCACTTTGTCTTCCTGCAGGAACTTAACATCCGTCAAACGCAAATTTTGCACCCGGATATGGAACGGCGCAGGTGTGCGCGCCGGTTTTGGGCGCGGGCTGGTGAAATAATCTATTAAGAACTGTAAATTATTCGCGTTTTCACCTTCCAGCCGGCGAATATTGATCCGGGCTTTCGTCAATCCGATTTCATTGAATTCCAGTTCGTTGTTGAGGAGTGAAAAAATATTGGAGTTCAGGCCGGCTTTAAAGCGTTCGGCATAGAGCAGGGTATCGCCATGTAAATCTTCAATGTATAGCCCCTCCAACAGCAGGTTGTCAAAAAAAGAAAAATCGACATGCTGGATTTCTACGGTAGTTTGGAGTTCTTCGGAAAGATACCCAGTGATTTTGCCAATAATCCAGTTTTGTACGGCAGCGGATTGCAGAACAAAATACAGGAAAATTGTTGCGGCGACGATGCCAAACGCGATATTTTCTACGCGCCGCCATAAACGCTGCGCCACAGTCGCCCAAGGCGATGTGCCCGATCCCGTTTCGGGTTGTGTTTGTGGTTTGGGCTTGTCTTTCATGCTTCTAAAACATAAAAGTGTGGAAACCGTTGCCTCCACACTTTTATGTAAGCAGTTTGCCCGGCGAAAATACTGCAGGGTCGCCGAACATGAAGGTGATTTTACTGATTACCGCAAGCGGAAGCTCGATGCGCCTAAAAGTCCTTTATCGCAATATATTGCCACTACGTAGTTGCCTGATTTTAACCGGTCTTCCAACTGATGTACAAAGGACATGCGCTGGGTAGACTCCAATACTACTTGTTTTACCTGCTGCGCCATGATTTCTACCGGGCCGGTCGGGGCATACACGGTGGCTTTGGTCGGATTTTTTGAAGTAACCGGATTGCCTTTATCATCCGTGACGGACAAGTATAATTTTTGCGGCCCCTGGAATGATTGTGGCACGTCGGCCAAGTCAAAACTAACCAGCAACTCCCTGGCCTGCCGCGCTTTTGCCGTCAGCTTGTTATTCCGGCGTTCAATTTCAACGCGAAAGGAGGTGGCTTTAAAAGTGGCGGATTGTGTTTTCCGGATTTGTTCTTCCAATTGTTTGGCTAAATCGGTTACCTGGCCGCTCAATTGTTCGCGCTCCCCCTTCAACTGGGCATTCTCGCCGGTCAGTCGTTCATTTTCCTCTCTGAGCTGCTGGTTTTCCTGGCGAAGGACGGTGATGATCGTCTCATATTCCGTTCTTACTTTTAGCAATTCCGCCACCTGCTTCCGCAATTCATCCAGGTTTTTTGCCGAGGCGGATTTCAGTTGTTTAATGGTAATTTCTTTTTGTTCCACCAAGGCCGCTGTATTCGTCACCCTTCCTTGCAGGTTTTCGTTTTCCGTACGCAAACTGGAGTATGCCAGCGACAAACTATCCAACTCCTGTTCAATATTAGATTTAACTTGAATCAGGGAATCGAGGGTTGCCTGCCGTTCCTTGCTTTCCGATATCATGGCGCGCGATTTTTGCCAGAAGAACCAACCCAAAGCAGCCGACAAGAGCAATAAAACGGTTATGATTATAGCATAAACACGCGAATTTGAATTTTCACTCATAGTGGTAGTTTTTAAAGTATAGAACGTTTTGTTTTGTCCCAAAAACGCCGGGAATATGTCAGTATTTTGTCGACTATCCGCCCAAACCCTCCTTTTCCCCAGCAAATGTAAGAGCGCGCCGGATAAACCCAATTTTCGACAATAAAAATCTTACCGCATCCGGTCCAGGTCTTCGGGTGTATTCACATTGGATAATTTTAGGGGGTCTGGGGCGTCCAGCACATGCACGCCTGCCTCTGCCAATGCTTTGCGTGCGCACCGAAGGCCTGCGAGCAAACGCCGCTCTATCACGGGCAGGATAGCGGGCTCCCAAATAGCCGCCAAGGGGTCGGGAGAATGGTCCGAAAAAGCCGGCGCCCGGTATGCCGTGGCTGCCAGTGCCGGATTGCGCTGTTCCAATAAGTAGCGAATGACGCCGGCATCCAACAAGGGCATATCGCACGCTAAAACCAGCCAGGCCGATTGCGGATCGGTCTGAAAAGCCGAATATATGGCGCCTAATGGCCCCTGGTCAGCCAGTTGGTCGACAATGACTGGATAGGCTTCCAGGTCGGCAGCCTGGTCGGGGCGGCACGAAATATACGCCGGTAGCCCCAGGGATTCCAGCAACAAAACCAGATATTCGCGTTGCGGCTTTCCATGCCAAGGGATCAGGCCTTTGTCCTGACCCATACGAACCGACCTGCCGCCGGCAAGTACCAATCCCTTTATCGCGGGTACCTGGGTATCAAAAAGTTGATTCATGCGCCCGGTAGTCTTTTTTTCCACCGGTCTTTTCCAACAACCGGATGTCACGCAAGACGATCTGCTGCGAGAAAGCCTTGCACATATCGTATATGGTCAATGCCGCGATGGAAACACTGGTAAGCGCCTCCATTTCCACCCCGGTCCTTCCCGTATTGGTTGCCAGGGAATCCACCTCCACCTCCTGGTTATTGTTGATCCGGATCGATACCTGGCAATTGTCCAGTCCAAGTGGGTGGCAAAGCGGGATCAATTCGCCTGTTTTTTTGGCTGCCATGATTCCCGCTAAAATTGCTGTTTGAAAAACCGCTCCTTTGGGCGTCTGAATTTCGCCTTGCTGGAGCAAAGCCAGCACCTTTTCCGGCAATACGACAATGGCACGCGCCCGGGCGGTGCGCCGGGTGACCGGTTTGTCGCTAATATCAACCATTGTAGGGTTTCCGCTCCGGTCTAGGTGTGTAAATTCCGTCATCTTTGTATTTTTCTGCCCAAAAATACTACAGACGGCCGCAAACTATTTATTTTAACGTTAAAAAGAAATATACAAATGATCAGTGTGAAAGAGGCAACGCAAATCGTAGAGGACTGCGCGCCAGTGGTCAAGCCGCATTTCGTCAATTTGGAGCAAGCGGGCGGTTGCGTACTCCGGGAAACTATTCGGGCAGACCGGGATTTCCCCCCATTTAACCGGGTATCGATGGATGGTATAGCGATTCGTTTCGCTTCGTATGCCGAAGGTCGAACCGATTTTTTAATCCGGGGCCAGGTGGCAGCGGGTGCGCCGCCCCCGGCGCTCCCCCACCCTGCCGTATGCATGGAGGTTGCCACCGGAGCTGTCCTGCCGGAAGGCGCCGATACCGTCATCCCTTATGAAGACGTGGAAATAACCGGAGAACGCGCCATTGTGTATACAGCAAATATTCGTTTCCAACAGAATGTACACCAGCAGGGAGTCGACCATCGGGTGAGCGATATATTGCTTTCCCCGGGCCAACGGATCGGCGCGGCCGAAATGGCCATTTTGGCGACGACCGGTAAAACCAGGGTGCTCGTAAGCCCTGCGCCGCGTACGGCGATTATCGCCACCGGTGATGAACTGGTCAATATTGACAGTGCCCCCCTACCCTGGCAAATCCGGCAATCCAATCCCATGGCCCTGCAAACGCTTTTGGCCCCCTGGCATATCAAGAGCGAGATTTTTCATTGCAAGGATGATGTTAAAAGTATTGAGTGTCTTGTTGGGAAACTTTTGTCTGAGTATGATTTACTGCTATTTTCCGGCGGCGTATCGGCGGGTAAAAAAGACTACGTGCCGGAAATCTTGGCCGTGTCCGGCGCGCAGATTCATTTTCACAAAGTGGCGCAGCGCCCGGGGAAACCGCTTCTGTTTGCACAGCACAAAGCCGGGGCGGCGGTTTTTGCCCTGCCAGGCAACCCCGTTTCCGCATTTTTATGCGCTTGCCGGTATGTTATCCCCTGGATCGGGCAACGCAGCGGGCTTAGCGCCACGCCGGCAGAATGGGCCTTCCTGGCAGCCCCCCAATCCTTTAAACCGGACCTCACCTGGTTTTTGCCGGTATCGCTTGAAAACGACCGGGGGGTGCTCCGGGCGCATGCCTTCGCCGGGCACGGCAGCGGCGATCTGGCCAATTTACACCGTACAAATGGATTCCTGGAACTGCCGCAAGGACAGCATACGTTTGGGGTGTCGGAACCGTTTCGATTGATCCGGCACCGGTGATCCGGCTGCGGTCATCCGCCGATCGTCGTCATACTTTCCCGGACAGGAAGCCCGGAAAAGCGCCTGGATTCCGCCTCGAACCCATCTTTAGCCCTGTTGCCGGCAGCCTCCAGCAGTGCTGTTTTCAAAGCGTCATTACTTGCGCCCGCCCGCATCAGGTCGCGAATGTTGAAAATACCATCGTCGTATAAACAGGTTTTGAGCACCCCCTGCGGAGTAACGCGCAGGCGGTTGCACGTGCCGCAAAAGGTCCTGGAAAACGCCGGAATAATCCCGATTCCGCCCAAGTGGCCGGGGATGCGATAATGAAGTGCGGTTGAATTCGGCGGATCTTCGACTTTATACAGACCGGGAAAAGACTCCTGGATAGCGCTTGCTATTCGCTTCCAATCCCAATAGCCGCCAGCCGGATTGGCGCCCGAGCCGTTGAAGGGCATTTCTTCGATAAAACGTACGGACACCGGGCAATTTTGGGTCAGGGCAACAAAGGGTAACAAATCCACGTCGTTGCGGCCCTGCATCAGCACGACATTGATTTTTACCTCCAGTTCATGGCGGAGCAAGGCTTCCAACGTCGCCCAAACCCGGTCGAACTCATCGCGGCGGGTGATGCTTCTAAACCGTTCCCGGTCTAAACTATCCAAACTTAAGTTAACACTTCGCACGCCGAGTTCCTTCAGTTCGGCAATGTGGGGAGCAGTATGCGTTCCGTTGGTGGTCAGCGTCAGGGTGTCGATTCCCGGAATGCCGGCAAGCCCCCGGAAAAGATCCATTACATCCCGGCGCACAAAAGGCTCTCCTCCGGTGATCCGAACCTTATTGACGCCAAAGCCGGCAAAAACGTGCATCATCCGGAGGATTTCTTCAAAGGTCATCAAACCGGATTTTGGCTCCAATTTTATGCCTTCTTCCGGCATGCAATAGGTGCAACGCAAATTGCATCGATCGGTGATCGCCAGGCGCACGTAATTAATACGCCGGCCGTGATTGTCGAACAAGAAAGACATCATGGGCAAAGATATCGATGAAAATACGACTTTTGCGTCTGCCCGGAATACATTACCAGGTTTTGACAAAAGAAAAGAACAGCTGCCGATCGAAGTCATCATATTGTTTTTTGCCATTGCGCTTGTTTACGCCTCCGCCGGATTCGGTGGCGGATCGAGTTATCTGGCATTGCTCGCCTTGCTGGGGCTGCCGGTAGACGCCCTTCGGCCAGCGGCCTTGCTGTGCAATCTGGTCGTGGTTAGCGGCAATATGTGGGTATTTTGGCGAACCGGCTTGTTCAACTGGAAAAAAACTTTGCCGATCGTTCTGGCTGGCATTCCAATGGCCTTTCTCGGCGGCTTTTGGCCCCTCGGCGAGCGATCGTTTTTTATCCTGCTTGGCGGAAGCCTGGTAATGGCCGCGCTGGCGATGTCAGCCCAAAATTGGTGGAGAACGCCGGAGCCCCCGGAGATAAGGCAATTAGCGCTCCCACCGGCCATAGGCCTGGGCGGGGGACTTGGCCTGCTGGCAGGGTTGACCGGGATTGGCGGCGGGATTTTTTTAGCGCCGGTATTACACCTGTTGCGTTGGGGGCCGGCGAAGTCAATTGCTGCTGCAGCCAGCCTGTTTATTTTCTGCCAATCGGCAGCAGGGTTAGGCGGCTGGCTGACACGCCACGCTGCCGTTGACTGGGCTCTGACGCTCCCGCTCCTGGTAGCCGTTGGCGCCGGCGGTCAATTGGGCGTTCGCTGGAGCGCCGGCTGGTTTTCACAAAAAGTAGTGCGGAACCTGACGGCCGTACTGGTGTTTTATGCAGGCGTAAATATGCTTTGGCGTTACTTATGACTATAAAAATTTTAACATTCGGAATCATGCGAGATATTGCAGGCGCTGAAAGGTTGGAAATGGAACTGCCCAACGGCGCCAATGTAGCAGAATTAGAGGCTGCGCTGGCGCTTCAATTTCCTTCCATCCGGCGACTGGGCGCTTTGTTCATTGCGGTGAATGCCGCGTATGCAAACCCGGACACGGTACTCTCCGAACACGACGAGGTGGCGCTCATCCCGCCCGTAAGCGGTGGATAAATATGATGGATATCCAATTACATAGGGAAACATTATCGCCCGAATACTGCCGGCAGTATGTAGCTGATCCGCAAGCGGGCGCTATAGTGGAATTTGTAGGGCTCGTCCGCCAGCAAACCAAGGGTAAAACCGTGCTTCGCCTGGAATTCGAAGCTTATGAAAAAATGGCCTTAAGCGAAATGTCCAGGATCGCCGGACAGGCAATAGAGCGGTATAATGCGATTAAAATAAGTATACATCACCGGATTGGAGTATTGCAGACCGGTGAAATTCCCGTGATTGTTGCCGTTTCAGCGGCACACCGGGAGGCAGCTTTTGCAGCCTGCCAATATTGTATCGACACCCTGAAAGTAACGGTGCCGATATGGAAAAAAGAAGTATTCGAAGACGGCGCGGTTTGGGTGTCCGCCCACCCCTAGCCGCCATAGCCGCCCGCGTCCGTCAGCATTTCACGGGCGCTGCACCAGCCAATTTTGCTATTAAAAAACGAGGTATGAATGTAAACCTAATCCTTTTTCCGGCATTTCTTGCCTTTAATGCCTTTGCCACCGCCCAATGTCCCGATTTTCAATTATCCGACCTGCAAGCGCTCCAACGCGCCGAACCTGAAAAAAAAGAAAACGAAATTCAATTGCATGGGTTTGACCTGCGCAGCGCCTTTGAATTGCAGGGCGAAGCGATCCGGCAGTACTCTAAATGCTGGTATTCGAGTGCCGGCGATCAACCCGTGTTCGAACAGTTGATCTGGTGGAATCAGACTTCGAATTCCATTGTATTTTTAACGGTGAACGAGGCTCAATTCAAAGGACTCCGGCAGCGGATTGTGGAACGGCAGTCGTCGGGAAGAATCACCGAGAACCCGGATTTTTACCTTGGCAAAATGTTTCGCTACCGTTTCGGAACCCGGCAAGTGGAACACGCCACGTACTACTTTGTGGAAATTGGCTTCCCCTGAATACGCAGCACCGGATTCCCGATCAATAAAAAGTACAACGGAGTCCGCACATTTTTCTAACCCAATACTATTGAATTACCGCACCTTTGCGTCGAAAATTATTTAAGAAATCATCCTGTTTATGCGAAATGTCCTGTTTCTTTTACTGACTTTAGGCGGGCTGTCCTGCAGCCAGCCCGGCGCTGAGGCGCAAGCCCGGTTAACTGCCGACGCGTTCGAATCCATGCTGGCTCAAGATAAAACCGTGCAGCTGGTAGATGTACGCACGCCGCGCGAATATTCCGGCGGGCATATCGAAGGCGCACAACTGATCAATTACTACGACGCTGATTTCGGGCAAAAAATAGCCAAGTTGGACAAAAACAAACCGGTCATGGTGTATTGTGCTGCCGGCGCGCGCAGTGCCGGCGCTGCGGAGCAACTCCAGAAAATGGGCTTTATAAAAGTGTTCGACCTGGAAGGCGGAATGAATTCCTGGCGGGCCGGCAGAAAAAAAACAGTGCAGTAGAAATCCATTAACCACCAGATTTACAAAGATTTATGTTTAGTTTTTTTAGTAAACTTTTCGGCCCGAAAGTCGATTTTAAGGCCTTGGTTGAAGATGGGGCGCTGATCCTCGACGTGCGCACGCCGGAAGAATTCAACGGCGGCCACATCCAGGGATCCGTCAACATACCCGTTCAAATCATTGCAAGCAAGGTAAATGATCTCAGGAAGCGGGGCAAACCCATCATTACCGTTTGCCGCTCCGGCGCCCGGAGCGGAACAGCTGCCAGTATATTAAAAAGCGCCGGCATAGAAGCATTCAATGGAGGGCCGTGGAATAGGCTCGAGCGCGAATTGCACAACAGGTAATGGCTACTTGATATGGAAAATTACTGGGAAATTATTCAAAATACCTATCGGGGCTACGCCCGGTACCTCTGGAGTGAAATACTGCACCCCCACTGGGGCAATTATTTTTTCTGGCTGATCGGAATATCGCTCGCCGTTTACTTGTTGGAATTAGCATTTCCCTGGCGAAAAAACCAACCGCGTATCCGGGAGGATTTTTGGTTGGACGCGTTTTACATGTTTTTCAATTTCTTCTTGTTTTCGCTGGTCGGCTATGCAGCTGTTTCAGAAGTGGCCGTCACGGCTTTTAATCAGTTCCTGGCCTGGGCATTTGGGATGCGCAACCTGGTGGCCATTAATGTAGCGAACCTTCCACACTGGGCGCAGTTATTAATCCTGTTTTTCGTGCGTGATTTCATCCAGTGGAATGTCCACAGGCTCCTGCACCGGGCGCCCTGGTTGTGGGAATTTCACAAAGTGCACCATTCCGTTCGGCAAATGGGATTTGCCGCGCACCTGCGGTACCACTTCATGGAAACGATTGTTTACCGCTCCATTGAGTATATTCCACTCGCTATGATCGGATTTGGTATTCAGGACTTCTTGTTGGTGCACTTGTTTACGCTTACCATCGGGCACCTCAACCACGCCAACCTGTATGTGCCCCTGGGACCGCTTCAATACCTGTTTAATAGCCCGCAAATGCATATTTGGCACCATGCGGAATCGTTGCCAAAAGGGCGTTATGGCGTGAATTACGGGCTTACCCTCAGCCTTTGGGATTACCTTTTCGGCACCGTCTGGATGCCTGAAAATGGCCGGGATATCCCGCTTGGATTTCCCGGCGTGCATACTTACCCGCACAGTTTTTTTTCCCAGATACTCCAACCGTTTAAGAAGGCAAATACGCCATAAACCGCACCGCTATGTTTCGATATTCAACGCTTATCCTCCTGTTTGCACTGCCACTGTTTGCCCCAGCGCAAACTGCCCGCCAAGCCTCCGCCGTTGATAAAAGCAAGCACCGGGTGGTTATCCAACTGACCAGCAGCGATACGCTGGTGCACAGGGCGCTGGTGAAGCAAATCCGCAACGTGCAGGCAGCCGCGCCAAACACCGCCATTGAAGTGGTTTGTCACAACAACGGCATTGATTTTCTGCAAATCAGCCGAACGAAATGCAGTGCCGATATCGAGCAGCTGAAAAAAAGCGGTGTGGATTTTGTCGCTTGTGAAAACACGATGCAAACCCGCCAATTGAAGCGGGAAGACCTGTTAAGTGCCTGCCGGCTAGTGCCCGCCGGTGTGGTGGAGATCATTGTCAAACAGGAAAAGGGCTGGGCATATATAAAGGCCGGGTTCTGATCGAAAATAAATAGAGCCGGAACGGCAATAATCGGTTGATTTTCCGACTTTCGCAGGATGTATTTCATCCGACCGGTCGAGGTCCTACGCTAAACAGCCGATGGTTATCTATTTTTTACTTGCCCTGGCAGCCCTGACTCTGCTCTACGTCGCCGCCCTCTATAACCGCTTGGTTCGACGGCGCAACGAAGCCCGGGAAGCGTTCAGTAGCATCGACGTATTCCTGAAACAGCGCTACGACCTTATCCCCAATCTCGTCAATACCATTAAGGGCTATAGCGCTTATGAAAGCGGCACCCTTGAAAAAGTGGTGCAACTGCGCAGCCAGGCTATGGAGGCTCCCGCGGCCGAAAAAGGCGCCAGTGAAACGGCGCTTGCCGGCGCGTTGAAATCCGTGTTCGCCTTGGCAGAAGGGTACCCGGATCTGAAAGCCAATCAGGAATTTCTGCACCTGCAGCAAACACTGACCGGCCTGGAAGAAAGCATCCAACGCGCCCGGCGTTATTACAATGCCACCGTTCGCGATATGAACACCAGCATTGAATCCTTCCCAAACAACTTGTTCGTCTCCATGTTCGGCTTTCAAAAAATGAACTATTTCGACGTGCCGGAAAATGAAACACAACATGTGGAAGTCAAGTTTTGATCGCCTGTTGTTGGTTTTCTGCCTGTTGTCCGGCAGCGTGTCGCCGGCGTTTGCGGAATATTTTGTAATAAAAAATTACGACGTTCAGGTTCGTTTCGAATCCGATGGGGGCATTCAGTTCAGGGAAACCATCGAAGTGGAATTTAGCGCCGAACGCCATGGCATATTCCGGGCAATACCCCTGGTCAACACCATAGCCGGCAAACGGAGGGAACTTATCCTTCAACAGGTATCGGTGGACAACTGGCCATTCAGCACAAGCCGGCAGAACAACAACCTGGTGCTTAAAATCGGAGACCCGGATCGATACGTGAATGGCCATCAGGTGTATGTTATCCATTACCGGGTGAAAAACGGCCTCAATTTTTTCGATACACACACCGAGTTTTATTGGGATCTGCTGGGCATTTCCTGGGAGGTGCCGGTTGAGCAATTTCGCTTTGATGTCCAGTTCCCTGCCGCCATTGCACTATCCCCAGCGGATGTGCGGCTGTTTACCGGCACATCCGGGAGCGCCGCCAGTGAGGCGCATTTTAAGATCGTTGCCGGTTCGGGTGGCCCGCGAATCATCGGCCAGACGAGCCGCGTATTTGGCGCCGGCGAAGCCGTTACGCTGGCAGTAAAGCTTCCCCCGGATGTATTCCCCCGGCCAGATCCCTGGAGCCTTTGGTTTCAGTTACACGGATTGCTTCTTATTCCCGGCGCCTTGCTGAGCGCCATCCTTGGCCTGCTGTTTTATTCCCGGAATCGCCGGCAAACCATTATGGTCGAGTATCAGCCCCCGCTCGGTATTTCACCGGCCGTGGCCGGCGGGTTTATTGACCACCAGGTGGAAAACCACGATATCCTGAGCCTTATCCCATTATTGGCCAGCAAAGGGTATCTTAAAATGGATGTGTCGGAAGAAACCGCGGTCTGGATTTTTAAAAATCGCACTATCCGGTTTACCAAACTCAAAGAAGCCGGAACGGATTTGCGACCGTTTGAACAGCATTTTCTCGAAGCGCTTTTTTCAACGGGCAATGACGTCGAATTGAGTAGCCTGAAAGACAAGTTTTACCAGCACATGCACAGCCTCCGGTCGGAAGTCCGGACCTGGATCGATGCGCAAAAATGGTACGAACCCGGCCAGCGCACCAAGCAACTGCTTGCGATTGGCGCCGCCTTGCTTTCACTGGGCCTAGGCATTTGGGCGCTTACACAGGATAACCCGGATGGCTTCTGGCTTACCGGAACAGCGATCCTGCTTTTTATCTTATCCTGGTTTTTTCATCAGCGCAATGAAGCGGGAAACATGATATATAAAAAGCTGGAGGGCTTCCGGCGCTTTGTCGTCAAAGCGGAGCGTCCGGTACTTGAACGGTTATTGCAGGAAGACCCCCATTACTTTGATAAAACGCTGCCCTATGCTGTGGCATTCGGGGAGGTGAAGCGATGGACGGCGCATTTCGAAGGGCTTCTCAGCCAACCGCCCTCCTGGTACTATTCCCACCACCGGAGCGCCGTGGGGCAGTCCTTCAGCATGGATTCGTTCAGCGCACAAATCTCAGAAGAAATCAATAGTATTAATTCAGTATTCGGGAGCTCGCCATCGAGCAGCGGTGGCAGCAGCGGTGGCAGCAGTGGCGGCGGGAGCGGCGGCGGCGGCGGCGGAAGTTGGTAAAGAACTGCGGCGGCGGAAATACGGAGCCCATTTTGCCGAATAAAATGTTTTACAAATATGAAAAACAAAACATTCTGTCTAAATAATAAGTACCTTTGTTTTCCATGTAGATAAACCGTTCGCACATGGATGCATCGTCGTTCCTCCTGTTCGGAGCAATATCCCTGGTTGTATTTGTTTTGGTCCTGTTGCGCCGGCGATCGGACGGCGTTTTCCCGGAAGACCATACCGTTCATGCCCTTCGCGCCCAACTTGCCGTTAAAGAGCAGGAAATACGCGATTATCTGGCTCAACTGGCCGCCCGCGATCAAACTATCGTGCATTTGCGCGAATCCATGGAGGCGCAAAAAAAAGAATCCGAAGCGCTCGGCCAACGCTTTAAAACAGAATTTGAAAACCTGGCCAACCGGCTTCTGGAAGAGAAATCCCGGCAATTTACCGAGCACAATGCCCAACAACTGCATCAGACGCTTGCCCCGCTGCGCGAAAAAATTCTTGAATTTGAACAGAATATCGATCGAAAATTCATGGAGGAGACCCGGGAAAAAGCCAGTTTGAAAAAAGAAATTGAAAACCTGCGCGAGCTGAATCATCAACTAAGCCGCGATGCGCACAACCTGACCTCAGCCCTTAAAGGGCAAAGCAAAATGCAGGGCGACTGGGGCGAATTCCAGTTGGAAGTGTTGCTCGAAAAAGCGGGTTTACAAAAAGGCGCACATTTCCTGACGCAAACAACCTTCCGCGATGATGAAGGTGTCGCCAAGCGACCGGATTTTATAATCCATCTGCCGGAAAACAAACACCTGGTTATCGATGCCAAGGTATCCCTCACCGCCTTCGAACGCTTTTTCAATGAAGATGACCCGGTGCGTCGCGAACAACATTTGCGCGCGCATGTCGGCAGTATCCGCAACCACGTGCAGGAGTTGAGCGCCAAAAATTACCAAATGCTTTACCAGATCAACACGCCGGACTATTTACTCCTGTTCATCCCGCTCGAAAATGCGCTTACCGTAGCGGCGCAGGCCGATCCCAAACTCTTTACCGATGCGTTGGAGCGCAATATCGTACTGGTGACGACCAGCAGCCTGCTTGCCACGATGCGCACGGTAGCGCACCTTTGGAAACAGGAAAAACAAAGCCGGTCGGTCCTGGAAATTGCCCGCCAAAGTGGTTTGTTATACGATAGATTCGTCAGTTTTGTAGATGATCTGCGCAATATCGGCGTCCGTCTGGATGCAGCCAAAGGCGCCTTCGACGACGCTATGGTCAAACTGGTGAATGGCGCCCGCCCCGGCGACACGCTTATCGGACGCGCTGAGAAAATCCGGGAGCTTGGCGCCAAGGCTACCAAACGACTTCCACCGGGCCTGGTGGAGGAAGCCAATGAAACCCCGGATGAAATAATGGATAAATAAAAAAGGCTGTTCAGCAACAAAACAGTCACGCCTGTTTTGGTTTGATCTGGCGAAGCATATCCAAAAAATCAACAGCAGATTCAATAGTTTGGGCAGGCAGCCCCAAATTGGCCGCCGCTAACTGAAAAACACCGGACGGATGCCGCCCGGCTTCCCGCCAGTGCTTCATTGCCGCCGATCCGGCCGACTTGGAGAGTTTTGCTCCTTGTTCATCCAGGATCAGCGGGTGGTGCAAGAACCGGATCCCTTGAAATGCTTCTGTGTTTAAACACGCCGCCAAATAGTGCTGGGCAGCCGTAGAGCCAAGGAGGTCCTCGCCACGGATGATATGGGTAATGCCAAAATTGAGGTCGTCGAGCAGGCTTGCCAATTGGTATGCCGGAAGGGCGTCTTTCCGGCGCACCACAAAGTCGGCGGGCAAATTTTGAACAGGCGTTTCCGGCGTTTGAATCCGCCAGGCCAATCCGGGCGCGTCGAGCGAAAGGTGCTGGCGCCGGAAATCTTCAGGATACGACCCGCCGAAAGGCGCCAGGTCTTGCCTCGACTTGGCGCAAGCAAACAGACGCCCGGATGCGCGTAAGGCGTCCAGCGCTTGCCGGTAAACTGGAAGACGCAGGCGTTGGGACCAATTTTGCTCAAAATCCCGGAGGGAAACCGGTCCGGTATCATAATCAAGCCCCAGCCACCAGAGGGTGTCAAAAATATCCGCTACGAATTCCGGGCGCTTCCGGCCGGCATCCAGGTCGTCGATCCGCAGCAACAAGGATGCTCCCGGAATGATTCTGGCCGCCGCCCAATTCAGGATAAAATTGAAAGCATTCCCGGTGTGTAAAAAACCGGATGGGGTCGGCGCCAGCCGAAACTTGCTGCCTGGTGTGACCGTGGAAATAAAATCCAGATAGGTGTAGCCGAAGGGCGTCAAACCGGTGAATTTTGGATGATTTATTGCGGATTATTCTCGAACTGCCGGATGATTTCTTCCGGAGACATGCCCAGGAAGCGGATCGCGTTTTTTGCGTCGTCGGCATAATCGGGGTCGTTGGGATAGCGCTGCAGGAACAGCTCATAGGCGCTCTTGGCTTTATCCAGGTCTTTCAGGTCGTTCTCGTAAATAAAAGCCATCATGAACAAGGCCGTAGGCGCCTGATGGTGGGCCGGCATTTTCTCTGCCACATTATAATAAAACCGGAGCGCCTTGTTGGGGTCTCCAATCGTTTTGGCTAATCCGGCAGCCTTCAATAACAGATCGACCTGTTTGTCCGGGTTTGTCTCTTGTACCAATATGGAATAGGCCTCCGAAATCTGGATGAATTCGAGCGCCTGATCCTGGAGGTTTGCGGTAGCGCCTCCCAGTTCCTTGTCCAATTGCGCCAAACTGGAATCGATCCAGGGCAAGTTTTTTTCCAGCGTAGCGCGCAGGAGGTCGATGTCGTCGGGGTTGCGCGATAAATCCGGTGTGGATTTGTACTGATACGCACACCATATCCGCGCCAGCATCCCAACTGGTTCGGCGAGTGACAATCCCACCCCGTGATCTTTCAAGCCCTGGTTCAAAAGGCGCACAGCCCCTACTGCGTCTTTTTGGTTTAGGAATTTTATTTCCGCAGCCTTTGTTAAAAACCGGAGATTGTTTTCATGCTCGCCAGGGTTGGCTTTTACCGCGACCAGGTATTGCTGAACCAACGAATCGGCTGCCGCGCTGGAACCCGAGCGCGCGAAAGCTGCCTCGAGGGAAGGTATCTGGCCCGCCGGATTTTCCCGGCAGGAGGATAAGACCAGCATAGCCCAAAAGACAGAAGATAATGACCAGGGAATCCTCATAGTATGTGTGTAAAAAAATAGTTTTTACTGGCGGTAAATACCTGTACTGTACGAACCCGGCAGGTGAATCAGGAATACTGGAATGTGCCGAATTCGCTTTTCAGGGTTACTGCAGCGCCTGCCCCGGCCTCGACATGTCCGATCACCCGGGCATCCACGCCCAGGCCGGCTGCAATGCCGATGACATCGGCTGCGATTTGGCGGGGCAGGTATAGTTCCATACGGTGGCCCATGTTGAATACCTGGTACATTTCCCGCCAACTGGCGCCGCTGCTTTCCTGAATAAGTTTGAATAACAGCGGGAGTTCAAATAAGTTATCCTTTACCACATGGACGTCCTGGATAAATTTCAGCACCTTGGTTTGCCCGCCTCCGGTACAGTGGATCACGCCGTGCAGGTTTTGCCTGTGCCGGGCAAAGACCTGCTGTAAAACCGGTAAAAACGTACGGGTTGGGGAAAGGATAAGCTTGCCGACTGGAATATCCCGGCCATCGACAGGAAGCGTTTCGGTAAGCTGGCGATGGCCGGAATAAACCAGTCCGGCCGGTACATGAGGGTCATAGCTCTCCGGATATTTGACCGCATAGGAATTGGCCAAAACATCGTGCCGGGCTGCCGTAAGCCCATTGCTGCCCATGCCGCCATTGTATTCCGGTTCGTAAATTGCTTTACCAAAGGAGGCCAGCCCCACGATGACGTCTCCATCCTGTATCCGGCTAACCAGTACGTCGCTGCGTTTCATGCGGGCAAATGCGGTGAACCCCACGTCGATGGTGCGCACAATATCTCCTACATCAGCCGTTTCGCCTCCGGCCAGGTGCAGGTCGATACCCTGCGCACGCATAGTATCGATAAAGTCGGAAGTGCCCCGGATCACGGCAGCGATGACTTCGCCGGGGATAAGGTTTTTGTTTCTGCCAATGGTGCTCGATAGTAAAATCGAACCGGTGCATCCAACGCAGGCCATATCGTCCAGATTCATCACAATAGCGTCCTGTGCCACACCGGCCCATACCGACAAATCGCCCGTTTCTTTCCAGTATACATAGGCCAGGCTCGTTTTTGTGCCGGCAGTGTCCGCGTGCAGGATGTTGCAATACTCCGGGTCGCCAGCGGCGATATCAGGCAAGATTTTACAAAAGGCATTGGGATACAAGCCTTTGTCCAGGTGCTGGATGGCAGCGTGTACTTCGAGTTTGGTTGCGGACACTCCGCGTTGATCGTATTTCAGTTCTGAATCCTCCAAGATAGACGAATTGGTGCGGTGGGCATGAAATGGCTTATGTTGATTATTTCTCCCAGGACCGAAACTTTGCCGTACGGTCATAAACATGATACAAAATCGCTTTATCCAGCTCAGTAAGGGGAGCATTCCGGCGCTCCATCACCCGCAGGGCGGTTTCACAAGCATCGGTAAAACGGTATGTCCGGTAGCCCGATTCGACGCCTCCCCAAGCAAAATCCGGTACGAAATTACGCGGATATCCGGCGCCGAACACGTTGGCAAACACCCCAACCACCGTACCGGTATTAAACATCGTATTGATTCCACACTTTGCGTGGTCACCCATGATTAAACCACAAAACTGGAGCCCGGTGTTGACGAAACTTTCCGCTTCGTAATCCCAAAGTTTGACTTCGCTGTAATTGTTCTTCAGGTTCGAGCTGTTCGTATCCGCCCCGATATTGCACCATTCGCCCAAAACAGAATCGCCCAGGTAACCATCATGCGCCTTGTTGGAGTTGCCGAACAAAATAGAGCGGGCTATCTCACCCCCTACTTTGCATCCGGGGCCGATGGTGGTCGGGCCATAAATCCTGGCGCCCAGCTTTACGGCAGCGCCTTCGCCTATGGCAACCGGCCCGCGCAACATACTGCCCTCCATCACTTCGGCGTCCGGGCCGATATAAACGGGGCCGTTGGCCGTATTGACACTGCAACACTCCATCTTTGCTCCGGGCGCCATAAATACGGGGTGTGCGCCAAAAATGCGGTTGGTGGCTGGTATTCGTTGGCTGGTTTTATCTTTTGCGAGCAGGCCAAAATCGTCCAGAATGGCCTGCTGATTCCATTGAAAAAGATGCCACAAATGCCTGATTTGAACGATCTGGATGCCGGGGTCTAGCTCTGTTCCTTGTAATTCGCGGATCTCCTCATCCTCGATCAACGCCTCAAATTGCGCCTCGTCCAGGCGCGCTGCGACCAGCTCTCCATTGCGCAACAAGGCCTCGTTCATGCCCAGTTGGCCGATACGCAGGCACAAAGCGTTGTTGGGCAAAATAGCGCCGTTGATAATGAGGTTTTCAGATTCGATGCGAATTGGGTATTTCTCTTGCAAATATTCCTGGGTAATATAGGACGCGGAAGCGCGTAAATGCCGTTCCCACTTTTCCCGCACCGTCAGAATGCCTACGCGCAATTCGCCCATAGGCCGCGTTGCAGTAAGCGGCAACAAGTGGTTTCTGGCGTCGGAATCAAATAAAATCAAGTTTGTCATCGGATAAGCAAGGGATTTTTGTGCCGGCAAAAATAGGCAATAAAAAAAGTCCCAATCAGCCAAAGCCATTGGGACTTTTTTTTCGCCTGGGAAAAACAGGCCAGGGCTATTTCGCAAACTTGGTGTTAGCGAATTTTTTGTTGAACTTGTCGATACGGCCGGCAGTATCCACAAATTTCATTTTACCCGTAAAGAAGGGGTGGCTAAACGCCGATATCTCCATTTTGACCAAAGGGTATTCTTTGCCGTCCTCCCAGGTGATGGTCTCCTTGGTGTTCACACAGGAACGCCCCATGAACGATTCATCGGTAGAGATATCCTTAAACACTACGATACGGTAGCTGCTCGGATGAATGTCTTTCTTCATGACTGTATTTTACTAAAAATTTCTTGTTTCAGTTAATTTCCCGAATCGGGGTGCAAAGATATGTTTTTCAAACTTTTTTTTCCAAATTATCCCTTAAAAATCAGAATATGCCAGGGCAACTAATTTCTGGTGGATATGCCAAACCTGTTGGACCAGAGAAGAGCGCCCGTCGTTGTGAATCAAATAATCAGCCGCGGCATCTTTTTGCTCCTGGGGCAATTGTTGGCGCATACGCGCCCGCACCGCCGCTTCCGACAAGCCATCGCGTTGCATGACGCGTTGCATGCGGAGTTGTTCTGGCGCCGTTACGACGATCAACTTGTCCAACTGCCGGTAGCTGCCATTCTCTACCAGGAGCGCCGCTTCTTTCAGGGTATACGGGCGCCCGGCATCCGCCTGCCGCTGGTGCCAATCCCGGCTGTGTTGTTCAACCGCCGGATGCACCGCAGCATTGAGCAGGGCAAGTTTTGCCGCATCCTTAAACACGATTGCGGCGACATAGCTGCGGTTATAACTGCCGTCCGGACAATATGCCTCGGGACCGAATAGGGATACGATGGCCGATTTAATCCCGGGAGCATTGACAATCAACCATTTGGCCCAAAAGTCGGCATCATATACCGGCACACCCAAGGCTTCGAAAATCCGGCAGGCAGTTGTTTTACCGCTCCCGATTCCGCCGGTAATTCCGACCCGAAGGCACCTTTTTCCGGATTCGTTTTGGTCCATACCTGATCTAAATACGGTGCAAGTTAGGCAGCTGCCGGAAAAATGCCCGTAAAAACGGCAAGGTGGGAGGGGCGCTTACCAACCGCAGGTTGTCGGCAACCGAAGAATCCTCATCCAGAAAGCGGAGGACGAGATCCGGGGAAAGATTTTGAAAAAGATTGGAAAAGATCGTTCGTCCAAGGGCATTCCGCCGCCGCAGGGCATCCAGGAAAATACTGTCGAATGCCCGGAATGCCCAAGGCGAACGAAGTATCTGCGGATCCGGAATACCGTTGCGCTCCCAGGCATCCACAAAAGCGCGTATTTTCCGCTGTGTCCGCTTGAACGCGTATCCGCTGGAGCCTTTGACAAAGCCTCCCGCAGTGCCTATATGCATTAACCGCCCGTCCTGCGTGGCCGGAAACGGAAAGTTCGTCATAGGAATTACGCCGAATTCTTCTTCTAATACGGTATATTTCCGGATATCCAGAAAACGCAAGAGGTACTTTTGCAGTTCGTCGTCGTATGCCGCTGCATCGAGCAGTGCCGGGGAAAAAACAGTAAACTCCACGAGGGCCTGCGTTGGGGAAAACGGCAATACATAGACAAAACGCGTTTGTCCGTGTTGTTCGATCCGAAAATCCATAAAGGTCATGATCGCCGGATCAAAAACCGGGAAAGGGGTTTCGATATGCCAACCCTTAAAGTGCTGAAGCAGAAAAACGTCGGTCTTGCGCTGTTTCGCCGGTAAGGGGCCTGAGCTGAGCGGTGGCGCCGGGTATGCCATTTGACCCGGGGGAAGCAAGGGTACCTTTGTATACGCCGAGTTAAAAACCATCCCCCCCTGAAACGCCCCTGCATCCGTATAAACGAGCCCGTTTTCCGCATCGATCCGTTCAATAGTCGCTTGAACACGCCGGATATTGGGGAATGATTCGAGCGCTGCCAGTGCCCATCGGTAAAAATCGATCCCCCGGACCATTTGGTAGCGGTATGGAGTGAAGCTAAATTGTTGAGAAAAACCCGGCGCATGGAAATAACAATGATCCCAGGACCGGTGCACTACCGGCGGCAGGGGCTCCGCTTCGGTCGCCCAGAAACACCAGGTTCGGTCGTTTTTTTGTTTGGCATCCCGGTCTATCAGGATTATGGCCGAATCGCGGAATGCCGGGCGGCGGCCCAGTTCAACCGCCAGGGTAAGGCCGGAAAGACCGGCTCCGGCGATGAGGATATTGCAGGATGTTGTATGCGACATAGGTTGAGGCGCCGCGGTCGAGGGCGTGCGCGGTGGAAGGCCGGACCGAAACAAGTTTGGCTTGCTTTTCCCGGGCGCCCCAGTGCGCTGGCGGACATTGCCTGAAACAAGATTTATCCGTTTTCGTTCGGCGCTGCATTTTTTTATGTGACCGGTTAGCCTCTTCATTTTATTTAGAAATGGGATTACACGTTATTTCACCAAAATCCTCGAATTTTGCCTGCAACTTACCGCCTGGCCGTTTAAAAGTTTAAAAATCACCTCACTATGGCATCTCGAGTCCATCTGAAAACCGTCCTGTTCAGCATGCTGTTGTTCTTTACACTCACCGGCTGCATGAAAACAGCCCACCTGACGGTACTTCAGCCCGCCCAGTTTAAAGTTCCCGATCATATCGCCAAAATTGCAGTGATTGACCGCAGCAAGCCATCTAATGGCTGGCTGAACGTGCTGGAAGGCTTGTTTACGGGCGAAGCGATCGGGCAGGACCGCCAAAGCCGGCAAGAGGCCGTTGCAGGGCTTACGGACGCCCTGCAACGAACCCCCAGGTTCCGGGTGGTGACCACTGGCCTGGAAATGGCGGGCAGCAAGGCCGGCGATGGCATGCCGGCGCTTTTGCCCTGGCAGGAAATCGAGCGTATCTGTGCCGATTATGCGGCCGATGCTGTAGTCGCCATAGAATCGTTTGATTCGGACAATAGCACCATGACGCGCCAACGGTCTTCCAAGAAAAAAAACAAAGATGGCACGACCACTACCCTGATTGATTACCTTGCCGAAATGCGTACTGGCGTGCGGATGGGCTGGCGGTTTTATGATCCCGCTTCCAAAATGGTATTCGACGAATTTGTTACGGAGGACTTTTTAAAAAACGAAGCCATTGCCGACACCGAGCGCAAAGCCGTGGCCAATTTGCCATCCCAAATTTCCGTAACCCGGAAGGTGGCATTTATCGTCGGCCGGGAATATGGTATGCGCATTGCACCGGTATATATCCAGGTAAACCGGCAATACTACCCCAAAGCAAAAGGCTTTAAAACACAGATGGAGCAAGCCGCGCGCCTTGCACAGGACGGCAAATGGGACCGGGCAGCCGACATCTGGAAAAAAATTGAAGCCACTGCAAAAGACAATCCCAAGGCGGCCGGCCGGGCCGCTTACAACATGGCCGTTATGGCTGAAGTTAATGGCAACCTGGATATCGCCCAGGAATGGGCTGAAAAAGCCTGGAACCAATACGGCAAAAAAAAAGCACGCAGCTATATCGAGGTCATCCGGCAACGGCAAAGTGATGCCAAAAAGGCCGAATACCAAATGAATAAAAAGGTCTGATGTTAACGGAGAATGACATAAAACGCGCGTTTCTACCCTTTCTCAAGGAGTTTTATAAGTACCGCTATGAGTACCGGCCCGAGTCTGTTCACACAGAACTGGACAACGTGAGCGCAGGCGGGCTGATTGCCGATGGCATGGTGTCGTTCCGAAAAGAAGATGGGGCTCCGTTCGTCTGTACCTACGAAGCCACTTCCCTCGATAAAGCCGAAGAGGTGAAATTCGCCCTTAACAGTACCTATTTTATGTGGGATTGCCTGGCTTTTGGCGCCATGACAGCAGCCGTAGCCTATGCCGTGGCGTACGCTGCGCGCCTGCCCTGGCTGGTTCACCTTCAATGGACCGGAAATGTGGGTTTTATAGCCGGTATGCTGCTCATAGGCCTGTTGAGCTGGTATTTCTTCCTTCGCGGCTGGCGAAAGTACCGGTATATCTATGCCATCGAACAGTTCAAGCAATACTATGCCGATGAGCAATGGATCGCGCTGGCCGAAGACGTTTTTCCGGCGCCCACCGATCCATACCTGGTCGAGTTGAAAAACCAATGTGTGTACAATGGATTCGGGCTGGCATTGGTGCCGTCAAAAGGAGAAATTCGGGCTTTGATCACGCCTTCCCGCGTCGGCATTTACGGCAGGGACAGGGCCATGGTGCAATGGGTTACCCGGCTGCAATGGTATCAGGCCATGTCGCACAATGTCGGAACGCTTTCCAAATTCCGGCCGGCCGTTCCTGGCGAACTGTCTACTGCCTGGAATAAAATCTGGCGGCCAGCCTGGTATTTAGTACTCGATCCGGTGAAAAAAACTTTTCTGAAGGTTTTTTCTCCAGCCGAAGGCAGTAAAGATTCCACTTTCAAGCGTTACATGCGCGGGCATAACGTACAGAAATGGGTGTTTGCCCTTTGCCTTGCAGGCATTACCCCTCTTTTCTACCGGGTGCTGAACGTGCGGGAGGAAAATGTCCTGGAAGTAATCGAATACCCGGATGCCAATCCGGAAGATCAATACGGTTATTTGTATGAAGGCGACCGGCCGCTTGCACGCGATCCGCGCGCCATACCCAAACAATATCCCAATTCCACAGGCGCCCGCCCGGCGGAAACCGGGATTCCAACGATCAACTTATCCGGCGATAACGACCAGGACGATATCCCCACCATAGATCTGTCGGGCATAGAAGACGAAGAGGCGCCCGCTCCAAAACGCGATCCATGTGCCGGCATCCGGAGTAGAAAAGGCTGGATTGTCCAGGAAAATACCTATGCGCTTAAATCATTGGCCGATGCCCGGGTGAGCGCCTTGCACCAGCAGGGTATACCCTGTGCAGCCGCACCGCTGGCCTGCCTTGGGGGCAGGGAAGGTTACTTGGTCAGCCTTGGCCAAACCTACTCCTCCGAAGCGGCGGCCTTCGAAGCGGCGGATAACTTTACCCAAGCCCTCGAGCGGTATGGCCTGCTCCGAAAACAATTACAGGTACTTCAGGTCCGATAGATGCATAACACGACCGCCCTCCGTACAACAGTCCGGGTTATAACCATTGCCCTGGCCGCTCAAATATCGTTGAGCTGGCCGCTTTGGCATACTGCCGGCGGGCGAACGTTTCCGGAATTACCACTTCCCGGATTTCAGTTTTACCCGGCGCTGGCGCTGGAGGGTATCCAGACCGGATTGCTGCTCCTGGCACTCCTGGCAACTGCACTTTTCCCGCAGAAAACATGGTTTCGGGGCGGACTTGCCTGCTTGGTGCTGTGGCTGGTTGCCCGGGACCTCAACCGGCTTCAACCCTGGACATATTTTTATTTGGCGGCTTTTGGCTTATTGTTTGCTGCGGGAAATGACGCCCGGACCGGAAAACGCTATCTGCAGTGGCTGGTAGCGGCTGTATATGCCTGGGGAGGATTTAATAAAATCACACCTTACTTTGCCATCGATAACTTTCCCTGGTTTTGCGAAGCATTCAAATGGACGAAATATTTCGGGGCATTTCCAGCGGCAGGATACGCCGTTGCCGCCGGCGAAATGTTGCTCGGGCCGGGTTTGCTCTGGAAAAAAACCAGGCCGGTGTTCCGGTGGCTTACGGTTCTGTTTCATTTGTTTATCGCGCTGGCGCTCAGCCCCCTGGGGCTCGACTGGAACACTGTCGTTATCCCCTGGAATTTCGCCATGGCAGGCATGGTTTGGGTTTTATTTCGCACAAACCCGGAATCCGGAATGTATACATGGCGACAAAACAGCCTGGTGCGAACTGCGTTGGCAACCACCCTCCTGGCACTGGCCTGGGTGTTGCCTGCACTGAATATATTTCATCATTGGGATGAAGCGCTTTCCTGGAAAATGTACAGTAACACCCAAACGGAAGCGAGTTTTTATAGTAAAAATGGCGCCCCTTGCGCGCAGGTGGTCGAAGCATGGCGTCAATTCAGTTACGACCACGGGACAAAAATGCTGTTTGATGACTGGGCCATGGCCGATATTCATGTGCCGGCATACAACAGCCGGCGAGCACATCTCCAATTGGCGCGTTATCTTTGTGCCTGCCAGGAATCGCCTGGCCAGCCGGCAGGGCTGCTGCTCGTCGAAGTGGACCGCTGGAACAGGTCCGCCGAAAGGGAAGTCGCCATCCCCTGCACCGGATGGCCGCGATAGTTGGTTATCCGGCATCCTCTTATGAAAAATTCTTTGCTTTGGCGGATTACGCCAGCCGCGGGCGATCCTGTTTCGTACCTGTTTGGAACCATGCATGTCAGGGATTTGCGCGCCTTTGAATGGCTCGACACCGCTCAATCCTGCCTGGAGCGCTGTTCGGTATTTGCAACAGAGTTCGACTTTTCCGAAACCGATGCGCAGGCAATTGCACAGGTGATGTTATTGCCCGAAGGACCATCGCTCGATCAATTGTTGGGCCTGGGAACCTGGAAAAACCTCGAGTTTTACTGCCGCAAAAAGTTGAACCTGCCTGCCGAACAAATTCGGTTCGCGCACCCGCTGACCGTCACCCTTGCGCTCACCAATGCCTTGCTAGCGGAGGAGACCTCGCTCTCCCTGGATGAAACCTTGTATGAATATGCCCGCGGGCTCGGAAAGGAAACGACCGGTGTAGAGTCGTTCGAGGCACAGTTGCAAACCCTGCGATGCATTTCGTTTGAAAAACACCTGAAAAATCTGACCTGGCTCCTAAAAAATTACAGCCGCCAGAAACGCCGGTTAAAAAAGATGGTGCATTGGTACCGGAATGGCGCTGTCAGGGAACTGTACAAAGCCGCCAAAAAAGACGCCAAAGGCATGCGCAAAATTTTACTTTTCGAACGCAACGTCCTGATGGTCGACCGGTTTGTTAAAATTGCCTGCGAGAACAGCCTTTTTTGCGCGGTTGGCGCCGGGCATTTAGCCGGGAAAAAAGGGATGCTGCGGTTACTAAAAAAAGAAGGCTTCCATATTCATCCGGTCTTGCCGTGATGCATACCTGTTTTGGAGGCCAGCCAAAGGATAATCAACCGGATATTTTGCAGATCGCTAAGCCGCACGTTGTTTTAGAATTACACTACCTGCCCCCTGTGTCCTGGATGGCATTGGCAGCGCATGCCGGGGCGGTGCGCCTGGAAGCCTGCGAGCATTATCAAAAAGGCAGTTTCCGAAACCGGTGTCTGATCGCCGGACCCAACGGCACCCAGCGCCTGAGCATTCCCTTGCGCAAAGGGAAACACCAGCAAACCCCTGTTCGCGCTGTTCGCCTGGCCTATGACGAACCCTGGCAACAGGTTCATTGGCGCAGTATTCAGGCGGCGTACGGAAATGCCCCTTATTTCGACCATTTTGCCGGCGAGTTGGAGCAGTTTTATCAAAACAGATTAGAATTCTTGTTTGATTTCAATTTGGGATTACTTCAATTTTTACTAAAAAACTTAGGACTATCGCCGGAAATAGCCTGCACTGAATCCTATTCTGATAAAAACAGCGAAGATTTTCCAGCAGGCCGGCTGGATTTCAAAAACACCATCTCGCCGAAGCGCACTCCCCCACCCCGCTGGTTTTATCCCGCGCCATACCCACAGGTTTTTACGGAGCGTCATGGTTTTTTGCCCGATTTATCCAGCCTTGATCTGCTTTTTTGTTGCGGCAAACAGTCAACCCAAGTGCTTCAAAATTCACTTTTCATGCAGTACTTTTGAGACCCCACCCGGTACCCTGCCCCGATTAGGTAATAAAAAATTCAGACCCGGGTCGCCCAGCTAGTTATTACACAATTATATGATATTAAATCAAAATACTCAAGCCCTTCGCGTTCAGATCGAGGACGCCGTAAAAGACCTCCACACGCTCACCCAGGAAATCGGCCATAAAGAACTGGCAACCGCAGTCGGAGAATTGCGCAACCGCATGGCAGAACCCTATATGTTTGTGGTGGTGGGCGAAGTCAAAGCCGGCAAGAGCAGTTTTTTAAATGCGTTGCTGGATGCAGGCCGTGAAATTTGCGCAGTGGCGCCACAGCCGATGACCGATACCATTCAACAAATCCTGCATGGCGAAGCAGAACAAACGGTGGTGGTGAACCCTTACCTGAAAAAAATTTTTATCCCAGCCGACATTCTCCGCGACATTGCAATTGTTGATACGCCGGGCACCAATTCTATTGTCGAACGGCACCAGGAGATCACGGAAGGATTTATACCAGCGAGCGATTTGGTCATTTTTGTTTTTGAAGCCAAAAACCCGTACCGCCAGTCGGCATGGGATTTTTTTGATTTTATCCACCGCGACTGGCACAAGAAAATCATTTTTGTACTCCAGCAAAAAGACCTGCTCAATGCGGAAGACTTGAGCGTCAATGAGCGGGGATTGTATGATTTCGCCCGTAAAAAAGGCCTGGACGACCCCGTTATTTTCAAAACCAGCGCAAAAGCCGAACAGGAAGGCCGGTTCGACGACAGCGGGTTTTCGGCCGTGCGCGATTATATTCGCACGCACGTCACCGGAGGGCGCGGCGCGGCGCTCAAATTGCACAACAACCTGCTCACCTCCGGCAACATCCTGGACCGTATACGCACCGGACTGGGAATCCGGTCGGCGCAATTCCAAAACGACCGGGTCTTTCGCGCCGACATACTGCAAACCCTTGATCATCAGGAGGCAAAATCCAACCATCAAAGCAGTATCCTTATTGAAAACCTTTTAAACGGGTATGACCGGGCTACCCGGCAAATTGGTCAGGAACTGGAAAACGGACTTTCCTTTCCATCCTTGTTGCGGCGCTCCTTCTTAGGCATATTTTCAAAACAATCGTCCATCAAGGATTGGCTGGACGGCCTGTCTAAAAAACTGGAAACCAATCTGAATGCAGAATTGAAGGCAAAATTGAGCAACGGCGTGGTGGATTTGGCCGACAGTGTGCAGCAGATGGCAAAAATGATCGACCTCAAAATCCGGAGCAGCACCACTGCGGTGGTGAAAAGCGATTCGTATATTTTTGAGGATATTTCAGAAAAACGGGCGGCCGTTTTGAAAGACCTTCAGGAGGCATTTGGCCAATTTATGGCCCGCTCCGAAAACTTTACGGACGCAAAACTCTTTCCCGAAAACGCCGACGTTTCGCCAAACATCGCCGCCGGCAGCGGCGTGGCCGTCATCGGCCTGATACTCGCCGCTGTGACCAAAACAGCCGTCTTCGACATCACCGGCGGCGTACTGACGGGCGTGGGCCTTATATTTGCAGGCATAAGCGCCGGAATACAACGGCGAAAAATCACCCGGGGTTATTTTGAAGAAATCGGCCAGGGCCGCAATCGAATGGAAGAAGCCCTTCGACACAAATTAACCGCTTATGTGCGCATCATCAAAAGCCGCATCAACGACAATTTCGCAGATTTAGACGCCTTGCTGATCAATGAAGAAACCCAAATAGCCCATTTTGAATCTGCGTATCAATCCTTGCGCGATCGGTTCGAAAATCTTGAAAAGAGCCTGGAGATCAAATGATTGCGTCTTAAATAAATATCGTTCCCATTACAAAATTCGCCAATTTGTTCAAACATTTTGTGTGGATTTACGGTGGAAATACACTCGAAGGGGTATTTGGAGGCGGCAGATTACCCCCTACTTTTGCCCCATCTTCTTGGCCGTAAGCAACGGCTGTATAATCCCGCAACATCTTCGGACATCTGCCTCCCGCATTTACAACAAACGCTTGCTTTGCCTGTCTCAATTGCGGCATTAACGCCTTTTCGCCCCCGTTGAAACAGCGCTTTTTACCCAGTATTTGCCGCCGGTGCTGCTACCTGCCGTACCGCTCCGCATAAAGACGTAATCGGTTTTTGGGATGGCCCTCTATCCGCGCAATGCTGGATGAGGGCTTTTTCATTTATGGATTCAGGTATTGATTCAGCCAGCGAAAAAATTCCCGCTGCCACAACAAGCTGTTTTGGGCTTTGGCCATCCAGTGCCCTTCGTCCGGGAAACACACCAGGCGGGACGGGATACCCCGGAGCTGCGCCGCCTGAAACGCTTGCATCCCTTCGGAAAAGGGAACCCGGAAATCCAGCTCATTGTGCATAACCATGATGGGGGTGTCCCAATTTTGCACGTACAGGTGCGGGCTGAATTGGGTCCAGGTGGCATGGTTCGGATTTTTCCAATACGGGCCGCCCATGTCATAATCGGCAAACCATAATTCTTCGGTAGTTCCGTACCAGGAGGTGGTGTTAAACATGCCGCAGTGGGCGATGAATGCCTTAAACCGCTTCTTGTGATTTCCCGCCAGCCAGTACACGGAATATCCGCCGAAACTGGCGCCTACTGCGCCCAGCCGGTTAGCATCGATAAAAGGTTCCTTCGACAGGGCGTCTGTGGCAGACAAAAGGTCCTGCATTGCCAATCCGCCCCAGTCTTCGCTGATCGCTGCGTTCCATTCCTGTCCATAAGGCCCGCCTGGCATGCCGCGCCGGCAAGGGGCAATAACCACATAACCCTGGCTGGCCATCAGCTGCAGGTTCCAGCGGTAGGAAAAAAACTGGCTCAGGGCCGACTGCGGGCCGCCCTGGCAGTACAACAACGCAGGGTACTTCTTTTTTGGATCAAACCCGGGCGGCAGCACGACCCAAACATTCATATCCTTCCCGTCTACCGTTTTTATGGTCCGGCGTTCCACCCTGGATTGTTCGATGCTGTTCCAGGGCTCGGCGGTGGCAGTACTAAGGGCTTGTGCGGCGCCGGAGCTTTGGTCCACTAGAAATACTTCGGCGGGCGTGGTCATTGACACCCGGGTAGTGACCAACCGGTTGCCGGCCACCTTCAGGCTGGTGTAGTCGTGCTGGCCTCCTGTGATCTGGCGGGTCCGTTTATCCGGCAGGCCGATCTGAAAAATCTGGTAGGTAAAGTCATTTGCGCTCAGGAAATAAAGCGACTTGCTATCGCCAGCCCACTGCGGATGATTGGCTTCAAACTTCCAGCCACCGGTCAATTCGAGGCGTTGGTTCGTGCGGGTATCCAGTACCATTAAGCGGGTGCGGTCGGCCTCGTAGCCTGCTTTTTCCATACTCGTCCAGGCCAGGTATTGCCCATCGGGTGAGAACGCCGGATCAAGATCGTACCCCGGCATGCCTTCGGTGATATTGAGCGTTTTACCGGTCGCCATGTCGTATAGAAACAAATCGGCATTGGTACTCTGCGCTGCTTCGGTGCCGGAAAGTTTTCGGCAGGTATAAACGATAAAGCGGCTGTCCGGGCTCCAGGTAATTTGTTCCATGCCGCCCATCGGACGAAGCGGACTGTCGAAGGGCGCATTGATGATATTTACCGGACTGCCGCTCACCCGGCCATCCTGGTAGCGGACATAAAAGATATTGCTGTACCGGTAGTCATGCCAGGCCTTCCAGTGCCGGTAAAAAAGGCCGTCAAAGATGCGCCCGCTGGTTTGGGGCAAATCCGGGTACCGGTCGGTTGGCGTCGGATCGAACCTGACATCCTGTGTGAAAAGCAGGTACTGCCCATCCGGGGAATAATGAAATCCGTTTAGGTCAAAATCGGCGACGGTTTTCAGGGCAGTGCCATTGCGGAGTACTTCACAGAGTTTGCCCTCGCAAAGGAAACCGACGCGTTGTCCGGAAGGGTGAAATTGAGCGTCGGTACACACCATGCCGGCTTCCGTGAGGGGGATTGTTTTTCGGGTATCGAAATCGACCAGGAATAGGACCCGGCTGGTTTTATTGGTTTCGACAACATACCGCTGAACGCCGTAAACAGCGGCTTTACCATCGGGGGAAACGCAATCCAGAGATACCCGGCCAAGCTTCCATAAAAGCTCGGGCGTAAGCGTTTGATTCGGTGCTTGGGCAATGGAATGCTCGTGCATCAGGAATATGGATATAAGAATGAACAATTGTCGCATACGATTTTTCAATACTTTTGGCGGTGAGTAAATAGTGAACCGGAAGTACGCCCGCGCCTTATCTTTGGCTACCCGGTGATTTTCGGGAGTAAAAATACGTACGCGCCAATGAAAAAATACTTTTTGGAAGGCATCGGAACATTTATGCTGGTGCTGATATTGGTACTGGTCAGTCAAAACGGTGTGAATAATATTGCGCCCTGGGTCTATGGCGCCGCGCTCGCGGCTTTTATATTTGCCGCCGGCGCAGTTTCCGCTGTTCATTTGAACCCAGCATTGTCGCTCGCACACCTGATAACCGGGAAAATCGAGCGTTGGGATGCTCCCTACGCCCTGCTGGCACAGCTTGCCGGAGGCGTTCTGGCTGCTATGATTGCCTCCTTTCTAATCCGTTGCCAGGCAAGCGGCGAGGTGGCCATGCGCCAATTCGACCCGCTTTGCGCCCTGTTTGCCGAAGCATTGGGAACTTTTTTTCTTAGTTTGATTTTTCTGCTGGCGGATCAATCCAAAGATACTACCAGGCTGGGGCTGGCAGCCGGCTTCACGGTTATGGCATGCGCCGCGGCATTTCAGCATCTGTGCGGGGCTACGTTTAACCCGGTTATCGCAGCTGGTATGGCCATATCCGGACTGCTTACCTGGGCAGATACCTGGATATGCCTGGCCGGCACATTTCTGGGGGCGGCAGCCGGCGCTTCCGTATTCCGGGCCATTTTTGAAGTCCGCATCTAGCGGAAAAGGAAAAGGGCCGGCAACTTGTCCAAAAGGTTTCCGGTTTTTTGCATTTTTGCCCCCCTCGTTTATTCAGATAATACTTTTTCGGTATGCGTATAATGGGTTATATCGAACATCCTCACCTTAAAATCACAGTGTTTCAAACGGATGGTCGCGTTTCCGTCCAATTTGAAAACCAGGGATACGCACTCACCTTTAAACTTGGAGAAGATGAGCGGTTGAATAGCCTGGATGCTATACGCAACTGGGCGGACACTGCTTTTCTGGACGACGTGCTCCGCAATATGGAACGTATGCACCAAAGCCGCCTGGCTGCAAACACACGGGCTGTTCCGGCCGCGGCGGACGAAGAATTCGAAGTGATAACCTGATTTGGACAAATGAATTAAACTATACGCCGGTCATTTCCTCCGGGCTGATCCACTTACTACAGCACCTTTTCGTATCATTGCACCCACAATCAATATAAACATTTTTTAACACTTCAGCAGTTTCACATGAAAAAATTGCTATGCTACCTGATAGCGCTGTTCCCCCTGGCGGTATTTGCGCAAACAGCCAAAACGGTGCGCCCGTTTTTTGAAAAAAAGACAATTGGTGAAATTCGAATGACGCTACCGGCCAAAAACTGGAGCAACGCCCTGGACTCCATGCGGCTGTATGGAGAAGGTATGTTATTGGGCGCGGTTCAGATCGATGGAAAATCTTATGATAGTGTTGGCGTGCGGTTTCGCGGCAACAACTCCTATCAAATGGGATCCAAGCGCAACCCCTTTCAAATCAAACTGGATTTTGTCCAGCCAGGGCAAAACCACCAGGGCTACCCCGAAGTGAAACTTTCCTCGGCGTTGCGGGATCCGAGCCTGGTGCGGGAGATATTGTTCCTGGAGATCGCCTCAAATTATATGCCTGCTCCGCAAGCATCTTATACAAAACTGTTTGTCAACGGCGAATATGTCGGTATTTTTATCAATATTGAAAGTGTAGAAGGGCCATTCCTGCGCAATCATTATGGCTCCGATGATAATCCGCTCTTCAAAGCCGGCGTCGATTACAAACCGGAGGCTAGCCCGGCGGGGTGCAAACAAAACATTTTCGGCGCTCTGGAGTACGAAGAGAACATTGATTGTTACCGCAACAACTTTGAATTAAAATCCGATCGCGGCTGGCTGGACATCCAAGAACTTACGCGCATCCTCAACCGGGAGCCTAACCGCATCGAACGGGTGCTGGATGTCGACCGCGCATTATGGATGCTGGCTTTGAACAACCTGATGGTAAATCTGAGCAGCTACAGCGGCGCCCGTAGCATCAACTTCTACCTTTACCAGGATAACAACGGCCGGTTTCAGCCGATCCATTGGGATTTAAACCTGGCATTTGGCAGTTTTAAAAATACGGGCGGCGGCAGCGATTTGGATATTCGCACCCTCCAACGGCTCGATCCGCTCCTGCACGCCGACAACCTCTACAAACCCCTGATCAGTCAGCTGCTGAAAGATCCCCTGTACCGGAAAATTTACTTGTCGCACCTTCGGCAGATCAATGATGACTTTGTTGCCAGCGGCACCTACGAAAAGCGCGCGCAGGAGTTGCAGGCCATGATCGTCGTTCCTTTTAACGATGATCAAAACAAACAATACTCACTGGATGAGTTTCAAAAGAGCCTGCGGGAAACCATCGGGCGCAAAAGCAAAATCCCCGGGATATTCGATCTGATGTCCAAGCGATCCCGCTTTCTTAAAGTGCACCCGGAACTCACCGCCTTGCCTTCTGCGGTCAGCGACGTGACCGTGCAGGGGCGCGGGAAATATGAGAACCAGCGCGTCAATACCTTCCGGATCATGGCAAAAGCGGACCGTTTTCCCAAAAAGATCATCGTTTATTACCGGTTTGGGGACAACCTGCCTTACCTCCCGATGGTTATGTCGGAAGAAGCGTCCAACGACCTGCCAACGGGCGTAAAAGCATTCTCGGCCAATATCGAAGCGCCAGGCGAAGATGCCGTGCTGGATTACTACATCCTCGCGGAAAATGCCGGAACCGTAGCGTTTGTCCCCCGGGAATACATGAACAATCCTTATAAGATCAAACTGAGCGACCTGAACAAATAACCCGGAATCAAGCCGGTGGGCGTCTGTAAGATAAAACTGCCGGATGGATGCGCTCCGCCCGGCAGTTTTATCTTACAGACGCCCACCGGAACTATTGTACCTTTGTTGGCACGCTTAAACCTGTTTATCACACCATTCGCCCCCCACTCTTTTCGCATGCGAACGCTCATTTATCCGGTTGCACTCCTGCTGGCCCTTTGCGCCGGCCGCCCGGCTGTAGCTACTTGCCAGGATTTTTATGGAAAAGGCGTTCAGGAAGTACGCCTGGAATTGCCCTACCCGAACTGGGACACTAAACTGGATTCCTTAAAAAATGTGAACCCGGAGGGGCGGTTGCTGGGCTCTGCCTGGGTCAACGGCGTGCGCTTCGACAGTGTCGGCATCCGATACAAAGGCAACAGTTCCTATTTCCGGAGCCGCAAAGATACCGTGCGCAAACTGCCGCTCAATGTAAAACTCAACTACCGGATCCGAACCCAGAAGCTGAAAGATGGGCATACTACCATAAAATTATCCAATGCCTTTCTCGACCCGAGCTTCATCCGCGATCCATTGGCCTATGAATTAATTCATACCTATATGCCGGCGCCCAGGTGCAATTTTACCCGGGTATATGTCAACAACGTATTTTATGGCTTGTATGTAAATACAGAATCCATCGATGAGGGATTTATCGCCAAACATTTCGATACCCGCTCCGGTTTTTTAGTAAAATGCGATCCGGATAACTGGAAGCGTGTGCGCAGTCAAAGCGGTTGTCCGAAAGGGGAAAATGCCTCTCTGATGTATCTGAACGACAGTCCGGGTTGTTATGATGCTTTTTACGAAGTGGGCGACCCCGCCAGTTGGAAACCCCTGCTCCATCTGATAAAAGTGTTGAACAAGACGCCGGATGCGATCGAATCGGTCCTGGATGTCGATCAAACCCTCTGGATGCACGCGCTGAACAACGCTATGGTTAATTTGGACAGCTACACCGGTTCGCTGTCGCACAACTATTATCTCTGGATCGATAGCACCGGCGTTGGCCACCCGCTGATCTGGGACCTTAATATGGCCTTCGGGGGTTGGCGCCGCGATTTCAGTTTTAACCAGATGACAGACGAGGCCCTGATCCAGTACAGCCCCCTGGCCGAATTCAGCAACCTGAAAAGACCGCTAATTTCCAAGGTTTTACGCACACCCCTTTTCCGGAAAATATACATCGTGCACCTGAAAACCATTGTTGCGGACTATCTTGAAAAAGAACAGCTGCTGGCAACCGGCCAAGCCATGATGGCGGAAATTGACCCCTGGGTGAAAAAGGATGAGATGAAGCTGTATAGCTATGAGGACTTTAAACAGGCCATGGACAAGACGATGGTTTCGGGACCTGATAAAGTGATCGGAATCCGGCAACTGATGCAAAAACGCACGCAATTTCTGCTGGCGCATCCCGCACTAAGTAAAAAACCGCCGGTGATCGGAAAGGTCAGGCATGAGGTATCCGGCGACCAATTGCTGATCACAGCTGAACTCACTGAAGCGCAAAATGGTTGGTTGTTTACCCGCTCGCACCGCATGTTTGCCTTTACGCGCGTGGCCATGAATGATGCCGGAGAAAACGGTGACGCCAAAGCCGGCGATGGGATTTTTAGCGCCACCGTGCCGGCTGGACGGGTTGCGCATTACTATGTTGCAGGGGAAAATGCGGACGCCGCCGCCCTCTTTCCCGAACGGGCGTCGTTTGACTTTATTCGCCTGGATAAAAAGTGAGCACCTCCGGGGTCAAAAGAGCCGGATGGCCAGCCAAACGCCTCCGGTCAGTAAAACCAGGCCAAAACCGGTAAGCATATACCGGCGCATCGCCGGGTGCCCGCCAAATATGGAGACCAATGCCTTAAAGATGGTATTGGACAATGCCGCCACGATGACCATGTTGGCGCCGTAGTAGGCATCCGATGCATGCCTGGACCACTTTGCGGTGCTTATGGTTATGGCGTCCATATCTGCGACACCGGAAATCATGCCAGACACATACGATCCGGACTCGCCAAACCACTGCCTGGAATAATACATAAACAGCGTAACGCCAATATAGAGCAAGCCGAAAAACACGGCATTTTTAATATCCAGCGGATTGCCTAAAGGCAGTTGCGACGCCGGGGTTGTTTCGTCAAAATCGCGCATAAGAAACCAGACAGCAAGCACGGTGAATGCCAGCATCAAGGCACATGGCAAGAGCAGTTGCCAGGCGACCGGCGGGTAAAAAAGGCCTGTGAGTAACAATACCCGGATGTACATGACAGAAGAAGAGAGCAAGATGCCGGCGCCCAAATGCCGGCTCAGCGCGGGCGTTGCGCGGCTTCTGGCGCCAAAAATCCAGGCAATCATGGTAGAAGAAAACAAACCGCCCAACAATGCCGTGAGTAAGACGCCCCGTTGCGATCCGGTGAATTTCAACAAGAGATAACCCACAAAACTGATGGAGGATACCAGAAGAATAATCCACCCCAATTCGCGGTAATGCAAGATATCTTCCGGGCCGAAATGTTGATCGGGCAAAAGGAGCAGCAACAAAATAGCTAAAACAAAAAATTTAATAAAGGCTGCTAATTCGGTATGCGTGATCTGCTTGACGAACCAATGAAACTCCTCTTTCAGCGAAAGCAGTACGGTGGTCACCACTGCAATGGCTACTGCTTCGGCCGGTTGGCCCATTGCTACCAGGGCGCCCAGGCCGTATGCCAGCAAAACGGCAATTTCAGACGTCAGGCCGAGGTTGCCCTCCACGGCTTGCACGTAATACGCCGTCGTGACCAGCACAAACAACCCCAGGGTAGCTGCCGGTAAAAACCATTGCAGGTATTGATCGGAAATCATACCGGCGATAAATCCAAAAATGGCCACGAGCGGATAGGTGCGCAAGCCGGCAAAATGCCTGGCATCCGCTTGTTGCTGGTGTTCCCGTTCCAGGCCAATGATCAGACCAATACCTGTAGTTACCAGTAAGCCTTGAAAAAAAGGCGGTAAAAAATCGAGCAGGACCGTATCCATAATCTACACAAATAAGCGTGACGGGGCAAAATGAAGCATTCCCGCACAAGATCAGGCTAATTCCACGATCGTCACACCGTCTCCGCCGGATTCCTGGGAGGGGTGGTAAATCCGGACAAGATTTCCGCCGTACTCTTTCAGCTTATGCCGGACGAGTTTTCGGAGGATGCCATCGCCTTTCCCGTGCAGAATCCGTAAGACAGCCGCATTTGACAACAACGCATCGTCTACAAACTTTTCCAGTACCCGCAAGGCCTCTTCTTTGCTCATACCCCGGATGTCTATTTTTGATTCGAATGCAGCAGCCTGTTGCAAGTCGGCATAGGCGTTCGTGGCGACTTGTTGAACTGGCGGAGCAACGGGGAGCAAGTCCCGGACACCGACCATCACGGTAAGCCCGCCCATGGTCAGGTGGGCCTTGTTACCCTTGATTTCTTCGATGCGGCCCGTTGCGCCACCGGCGCGCAAACGCACATAATCGCCCGCACGAAGCGGGCGCACGGCTCCGGCGGGCGCCGCCTTTTCTTCCATTTTCACCACCTCAGCGTTTATATCATCCACCTGACGGGCCTTTTCCGACTGTTCTCTGCGCAAGTCTTTTGCCGCTTGTTGCATGCGCTCCAGGTTCTTCTCCTCCCTCAGCTGGCGCAGCATTTTTTCCACTTCCCGGCCGGCTTGAGCGCTTTGCCGCAGTTCGAATTCTTTTTGATCCAGTTTGAGGCGATTCCGGCGGATTTCCAGGTCCTGGTGCATGCTGTCATACGTCTTGATCAGCCGTTCGAGCGATTGCTCTTTCGCCAGCACTGTAGCCAAATGCTCTTCCAGTTCCTGTTTCTCGCGTTGAAGTTCGATCAATATATCGTCTACTGCGGTTTCACTACCCGTTCGGTTGCGGGCATGATCAATTATGGGCTTGGGCAGACCGCTTTTTGCTGCAATTTCAAAGGCATAGCTGCTGCCCGGGCGGCCAATTTTTAATTCATATGTAGGCGAGAGGGTGTCTTTGTCGAAATGCATATTGCCGTTCAGTATTCCCTGGTTCCGAAACGCAAACACCTTCAAATTGGAATAATGCGTCGTGATCACAGCAAATACACCCTTGCGGTAGAGCCCTTGCAAGACAGATTCCGCGATGGCGCCGCCGGGCTTGGGATCCGTGCCGCTACCCATCTCATCCACCAGCACCAGGGTACGCGGCGTTGCCTTTTCCAGAAAAATACGGGCATTCTGAAGTCTGGAGGAGTACGTACTCAAATCATCGTCCAGGCTTTGCTGGTCGCCGATATCGGCAAATACTTGTTCAAAAATGCCAAACTCGCTCAATTCATGAACGGGGATCAACAGCCCGCTTTGCACCATGAGTTGAAGTAATCCAACGGATTTCATCGCTACCGATTTGCCGCCGGCATTCGGCCCGGACAGCACCAGAATATGATTTTCGGCATTCAAACGGAGTTCAAACGGAACGGTTTTACGGCCCAGCGACTTGTTTTTCAGGTATAAAAGCGGGTGATAGCCTTTGCGCACGCCAATCAACGGCTTTTCCTTCAACACGGGCATTCCCGCGCGCATCGATTGCGCCAGCCGGGCTTTGGCCTGGATAACGTCCAGCCGGATAAGCGTTTCCAGGTATTGGCCGAGCAGGGGTCCGTAGGGGCGGATGGTATCGCTCAGGTCGCGCAGAATCCGGAAAATTTCGCGACGCTCCTCGCCCTCCAGGTCAAAAATATCGTTGTTGACCTCAATCACCTGTTCCGGTTCGATAAACACCGTCCGGCCGGTATCGCTCTCATCGTGTATAATTCCCCTGATTTTGCGCTTGTGCTCGGCCGGGACCGATAGCACGCGGCGGCCGTTGCGAAAACTCTCCGGCGTGTCCGACAGCCAACCTTTGCTGCGGTAATCCTGAATCAGCTGGCGGAACCGGTGATCGAGTTCGCGCGCTTTGTGCTGCATATCCCGCCGGATTCGAATCAGTTCGGGTGAGGCATCCGGCCGGATCTCGCCGTCTTCATAAAAGACGGACGAAATCGCCCGGATCAGGGATTCGTCAAAGGAAAGCGGCCGGATGATATCGTAGAGTTTGGGGTAAATTTCCTTTTTCAGACTGGTAAAAAACTTGAAAATATCCCGCATAACCAGCAAATGCGCAATATGCTGGAAGACTTCTCGGCACTCAGCAGAAGGGTGTATCCAGCGGTCGAGCATACGCAGAAGGTCGGGCCGGATATCGGCGTAGCCGCTTCCAACGGGAAACGGTCGTTTTTTCCCAGGCCAGTTTGTATTCCCGAATTTCCCGCAACCAGATATCCACTTGGAAAATGCAGTGGAATGGCATTTCAAAAGGAGAAGTTGGTCGGCCGCCATGGGGGCCAGGGCCTTTCTCCAGCAGTTCCAATATTTTATCGAACCTTGATTTTCCGAAAACGTTAGATGGTTCAAATGTTATTGTTGTTTCCGCATATTGGTCGCAAAATTACTGTTCCTTAACAATATTGGATGATTTAGTTCCTGAAGGCCCGCAGGCCCGGAAAATTTTCACCCG
>JADJYG010000017.1 GCA_016719895.1 Saprospirales bacterium | reverse complement strand
GGCGATATAACTGAAAGCGTTGGGGTCGATGGCCAGGCAACAGTTGTAGCCGTCGATCTGGTTGTTCGGTTTATTGCAGGAGACGGCAAGGGCGGGGTTCAGTTCGGCTTTGACCAGCGGAAATACCGGTTCGAGGTCGAGTGTTTCGCCGAGTGTTTCGGCGTCGTAAAAAGTAACTGCAGGCTGGTCGGGATCGAGGATAACCGTGGATGGTGGACGGGAGCGGAGAGAGGTAGCGTTTATCTCCAGGTTATAGTAGGGTGATTGCCCCGGCACGTTGGGTTTAGGCGTTATCCATTCGTCGGCGCCGCTGAATTTTAAATTAAAAAATTGTTGTTCGACGGTCGAGACGGTAAGCGCTTTCAAAAAAGCATCGCGCAAACAGGACCGGAAAAACGGCGCGCAGGACACCAGGTCTCTGCGGTTGAGGAAGGTATCCAAGTCAAATCCAATCGCATACGGGTTTTGGACGGCAAGCAGTTCCCGAAAATACCGGATGACAGAAGCAAACGGCCGTCTGGTCAAAACATACAGGTTGGATACCGGGTCGTACAGGTAGATATTTCAGGAGCGCCTTTCATCGTCGGTAAAAATGGGAATTTCGCCGTCTTCGGTCACTTCTTTTGCATCAACGAAGCTGATAAAATTTTGCTCCTCGCCGATCAGAAAGGGCGGATGCACCAAAAAAGTTTCCAGATACTGCAAGGCTTTTTCGGAAAACAACGCTTCCAATTTGGTGATACTGGAGTCATCCAGTTGATAAAAGGGTTTGGACAGAGCGCTTTGTAAAACTGTAAAACAGGACGCGTCACTCACTAAAGGGGCGTCTTCCGCACTGCTGCAGGTCAGCGTAAGGGTTATTTTCCGTTTGCCCTCCTGCAAAAACAATACGGGCGATGCCAGCACGAATCCGATCCGGGCATAAGGATGTACTTCGGCCTCGTTTTTACCGGGCAGGATACATTTGCTGAATTTAGCGCCCAGCGTCGACCAGTTTTTTGAACCGTCTTCACCAAACGGTTTTCCCTTCCCGTCGGCGCTATTGGCTGCGGTGGTAATGTATACCCCCTCTACATAGGGTTTTTCCGGGCTTCCGGACGGGTGGAGAAACAAGGTGCGCAGGTCGGATACCGCCGCTTTATCCAGAATAATTTCCTGGTCAAGCGTAAATTCGATGTCCTGAGTCAGGCCGTCTTTTCCATCTTTGAGCGAGGTGTCTTTTTTTACCTTGTAATGGTTCAGGTGTTTGGCGACTTCAAAGACGAGGTGTATTTTGTCCGGATCGGCGCTCATTGGCGCCAGCCGGACTGCTTCGCGGAAAAAGAAATCGAGGTGTTTCTGGCTGAGTTGGTTGAGGTCGCCCTGGAAATGCCGGAACAGCTGAAGAAAGGCGAACAGCAGCCCTAAGTGGGGTTCGTGTTTTTGCTGAAGGGCTTTTTCCAGGGGGACCAGACTTTCTTCGACGTAGCCGGGCGTAGCTGCTACGATTTCCTTTAAGCTGCCCAGCGCCGGGTAAAACAGCGCCAGCATTTGGGATCCGAAAGACTCAAAAGCGGCGGCCGTTGATCCGGCAGCCGGCATACAGGCATCCAGGGCAAGCGTATCGGCCAGGTCGAGCTGCCAAGGGTAGGCGGTAAAAGCGCTGAACGATTGTTTGCGGGTGCACAGGTAGCGCGCCGATGCATTGGACAGTGCGATGAAGCTGCGCAACGGTTCGGTCAGGCTGGATTTTATTAAGGTGGCCAGACGGCTGGCAAAGCTGATTTTTTCCGTTTCCACGATAACATAAAGCCGGGCAATAGGAGCGAACAATTCATCGTACACAAAGCCGAGCAGCAGGTCGGCTGCTTGGCTATCCGGGTTGTTTTGCAGGGCGTTGAAATATTGCAGAAAGGATTGTTCCAGCGCCTCGGGCGAGGTTTTACTGAACTGAGCGAGCACGAACGATAACCCGTCTGCGTTGGCTGCTGCCCGTCCGGATGCGCAAGGGATGCGGCGTTTTAACTGGTTTGGTCATTTATTTTCGAAATGATTCGATAAAAAAACTGGATTCATAAAGGGGGCATTCAAATAGCGCGATCGGCTTCTTTCAGGTAAAAATCATATACGTAGTTGTAGCGCGAGTTTTCACTGGTAATAACATAATCTATTGATATGCGCAACAGTCCTTCGATCAGATCGAAGGACCCGGGCTCCGTGATCGTGATTTTTTCTACGACAATGCGCGGTTCATAATACAAAATGGCGCGTTGAATCAGGTCCTTGAGAAAACCGATGAGCGAATTGTTGGCCGGCTCAAACTGATAGTCCTGCAAATTGCATCCGTAATCGGGCTGCATAACGCGTTCGCCGAGGCTGGTGGAGAGCAGGATATGGAGGCTTTGGTTAATATCATCCACATTGCTGACCATCCGGGTTTTACCCAGTTTATTGTCAAATTCGGGCGGGAAAGCCCAACCGGTGCCAAGAAAAGAATTTTCCATTGTGCAGGGTTCGGATAAGGTGGTAAAACGGGTTGTTCAGCCGCCGATCATAACGGTTGGATATCCTTGTACCAGGACGCCGCCATGTGCGGTCAGATCGCCCATGCGGGCTGCGGGTTTGCCGCCGATCAGCACGGTTGCAGAGCCTTTGACAATCACATCGGGTGGGCCGGCACAAACGCAGAGGTCGCCGACAACAGCGGCAGGCTGACCGCCGATGAGTACAGTGGGGATGCCGGGCCCAACAACCGGGCCGCCAACATGGGGCGGCGTACCGGGAATGGGGCAGGTATGAAAATCGGATAAACGACTTGCTGGCGGCATAAAAAGGTTGTTTTCAATTTATTTTTACCAAAGAACCGCTGATTTCAGTGATGCCAGGCGACGACAGTTTGGCCGTTGCGCCTTTTACCTCCATGGGGCCTTGGGATGAAATTGTCATTTGGGCGGCGCCGATCGTCAGCGCGGCGCTGGCTTTGATGTCAATTTTTCCGGTAGCTTCTATCGTGATGTTCCCGGGGCTTTTCATTTGAATGCCGGAAGGCTCCATTTTGGCGGTGTTTCCATTCTGATCGGTAATCGTAATCGATTTGCTTTTTTCGTCCAGGACGATGCTGTTACCCGCAGACGTATCGATGGTGATGGTTTTGGTTTCATCGTGAAAGTGAATGCGCATTTTGCTACGGGTAAAAATGCCTTTTTCGTGGTTGGCGTCCTGCGCCTGCAACGGCGCGGGTTTGGCGCTGCTGTAGAGCATACCCAAGACGACGGCGTCTCGCGGGTCGTCGTTGATAAAGCCTACGATGACCTCGTCGTCGATTTCAGGCATAAAAAAGGCGCCTCGTTCTTTGCCGGCATCGAGGCTGGCGATGCGCGCCCACACGCCTCTTGCGGCATTGTCGACGACGGGTAGGCGCACCAGGATGCGATGTTCGCCGTCGGGGTCTTGTTGCAACTGAACTACTTTGCCGATTTGCAGGCCGTGGATAGGGGGCAACAACCCCGCTGCCGGCGTATCGGCGATATGGAGAGCGCTTTGATGAACGCAATCGGACGGAAGGCCGAATTGAACTTGTGTGGTCCATTGGCCGTCATGGATGTCATGTCGAACAGCGCTGACGAAAGCTTTGCCGTTGAACCGGGCACCCAAGCCTTGTAGTTCGACGATTTTTCCGGGTTTCACCCCGGCAAAACCAATGAACTTAGCCCGCCCCTGAATTTTGGCCAGCCGGCTGCGTTGCAGCGTAGATTTCGCCCATTCCCGCAGTTCGTCTTCCAATACCTGGCCGCTGTGGCGCAGATCGAAAGCGGGGATATTTAGGGCGCGGGCCAGTTCCTCACCGCTGACATTGCCCGGTTCTTTTACCGGCACGCTGTCTGTGCTGTTTTCGAATAAGGTTTGACCGGCGTAATCCCAGGAACGGGCGTCAACATATCTCCATTGTGCGCGGGCATCCATTTCGGCGTCAAATTCGAGCAACGTAGCGCCAAACAATACGCTGACTGCAGGAGTAGCCGTAGTTTCCGGCGATTTGACCTGGATGGCGCCATCGTCTGCAATAACCAGCCGGCCGTTCATTTCTGCTCTCGACAGCATAAAGTCCCAGTCCGTACAATGGAATTGAATCAATTCTTTGTGCTTGAGCCGGGTAGCCTCCACATCGGGTTTCAAACCGCCGTAACCGGCAATTAATTGTTCGATCGCCTCACTGTCCTTGCTATCTTCAAAATACCGGTTTTTGCGGCCAAGCGTCATTTTAACGCATTCGTCCCTGCAATCCAGCACCAGTTCAGAGGCGCCGGATTCGCGCAGGCGGATACCGTGCTTGGCAATGATTCCTTTGAACAGTTGGGCATTTTGACGGTCTCTTCCGATTTTAATGGTTATGGATTTTCCGGGAATAAAATTTTCTTTTTCGCTAATTGGGAAGGTTTCTTCGGCAGCCTGGCCGTCGCGGAAGATTACCCGGGCGCTGGGAATGCGGTTCGCTTCTTTTACAATAGTGATAGACAACACCTGATATCCCGGATCGACGGGTTTGCCATCGATCAGAATATCGTATGTGACGACATTGTAGGTCGAGTCTGCGGGTATTGTCCTGGTTTTCATACTTCTTCTGTTTTATCGAGGGGAGGGAATTGCAATTCAACGCCGGGTTTGACCTTGCGCAGGGTGGTGAGCCCGTTGATTTGGGCAATTTGCCGGGTGAATTTTGGGTCTTTGTATATCCCGAAAGTGACCCAGTCGAGGCGGTCCCCTGCTTTTACCTGCCGCACGTGCGTAAGGTCGGGCGATTGTTTGCGTTCCACCGCTACGCGTTCTTCCTGCGCGATAAAATTGGTAAACGTCGCCACGACTTTTACGCGCAAGGGTTCTCCGTCCGGTTGGAGCAGGACATAGTTCATATCAAGGCTGGACAGCAGGCACGGAAACACAAACTGGCCCCATTGCACCTGCAGGAAGTTGGGTTTATGCGCAGTACCGTTCATGTTATAAACCGTTTTCAAAAAAGTATCGATTTGTTCCCGGACGGGCATAAAGGATTTTTGGGGATAGCTATAGCCTTCTATGGTTTCTGTACCGTCGAATAAAAATTCCAGGCGCAACTCTTCGGGCGCCGTGAGCACATAATTGGGATCGGAGCCTTGTGTGCCGGCGGCTTGTTCGCCACTTGTAATTATACGCATGGTGCGGGAATACGACTCGGGATTGACCGGCAGTTCGAGCGGATTGGGATCCAAATTCTTAACCGGATTTTTGAATTTTTTATCTTCGAAAGCCCGAATCTTTACTTTTTGCAATTGGCCTTCGTTGTACATCAGCGTTCAGTTTTTTCTTTCAAAATATTCAGCACGATTTCAACGATCAGGTTCAGGTCCGCTTCGTTTAACGCGACGGCGGAGTTTGCGGCGTTGCCGGCTTGTCCATTTTGCGCACCGGTTTGTTCCGTTACGGTGGTTCGGATAATCAATTCTCTTATTTCTATCGGCATATCACGGAATTTTGTATTCAAACCGGTTGTAATTCAGTTCGAGCGTTTCGATCAGCACTTCGCTGCGTTCGGCGTTGAGTTCGGCGATCTTCCAACTTTTGGGCCACACGTGCGCCAGATTCCATTGGACCAGCACCTTATGGTTTTCATCCAGGAGGTCGACGGTAACCGTTGCCAGCGGTTTGATTTTGAGGTGCTGAAAGGCGTCGCGCAGCCATTTGGTCAGGCCCGATTGGTTGGGCGTCAGCAAGCCGCGTTTTAATTGAAGCGAGCCATAGCTCACCCGCCCGGGCAACGTATGGGTAAAGCGGTTTTCGCCGCCCTCTTTGAGCGACTCGGTTTCGAGTTGCGTATCCAGGCCGGATACGGCTTGGAAGCGCAAGTCGAAATCCTGAGCTCCCGGCAAGCCTTGAAACGTGACTTTGAAGTGAAAGCCGACGATTTGGTAGAATGAATCGACTGGTTCCGGCATGGTTTAAACAGCAGCTTGATTTATTTTATGGTCAGGCCTTCATGCACCATTTCGAGCGTTTCGATGGCAACCTCGTTAGCGTCGGCTTTAAGATCGGTTGATTGGACCTTGGTTGCCCAGGCTTTTGCCAAAATCCAGGTGACGACGGGTTGGTGATTTTCATCGAGGAGTTTGATGATGGCGTCGACGCGGAATTGGCTGCCGGTTTTGTTGCCTTCCTGAAAGAAATATGTTTTTTTCCAAGCTTCAAAAAAACTCAGATCGCCCTGGAAAGTGCCGCGTTTAAAAGTAACCTTTTCGTGTTTGCGCAGGCCGGGTTGAGCGGATTTGCTGTATTGTTTGCTATTGCCTTCCCGGTATTCGATGACTTCGACCTCTACATTAAGGCCGGAAACTTCGGTGAAACCCATACGAATGCCATCGCCCATTTCGACCTGGAAATGGAATTTAGGAAGTGGATAATCTCCTGTGGCTGCCATATAACGATAATAGTTTTAGCGTGATGAAAAGAGGTTTGCGGTCTATTTGCCACTTTCAGCGGATTCGGCCGCTTTGATCGCTTCTTCAAGGCTTGCCTTGCGCGCGAGAATTTTATCGCGATTTTTCCGGCAGATCAGCCAGGCTTCTTTCAGTTCCTGTGTTTTAGTTATTGCCTGGTCTTTTTGCGTGGCGGTATCTTTATAATAATCGCTTTCCGAAATCGGGAAAACGGGTTCCGGCTTAGCGGCGGTTTCGTCGCAGGGGAAAGGCGTCGTATCGGCAGACTCTTCGGGTGGGCAGCCGGCATGGCGTTCATCCGAATCGGGAGTGCCAGCAAATTCAGTTTGTAAATCTTCCAGGTATTTTTTCAGGCCGCATTCGCTGCAGATGGAAGTGTGCAGCAAATTGGCGCACTTCAACGCTTCGACGACTTTTTTCAGAACGGCGTCCTGCAACCCGCATACTGCGGCCAGTTTTGCCTCGTAGTCGGCAATACATTTGAGCATTTCCTCTTTGGCGGTAGGCGAAAGGTCTTTGAGGCAGTCGATCTGTTCTTTCAATTCCACGACTAGATCTTTCAGGCCGGAGGGGGTTTGATTGGGATAGGTATAAAACAGGTCGAACAGGGATTTAACCTGACAAAGCAGTAGTTCCAGGGCTTCGGCGGTGCACTCGGAGTTTCTGCAAAGGATATCCACCTGTGCGATGAAAATACCCAGTTCTTCCACTACGGTAAGCGCTTTTTCATTGGCGGCGTTGATGTTGGCAAACCAAGTATTCAGCTTGGCTTCCCAAGCTGCCGCCAGGCGGTACACCTCTTCGGCGCGGTCGGTTTGGGCGGAGATCAGGTTATATTCATTGGTGACTTCTTTTAGTTTTTCCTTCCAGTCGTCGATGCAATCGCCGCCGGGAGTGGGTGTGCCGTTGCCGCTTGCAGAACAGCAGGAATTATCTTTGAGTAATTTTGCCATGGCGTATTTTTTATGTAAGTTGGAATGGTTTTAGTTCCGGTCGCGGGTGTTTTTGCCTTGTTTCCGGAGTGTTCCATTGGGGCCGCAGCCGTCGTCGCCGAAGTTTTGGCTGATTTTATCGCAGAAGTCCTCAATCTTTTTATTGTCGTCGCATTCGCCGCTGCAAATGAACTCAGAGATTAAGCCCAGGGCATCTACAGACACGCACTCTGTATATAGATTGAACCGGGCTGCGGTAAGTTCTTCGAGTGTTTTGGTCAGTTCCGACTGGGCAGTTTTGACGTCTTCGGCCGACTTTTTAATGTTTTCGTCTATGTTTGTTTTGAAACCTTTGGCGGCATCCAGGAGTTGTTGCCCAAAGTTTTTCAGGCTGTCGATATTTGCGAAGGTTTGGATACCGGCAATGGTCACGACCGAATCGAACGCTTTACCTCCCGTTTCGTCCGCCAAAGAGGACTTTGACTTGATGTGGCCTATCGTAGTTTCTATCGCTTCTACGCCGGCAGGCGGGGGCAATTCGCCTGGCAAACGGTTACTGATGCAATTGGACATGGTGCAAGCGGCGTTGTGCAGTTCTTCCAGTTTTTTCTTGATCTCGCCGATAAGCTTGGACGATTCTTTGATCAACTTTTCCAGATCGTCGTTCTTTTTGATATACCCGTCAATGTTTTTTTGAATGATTTCTGCGCTTTTTGACGCTTCCAGCGCTGTGCAATTGTCCAGGTCGAGATAGACGTCGTGGGTTTCTTCGGCTTTTGTCAAACAGCAGATTTTATAGCGCCGCGCTTCCTCCTTGGATTTTTTTCGGGTATCGTTGCCTGCTTTCCGGCTTTGTGCTGCGTTTTTTTCATCTTTTATGAGCAGATTACAATCGCAGAGCACTGCATCCGGGGTCCGGCTGCCCGCGCCGTTTCCGTTTGGATTCATATTGGCCATGATGACTGTTTTTTAAATTGTTAGGAGTTGAGATCAGGCCTCTGCCATTTTATGACTGAAGCGAAGAATAATAAATTCGGCCGGGCGCACAGCCGCCATGCCGATTTCAACAATCATGCGCCCTTCGAGAATATCCAGGGCGGTCATGGTTTGACCCAAACCGACGTGTACATAAAACGCTTGTTCGGTGGTGGCGCCCTGGAGGGCCCCGGCGCGCCACTGCAACGTCAGAAAGTTTTCAATCATGGCTTTAACCGTGGCCCAGGTATTGGCGTCGTTTGGCTCGAATACAAACTGGGCGGTCGCTTTTTTTACCGATTCTTCCACCATGATAAAAAGCCGCCGGACGGGGATATAGCGCCATTCGTTATCGTTGCCTGCCAGAGTACGTGCGCCCCAGGATATTGCCGGGCCGCGGCCTGTAAAAAACCGGATGACATTGATCGATTTTCCACTCGTGTCGTCGACGTTGAGGTTGCGCTGGTCGGCATCTGTCAGGCGGAATTTGGGTTCGATCACCCCGTCGATGGAAACGTTTGCCGGCGCTTTCCACACGCCGCGGGCGTTGTCAACGCGGGCATAAACGCCGGCCATAGCTGACGAGGGCGACATTTCCAGCGGAATATTGGACAAAGCCGATTTCGCCCGGAAGTACAAGGCGTTGTTGGCGTCTTTGAGTTCGGCAAGCGTGCCGTTGAAAAAACCTGTTATTTGTACGTTGGTATCGCCTTGCGACAGATCATTCAGATCGGCCGAATAATTATAATTGATCGTAGCCATCAGCGGCGGCCAATAGGCGGCGGCATATTTGAGCCGGTCTACCTCATTGGGGGTGTTATTGCGAAGCGTCTCTATCGGATCTTCTGTTGGATCGGCCGGATTTTCCCAAACGTCCATGATTGCAAACCGATCTTGCAGTTCCACGCATTTATCGATGGCTTCGGTATAAAGGCCGTAATAATCCGCGGCGGTACTGAGGTTGACAGCGTCGGGAAAGAGTATTAGGGTGATTTCGTCCACCCGGTCGGTTTCGTCGAGTCCGGCGAGCAGGGCGGTTTGATCAACCACCTGCGTGCTGTAATCCCCTACGGAAACGATAAAACAGGGGCCGCCTCCATTCATAAAAAACCATTGCAAGGAATAATACATTCTGTAGGGCGATCGGTTTTGGTTGTTGACTGCCCCGTTGACGGTGAACGAACGGTCGGGATTTTGGATGATATTGACCGTCAGGGATTTTTCCGCATCGGGCCCTCCGAAATACCTTTCGTATTCGAGCATGGACGTAATACGCGTAGGTTGCCGGAGGAGCGATTGTCCGCGCGCGTCGATTGCTTGGGCGGTGTAGCCGATAAACACCGGAATGGCTGTTTCAACCTGGGCAATGGAGGGAGGAAGTTTTGGTATTTCCTCGATGTATACTCCAGGGGTCCTGTAGTTCATACCAGATTTGTTTAGAAAAGAATGAGATAAATAGGTGCCTAATCAATTTTACCTGCGATTTTCCAGGTGTTTATTTCCGATAGCAGGAGGTTGGGGGGCTGGGGCCGGATGAGGTCGGGCAGAGGGTTGGGAAGTTTATCCACAGGCGGGTTCGCCGGATTCGATGAGCGCACGCCGAGGGGTAAAAAACTGAGCGCTTGCGGCGCCTTGGTTATGACGCTATTTCCGTCAGCCTCCAGGTACGCCGTTAAGGAAGGGTTTACCGCGAGGCTCTGGCCCAGGTACCGGGATTTGTAGCGCCAATAAGTAGACCGGGCCCTAAGCCGGATTTCAAAAACCGGATGAAAAGGCTTGCCGGCAGGGTCTGGATTCAGGTTTCGAAACGAACTGTCGGCATTCAATATCCGGTAGACGGGGTCTGTTTCTCCCAGGTCGATTCGGACGATGGCGAAAGACTGGGTCGCATAGACATCGGTTAAATACACTTCCAGCGCCTCTTGAACCGGGCCGGCATCGATGGAAAGCCGGTAGCGACCGTCTGGTATCGAAATTTTTTTGCCGCTCTGAATGGGGTCCGGCCGGCTGCTGAAGTCCAGTTGCGCCCGCTCTATCGGTTTGCCGGCTGACAATTGAATCGTCTTAATTAATTCATTTGCAGGGGTTTCCAGGCGGATGGTAGCTTGCAGGATTTGGTCTGACTTCTTGAACGCATACGGAAATATTTTAGGCAATGCGATACGATCGCTTTCATTAACGTATCCTATGCCCGGCGCCTGACGCCATGGATCGGCGTTCGGAGCCAAGCTGGGCATAAATTCTTTGAGTAGGCCATCTTTCATTGCAAATTGACCCATCTCGTAGATTTTACCTGCATCGAAGGCGAGCGCAGGTGCGGACAAAGTGGCAAACTCGGCGTCGTGAACGGCCTCGGCCCGGTTGGAGAAGTAGTACCGCGCAGGCAAGGGGCTTTTTTGCAGTAGCAAGGAAGTGAAGTTCGTAAAATATGGATTGCGGCTACTTATTATAAAAAACAGCTCGGCATTGCCTGCAGGAAGGATTGCCGGCTGAAAAACGGTATTGCCATTCGTTGTCGCTGTTTTTGACGGCGCCGCTACTGCAAAGCCGGCGGATGTCCGGACAAAACGCCATTTTAGTCCTTTCAACAGGCGTTGGGTGTTTTCAGCGGGCTCGATCGACAGGTCATTGGCCAGTAAATATTGCCTGTTCAAAATTCTTTTTTCGAAAAGACTTCTGCGGGTGGCTGCCGGCTTGTCAAAATAACTCAAGGCATCGCTGCCAAACAAGTAATACTCGTGCAACAAGCGCACTTCGAAAACGCGGCGGTATGCGATTGCGGTAGCCATGTGTTTCAATAATTTTCGAGGGATTCAAGGTTGTTTTCAATGATTTCAATCGGCGGGCCCTCCTTAACCGTACGCCGGTCATATACACACACCAGGTAGGCTTTATATAAAACAGAAGGCAGTTGGCGCCCCCCTAAAGCGCCCCATATATGGTTGATTTGCTCAAACGTAGGCGTGTACAATTTGAGCGAGAGTTTCAGTTTGAATAAATCTTCAGGTTCATTCCCCGTAATGGGCAGGGTAAGGTTGGGGGAATTAGATATGGTAAAGGTGTTCTTTACCTGAAAAAAGCGGATAATTGCACTGAGGTGCTGGAGCGCGCCTACATAGTTGTTGGGGAAGTTGGCGCAAAACAGTAAATAAAGGTTTAAAAAAATCGGCGGGTTGATCAAATCCATGCCACCTGTGGCGTTCGGCTGTGTGGCCCGTATATTTTTTAAAGCGCTTTCTTCTTCCAGATTGACCAGCGTTATGGTGATACCCTCCAAATCGGCAGGCTGGCCGCTGTCGAATAAAGCAATATTCTCTAATAAAATATCCGTTCCCATATTCACTTCTGTGTGGATATAAGCAGATATTTCGTCTCTGAGCAGTATTAATGCCGAATCGATCATCTATGTTAAAAAATAGCCTTTCGATAATAGCCAATGTGACTATTTGAAGATTTGTATAAGATAAAAAATAGAATAACAGGCACCCGCATCATTGATTTAATCAACAATGCATAACCGCCACTTCCTTTGCTAAGAAATACAAAAGAAATAATACGTAAAGTAGCATGGTCTCGCAGCGCTATCGAGTGAAAAGCATTTTCACTTCAGCAGTGTCGATAGTAGTAAAAATCCTGGAAAATTCCCTGTTGCGTGGGTGTCGGAAAAGCGATGCTGTTAGATGGGCTGTCTTTGGTATTCCTGGTACGGGAGGGTTTCAATTCTATGCGGTGTTCAATTGGTCAACCTTTGGTAATTTCCGGTGCGGGTAATGTCAAAATTAGCGGTGTTCGGATTGATCTGGTTCCGGGTAAAACGTTGAAACTTTGAAAAAAACAGGCGGTTTCAACATAACGAAGGCGAATATAAGGGGGGATTTTGGGTTTTCCAAATTTTCTTCCAAAATTTTGCGGTTAAATCATTTTTCAGTTTGGATGCCGGGCGATACAAAAATTTCACGCCCGTTTGGGCGCGTACCCCGCCTGCAGAATCACCTATATTTGCCCGGCCCTGCGGCCACAGGCCGGATGCTGCTTTTTTTTGGCACGATGGTGGCAGTAGGGGCCGGGTACCGCATGTATTCAAATTACGAAAAAACGGCGCCTTCCGGAAGGAACGCGCCACCCAACTTCAGCGTACTTCCTTATGACAAAAAAACGCATCCTCATCACCGGTGCTGCCGGTTTCATCGGTTCGCACCTCAGCGACCGCTTTCTGGCCGAAAACTACCAGGTGATCGCCATGGATAACCTGCTCACCGGCAACCTCGACAACATCGAGCATCTGTTTAAAGAAAAAGACTTCGAGTACTACCACCACGACGTGACGAAGTTTATCCACGTGCCGGGCAAACTCGACTACATCCTGCATTTCGCTTCGCCGGCCAGCCCGATCGATTACCTTCAAATGCCCATCCAAACCCTGAAAGTAGGCGCTCACGGCACGCACAACTGCCTGGGTCTGGCCAAGGAGAAAGGCGCCCGAATCCTGGTGGCCTCCACGTCGGAGGTGTACGGCGACCCGCTGGTGCACCCCCAAACCGAGGAATACTGGGGCAATGTAAACCCCGTGGGGCCGCGCGGCGTGTACGACGAAGCCAAACGCTTTCTGGAAGCCATCACGATGGCTTATCACAATTACCACAACGTGGACACCCGCATTATCCGCATTTTCAATACCTACGGCCCGCGTATGCGCGTCAACGACGGCCGGGTGCTCCCCGCTTTCTTCAGCCAGGCCATCCGGGGCGAAGGCCTGACGGTGTTTGGCGACGGCTCGCAAACCCGTTCGTTCTGCTATGTCGACGATCTGGTGGAAGGTATCTACCGGCTCTTGCTGAGCGAATACCACCTGCCGGTGAACATGGGCAACCCGCAGGAGATTACCGTTCTGGAATTTGCGCAGGAGATCCTCGACCTGGTCCAAAACCCCAAGGCCTGTATCGATTACCGCCCCCTGCCGGTCGACGACCCCAAACAGCGCCGGCCCGACATCACCAAAGCCCGCGCCCTACTCGGTTGGGAGCCCCGCTACGACCGGGCGCAAGGCCTGCAGCTGACGTATGAATACTTCAAAAAAGTGGTACACGTTTAAGCGGGATGACCTGTAAAAAAAGCATCTTGATCACCGGCGGCGCCGGTTTTATCGGTTCGCACGTCGTGCGCCTGATGGTGAACAAATATCCCGACTACCTGCTGGTAAACCTGGATGCGCTCACCTATGCCGGCAACCTCGCTAACCTGCGCGATGTGGAACATGCGCCTAACTACGTGTTTGAAAAAGGCGACATTACCGACCAGGAAGTTGTGCGGCGCCTCTTCGAGCAATACCAATTCGACGGGGTGATCCACCTGGCCGCCGAGAGCCACGTGGACCGGTCAATTGACCACCCGCTGGCTTTTGTCGAGACCAATGTCATGGGCACGGTCAATCTGCTCAATGCCGCCCGCCTGGCCTGGAAAAGCCAGCCTGAAGGAAAACGTTTTTACCATATTTCTACGGACGAAGTGTTCGGATCGCTCGGCCCGGAAGGCTTTTTTACCGAAGAAACACCTTACGACCCCCGCTCGCCCTATTCGGCGTCCAAAGCCAGCAGCGATCACTTTGTCCGGGCTTATTTTCACACCTATGGCCTTCCGGTGGTGCTTTCTAATTGCAGCAATAACTACGGGCCTTATCAGTTTCCCGAAAAGCTCCTGCCTCTGATGATTACCAATATCCGCGAAAACAAACCCCTGCCGGTGTACGGCGACGGGCAATACACGCGCGATTGGCTCTGGGTGGAGGACCACGCAGCAGCCATCGACCTGGTGTATCACCGGGGCAAAACCGGCGAATCCTATAATGTCGGGGGCAATAACGAGTGGAAAAATATCGACCTGGTGGAGCAACTCTGCGATATTATGGACCAACTGCTCGGCCGCCCCGCCGGCGCCTCCCGCCAGCTCATTGCGTTTGTCCGCGACCGGCCCGGCCACGACCGGCGCTATGCTATCGACGCTTCCAAAATCCGCCGCGAATTAGGCTGGGAACCGTCAGTGCGGTTCGAAGAAGGCTTCCGCCAAACCGCACAGTGGTACCTGAACCACCACGACTGGCTGCAACAGATACGCTCTGGAGCCTATTTGCGGATGAAGGAGGATTGACGATTGATAATGCGTCTTCCTGGCAAGGATCGAAATTTTGGTTCGGCCGCTGCGCCAATCCTCAATCGTAAATCTTCTCTCCCCGCTCCAGCCATACTCCCCACGTACGGTCGTAGGCATGCACCTGTTGGGTAGGCCCGTGTTCGTTATACACGGGAAGGCCCTGGTTGACCCATTCGAAAATGCCGCCATAGAGGTTGGATACGTTGGTAAAGCCGGCGACAATCAATTTTTCGGCTATTTTTTCGCTCCGGTAACCCACCGAGCAATAGACTACGATGCGGCGGCTTTTGTCCAGCTCCGGTAAATCCTTCAAGGTAAACGTTTGGTATCCGGCCGGAATGGCGCCGTGCAGGTGGCTGATGGTAAATTCCCGCGGTTCGCGGGCGTCCAGAAAAACTATTTTGGAACTGTCGCGGACAATTTCGGCGACCGTGGTTTCCGGCGCCGTATGCTGTAGTAAAGTATTCAACAGGAGGCGGAAAGCGCCGTTTTTTACCTGGCTGTAGCCGGCTATTGTCAGAAACAACAATAGGCCGGCTACCGAGATTCCTTTTCTTTTCATGAAAAACACCTGTTTCCCGTGTACAACTGCAAAAGTCGGAATAATTGCTCAGGCAAACTACCGTAGCGGTTGGATTGCAAGCGTCTTGGCAACGCAAAGGGGCCAAAACAAAAAGGAAGGGGGGGGCGATGGAATAAATCAGGCGGCGGCGGGGGCCCTGTAGATGAAAAAAATCCTACTGCCAGAAGGGGAGCAGTAGGAAAATCAAAACATACTATGAGAAAACTGGGACGAAGGTAAAATGCAGTTTTCTTTACCCGAACCGGCATTTACGGAACGGCGGCATTTTTTTAGAAAACGGCAGGCGAAGTGCGAATTTCGTATTCTGGCACTAGTGGAACAACGCGGCGATCGATTTGTGCTCCACTGTATTCCGGATAGCGCGGGAAAAAAGCTTGGCGGTGGGAAGCACCTTGATCTTGGGCGATTCGCGGAGCAGTGGGATCGTGTCGCAAACGATGAGTTCACTGAGTTTGGACTGCTCGATATTTTCATATGCTTTGCCCGACAGCACCGGGTGCGTGCAAATGGCGCGCACCGAGCGGGCGCCTTTTTCCAGCAGGGCGTCCGCCGCTTTGCACAGCGTGCCGGCCGTATCCACCAGGTCGTCCACCAGGATCACATCGCCGCCGCTGACATCGCCAATGACGGTCATGGCGGCCACTTCATTGGCCTTGGTGCGGTATTTATCGCAGATGACCAGTTCGCGTTTGAAGTGTTTGGCATACACCCGGGCGCGTTTGACGCCGCCGACATCGGGGCTGGCAAAAATGACGGCAGAAAGGTCCATTTGCTCCAAATACGGCACATAAATGGCCTCGGAGCGCAGGTGATCCACCGGAATATCGAAAAAGCCCTGCACCTGGTCGGCATGCAGGTCCATGGTCATTACCCGGTTGGCGCCGGCAGTGGTGAGCAAATTGGCCATGAGCTTGGCGCTGATGGGCACGCGGGGTTTGTCTTTCCGGTCCTGACGGGCATAGCCGAAGTACGGAATCACCGCCGTGATATACCCGGCAGATGCCCGGCTGGCGGAGTCTATCCAGAGCAGGAGTTCCATGAGGTTGTCGTGCGGCTGGCAGGTGCTTTGGATGAAAAACACGTAGGCGCCGCGCACGCTTTCGTTGATGATGGGCTGCATTTCACCGTCGCTGAAGCGCGCCAGGGTTTTGTCGCCTAGGGGGGCATCGTAGTGGAACGAAATGTCAGCGGCCAGCTTTTCGGAGGCCGAGCCGGAAAACAATTTTACTTCGGGCATAGGGTTGCCGGAGTTAGGTGAGCCGGATGGTTCGAGATGATGGGTGGGCAAACGGTCGGAGATTTGCACAAAGGTAAAAGAAAGGTTTCTGAGTTTCATGGTTTGAGGGTTTCAGGTTTCATGCGGAGGAGACTGCTCCGGGCAGTAAGGCTTGCCGGGCAATAGCCAATCCCGACATTTTAACCCAACGGGTAGTCTTTGAAAAAGGGTATTGCGCTACCTTTGGACATTTGGCGGCAAGCCGGATGAACGTTTATTTTTTTAACCAAATCTTTCCTGTTTTCTGATGAATCAAATCCCGTTTCAACGCCTTTGGTGGGTAGCAGTGGCCGTTTTGGGGCTGGCGTTTTCCCTGAGCGCCCAGCCGGATATGGCGCCGGCGAAGGAGACTGCCCTGCGTTTTCTCCAACGTAATCCCGCTGCGTTTAACTTGTCTGGGCAGGATGTCGCGGATGTCCGTGTCACCGATGCCTACCAGACGCGCCACAATGGTATCAGTCACGTTTGGGTACAACAACAGCATGCGGGCATTCCGGTGCACAACGCTTTGTTTGGCCTGCACGTCCGCCCCGACGGCTCCGTACTGCACCTGGGCCACCGTTTTGTGCCCTATATCCGTCAACGCGTAAACACGACGTTGCCCTCGCTCGGAGCGTCCAAAGCGCTGGAACTTACCGCCGCCGATCTCGGGCTTGCCGTTGGGCTTGCCCCGGCTCCGAAAGTAAAAACCGATGCGCGCAACTGGATATTCAGCGCCGGCGCCATCGCCCGGGCGGATATTCCAGTGGAAATTTGCTATGAACAGGCGGAAAACGGCTCGCTCCGGCTTGCCTGGAAGATTGATCTTCAACCCGTCCGTACGCCCGATTACTGGACCGTTTGCGTCGACGCCCAAACCGGTGAAATCCTGAGCCGGCATAACAACACGGTATTTTGCAACGGCGGCGCCGGGCTGCAACAACACGATGCCTGTGCTGCCGGACTGCCCGGCCCCAATACGTTCGGGACCATCAGGCCGCCTGATCCAACCCCTGAAGGCGCGGCTACCGAATCGTACCGCGTATTTGCCCTGCCGGTGGAAAGCCCGAACCACGGAAGCCGGTCGCTGTTGACCGACCCGGCCGATCTGCTCGCATCCCCGTACGGTTGGCTAGACATCGACGGCGCCCCGGGCGCGGAATTCACGTATACCCGCGGAAACAACGTTTGGGCGTTTGACGACAGCGCTAACGACGATTTTCCTTCGGTGGAGGAATCAGCCGACGGCGGTCCGGGCCGCACCTTCGATTTTCCCTTCAACCCCAGCCTGGAACCCCTCGCTAACCTGGACGCCTCGATAACCAACCTGTTCTGCGCCAATAACATGGTGCACGACATCGCTTATCGCTTTGGGTTCGACGAGCAGGCCGGCAATTTTCAGGACAACAACTACGGTCGCGGCGGTCAGGACAACGACTTTGTGTACGCGCAGGCTATCGACGGCGATGGGCAGGATGACGCATCGTTTATGACGGTTCCCGACGGCGGCCCGGGCATCATGCACATGTACCGCTGGGGCCAACGCGGCGGCATCGTAAAAGTAAATGCGCCGAATGCCATCCTGGGCGCCTACGAAGGGCAGCCCGCCAATACCGGGGGGAGCTCCGGCTGGGGCGCGCCGGTCACGGCAACACCGGTTACCGGCGACGTGGTGGTAGCCGACGACGGCTCGGGCTCCAACGATGCGCACCTGGGCTGCACGCCGTCTGTTAATACCGTGCAGGGAAAAATAGTGATCGTGGATCGTGGCGTGTGCCCATTCAGCCAGAAGGCCTTGTACGCCCAGCAGGCCGGTGCAATCGGGTGCATCATCTGCAACTATGAAGATTCTTATATCCAAATGCTGACGGGAGCTTACGGCAGCCAGGTGACTATACCGGTGGTGATGCTGACCAAGTCGAACTGCGACATCCTGCGCCAGTATGCCGGCAACGGGCTGAATATTTCGCTCGTCAAACCCACTGCTTCCGGCCCGGACTTCGTAGACGCGGGTTTTGACAATGGCGTGATCCTCCATGAATACACACACGGCATCTCCAACCGGCTGACCGGCGGCCCGTCCAATGTCTATTGCCTGAACAATGACGAGCATATGGGCGAAGGCTGGAGCGATTTTATGGCGATGGCTCTTACGGCTCAGCCCGGCGATACCGGCGATAAACCCCGCGGTATGGCCACGTATGTCTACCGGCAGGATAAAAACGGCGGCGGCCAGCGGCGTTTCCCTTATTCCACCGATATGAGCGTCAACCCCCTGACGTTCGAAGACGTGGCCGAAAACCCCGAAACCCACGCCCTCGGCGAAGTGTGGGCGGCCGTCACCTGGGATTTGTACTGGGCTATGGTGGAAAAATACGGTTTCGATGCCGACCTGAACAACCTCAACAGCGGCAACGCCCGCGCGATCCAACTCGTGATAGACGGTATGAAACTGCAGCCCTGCCGCCCAGGGTTCATTGACGGCCGCAACGCCATTCTGGCCGCGGATGCCCTGAACTACAACGGCGCAGATACCTGCCTGATCAGCCAGGTGTTCGCCCGCCGCGGGCTGGGTTATTTCGCCAGCCAGGGCAGTAATACCAACCCCGCCGACGGCGTCGAAAATTTCGACCCGATACCGACCTGCGTCAAGGCGCTTAAAATTGAAAAGATCGTCGAAACGCCGCTCATCAAAGGCGGTGAAGCGGCCGGGTTTACCCTCAAGATCACCAACCACAAAGACGACGCCGTGACCGGTGTAACGGTCACGGACCCCCTGCCAGCCGGCTGGAGTCTGCTCTCGGCCAACCACGGCGGTACGCTTGCTAACGGCGTGGTCAGCTGGAGCCTCGGCGCCTTAGCGCCCGGGCAGGTGGTGGTACTGCAGTACACCGCCCAATCGGACGCCGCCACGTATTCCACGCTTTATTTCACCGATGATATGGAGGAACCGGGCGGTAGCTGGTCTTCCTTTTCCAATATCAGCAATGTGTTCCAAACTTTTTACCTGCAAGGCGACGACGTGAAAGTGGGCGTCAATGCCTGGAAAACGGACAATGTCGGCCTTGAAACAGACCAGGTGCTCCAGCATTACCTGCCCCTGACGGTCAGTGGCGCCCAACCCACGCTGCGCATCTGGCACAAATTCAATACGGAGGCTGGCGCCGATGCAGGTTTCCTGGAAGTGCAAATCGCCGGCGAATCCTATTGGAGGCGGCTCGCGCCCGAACGGGTATTCCGCAAGGGTTATACCGCCAAGATACCCTATGCTACCTTGGCTATTCCGTTTCTAAGCGGTTTTTCCGGCAACTCCAGCGGCTGGGTGCGGTCTTACTTCGATCTGAGTGAATATGCCGGCAAGGAAATCCTGTTCCAGTTCCGCTTCGGGTCGAACGATAACATCTTCGTGCAAAACGGCGGATGGTGGATCGACCAGGTGCAGGTGATCGACATGGTGCACTACGACGTAGAAGCCTGCGTCTACTCGGCGCAGGGGGACCAGGCTTGTGACCGGGCGCCCGAGCGCGGGGTGATTATGGATACGGAGGCCGCAGCAGTTGGCGTCGACGTGCCGGGGGAACAGGTAGCCGGCATACGGATACAACCCAATCCGGCCGGCGATGTGTTGGCGTTGTCTTTTCCCGCAGATTTGCAGGGGCCGGTTCAGGTTCTTTTGGTTAGCGCCGGGGGCGTGATAGTAGCCCGCCGGCCGGTAGGCGCAGTTATTGCGGGGCAGGTTCTGTCCTTCGATGTGCAACATTTACCCGCGGGCCTGTATGTTTTGCGGGTGGAAAGCAGTACGGGTAGTTGGGTGGAGAAAGTGGCTATCCGATAACCTGACAGGTCGGAATAAAAACGGCCGGCTTTTTGGCTGGCCGTTTTTATTCCGACCTGTCAGGTTATAAACTAAACTTAAAAACCATGCCGGCGGTCAGGCGCAGCAGGCGGTTGGCGTTGCGTCCGCTGAAAATGTACCCGCCGCTGATAAAAAAGCCGTTTTTGCCGGTCTCGGAATAAAAAAGGGTGCCGCCGGCTTGGGTATACGATACGCCGAAGGACTGCGGCAGGTCGGGTTGGCCGGGCAAAAAGTCGCTGCCGGTGCGGGTATGCTGCCATTCAAGCCAGGCATCCAGGTAATACCGGGCAGTCGGGAATCCGGCTTTCAGGAGCAGGGAGCTGAAATTGGCGGGTTGCGTGGGGGTGTAATCCGGTCGCAGTTTCCGGATGGCGGCAACATCGTTTTCGCGGAGCCGGTCGAAGCGGACGTTATACCCTCCGGCGAGCAGGAAGAAGAACCCCGGCGGGGTTTGCCATTGCACCAGTATCCGGGCGGGCAGGATAAGCGCCTTTTGGCCCAGGGCCCCGGATTCGGCGGGCGCATAGTTAGCGAGCGGAAAGCCGAGTCCGCTACCCAGGAGCAGGTCGATTTGGCCTGCACCGTTAAGGGCCAGCCGCAGGGGCCGGTATTTCAGAAAAATCCCTCCATCCTGCAGGCCGCTCCGGTTGGATGTGAACACATAGGCGGCTGTAGCGACCAAATCGACGCGCCGGCTCAGGCCATATTCGGCGAATAAACTGATCATGCTGCCTTTGTACGCAATGGGAAAGGTCCGCCCGCCGGCGCCGGCAAAATTACGGGCGGAGTTGAACGAAATCGACGGCGCCAGGTCCAGCGCGCCCTTGCCCTTGAGAAAGCCGTCAAGCGGGCCCTGGCCGGATAGGGCTACCGGAAGCAGCGCCAAAATAACGTGAAGGAAGATTGGGTGGATCATAGCCAGCAATTCTCGGTTTGTAAAAAGTTGTAATCTACAAAGACCGCAAGGCGGTCGAATTTGAATAGCCCCGAATTTCACTCGGGGTAGGTGTTCGGTCCAAGAACCAACCGTGAAGCGGTTGAACATCAACAATTTAAACCAAAATTCAACCGCTACGCGGTTGTTAAATATTTGCCCCTTTAGCCCCGGGTGAATCCCGGGGCTATTCAAATTTGACCGCTTCGCGGTCAGCAATTCTCGGTTTGCACCAATTCTTCACGTTAACGGGGGCTTGTCATGTTGGAAACAGCCACACAAGCCAACATTTCAGCGTAAAATTTGGCTTGTGTGGCTGTTTCCAACATGACAAGTCCCCAGAGGATCGGTGGTTAAAGGCAAAGCGAGAATCACTTCTTCGCGGTCTGTCATATAAGAACTATCTGCAAACCGAGAATTGCTGGATCATAGCGTATTTTTTCATCTCCGTGAGCCTCCTTTACCTTTGTGAGCCTCTGTGGAATAGGTTTTGTTTCACAGAGGCTCACAAAGGTAAAGGAGGCTCACGGAGGTTTCTCAACGGGGCAATGACTTTGCCTGAATCAGAATTATTTTGGAAACAACGCTGCTTCCACCATCGCACACAAGATATGACCGATCAGGATATGGGCTTCCTGAATGCGGGGCGTGTCGGCGGAAGGAACATTCAGCAATACGTCGCACGTGCTGGCCAGGCGCCCCCCGGAGGCCCCGGTGAGGCCAGCCACCAGCATGCCCTGTTGGTGGGCCATGGCGGTTGCCCGGAGGATGCTCTCCGAATTGCCCGAGGTACTGATCGCCACCAGGATATCGCCGGGGCGGCCTGCTGCCTGCACCATCCGGGAAAAGACCTGTTCGTAGCCGTAATCGTTGGCTACGGCCGTAAGGTAGGAGGTGTTGACGTGCAGCGCCTCGGCAAAAAGCGGCGGCCGGTCGGTGTAAAAACGGCCCGACAACTCTGCGGCGATATGCTGCGCGTCGGCAGCACTGCCGCCATTGCCGCAAAACAAGACCTTACCGCCTTGCCGGAAGCTGCGAATCATGTGCTGTGCCAAGCTTTCAATGTTCTGTAAAAGGGCTTCGTCGGCCAGCAACGCCTGTTTTACGGCAATACTCTCGCGAACAGATATTTCAATTATTTTATTCATCATTCATCATTACTTCCCAAACCGTTTGCCCGCGGTGGCCGCTCCGGGCCATATCCACGACCATGGCTTTGCGGTTGTCGAGGGGCAAAGTTCCGCGCTTTTTTTGCAACCTGTGGTAGTGGCGCAGACAAACCCGTGAAATACTGACCAGAAAATGAACCGTCCGCAGGGTGCTTTCCCGGCGGTAAACGCCGACGGGCAGTTGCCGGAACGCCCGGACAGTGCCGGATACCTGGCGTTCCAGCAGGTCCTGCAGTTGTTTGAGGTCATTTTTTTCGAGGAGCAGGGTAGGGAGGGTAACCGTGCCGTTTAGCCGGTCGAACCACAGGTCGAACATATCATCGGCCAGTTGGATCAGGCTGCCGAGCTCCGACAGTGCCCGGCGCTCGGCGTCTGCAAGCGGATGATCGAGCAACAGGCGGAAAAGCAGTACCGAGCAGGCCCCCTTTTCAGCCGTGAGGGCGCCAAGTTCGCTCTGGTCAACCGGAGCGCCCTGCCGTTGACGCCCTGCGGTTTCGATGTTGAAAACCCGGTGGAGGTTTTGTTTGAATGCTTCCAGGTGTTCAGGCGGCAGGCTGTCATATATTTTTTGCAGTATGTGGAGGGCAAAGCCGCTGGAATCGGCTGTTCGGCCATAATGCTCGGGATTGTCGCGCCACCGCTTGCCGGAATCATCGTCCTGGCAAACCTGGTCGGCCAGGTCGTCGAAAAAGCCGGCCAGGGCAGCCAGCAGGCATACGCGCCGGATCTCGGCTGGGCGCAGCCTTTTACCCCGGAGTTGGCAGAACACCGCGCAAAGGAAACCGGCGCCTCCAAAATAATGCCGCCAGCGCCGGTGCATCAGCGGGTCCGGCAGTATAGTCGGCGGCAAATCGAGGTCGCGCAGCGCCCGCCGGCGGAAATACAGGCCTGCCTGTCTGTAGGTACATGCCAGGCGGGCGGTAGCGGGCGCCAGGTAACACCAGTGGGCAAGGAGCGTCCGCACGGGTCAGACGATTTTCTTTCCAAAAGGTAGTGAACGGATCAGTAGGATTGCCAGGAAACTAAACAGGGCGGTCATGGCCAGAACAAGGGGAATAGCCTTGGCAGGGTGGCCTTTGCTGTGCCAGTACCCGCACTGCGCCAACCAGTCCATTACGAACACATGAACCAGGTATATACCAAAGCTGCAAACGGCAAGCAAACTTTCCACTTCGAGCAATGGGCGGCGGTTCCAGTTGTGCCGGGCCAGCAACAGCCAGCCGATGGCGCCAAGCGTGACGTTTGGCGCAAGGTAATCGTAGAAATAGGGCTGAAAACTTCCTTTCAGACTGCTATGCCAGTAGCCGGCTACGGCGGTGAATACCGTGCTGGCGCCGATGAGCGCCAGGGCGAGCAAGGTGATTTGCCGCCTGGAAAACGGCCATGGCGCGATGCCGGGCACGGCGGCAGATTCTCCGGCCAGCACCTTGTTGGCCAGGTAGTAGCCCAGTACAAAGTGCCCGATCTGGTTGGTGAACAACTCCATGTGCAACCCGATCTTGAGGTGGTAAAAAACCACCAGAACCTTATACAGCCAGGTGCCCAGTGCGCAGGCGGCAAAAAAATACCAGAAATCGCGTTCCCGGGCCTGCTGCACCCAGGGGCGGAGCACGGGATAGACGAGGTATAAACCGAGGATAAGGTAAATAAACCAGAGGTGATAATGCACGGGCCCCTGCACGAGTTTCACCAGGGCTTCCTGCAGGGTTGCGGGATTGTTGTGGGCAAAATGGTTGTACAGCAGGTAGGGCGCCATCCATACCAGCGAGGGGATCAATACCCGGGCAAACCGCTTGCGCAGGAAGGTCTCCGTGGTGTCGTGTTTGCCGAACAGCAAAAACCCGCTGAGCATGACGAACAGATTGACGGACGGCCTGCCCAGGGCGTCCCACCAGTTGGCGGCCCACCAGTTCCAGGTGTCCAGGTTTGGGTCTTCGTGCGACAAGGGCGCCGCGACGTGTATGGCCAACACCAGCAAAGTAGCCAGGTTGCGCAGGCGGTCGGCCCAGGGGAGGATGTTGGCGGCGGCAGGTGCTGTTTTTTCGTTTTGCACGGGCGGTCAAATTGATTTGTACTTGGCCAGACTGGATTTTTAACGGAGTTACCATTCTATTTCAAGGCCATCGTATGCCAGCGACACGCCGGGCGGCAACAAGGGCAGCACATCGGCGGCCCGTCCCATTTCATGACTGATATGGGTGATCCAGGCGTGTTCGGGGCGCAGGCGCCCGATCAGGTCGAGGGCTTCGGACAGGCTCAGGTGCGTGGTATGCGGGCGTTGCCGGAGCGCATTGATTACCAGGTACCGGGAGCCGGTTATTTTTATCTGCTCATCCGGGGGGATTGATTTTACGTCGGTCAGATAGGTCATTTCTCCAAACCGGAAACCCAGAATGGGCAGCCTGCCGTGCTGTATGCCGATGGTTTGTACCTCCAGGCTGTTGAAATGAAGGCGGCTGTCTTTATCAATAATATGCAGCTCGATGCGCGGCAGGCCCGGTACAGGGTCGCCGAAGATATAAGCAAACCGGTGGCGGACATCGGCGGCCACGCGGTCTTGCGCGTACACGGACATGGGGTGGCCCGTGCTGAAATTGAACGGCCGGATATCGTCCAGCCCGATCACGTGGTCGTTGTGTTCGTGGGTGAGCAGGATAGCATCGAGGTGGCGGACGCGGGCACGCAGCATCTGCTGGCGCAGGTCGGGGCCGGCATCGATCAGGATATTCGTGTCGCCGTCGATCAGCAGTGCGGAGCTCCGCAGGCGCTGGTCGAGTGGGTCGCTGGAAGCGCAAACCGGGCAGTCGCAGCCAATGACGGGGATGCCTTGAGAAGTGCCGGTACCGAGCAGCGTGAGTTTCAAGGTGCAGAGCGTGGTTTAGGGTTTTCCGGGCTGCTGTTTCGATGTATTTTGCCACTTTCCGATCAGTTCGCGCGATTTTTCGGAAAGGTCTTGCGGATCGTATTCCAGGCTGGACAGAATTTCCAGCAGGCAATTGATCCGGCCTTCGGTATCAAAGAATTTGTTTACCACGGCTATTTTTCGGTGTTCGACGATACAATAGCCGCTTTGGAAGCTGCCTTTTTCATAACGAACGGCGTAGTCCAGCTCGGCGAATAACTCTTCCAGTTTTTTCAGCGTTGTTTGAGTGTAGCGCATAAGCATTCTATCTTCGCTGCCGATTTGTGCCGCGTTGTTTTATGCTGCGGGCAAGAAACCTGGCGCAGCAGGTGTTGCACATGCCACGGCTGAATCGGTTCCCACGATGGGCGATGCGCAAAAGTATCCAAATTTTACCACTATGCGAATGTTCAATCCTACCCCATGTTTTCCCGGCTGCCGGTGGTATGGCGCCGTTTTTTTGATCGCAGCCTTGTTGTCGTTTCCCGCCGGCGCACCGGCGCAGCGTACCCAACGGTTTAAGGCCGGGATTATAGCCGGGATTACGGCTTCCCAGATCGACGGCGACGCTTCCGCCGGGTACAACAAAGTCGGTTTGCAGGGCGGCTTGCGCGGCATCATCGTGTTGCGCCCGAAGCAGGATGCCAGTATCGAATTGTTGTTTACCCAGCGCGGCAGCCGCAACGAAGCGAAAACGCCGCCCTATTTTAAAACAACGCTGAACTACATCGAAGTGCCCCTGCAATGGCACTATCACGACTGGCCGGCGAACGGCGACCCGGAGGATGTGGATTTTTACCGCGTGCATTTCAACGCAGGCTTGTCGTATGCCCGATTGCTGGGCTACAAGGATGATTCCGATGGTTCGATTGCAGGCATAACGCCGGCCTTGCCCGGCTTGAACCGCAACAGCTTTTGTTTTGTCATTGGCGCCAGTTTTTTTGCCAGCAAACACCTCGGATTCACCGCGCGGTACCACCGGGCCTTCAACCGCCTGTACGATCCCAACCAGCCGGGCGCCACTTTTGCCAATTCCCTGAATGAGCACTTTTTGGCTTTTCAGACCATGTATCTTTTTTAAAGCGACGCCGCAAACGCATCCACGACGTACAAAAAAATGGCAAAACACGCCGTTATTGATCTGGGAACCAACACGTTTCACCTGCTGATCGCTGAGCGGAAGGATGGGGGAGGCTGGCATCCCGTTTTGCGCGAGCGCATTTTTGTAAAACTGGCTGAAGAAGGGGTGGAGCGGATCGGCGACGCGGCGTTTGCGCGCGGGCTGGCTGCCTTGCAACGCTTCGGCCAGCGCCTGGCTGCGCACGGCGTACCCCTTGCCTCCGTGCGCGCTTTTGGAACGGCTGCCCTGCGCACGGCCCAAAATGCCCCGGCATTTCTGGCTGCCGTCCTGGAAACGACGGGTATCCGGGCGGAGGCCATCGACGGCCAGCGGGAAGCCTTGCTCATTTTCAAGGGGGTACAACAGGCGGTTCCGTTTCCGGACAACCGGGTGTTGGTGATGGATATAGGCGGCGGAAGTGTAGAAATAGTGATTGCCGAGGCCGGCCAGCCGGTTTGGCAATCGAGTTTCCCGGTCGGCGTGGCCGTATTATTCCGCCGTTTTCACAAAAGCGACCCGATCGCCCCGGAGGAGGTTGCGGCCGTAGAGGCCTATCTGGATGTGGCGCTTGCCGGGCTTTGGGAAGCGCTCGGGCGTTTTCCGGCGCCCACGCTCATTGGCGCCGCCGGCGCTTTCGATATTATCGACCACCTGCTGCTCGACCCTGCCGTCAAACCGCCCTTGTACGGCTGGATACCGGTTTCCAGGTTTGAACCCTTGTATACGAACATTATCCACAGCACGCTGGCGGAGCGCGAAAAATGGGAAGGGCTGATCCCCGAGCGCCGGGAGATGATCGTCGTGGGCATCATACTCATCCACCATATCCTCCGGCGCGGCTATATGCGGGAGATTTACACCTCCGTGTATTCCATGAAAGAAGGTATGCTGGCAGAGCTATAACGGCGGCATGGTTCAACCGCTAGCGCCGCCCGGGAAACAATACCCGCATCAGATAAACGGAGAAATGGTAGGCGACCCGCGCTTTCAGACGGCCCCAACGGCTCGAAAACGCGGGTATGTTTTCGAGCGTCAGCTCCACGCATTGGCGCAGCAACAGGTCGTCCAGATACAAGTCGAATTGCTGGACAAAACGGGGGTCCGCAATGTCGACGTTGAGTTCGAGGCTTCGAAAACGGCTCAGGCGGTTGACGTTGTACGAGCCGAGGCTGGCCCATTGACCGTCGGTGAGGATACCCTTTCCGTGCATCACCGAATGGTTCCATTGAAAAACGCGCATACCGCGGCGCAGCAACCATTCGGCCAGGTATTGTTCGGCCACGCGCGACAATTCGATATCGGAGGGGCCGGTGAGCAGGATGCGGACCTCCACGCCGCGGCGCACCGCCGCATTTAAACGCTGGCGGACGCTGCGGCCCGGCAGGAAATAACTGGCTACGATGACCAGCGATTGCCGCGCTGCGGAAATGCCCTTCGTATAGCTTTGGTAAATCTCCGTGCGCCGCCGCATCCAGTCGTTCAGCCGGAAAGCGATCCTGCCGCTGCGGTCACCGCCGGGGAGCAGGGCAAATTGCCCCCTGGCGTTGCGGTGTTTTTTCCAGTATTCCTGGTAAAAAATGTCGGCGCACAGGTGAAACAATTGTTGGCAAACCTGCCCGCGGATGTACACGGCAAAATCCAGCCAGGCTGTTTCGCCGGCGGTGCCCCGGTACTTGTCGGCAATGTTTATGCCGCCGACGAGCGCCTGTGCGGCATCCACAACCACCACTTTGTGGTGCAGGGTGCGGCCGAACCGCCAGTGCCAAAACGACGCAAGGTTTCGGAAAAAACGAAAAGCTACGCCGGCCTGCTGCAGATCGCGGATGAATTCGGCCGGCAGGTCATTGGAGCCGTAACCGTCCACCATCACCCAAACCTGTACACCACGCGCGGCGGCACGCCGGAGCGCTGCGGCCACCCGCCTGCCGGTGTCATCGTCCTTGTAAATATAGGTTTGCAGGTGTACCGTTTCCCGGGCTTCGTCCAACAGCCCGGCCAGGCGGGAGAAATAGTCCGCTCCGCTGTGCACCAGTTCGATGGATTCGGCTTGTTGGTAAACGCTCATAAGGACGCAGTTTTGGGCAAACTTCGATCGTATCCGGGATTTTGCCGAACAACCCGGCTGAAATCCTTCCAAACGGTGCAAATTTGCACGGCTATTTTCATCCAACCGGCACTTTAAAAAAATTTACCTTTTTATAATATGCGTGCGCTGTTCAGTTTTTTGACCGTCTTGTTTACCCTGGCTTTTTTTGTGACCGGGGTAGTTTATTTGATCGCCCGGACTTTTGGCCAGATTGCCTGGAACCCAGATAGTAAAATGTTCAGGCGAATGCTCGATAATTTGCGAAGCCGCCTGCATCCGGTTTCGGCGGGGCTGGTATCCTGGGATGCCGAAATGTTGGGCTTGCTTTCGCTCAACCGGGTAAACGAAAAAAAACGCGGCTGGTTTACCCCCTTTTCTTCGGGGCAAATTACAACCATTTATCAAGAGCCCGTGGTCGCTTATGTCACCCAGGAGATGGGAAAAATGCGCGTTACGCTGGCGCGCACGTCCGGCCTGGAATTTATTTTTCGCCGGAAGGGCAAGGAGACGGAGATCTGGCTCAACAATCAACCCTTCGGTATATTCGCCGACGGCGCCCTGCTGGCGCCCGGTAAAGGCTCCAGGCTACTGGCCCGGCTGGAGCGCAAACCCGGCGAACCCCAGTTTCCGTTGTTGTTGGGGAATACCGCGCCTGTTTCGCTGAGCAACCCCGAACGCGCCAGCAGCCCCAACCCGCGGGCGCTGACCCTGCTGCGCGAGTTAAACGCGGAGGAAGAAACGGTAGCCCTCGCCCTCGCTTTGGAGCAGATCACCCGGTAAAAGGGGGCTGGACCGAAAACGGCAATTAATATTCAATTAATTCTTAACGGATACTTATTTTTTGTTTGACATAATATCCGGGGTATCCTACTTTTGCATCGGCGTTTTCCTGTGCCTTTCTTTTGTATAACAGGATATTTTTGCTTTTTCGTTTGCATTCCTATTTTCATTAATATACCATACCAGATGAGGCCCTTTCCCCGAATACTAGTTATTTCTGCCCTTTTTTGGGCAACTGCCTTTCGCGTTTCCGCGCAGGACCTCCTGCAAATCGACACATCCCACCGCTGTATTTACTCCGGAGCATATATTTCGGAAAGCTTGTACCGGTTTGATTCGAGCGGCACCATTGAAGGAATGGTCCGGGAGATTTTACAAAAAACCGGGAATGCTCAAAATTTCGCCGTTATCCATACGAATGTGCCGGGGGTGGCCGCTCTCCATGCCGGACCAGAGCGGTATCTGTTGTATAACTACGAATTTTTTTACCCCCTGGCCAGCCGCAAAAATATCAGCTACGGCGTGCTGGCGCACGCTATCGGGCATTTGCTGGAAAGCGGGTTTTCGGGCGAAGCCCAACACCGCTCCCGCGAGGAATCGATGGCGGATGCCTTCATGGGCCGGGCCTTGCAAGCCCTTGGGGTGCCGCTGGAAGGCGCTTTGGCGGTAGCCGATTTTCCGGGATATTCCTATCCGATCGACCCGCAAACGCGCAAAAAGCACATTCAGGCGGGTTGGGAGCGCGCGAACGCTTTTCTGGAAGGACAAACACAAGCCGGATTCAACGCGCACGCAGAGCGCATCCGCACGCAATTGTTGCCCAGCTTTCAGTGGCCTCCACCGGAATGTGCGGCCCACAAAGTGTTGCCAGCCACCCTTTTCCCTGCCGGAAAAACCCTGGCCAGTGTGGATACCCGCTTGTGCCGGGCCCTCGATGCCAGGGGATACGCCCAACGCAGTTATTACCAGGTGCCCAATGGCTTCGCCCTCGTGACCCAACTCGAACAGTGCGACCAGGCCTGGAAACCCCGCAAAGGCGACGACCGCTGGAAAGACTACCCCGCGCCCGAACGCTTCGACGATTTTTGGGACTACCTGGAATCCCTGGTGCTCCCGAAATCGTTCAATTTCCGCCTGTTCGTTTTTGTCGTGACGGACGCCTCCATAACCCTCTCCCAGGATGCACCGGTGAGCAAAGAGCAAGCCCTGGCCTGGCTGCAGCGTGGCGGCCTTTCGTTGCCGCCGGCCCTGGGCAACCAACCCTTCGGAGCGAACCACAAGGTGACCGTGCTTATTTATGAATTCGAGGGCAAGGGGGCCGACTTCAAAGGGCAAAAAAGATGCCCTTGCCTGAAAAATGCGACCGAACATTTGAATTTGTCGGGGTTGACAACCGAATTAAACAAACGACAATAACAGGTACATATGCAAATGCACATCCTCAGCGATACCCGGGCCAAATGCTGGCGCGCCTGGCAGGCGCTGCCGCTGCTGCTGCTGGTATTGTTGTTTGTCCAGACCGTTACCGGCAGGCTGGCTCCCGAAGCCCCGCGCGCCTGGCTCTGGCTGTTTGCCGGGCTGTTGCCCGGGCTGGCGGTGTTGTTGGGAAGTATGCTGCTCAACCGGCACGGTTTTACCTGTCCCTGTTGCTTTTGACGCCGTTGGCCGAGCCTTTTGCGCAATTCAATGGCCAGAGTACGGCAGCGTTCCTGCAATTGTCGTACTTGTGGTTGTTGCCCTTGCAGGCCTTGTTGCTGGCGGCTTACTTTTTGGCTTTTATCCGTAAAGACCCCATTTTCCGGCCCGACGCCCGGCTGATTGCCGCGTATGCCGAAGAAAAAGCCGGACGTGCGGAAAGCACGGCCCAAAAGCAGGTGCTCGGATTGGTGGCTGCCGGCGACCTGTCGGCTTCCCTGGCCCTGGCTGCCGAATACCTGGAAAAAACCGGCTCGGCCGACTTGCCGGCAGTAGTGGTGTTGCGCGGCCAATTGGCTTCGCTGCAGCGCCACCGCGATATGAACCTGATCGACCCCGACGCCGCCCAGCGCCAACTGAACCGCATTGCCATGAGTTTGCTCAATATGACAGGCGCCCTGAAAACCTGAACAACACCGTACCAAAATCCAATACCCGTACGAAATACCCGGAATAACTATGAAGCTGTTAGCATCGTTCATCTGCCTCCTTTTCCTTGCCGCCATGCCGTGCCGGCTTGTGGCGCAAATCCCCCTTGGAAAATTCACCGGCTGCCATTACAATGGTCAGAAGCCAGGCGCCGACGCGACATACGCCGAACTGCCCACACAGGTGTATAAAAAATACCTGGACGAGATCCTGTTGAAAGCCAACCTCGACCCGGTCAACTACGACCTGCGCGCCGCTAATATCGACAATGCCGCCGCTGCCATTATCGACGGCCGGCCTACGATACTGTACAACCCCGATTTCTTCCGGGCCATCGAAACGGATGCCCGCACCAAGTGGGCCGTTTTCGGCGTGCTGGCACACGAAGTAGGGCACCTGACCACCACCCAGTTTTTTGAAGAAACCGACCCGGCCAAACGACGCCAGATGGAGTTCGACGCCGACTCGTATTCCGCGCGTATCCTGCGCAAAATGTGCGCCTCCCGCGATGAAGCCCAGGCGGCCATCCGGGTGTTCGGCAAACCCACCACCGATGCCCGCTACCCGCCCGTGCAGGCGCGCATCAACCGCATCGGCGCCGAATGGGATAAAGTGGACAAAGACCTGCTCGAATCGAAAAGTGACCCGTGCAAGATTGTATTGACTAAAATAACGCCCACGTTGCAGGGGAAAATCCGCCGAAATATCAGCCGGAATGTCGTCGCCATGATCGACGACGAAAAAGTGGAAATCAGCTTCGACGTGTTGCCAACGACCGACTACAACCGCGTGCATACGCGGCTGGCCATACTGAAAAACACACTGACGCCGAAAAACTACCGGTGGAAGGACGACCCCAACCTGCCCGGAATCCGGAAAAAACTGGTGTGGTACTACCCTCAGGACAGCATCGAGCGCAAACAGGTGGAAACCTCCGACGCCTATAGCGTGGTGTCGTTCGTCAAACCGCCCCGCCGCACCCCCCACCTGGGAACTGGCGCTCTGGGGCCTGCTCGGCGGCGGCGGCACGGGCGCCGCAATTTACGGCCTGGGCCAAATGAACAGCGGCAAAGACCAGTACAACAACGTGTATGCCCGCTTTACCAACCCGGCCGCTTCGGTGTACAGCGCCCAGAGCCGGGCATCGGTGTACGAAGAAGCAGATAAAAAATACGTGCGCGGCCAGGTATTTCTCTACGCCGGGGCGCCGCTGGCGGTGGGCGGCATTGTCCTGCTGGCGGTGCGCTGGAACAAAAAGCGCGACTACCTCCTCCTGTCCAATATCGAACCGCGGATGGAATGGGAACCCATGGTGTGGTCGGAAACCGGCCCCGCGATCGGGCTTCGAATCCGGTTTTGACGCTCATTCTTCCTGTTCATGCTTTTCAATCGACTGACCATGAAATTGCTAAACCTCCTCTCGATATGCCTGCTGGCAGCGCTGTTTTTTGCCGGCGCGGGTTCCTGCCATTTGGATGAAATACCCGACTGCGCCGTCACGGCCAAATTTCGGGTGGAACAGGTGGACGACACCACGTTTACCTTTGTAAACGAATCGGATGCAGGCCCCGACATCACCTATTCGTGGAACTTCGGCGACGGCACACTGGCGACGGAAACCAGTCCGACGCACAAGTTTTCCCGGCCGGGTGATTTTTTTGTCACCCTCACCGCTTTCAGCGGCGATTGTACCGCCGATGCGAAAGACACGGTAACCATCGCCGACGCGCGCCCGCTGGCGCAGTTCAACACCAGCGCCGCGTGTTTCGAGGTCAACTGCCCGATTTCCTTTAGCAACACCTCGCTGAACGCCATCTCCTGGGCCTGGGATTTCGGCGACCCGGCCTCCGTTGAAGACCGCGATACGGCTAAAAATCCCGTGTGGGCGTATCCGCGGGGCGGCACCTACAGCGTGCGGCTGACGGCCTACTCGGCCGACAAGCGCGACAGCAGCGTGGCGACCCGGAATGTAGTCATCACGGTGCCGACGTTTATGAAAACGTTTACGGTGGGCACGAACCCCGGAACCGATATCGAGGCGGTGGCCGGGATCGACCAGGGGGTTGCCGGCGATTACTACGTAGCCATTTGCAACGGAAAAGTTTGTTTTTTTGCCAAGGCCGACGCCGGGGGCACCGTCTCGCCGGCCAACGCGGTGACGCCGGGCGTTTTTTCAACCATTACAGTCAATAATTTTAAAAAAGTTTCCTCGGGTTACGTGCTGGTCGGCGAAGCCAGCGCCGGCGCCAATACGGCCGGCTATGCGTTCCGGGCCAACAGCTCGTTTCAGTTTCAAAACAAACAAAGCCTGCACCTCGCCACGGAGGGCGGTATCGATGCCGCCTCGGACGTCGCCCAAACCGACGCCGGGAACTTCCTGTTTTGCGGGCTTGCGCTGGACCGGCCCGACAGCAACGGCATGTACCTGGTGCATACCACCGCCAACCTGGTCGAAAGCTGGCATCGCTATTTATTTCACGCCGAACCCGGCGCCTGGGCGCGCGCGATTCTCAACTACGATAGCGGTTACCTCGTGGCCGGCTACAAGCAGAACGGCCCCGTTTCGGAGGCTTGTTTTTTCCGCCTGAGCGACAACCTTGCTCTGAACACCAACGCGAATACGTTTTGGGGCGCACTAAGTTTTTTCATCGATGACATCGTAGCGCTCCAAAACGGTGTCTACGCCCTGGTGGGTAACGAAGGCGGCGGCAATGGCCGTATCCGCACGGTCAATGCCAACGGCGCCCTGATCTGGGACCAGCCGTATTCGGGATTTACCATTAAACAAGCGCTCTTCACCACAGGAGGGCGCCTGGTAGTGGTGGGAGTGGCCGGCGGGAAAGCGGCCTGGATGGAGCTGAACCCCGCCACGGGCGCCCCGCTGGGCAACGCAAAATTGTATTTGCCGCAAGGCTACAAAAGCGCCGTGGCCACCTGCGTGGCCGGCACCACCGACGGGGGCTTTATCCTGGGCGGAAACGGCATAAACGCAGCCAACGCCACCCTGAACCTGCTGATCAAACTGGATCAAAACGGAGAACTATAACGAATTCTTGCTAAACACGTCAACCATGAAAAGGAGCAAAGACAATACGAAAACACCTGCCCCTGTACTCCCGGGCTACCTCCTGTTCCTGCTGGCGGCGCTGGCTTGCGCGCCCCTGCGAAGCCCCGCCCAAGTCATCCTGAACGCCTTTCCCTGCCCGGACCAGGGCACCCTGCCGGAAGGCTGCCCGCTCCGGCCGTACAATATCACCATGGAGCTGTCGTCGGGCGCCGCTACGGCCTGGTCGGTCACGAGCGGTCCGGCTTGGTTTACACGCCAATCGAACACTGCCACCAGTGCTGTTTTCGGCACGGGTGCCGCCAATATACCGGTGGGAGACGCCGGAAACACCTTTCCAATCGGCATATCGGCCACTGTTGGGGGGCTGCCCGTGTCGGCCACTTTCAGCCTGACGGTGCGGACTCCAGGCGTAACTTGTCCAGCCGGCTTTTCCGTCCAACCCTGCCAGCGGGAAATCGTGTATGTGCTGGACAAATCAGGAAGCATGAACTGGGATGCCGACCCGGGAGACGGCCTCCCGACCACCCGCTGGCAGAAGTTGAAAGAAGTGGTGGAATCGCAGTTGCTCACCTTGGACGATTTGAGTTTGAGTTTGGGCCTGGCCGACAGCTTCGACGTCGTCCTCTTCGGCGGCGATATTCACCGGGTATCCGTCGGCGATTTTTTTAATGTCCCGCCGGATATCGATGATGTGATTCCACCCGCCACGGTCGTCAGCGGCGGCACGCCCCTGGGCGGCGGCATTCAAATGGCGCTCAAACGCAGCTTCAACGGCTTGGGCCGGCCGGGCGGCGGTAAAAAACGCCTCATCTTTATGGTGTCGGACGGCGACCAGAACATGAACCCCATGGTGAACGCCGCCACGTTCTCCAGCGTGGCTTGCGAAGCGGGCGGTTTCCCGGCCAACGGCGTGACGCTGACCGACGACGTGGAGCCGCTCCTGCCGGTTATCCCGCCGCTGGGCGCCGAAGTGCTCGACCTGAACAGCGCCGTCAACGCCCCCATCGAACGCTACAACGTCGGCATCGGCATCGGCATGACGGGCGCTGCGCACGATTTGATGAACGGCGCCGGCGATAAATACGAAAGTACGCTGGGGGTGGCCGACCTGGATGTCCTCATGGACGCTATGATGACCGGCACCTACCTGGCCGCCACCAGCCCGCGCGTGCTGGATTCCCGCCGGGGTATTGCCGGCGACAAGGATAACCCCACCATCGAGCGGTTTTACGTCAACGACAGCGTGCAACACCTGACGGTGAAATTTTTTACGCTCAACCAACCGTTTTCGGACGTCCATGTGGATGTACTGAAAGACGGCTTTCCGGTTTATCCGAAACTGACCGCCCGCGATTTCCTGCGCTTGCTGCACATCAATTTTGAAAACCCCTACTGGGCCGGCACCAACAGCGGCAGCCTTTCGCCTTCGGGTTGGTGGGAGTTCCGGATTTACGACAAGCGGCAAACGGCCTACCGCGTGACGGCCTTTGTGGAAGACAAACGCATCCACCAATCGCTCGAGCTGGGCAGCGGCGGAAAGTTTTACGCCGGCGACCCGCTGCCGCTGCGCTTTCAGCTGCACTACCGCGACGACGGTATCGCGGGCGCCAAAGCCAGGGCCTTTCTGTACCGGCCGGGCGACGACCTGGGCGACCTGGCCGCCGACGCCGCCACGCTCAAGGATTTGCCCGTGGCCGAACCCGGCGGCACCGCTGCGCAGGCTAAAATCGACCACCTCGTGCAACAAACTGATTTTTACAATAAACTCCAGGAGGAAGAACGCGTAATCGACCTGGATGACCAGGGCGACGGCAGCTACACCGGCACGTTCACCGGCAATGTCGTCACCGGCGGATACCGGGTGATGGTGCGCGTGGAAGGCGAGCACGCGGTGGGTGGAAAATACCAGGGCTGGTCCATGGAAGGCCTTTTTACCGACTTCGCTCGCCCCGGCGACATCGACCTCAACGAATCGGTTTCCACTGGCGTGCGCGATGGCAATACCCAAGCGTATACACTGGTGATCAAACCGACCAACCAGCTGGGCAAAAAACTCGGCCCGGGGCAGAGCAGCCGCATCCGGGTAGCCCTGGCGCCGCCGGCCGCCGCCACCGGCGACCTGGTTGACAACCTCGACGGCAGCTACAGCCTGCGCTTCAGCGCGCCGGCGAATACCAACCCACAAATCTCCGTCTACGTTATCGACCGGCAGCAGCCCGTGAAGATATTCCCTGCCCGCCCGGGCAAATGGGGCCTGAGCCTGCACGCCGGCCTGACGGCGCCGCGCACCAACCTCGATTCGTTGTACGACAGCAGCCTGTTTGTGGAAGCCGATATTTCCTACCGCATCCGGCCGCAAATCGACCTGGAACTGGTGGCCGGTTACTACGGGTTCAAAAGCGATTTCAACGTGCTGGGCGCCGCCTTATGCGTCGGTTATACCCCCCTGTCTGCCCCGTCCGGCTGGTACCTGCGGGCTGCGGCGGGCGCCGGTGTATACAAGCCCCAAGGCCTCGAAGGTACCATTGGGTATACCGGGCGGCTGGACCTGGGCAAATCCATCAACAGCCACCTGAACCTGGCGGCACAAGGCGGGTATATCTATCTGGACCAGCCCGGCATGTCGTTTTTTACCGCCGGCCTGGGACTGAAGTATTTCTTCTGAGACTGGCCACTCCGGTTTTATTTCAGGGGGTTAAACAGGCTATCAACGCTTGTTTAACCCCTTTTTATTCCGGAACAATGTGGAGATTTATAAATTAACAAGTAATTGAAAACTTGTGCTTTATGGAATTATTAAGCCATATTTTTTGATTTTTTCAGCCTTTAAATTGTTGCAAACTGTCCGGCAGCTGCCTGCTGAGCGCTTCTACTTTTGTGTGTTGCATTTTAATAAAAAACCAACCACACTATGGGAAATTTCAGACTCGGCTGCGGCAATGGTATGCCCGGTTTTTCGTCCGCTTGCACCAACATGCCTGGATCTGGCAAGGCCAGGGAAAAGGCTCTTTTATGGAGCCTTTGTTTATTCGTACTGTTTTGGTTGGCCCATCCGGGCCAGATATGCGCTCAATGTAATCCGGCGGGGAATCCTACGCGGTACGAGTTTAACATCGACCCCACATCGATGCTTAATATAGTTGGGCAGGAATTCTGTACCTCCCAATCCATGGGAACCAATTGCTGCGGGATGCAGCCCAGCTACCGCTGCCTGGATATCATTTTTAATTTAACCAACGGTCCAATGGGGCAGCAGTTTGGCGAAAACTGCCACGGTATGATCAACCTCCTGACCGAAAATGGCAACTTCGACGCCCTTTATTTTAATGTTGGCACGCCCAACCCCATGGGCAACGCGTCCAACTGTGCAGCGCCGATCATGATCGGTAATAATCACGTCATTTCCGTCGAATTCACCGGAAATAATATGGGTCAGCTCGTGGTGAAACTCACCGTGATTAATAATATGGGAGTTACAATTTACAGCGCCACGCAACCGGCCAGTCCAGGCCAGTCGGTGATTCTCACCATCTGTAAGCCGGGCTTCGGCTGTCTGGAAGATGAAATTATTTTCGGCTGCTGCAATGCAACAGCGACGATCGGGTTGGCGCCGGCAGCGCCATCCACGATCTGTGCCGGGACTTCCACCACCCTGAAGCTCACCGGTATGAATGGAACACCGCCATACACCCTTATGGTAAAAGCTGCCAGCGCTTCGGATACGACCTATTTCCCGGTAGTTATTCCGGATGATCTGGACGGCAATACGGCCAAAGACACCCTCCTCTTTCCGGTGTCGCCGGCTGTCACTACCACGTACACCGTGCTGAGCGTGGAGGATGCGGCTGGCTGCGTCCAGCCGGTGATGGGGCAGTCGGTTTTGGTGACGGTCAACCCGATTCCCACGGTGAACACGGTACCCAACCAAACGCTTTGCAACAATACTGCAACCGCCGCCATAGCGTTCAGCGGTGCAGTGCCCGGTACGGTGTTCAACTGGACGAACAACAACACCTCCATCGGGCTGGGCGCTTCGGGCACGGGGGATATCCCCTCGTTCACGGCTCTGAACGCCGGTGCGACGGTGCAAACGGCCGCGATCACCGTTACCCCTGCCTTCACCAACAACGGCGTGACCTGCACCGGCAACCCGGTGATTTTCACGATTGTCGTGAACCCCACCCCATCCGTCAATCCCGTGCCCAACCAGGAGCGGTGCAGCGGCGACGCGACGGCGGCCGTCGTGTTCGGCGGCCCTGTGGCCGGTACGGTGTTCAACTGGACGAACAACAACACCTCCATCGGCCTGGGCGCCTCCGGTACGGGGAATATTCCCTCGTTTACAGCCTTGAATGTGGGTAATACGACACAGGTAGCCACTATTACGGCTACACCGGTTTTTACAAATAACAGCCTGACCTGCGCCGGCACGCCGGCTATTTTCACTATTTCCGTTTTCCCACGGCCGACAGTCTTTGCCGGCAATGACCAGACGATTTGTCAAAACCAGCAGGCGAATCTGGCAGCCTCCCTGGGTGGCGGCGCAACCGGCGGTACCTGGAGCGGCGGCAGCGGCAGTTATGCCAATCCTTTTGCTCCAAATACTACCTATACGCCGGCGCCAGCAGAATACGGTACCACGATCCAACTGACCTTCACGACCAATGACCCGGCCGGGCCCTGTCCTGCCGTTTCCGACAAGCTGCTCCTGACCATCAACAAACTTCCCCTCGTTTCTGCCGGGAAAGACATCATGATTTGCAAAGATGAAAACCTCGATCTCAGTCTGTTAGGCGCGTTTATCCAGGCCAATGGCAGCGGGGTCAGCACAGGCGCCTGGAGCACGGCCGGCAGTGGCGCCTTTCAGCCGAATAATACCTTCGCCGGCGCTACCACCTATTTGCCCAGCAATGCTGACCGCCTGGCTGGTTTTGTCGTACTGACCCTGACCAGCGCCGACCCGGCCGGGCCTTGCCTGCCGGTAAGCGACCAGATGATCCTGCACTTCCAGCCCAGCAGCGGATTGGTTTGCAATGACAATGTGATGATTGCGCTCGATGAGGATGGTATGGTCGAAATTTTGCCGGATATGATCCTGGAAGGCACCTATGTCGATTCGATGTTTATCGTGCAGGTGCTCGTCAACGGCGTAAATATTGGAAACAAAGTCGATTGTTCGCACCTGGGCAAAACCTTGCAGGTGCGCGTCATCGACAACTGCTCCGGCGTGTATTGTACCGGCTCAGTCGTGGTAAAGGATAACCTGCCGCCTAAAATGGTTTGCACGAATATCGTAATGAGCTGCGTGATTGGAAATACGTCGCCGGACTATCTGTTCAACGTGCTGGGGCTCGCTGCGGCTTACCCGGTGGTAGATGAGAATTGCGACGTATTTACCCTGACGCACAGCGATACCTGGCACGATCTGACCTGCACCGACGATTATATCGGCTACGTACGCCGGGTTTGGACGGCTACCGACCCCAGTGGGAACAAAGCTACCTGTACCCAATATATCAATTATGTACAGCAATCGATTGCCGACGTGATCCTGCCGGCCGATATCACGCTCAATTGCAGCGACGGCCCGGTACTCACCGGTCCGCAAGTGACCGGCGCGCCGTATATAACGGCCTTCGGAATCGATTTTCCAATTTATCCGGATGCCGGATTCTGCAGGCTATCCGCGACGTATGCCGACAACAAACTGACCTCCTGCGATGGCACCTACGACATTATCCGGACCTGGACCGTGTACGATTGGTGTACGCCGACAAGTCCCATGCCACCATACACGAATCCCAAATATCATATTCAGATTATAAAAGTACTGGACAGTGCCGGTCCGGCGCTGACTTGTCCGCCCGACCTGACCGTCAGTACCAATCCCCTGGATTGTTGTTCGACGACCGATTTGCCGGACGTGGTGGCAGAGGATGTTTGTTCGAGGATCAAATCGGCCCGGGCGCGAGTGGAAGTGCGCCACCCGATCACCGGCGACATTCTCACCACGTATGACATTGACGGCGCTATCCTTAATTTTCCAGGCAATAACCTGTCGGACCCCGACACCCTGGTTTCCTTCGGCCTGACGCCCTGCCTTCCCCTGGGCGCCCATACCGTGACGTATACCGTGGAAGACGATTGCGGAAATACCAGTTCGTGTTCGTTCGGGTTGACCGTGCAGGATTTGTCGCCGCCGGTGGCCGCTTGCGATGAGATCACCCAGGTGGCCTTAGGCATCGACGGCATGATATTCGTAAATGCCAATACCTTTGACGACGGCTCTTACGACAATTGTTCGGAGGTGTGGTTCAAAGCGCGCCGGCTGGAACAGAATACTTGTCAGCCGACCGATCATTTTTTCGACCAGGTAAAATTTTGCTGCGAGGATATCAACGATACAGTGCTGGTTATCCTGCGGGTGTACGATGTATATGTGCCACCAGGCCCGGTCGACCTCGAATTTGAAGAGGCCCATTCCAACGAGTGTCTGGTGCAGGTATATGTGGAAGACAAGATCAAACCAAGCTGCCTGCCGCCGGCGCACGTGACGGTGAGCTGTGAAAATTTTGACCCCAGCTTATGGGCCTATGGCGCTCCCGGCGCTACGGACAACTGCTGCGTGGATACGATTATCGTAAACGCCAACTACCAGCAGTTTGACACCGTATGCAACAAGGGTACCATCACCCGCAGTTTCCGGGTGTACGATTGCGGCGGATTGTCCAACCAATGCACTCAACGGGTAGTGGTGGAATACGAGCAGGATTACTACATCCGCTTTCCGCATGATGTTGTGCTGAGCGTCTGCGACGGGTCTGGCAGTTATGGCGCACCGGTATTTTTTGGTGAAGATTGCGAACTGCTCGGCGTTTCGCATGAGGACGAAGTCTTTACCGTGGTGCCCGATGCCTGTTTTAAAATAGAGCGCACCTGGACGGTTATCAACTGGTGTACCTTCGACCCGAACAAGCCCTGTATTTATGTGCCCAACCCCAACCCCAATGCGCTGTTAAACCACCCTTCCAACCTCGTGGGACCCACCGTATCGCCGGCCGGCACCCTGGCGCCCTGGGCGCCGACGGAGGTGCGTATCAATCCGGGCGACCCGCTCCCGACCAATTACAGTACGTTCTGGTCGGCAAATGCCAACTGTTATAAGTACAAGCAGATCATTAAGATCATAGACAAACAAGTTCCCGATATCCAGTGTCCGGCCAGCCCGGTGCAGGTTTGCGATCAGACCACTAATGACCCGGCCCTTTGGAATGCTGCGCACTGGTATGACCCGCTGAGCGGTCAGCATGATCTGTGCGAAGCTCCGGCAGATTTGTGTATCACGGCATCCGACGCCTGTTCGGGGTCTAATGTGCAGCTGCGTTACCTGTTGTTTCTGGATCTCGACAACAATGGCACGATGGAAACGGTGATCAGCAGTACAAACCCGCCCGATCCTGGGGTGGTGCTGTTCGGCAATGCCGGCGATCCGAACTACAGCGGCGGCACGCCGTACAGTTTCGACAGCCGCCCCGTTGGGCTTGCCAAAAAATACCGCTTTGCGCTGCAAACGACCGTGGATGGCGACACCAAAATCGCTTGTGTGCGCTGGAATACACAGGAACACCCCGACGATTACACTATCCCGGAACTGCCCTACGGCACGCATAAGATCAAATGGATCGCACAGGACGGCTGCGGCAACGAACGGGTATGCGAATACACCTTTGTGGTGAAGGATTGCAAGGCGCCCACGGTGTCGTGTTATAACGGCCTGAGCACCAACATCATGCCGCAGGGTATGGGTATGGTGGAGGTATCCGTTTTCGTCAAAGACGCTTATGACAACTGCACGCCGTCCAACCTGCTCATTTTTGGAATCCGCGAAGCCAACACCGGCAATGGCTTTCCGTTTAACCCAGATGGTACGCCCCAGACCACGTATGTGTTTGATTGCGATGACCTGGGCTTCAACCTGGTGGAAATATGGGTGATGGACATGGCCGGGAATGCCGATTTTTGTGCGACATACATCCTGGTTCAGGATAATATCGGGGCCTGTGGCGCTGCCAATGCCTCGGTGGCCGGCAGCATTCAAACAGAATCCGGACAAGGGGTGGAAGATGTGAACGTTCAAATACAGGGCAGTCCGGCCAGCGGACAGGCGCCGGTGAACCTGTTTGCCGGTTCGGACAACGCAGGGCATTTCCTGTTTTCCAAAGCGCTGCCCTATGCGGCCAATGCCGTTGTCACACCGGTAAAGGACAACGACCCGCTGAACGGGGTCAGCACCTTCGACCTGGTACTGATCAATAAACACATTCTGGGGCTCGAACCCCTGAACACGCCCTATAAAATGATCGCAGCCGATGCCAACAGCAGCCGATCCATCACGACCTTTGACATTGTGGAACTGCGCAAACTGATCCTCGGAGTGTACACAGACCTGCCGGATAATTCGTCCTGGCGCTTCCTGGATAAAGCCTATAGCTTCCCCAATCCCTATAATCCGTTCCAGGACATCTTCCCGGAAACGAAGGGTATTGCCGATATACAGTCGGACAAGATGGAAGAGGATTTTATCGCCATAAAAACCGGAGACGTCAATGGCAATGTGATTGCCAACAGCCTGCAATGGGCTGATGATCGCACGGCGGGTGTCCTGTTGTTCGATATTCAGGACCGGATGGTGGCTCCAAACGAAGTGTTCACGGTTTCCCTGAAGGCAGAAGCGGCAGTGCTTGGTTACCAGTTTACGTTGTTGTTTCCAGGACTCCAGGTTTTGGATATTCAGCCCGGAGCCGGTATGACGGCGGATCACTTCGGCGTGTTTCCTTCAGAACACGCCCTGACCACATCGTTTGCGGTGGAATCCGGGACAACAGATCCGGCAGACTTTTCTGTCACGTTCCGCGCGGAATCAGCCGGGTTGCTCAGTAAAATGCTCGGGGTATCCAGCCGGATCACCCGGGCGGAGGCCTATGCTTTGCCAGGACCGGATGCCGCCGAAGCCGGCAACGTGCAGGATATCCAACTGCGCTTCAATACCGGACAGACCAGCACGATCAGTGGCGTCGGATTCGAGCTATATCAAAACCAGCCAAACCCCTGGACCAATACGACGCGCGTGGGGTTCCATTTGCCGCAGCCTGCAACGGCCACCCTGCGCGTTTTCGACGATACCGGCAGAACCTTGTTTCAGCGCACCGACTTTTTCAGTCGCGGGTACAATGCCATAGCGATCGACAATTCCGTACTGGCCAACACCGGCCTGTTGTACTACAAACTGGAAACCGGCGCCGGCAGCGCTACGCGCAAGATGATCCGGCTGGAATAACGACCCGTACAAAACGACTATATTGCCGGACCTTAAACAGCTCCGTATTTAATACACACATGGAGGAGAACACTTCAGCACAAAACAGCGCCATGAAGCGCTATTACAAGTGGCACGCGGTCCTTTACGACGCCACGCGCTGGACGTTTTTATTTGGCCGGCAGGCCATGCTGCGACGCCTGCCCGCCCTCGGAAGCGAGACGGTGGTGGCGGAGGTGGGCTGCGGAACAGGCCGCAACCTCCTCCATCTCGCCCGTATGCATCCGGAATGGCGGCTGGTCGGCATCGATGTGTCGCCGGATATGTTGCGGAAAGCATCTAAAGCCACTTCCCGGTATTCCGGGCGGGTGCAATTATTCGAACAACCCTACGGCGCCGATCAGTTTCGCTTGCCTGAGCCGGCCGATATCATCCTGTTTTCCTATTCGCTCACGATGTTCAATCCCGGCTGGGAGGCCGCCATCGAACAGGCGCGGGCGGATCTGAAACCGGGAGGCTTCCTGGCTGTTGTGGACTTTCACGACACCCGTTCTGCCGGACTGAACTGGTGGATGCAGCGCCACAACGTCCGGATCGATGCCCACTTGCTGCCCGTTTTGGCAAAACAGACGACAGCGGTATTTCAGGAGATACGCAAGGGCTGGGGAGGTTTGTGGCGGTATTTTATGTTTATCGGCGAAAAACGGTAGCCGGGTCAACTTACCCTCTGCCCCCGGGTTGAGAAGAGAAGGACGATACCCGCCGGCAATGACCAATTGGCGCCGTGCAGCTACAATTTCGAAATAAAAAGCGGGCAACGGCCCGCCGAAACTTCGGGCCCTCAGAAATAATACCGCCGGAACCCCTCGATGGCCTCGTACTCCGCCAGGCCTAGCTGGTCGTACAACTTGGCCGTACCGCTGTTGCGCGCCTCGGCGCGCTGCCAGAACTCTCGGGCATCGTGGCCGGGGAAGAGCGGGCGGTCTTTTTGCGACTGGTGTTTGAATATCGCCCGGCGTTTGCGCAGGAGTTCTTCCGGGCTCAGCGGCACCGCCATGTCGATATTTTCAATTTCCCACTCCTGCCAGGCGCCCCGGTACAGCCAGACGTAACAATCCCTGAGCCAGGCGCAGTTTTCTTTTTTCAGGCGGGCGATGGCCCGGAAAATAGCCTCCAGGCACACGCGGTGCGTACCGTGGGGGTCGGAGAGGTCGCCGGCGGCGTAAATCTGGTGCGGTTGTATTTCGTTCAGCAAGTCAATCGTGATCTGGATATCCTCTTCGCCGAGTGGTTTTTTCTTCACCTTGCCGGTTTCGTAAAACGGCAGGTCGAGAAAATGCGCGTGGCTGTCGTCGATGCCTACGTACCGGCAACCTGCCTTGGCTTCGCTGCGGCGGATCAGGCCCTTGATGCGCTGTACTTCCGCGGCATCCACCTCGCCGGGCGGCTTTTCCTGGATTTTGCGTTTGATTCCTTCAAACATCAGGCTGGTGACCGCCTTTTCCAGCCCGAAGGCTTCGTGAAAATCGTTGACAAAATCGGCAAAGCGCACCACATCGTCGTCGAAAACAGCAATATTACCGGAGGTCTGATAGGCCACGTGCACATCGTGCCCATGATCGACCAGGCGGATGAAGGTGCCGCCCATGGAGATCACATCGTCATCAGGATGGGGGCTGAAGATGATGCAGCGTTTTTTTGCCGGAAACGCGCGTTCGGGCCGGGTAGAGTCGTCGGCATTGGGTTTGCCGCCCGGCCATCCCGTGATGGTGCGTTGCAGGTCGTTGAACACCTTGATATTGATATTGTAGGCGGTGTCGAATTCGGTAATGATATCGCCCATACCATTGTCCATGTAGTCGCGGTTGGTCAGTTTGAGAATGGGCGTATCGATTTTGAGCGCCAGCCAGATGACGGCTTTTTTGATCAGCAGGACGTCCCATTTCACCTCTCCGACCAGCCAGGGGGTTTTGATGCGGGTCAGCTCGGCGGATGCCGCCGTGTCGAGGATAACCGAGGCCTGCGGGTGTTTTTGCAGGTAAGTGGCCGGCACGTGGTCGCTGACCGGGCCTTCGACGGCTTCCCGGATAATCTTCGCCTTGCCCTCGCCCCAGGCCATGAGGATAACCCGGCGGGCAGCCATGATGGTGCCGACGCCCATGGTAATGGCCTTGCGTGGCACATTTTCTTCACCGAAAAAGTCGCTGGCGGCATCGGTAATCGTGATATGGTCGAGTGTGATCAGGCGGGTACGGGAATTTTCACCCGAGCCGGGTTCGTTAAAACCGATATGGCCGGTGCGGCCGATGCCCAGCACCTGGAGATCGAGCCCGCCAAAGGACCTGATTTTTGCTTCATATTCCGCGCAAAACTGGGCAATGTGTTCTTTGGTAATGGTACCGTCGGGAATGTGAATGTTTTCCGGCAGGATATCCACGTGATCGAACAAATATTCCTTCATAAAACGCACGTAGCTCTGCAAAGCGTCGGGCGGCATGGGGTAATATTCATCCAGATTAAAGGTCACCACGTTGCGAAAACTCAGGCCTTCCTGCTGGTGCAGCCGCACCAGTTCGGCATAAACGCTGGTGGGTGTGGACCCCGTGGCGAGCCCGAGCACGCATTTTTCCCCTTTTTCGGTTTTGCGCCGGATCAGGTCCGCTATTTCGCTGGCAACCGTCCGGGAGGCGTCCGCAGAGGTGTCAAAAATCTGGGTGGGAATTTTTTCGAAGCGGGTTTGTTCGGTGGACAGGATCGCTTTGTTTTCCATAGATGAACCGCATTTTCAATAACAATAAAAAAGGCAAACCGGCATGCGGTTCGCCTCAACAGGAAGTATAGTGATGTATGAAGTTGAATAAAAAGCAAATCGCCCGCTTTCGGCTCTCATATTGCGCTATCGTGGTGATCAGTTTGTCCGCACAAAGGTATGCGGTTTCTTTCATAAAATGCGGTTAATTTAGAATTAATTGTTTTCCGTGCACGAGCACGGAAAAATAAAATATCTTCGCTCTATGAATCCGCGCATTCGCATCAAGGACATTGCCGAAAAGGCCGGTGTATCGCTCGGTACCGTGGACCGCGTACTGCACAACCGCGGGCATGTTGCCGCAGAGGTGCGCGCCAAGGTGCTGCGCGTGGTGGAAGAGCTGGGCTACGAACCCAATATCATGGCCAGCCGGCTGGCCGCCTCTGGCCGCCCTACCCGCATTTCGGCGCTGATCCCCAATCCGGACGCCGACCCGTTCTGGCGGCAGCCTTGCCAGGGCATTCTGCGGGCAGCCAAAGCGGTGGAGCACTACAGTGTGGAGGTGCAAATTCACCCGTTCGATCTGTTCGACCCGCATAGCTTCAGCCGGGAAGCCCGGAAACTGCTGGACCGGCACCCCGACGGCGTCGTGGTGCCGGCATTGTTTCTGCTTGAAGCCACCCGCTTTTTAGATAATTGCCACCGCGAACACCTTCCGTATGCGCTTTTTAATACCGAAATCGCGCGGAAAGACGAATCTTTTGTGTGTTACATCGGCCAGGACTCCTACCACAGTGACGTGCTCGCCGGCAAATTGCTCAATTTCGGGATCGAGACCGGCGATACGGTGCTGATCCTGCACCTGGAAAAGGAGGTGTCCAATGCCCTCCACCTGGTCAGCAAGGAACAGGGCTTCCGCGACTTTTTCGTCAGCGTCCCCGAGCGGAACATCCGGATCGTCGAGCAATCCTTCGCCGAATTTGATTCCGCCGAAGCCATGGAGGTTTATACCGCCCGCATCATCCGGGAGATACCCCGGCTCAGTGGCATTTTCGTGACCAACTCCCGCGCCTGGCGCCTGGCCGGATGTATGGAAAAACTGCGCATGCCGCATATCAAACTGGTCGGATTCGATCTGATCCCGCCCAATGTGGCGTTTCTGCACCGCAATGTGGTGGATTTTCTGATCAACCAAAACCCTACGCGCCAGGGCTTTCTCAGCATTATCAACCTGTTCAACCACCTCGTGTTGAAAAAAGAAGTGGAAAGACTCCAGTACCTGCCGCTCGATATCGTCATGACGGAAAATGTGGATTATTACCTGAAGGACAGGGATATGCAGGAAATTTTCGTCTGATTCCCGGTACCCTACTGTTCTTTCGGCCACCTGCTTACGACCCAGGTCCCCAAACGCCCGCCGGCGGCCAGGCCCTGGTCCAGGGCGTCGCGGAAGTGAATGCCGCCATAGAGCCGCGAAATGGAGGCCTCCCGCGCGGCCTGCCGGAACGAGCGGAATTGCCGGGGTTTTATCCCATACAGGGCTTCGGAGTTATCCAAAAAGGCGATGTTGTCGCCCAAAAAATGCGTCAAGACCTCCGCGGCGGCGGCCGAAACGGTACTGTGCCCGCTGCTGTATTCCGGAAACGGCGGCGTTTGCAAGACGGGTTCCCACTTGGGATCGATCAGCCGGTTGATCACCGTCACCGGGCGCACGCGGTTACTGCGGTATTTTTCATCCCAACAACTGATGAAGGCATCGGCCAGGGCAAGCGCCAGGGCGGTATGGACGTTCAATGCCAGGCCGAACGGCGTTTTTTGCTGTTCGCAAACCAGGCCGCAAATGTTCATCCAATGGCCGCCGGGCGATATTTTTTTTATCCCGATCGCCATATGCCCGGCATGCTGCACGGCAAACGGGTTGCAATCCCAGAACTCGGCAATGGCGCGCTGCTCGGCGGTCAGGCTGTTCGATACGGCGTACACTTCTTTGACCAAGCCCATAAAATCGCTGCCGGGACTGGGGTCGTACGGCGCCGCAGGCGGCGGCTGGAATTGGCGCGCCGACTCCGCCAGGAAGGGGCGCAGGGTATTCCAGCGCGGGTCGATGGCCTCCATCCAATCGGGTGGCGTAGGCGCCCAGGCCGCCGGATCGTTGGCGGCGGGCCGGTACTGCGCGTAAGCTGTCAGCCGGCTAAACCCATCGGCTCCGGCATATTCCAAGACCAGGCGCACGATATCGTTGGCCGCTGCTTTTGAATGCTTTATGTACGCATCAGACAGGCCTTTTTCCCGGAACAGCCCTTCGAGCGCTCTTTGTTTGCCAGCCAGCATATAACCGGAGGGCATCATTTGTTTGCCCGTTTCCAGGATCGCCCACAGGGAAGCGAAGGGGTAAAACACCGAATCGGCGGGTACAAAACTGAGCATCAGCGGCAGGCCCGGCAGTACTTCGTGCAGGGAGGACACCCTGGATTGGTACCGGGCCATCGTCTCGTAGCCCGCCAGCAGGGCATAAGCAAAATAACGGCTGGCAGACGGCGGGCTCGCCACATCGTGCAGCATCACTTCCGACAAGGCAAAGGTGACCGGCCGCAACTCCTGCTCCGCTACCGCACGCAGGGCGCCGTAGCGATCAATCGCATCGTTTACCTCCGCCATTGCCGGCTGGTCTTTTTCCCGGTAGCGGTCTTTGGATTTGCTTTTGTTCGATTGTTGGGCCAACGCCGCAGCGGTAGTCATGGTCCACAGGCACAGGATTACCAGGTATCTATTCATGAAGGAATTGTTTCGTTGTTTATTTTAGCGGAAAAACGTACGCAAGCGCCCGGGAATTATTGAACCCCAGTAAAAACATCCTGGCGCGGATATCCTTCGCCGCCAGGGTAACAGCCGAACGCACATCGCCGCGCAGAGGAAACAGCGTCGCCGCCGGCACAAAACCGCGGCCCGGCTCGAAGCGCAGCGCCAGTCCGCCGTTGGCATCCATGCGACCCAGCCGCAAACGCGCCGCGCTCTGGTTGCCGAACAAGAGCACGCCGGAAGTATCGGGCGCTTCGGCCAGCACAAAAACCGGTGCAAACTGCGCTTCCAGCGGTAAAGCCTGCGCGCGAAACCGACCGCCGGCGTTTTCAAAAAATGTCGTTTCCAGGCAGCTGGCGCGCAGGGTGTCTGCCCCCTGCAATTCTTCGGGCGTAAACAAATCGGACAAAACGGCCGTGGAAAACTGTTCGTAACTGGTAAACCGGGGGCGCATTGCGGCAATTTGCCCCAGCAGCTCGTCGCGGGTCAGAAACGGATAGCTCGTGCCCTGAACGTACGAACAAAGAATGGGATCCACGGAGCCATTGCCGTCAAAATCTTTGTACACCAGGGTGAGCGGCTCCCGGTCGGAGGCCTTCAACTGGCTGTTCAGGCCAAAATTGCCGGCCAGGATGTCCGTGTCGCCGTCGCCGTCCAGGTCCCGCACCAGCAGGCAGTTCCAGAGGCCCGGAAAAGGTTTATCAAAATAATCGGCGCTGCGTTCTTCCAAAACACCGCCGGCGTTCAGAAAAATACGGAGCGGCATCCATTCGCCGCAAACGATCAGGTCGGGATGGCCGTCGGCGTTCAGATCGGTCCAGGCGGCATCGGTGACCATACCAAGGCGTTCGGGGAAACCCGGCGCCGGCGCCCTGGAAAACCGGCCGGCGCCGTCGTTGAGCAGCAAATAACTGGGCGGCGCGACGGGGTAATACCCCGGGATGACCCGTCCGCCGACAAACAGGTCGAGGTCGCCGTCGGCATCGGCGTCGGCTGCGCGCACACAGGATTTGGAAAATGGCATAGACGGCAGCACGGAATCCCGGCGGAAGAAATAGCCGTCGCCGCGGTTGAAATACAGACGGTCTTCCAGGTTCGGGTCCTTGTCGTCGCTGTAATCCTCGTAGCCGCCCGAAGCGAGGTAGAGGTCGGGATCGCCGTCGCCGTCGGCGTCGAAAAAGAGGGCGTCGGCATCGGTGCAGAACAAGTCGTTGCGAAATACCGGATCGGCGCTGGGTTGAAACTGCCACTCGCCGGTTTGCAAATATACCTGCCCGGGGCTCCACTTGGAGCCGCCGAAAAACAGGTCGTCGCGCCCGTCGCCGTTCACGTCGGCTGCAGCCATGGCCGGCCCGCAACGCGAAAGCATGTATGGCAACAGGGGCTGGCGTTTGAAATCATTGTAATCGTATTCGACGTGGCGCAGGCCGACGGTGCGGATATCCGTGCCCGGCGGCAATTGCGCCCGCCCGGCAGCGGCGCCTGGCTCCGCAGCGGGAGGGGCCGGCACTTCTATTTTCCCTAAATCAATTACATGCACCCGGTTTATCCCGGCACTGCCGGCCGGTAACAGCGCCCGCGCCGGCGCGCCACCGGCCGCAAAGGCGACCTCCACCTCGGCGGCTATTCGTTTGCCCAGGCCGATGTGCAGCAGCTCCGGCACGGCCGACTGGTAGCCGCGAGTGGGCATCATGTCCGCACAGATCAGGCTGTCGCCGGGGAAACGGACGCAAATGCTGGCGCCGACGCCGAAGGTGTTTTTGGATGCGCCGGCAAACCGAACCTGGAGGTAATGGTTGCCGTTGGTTTCCCGGGCGTTGTTTTTGTAGATAAAAGCCGGCTCGTTGATGTTGTTGACTACGATTTCCAGATCGCCGTCGGCGTCGAGGTCGGCATACGTCGCGCCGTTGCTCACGGCCGGCTGCGACAAGCCCCAGGCATCGGCCATGTTGCTGAACGTCAGGTCGCCGTTGTTTCGGAAAAGGTAGTTTTTTATCCTGGAGGAGGGCATCTTCTGCACCAGTTCCAGCAGGGAGGGCGTTTCGGCGGCTGCGGCTTTTTTAATCAGATAATCGCCCCAATAGCGCAGAAAATCGCGGTTGGTATAATCGCGCAAATAACCGTTGGTAATGAAAATATCTTTCCAGCCGTCGTTGTCAAAATCGGCAAACAAAGCCGACCAGCTCCAGTCGGTGTTGGAAATGCCGGCCAGCTGTCCTATTTCATAAAAAACGGTGGAGACGGTAGACGGTGGACGGTGGACGGTGGACGGCTTGGAAGCGTCGCCTGCGGCGTCACTTCCGCTGGTTTCATTCCTCTCCGCCGCCCGTCCACCGTCGCCCGTCCACTGTCCACCGTTCAGATGCAGCATATTGCGCATGAGCTGGTGGTGGCGTCCGGAGCGGACCATCCTTTCATACACGTCATAATTTTCGGGCCCTTGCAGGAGTTTTTGGCGCCGGTTGTCTTCGGGCAGCATATCGAGGGTAAGGATATCGGGAAGGCCGTCGTTGTTAAAATCGGCTATATCGCAGCCCATGGAGAAGTGCGACATATGGCCGATGGCCTGCGGGGCGGCGTCGGCAAAGTGGCCGGCGCCGTCGTTGAGCAGCAGGTAGTCGGGTTCGTTGTAATCGTTACTGACGTAGACGTCGGGCCAGCCGTCGGCGTTCACGTCGGCGACAGCCAGGCCCAGGCCAAACCCAAGCGGGTTGCCGGGGATACCGGCGCGTTCGCTGACGTCGGTGAAGCGGCCGTTTTGGTTTTCATAGAGCCGGTCGCCGGCGAGGGGGTCGCGGGTTTTGCGGACTTCGTCGTTTTCAAAATTGCGGTATTCCTTGATGTTGTGGTTCAGCACGAAACAATCGAGGTCGCCGTCGAGGTCGTAGTCGAAAAAAGCGGCTTGGGTGCCGTACCCGGGGTCGTCGAGGCCGTAAGCGGCGGCCATTTCGGAAAAGGTCAGGTCCCGGTTATTGATAAATAATTGGTTGCGCCGGCTGTCGTCGTTGCCGCGACCGGAGTAGCAGACGTAAATATCGAGCCAGCCGTCGGCGTTCACGTCGGCAAAGGTGACGCCGGTTTTCCAGTCCTTGCGTCGCCCGCCGACACCGGCCGGTTTGGTGATGTCCTTAAACTTCAGCCCGCCCAGGTTGAGGTAGAGGCGGTTGGATTCGCGGTTGGAGGTAAAATACAGGTCGGGCAGGCCGTCGTTGTTCAGGTCGCCGGCGGCCACGCCACCGCCATTGTAGAAATATTCATACGCCAGCACGTTGTCTTCTTCGCTATTTTCTTCGATGCGGTTGACGAAATCAACGCCCGTTTGGGCGGGCGGCAGCAGGTCGAACAGGTGTTGGGCTGGGGCGTTGCAGGCCAGAAGCAATGCGATTGGTATAGTTATGGCTTTCATATTCCGGTTGGTTGCCGGTTTTTTCGGGAGGGGGAGGGCGCAAAGAAAAGGGTTACAAGCCCAAATATAGCCTGTAACCCTTTCTCAAACGGCTGCGTAAATTACCACTCCGTGTTTTAAGTGGTGCTTACGGGATATCTTCCATACTGCCAGCAATTCCCGGTTTGCAGCAATTCTTCGCGTTAACGGGGGTTAAAGGCAAAGCGGGAATCACTTCTATACTGCTATTTATTGATCCCACCAAACGGGCGTAAGGTTGTCATCAGCGCCTTGCCGGGCCACGGCTTCCATGATATGCGCTTCGTTGTTGGAGTATTCCGACGTGGGATAGCGCAAGCGGCGCGGGATTTTGCCGCCTGTAATATCCGACGGGAACGTTGTCGGCGTCAGTTGCGGGTATCCGGTGCGGCGCCAGTTGGCGAAGGCTTCGTACTCGTTCAGGAAGGTAGCTGCCCAGTACTGCTCGGCGATCTGCTGCAGGCCGTTGGCGGCATTGTACGGGTTGGCTGCCACGTAGGCATCTGCATCCACTTCCGCGATGGCGCCGGCGGCATCGTACTGGCTCAGGTAGGTGAGCGCGGCTTTGACACCCTTGTTGTAGTGCTCGGCGGCGGTTCCGCCTACTGCCCAGGTGCGCTGGGCGGCTTCTGCCAGCAGGAGTTCCACTTCGGCGTAGGTCAGCAGGAAGGTTGGGCCGTCCATTTTGCCCACGATGGGCAGGTTGGGCGCGATGTAGCCATCCAGACCGTTGGCTGGGTAGCCCGGGGCGCCGGAGATGGGTTTGTTGGCCTGGTCGTAGCCATTGGGCATGCCGATGGTAGTAGCCGGGTTGGTGGTACCGTCCGGATTTTTACCATACACAAAAAGGCGCGGATCGCCTTTGCTCTTCATCCAGTCGACGAAGGTTTGGCTCAGGCGCATATTGGGCGATTCGTACGACAAGTTCATCACGATGCTGGTGCGGCAGGGTGTGAGGCGGTCGCTGGAGGCGTCGTGTAGGATCAGCGCGTTGTCGTCGTTGCTGGTCATCACGCCGCCGGCAGCGGCTTTTTCGGCCCAGGCTTTGGCCTTGGCTTCATCCGCCTTGGTCAGGCGCATGGCCAGGCGCAGCATGAGGGAGTTGGCGAACTTTTTCCATTTGGCGAAATCGCCGTTGAAGATCAGGTCGCCGGTCAGCTGGTCGGCGTTGGGATCGAATCCGTTGGCTGCGGCTTCCAGTTCGCTCAGCATATCGTCGTAAATACTCTCCTGTGTGTCGTACTTGGGCGTATAAATCAGTTCGTAGAAGCCCAGGCCCGCCTCGGAATACGGCACATCGCCGTAGATATCGGTGAGGCGGTGGAAGATCAGGGCGCGCATGATATGCGCGGCGTTGTGGAGGTTTTTATACTCCGGCTTGTCTTCCGTAAACCGCACCAGGTCGATCACGTATTTTACCTGTTCGTCGTAGGCGCGCTCAAAATAGGAGGCCTCGTAGCCGGCATTGTTGCGGCTTTTATCGCCTACCCAGTAGCCGTTGACATTGGCCAGGTGCTGCATCATTACACTGAAGTAGATGAGGTTGGTGCGCCAGGTTTCGTAGGCGAAGTCGGTGCTGCCGGTGTAGCGCAGTTGGGCGCTGGTCAGCAGGGAGTTCGGGTCGAAGTTGTCGGCGCCGGCCGAGGTTGGATCGGTATTGATGTCCGTGAAATCTTTCGTACAACCTTGGGCGATCAGCACAAATCCGACCAAAAGAAAAGTGAATTTATTGAGAAATCGTTTCATATTATTTTTTTTAACAGGATGAAACCAGTGTTATCCATCAGGCGCGTTGGCCCGGTTCAATCCGGACGAAACAGCGCACTAAAACTTGACGCTCAGTGCCAGGCCCAGCGAACGGGTGGTAGGTAAGCCGGCCAGTTCGAGCCCTTGTGCATTTGAGTTGTTGTAGTTGGATTCCGGATCAATATTATCGGTTTTTTTCATCAGGATAGCCAGGTTGCGGCCGACGGCCGAAATGGTGATTCCCTGGATGCCCCAGCGCTGCACCAGGCTGGCGGGCAGGCTGTAACCCAGGGTAACCTGGCGCAATTTGATGAAACTGGCGTCGTACACGAAGAGCGAGCTGATGTTGTCCAGCGCGCCGTAGTATTCCTGTGCGGTCACCTTGATGGTGTTGGCTTCACCTGTAGCCGCATCGATACCGGCCGCAACGATGCCGTCTTCCCGACCAACGAGGGTTTCTTGATGTACGCCCAGTTGGTATGCATAAGCATTGGTAGCCGAGAAAATTTTGCCGCCAAACTTGAAGTCGACCAGAGCGCCAAAGCGGAAGTTGCCGAACTGGAAATCGTTGTTCCAGCCGCCGGTCAGGTCGTGTACGCCGGAGCCCATGTCGAGCAGGTCGCCCTGTTGGGGCAGGCCGCCGGTGAGGAGAATACGGCCCTGGTCGTCGCGCTTGTAGTCAAAGGCTTTGATGTTGGCAAACGAAAGTCCCACGGTTTGGTGCACAAACGCCGTGAGGGTACGGGAGCCGTCGACCTGCAGGGTTTGCAGTTCACCGGCGAGCGCCACCACTTCGCTGTTGTTTTTCGCCAGGTTGAGGGAGCTCGTCCAGCTGAAACGGCGGCCTTTGAGCACATCTACACTCAGCAAAACCTCGATACCGGTATTTTTCACCTCACCCAGGTTAAACACGGCGCTGCCATAGCCGGAAGTGCCGGAGATAGAGGCGCTGACGATATCGTTTTCGGTTTTTTTATTGTACCAGGTAAAGTCCAAACCAACGCGGTTGTTCAGGAAACGCAGGTCGAGGCCGGCTTCCAGTTCGGTGATGCTCAGCGGCTGCAAATCTTTGTTCGGAATCGAGCCGTTGGCGATGTTACCCAGCGGGTTGCCGTTGATGGTACCGCCGATGTTGTAGTACAGTTGCGTTTGGTACGGGCGCGTATCGCCACCGACGGAAGCGTAGGCGGCGCGCACTTTACCGTAGTTGAAGAACGAAGTTTCGATCGCTTCCGTGAACACCCAGGAGGCGCTGACAGAGGGATAGAAATACGATGGGTTGACCAGGGTGGAATACCAGTCATTGCGGCCGGTAATATTCAGGTAGAACTGGTGGTAGAAGTCGAACTCGGCAAAGCCGAACACCGAGTTGGTGCGCCAGCGGTCGAGGCCGTAGCCGAAGTTGCGGCTGGTAGTATTGCCCAGCGAATACAGGTACGGAATAACGAACGTACCGCCGTTGGCATTGATATTTTCCGAGCGGCGGTCCATGCGGTTGGCGCCTACGGCGGCGTTGATGCCGAAGTTTTCGCTGAACGCATGGTCGATGCCGATCAAGCCTTCCAGGTTGCGTTCGGAAAGGCGCAGGCTGTTTTCATTCATATTGCCTGCCGGGTTGTATTCGGTACCGGTCGGCGTGACCGTGGTGATGCGGTTGCTGATGAAATCCTGACCGATACGGCCCTGGATATACAGCCAGTCGGCCAGGTCGTAGCGGATGGTAGCGGAGCCGAGCAGGCGGTCTTTGGCCGAACGGTTAATGAACTTGTACGCAGCGAAATACGGGTTGGTAATAAAGCCGTTGTCGTTGAATTCCTGTTCGGAGCCATCGCGTTCGGAGCCTTCGCCATCTTCGCCGGCGAGCAAGCTCTGATCGACGTTGGCGGGCAGGAAGGAGATCGCGAAGTTGGGGTTGCCTGGCGAGTCGCTCAGGTTGTTGCGTTCGGCGCGTTCGCGGGTATAGTTGGCCTTGAGTTCGGCGCTCAGCCGGCCCTGTTTGATATTAATACCCGTATGGAAGTTTTGCCGCTCCAGTTCGGCTGCTGGCACGATACCCGTGTTGCCCAGGTGCGAGAGCGAGAACCGGGCGCTGAGCGCTTCGGTGCCGCTTTCCAGCGCGAGGGTGTTGATATGCGTCAGGCCGGTTTGGTAAAAATCTTTAGCGGCGATACCCTGTGCGGAATACGGGTGTTGAACGCCGTCGAATTGGAAAGACGGTTGTCCGTTGAGTTTGCCGCCCCAGCTCGACAAGCCGGTGTTGAGCCCTTCCGATGCCGTGGCTGGCGCTGCCCCCAGGGTGCCCTGGCCGTATTCCTGCTGCCAGTCGGAGAAAATAAGCGGCTGGTCCAGCTGCAGGTTGCTGGTCCATTCCACACCGATACCTTTTCGGGCTTTGCCGCCTTTGGTCGTGATGAGGATTACGCCGTTTTTAGCGCGGGAGCCGTACAGGGCAGCGGCCGTGGCGCCCTTGAGCACCGTCATGGTCTCGATATCATCGGCATTCAGGCTGGAGATTCCGTCGCCGAAATCGGCGCCGCCCCACAAGCCGGCGCTGCCGAGGTTGCTATTGTCCATCGGCACGCCATTGATCACGAAGAGCGGCTGGTTATCGCCGGAAATGGAGGTGTTGCCGCGAAGGGTAATCCGGCTGGAGCCGGCAGGGCCGGATACGGTACCCGACACGTTCAGGCCGGCCACCCGGCCGGTGAGCGAGTTGATCACGTTGGTTTCCCGGGCCTGTGTCAGGCTGCTGCCATCTACCTGTGTGACGGAATAGCCGACCTTTTTGGATTCCTTCCGGATACCCAGGGCGGTGACGACGACTTCATCGATGTTCGTGCCGCTTTCCATAGCCACATCCAGTGTCGCCTGGCCATTAACAGCCAGCGAAACGGGGGAATAGCCAACTATACTGAAATTGAGCGTGGCGTTGGCGTTGGTGAGCCGAAGCGAATACGCCCCGTTCACGTCGGTAATGGTGCCGTTTCGGGTGCCGGTTTCCGATATGGTGACGCCCAGAAGGGCCTCCCCGGTAGCGGCGTCGATGACTTTACCCGATACCATCTGGGCATACAGCGGCGCGCCCAAAAAGCATGCAAACAGGATAAAGCCGAGCGCCAGCAGCCATCGCCGGCTGCCTGGTACGTTAAGTTGCTTCATAATCAATGGGTTTAGTTGAACAAAGTTGTTTCCCGCCCCCGCGATTTTATCCAAAAAATCCCGGGACGCGCAAAAGTAAAAAAATATTATCCTTTAATTACCTCTTATTTGTATATTATTTTTCCCCGTGTTCGTACACGGGACAATAATAATTAGGAATTGTAATCTTACTGTTTTCAGCGCATATTACCCGGCGCCGCGGGCCGGATGGCTGCCGGGAAACGTTCAAAACCCAGCGCGCCGCCGCGCAAGGCAGGCAGTCAGACCAGAAGTAATTCGTGCATATTCGCCTGGGAATAACGGTTGTTGGCCCGTTAAAATATTGCATCGATCGCACAACGGCCGGTGCGCAGCCTGTCCGCTGCAACCTCGTTTGGGTGGGGGATGTCTCTTGAAACAACTTTTGCCACAGGGCCGTCCGTTTCAACGCCGGCCGGCGATCATCCAACCGCCAAATCAATTTTCGTAAAGTTTTAAGATCAAATCCACTGCCCCAATCGGCCGCATCAAGGCGAATACCATAGCAGAGCAATAACACGGAGGTTTTCGGGCGCCCGACGTAAGTCAGGCGCCCGTATTTTTAGTGTCTTTCCGGTTCGGCGCTGAAGAAACCCGGAGGACTCCCCCGGATCAGGTGGTCCGGCGCTTCTTCCTGCACAAAATGGCCGGCCTTTTCCAGGCGGGCCACCTGCTCCGCTGCCTTTTCTCCCGTTCGTACGGCGGCACGAAGACGCCGTTCCTGTCCCGGAAAATCAAACAGGGTTTTTCGGCCAGTTTGGCCGCCTGTTGCCAATGACCTGCCAAAAAAATGCCCTCGCCGGAGCAGTTCACCGGCAAGGGCATAGGCCGCCCGCCGGGATGCTGGCGTGGGCAAGGCTTCTTTATAGTGGCGATGGATTTCCCGGATGCGCAGTTTTTATTTCCGAAAGCTGCAATTGATCCGCAACGTTGCCACAGGTTAATCTTCCGGATTGGCCGGCGGGTTTTTCCGCTCGTACATATAGGCGCTGTACATACCCAGTCCGCCGCCGATAGCGATGAGTGCAAAGAAAGCGCCTACGCGGTCGCCATTTTCGAGGTGGAAAATATTACTGGCAAACAAGGCGAGTAACAGGCCAGCGCCTGCGCCGATAAACATCAGGCTGTTTTTCAGCGTTCGCGAGGGATCCGCCTGGCGGCGTTTTTTCTGGGGTTCCATACCGCGCTCGATCATGGCCATGTTTTCTTTGTTTTCGAGAAAACGTATACCCCAAACCATAAGAAATGCGCCGAGGCTGATCGTAATGGGGATAAACAGTGCAACAATTTCTTCTCCGTGCATGATAACGTTGTTTTTTTGATGAGTAAAGCGTGGTTTCCGTTTGTTGTTGCCCGCTCTGACAACCCATCATTTTAAAAGGTTACAGCCCCGGATAGAAGTTTTGGGAAGATTCAACCCCGGTCCTTTTCCGGAAGGAATATTTCGGCCATCATACAGCGGGCGCTGCCGCCGCCATAGGTTTCGATGGTATCGATCGGGCAGTGGAGCAGCCGGGTATGGCGTTCGAGGGCTTGGATTTGTTGCGGCGTGAGGGAGCGAAACGCCTGTTCGGACATGACGAGCAGGGTTTCATCGCTGCGATTGCGCACCTGAAGCATATTGCCGGCAAAGGCATTCATTTGCTCCAGGCTGATATCGACGATGGCTTTTCCGGTGCCGGCAAATTTTTGTTCGAGCATGCTGCGCTCCTCCGGATCGCGCACGGTAGCCAGGCAGATGACGACGAAGGTTTCGCCCAGGGCCATCATCACGTTGGTATGGTAAATATCCTGTCCGGCGCCATCCACGGCGTGAAAAACTACTTTTTTGTAGTCCAGCGCGGCGCACAATTCATCGAGCAGGCCGGCGTCGGTACGGGGGCTTAGGCAGGCGTATGCAAGGCGGTGCTGATGGTCGAAAATGATGCTGCCAGTGCCCTCCAGAAAACGGTTGATCTTTTCATTAAACTCCAGATTGACCCGCCGGTCGGAGTGAAATCCTGCGCGGAGCACGGTATCGAGCACCTGCCGGCGTCGCTCCCGCCGCCGCGTAGGGGCATACATCGGATAGGTGACGAGAAAGCCCTCCTGGTGAAACGTCGCCCAGTTGTTGGGAAACACCGCATCGGGCTTGACCGGCCGTGCCGAATCCTCGGCCACGATCACATTGACGCCTGCTGCGCGCAACTGCGCCACAAATGCATCAAATTCCTGTACTGCTTTCCGGCGTATTTCCTCCGCGGAGAGCCCGCCGTCGCGGCTCTGGAAAGCATTGTTGGCCGCCGTTTCTTCATTGAATCCAAAATTGGCCGGGCGGATCATCAGAATATGTCGGGTAGTTTGGCGACGCATTTTGATTTGTTGATTTGTTGATTTGAATGCGCGTTGATGTTTGTTCGGATGGCAAATGTAAAAAAATCCCAGTCCCGCTACGAGGCTCCGGTCGTACTTCGCACTTCATACTTCACGTTTCGTATTTCGTTTTAACTTTCCGGCATGAAGTACAGATCCGAACAGTATTGTCCGAATTGCCATTTCCCCCTGGCCTACAGGGCGAAGTTTTGTGCGCAGTGCGGGCAGAAGAACGAGGAAGGCCGGATGTCGGTGGGGGCCTTGTTCCGGCAGGTATGGTTTCGGGTGTTGCATCTGGAAAGCCGCTCTTTCCGGTTCATGTGGCTGGTGTTGGTGCCCGGTTTTGTTACGCAGGAGTTTTTCCGGGGCCATCGCAAGCGTTTCCCCCAGCCGATCCGCTTCTTTTTTATCCTGGCGTTTATTTTTCTGTTCACCCTCAATCACCGGTACAGCCTGAAGGGGTTTCAGGCTGAAGAAAGCAAAAACGGCCTCGTGTTCCGGAATGCTTCGGGAAACGAAGGCAGCGGATATGATTTTTACGAAAAAGGCAAGCGTTATGCCGAATTTGAAAAAATGCGGCAGGAATTCGACTCCTTGCCCGCAGCATACCGGACGCCCGTCGTTCAGCAAGCCGTCGACAGTCTGCTGAAACGTACTTATGGCCAGGCAGCTGCGGATATGGCGGAGTTATGGACCATTGCCACCGACTCAGCCGACCTGGAGGCGCCCGATTCGATCAGCCTCAACATCGGGTTCAAAAGTATCCGCCTGGCAGCGCTCGACGCTTTTCGCCTGGATGCGCCGGCGATTGCCGAAAAATACGGCATCGACAACTGGCTGGACCAAATACTGCTCCGACAGAGCATGAAAACCCTGCAGGACCCCAGCGCCCTGATAAAAACCTATATCGGCAGCTTGGCCTGGACTCTGCTCGCGCTGGTCGGCCTGATGGCGGCGGCCCTGACCCTGCTCTACTGGCGGCAGAAACGCTACTATGTCGAGCATTTTATTTTCCTGCTCAACGAGCATTCCGCCATGTTCCTGTTGCTCACGCTGGCGATCTGGGTTCAGGCGTTTTTCCCGCTGGGTAAAATTTGGTACGCCCTGGTCGCCTGGCTGCTGATCAGCCCGTTTTGGGCTATGCGCCGTTTTTACGGGCAGAGCTGGGGCCTGACGATCTTCAAATCAACAGTGTTTTCCATTGCCTACCTGTTCGGTTTTATTCTCTTGTTCTCGCTCGGCATGTTGGTCGTATTTGTAATTTTCTAACACGCTGCACCAGCTTTCAAACCTGCACTATGCCCGCCTACGAAACTGTCATTGGCCTTGAGGCGCACGTCCAGCTGACCACCCACTCCAAGGCGTTCAGCGCCGACCCTGCCGCCTTTGGCGGGGCGCCCAATACGCACACCAGCGCCATCAGCCTGGCTCATCCCGGCACATTGCCGCGCCTGAACCGCCGCGCCGTCGGGTTTGCCGTTCGCCTGGGCCTGGCGCTCGATTGCACGATCAACCGGAACAGCGTATTCGAACGGAAAAACTACTTCTACGCCGACCTGCCCAAAGGCTACCAGATCACACAGGGCAAGCGCCCGATCTGTACAGGCGGTAAAATTCAGATCAAACTGCCCAACGGCGCCCGCAAAACCGCTCACATCCACCAGATACATCTCGAAGAAGACGCCGGCAAAAGCCTGCACGACCAGCGCCCCGGCGTATCGCTCATCGACCTGAACCGGGCCGGGGTGCCACTGCTGGAGATCGTCGGCGAACCTGACCTGCACAGCGCCGACGAAGCCGCCGCGTTTATGGAAGCTATCCGCCGTCTGGTGCGCTGGCTGGGCATCAGCGACGGAAATATGGAAGAAGGCTCGCTGCGTTGCGACGTCAATGTTTCCGTGCGAAAAGCCGGTCATAAAGCCCTGGGCGCCCGTTGTGAGATCAAAAACCTCAACTCCATGCGCTTTGCCCGCCGCGCCATCGAATACGAAGCCGCACGCCAGGCGGATATCCTCGAACGAGGCAACCGCATCGAGCAACAAACCCGGGGCTTCGATGCCGCCACCGGCGCCACCTACCCGCTGCGCGACAAGGAAGAAGTCCACGACTATCGCTATTTTCCCGAGCCCGACCTGCCACCGGTCATTCTGACGGATGCCGAAGTCGAACATATCCGCGCGGGCCTGCCGCCCTTGCCGGAAGCGCTGGAAGCCGCCTTTCAAACGCAATACGGCCTGCCAGCCCATGATGCCGATGCCCTTACCCAGGACCTGGCCACTGCCGGATATTTTCAGGTACTGGCCACCGGCGTCCCGCAACTGGCCAAACCACTGGCCAACCTGCTGATCCACAAACTCCTGCCCTGGTCGGCTGGCGCCGGCACTGCCCTGGCCGATTGCCCGGTGAGCCCCGGTCAGTGGCGCAGATTTGCCGGCCTCATCCAGTCGGGCCGGATCAGCGCTTCCGCAGCCAACCAGCGCCTGTTTCCCGCCCTGCTAAGCCAGCCCGGCGCCGAGCCCGCCGAGCTCGCCGAAGCGCTCCATCTCCTCCAAACCGCCGGTGCCGGCGAACTGGAACAACTGACCGACGCCGTGCTGGCGCGTTTCCCCGACAAGGTGGCCGAATACCGCAAAGGGAAAAAAGGACTGCTTGGATTTTTCATGGGCGAACTGATGAAAGCCAGCGGTGGGAAAGCAGATCCAAAGGCGGCGATGCGGGTGTTGGAAGAGAAGTTAAGTAGCGTGGGTTTTGGATAGATAAAGCCAAAATGAATTGAAAACCCACTCGAAAGCACCGCGCAGAAGTGCCATATTGGTAGTAAATTAAGTGGCATATCTTTGTTAGCGAGCAGAGCCGCGATATATGGAACGGCTCTGCTCGCACCGTAATGTTTATTGCCCGGAATCGCAATTCCCGTCACACCCGACCTCGCAGAGGTCGAATATTGGTAGCACCGTAATGTTTATTGCCCGGAATCGCAATTCCCGTCAGACCCGACCTCGCAGAGGTCGGAAATTGGTAGTAATGTTTATTGCCCGGAATCGCAATTCCCGTCAAACCCGACCTCGCAGAGGTCGAATATTGGTAGCACCGTAATGTTTATTGCCCGGAATCGCAATTCCCGTCAAACCCGACCTCGCAGAGGTCGAATATTGGTAGCACCGTAATGTTTATTGCCCGGAATCGCAATTCCCGTCAAACCCGACCTCGCAGAGGTCGAATATTGGTAGCACCGTAATGTTTATTGCCCGGAATCGCAATTCCCGTCAAACCCGACCTCGCAGAGGTCGAATATTGGTAGCAATTTTTATAACCAAAAAAATTACAATATGGCAGGTGTATTTTCCCAGATATACATCCAAACTGTTTTTGCAGTTAAGAACCGCCAATCTCTAATCGCTTCGGAATGGGAAGACGACTTGTACAAATACGCCACAGGCATTGTCCAAAACCGGGGAAATAAGATGTTGGCCATTGGCGGCATGCCCGACCACATCCACATCTTTATTGGATTGAAACCTGCCGAAGCGCTGTCCGATTTGGTGCGAGAAATTAAGAAATCTACAAATTCATTTATTGCGGACAACCACCTATCCAAATTCAAATTCGACTGGCAAGCCGGTTATGGCGCATTTTCATACAGCCGTTCCCACCGCGACGCGGTTTGCAAGTACATTCTAAACCAAAAGGAACACCATAGAGAAAAGACGTTCGAGGGGGAGTTTCTAAAAATACTCGTCGATTTTGAGGTTGAAATTGGAGATAAACAGATGTTTGACTTTTTTCTTCCGGATTGACATGCCATTTTGCTACCAATGTGTGACCTCTGCGAGGTCGGGTGGTGGGGGTAAACGACGTGTTTTTGCTACCAATGTGTGACCTCTGCGAGGTCGGGTGGTGGGGGTAAACGACGTGTTTTTGCTACCAATGTGCGACCTCTGCGAGGTCGGGTGGTGGGGGTAAACGACGTGTTTTTGCTACCAATGTGTGACCTCTGCGAGGTCGGGTGTCTTCTATGTTTTTCACCGTTTTTGCTACCAATGTGTGACCTCTGCGAGGTCGGGTGGTGGGGGTAAACGACGTGTTTTTGCTTGTCTTTCAAATGCTACCAATATATCATTTCTGCGAGGTCGCATACCGGTAAAATGGTAATTCCCCCCCCGACCTCGGTACCGCCGAGCGTGTGCTGTGCATTTTGCCGGCCGCGAGTCGACCCGTAGAGTGCGTAGAGTACTCTACGACCCATTCTACGGAGGAAGGAAGTCGCGGTGTAATCTACGGCTCCCCCAGTTGGGGAGGGGCGGGGGTGGGGTTGACTCGCGAGCTGCTTATGCGAAGCCAAGGCTCGGCAGTACCGAGGTCGAACATTGGTAATCGCCCGAAAAGACCGGTACATTGGCCCCATCGGCTCGCACCGCTCAACCACCTCGCCTAACCTGCTCCATAAATGCCCGGACCGGCAAACCAACTGACTAGAGAGAGCAGGCGAGACGGAAGCCGAAGCCGTCGGTCCGAAACTTTGGCGTGGCGCCGATGCGATAGGCGACCCGGTAATTCAGCGTGAGGTTGAACCAACCGCCGCCGCGAAGCACACAGGTCGTCACCCGTGCCAGGCCCTATAAGATTAGTTTCCGCCTGCGACGGGTAGATCCCCATACCAGTCGCTGCACCATTCCCACACGTTGCCGCTCCTGCGGCGGTTCCAAGGAACAGGGGCAGCAGCAGGGCGAAAACCGGGGGAAAGCGTTTCATGGCTTGCGGGTGGTTTAATATTAAAGGTCAGGGTGTATGATAGGCAAAAATATGGAAATATACGTACTAATCGTATTGATAACAGGGGTCGCCTGCCCTCGTGGTCGTCTCCTGCCGGAAAAGTCAATCGTCTTTGACGAGTCCGCGTATCAGGCCCGCCAAATACAACCCGAAGCCGTTTTTCGACCGCGTCCAATGCCCGGTTGAAATATTTTTTCAATCTTTACTCTCCAAACCATCCTGCTCATGCGCTCCATAACCATGCTCTTGTATCTCGCCTGCCTGTGTGCGATATTGCCCGCCCAGCCGCTGCAGTATGAAATCCGCCCGGAAAACACCCCGGAAGGCGGCAAACTCAAGCTGCGGGTCACGCTCGAATTTTACCCTTCCCGCACCGATACCACACGTTTCGGCCTGCCCACGCAGATCAACTGGTCGGCGGGCCTGCACCGTTGTTTCCGCAATTTCAAGGCCGAAGGCGGCCGGGTGGTGCGCGAAGACTCGACCCACCTGGTCGTGGTCAGCCGCGGCGACGGGCCGGTGCGCTTGCAATACGATATCCTGCAGCACTTTCCAGGAGAACAGGTGACCGTGGAGACTTCCTGCAGCCCGATCATCCTGCCCGATTACATCCATCTCCCGGGCGAATGCCTGTTCCTCGTGCCGCGCCATTACCAACTGTACGAGGTAACGGTGCGCTGGACCGGCTTGCCCAAACGCTGGGCACTGCAAAACAGCTTTGGCTCGGGGGAATTGGAACAAAAATTCCAATCGGTGACCAGCGACTGGCTCCGCACGATATGGGTTGCCGGCGATTTTCGCATACTCAAAGGCGAAGCGCTGGGCAAACCCTTTGCCTTTGCCATTCGCGGCCAATGGTTGTTCGACGACCGCACGTTGTTCGATATCGCTGAAAAAACCATCGAAACCCAGCGCAGGGAATGGGAAGACGAAGACATCCCGTTTTATTCCGTCACGATGATCCCGTTTGTGCTGCCCAAAGGCGGCCGCGTCGTCGGGAACGCCCGCACGGGCCGCTGCCTGGGCTATGGGCGGTACCAGTCGTTTGTGGTATATGCCAGCGACGATTGCCCGCTCGACCCGCTCATCCATTTGTTCAACCACGAAATGATGCACGATTGGATTGGCGGCAAGATCAATACCGGCTCGCCCGGCGAAACGGCCAGTTTGCGCTGGTTTGACGAAGGTTTCTCCGAATATTATGCCCTGCGCAACCGCTGGCGGGCCGGCTTCAGTACCACGGCAGAATTCCTGGATGCGCTGAACCGCGAGTTTCTGGCCAGCCATTACGCCGACCCCCACGGCGAAACCCCCAACCTGATCGTCGAGCGCGATTTTTACACCAATCCCGACTACGAAAATGTGCCGTACCGGCGCGGCTGTATCCTGGCGCTTTACCTGGACTGTGCCATCCGGCAAAAAACCGGCAATACCCAAACCCTGCACCATTTCATGCTCGACTTGCTCGACTACACGTATGGCAAACGCCGCGACTTGCTGGAACACTTCGATTTTTTCCACGAAACCCTCGGCGCGTATATCGGTGAAGCGGCTGCCGGCACCTTCCTGACACAATACGTCGATGCCGGCAAACGTATAGCGCCGGGCGATTTTCCGGCGCCGGATTTTCTGGAATTCGAATCGGTCAACGGTGCGCCGCACCTGCGGATAAAAGCAGGCCGGGAAGCGGATTTCAGGCGATAGACGGGATTGCTCCCTGTGGCGTGGACAGGACAGGATTTTGCCTCCTTCGGAGGCTGTTGGGACAGGATTAACAGGATTTCTCAGGATTAACAGGATTTTGCCTCCTTCGGAGGTTGTTGGGACAGGATTTACAGGATTTCTCAGGATCAACAGGATTTTGCCTCCTTCGGAGGCTGTTGGGACAGGATTTACAGGATTTCTCAGGATCAACAGGATTTTGCCTCCTTCGGAGGCTGTTGGGACAGGATTTACAGGATTTCTCAGGATTAACAGGATTTTGCCTCCTTCGGAGGCTGTTGGGACAGGATTTACAGGATTTCTCAGGATCAACAGGATTTTGCCTCCTTCGGAGGCTGTTGGGACAGGATTAACAGGATTTCTCAGGATTAACAGGATTTTGCCTCCTTCGGAGGTTGTTGGGACAGGATTTACAGGATTTCTCAGGATCAACAGGATTTTGCCTCCTTCGGAGGCTGTTGGGACAGGATTTACAGGATTTCTCAGGATCAACAGGATTTTAATATGATGTAATAGGATGGTAATCAGGTAATATAGTCTCACTCATCCTGTTAATCCTGAGAAATCCTGCTAATCCTGTCCTCCTCCTCTACGGAAGAAAAAATCCTGTTAATCCTGAGAAATCCTGCTAATCCTGTCCTCCTCCTCTACGGAAGAAAAAATCCTGTCAATCCTGAGCAATCCTAGCCTGCCATCGCCTGTCCCGCAATCCACCCGCCCGTCCAGGCAGCCTGAAAATTAAACCCGCCGGTCACCGCGTCGATGTCGAGCGCTTCGCCGGCGAAATACAGGCCGGGGAACAATTTGCTTTCAAAGGTTTGAAAGTGCAGCTCGCGGAGGTCGACACCGCCGGCAGTGACAAACTCTTCCTTGAACGTACTCTTTCCGGTCACTTGAAAAACCCCGCCGGTGAGCTCCCCGGCCAGGCGCTGCGAGGCGGCTTTTCCGGCATCGGCCCAGCGCAGGCCGGCGGGCAATCCCGCCGCCAGGGTCAGGCGTTCCCACAGCCGCTGGGGTAGAGAAAACGGCGCATGGGCGCCGATTTGTTTGCGGGCGTTTTGTTCTTTAGCTCGTTCCAATACAGCCTGCGCATCTGCTGCATTTTTATCGCCCAACCAATTGACTGTCAGGGGAAAATGGTAATTCATCCCGTGCAATTCCCGTGCGCCCCAGGCCGACAAACGCAGGATGGCCGGGCCGCTCAAGCCCCAATGGGTGATGAGCAGCGGCCCCTGGGCAGAAAGCCGCAGTCCGCGGATTTGAACGCGCACAGCCGGCGCCGACACCCCCGCCAGATCGCGCAGGCGGGCATCCCGGACGTTGAAGGTGAACAACGACGGCACCGGCGGCATGATCCGGTGCCCCAACCGCGCCAGTATTGCCCACACGGCTTCGCTACTGCCGGTGGCCACCAGCACCCGGTCGGCCCGGAAGGGCGTGCCGTGCCGGCCGGCCTGCACCAGCCAATGGTCGCCGGCGGGCTTCAGGTCGTCTACCCGCATATTGGTCAGCACCTGTACGCCGGCACTGCGGGCGGCATTCCAGAGGCATTCCACGATCGTTTGGGAGTCGTCGGTGATGGGGAACATCCGCCCGTCGGCTTCGGTTTTCAGGCGTACGCCGCGAGCGGCAAACCAATCGATGGTTTCCTGCGGGCCGAACCGCATGAACGGCCCGAGCAGCTCGCGGCTTCCGCGCGGGTAATGCCGCACCAATTCGCGGGCGTCGAAGCAGGCGTGCGTGACGTTGCAGCGTCCGCCGCCGCTCACTTTCACCTTTTGCAAGACGCTGCCGCTGCGCTCGAGCAGGGTCACCTGCGCTGCCGGGTTGGCCTCCGCCGCCGTAATAGCGGCAAAAAAACCCGCTGCGCCGCCGCCCAGAATTGCGATCTTCATACGGCAAAGATAACGGGCAGCGCAGGAAGGCAGGAAAGCAAAAGCGAAGGGGGGGCAAACTTTGTTAAAAAATTGAAAAACAGCGGTAGAAATGGTTGAAGAAATAATCCGGATGCCCCTGTTCCTGTTTAATTTTGCCTGCTTTTTAAAAAAAAATCGATCAACCGATGTATAAGCTGTTCTCTACCGCAAAAAAAATGTTGCCGGCATTTTTCCTGGGCCTGCTGTTGCCGGCGTTCGGCCACACCCAAACCAACGACCCGGTGTTCGACAGGTTTGAGCAGCTCCTGCGCCGGATGGACGGCCAAATGCGCCGGGGCATGCCGTTCGACACCGCCTTCAGCAACGGCCGCATGCAATTTTCGCCCGATTCCAGCTCTTTTTTTTATTTTCATATCGACACCAGTTTCAACGGCGCCGGGAGCGATTTTTTCCATTTGTCTCCCTTTGGAAGCCCCAACGGGCAAGGCTTATTCAACCTGGACCAACTGTTCGAGCAGTTTTTCAACGGCGCGGACTCTTTTGCCCCGCAACGCGGATCCGGCGACTTTCCGGCGGATGACGGTCAAAAACCAGCCGGCGAAGACGACCTGCTCCCGGAAGAACGGCTGCGGCTCCGGGAAGAACTACCGCAAGGCCAGCGCAAGCCCGCTCCAAAACCAGAAAAAACGCCCCAATCCAAGGTCAAAACGATCCGCATCTGACCGGCTTTAGAAACCGGTAAAGTACAATTGCCCCAGCGATTGCTTTGCCCCTTGCCAGAGATTGTCTTTCTTTGCGCCGTGCATATGCCAAAGAACTACCGCACACCCGCAACATTTTGCCGGCACGCGTGTTCAGGTAACAACTTATTCAGGGCTGTAAATTATTGCCGATGCCATCGAACGAACAAGTGGATGTTTTCATTTACCGGGTCCGCGAAACCGGCCTGGAGGTATTTCTGGTCAATCCCAACGAACAGAAACATCCCGAACACGCCCACTGGAAAGCCATAACGGCAGCAGACGATACCCCTGAACGCCTGGGTAATTCCAATTGTATCGAACTGGAACCCGTCACAGATGCCAACGGCGCCTCCCGCAAGGCGATTGCCGTGGAGGCTGACTGGCACGAACTGCCTTCCCTGCGGGCCCTGATTTACGAAGACTACCGCGTGGCAAAAGAGAAAGCGAAACAACGGATCAAAAGCCTTATCCCGGAAATGGAGCAAGGCGCCTTTTTCGCCGTCAGGGAAGCCTTTAAACGGGTGCTTCCCGAACAATACGCCTTCCTGAAGGAACTTAAAGAAGTGCTCGTGGAGAAAAACTCCACTAAATACCTGTAAAAATGCCTTCCGGTACCATAAAAGCCCCCCTCGAACGCATCCTGGAGGCCCGACGGCTCCTGCATGCCGTTTGCGACCCGGAAATTCCCGTGCTGACCATCGAAGATCTCGGTATCCTGCGCGACCTGCGCTGGCATGAAGCCGACGAGACGCTCGAAGTAGTGATTACACCTACCTACAGCGGGTGCCCGGCCATGAATGCGATCGAGGTAAATATCCGGGCTGCGCTGCAGGAGGGCGGATTCGAACGGGTGCGCGTCGCCACCGTGCTCCGGCCAGCCTGGACGACCGACTGGATTAGCGCCACCGGCCGTCAAAAACTCTTCGAATATGGCATTGCGCCACCAGCCGAAGCCAGCTATGACAAAAAGGCGCTCCTGGGCGAACGCCAGGCGTTGACCTGCCCCCACTGCGGGTCCGCCAACACCCAAATGATCTCCCAATTCGGCTCCACCGCCTGTAAAGCCCTTTTCCGCTGCCTCGATTGCCTCGAGCCCTTCGATTATTTCAAGTGTCATTAGCGCTACTTTGTCCGGTCAAAGGTTTGTCCCCTCCAAAATAGAACAGCAATTTTTTCCGGGCCACGGCATTCGCGAAACGGAAACGTTCCGTTTTTTGTACAAACCAAATGGCTTCCAAGAAGGTTGGTTATCAATAATTTACAATAAAAAAGCCCGCCCGCTTGCCGGCGTTTGCCTGGCAAAGGACTTTAAAAACGCCGGAAATCTGTACTGGTTCCCAGCCAGGCAGCTCATGACCTTTGTGCCAGGTTATTCAAAACGCCTGTCCAACGCTTTCTTTCTCACAAAAAATGAATGGTCATGAGTACGCTTTTTGTTATCGATCGCCAACCCCGAATCCTTGTCCTCCGCCGCCTGCCTTTGCTGCTAATTTTAGCGGCCCTGTGGTTTTCGTGCAAAAAAGACGCCGTTGAGCCGCCGGAAGAAACCATTCCCGGCGCGCCGGACACAGCTGCCGTGGTCGCTTTTCTGGACCCCGTTCAGCGGGTTTTATTCGCCGATCCGCAGTACATCGAGCAAGCGCTGACCCTGTTGCGGGCACAGCCGGCTTCCCAAGACGGTTTTTATCAAATTCAGGGGAGAAACCCGGCCGGAGAACCCCGGATCATCAACTTCCAGGTAGAGCCTGCTCCCCTGCCGCAGCCCGAACTGCGCGCCGCTTCTTCGGCCGCCACCTCTGCTGAGCTGATCAAAGCGTTTGAAGAAAAAGGCACGAAATACGAGGTCTGGCGCGGGCGCAAATGCGGCGCCGTGAAAAAAGGCTACGATACCGGCTGCATAGACGGCGTCCCGAACAACAATTTCTCCTGGCGCAGCATCCGGTACGACTATTCCGAATGCGAGCCTGGCAACGGCCTTTGCACACAGGAGTGGGCCATTGTCGGTCAAACGATCGACTACAAGTCCGACGAATGTAAAGTGATCAGCAAGATTACACCGATAGAGGCCTGGCAATGTTATTGATCTCCTCCGTTAGCGCCTGTTTGGGCGGAAGCGTTGCATTTCCGGGTCTGCCAGCGTATATTTGTGGATACCTGCCCAACGCCCGCCCTCCATTTTTTCACCAAATCAAGACGATTCGCTTATGAAAACGTCCATCCTGTTTTTCACCCTTCCCTTTATTTTACTGCTGGTTTCCCCCGGAATTGCCCGTGCACAAACCGGCGCAGAACTACAGGCACAAGCGGAAGCCCTGTATCAAAATGCCTACCTGCAAGACGGGCTAGCCGCTCAGGCAGCTGAATTTGAAAAGGCCGCCGAAAAATACGATCAGGCCGCCGGGGCATATGCCAAAGAAGGCAACCGGGAAAAAGCCGCTCAAATGCGGAGTTGGGCCCGGGCCGCCCGCAGCAATGCCGACAGCCGGCGAAAAGAGGGCAATGCGCCCAGCAACCAGCCGTTTTTAGCCAGTGCCAAGGGTACCGGGCGCACCACCGGCCATATTGCCGACCTGACCGTGGTCAATCCCACCGGCCGGCCGCAGGTGGTGGACCTGGGATCGGCTTTTATCCCTTCGGACGGGCAATACCAGCCCTATATCGTGCCAAATATCGCCCCCGTCACCATACCGCCCAAAGGCACGGCCACCGTACCCGTAACCGGCTATTGCACGGATATCCGCCGCCCTCCGGTACCGGCAGGCGCTGGCATGCCGTCGCCCGGCTCCTGGATATTTTTGGGCAATGAAACACCCGCCGGCATCTCGGCACTGACCGACCCGGCACAAACGCCGGATGGTATGGGCAGCGAAGGCCCGCAGCCCGGCATGAGCGGCCTGAACACAGTCAAGCCCTATACCCCTCCCGGCGACAATACCCGGACGCCCAACACCGCAAATGGCTGGAGGCCGCAAACCGCCTCCGGCGCCACAACACCGACGCTTCCCGGCACCAATATTCCGCTGAAGCATACGATCAACGTGGATAAATACCCTGCTGAAGCGGCGCCGGTACTGCTGGAAGCGCTGAACCAGATCGCACTGAAGTACGACCAACTTCAAGCCGATGGACTTATCACCACGCCATTCAGCGGAAACCCGGAAAAAGAACGCGAAAGCGTAATCCAACAAACCTTTTGGCTGTATTCCAGCGCCCTGACCGGTTCAGACTACAAAGTGGAGGATTTTAAAGCGAATACCGTCAAACAGTTTGAGACGAACACCGGCCGCGATTTCAACACCCTGAAACCGGCCGACCAGCAACAGCTGGACCAAGGCGTCCAGCAATTTTGGAACACCTTCGAAGCGGTTGGCGCCGAAGCAAAAGTACTGGAGACCGCCGCCAGCAGCGATCCCGAAGGCTGGGGCGCACTGATCGAACAACGGTACCAGGAATACGTCGCCTACCGCGAAGGCGGCAAGTCGCACGAGCAGGCTATGAAACTGGTGTTTGCCAACCCGGGTACCCGGGAAACCTACGGCGACAAGTTTAAGGAGCGCTATGCCAATGACAAGAAAAAGTAGACTTGTTGAGGTGGGAGCGCCCGAGCCATGAAATTAGAGATTTTTGGGCTGGTTGAGGCTCATTTTTGAGTTCGTAGCAGCGCTACGGACGAAAAAATGAGCCTCAACCAGCCCAAAAAGATCAATTTCTGGCCGGGTGGCCTCCCACCGCAACAAGTCTATGAACTAAAACAGCCCTGCCATTTTCCGCCCGATTTGTTCGAGCAGCCAGTCGCGGTGGTAAATTTCTGCGGCTGCGGGCAGATCGGCTTTTAATTTGGGGAGCAAGTGCGCTTCAGGGCGGTCGATCTTCGCCAGTTTCCGGGTAAAATCGACAAAACGGCGCGCTTGCTTTTTCATTTGCGGGCTGAGCAGTTCCTGCCGCAACAAATAGATACGGTAGGCTTCCAGAAAGGACAGCAACAGCTCCGTTTCGCCGCGTTCGTAGTAGATGCGGGTGAGCAGGTTGCGGATGGTGACGGCCAGCAGAACGTCTTTGGGATTTGCCTGATTGAGCAGCACCTGGGCGCGGGCATAGTCTTTCCGGTGGTAAAACAGTTGGGCTTGGGCGGTCAGGCTGACATCGTCGGCATAATCGGCCGGCAAACGCCCCCGGTAGTCGCGGATGAAGTCCTGCACCCAACCGGCTTGTCCGCTGCGCAAACCGGTATTGACCAGGTTGAGAAAACGCCAGGGCGCCAGCTGCCCGTTTTCAAAAAGGAGCCCGGCGGCCAACAGGCGCTTGTTGATCTCCAGGTATTCGGTGGAAAATTGCGCGTCGTTTTGCTGATTGATGCGGCGGGTGCAATAGTTGAGCAGGCCGGTGTAGAGGTATTTGCGTTCCGGTTCGTCGAAACGGGCTTCGTGTATTTCGAGTAAATCCTTCAGTTGAAAAAAATGGCGGGTGTCGTCGGGCGCCCGCACCATGCGGATACCGGCCAGGTAAATTTCGGCCGTCGGATTCAGGGGGCGGTTTTCCCTGGCAAAGTACTCCAGTATCCAGGCGCCCAGCTGCCAGTCGTACTGCAGGTTGAGCATATACTCCAGGTTGGCCATCGACCAGGTGTAGCGCAGTTTTTCCACCAGATAAAAATCGTCCAGGGCGTCTGAAGCCTGCTGGAGGGGTTGGATAAACTGATGCTGGTTCTGATCGGCGCTGCGGTACCGGATATCGCTGAGGCGAAAAGCGTTGAGGTAGTACGCGGCATTGCGCCACGGGTCTTTTTCCAGGGCCTGCACCGCTTTTTCCAGGGTATGTTTGAAATGGCGGGGCAGATCGCCGGGGCGCCATACCTGCAGCAAAGCGAGGGCTTCCTCCAGGTCGTTGGTCCGGAAAAATTCGACGGCCAGAAATTCTTCTGCCAATTGCTGAAGTTGATTCATCAGGTAGCTGAGGCGTTTTTCGGAAACCGGAACAAGGGCGCCGAGCCGCTGCGTCGCGGTGCTTTTGACCAAAGCCTCGTCCTGGTAATCGGGAGCATAAGCAGACAGGAATTCCCAAAACCGGCTGATTTCGGCGGACCGGTTGAAATACGGCGAATCCAGAAAATCCCGGAAACGGGTCGTTTGCCGGCTGGAAAACCGGCGCAATACGTCGAGGAGTTTGCTTTGTCGCATGTAAAAGTGTCCGCAATTTCATAACTTTCGGGGTTGTTCCACACCCGGCGGACTTATTTTTTGATAAAAGGCGCTGGAATACGGCGGCGCCCGGAACTGCTTCGGGTACCGCTATTTTCGTTCCAATTTTCCATACGATGCGTATGAAAATACGTCTTCTGCTTCTGCTGGTATGGCCCTTGTCGCTGAACGCGCAAATCCTTTTTCCCGGCGATGCCAACAACGACGGCCGGGCCGATCACCTCGATGTGCTTGCTACAGGCCTGAGCTTTGGCCAGGAAGGCCCGTTTCGGGAGCCTCCCTTTTTGGGGGTCGACTGGTCGCCCAAGCTATTCGAACCCTGGTTGGGCGCATTGCCCGCTACCGGTATCAATTTCGGGTTTTCCGACGCCGACGGCAATGGTATGGTCAATGAAAAAGACATGGCGGCGATAAAAATGAATTACGACAGCACACAAACGGGCGCGCAGCCGCCGCCCAAGCCGTATGCCCCGCCCGATACTTTCCTGACCACCGCCCTGCCCCGCCTGGTTTTCCGGTTTGAGCAAGATACTGCCACGGTAAGAGACACGCTGCGGCTGCATATTTTTTATGAGCATCCACCGGGTTTGCCGCCCCACCTTTCGCCGCTCGGTGTCGCCTTTACCCTCCAGTTTGACGAAATGCTCGTTAAAGACAGCCTTACGCAGATAATATTCGAGCCCGGCGCCAACGATCTCCTCTTCGCCGCAGGCGCCACCGGGTTCGCCGACGCCAGGGTGGTGCCGCCCGGCCGGGTGGAGTTTGGCGCCGCTGGAAAAGCCATGCCGGGGTTGGCATTCTCCCGGCCGCTGGGGGTGGTGCAATTTATCGTGGAAGACGTGATCGTGCGCGCCGACACCTTTTGGACCAAATTTAAGATCGAGATCGCCAAGCCGCTGATGATCAATATGCAGGAGGAAGTAATGACGTTCGGTATCGCGGTGGACGACGTGGTGTTGTTCCAGGAGCTGAGCAACACCGCAGCGCCTGACCCGCCCTTTTCCGTCCGGATGTACCCCAGCCCGGTCGGCGATGTCCTGCATGTGGAATTTCCGGATGCAGTGCCGGGGCAAATCCGGATTTTTAACAGCGCAAGTAAAATGGTACTTCAACGGGAGATAAGCGATGAAAAATTGCTCCACTTGCCGGCAAATTATTGGCTGCCGGGTTGGTATTGGGTGTGCATAAGCGCCCGCAATGGCCAGACTGTTTCCCGTGCGGTACTGAAATTATAGAATAAGAGATCCGTACATCCCGCGCATATGAATTGAAGCGGCCGGGCTAGTCCAGAAGCAGCCGCAAAATCGGGCGATTTTCCGAACGCCGCGCCACTTCGCGGAAATCGGCTCGCAGAAAAGGCGCCGCGATACCTGTCCAGGCAAAAACAGCGGGTATATCGGCCTGTTTGGGTTCCACGGGATATGCCTCCAGGATGGAAGCGCCGTGTGCACGGGCAAATTCGGTGGCGGCGGCAATCATTTTGCCGCTAAGGCCCTGGCGGCGAACGTTTTTATCCAAAAAAAGGCAGGTAATACTCCACACCGGTTCGTCATCCACCGGTTTCAGAATTCGGGAACGCTCCAGGCCGGCGAATTCCGCGCGCGGCCCGACCGAACACCAGGCTACCGGCCGGCCGGCTGTATATCCCAAAATTCCGGGTTGCCGGCCGGATTCGACCAGGGTGCGCAGGGCGTCGCGGTTGGTATCGCCTTTGCCGGCGTCAAACTGGTGGCGTGGCAGGCGCCAAAGCATGCACCAACAGCCACCGCAGGCGCCTTTGGCGCCGAAGAGCCGGACGAGGTCGTGCCAATTGTCCGGCGAAAGTGGTTTCCAGTAAAAATCCATGATAACGCCAGCGAGATACAGGAATAAATACTAAAAACTTGTATTCTTGTACCCCAAAATCCACAAAATTAAACCTGTAGCATGAAAAAATATGCATCTATTTTTGTCTTTGCGCTGCTGGCGGCATTTGCCGGCGCACAAACCAAATCCGACACACCGGCTTCTGAGCCAAAATGGCAAATACTCAGCGACTCGGCATTTCTGATCGAATATCCATCGAACTGGACGGCTGATCAAACAGGCAGCCTGGGCGTGCGGTTTATCCTGATGTCGCCCACGGATTCGGATACGGATGCGTTCCGGGAGAATATCAATTTGAATATCACCGATCTCGGCGCGCCGGACGTCATCAATTTGGACCTTTTCGCGGAGGCGGCCGAGGAGCAGATCAAACAATACATTACAGCGGCCCAGGTCCTGCATTCGGCGCGAATAAGCCCCACCAACGGGCAGGCGGCCTACCATGAAATCGAGTTTACGGGCAATCAGGGCGGGTCAACCCTGCATTGGAAGCAGCATTACCGCCTCAAAGGCCGCTATGCTTATATCCTGACCTTTACGGCGCACCACAACGCCTACGACCAGCATTTAAAATTAGCCAACAAGATCATGGAATCTTTTAAAGTACTGTAAATCCGGGCGGCGGCCTGGGTAGGTGGAATTAATGACAGAACGGGGCAGTTTCCACAGAAACCGCCCCGTTTTTTATGTCAATCTCCGAAAAATTCCGATTAGTTTTTGACCTCTTCGAATTCGACATCCTGCGTATCGGCGCCGCCACCGGCAGTACCGCTACTGCCTGCATCATCGGCCGGGCCTTGCGTACTGCCGCCGTTAGCGGCCTGTGTGGCCTGGTAGATATCCTGGCTGGCTGCATTCCAGGCTTCTGTAAGTGCCTGGGTAGCCGTGTCGATGCGGCCCATGTCTTCGGCTTTGTGCGCCTCGCGCAGGTCGCCAAGCGCTTTTTCGATGTTATCGCGGTGGTTAGCCGGCACCTTTTCGCCGAATTCGCGCAGTTGTTTTTCCGTCTGGAAAATGAGCGAGTCGGCCTGGTTGAGCTTCTCGGCGCGTTCGCGCGTCTGGCGGTCGGTTTCGGCGTTTGCCGCGGCCTCGGCTTTCATGCGGGCGACTTCCTCCTTGGAGAGGCCTGTGCTGGCTTCGATGCGGATGTTTTGTTGTTTGCCGGTGCCTTTATCCAGAGCGGTCACCGAAAGGATACCGTTGGCGTCGATATCGAAGGTTACTTCGATTTGCGGCACGCCGCGGGGCGCCGGGGGAATCCCGTCGAGGATAAAACGGCCGACCGAGCGGTTGTCGCGGGCCATGGGGCGTTCGCCCTGCAGCACGTGGATTTCCACCTGGGGCTGGTTGTCGGAGGCTGTAGAGTATGATTTCGCCTTTTTGGTCGGCACGGTCGTATTGGCGTCGATCACCACGTCGTACACGCCGCCCATGGTTTCAATACCGAGCGACAGAGGGGTTACGTCGAGCAGGAGCACATCAGTCACCGAGCCGCTCAAAACGCCGCCCTGGATGGCTGCGCCTACGGCGACCACTTCGTCGGGGTTCACGCTTTTATTCGGTTTTTTGCCGAAGAATTTTTCGACCGCTTCCTGGATACGCGGTATCCGGGTAGAGCCGCCCACCAGGATAATCTCGTCAACCTCGTTGCCTTGCATGCCGGCGTCTTTGAGGGCCTGGCGGCAGGGTTCGAGCGTCCGTTGCACGAGGTGGTCGACCATTTGTTCGAAGCGAGCCCGGTTGAGTTTTTTTACCAGGTGCTTGGGCACGCCGTCGACGGCTGTTACATACGGCAGGTTGATTTCGGTTTCCTGGCCGCTCGACAGCTCGATTTTGGCTTTTTCGGCGGCTTCTTTCAGGCGTTGGAGCGCCATAGCGTCTTTGCGGAGGTCCACTTGTTCTTCTTTCAGGAATTCGGAGGCCAGCCACTCGATGATGACATGGTCAAAGTCGTCGCCGCCGAGGTGCGTATCGCCGTTGGTGGATTTCACTTCAAACACGCCGCCGCCCAGTTCGAGGATCGAGATATCGAAGGTGCCGCCGCCGAGGTCGTACACGGCGATGCGCATATCTTTGTGGCGCTTGTCGAGGCCATAGGCCAGGGCGGCTGCCGTGGGTTCGTTGACGATGCGTTTTACATCGAGGCCCGCTATGGCGCCGGCCTCTTTGGTGGCCTGGCGTTGCGAGTCGTTGAAGTATGCCGGCACGGTGATCACCGCCTCGGTAACGGTTTCGCCCAGGTAGTCTTCGGCGACTTTTTTCATTTTTTGCAGTACGATCGCCGATACTTCCTGCGGCGTGTACAGGCGCCCGTCTATTTCGACGCGGCAGGTATCGTTGTCGCCTTTAACGACTTTATACGGCACGCGGCCGGCTTCTTCGCTGCGCTCGCTGAAGCGCATGCCCATGAAGCGTTTGATCGAAGAAACCGTGCGTTTGGGGTTGGTAATAGCCTGGCGTTTGGCCGGCGCGCCTATTTTGCGCTCGCCGTTGTCCAAAAAACCCACCACGGACGGAGTCGTCCGGGCGCCTTCGTCGTTGGCGATTACCACCGGTTCGTTGCCTACCATAACGGCCACGCACGAGTTGGTTGTTCCTAAGTCAATGCCAATAATTTTTCCCATGATCTTGAAAAATGGTTTGCTGGTTTGTTGCTGCTTTCCGGGGTGTTTTTTTACCCCGTTCTAGGCTTAACAATGAATGTGCCACGGCCGGCAAACCTGACGGATTGACAGGTTGGGGAAAACAGGAAAGATGTTTTGGCAGGAAATGGGATCGGCGGGTGACAAGTCGGCGGAAGGATTCCCACCTTATCCCGCCGGTTTTTTCAATCTCCTGCTGCAAGACCCGTGCGGCCGTCATCCGCTGTTTGTCAGATATTCCGAAGCCGAAGCCGAACTAAATCACCTGTATTTTCAGCAACTAAAACAAAAGGGGGCCTGATTTCCAGGTCAGCATCCAAAATAACAGCCATACTTTCGATGTGTACCTCTGGAGATTCATGCCCCGGACGCAGATAGACTACGCCATAAAACGGAACCTGGTCCCGGAAAATCAAGGCGCCGAAATCACTGTCCTGGGAAATTACGACCCGTTGTTGGGAAAGCGCCATTTCCAGAATGGAACGGTCGGAAAGCCGGAAAAGGCTCTCCTCTTTTATATCAAAAACATTTATTCCTTCCGCGCGCAGGAATTCCACCAATTCCCGGTCGATATTTTCATCGGTCAAAAACCGTAAATCGCGAATACTCATGCTCAGGCGCCGGTACGAACTTCAATGACGATTTCGTTTTTCATAAACCGGGCAGCATACCGGATGGCTTCCTGCACCAACTCTTTAGTTAAAAGCGGGTGCTTTTGCGCTATACTTTCCGGCGTACCGCCGGTGCCCAGCCAATCCATGATCAATTCCACACTGATACGCGTGCCGGCAATGCAGGGTTTACCGTTCAAAATTTCAGGATCGGAGACTATGTTTGGGAACAAGGTTGCCATGCGTCTCAATTTTTTACAAAAGTAGGTTATTTTTTCAAGTTTTCCGTTTTCACCCCTTCCCCTCCACCCCCGAGGCCTCGGGGCCACCTCCTCCTCCGTCAACCCATACAATTCATACACCATCCCATCGATCTCCCGGTCGGTTTTGTCAATCTCCTGCTGTAGTGCCCGCGCCACCGCCTGCTCCCCCGTGAAATGTTCCAGCCACTCCAATTCCTCCCGCAGGCTCCAGGTGATTTTTTGCTTCTTTACCTCTTTTAAAAATTCGCAAACGTGAGCTCCGGCCAGTATTCCAGTTTTTTCGTGGGCTGCAGGGACGGGTATTTGGCGGTGAGGAGGGAGAGGCTGGGGTTTTATAAAGGCAGTATCTGTGTGAGCGGCTCGTGATTTTGCGCGCGCACCCAGTTAGCAGCCAACTCTTCCCTGTGCAGGCTGGCCCATTCAATTACAATGCCTAAAGCACGGGATGGCAGGTCCCCGGCAATAATGGAAAGGCCGGATATCTCAATCAATGCTTCAAACTGATTGTATTTTGCATGGAAATGCGGCGGGGCATGATCGTTGAAATACATGTAGATGATAATGCCGTAAAAAGCAGAAATTTTGGGCATACCGATCAGGCAAAAATTTTGGGAAGAAGGGATTCTATCGGCTGATGCCGGAGTTCAGCGTATAAAACCAACAGATCGAGGTCAATGTCTTCTCCCCAGCAAATTGTGCCGCTTTCCGGATCGATTTCGACTTTTTTGAAAAATTCAAAGTCGTCCCAAGCCTTAAAAATGCCCTTGCCCGCCAGGTGCGACAGGTTTACTTCCCCGGAAGTGTCGTCGGCAAAACGCAGGAACAATAAAAACGGCGCAACGGCCCGCGCATCAATAAGTCGTGGTAACATATCCCGGATTTTACAACAAAATTAAGGGATACAACTCAACCCTCGTACTTTGTCCTTTACCTTTTTTCAACGCCCCTCTACCAACGCAATTTCCTCCTCCGTCAACCCGTACAACGCATACACCATCTGGTCGATCTCCCGGTCGGTTTTGTCAATTTCCTGCTGTAGTGCCCGCGCCACCGCCTGCTCCCCCGTGAAATGCTCCAGCCACTCCGATTCCTCCCGCAGGCTCCAGGCGATCTTTTGCTTTTTGACCTCTTTTAAAAATTCGGCAAACGTGAGCTCTGGCCAGGATTCCAGCTTCTTCGTGGGCTGCAGGGACGGGTATTTGGCGGTGAGGAGGGAGAGGGATAAGTGGTAAAGGCGGCTAATCCGGAAGAAAAAAATCAAACATGGTTTTCCGTCCGATTTCCACCTCGAAATCAGCCAGGATTTTCATAAACTCTTCCTCAAAAGTGCGCTTTTTATGATGCTCTTTTTGATTTAAAATGTATCTGCACACGGCGTCCATGTGCGACCGGCTGTACGAAAATGCTCCGTATCCTGCTTGCCAATCAAAACGATAGGGAGAAAGCCGGTTCTCGCGAATATAGTCGTTCGTGGCGTTCTTGATTTCCCGCACCAGATCGGCAATCGCTTCTGCCGGTTTTAGTCCGATAAAGATATGGATATGATCCGGCATCCCATTGATGACCAACATTTTATGCCCCCGAGTTTCGACAACACCCGTAGTGTAGCGGTAAAGGCTTTCTTCCCATTCCGCTTGAATAAGTGCCTGACGGTTTTTTACGGCAAAAACCGTTTGAATGTAGATTTGAGAAAATACGTCTGCCATAATTTATGAATGAGATATGGGTTAATTATTTCTACAAACGTTGGGCCTCTCCGAGGCCGGCCGCATGGGGGCATGTCCTTGATCTACAAACGTTGGGCCTCTCCGAGGCCGGCCGCATGGGGGCATGTCCTTGATCTACAAACGTTGGGCCTCTCCGAGGCCGGCCTCATGGGGGCATGTCCTTGATCTACAAACGTTGGGCCTCTCCGAGGCTGGCCTCATGGGGGCATGTCCTTGATCTACAAACGTTGGGCCTCTCCGAGGCCGGGCCGCATGGGGCATGTCCTTGATCTACACACGTTGGGCCTCTCCGAGGCTGGCCTCATGGGGCATGTCCTTGATCTACAAACGTTGGGCCTCTCCGAGGCTGGCCGCATGGGGGCATGTCCTTGATCTACAAACGTTGGGCCTCTCCGAGGCCGGCCGCATGGGGGCGTGTCCTTGATCTACAAACGTTGGGCCTCTCCGAGGCCGGCCTCATGGGGGCATGTCCTTGATCTACAAACGTTGGGCCTCTCCGAGGCCGGCCGCATGGGGGCATGTCCTTGATCTACAAACGTTGGGCCTCTCCGAGGCTGGCCGCATGGGGGCATGTCCTTGATCTACAAACGTTGGGCCTCTCCGAGGCTGGCCGCATGGGGGCATGTCCTTGATCTACAAACGTTGGGCCTCTCCGGAGGCCGGCCGCATGGGGGCATGTCCTTGATCTACAAACGTTGGGCCTCTCCGAGGCCGGCCTCATGGGGGCATGTCCCCGATCTACAAACGTTGGGCCTCTCCGAGGCTGGCCGCATGGGGGCATGTCCTTGATCTACAAACGTTGGGCCTCTCCGAGGCTGGCCGCATGGGGGCATGTCCTTGATCTACAAACGTTGGGCCTCTCCGAGGCCGGCCGCAGCAAAGAAGCAGACTGCCGTTTTCTCATGGCCTCGGAGAGGCCCAACGTTTGTAGAATTGATCCGTGAATAAAGCCCCGGGGCCTCGGAGAGGCCTAACGTTATTATTTTATGCGACCCAAATCATCCTTCCCCTCCACCCCCGAGGCCTCGGGGCCACCACCTCCTCCGTCAACCCATACAATTCATACACCATCCCATCGATCTCCCGGTCGGTTTTTTCAATCTCCTGTCGTAGTGCCCGCGGCCATGATGGCGCCGTCGGCTTTTTTGGCGTCGGTTTGGTTTTTGAATTCGGTGGTCAGGTTGTAGTCGGGCGAGGGGTTGAGCGTGTAACCGAGCGTGTCTACGAACAGTTCGCGTGGAAACCTTCCTGGAATTGCTCTTCTTTGGCATTGCGGATATTTTCCTGTTTGGCCGCGCCGGCGAAGTGTTGTTGGAAAACGGCGAAAGCGGCCTGTACTTTGGCGGCGTCGAGATCGGCGAGGTATTTTTTGAGGACGGAAGATTGGAATAGCGGCATGCGGCGCTGTTTTATACCATTTGGTGCGGAAAGATACTCCTTTCGGAAGCAAGCGACAAAATCGACACATACCGGGCTGATTAGCCGTCCAGCTCGGGAAAGCCGATGGAGGTGTAAGGCGTTACAGGTTTGGCGTTTTCTCGTAGCGTAGCCATATTTTGTCTCAAAACACACTGGCTACGGCTTCTATGCCTCGCGTCGGCAAGTTTTCAATCCCCCTCCGTCAGCAGGCGCAACAGCACGCCGTTGGTCCACCCGAAGCCATCCTGCACGGGATATTCGCCGCCGCCGCCGTCGAGGCTGAGGTCTTCGACGTTGTATTTTTCCAGCATCTTTCCGGTGCGTTTATACACGGCGTTGCAGCGCTGTACCCAGCGGTTTTTTATTTCGTCTGCCAGGGCGGTTTGGCCGTATTTGCGGAGTCCGGCAATACCGATCCACTGCAGCGGCGCCCAGCCGTTGGGGGCGTCCCATTGCTGGCCGGTATTGCGCAGGGTGGTGACGAGCCCGCCGGGGCGTAAAAAGCGGGCCTGGAGGGTCATGGCGCAGGCTTCGGCATCGGCCTGGCTGGCAAGGCCAAAAAACAACGGATACATACCAGCCAGGGATAGCTGGCCGGTTTGTTCGCCCTTTTGCCAGTTATAATCTTCGTACCAGTCGGATTGGGGGTTGTAAAACAGGCGGTTGATGGCTTCAGCACGGGCACGGGCGCGTTCGGACATGGCCGCCGCTTTTTGTTTGATGCCGGCGGTCTCGTAGGCAGCCTGCAGCGATTTTTCCAGGTTCCACAACAGGCAGTTGAGGTCTACGGGCAGAATATCAGTGGTATTAATGTTAACCAGGGTGCTGTCGACATTCCAACGGCAGCTGAAATCCCAGCCCGATTCGGCGCAGGCTTTGAGGTGCCGGTACACCACTTCGGCCGGGCGGGCAGTGGCCGAACGGGCAGTTTCCACGTCTTCGCGGTACGACTCGGGGCGTGGGGCGGCCCGGTCGTCCCAATAGCGGTTCAGGACGGTTCCATCGGGCAGGCGCACCACGCGGCGGTACGCGGATTGCTCGCCGGAGAGTGATTGGGCGCCGTCCATCCAAAAGGCGTATTCTTTTTCGAGTTGGGGCAGATAGGCAGCCGGAGAGCCCTTGACCAAGCCGGTCATAAGGCTGAAAAAGGGGGGTTGGCTTCGGCTCAGGTAGTACGAGCGGTTGCCATTGGGAATATGGCCATAGGTGTCGATCAGGTAGGCAAAATTGTCGACCATATCCCGGATTAGGTCCGTTTTGCCGGCTGCTTCCAGCCCCAGCATGGTAAAATAGCTGTCCCAGTAGTAAATTTCGCCAAAACGCCCGCCGGGCACCACGTAAGGTTGGGGCAGCGGCAACAAGGTACCCCGGGCGCCGGAATCGGCCGCGCGGGTCAGCACCGGCCACAGGGCATCGATGTGCTGGGCGGCACTGCGCGCTGTATCGCTCGTAAAGCCGGAGGTATGCGCAACGGGCGGCTCGAAGTGCGCCAGTACGAAGGCGCGCAGGTCGAAACCTGGCTTCTCCTTTTCGGCCGCGTACCGTCGAACAATCTCGGCCGGCTCGGCTTTCGGCGTGCAATCGGCGAAGGTTTTGCCGTCGGGAAACACCCGGGCCATCTGTACCGCTTCGAATAAAGCGCCGTATTGAATATCCGGCGACACAGGCTGACTGGCGGTTGTTAAACCGGGCTTCTTTAGATCGCAGGCAACCACACAAAATAATATATGGAATACAAAAATAAATTTCAGAACTTTCATAACAGGATTTTTTAAAATCAAACCAAAGGCGAATAAATCACATATCGAACAAGAATAAAAACAAAGACAAAAATAATTATATTCAAAACCAAAGAATAAAATAGATTTGCCCCTGCGAATTTCCGCTGCACCCCTCTTGCAGCGCGTCGAGCAAAACAACCTATACCGCTGAAAACAATAACCTGACCGCGTAGTACACCCGCTGCAGCGGCCTCAATATCCGTTATTGCTCATCATCTTCATACGTTTAATTTTAACCAAACTTTACCATGCTGCGAAACTTTCTGTTATTGCCTGCCGTAGTACTGCTCTGTATCGGCAGCCTCAGCGCACAACAACGCACCTGCGCATCCCACGATGTTCTACTACGGCAATTAGAAGAAAACCCGGAATTACAACAAATCCGCGACGCCATAGAAGAACGAACGAATGTATTTATTAAGGAAGGCGGCGCTTCCAACCGCGTCCTGGTGACCATCCCGGTCGTTGTGCACGTGGTGTGGAATACAACGGCTGAAAACATCAGCGACGCCCGCATTTTAGCGCAAATCGAGGTATTGAACCAGGATTTTCGCCGGACGAATGCGGACGCCTCCAGCACGCCTGCCGCGTTCCAGGGCGTGGCTGCCGACTGCGAAGTGCAGTTTTGTATGGCCCAGCGCGACCCCAACGGCAACGCAACCAACGGCATCGTGCGGGTGCAAACCGCCACTACATCGTTCAGCACCAACGACAATGTTAAATTCACCAGCTCGGGCGGCAGCAATGCCTGGCCGCGCGACCAATACCTCAATCTTTGGGTCTGCGACCTGGGCAGCGGCTTGTTGGGCTACGCCCAGTTTCCAGGCGGCTCAGCCAGTACCGATGGCGTGGTTTGCGACTATGCCTACTTTGGCACCACGGCTACCGGCGCCACCCCGCCGTTCGACAAAGGCCGCACCGCCACGCACGAAGTCGGACACTGGCTCAACTGCTACCACATCTGGGGAGACGACGGCACTTCCTGCTCCGGCACCGACCAGGTAGCAGATACGCCCAATCAGGCCGATGAGAACTACGGCTGCCCGGCTTTCCCCACAGTCAGCTGCACCAACGGCCCCAACGGCGACATGTTCATGAACTACATGGACTACACCGACGACGCCTGCATGAACCTGTTCACTGCCGGCCAGAAAAGCCGCATGCAGTCGCTGTTCAACACCGGCGGCTTCCGTGCGCCTTTGTTGTCATCTTTGGGTTGCACGCCACCGAGCGGTGGCGGCTGCGGTACGCCTGCAAGCCTCGCATCGAGCAGCGTCACACAAACCGGCGCCACCCTCAGCTGGGGTTCGGTAAGCGGCGCCACATCGTATAACCTGCAGTGGAAAACCTCAGCGGCTAGCTCCTGGAATACCGTATCCAATATCACCACTACCAGCTACAATCTGACGGGCCTGAGCGCCAGCACCACGTATAACTACCAGGTGCAAGCCAACTGCAACGGTACCACCGGCTCGTACTCGGCTGCCGCGTCGTTCACCACGCAAAGCAGCGGCGGCGGCGGTTGCAGCGATCCCTATGAGGCCAACAACAGCCGCAGTGCCGCCAAGAGCATCACGCCGGGTACGGCCATCACGGCGTTGATCGGATCCTCCACAGACAACGACTATTTCAAATTCAACGTTACTTCCGCCGCCCGGAACATCAAGATCAATCTGACCACCCTGCCGCTGGACTATGACCTGCGCCTCTACCGCAACAACACGCAGGTTGGCATTTCACAAAACGGCGGTACCACGCCGGAACAGATCATATATAATAACGCCGGCACGTCCTATACGTATTACCCTCGGGTATACGGCTACAATGGCGCCTACAGCACCTCACAGTGCTACACCCTGCTGGTGAGTGTCAGCAGTACCGCCTGGCGTACCGATGGCAGCACGGACGGCGATGTAACGACCATCGAAATTCCGGTGGATTTGGCATCTGAAGGTTTTGCCATGTGGCCCAACCCGGCCAACAACCACCTGACCGTGGAAGTGCCGCTGGAAGCCGACGCCGAGGTACAAGTAACGATCTTTGACGCCACCGGTAAGGCTGCGGCACAACAACACCGCGCACTCGCAAAAGGCGACAACCAGTTCGCATTCGATCTCAGCACCCTCTCCAATGGCGTTTACCTCGTACAGGTGCGCAACGGCGATACGTCGAATGTCCGGAGACTGGTGGTGAATAAATAAAAAGATGATTTCCCGCAGAACGCGTAGAACGCGCAGAACCAGTATTGGGCACATTCGTCGAATTAAATTCTGCTCGTCCTGCGGGTTCTGCGGGAAATAAAATAGTCTTTGGCGGGTATAGTGTGGTCTGCCCGTTTGACACAACCCCCTCATTCACAACTCTTGCATATCGGCGTAATAAATCATCACCCATTCGCCGTCGCTCTGCCGCATAAACCGGCGTTCGAGGCCGTAATTGGCGGCAGCGTATGAAATCCGCTCCACGACCAGTTCCTCGCCCAACAATTGCCACTCGCGTTTGAATTCGCCGCTGCTGAAATCAACCGGGTGGTGCATGCGCCAGGTTTTCTGCTCCCAGGAAACCGGCCGTTTTTCCCGCCGGATGCTATCCATTTCAACCGTGGTAATACCTTGCAACGGCCAGGAAATATGTGCGAGCTGATACAAGCTGTCGGCATGAAATTGCCGGTAAAACGCCAGGAAGCCGGCTGGCAGCTGCCCTTCCGTTACCTGCGCCGTTTTTTCGGGCCTGTCGGGCGTATTTCCTGCCGGTGGCGCCGGACGCCGGCAGGCCAAAAGAAAGAGGCTGAAAAGAAAACTGAAAAAAACGGTTCGAAACATATGACATTGGTTTTGACAATACAAACATAAGGCCCTGCAGGCCGCGAAAGAAACGAAAAGGAACCCACTATATTTGCCTGCTTTTACACCTTTTCTCTGCTTATCGCGAACATATGAAAGGCCTTGCCACAATAGCCCTGCTTTTGCTTTCCAATATTTTTATGACGTTCGCCTGGTACGGACACCTGAAGTTTCAGCACTTGCCCTTTTTTCAAAAAGCCGGCCTTGCCGGCATCGTATTGGCCAGCTGGTTGATTGCCTTTCTGGAGTATTGCTTTATGGTGCCGGCCAACCGCCTGGGCTACCTGGGCAACGGCGGCCCCTTTACGCTCCTGCAACTGAAAGTTATCCAGGAAGTGGTCACTCTGGTGGTTTTTACGGTATTCACGCTGGTGTTGTTTAAAAACGAAACGCTGAAGTGGAACCATTTTGCCGGCTTCGTTTTCCTGGTGCTGGCGGTTTATTTTATCCGGAAATAACCCGGCGGTTCGGCGACATTCCCGACCTTAGCACCAAAACAACCCATTGTGCCACCAACAGCCGCCTACCAAACACCGTCTTCCGGCCTGAACATCACCATCCTGTCTGCCGGCGCCGGCAGCGGAAAAACCTATACGCTGACGGGGCGTATGGTCGAGCTGCTGACAAGCGGTGTGCGAGCCGGCGGCATCATCGCCACCACCTTTACCCAAAAAGCGGCAGCCGAACTGCAGGAACGCGTGCGGGCGCGCCTGCTGGATGCCGGCATGACCGAAGCCGCCAACGAACTGAGCGGCGCACTCATCGGCACGGTACACAGCCTGGGCGTGCGGTTGCTCCAGCGCTTCGCCTTCGAAGCCGGCGTTTCACCGCTGGTTGAAATTATTGCCGACGGCGACCAACAACGCCTCTTCAATGCGTCGCTCGCACAAGTGCTCACCGAGTCCCGCATCGATACCATGAACCGGCTGGCCGACCGGCTCGGCCTCACCAAAAAATCCGACGGCGAACCCTACGACTGGCGGCGCGAGATCCGGCGCCTCACCGACATCGCCCGCGCCAATAACTTTACCCGGCCGGTACTGGAAAAAAGCAAACAAAACTCCTGGCAGGCATTCGCCCAAATGCTGCCGCCCGCGCAACCAACCGACGCACTGCACTGGAACAACCGCCTGATCGCACTCCTCGAACAAACCGTTGCCGCACTCGACGCCAACGACGCCGACGGCACAAAAACCACCCGGGATGCCGCCGAAGACCTCCGCGAGCTCCAAAACCAACTCAAATGGCGCGGCGAGCTCTATTGGCACGAATGGGCGAAGATCGGCAAGGTCAAGGTCGGCGCCAAAAGCCGGGACCTTCTGGAAGACCTTCGCGAATTCGCCCTGCGGCACGACGAACACCCCCGGTTTCACAGCGACATCCGCCAGTTTATCGAACTTGTTTTCGACATCGCCGCCGATGCGCTGGTCGAATACGAACAATACAAGAAAAAACGCGGCCTGATCGATTATACCGACATGGAAACCTACGTCAGCCGCTTGCTGCGCATCGACAGCGTTTGCGACGCCTTGCGCCACGAACTCGACCTGTTGCTGGTCGACGAATTCCAGGACACCTCGCCCATCCAACTGGACATTTTCCTTCAACTCAGCCGGCTGGCCCGTCATTCCATCTGGGTAGGCGACCCCAAACAAAGCATATACGGCTTTCGCGGCGCCGAACCCGCGCTTATGCTTGCCATCATCGGCGCCACCGGCGGCGTGAAGCCGGAAAATATTTTGCGCCAATCCTGGCGCAGCCGGCACGATATTGTGTATGCCGTAAATGCCATATTCACCCGCGCTTTTTCCCGCCTGCCACCCGAGCAGGTAGCCCTTGAACCGGCTCGCGATGCGGAAGATGCGTCGCACAACGGCGCCACACAACGGCTGCCGCTGGTCCATTGGCATTTTCGCAACGAACTCGACGAGCGCAAAGTGCCGGGCAGCCCCTGGATGGAAAATTGTATTGCAGCGCAAATCCGGGTATTGCTCGATCGCAAAACGCCGGTCTGGATAAAAAAAAGCAAACAAACCCGACCGGCACGGCCCAATGACATTGCAGTGCTGTGCCGCAGCAACGACGGCTGCGCTAAAATAGCCGAAGCCCTGCACCGCGCCGGCCTGAAAGCCGCTATCGCGCGGGCCGGCTTGCTGGATACCCCCGAGGGCAAGCTGACCATGGCCTGCCTGAAATACCTGCTCACCCCGGCCGACGCCCTGAGCGCCGCCGAAATACTCGCCCTTACCGGCGCTTCCGACCTCGACCAGATCGTGGACAGCCGCCTCGAATACTTCGACCAGCTCCAACAGGGCAATGACCCCGGGCGCTGGGCAACCAGCTTCGATATTATCCGGCAGCTGCTGGACCTGCGCCCCAGAATCGCCGACCTCAGCGCATCCGAAATCCTCAACCTGGGCCTCGACGAGCTCGACCTGCGCCGCATCGTCGTCCGGTTTGGAAACGCCGCCCAACGGCTCGACAACCTCGACCGGATGCGCCGTTATGCCCTGGACTACGAGTCGGCTTGCCAACGCCTGCATGCCGCAGCGTCGCTGGGTGGGTTCCTGCTCTGGCTCAACGAACTGGCGCGCACAGGCCAGGACTTGCAGGGCAGCGGAGAAAGCCCCGATGCCATACAGGTAATGACCTATCATAAAAGCAAGGGCCTGGAGTTCCCGATTGCCATTTGCCACAACCTGAACCAAGCCCTCAAGGAGAATATCTGGGGAATCCACCTGGTCAACGAACGTGATGTTCCTGACCTCGACGATATTCTGGCACACCGCTGGTTGCGTTTTTGGGTAAATCCCTATGCCGACCAGGGGCGTAATACCCGGCTGGACGAAGCCCTGCGCCAAAGTGATGCCTGGGCGCTCGCCGCCCGGCAGTCACTGGAAGAAGAGGCGCGCCTGCTCTACGTCGGCTTCACCCGTGCCCGTGACTACCTTATTTTCCCCACTACCGTAAAAGGAACACCCTGGCTCAACCGCGTGTACAACCAGGGCGACGAAACGATTCCAACCCTCGACCCAAACAGCGACGAGACGCCTTTCGAATGGAATGCAGAATTGCTTTTTTGCCAAATGGAATCCCCGGTCATGCCGCGGGATTTCCCGGAAGCCGCCGCCAGCGAACCCGCCGTGTTTTTTCATCCGCCCCGCGCCGGCAAACACCCGGTGGCGCGCGCGCCGCTGCGGATCGATCCGCTCCATGAATGGCCGCCTGGGTTCCATTACACGCTGGGCACACCGGAAGCGTTTGGCAATTGGCTGGCGTTCAAGGGAACCTATTCGGCAGCCCTGGGCAAGGCCGTGCAAACCTTCCTGCACGCCGATACGCCAACGCTGCCCGCAGAACAACGGCTGGCCCTCGCTCGCCTGCAGCTGGCCATACGGGGCGCGGGCGAAGCGCTCCCGGCAGAGCAGCTCTGCCAACAATCGGCATCCTTCCGGCAATTTGCCGCCAGGCATTTTTCCCCCGAATCCTGGCAGCCCCGGTATCCGATCGAAGGAAAGCAGGGCCGCCGCTGGCTGAAAACAGAAATAGACCTGCTTGTGGAAAACGAAAAAACCGTTGTGGCGTTTTTATTCGCAGGATTTGCCGAAGGCATGAAAAAATGGAAAGCCCAGGCTCAATATGCCGCGCCGGCCGCCGGCTGGATCAGCCGTTTGTTACCGGCGGCATTCCCGGGAAAAACCATCCGGTACTGGCTGGTATTCCCCATGGAAGGACAAGCCGTGGAACTCCACCCACAATTCGAACAAACATGAAAAACGCACTATTACCGTTATTTTTCCTTGCAGGCCTCGCCTTTTCACCAAGCGCACAGGCGCAAAAAGAAGAAACCCTCGCCGGAAGCGCCCGGGTCAAAGGGGGCTTTGGCGCTCCATTTTTTACCTTCAGCCAGGCAGACGACAATGCCGGCTTCGGCGGCGGCGGCGGCGGCGCCTTTATTATCAACGATTTTTTCATCGGCGGCTTCGGCGAAGGCGCTTCGTTTGGCAATCGCCGCTACAATAACCGCAACTACGACCTGAGCCTGGGGTATGGCGGTTTCTGGCTGGGTTATACCTACCCCTCGCACAAACTCATCCATTTATACAGCTCCCTGAAAATCGGCTGGGGCAACGCCTCCCTGCTTCGGGCCGACGATGACCCCTTCGACGGCGACCAGATCAACGACCATATCTTTGCCCTGCACCCCGAACTGGGCGCTGAAATCAACCTGGTGCACTGGTTCCGGCTTGGGTTTACCGCCGGCTTTCGCCTGGTGGGTGGCGTAGGCTCCCTGCCGACGGTGCGCAGCGGCGATTTCAACAGCCCCACGCTGGGAATTACCTTGCGATTTGGCAAATTTGGCTACCGGTAAGCCAATACCGTCAAACGGTTCCGTATAAATAGGCAAACACGCCGAATGCCAGGCTCCCGACCAACAGGCCGAGGGCCAGGGGCCTGTCGTCGCTGGTTTTTAGCATAAATGCCCCCGCCAGTGCCCCGGCACCGACCAGAAAATAGTACGGGATAATAAATTGAAGGCCCAGAAAAGCGAGAAATACGATCGCAATCCGGATCAGGATGGGCGCCAACATTTTCATAGGCTGTTTATTTAATCCGGGCGAAGATAGGGTTGCAGCGGGGATGGGGCAAGGAGCAAGGCGCCTGGTTGCCTATTTATACATATTTTGCATTTTCTTTTGCGACCACTTCAGCGCCCATTCTACCAGGGAAGGGCTCAGGCTGTTGAGCAGGTCGAGTATTTTACCGATCGTGGTCAGTACCGTCCGTTTTTTGCGGCGGTACGCGCTGCGCACAATTGCTTTGGCTACTGCTTCCTGGCTTTGCTGCATCCCTCCGGGGCGTTCAGCCACAGGCACCAGGTTGCCTTGTGCATCATACACCCGTTTGCCGGCGTCGTTTTGGGTGAACCCGACATAAACGATGCCGACGTGTACGCCGGCCTCCGATAATTCCGTGCGCAAGCTTTGCGTCAGCGCAGTGAGCGCCATTTTCCCGGCGGAATAGGCCGATGCGGAGGGCAATCCAATCAGCCCGGCGAGCGATCCGATGAACAGGATATTGCCGCCGCTGGCCTTCAGGGCCGGCAATGCCGCATGCGCCGCGTAGGCGGGCCCCAGCAAATTGGAGGCCACCACTTGTTGAAAAACCCCGGGATTCAGTTGTTCAAAACCCGCGCGCATGGTCATTCTGGCGTTGGCTACCAGCGCATCCAGGTGGTCGAAGCGGTCCAGTGTTTCGCGTACCAGGCGCTAACAGTCCGCATAATTGGTCACGTCCGCCACACAATAAGCCGCCCGGCACCCCTGGTCGAGGAGCAGGGCGCAGGTAATTTCGAGTTTGGCGGCGTCGCGGCCATTGAGCATGACGGCGGCGCCTTCCCGGCCGAAAGCCTGTGCGGTGGCTTTGCCGATTCCACTGCCCGATCCGGTGATCAAAACGGTTTTTCCTTCGAATCGTTTTTGCTGCATACTGTTTACAAATATCCTTTCGCCTGCAATTTAAACAACTCCGCATATTTGCCGCCTTTGGCCAGCAATTCGCCATGGCTGCCCAATTCGAGCAAGCGGCCGTGTTCGAGAAAAAGGATGCGGTCGGCCATGCGCACGGTGCTGAAGCGGTGGCTGATGAGCACGGCAGATTTGCCCTTCATCAGTTCGGCAAAGCGGAGAAACACCTCGTGTTCGGCGCGGGCATCAAGGGCGGCGGTGGGTTCGTCGAGGATGACCAATTGGGCATCGCGCATGTAAGCGCGGGCGAGCGCCACCTTTTGCCACTGTCCGCCGGAGAGGTCCATGCCGCCGGTAAAACGTTTGCCCAGCATCTGTTCGTACCGTTTGGGCAGCGTCTCCACCACCGTATCGGCCAGGCTTTTTTGTGCGGCGTTTTCGATACGTCCGGCGTTGGCGCGCTCTTCGATGTTGCCGATGGCGATATTTTCGCCGGCGGTCAGCATAAAACGAACGTAGTCCTGGAAGATAATGCCGATTTCACGGCGCAGGTCTTCGGGATCATACGCGCGGAGGTCAACCCCGTCGAGCAGGATACGGCCTTCCGTCGGTTGGTAGAGGTTGGCCAGCAATTTTACGATCGTGGTCTTTCCCGCGCCGTTTTCACCGACCAGGGCCAGTTTTTCGCCCGGCGGCAGGGTGAAGCTGAGGTTGCGCAGGGCCCAGGTTTCGCTATCTGGGTACCGGAAACCTACATTTTCGAATTGGAACCCATCCCGGATGGGCCGCGGTACCCGCCGCGTGCCGGCATTCAGCTGCGACAAGGGCTGTAATTCCAGAAAATCAAAGAGATCCTGCAGATAGAGGGCCGTTTCGCCGATACGGGAAAACCGGCTCACAATACCTTGCAACAAGCCCTGCAAGCGGCTGAACGCCCCGGCAAGGAAGGTCAGCGTGCCGAGTGAAATAGCTCCGGCTACCGTCTGGCCGATAATGAATACATAGGCCGCGTAGTACGAGGCGGTACCGAGAGCGGAAAACAAACCGCCCCAGGCAGCCCGCCGGATGGCGAGTTTCTGGTTGGCCTTGAAATATTTATCCGATATGACCTTGAAACGGTGGGCAATAAAGCCTTCCAGGCCAAAAATTTTGATTTCCTTGGCGGTTTCGTTGCTGGCGCCGATATAGCGCAGGTAATCGAGCTCGCGGCGTTCGGGCGTCCAGGAGCGGGTGAGCGAATAGGTCTCGCGGTTGAAGCGCGTTTCTCCGATAAACAGAGGGATGACGGCAATCACCAGAATCAGCATCAACCACGGGTTGAATACAAGAAGGCCGCCCGAAAGAAATACCACGGTGATCATATCCTGCGCTTGCGACAATACCATGCTCATGAGCGCGGTACGGCCGGCAGTTTGGGTGCGGGCGCGCTCGAGTTTGTCGTAAAAAGCGGCATCTTCGAATTGATACAGGTCAAGTGTGGCGGCATGGCGAATAATACGCACCGACGAGTCGTTGTTCACCAAATCGCCCAAAAGGCTGTCTGTCAGGGTTATGGCGCGACTCAGCAGGCTGTTGAATACCGCCAGGGTAAGTTCTGCTCCCACCCAAAACCACACCGGATGCGCTGCCGTGCCGATACTGGCCGTGCCGGCCGGATGGTCGATGGCCTGCACCACCAGGTCGATAATCTCCTTGCCCACATACAACATAAGGAGCGGTATGCCGGCCTGGGTGAGGCGCAGCGCCACATTCCAGATGGCGAGCGGCGGCGACACCGCCCAGATCATGTGAAAAAACCGCGGTATATTGCGCAGGGAAGAAAAATACCGGGAAAATGAAAACGTTGTTTTTGCTTGAGCCATAACGTCGTTATGCGGTCGGAGGAGGTTCGCTCCGGAGGGCGTGTCTGAAAAAATGGATTCAGGGTTCAGCCCCCCCCAACATGCACCTCTAAACTACTCAAGTAGTAAAAAAGTTGCCCGCCTGTTTTATTCAAGCCGGCAGAGGCCTTTTTTTAACCCCGCAAACAAACCAGTAAACATCTGACGCTTCCACGCGTTTATACGCATTCATCATTTATCCTTACACCCATGTTATCAAAATCAGTACAGGAAAGACTTAACGATCAAATTCAAAAAGAAACCTTTGCCTCCCGGGCATACCTGGCAATGGCAACCTGGGCCGAAGGCGAAAGCCTGCCGAATATTGCCGAATTCTTTTACAACAGCGCCGAGGAAGAGCGTCAGCACATGCTCCAGATTTTCCGCTATATCAATGCCCATGGCGGCGCCGCCAAACTGGACGATAAAGGCGGAAAAATAAAAGGCTCCTTCAAAAACGTGCTGGATGCGTTCCGGCAAGTGCTCGAACTGGAACAAAACGTGTCCGCTTCCATCAATGAAATTGCCAGCTGGTGCCAGCAAAACGGCGAACACGCCACCTATTTCTTTCTGCAGCCCTTCATACTCGAACAACAAGCCGCCGAACGCAATATCGGCGAGATCCTGACGGTCATCGAACGTATGGGCTTCGAACCCCGCAACTTGTTTTACCTGGACAAACAGTTTAAAAAGATCAACCAACAGGAAAGCGGGGAGTAGACAGGATTTCGCCGCCTTCGGCGCTGGTTGGGACAGGATTTCGCAGGATTAAGAGGGCTTTGCCGCCCCCGATACGGTCGAGCCTCGACCGTATCGGGAATGAAATCGAGCTAACCAGTTCCTTCAAATGGTTAATTTCAGGCAAAACAAGACCTTTGCTCCCGCCCGAGACCATGAAATACCGTCCAAGATGACATACACCTTCGCTGATTTTGCCGGTAAATTTCCGCCGGTGCCGATGCCGGCCACCCTGGGTGAAGCCACCCACCACGTGTTCAGCACGGAAAACGAGCCCCTGCCGGACGCGATGATCCTGCAATTCATCCTTCCGAACGAACCGGATACCGCCGCCGGCGATCCCTATACGGAATATGTCCCTTGTTTCACTATCGACGACACGGACCACTTCATCGCCCTGGTTTGGTGGAAAGCCGAACTGATGAACTACGAATACGTGCTGGCCACGTATACCGGCAATGGCGCGCTCATCGACCGGAAGGTCATCGCCTACACCCGCATCCGGGGCGATAAAATTCAGCGCGCCGTGGCGACGATCAATGAAGACTGGGAAATCTTCATTGCCGCCGGTGATGCCGGCACGGACGATGCCTTTGATCCGACCTCCTCCCACACCTATGACCTGGAGATCATGGCCGACGGGACGATACAGTAGACCCACTAAAACTCAAACTTCACCCGCGCCCGTATTCCCCATTTCGCCACATTCGGCTGGTCGAGATACGTCAGGCGGCGCACATAATCGATCCGCAATACCTTGAAGATATTGCCGATGCCGGCGCTGGCCTCCATATAGGGCTTTTTTCCCAGCGTATAGGTCAGCGGCGTGCCGCTGGCGTCGGTGGGGAAGTGCAGCAGGCCGTTTTCGGCAGTGGGCCGGTTGGCGGTGTCGAGGCCGCCCCAGAGCGCCTTGAACGAGCCTACCTCCCGCCATTTCAGCTTGCGCAGCAGGGGGATTCGGTTGAAAATCAGGCCTCCCAGGTTGTGTGTCACACTCACCGATGCGTATTTGTCGCTGACAAACTCCAGGAAGTTCATCAGGTTGTACGACTCCAGCTGGTAGGCAAAGGTCTGGTTGGCGCGGTGTGCCGTGAGCAGCGGAAAGGGAACGGTACCGAATATGCGCCCGCCGTCGAGCACCACGTGCGACCAGCCCAGCTGCGAGAGGTAAAATACTTTCTCGGCTTTAAACCGCACCGAATGGTACTGAAACGAGCTGCCCAATACGCCACGCGCACCCAGCGTGTACCACAAATCGAATTTCGGGTGTTTGGTATAGATCGGCGTGCGGTAGGTAGCGCCCTGATAAAACCGCTCGTTGGGGGCATAACGCAGGTGTATGCCGAGTTCGGTGGTTTTGATCTCCGGGTCGTACTGTGGTTGTTCCACGTTTCCATACCGGAACGCCAGAACGCCTGCCGGCTGCTGCCGTGTGGATTTTAGCGAAACCGCAAACAGGAAATGCGCCGCCGTTTCTTTCAGATACTCCGCGCCCAGTACGCGGTTATAGATCATTTTGTCGTTTACGCCGCGCTTGAACGACAACAAAAAGTTGTCTTCCTGCACAAACTGGAGTTCCTGGCCGGGAATCTTCACGTCGTCCTGGTACCAGAACCGGACCTGGTCGAGCGGAAAACGCCGCAACTGGCTGGCGCCGAAAGCGTAGGTAGCGCTCAGCATGCCTTTCCAGCGCTCGTCTTTGGCGCCGTAAGCCAGGTAGCCCTCCAACTGGATGTCGCGGGCAAATCTCAGGTTGGTGCGGCCGCCAAAACGGCCGCGGAAGCCTTCCACGGGGTTGAAGCTGTAGAAGGTATTGACGGGGCCGATATCCACGCCCAGACCGGGGATGGAATGGTAGCCTTCGAATAAAATACGCCCGATGCTTACGGCGCGTTTGAACGGGCGGTAGTTGTTCAGCGTGTCGATGGTCTCCTGGATGCCTTTTTCCCGCTCGGAAAGTACTTCGTGGCGATTGTCGCTCCAAAACTGTTCGCTTTGCGCGGTGGCGTTGTCTGTATACCGCGTGTCGCCGCTGAACCGGAAAAATTGATCCGACAAGGGCTGGTTGAGCGAATAACCGCGGTAACTGGTCGTTTTCCGGCCGATCAGGCTGCGGCTGCTGCTGTCTTGCCGCACGCCGAAGTTCATCGACACCCGGTCGGTGCGCAACAGGAGGCGGCGGGTGGCGCCGAGGGCATCGCCGGCCGACTCCACCCAGTCGAACTCCTGCTCCACGAACAGGTCGGTGACCCAGTTGAGGTTGATGTCGCGCGGTACGCTCAATTCGATTTTCCGCACGGCGTAGCTGCCGTCGAGCGCCACCCACATATTGCCGTCGAAGGCGCGGTCCGCCTTGTTGCGCGGTGCAAAATAGAGGCGTACCACCCTGGTATCTTTCAGTTGGGTGGTGTCTTGCAGGTAAAACCGGTAAATCGTGGGTGCGAGCGGGGAGAGGGGGCTGGTAAATTCGACCGTCGCCAGGTTGATCTGGTTGTCGTAAATATCCACCTGCTGGTACATGTTCTGCACGTAGCTGGAAATACCCTGCTCGTCGAAAAAGCCCGGCAGCGAAGTGCTCCGTTCGGCTTGTACGACGGTTTTTTCATCGCGCGGGTCCCGGCGGAAATACACGTCGGCCAGACGTTCGTAGAGATAAAACGGCAGGCTGACGCTACCGTTGGCGCTGGTGTCGGCATGGTCGAATAAAAACGGCATTTTCCGGAACAGGAAACCGTTGCGCAGCCGCTCGTCCACGTTGTTCAGGGCAAATTCTACTTTTTCGTACTGTTCGAAACTGAAAAAATCGAGCCCTTCCCGGCGGTTGCGCTCCTTGTGCGCGATCACTTCCCGGATCAGCTCCACGGCGGGGTTGTCTTTGTTCCGGTATTTTTCCGTGCGCACAACCACCTCCTTCAAGGTATTGCTCGCTTCCTCCAGGCGAATTTCCAGCCCGGTATTGGCTTGCCCGGGCTTCAGGTCGATAAAGGCGGTCTGATAGCCCATGTACGATACTTTCAGCCGGGCCGCCGGCTCTTTGATTTCTGCGCTGAACCGGCCTTCCGGATCGGTGGTGGCGCCGGCGGTTTTACCCTCAAACTGTACGGTGGCAAAGCCGAGCGGCTCCCGGGTTGTGGCTTCCAGCACTACGCCCCGCACGCTTGTACTGCGCTGAGCGTAGGCAGCCGGAGTACTTAATGGTAAAATGCCAAATAAAATTTGAAAAAGAAGATTGCGGATGAACAATTTGGTTGGAGCTTTCATTGCGTTAGACATGGACAGTGAATGGATTCCGATTTTATTTCAAGCGCTTAAACGCTTATTTAACAGGTTGCTTCGGCGGATTACAGGTATTTCAGGGCTCGTTTAACAAAAAGACGCTTTACTTGGGTTAAAGGTGGCGCAAAGGTGCCGGGGTTCTGGAAATAATGCAAGGGCTTAAACGAATTATTTAAACAAGTGTTCAATACTGACCTGCCAATTTTTTGAATTTTGGAGCGTATTGTTTTTCGACCAACGGCCTGCTCTTTTTTGCAAACGCGGTAATTCTGTCGGCCAACTTTTCCCCGCTTCGGTCTATTTACGCACCCAATTCAGCCCTGGTTTTATATAAAATTTTTTTTGACCCGGGTTTTTTACCGTTTGCCCACTTTCCTTGCGCCGCAAAATTGCCGGCAAGAAACGGTAGCGGGCACATCCTTTTTTGTTGCGCAGCCGTGCCTTGGGTTTGAGCCGGATAAAGCGCCGGTTGGCGCCGCTGTAACGACAGGACAAAATTAGGCTCCGCGCCTGGCCAGATGCCAGTTCAAAGCTTGCCCAGTATTTGTTCAAATGCGCACACAAAGGTGCGGCCGTACGCCGGGTTGGCCTATCCGTAAAATTGTGGAAAACATCTACGCAGAACCGCGTATTCTGGCGCTACCCCTCGCGCTGGCGCAGGTAGGCCAGCGTCATTTCGGGAATGATCTTTTTGCGGGAATCTACAAAGCGGGTAAACGCCTCATCGTCCATCTGGTGTTTCATTTTGAGGATATTCATGCTTAAAAAAGGGAACAACACCATCGACATCAGGCTGGTTTCCACCTGCAGGGCGTCTGCCGCCCGGATGGCGCCCTTCGCCGCTTCGCGGTTCAACTGCTCCTGAAAGCTATTCGATTCCAGGGCGCCCGATTCCAGCATGATCCGGCACATTTGCGAATGCTCGCCCCGCATTTCACTCAGCACAAAAAGGGGCATCATCGGGTCGCGTTTGAGCATCTCCGTCATGTGATCCACGAATTTGTAGATCTTGACCTCCAGCGGCAAATCGTCGTTCAGGATGCGCGCCACCGGCAAAAACGTGTGGGCAAAACTCTCCTGGAAAACCTCCTGGAACAGATTTTCCTTGCTGCGGAAATAGTAGTTCACCAGGGCGATATTCGTGTCGGCGCATTCGGCAATATCCCGCGTGGTGGCATTGCCGAAGCCTTTCTCCACAAATAACTTGCGGGCGGCATCCTTGATTTTTTCTTCCGTGTTCGATTGGGCCTTGGCCATGATTAAGCGCGTTTTGATCCCGCAATGGGAATTGGGACGATTAGAATTAGTCAAATGATTTAAAATAAATTTTTAAACGTTTGATTAATTAAAATGTTGCGAACCGGCGGCCAATGTCATTTCTTAACCCGCTGCAATGAAACATGCTGTTACCCGGCGTACGAGCGTGTCTAAATAACGGCGCCTTGCGGGTTCACTGCGGAAGCGCCCCGGCACTGCGTTTCACCCGGTACAGCTGAAGCGGTCCGTTGTTATTGGCAACCACGATACTCCGGCTGCTGCCGGCGCCTTTCAGCAAAGCCAGGTCGCGCACTTCGCGGGAAGCCCAAAAGCCGGACTGGCTGTTTTCGACAAACCGGAAACTGCCCTTCCCGTCGCCCTGCAACAGGGCGCCGTTTCCGGCGTCGACCCGGTTCACTTCCACGTGCAAACCGTACTTGTTGCCGGCCAGGAGGATATCCGGAAGGCCGTCGCCGGTGAAATCGGCAAACAAGATCGCATTGGCCGGGGCCGTCTGTGCCTGGATGGGCAGTTTGCGCTGAACCAGGCGCCCGCCCTGGTTTTCCCACCAGCAGGTTTCGAGGGTGTACGCCGACAGCGCCAGCGCGCCGTCGAGCTTTTTTGGGAAAAGGTCTTCGACGGTAGCGCGGCTGTACGTCTGCGCCAGCAGGAATTTTTTCTTCAGCGAGGGTAATTGCTGGTTCATGACCATTTTTTGCACCAAGGGGAAGTTTTTGCCTTCCTCCGCATACGTCACGACCGGGTCGAGGGTGCCGTTGCCGTCAAAATCGCTGGCATACACATGAAGCGGCTCTTTTGCGGAAGATTTCAGGCGCGAGTTAAGCCCGAAATTGCCGCTGATCAGGTCCTGGTCGCCGTCGCCGTCTACATCGGCGCATACCAGGCTGCCCCACAGGCCGCCGGATTGCGCCAGGCCGAACGCCGCGCTGACATCCTCGAAGCGGCTGCCGTTGTAGCGGAATACCTTCAGGGGCATCCATTCGCCGCAAACGACCAGTTCGGGCGCCGGCGTTTGATCGAGGTTGGCGACACCCAGGCCGGTGATCATGCCGCAGTGCTCGAGTTCGGCCGCCACCTGGGCCGTGACATCCGAAAAATGCCCTTTTCCATCGTTTTGCAGCACCAGCGTACGCGGGGGCAACGGCCATTTGGCAGCGCTTACCCGCCCGCCAACGATCAGGTCCTGGTCGCCATCCTGGTCAAAATCCATGGCCAGAACGCGCATGCCGACGGCTTTGATCACGGGCAGGGCGTCGGCGGCTTTGCTGAAATTGCCTTTGCCGTCGTTGCGGTAGAGGCGGTCCTGCCAGGCCAGGTCGCTGGTGGCTTCCATACCGCCGCTCACCACGTACAAGTCCTGGTCGCCGTCGTTGTCGGCATCGAAAAAAACGGCCCCCTGGTCCTCGTAGATTTTTTCCTGTTCCCACAAGGCAGCATTGGTCGCCCGGAACTGCCCGCCGGGGGCTTGCACGTAAAGCGCTGCGGGCTGGTCGAAGGCGTTGCCGGCGAAAAAGTCGTCCAGGCCATCGCCGTTCACGTCGCCGGTAGCCGTGAAGGGGCCCAGGTCGCTTTCCTTGATGAGGTTGAGCGGCCAGGCTTCGAAATCGTTAAAATCATTTTCCCGGTGCCGGTAGGGGAGTGGCGTGGCAGCAGTGATATTCTGGAAATACAGTTCTTCCAGCCTGGGCGGGGCCAGGTGTTTGACATACCCCGAAGCATCGGCATACCGGAGGGTAAGCCGCTGGTTGGCCGGCACGTTGGTCAGGGTTTGGGTTTTGCCGTCAGGCCAGCGCACGACCAGTTTGTCCACCTGGCCGGCGTTGCCCAGTCCGAAATGCAGCAGGTATTCCACCGAGGAAAAAATACCCCGCACCGGGTTCAATTCCAGGTATTGCTTCTGATCGCCGTAGTAAACGATGGCGGAAGCGCCGATGGCGTTGCGGTTTTTCGCGCTGCCTTCCAATTTCAGCTGCAAATAATTGTTTTGTTTTTTGTCGCTGCTCAGGTTTTGGTACACAAAAGGCTGATCTTCCAGGTTGTTGACCACGAGGTCCAGGTCGCCGTCGTTGTCCAGATCGGCCCACACCGATCCGTTGGACCAGGAAGCCGGCATGGTGAGCCAGTCGCCCGATTTTTCGACAAAATTCCAGTCGCCCTTGTTTTGATAGCAGCAGTTGCGCGATTTATAGGTCGGGATCAGGCGCAGAAATGCGTGTATATCTTTGAAATACGACTTCAGGTGAAAGGGGTCCACCAGTTTGGTGATCTCATCGAACTTATACTCGAAAAAGTCATTGTCGTTGAGGTTGCGCCGGTAGCCGTTGGTGATATGCAAATCGCGGAGGCCGTCGTTGTCGATATCGAAAAACAAATTGCTCCAGGACCATTCCGTTTTGAAAACATCGGCCAGGCAGGCGACGTCCGAAAAAGTGCCGTTGCCGTTATTGCGCTGCAAGACGTTGCGCACCACCGGTTCGTAGTAACCCGACTGCACGTTGCTGGTGTAGGCGCTTTGCGACATCGTCACGCGCGTGGCTTTCAGGCGGTAGTTCGTCATGGGCAGCATATCCACGGTAAACAGGTCGACCAGGCAATCGTTGTCGAAATCCGTCAGGTCGGAACCCATGGAATGCCGGCTGGTATGCCGGAAGGATTCCTGGAGCCGGTCGGTGAAGGCGCCGTTGCGGTTGTTGATGTAGTAGTAGTCGGGCCGGATAAAATCGTTGGCAACGTAAATATCGGGATAGCCGTCGTAATTGAGGTCCGAAACCCCTACACTCAGGCCATAGCCCGAATTCCAAATACCGGCGGCTTTGGACACATCGGTGAACCTGCCGCCGTCGTTGCGGTAGAAGTGGTCGGAGTCGTAATCGGCTTTGGGTTCCAGCACGGGTACCATTTTGCCGTCGGGGCCGGGTACGGCTTCCAGTTTGTTGGTGTATTCGCCCGAGGTGGGTTGGTTGAGCACGTACAGGTCGAGGTCGCCGTCGAGGTCGTAGTCGAAAAAGTTGGCGCCGGTGGTGGCGCTGGCGTCGTCGATGCCGTATTCGCGGGCGCGTTCGGTGAACGTCAGGTTGCCGTTGTTGACAAACAGCTGGTTTCGCCGGGTGTCGCCGGCTACCATACCGCCCCGGCATACGTACAAGTCCATCCAGCCGTCGTTATTGATGTCTATGACCACGGCGGTCGTTTCAAAACCTTCATTCGAGGCGACGCCGGCGCTTGCAGTGACGTCCTTGAATTTGAAATTCCCCTGGTTGATGTACATTTTGTTTGTGCTGTCGGAACTGATAAAGTACAGGTCCTGCAGCCCGTCATTGTTGAAGTCGGCGGCGGCAACACCCCCGCCGTTGTAGATGTTGGTGTTGGTGTAGAAATTGTTTTGATCGGACTCCTGGATGATATTAAAAAAATCCAGTCCGGTGTGGCTGTTCGGCAACAATTTCAGCAACGGGTCTTGGGCCGTCAGGGTCGGCTCCACCTCCCGCGGGCCGTCGGGGTCGTCGAGAAACGGCCGTTTTTTCTTACAAGACAATTGACCGGACAGCAGTGCGATGCCGGCGAACAGCGCCAGCGCCGGGAGGACCCGGGGCTGGAAGGCAGTAAATAAGCGATTTATCATATCAGTAAATGGATGTAGGTACTCGAACCGATCAAATTGTCTTTCTCATTCTATTGTACCGGCCCCGGCGCGCTCTTCAATACCCGGAACACTTGTGCGCCGGCATTGTTGTTGGCGACCACCAGGCTCCGTTTTCCGCCGGCGCCGCGCAGCAACGCCAGGTCGCGCACTTCGCCCGGGGCAAAAAAACCGGATTCGTACGCGGGCGCCCAGCGGAAGCCTCCGCGGCCGTCGCCCAGCAAGAGCGCGCCGATACCGGCGTCGCAGCGGCCGGTTTCTACCTCGATGCCGTGCTTGTTGCCGGCCAGCAAGATATCGGCGTTTCCGTCGCCGTCAAAATCCTGCACCTCCAGGCCATAGGCAGGGGCCAGCTGCGCCTGCAGCGGCAGGGGGTGTTGCACAAATGTACCGCCTTTGTTCTCCCACCAACTGCTGGCCAGCGTAAACACTTCGAGCAGGGTGGCAGACCGGAGCGTTTTACGTGGATAAATATCTTCCATCGACGCCTTTCCGTAGTCCTTGGCGTAAATAAGCCGCTTTTTTAGCGCCGGTATCTGCTTGATCAGAGCATCCTGGCGCATGAGCGGCAATTCCCGGCCGTCTTCGTAATAAGCCAGGATGGGGTCGATGCTGCCGTTGCCGTCGAAGTCTTTGGCATAGCAGCGCAGCGGTTCGGTTGCCGAGGCGACGAGGCGGGTGTTCAGGCCGAAGTTGCCGGCTACCAGGTCGAGGTCGCCGTCTTTGTCTACATCAGTGGTAACCAAACGGTTCCAGAAGCCGTTCGATTTGTCCAATCCGAATTTGGCCGTGCTGTTCTTCAAGCGGCCGCCCTCGAGATCGAACACCGTCAGGGGCATCCATTCTCCTGTCAGGAGCAGCTCGGGCGCCGGGTCGGCGTCGATATTGGCCCACTGAAGGTCGGTCACCATGCCGCAGCGCTCCAGTTCGGGCGCCAGCTGGGCGGTGACGTCGGTGAAGTGGGTACGGTCGTTGCGCAGCAAGGCCGTGCGGGGCGCCGTCGGCCAGCGGGCCGGCGTTACCCGGCCGCCGACGACCAGGTCGGGGTCGCCGTCGTTGTCGTAATCATAGGCGGCGGCGCGGCTGCCGACGAGCGCTTCGGTTTGCGGGAAAACGTTGGCGGTTTTGGCAAAGGTTCCTTTCCCGTCGACGTTGATATACAAGCGGTTCTGCCAGGCGGTGGCGGAAAACTTCAGATCGGCCTCCGCGCCGCCGCTGATCACCAGCAGGTCGAGGTCGCCGTCGGTATCGGCATCGAAAAACAAGGCGCCATGGTCTTCAAATACGGCATCCTGCTTCCAGGTGCCGGCCGAGACCGGCCGGAAGCGGCCGTCGGCAGTTTGAACGTACAATGCCGCGGGCTTGTCGAAGGAATTGCCGATAAAAAAATCGTCCAGGCCGTCGCCGTTGACGTCGCCTGTGGCGAGGGAAGGCCCCAAATCCGATTCTTTCCAGGGCTGCAGGAAATAGGCGTCAAAATCGAGATAGTCGTTTTCTTCATGCCGGAAAGCGACGCCCGAGGCTGCAGTGGCTTCCTGCAGGAGCGGGGGCGGAGTGGTTTTGACGCCCGTGTCGCGGCCGTTAGCCTCTGCTTGCCGCAATGTGAGGCGGCGGTTGGCCGGCACATTGGTCAGCGTGGTGGTTTGGCCGTCGGGCCAGCGCACGACCAGTTCGTCGGCCTGGCCGGCCTGGCCCAGCCCGAAGTGGAACAGGTGCTCCACAGAAGAGAAAATGCCGCGGCTGGGCGTCATTTCCAGGTATTGCCGCTGGTTGCCGGCCCGGAGTGTGGCGGTGGCCCCGATGGCCATGCTGTTTTGTCCGCTGCCCACCAGCCGGAGTTGCAGGTAGTTGCTGTTGGGCATGCTGCGGGTCAGGTTTTCGTATAAAAAAGGCTTGTCCACCAGGTTATTGATCACCCAGTCGAGGTCGCCGTCGCGGTCAAAATCGGCGTAGGCGGCGCCGTTGGACCAGGAGGCCGGCACGGTCAGCCATTCGCCGCCCATGCTTTCGAAGGTCCAGTCGCCGCGGTTGCGAAAGAGATAGTTGCGGATCTTATACGAGGGGATGAGTTTCAAAAAATCTTTTACATTGGGGAACTGCTGCTTGATATCGCCTTTTTTGATCTGAGCAAACGTAAAATTGACGAAGTCCATGTCGGTCACCTCGCGCAGGTAGCCGTTGGTAATGGCCAGGTCCTTGAAGCCGTCGTTGTCCACGTCCATAAACAAACTGCTCCAGCTCCAGTCGGTTTTGTACACCCCGGCGATGCAGCCGATTTCGCTGAAGCTGCCGTTGCCGTTGTTGTGCTGCAGCACGTTGCGCACGTACGATTCAAAGTAGCCGTGTTCGTGCAGGGTGTTGTATTTGTTTTGGGAGTTGGTGTTGAGCGTCGATTTTTGCCGGAATTGTTTTTCCGGCAACATATCCACCCCGATCAGGTCCACCAGGCCGTCGTTGTCGAAATCGGAAATATCCACTCCCATGGTATGTTGGGAGGTATGGGAAATATACTCGCCCAGGCTGCTGGAGAACGTGCCGTTGCGGTTGTTGATGTACAAAAAATCGGGCTGGATGAAGTCGTTTCCGACGTACACGTCCGGGTAGTGGTCGCCGTTGAAGTCCGACACCGTCACGCTGAGGCCATAGGCGAAATTTTGGATGCCGGCTTGTTTGGACACGTCGGTAAAGCGGCCATTGCCTTCGTTGCGGTACAGGCGGTCGCTGTCGCGGGGTGTTTTCGGGCTGAGCACCGGGTGGTATTGCCCTGTTTTTTCGTCGAGCCGGGCTTCGATTTTACTGGTATAGTCAAACGACGTGGGGTAGTTGAGGATGTATACGTCGAGGTCGCCGTCGAGGTCGTAATCGAAAAAATTGGCGCCGGTGGTGCGGGTATCCACATCGAGGCCGTATTCGGCGGCGCGTTCGGTGAACGTCAGGTTGCCGTTGTTGACAAACAGGCGGTTTTTACAGCCTTCGGGGGGGAAAGGCCCGGCCCGGCCGACGTAAAAGTCCATCCAGCCGTCGGCGTTGATGTCTACGGCGGTCACGCTGGTTTCGAAGCCGTCGGCCGATTCCAGGCCTGTGCCGCCGGTGATGTCTTTGAATTTGAAATTGCCGAGGTTGAGAAACAGTTTGTTTTTCCCGCTGCAATTCACGAAGTACAGGTCCGGCAGCGAATCGTTATTGACGTCGGCTGCTGCCACGCCGCCGCCGTTGTAGATATTGATGTTGTTGGTCGGGTTGCTTTCGTGCGATTCTTCAATCTCGTTGACGAAGTCGAGCCCCGAGGCTTCTGCCAGGTGCAGCCGGAGGCGCGGGTTTTCGGCTTCCAGGGTGGGTTCGGCGCCGCCTTCCGTAGAAGAAACGCGCTTGTTTTTACCGGAACAGGCGAGGAATGGCAGGAGCAGGAGCAAGGCGGTAGCGTACCCCAAGCCCCGGCGCGGATTCGTTTTATAAAAAGCCATTTGTACCTTGATTCTTGTGCTTTGGAAATTGGTCATTTCCGGAAATTTTAGATTTAAAAATGTTTAATTTTAACGGGTTAGCTGGCGGCCCGGAGCCCCGTTCCGGAAATATATTTTGCTTTGAAACGGCAGATAACTTTCCAGATAAATCGCCCGGGTACCGCCGCGAGTCGACCCCACCCCCATAGCCATCAACTTAAGGCCTCGGAGAGGCCCAACGTTTGTAGTCGTAGTAGAATTGAAAGGTTACCAGATGTGCCGGGCCTCGGAGAGGCCTAACGTTTATGGTTTCTTGCGATTTTCAATGGATAATTTTACAAACGTTAGGCCTCTCCGAGGCCCATGCGTGGATACCTTGTCTACAACTACAAACGTTAGGCCTCTCCGAGGCCCATGCGTGGATACCTTGTCTACTACTACAAACGTTAGGCCTCTCCGAGGCCCATGCGTGGATACCTTGTCTACTACTAACGTTAGGCCTCCTTTACCGCCGAGCCTTGGCTACGCATAACCCGCCACCCCAAGCTGCACTCCCTTTTCTCCCCCCGCGCTTGTCATTCTGAAAGAACCTGTCCGCTCTACGCGTGCATCTCGTGTTTATCCCTCGTAGAGTGAACAGGTTCTTTCAGAATGACAAGCGCGGGGGGAGAAAAAGGGGGGTAGGGAAGATTCCGGATTTATGCACAGCACACACTCGGCAGTACCGAGGCCCGGCGCAGCTGGTAACCTTTCCATTCTACAAACGTTGGGCCTCTCCGAGGCCTTAAGTTGATGGCTATGGGGGTGGGGGTTGACTCGCGGCGGGAATCGAAATATTTCAATTGTGTATAAACCGCAACCCCCACGGTGATCGTGGGCGTAGTGTACGCTGCGGCCCATTCTACGGAAGAGGTCGCGGTGTAATCTACGGCTCCCCTGCCCCCCTGGGGCAGGGTGGGGGTGGGGCCGGTCGGGGCCGGCATCATATACACGGATATCTTTCATGGCAGCCATTGCTTCGTTGCAATACGGTAATGAATTGGCGGCAAAGGTAGCGGCAGGGCTCAACCTGCCGTATTGATCCAGCCGTTTTTTTCGGCGCGGGCAGCATAAAACCCGTCGCCGGCGTATCTTCGCGCCATGAACGCCACTTACAATCGGTTTAAGTCCTGGCTCGGCGCGCCCATCGATGGGCAAGTGATCGGTTTGTTCCGCTTGCTTTTCGGGCTGTTCATGGCGTATTACGCCTTATATTATTACAGAATCGGTTTAATACCCGAGGGCTTGCAAAAGTCGAAGATCCTGTTCAAGTATGAATTCTTCGAATGGGTACCGCTCCTGCCGGGGCCGTTGATGTACTTTATTTTATTTCTGATGGGCGCGGCGGCCTTGCTCATCGCGGCGGGCGTATTTTTCCGCTGGGCGTGCTGGCTGTTTTCGCTGTGCCTGGCGTTTTTCCTGTTTCAGGAAAAGAGTTATTACAACAACCATATTTACCTGTTCATCTTGTTGCCCCTGCTGTTGAGCGCTACTGACGCCGACCGGTACCTCTCGTTGAGCAGGAAGCCCCGGCCCGCGTCGGTACAGCGGTGGCAGCAGTTCATACTGGCGGCGCAGGTCATGATGGTTTATTTCTACGCGGGCATCGTCAAATTCAAAGCCGATTGGCTGCTGCGCAAAGAGCCGATGTCCACGATGATCCGCGATTTTCCGGACGCCCATTGGATGGCCTCGCTGATCAAACACGACGTCAACATCAATCTTTTTACCTACGGCGGGTTCCTGCTCGATATTTTGGCCCCATTTTTGTTGTTCTACAAGCCGGTTCGGAATTGGGCGTGGATACCCTTCGCGCTCTTTCATCTGACCAACTCCCAGGTCTTTAACGATATCGGTATTTTTCCGTTTGTGATGCTGGGGGCCATGATCTTGTTCTTTGATACAAATGAAATTCCGGTTTTACACGCCCTGAGCCCGGCGGCCGCCGGCCAGGGAAAAGGGAAAAAACGCCAGGCGTCTGTGCCCGAAGCGCCGCCAGCGCCCTCGGCCCTGACCCGGAACCTGCTGCTGGGATACTTTGCTTTTCAGATCTTGTTTCCCCTGCGCGGGCTCCTGTTGCCCAATCCGCTGGACTACACCACCATCGGGAACCGCTTCGCCTGGCGCGTAAAAGCCGACACCCGCAACCAGCAGGAAGTGAACTTCACCCTGGTCGATCCGGCCAGCGGCGAAGCGCGAAAAGTAGATGTCGCGACCTTCCTCAACCCCATGCAGCGGAAAGCCGTAGCCACCGACCCCAGGTGCACCGTCGCCTTTGCGCGGCTGCTGCGCGACGAAGCCGAAAAAATGGGCTTTCCGAAAGCGCAGGTGAAAGCCAGTATCCGGTACAGCTACAACAGCCGGCCGGTGCAATACTTCGTGGACCCGGAAACAGACCTCGCCCCGGCGAGCGTCAGCCCCTTCCGGAAAGTGGAGTGGCTGGTATTGCCGGAGTGAGGGGTTGGCCCGGCCCGGCCCGGCTTTCCATAATAAAGTCAAATTTGGAATTTCAAATTTGCAAAGTGTAAGTTGGGGGGCATTCGGCAGACAAAAAACCGCCGTTACCCGGTTTCTAAGGATTTTTTAAAAAAATATTACCTTTGCAGGAGTTTTATTTGGAAACTGAAATATATTTGTCCCTTAAAGCAAATCTTTAATCCGGTAGTCTTTAATCCAATGTAGTCTCATGAGCGACAAGGCGCTCCGACATCCTCCCAGTTCGTCGGCCGCCGGAAGTCCCGCCAAACATTCAGGCCACTCCTTCCTCGCTCTCCTATCCAAAACATCCCACTCCGATTGACTGCGGTGCAATACTGCAGCCCAAACTTTTTCAGGCTTACCGAAGCGGTCTCCCGTATTTGCCTGAAGGGGGCAAAAAGGGTTTATGCCTGGTTTCTGGTTGATTGATTTTGATTCGCACTATAATTTAATCTCATGGAAGTAATTTGTACACGTTTTTTGATTAAGACGGTTTTTTTTGTGAAATGACTTCAGGTATTGAAGGTGCCGGCGCTGCCGCACGTTCAATGCCTTTTTTTATTGTACCTGTGCTACCTGAGTTTTTTTGAACTGTTTTTCCGGAGTAGACAATCGACCGTAAACAAGACTTATTTTTTCACCTATTTTTTCACCTATAATTATTTAGCAACATGAACAGAACGTTCGCAAAACGAGGGCTTTCGGTGCTCGTGTCGGTGTTCTTCCTGTTTGGCGCCCTGATCTTCACGGCTACCAATGCTGCGGCGCAAGGCCCTGCCAAGCAAACGCAGCCCGGTGTGCGGGTTTTGAAATCTGCGACCACTCTGGTCAATCAGGATGAAGCCGTCCTCCGCCTGGGAAGCGCGATCCAAACGATCCACGCGAATATGCCTTCACTGATCCCTGGCTCGGCCGCCTACAACGATGCGCTGCGCCACGTGTACTACTACAAGCAGATCGCTTTCGCCGTTCAAGGCGGTACGTCGGTGGATGATGCCGTGTACAACAGCCTGGCTTACCTCGCCCTGGGCGACGGCCATGTAGTGAACGCCACGCCGGCACAAATGCAGGTATTGTACAACGACGCAGTTTCCCTGCTTCAGTAAAAAAGAATGGTTACTTTTTAGTTTCCCCTTTTTCGAAACAAGTCTAACAAATTATTCAATCTCATGAAAAAGAGAAACATTACACTTTTGGCATTGACGTTGCTGGCCAGCCTGTTTGGAGCACAGGCTTTCGCACAGGTGAACGTAAACATGCCTTACAATACGGGGGTGTTCTCCACCTTTACGGTGACTCCCCCAGGTACTTGCTCCTTCAAGTTCCGCGACAACGGCGGCGCCGCTGCGTACAGCCCGAGTTCCAACCCGACTACTTCGGTGGTCACGTTTGCGCCGTCCAACGCCGCTACGCGCCGGATCCGCGCTGACCGGGTTTCCTTCGCCACGGAAGGCGGCTTCGACGCCCTGTACGTGTATGACGGCACCCTGGCTTCGGTGCCCAACATCACCAACACGGGTATCGCCACCGTTATCCCCGGCCAGATCGCTTCGACGAACGATGCCCCGAACGGCTGGGAATTCCGCCAGGGCGGCTGGGACCAGAGCTTCCCGGCTCCGGCCAACTTCCAGGCTTCCGCCGGCAACACGACGGGCGCTCTGACCTTCCAGTTTGAGTCCGATACTTCGGTCCAGCTGGATGGCTGGGATTACGACGTTATCGAGGTGCCGGCAGTTACCTGCAGCATCATTCCGCCCACCGGCGCGCAGGCTGCCGTGGATCCCGCTACCTGTACGGGTACGGCTACCGTAGCCCTGCCGACTTTCTCGCCGGCCGGCTGCAACGCAGGCCTCGTGCTGAGCTACACAGTCAACGGCGGCGCCCCTACGGTCGTGCCTGCCGGCGCCACCAATGTGGTAATTACCGGCTTGCCGGTAGGCGCCTCGGTGGTGCAGTGGATCCTGGGTAGTTCCGATTGCCCGAACGTGGCCCTCGCTTCGGCTACCACCAACTTCAACGTGGCCGGCGGCACGCCTCCGACCTTCACGAAGTGCCCGTCCAACCTGACGTTTAACCTCGCCCCGGGCCTTTGCGACGTCATCGTGAGCTACGGCGACGTTTGCGCTACGGACTGCGACGGCTTTATCTTTAACGCCGGTTCGATCACCGACACCAACCGCCCCTGGACCTCCTCCGGCCAGCGCGGGGTATTCTTCAACCTGACCAACAAAACGGGCGGCGATATCTCAGTCAACAGCTTTGTGGCTGCTACCTGGGGCTTCGGCGGCACGCTGCCGTTCACGGTGTACTCCACCACTACGGCTACGACTTGGTCCGGCAACCAAACCAACCCGGCCGCCTGGACCAACCACGGTACGGCGGACCTGCCTTGGACGGGCTCCGGTCTGACGGTAAGCTTTCAGCCCCTGCCGTTGGCTTCGTCGATCATTATCCCGGCCAACTCGAGCAAAGGCGTATATGTCGTGAGCTCGACCGGCTTCGGCGGCGGCCCGAACGCGTACCTGACCAACTCGCAGCCTCCGACCATCGAAGACGCCAACCTGCGCCTCACGGCCGGTATCGGCTCTTCCGGCCTGTTTGGCGGCACATTCTTCGGCTCGGGTAGCTCTTCTGACTTCCGTATGTTCTACGGCACGGTGAACTACCTCTCGGGCGCACAGGAGATCTGCTATCCCGACGGCCCGGCCGGCGGCCCCGGCTCGCTGATTCTGCAAACCGGCCTGCCCAACGGCAGCGCTTTCCCGATCGGCACAACCACCAACACGTACCTCGTTACGGACAACAGCGGCAACACGGTGTCCTGCCAGTTCAGCATTACCGTAAAAGAATACTCGCCGGCGGTTACCGCCCTGACCTGCAACGACCTCGTGCAGATCTCCATGGACGAAGACTGCGTCGTAGCGCTCAACGCCGATCAGATCCTGGAAGGCGGCCCCTACGGCTGCTACAACGACTATATCGTTGAACTCGACAAAATCGCTCCGTACGGCAACGGCCCCTGGGATCCCGGCGTACTTGGCTCCGGCGACGTAGGCAAAACCTACGGCGTGCGCGTGACCGACCCCGCCACCGGCAACAAGTGCTGGGGTACTATCAAGATCGAAGACAAGCTGCCGCCGGTACTGGACTGCCAGCCGAAGTCGCTGCCCTGCAACTTCCCGAACCTCGCTCCGGAATATGCACAGTCTTTGTCTGACTTCACCGCCAAGTTCTCCGCAGCCGGCCTGCCGAAGACCTTGAACGACCTGACGACAATTGAAGTGGAAATTCCGGTTTCCAACGCCAGCGGCCCGATCACGGACGTGGACTTCCTCGAGAATATGACCGGCGACGTATGGTTCTTCAACATCCGCGTGGCGGTGGAAAGCCCCTCTGGTACCGTCGTAACTGTATGGGACCAGGTGGGCGGTTGCAACGGCCCGTTCTGGACGCGTTTTGACGACGAAGGCAGCACTGCGCTGACCTGCATTGATTACACGACTGGCGCCAACGCTTTCATTCCGTTTGGCTTCGGCGTGTTGTCCTCGTTCGACGGCGAAGATCCCAACGGTATATGGAAAGTGCGCTTTACGGATACCGACGGCTTCGGCGACGTGTCGCAGATCCTGGAAGCTTCCCTGTACATCACGGCCAGCTACAACTTCACGGCCGGCTTCCCGAACAAACTCGTTTATCCGACCCAGGTATCGGGCAGCAACGGCTCCTACACGGTTATTCCGGGCGCCGGCGATCCGAAAATGGATAACTGCAGCGCCGTAGCCCTGACCTACCTCGACGTAGAAGAAGGCGGCAACTGCGCTAAAGGCTATTCCAAGAAGATCAACCGCAAATGGACGGCTACCGACGCCAGCGGCAACACCGCTACCTGCGTTCAGGCGATCACCCTTACGCTGCCGACCCTCAGCGACCTGACCCTGCCGCCCGACTACGACGGCATCGACGCTCCGGCGCTGCCCTGTACCTATGCTTACCCAACGCCGGAATACCTGGACGGGCTTTCGATACCGAACACGTTGACTCCGGACCCGAATGATTTTGTTATCGGTCAGGGCTATCCGTATGTGTTCGGCCTGCCCGTCGGTTGCACCATCAACTGGACCTACACGGACGCCCGTATCGACGTTTGCGACGGCACCTACAAAATTGCCCGCAAATGGACGGTCATCGACTGGTGCGCCGGCATTACGCTTCCCGACTACACCCAGATCATCAAGGTAGTGGACGAAAGCGGCCCGAGCTTCGTGGATTGCCCGGTGGCGAATGTTGTGGTGAGCACCGATCCGTTCACCTGCTGCGCCACGGCTAACCTGCCGGATGTGATCATCACGGACAACTGCTCGCAAATCGCGAAATTCACCGCTATGGTGACCACCTTCGACCCGGTGACCCAACAGCAAACCGGTATGTACCAGTACACCGGCTCGCTGAACGACTTCCCCGGCAACAACAAGTGGGACCCCGACACCCTGGGCGTTATGGGCGACACGCCTTGCCTGCCCCTGGGCACGCACACCGTATTGTACACGGCTGAAGACGACTGCGGCAACACGAGCACCTGCTCCTTCCGTATCATCGTTCGCGACTACACCGCTCCGGTGGCTGCCTGCGACGAGTACACGGTGGTAGGTATCGGCGTGGACGATCCGTACGATTGCTACCTGCCGAGCGACGCCTGCAACTTTGCCGGTGTGACCTGGGTGAAAGCAACGACCTTCGACGACGGCTCTTATGACAACTGCGGCGATCTGAAATTCACGATCCGCCGGATGGCTCCGTACAGCGACTGCATCAACAACCTGAACCCGCTGCGCGGCTACCCGGATTGTTCCAGCCCGTTCCCGGCCTTCCCGACGGAATACGAGCGCGGTATCGGCACGTTCCAGCAGTATGACCCGACCTGGGTGTACGAAGGCGCCGACTCGATCAAATTCTACTGCTGCGAAGTGGGCACCACGCAAACGGTGATCCTCTCCGTATACCAACTGGACGCCAACGGCGACCCGGTTGCCGGCCCGGACGGTGCACTGGTGAAAAACGAGTGCATGATCCAGGTGGAAGTACAAGACAAGATCAAACCGGTATGCCAGTCGCCGGCCAACGTAGTGGTATCGTGCGAGAACTTTGACCCGAGCCTGTGGGCCTACGGCAAAGCGTCGGTGTACGACAACTGCTGCCTGGATACGTCGAAAGTGTACCAGGGCCAGTGCGGTCTGACGCACTCGGTGAACTACGGTTCGTTCGACACGCTGTGCAACAAAGGCACGATCACGCGGACGTTCCGGGCCTTCGACTGCTACGGCCAGTCGAGCCAGTGCACGCAGCGCATCATCGTGAACTACGAACAGGACTACTACATCAAGTTCCCGAACGACCAGATCGTATCGGTATGCGATGGCACGGGCAACTACGGCGAGCCGATCTTCTTCGGCGAAGACTGCGAACTCTTGGGCGTATCGTATGAAGACGAGGTGTTCACGGTGGTACCCGACGCCTGCTACAAAATCGAGCGGACGTGGACGATCATCAACTGGTGCACGTACAACCCGAACCTGGGTTGCATCAACGTGCCGAACCCGAACCCGAACGCGATCACGAACCACCCGACGAACCTGCCTGGCCCGACCGTGTCGGCCTGCGGCACGCCGGCTCCGTGGAACCCGACGGTGGTGAAAATCAACCCGACGGATCCGCAGTCGACGAACTACTGCACGTTCTGGGACGCCAACGCGAATTGCTATAAATACAAGCAGATCATCAAGGTGATCGACACGCAGGATCCTGTGGTACAGTGCCCGGCCAGCCCGGTTGAGGTATGCGACCTGACGCCCAACGATCCGCTGCTGTGGAACCAGATGTACTGGTGGGATAACGTAACGGGCAGCCACGACCTGTGCGAGGCGCCGACCGACCTGTGCATCACGGCTACCGACTTGTGCTCGGGCGCCAACCTGGAGATCCGCTACCTGATGTTCCTGGACCTGGACGGCGACGGCACGATGGAAACGGTGATCAACAGCGTAAACACGGGTATCGCCGGCCTGGGCTGGAATGCGGTACCGTATGGCAACGGCAGCAACCCGAACTACACGGGCGGCACGATCCGGGCCTTCGACGGGCGTCCGGTATTGCCGAACCAGAAATACGGTTTTGCGATCCAGACGACGACCTCGGGCGCGAACAAGACGGCCTGCGTGCGCTGGAACACCCAGTCGTCGCAGAACACGTTTGTAGTACCGGAGTTGCCGTATGGCACGCACAAGATCAAGTGGTTTATCTCCGACGGCTGCGGCAACGAGACGATCTGCGAATACACGTTTGTGGTGAAAGACTGCAAGAAGCCGACGGTGGTGTGCATCAACGGCCTGAGCGTCAACATCATGCCGACGAAGATGATCACGCTGTGGGCATCTGACTTCCTGCAGTACACGGAAGACAACTGCACGCCGAGCAACAAACTGGTGATCGGTATCCGTAAATCGGGTACGGGCACGGGCTTCCCGTGGAACCCGGATGGCACGCCGCAGACGAGCGTGACGTTCACGTGCGACGAGTTGGGCACGCAGTTGGTGGAACTGTGGTCGATTGACCTTGCGGACAACGCCGACTACTGCGAGACCTACGTCATCGTACAAGACAATATGGGCAACTGCAGCCAGAACTTCGGTTCGGTAGCCGGAGCGCTGAAAACGGAAACGAGCAACGGCCTGGAAGACGCCAACGTGACGTTGACGGGTAGCCATCCGGCGCTGCCGGGCGGAAGCATGTTCGACATCACGGATGCCCAGGGCGCGTACAACCTTGCGGGTATCCCGCTGTTGGGCGACTTCACGCTGACGCCGGGCAAAGACAACGATCCGCTCAACGGCGTATCGACGTTTGACCTGGTGCTGATCAACAAGCATATCCTGGGCCTGGAGCCGCTGAACACGCCGTACCGGATGATCGCAGCGGACGCCAACAACAGCCGTTCGATCACGACGTTCGACATCGTAGAGTTGCGCAAGTTGATCCTGGGTATCTACACGGAGTTGCCGAACAACACGTCGTGGCGCTTTGTGGACAAAGCCTACCAGTTCCCGAACGCGAACAATCCGTTCCAGACGCTGTTCCCGGAAACGAAACAAATCGCTGCCATGCAATCGAGCATGAACGACGAAGACTTCGTATCGGTGAAAGTGGGCGACGTCAACGGCAATGCCGTGACGAGCAGCCTGGTGAACGCGGATGACCGTACGGCGGGCACGCTGCTGTTCGACGTGGAAGAGCGCGCGGTGAAAGCCGGCGAGGTATTCACGGTGAACTTCCGTGCATCGGAAAAAGTACAGGGCTACCAGTTCACGATGAACTACAACAACCTGGAAATGGTGGAAGTAGTACCTGGCGCGAACATGACGACGGACAACTTCGGCGTATTCCCGACGGAAGGGGCGCTGACGACGAGCCAGGACGGCAACACGGTGGGCGAATTCAGCCTGACGTTCCGTGCCAAAGCAACGGGTCAGTTGAGCCAGATGCTGGGCGTATCGAGCCGTATCACGCGTGCCGAAGCGTACAACGCCGGCGCCGAGCGCCTGCAAGTGGGCTTCCGCTTCAACGGTCAGAACGGATCGACGATCACGGGCCTGGGCTTCGAGTTGTACCAGAACACGCCGAACCCGTTCATCAACAAGACGCAGATTGGCTTCTACCTGCCGGAGGCAGCCGAGGCAACGCTGACGGTGTTCGATGAGTCGGGCCGGATGATCTTCACGCAAACGGGCGACTTTGGTAAAGGCTACAACGCCGTTACGATCGATCGCGCGATGCTGAGCACGACAGGCGTGCTGTACTACAAGTTGGAGACGGCTTCGAACAGCGCGACGAAGAAGATGATTCAGACGAAATAAGGATAAAGGGGGTTTGAGGGTTGGAAGGTTTCTGGTAAAGGAACCTTCAAACCCTCCAACCTTTAAACCTGGATACCCGGCAAACGAGCCTGCCGGGATAAGACTTAGACCGGGAATCGATTTTATTACATACTTTAAAATCGGTTTTTGGGATGGCCTCTCTCCATAGGTGGAGGGGGGCTTTTTTTATGGGTGCGGTATTTCGTAGATCGTATGGTACTGCCGAGCGTGTGCTGTGCATAAATCCGGAATCTTCCCTACCCCCCTTTTTTTCTCCCCGCGCTTGTCATTCTGAAAGAACCTGTCCACTCTACGAGGGATAAACACGAGATGCACGCGTAGAGTGGACAAGGTTCTTTCAGAATGACAAGCGCGGGGGGAGAAAAGGGAGCGCAGCTTGGGGTGGCGGGTTATGGGTAGCCGAGGCTCGGCGGTAGCATACGATTTGGTGATGAAAATCATCTTCCGGTTTTGGTAGGAAATCCGGAACAGGCGTGATTTTTGTGCTTTAAAACACAAACAATGATGATGACTTCTGTATTCCGGTTTTGTTGGCGGGCGCTTGTTTTTGGGGCGCTGATCAGCGTGGTTGCCTGTCAGTCGGATGTTCCGGCGAAGGAAAAAGCGGACGGCGCGGAAATGACCGCTGCAGAGGCGGGAGCATTGCGCGGCGTCGTTACGGATGGCACGCCGCAAGAGATGACGGAAGCGGCGATAGCGCGAAACCGGGAAACGATCAAAGCCTTTGAGGCGTTTCAGGCCAGTGTGAAAAAATTGCGCCGGGAAGTGGACGCCGTTCCTGCGGCAGAGCGGCAGCAAGCCAAGGGGATCGATGGGCTGGAAAATTGGCTGGAGGCATACCTGGGGAAAAGCGAAAAATTGTTGTCGGAGGCGCGGGAATTGGAACGCGCCCTGCAAGCCCAGCTTTCGGCAAGCGCGATGGAATCGGAAGGAGCGGCGGAAGGAGACGCCTTGACCGGACTGCTGCAACAACTGGATGTATTGAAAGGCGCCCTGCCAGACTTCAGCGCGGTGGACCCGACAATAGTTACCGCCGTCGAACGCCTGAAAAATGCCGGGGGAAAGCCGGTGGTGTTGTTTGACTAAGTTCGGAGGCTGTCTGCCGCAGGCCGCAGCGCAATTTTTTTGCTATTTTTAGAAAATTCTGAATTTTATTCAGGCTTTGTCATACATTAGCTATTGGTGTATCCGATGCGTTCGGGAAGAACCAATCCGGCGCTTGTTTTTTTTAATCCGAAACAGTAAAATAATAATCTTGTGAAAAGAATTTACACGTATTCCCGCTCTGGGTTTCGGGGCTATCATATCAGGTAGTGATTGCTGTGCTGTTGCCGGCGGTCACTACCTTTTTTTATGTATAAACTTTTGAAAACCACACCGTTTGTTAACCAATTTTTTTATTCAAAAAGTTAAAAAAATGCTCATGAAAAGGTTGCTCATTAAAAACTACCTGATGACGCTTGCCTTTGTGTTGGGAGGACTTTTGTTCGTATCGGTGGATGCATCGGCTCAGCTGACTGGCAGCCTCCAGAACGACAACGCCTCGCTGACCAATTGGGTTACGCCCAACCTGGCTGTCGACCGTTTGACACAGGAGATCGCCTCGATGGAAGCGCAATTGCAGAGCGCACCGTCGGATGATCTCAAATTTAAAAAGGCCTTTTACGAAGGCATCGTGGAAGGCCTGGAAAGTGGCCAGCCGGTGGTAAGCGCCCTCAATCAAAGCTACGCCCGCTTCACGCCTACAGAAGTGGTGGAAGAAGTTTTGATTCCCAACGCGCTTTCCGCAGCCACGTGGAACAGCTATTATCAGGAGGCCGTTTTGTTGTTGATCAACTAAGCGCATCCCGGATAATTCAATCTAACTTAATCTTAAAAAAATTAGATTAAAATCTCATGATTAAGAAATTTACCAACGCATTTTCACCCGTTTCAACATGGATGGGAGCAATGCTGCTGTCGTTGGCGCTTTTCCAGTCGGCCAATGCGCAACAAAGCATTTCGCTCAACTACATTGCCAGTGCGTGCTCTGATCCGTACGTTCAGGCACAAGGCCAAACGGGCACCACCCTGCTCGGCTCCGGCGACGACGTGACTTTTGCCAACGTCGCCCTGCCGTTTCCGTTTCTCTTTTACGGGGTGAACTATAACACCGTGAGCATCAGCACCAACGGTTTTGTGGTGTTTCTGCCGGGCGCTATCCGCGGCCTGGGCAACACGGCCCTGCCGACGGCCACCGCCGGCGCTTGCATGTACCCGTACTGGGACGACCTGGACATCAACCCGGCCACGACCGCCAATGCGGGTGTGTACACCCGGGTGGACGGCACGGCGCCCAACCGCGTGTACACCATCGAATGGTTCAACGCCGGCCACTTCGCCGACGTCGCCAACCAGACCATCACTTTCCAGGTGCGCCTGTATGAAACCAGCGGCCTTATCCAGTACAAATACCTGGACGTGATTTTCGGCGGCACGCAAGCCACCTCGAACAGCGGCCTCAGCGCAACCACCGGCCTGGAAGGCGTGGTGGCTACGCCGCGCCCGGCTACGCAGGTGGGCTTCAATACGGCCTACCTGACGGATGGCCAGTGCATCCAGTTCCAGCAGCCGCCGCCCTGTTTGCCGGTTGCCGGGGCGAATATCACCGTCAGCACCGACCCGGGCACCTGCTCGGCCAGCCCCGCCGTCAACTTACCTTCGTTCAACCCGGCAGGCTGCGCCAACGGCACCTCCACAGGCCTGCGCTACAGCGTGAATGGCGGCCCCTTCACGGTGGTTCCGCCGCCCTACACGGGTTCGATTACCCTCACGGGCGTATCGCAGGGCAACTATGTGATCACCTGGCAGACCTTTGTCATCGCCACAGGCGGCGCCAACTCGCAGGCGACACAGACCGTCACGGTGCAAGACGAGGTCGATCCGGTCATCACCTGCCCGCAAAACGTAACGCTGAACCTGGGGCCAGGAGAATGCGAGACGATCTATTCCTACAACGTGACGGCTACGGACAACTGCCCGTTCTTTATCCAGGCGCCGGAAATCCAGTTCCCGGCCAATATTTTCCCGCACGGTGGCGGCGCCATCTCGGTTGCCGGCAATACGCTCCCGGGCGGTTTCTGGTTTAACCTGCGCAATGACCAGGCTAACCCGATCACGATCAACGGGTATAAAATCCGCTTTGGTACTTCCACCTTTGGCGTAGTGCCTTCGCCACAACCGGTGAATACCTATTATACTACGTCTGCTACCACTTATGTTGGCAATGAGACGAATGCGGCGAATTGGACAAGCTCCGGTACCGGCATCAGCGTCGTGGTAGCGGGCGCCAACTCCGAATTCTCGCAGGTGACGCTGCCGCAACCCTTTACCCTGCAGCCCGGCCAGCAAAAGGGTATTTACATTCATGGCGTAACTGCTTCGGTTATTTACAACAGCGCTGCTAACTCCAACGCCAATCCGATCACGATCGGCGGTCTGACGCTGACCCCCGGCCGCGCCGGACAAAACCTGTTCAGCCTGACGACCAGCTTCACGCCGCGTACGCCGAACGTGGTCGTTCAGTACGGCATTGCCGGCGATCTGACGCCGGTGTTGCTGCCCGGTGGCATCGCCAGCGGCGGCGTTTTCCCCGTCGGTACGACTACCAACTGCTTTATCACCACCGACGTGGCCGGCAATACCGCCACCTGCTGCTTCGACGTGACGGTGAAAGAATACGCACCGGCGGTCACCGCGCTGACTTGCAATGACCTGGTTCAGATTTCCCTGGATGCAAGTTGCACCGCTACCATCGGCGCCGACCAGGTGTTGGAAGGCGGCCCCTACGGCTGCTACGACGAATATGTCGTTGAACTCGACAAAATCGCGCCGTACGGCAACGGTCCCTGGGATCCCGCCGTGCTCGGCCCGGACGACGTAGGCAAAACCTACGGCGTGCGCGTAACCGACCCGGCTACCGGCAACAAGTGCTGGGGTACTATCAAAGTGGAAGACAAACTGCCGCCGGTACTCGACTGCCAGCCGTACCAACTGTACTGCCACAGCAGCCTCGAGCCCTGCCAGGGCGACGGCCCGCCGCTGGCTACCTTCGTACAATTCCCCGCCACGATTTTCCCGCACGGCGGCGGCGCCATCTCGGTTGCCGGCAACAATCTGCCGGGCGGTTTCCTCTTCAACCTGCGCAACGACGGTATAGAAGACCTGATCATCACGGGTTATAAAGTGCGTTTCGGAACCTCCACTTTTGGCGTTGTTAATTCGCCGCAAGCGGTGAACACCTACTATACGACTGCGGCAAACACCTACCTGGGCAACCAGACCAATGCCGGCGCCTGGACCTCTTCGGGCGTGGCATCGGTGACGGTAGCCGGCCCGAACTCGGAGTTCTCGCAGGTATCGCTGTCGAATCCGTTTGTGCTGGCGGTCGGCCAGCAAAAGGGTATCTACCTGTTTGGCGTAAACGCTTCGCTCGTGTACAACAGCGCAGGCAACTCCAGCGCGGCGCCGATCACCATGGCCCCGCTGACTCTGACGCCGGGCGAAGCCACGGGTACGCTCTTTACCGCTTCGGGCCTTACGCCGCGCACGCCGAACGTACAGGTGCAGTTCGCTCCGGTGAACCAGGCATCGCCCTGCCTGCCCAACGGCCTGGTATTGAACGAAACAGCCTTCCCCATCGGCGGCGGCTGCTACAACGCCACGATTGGCGCTGGCGATCCGGTGCTCGAACCCTGCTCGGATGTCACCCTGTGTTACATTGACACCTACGCCGACCAAAACTGCGCTTCCGGCCTGACCCGGATCGTCAACCGCAAATGGACGGCCACCGATGCCAGCGGCAACTCCGCCACCTGCATCCAGGTGATCAGCCTCGTCCGCCCGACGCTTGCCGACGTGATCGTTCCGCCAAACTACGACGACATCGACGAGCCGGCGCTGCCCTGCAGTTCCGCTTACCCAACGCCGGACTACCTGGACGGGCTTTCGATACCGAACACGTTGACTCCGGACCCGAATGATTTTGTTACCGGTCAGGGCTATCCGTATGTATTCGGCCAGCCCGACGGCTGCTCGATCAGCTGGACCTATGTGGATAACGTGGTGGACGTTTGCGACGGTACCTACAAAATCCTGCGCGAATGGAAAATTATCGACTGGTGCACTTCAGGCATCCAGTTCCACAACCAGATCATTAAAGTGCTTGACGGGCAGGACCCGAGCATGAACTGCCCGGCACAAATCACGGTGAGCACCGATCCGTTCACCTGCTGCGCCACGGCCGACCTGCCCGACGTGATCATCGAAGACGGTTGCTCGCGCATTGCCAGCTTCAGCGCGATGGTGACGACTTTCGACCCGGTGACCCAACAGCAAACCGGTATGTACCAGTACACCGGCTCGCTGACCGACTTCCCCGGCAACAACAAGTGGGACCCCGACACCCTGGGCGTTATGGGCGACACGCCTTGCCTGCCCCTGGGCACGCACACCGTATTGTACACGGCTGAAGACGACTGCGGCAACACGAGCACCTGCTCCTTCCGTATCATCGTTCGCGACTACACCGCTCCGGTGGCTGCCTGCGACGAGTACACGGTGGTAGGTATCGGCGTGGACGATCCGTACGATTGCTACCTGCCGAGCGACGCCTGCAACTTTGCCGGTGTGACCTGGGTGAAAGCCACGACTTTCGACGACGGCTCTTACGACAACTGCGGCGATCTGAAATTCACGATCCGCCGGATGGCTCCGTACAGCGACTGCATCAACAACCTGAACCCGCTGCGCGGCTACCCGGATTGTTCCAGCCCGTTCCCGGCCTTCCCGACGGAATACGAGCGCGGTATCGGCACGTTCCAGCAGTATGACCCGACCTGGGTGTACGAAGGCGCCGACTCGATCAAATTCTACTGCTGCGAAGTGGGCACCACGCAAACGGTGATCCTCTCCGTATACCAGCTGGACGCCAACGGCGACCCGGTGGTTGGCCCGGACGGCGCACTGGTGAAAAACGAGTGCATGATCCAGGTGGAAGTACAAGACAAGATCAAACCGGTATGCCAGTCGCCGGCCAACGTAGTGGTATCGTGCGAGAACTTTGACCCGAGCCTGTGGGCCTACGGCAAAGCGTCGGTGTACGACAACTGCTGCCTGGATACGTCGAAAGTGTACCAGGGCCAGTGCGGTCTGACGCACTCGGTGAACTACGGTTCGTTCGACACGCTGTGCAACAAAGGCACGATCACGCGCACATTCCGGGCCTTCGACTGCTACGGCCAGTCGAGCCAGTGCACGCAGCGCATCATCGTGAACTACGAACAGGACTACTACATCAAGTTTCCGAACGACCAGATCGTATCGGTATGCGATGGCACGGGCAACTACGGCGAGCCGATCTTCTTCGGCGAAGACTGCGAACTCTTGGGCGTATCGTATGAAGACGAGGTGTTCACGGTGGTACCCGACGCTTGCTACAAAATCGAGCGGACGTGGACGATCATCAACTGGTGCACGTACAACCCGAACCTGGGTTGCATCAACGTGCCGAACCCGAACCCGAACGCGATCACGAACCACCCGACGAACCTGCCCGGCCCGACCGTGTCGGCCTGCGGCACGCCGGCTCCGTGGAACCCGACGGTGGTGAAAATCAACCCGACGGATCCGCAGTCGACGAACTACTGCACGTTCTGGGACGCCAACGCGAATTGCTACAAATACAAGCAGATCATCAAGGTGATCGACACGCAGGATCCGGTGGTACAATGCCCGGCCAGCCCGGTTGAGGTATGCGACCTGACGCCCAACGATCCGCTGCTGTGGAACCAGATGTACTGGTGGGATAACGTAACGGGCAGCCACGACCTGTGCGAGGCGCCGACCGACCTGTGCATCACGGCTACCGACTTGTGCTCGGGCGCCAACCTGGAGATCCGCTACCTGATGTTCCTGGACCTGGACGGCGACGGCACGATGGAAACGGTGATCAACAGCGTAAACACGGGTATCGCCGGCCTTGGCTGGAATGCGGTACCGTATGACAACGGCAGCAACCCGAACTACACGGGCGGCACGATCCGGGCCTTCGACGGGCGTCCGGTATTGCCGAACCAGAAATACGGTTTTGCGATCCAGACGACGACCTCGGGCGCGAACAAGACGGCCTGCGTGCGCTGGAACACCCAGTCGTCGCAGAACACGTTTGTAGTACCGGAGTTGCCCTACGGCACGCACAAGATCAAGTGGTTCATTTCCGACGGTTGCGGCAACGAGACGATCTGCGAATACACGTTTGTGGTGAAAGATTGCAAGAAGCCGACGGTGGTGTGCATCAACGGCCTGAGCGTCAACATCATGCCGACGAAGATGATCACGCTGTGGGCATCTGACTTCCTGCAGTACACGGAAGACAACTGCACGCCGAGCAACAAACTGGTGATCGGTATCCGTAAATCGGGTACGGGCACTGGCTTCCCGTACAACCCGGATGGCACGCCGCAGACGAGCGTGACGTTCACGTGCGACGAGTTGGGCACGCAGTTGGTGGAACTGTGGTCGATTGACCTTGCGGACAACGCCGACTACTGCGAGACCTACGTCATCGTACAAGACAATATGGGCAACTGCAGCCAGAACTTCGGTTCGGTAGCCGGAGCGCTGAAAACGGAAACGAGCAACGGCCTGGAAGACGCCAACGTGACGTTGACGGGTAGCCATCCGGCGCTGCCGGGCGGAAGCATGTTCGACATCACGGATGCCCAGGGCGCGTACAACCTTGCGGGTATCCCGCTGTTGGGCGACTTCACGCTGACGCCGGGCAAAGACAACGATCCGCTCAACGGCGTATCGACGTTTGACCTGGTGCTGATCAACAAGCATATCCTGGGCCTGGAGCCGCTGAACACGCCGTACCGGATGATCGCAGCGGACGCCAACAACAGCCGTTCGATCACGACGTTCGACATCGTAGAGTTGCGCAAGTTGATCCTGGGTATCTACACGGAGTTGCCGAACAACACGTCGTGGCGCTTTGTGGACAAAGCCTACCAGTTCCCGAACGCGAACAATCCGTTCCAGACGCTGTTCCCGGAAACGAAACAAATCGCTGCCATGCAATCGAGCATGAACGACGAAGACTTCGTATCGGTGAAAGTGGGCGACGTCAACGGCAATGCCGTGACGAGCAGCCTGGTGAACGCGGATGACCGTACGGCGGGCACGCTGCTGTTCGACGTGGAAGAGCGCGCGGTGAAAGCCGGCGAGGTATTCACGGTGAACTTCCGTGCATCGGAAAAAGTACAGGGCTACCAGTTCACGATGAACTACAACAACCTGGAAATGGTGGAAGTAGTACCTGGCGCGAACATGACGACGGACAACTTCGGCGTATTCCCGACGGAAGGGGCGCTGACGACGAGCTGGGACGGCAACACGGTGGGCGAATTCAGCCTGACGTTCCGTGCCAAAGCAACGGGTCAGTTGAGCCAGATGCTGGGCGTATCGAGCCGTATCACGCGTGCCGAAGCGTACAACGCCGGCGCCGAGCGCCTGCAAGTGGGCTTCCGCTTCAACGGTCAGAACGGATCGACGATCACGGGCCTGGGCTTCGAGTTGTACCAGAACACGCCGAACCCGTTCATCAACAAGACGCAGATTGGCTTCTACCTGCCGGAGGCAGCCGAGGCAACGCTGACGGTGTTCGATGAGTCGGGCCGGATGATCTTCACGCAAACGGGCGACTTTGGTAAAGGCTACAACGCCGTTACGATCGATCGCGCGATGCTGAGCACGACGGGCGTGCTGTACTACAAGTTGGAGACGGCTTCGAACAGCGCGACGAAGAAGATGATTCAGACGAAATAAGGATAAAGGGGGTTTGAGGGTTGGAAGGTTTCTGGTAAAGGAACCTTCAAACCCTCCAACCTAAACCTGGATACCCGGCAAACGAGCCTGCCGGGATAAGACTTAGACCGGGAATCGATTTTATTACATACTTTAAAATCGGTTTTTGGGATGGCCTCTCTCCATAGGTGGAGGGGGGCTTTTTTTATGGGTGAATGCCGGTAGTCAATCGCAAGTGGAATGGAATCCCTACCTTCGTACCGTCGAAATGCCCGGCAACAAAGCCGAACACATTTCCTGCCTTTAACTATGCGCGATTTAACCGACTTAATTGGCCGGATATTCCTTTCTGCTATATTTATTTTTGAAGCAGTCGATTCCACCCTTTTTTTTGAAAAGACCAAAAACACCATGACGCAGTACGGGCTTACCTGGAACCAGGACATGTTGTTGTATTGCGCTATTTTTTTACTGATCACCGGCGGCATCATGGTGCTGCTGGGGTACCGGTCCACCCTGGGCGCCATCCTGCTCCTGATGTATTGGGGGCCGGTGACGTTTATTGTACACGACTTTTGGACCTATCCGGCCTCGGAAGTGCGCCTGCAAAGTATCCTTTTTATGAAGGACATTGCCATCATCGGCGGCCTGCTGATGTTGGTAGGGAAGGGGAGTGGCCGGTATAGCATCAAGCGGCTGCTGGCCACCACCAGGGTTTGAAGCGGGCAGCAGGAATCAGGTCACTTTAGCCCGCCGGATAATCTTTGAAAACCAGGCCGGGAAAAACCGTTTGAGGTAAACGCCTAACACTTCTTTTCCTCCGATCCATATTTCTTCCCGGCCATCCCGGATGGCACGAAGGATTTGCCTGGCAGCCTCTTCAGGCGCCATGCCCCGGGCGGTAGCGTCATCCATGGTGCCTTGGGCGTGTCCGGAGGCGGTGAGGGCGTTTTTACTGATATTGGTCCGAACGAATCCCGGGCAGATGAGGGTGACCTGGACCGGGGTGTTGCCAAGTTCGGCGCGCAGGCTGTCGAAATAGCCATGCAGGGCGTGTTTGCTGGCGGCATAAGCTGAACGCAGGGGGGAACCGAATTTTCCGGTCACGCTGGTGATCGTGACGATATGCCCCAGCTGGTGGGTAAGCATACTGGGCAATACCGCCTTGGTCAGGGCGATGGCGCCGAAATAATTGACGTCCATGAGGCGTTTTTCGACCGCCAGAGGCGTATCGAGGGCCCGGCTGCGTTGCGAAATACCGCCGCAATGGATCAAAATATCCACCTTGCCGACCTGCCGCAGCACATCGGCCACTATGCCCGGGATCGAATCATGCCGGGCCAGGTCGAGCGGCTGGATCAGGATATTGCCCCGGCCTTTTTCCGCTGCAGTTGCCGCTACCCGCTGCAGTTCTTGCCCGTTCCGGGCGGATAAAACAAGGTGCGCCCCCTGGGCGGCAAAAGCATACGCCAGGGCTTCGCCGATGCCGGAAGAGGCTCCGGTGATCCAGACGCGTTTTTGAAAAAAGAAATCGGACATAAGCGGAAGCTGAAGTGGCGTCTTTAAGATTCTTTTCGTCGGGTTTATGTATCATTGCTGCCTTGAACAGCAAAATTACGGCATACTGTGAAAATTGTCACCCTCACCCTCAACCCGGCACTGGATAAAAGCACGGCCGTGGAGCGGCTGACGCCGGAACAAAAGCTGCGCTGCGCCGCCGTCCGACTCGATGCCGGCGGCGGCGGCATCAACGTTTCCAAAGGCATTCGCAAACTCGGCGGCGCCAGCACGGCCGTATTTCCGGCCGGCGGCCCGAACGGCCGGCGCCTGATCGAATTGCTCACCGGCGCCGGAATCGCATCTGAAAGCCTCGACCTGGCCGGCGAGACCCGGGAGAATTTTTCCGTTTTGGAAACCTCCACCAACCTGCAGTACCGGTTTACCATGCCCGGGCAGCCGCTGACCGAAGCCGGAGCCAACGATTGCCTGGAACTGGTGCGCCACCTCCAGCCGGAAATATTGGTCGCCAGCGGTAGCCTCCCCCCCGGCTTGCCCGGCACATACTACGAACAGGTGGCGGCTTTTGCCAAATCGATCGACGCCCGGTTTATCCTGGACACCTCCGGCGCCGCCCTGCAAGCGGCCGCCGATGAAGGGCTTTACCTGTTGAAACCCAATCTGGCTGAACTCAGCGCGCTGGTTGGCGTAGAGGCCCTGGAAATGAATCAGGTCGATGACGCAGCGCTGGAAATTATCCATCAGGGAAAGTGCGAAATCGTGGTGGTTTCCCTGGGCCCGCAAGGCGCACTGCTGGTCACCCGCGAAGGTTTTGAGCACATACCGGCGCCGGCAGTCAAAAAACAAAGCACGGTGGGCGCCGGCGACAGCATGGTGGCCGGCATGGTTTGGGCGTTGGCTGAAGGAAAACCATTCCGGGAAATGGCGCAAATCGGCGTAGCCTGCGGCACCGCAGCCACCCTGAACCCCGGTACCGAACTCTTTCATCCGGAAGATGTCTGGCGCTTGTACGATTGGATTAAATCCTATGGCGAACGCTACCGGATCACCGACTTTTAATTTAATTGTCTATTTTTGCCGGCCTTAGTTTTTACCCACTTCTTATGATAAATTTGATCCTATTTGGCCCGCCTGGTTCTGGGAAAGGCACCCAGGCCGAGCGACTGGTTGACCAATATAATCTGGTCCATATCAGTACCGGCGACCTGTTTCGCTACGAGATGGGAAACAACACGCCGCTGGGCATCCAGGCCAAATCCTTTATCGCCAGAGGCGAACTCGTGCCCGATGAAATCACGATCGGAATGCTGCGCAACAAGGTGGAAGCGCACCCCGATGCCAATGGGTTTATTTTTGACGGTTTCCCCCGCACCATCCGGCAGGCGGAAGCGCTGGACCACCTGATGAACGAAGAAGGTACTTCGATTCATGCTCTGATCGCCCTGCAGGTGGATGATGATGAAATTATCCAACGGATTAAATTGCGCGGCGCTACCTCCGGCCGGAGCGACGACTCCGATGAAGGTATTATTCGCAACCGGCTCGACGTCTACAAAAAAGAAACGACGCCGGTGTTTGATTACTATGCCGGGCAGGGGAAAAGCCACCTGGTGGAAGGGACCGGCTCCATCGATGCGATCTTTGACCGGCTCTGCGCCGCCATCAACGCGCTGCATGCCGGCCTTTGATACCAGCCGCTGAAGAAAAGTGTACTTTCCTTTTGGTCAAAATGCCGCTTATCGGGTAAAAGCAGCTATTTTTGCGACGGATTCAACCGTTCACGGCTTATGGCACTCCCAACCAATCCCTGGCAAGCACTCTGGCAACGGCTGCCGGCTCCACTGCAAAACCGGTATTACCTGACGCTGCTGGTGTTCTTTTTTATCCTCATTTTTTTGGATAAACACAGCTTATGGACACAGTGGCGCCTGCACCGCGCACAGCAACGCCTGGAAGACGACCGGGCGTATTATGAGCAAAAAATCCAGGAAGCAAAAGAAGAAGCGGAAGACTTCGAGCTGACCAAGGAAAAATATGCCCGCGAACATTATTACATGAAACGGTCCAACGAAGACGTATATATCATCAAAGAAGATAAATAGGCAATATTCATTATTCAATCACCTCGGTATTCATGTCAGTTTTAGTCAATAAACATTCGCGCATTATCGTACAGGGTTTTACCGGAAAAGAGGGAACCTTTCATGCTGAACAAATGATTGCCTATGGAACAAATGTCGTCGGCGGCATTACCCCGGGAAAAGGCGGCCAGTCGCACCTGAACCGCCCGGTATTCAACACCGTCGAGCATGCCGTACACGCTACAGGCGCCGACACCTCCATCATCTTCGTGCCGCCGGCTTATGCAGCCGATGCGATCATCGAGGCCGCTCAATCGGGCATTAGGGTGATCGTAGCCATCACCGAAGGTATCCCGGTGCAGGATATGGTGCGCACCAAAGCATACATCGATCAAAAAAACTGCCGCCTGATCGGCCCGAACTGCCCGGGTATCATCACCCCGGATGAAGCCAAAGTCGGCATCATGCCAGGGTTTGTTTTCAAACGCGGACCGGTCGGCCTGGTATCGAAATCAGGCACCCTCACCTATGAAGCCGCCGACCAGATCGCCCGGGCCGGCCTGGGGATAACGACCGCCATCGGCATCGGCGGCGACCCTATTATCGGTACCACCACGCTGGAGGCCGTCGAGTTGTTTATGAACGATCCGGAAACGGAGTTTATCGTTATGATCGGCGAAATCGGCGGTTCGCTGGAGGCCGATGCCGCGCAGTGGATACGGGCTCAGGGCAATAAAAAACCCGTGATCGGCTTTATTGCCGGCCAAACGGCGCCCAAAGGCCGCAAAATGGGGCACGCCGGCGCCATTGTCGGCGGCGCTGCCGATACCGCCCAGGCGAAAATGCTCCTCATGCGTCAAAATGGCATTGCAGTAGTGGACTCTCCTGCCCAGATCGGCGCTACGGTGAAACAAATATCCGCCAACGGATTCCAAAAAGCCGGATAAGCAGCCGCCTCCCAGCTCATTGCGCATTGGTCATTAAATAATTCAACGTCCAGCGGCTGTGCCGGAAAACCGGTTCCTCAAAATAAAGGCACAGAAAAACCGGAATATCCAGCGTTTCCGCTAACTTTATGCAGTGTAAGGCCTGCGTCGCCTGTTGATTGCAGGGGCCTGCGGGCGCGGCTTCCTGCCGCGCTTTAATCTTCCCCCGTTTGTCAAGTGTTCCGGTGTTCAACTTCAAAACGGAAGGCTATGTCCAAACCGGTTACAATGCTCTTCGCTGCCATCACCATGCTTTTATTGCCGGGCAGGCTCGTTGCCCAGGGCTGTATTATTGGCGTGGATTGTACGCAAAACCATCGGAACATTTGCGATGTTTCCGGAAATGATGCCGTATTTTGGAATACGCCTCCTTTTAGCTGGAGCCCTGCCCTGCAAAGCGCCGACCTGCCCGAGGGCGCTGCGGATTTGGATTTGGTGATCCAGGATACCTGCCCAGGCGTGTTGCAGGTAAAATTTACACTCTTTTTAGACCTGGATGGCGATAACCTGGCCGAATCCGCGCTGAACAGCCAGCAACAGCTGCCACCCGGCAAGATGTTGTACGGCAATGCCTTTACACCGGGTTATGCCGGAACGGACACCCTGGAATTCGACGGCAGGCTTGTGGCAGATACGCTGAAATTCCGGTTTGCCGTGGAAACCCAGTACACCGGCAGCCAGGCTACGGCATACCTGCGTTGGACTACCGGCTCGAACCCCGGCGTCTACGTCTCGCCCCGTTTTCCGGAGGGCAAACACCGGCTTCTATGGGCGGTTGAAAAAAACGGCCTTCCCCAAGCCTTTTGCGAGTATACCTTCCGGGTAAAAGACTGCATGGCGCCGCAATTGGAGTGTATCACCAACTGGACGGCCAGTTTCCTGACCAACGATACGCTCTTTTTCTCAGCGACCGATTTTATACAGTCCTCCTACGACAATATCACGCCCAATTCCTTGCTGCAACATTCCCTTCGCTATGCGGGTGCGGGCGCCGGCTTCCCCTTGAACAGCCTGGGGCAGCCGGTCGGTCAATTGGCGTATACCTGCGCCAACCTGGGGCCGAATTTTGTCGAACTGTGGGTGCGCGACCTGGCGGGCAACACCAACATGTGCCCGGCCTATTTCAACCTCTTTGATTTTTCCGGCGTTTGTACGCCGCCGCCGGATCCGGTGGTGTGCGCAACCGGTGTCTTTGTCAACAGCGACACGATCCGGGGAATCAACTACGATTTGAATATCCTGATGGAAACCGGCCTGCCGCCCGTGCAGCTGAGCGTCACACCCTTGCCCAACGGCTGCGTGCAGTTACCGGATTTCAGCCCATATTCAATCGAAGAAGTAGCCGTGACGCCGTACAAAAACGACGATGCGCTGAATGGGGTGAGCACCTTCGATGTGGTGCTGATCAACCGGCATATCCTGGGTATTCAACTGTTTGACCAACCCTGGAAATTCCTGGCCGCCGACGCCAACAACAGCGGGACGCTTACCACCTTTGATATCATCGAACTGCGGAAACTCATCCTGGGCATATACGACTCGCTCCCCAACAGCACATCCTGGAAGTTTTTCATGGCGGATTGTGCGCTGGACAGCCTTTTCCCCTTCCAATCCGTTTGCCCGGGCGCCATCGCGTTTGTACCGGAAACGCCGCCGGCGCAGTTTCTCTTTTCCGGGATAAAAACCGGCGATGTAAATGGAAATGCAGCGCCGGGGCCGGCTCTTGTAAATTCCGACGTGCGCACAGCGACCGTTCTGCTCCTGCCCGACCAATTCCTGGCCGCCGGCGACCGGGTGGAACTCCCGCTTATGCTGGCGGAGACATCGTATTGGGCCGGTTGCCAGTGGGCGCTGACGTGGGACCCCGGGCAGTTGGACGTAGAGGCGGTGCGGCCGGGAACGGGGCTTCCGGACCTGGATGCATCCATGCTGGCTCAACCACAGGCAGGTATGCTTGCCCTGAGCTGGTCGGCGGCTACTGCCCGTTGGGTTATCCCCGGCACACCGGTTCTTACCCTCGCCATCCGCGCCCGGAAAGCCTTGCGCCTGAGCGAAGCGATCCGGTTGAAAACCGGCCGGATACAGCCGGAAGCGTATACATCCTGCGGCGACCCCCTTCCGCTGGCGTTGCGTTTTGCCGCAATCGAGCCCGCAAATACCGGGGTTGTTATTTTGCCGCCACAACCTAATCCGACGAGTTCTGCGGCTGTATTTCCGGTTTACCAGGAAAACGCCGGCCGGGTGACGCTGCACATCCAGGATGCTGCCGGCCGGCTGGTATTTGAAAACGCAGGACCCCTGGAGGCCGGTACGCAGGTGCTTTCGGTACCCGGGGCGGCGATCCTGCAACCGGGGGTGTACGCCTGGCGTGTTTGCGCCGGTCAAACGACCAAATCCGGGCGTTTAATCCGGTTATAAGGTCTTACTCAAATGCATATTTCCGGATTCAGAACCGGACAGGTGGAAAATGATCAGGCTATATCCATGCGTATTCGTCGCTCATTTGGGAGGTAATTGTTCCACCGGTCGCGAAGGATTTTCATCCAGCCGAGCGGGAGCCCGGCATAGCAGGCCAGGGCCCAGCCGCTGGCCGGGCGTTCGGGCGGGAGATCGAAAACTTCTTTTTTTAAAAATCGCAGCGCTTGCTCGCGGCCGAGCGCTACCCGGGGAAGATCAGGGTGTAGGAGGATACTCAGGGCCAGGGCATGCGATGGAATGAAATCCAGCCCTTTGAACTGACCGATATTGGCGCCAAACCATTTGTTTTTCAGTACTTTGTCTAATACCCGGAATCCAGGCTCCAGGGATGCAGGCAGCGCCAGTATTTCACCGCCTGGTGTTTGAAAAAACAATACATCCCAATCGGCCCGGAGCCAGCCTTTTAATTCCGGGAGCAATTTTTTCGGCAAGGGTTGCAAGCTCCGGAACCCTGTGGAGGCGGAAGCAAGCGGGCGTGGGTTTTCCTTTTTCCGGAACAGGGCGATGTAAAATCCCTCGCCCTGCAGGCGGTGGGGATAAAAACGGTAACCCGGTTCCGAGGCGGCGATTCCCCAGCCGGCGGGAATACCGGGTTGGAGCGGTTCGAGGTCGAAGTTATGGGCCAGCCAGGCGGCGTTCTCTTCGTTTTCAGCCCGGTTGAAGGTACAGGTGGAGTAGGCCAGCACGCCGCCGGGCGCCAGCGCTGCGGCAGCGGCCGGCAGAATTTGCCGCTGGCGAAGGGCACAGCGATCCACCTGTTCGGGCGACCATTCCCCGATGGCATCCGGATCTTTTCGAAAAAGCCCTTCGCCGCTGCATGGCGCGTCGACCACCACCACGTCGAACCAGCCCTCCAGGCCGGCGAAGTCCTCCGGGGCTGCGCACGCGACGGCCATGTTCGGAATTCCCCATTTTTCCAGGTTTTCGCGCAGGGGACCCAAGCGCTGACGGACCACTTCATTGGCCACCAACAAGCTACCGGCCGAAAGCATGGAAGCCAGCAGCGTACTCTTGCCGCCGGGTGCGGCACACAGGTCGAGTACGTTCAGGTTCTTACTAAAATCGACAGTCTGCCGCAGCGCTTCGTATAAAAACATCGAGGAAGCTTCCTGCACGTAATACGCGCCGGCATGAAAAAGCGGATCGAGCGTAAATACCGGCCGCTCCGTCAAATAAAAAGCCTGTGGGTGCCATGGGACGGGGGTAAGGGGCGGCTCGTTCCCATCGGAAGGCTTAAAGGGATTGAAACGAATACTGACAGACGCAGGCGCCTCCAGGGCAGCAGCAAAATCCGGATACTCCGGCCCCAGGAAGGCTTGCATCCGGCGTTCAAAATCGGGTGACAGCATCGGTGAATTTTAACCAATCGGTATGCAAGGTCCTACAGAGGACAACGCATGCGCAAATTTCAGTGAAATCCGGGAAAACCTGAAAATCGTATCTATTTTTACCTCCGGGAAAACACCATTTCACGCTATTGTAACGGCCAACAATAATTATGAAAGCAGACATCGCCTTGTTGACAATCGTTCAACAGATAAGCCAAGTGATTGCTCAATTGGCGCCGGACGACTACCGGAATCCATTAGCGGAATTTGAAGGCGGCAGCCTCGGCCAACATTTCCGGCATATTCTGGAGTTTTTTCAATGCCTGGAGAATGGCGTTCAGTCGGGTGTGGTGGATTATGCCGCCCGGAACCGCAATCCCCTCTACGAAAACAACCCGCTATTGGCCGCCGCAGCGTTTGAAGCGTTTTCAAATGCCTTGCCTGGGTTCGACCTGACGCTGCCGGTGCAGGTGCGGGCTGAATTTGGCAGCGACGCACGGCCCTGCTACGACAGCACTGTCGGCCGCGAGTTGCTGTTTGTTTATGATCACGCCATTCATCACCTGGCGATTATCCGGATTGGATTGGTATGCCATTTCCCGCACGTCAAGGCAGACAAAGACCTGGGCGTATCGCCTTCCACCGTCAAAGCCCGGGCAAAAATGGACAACTAAGTCTGCGGGATATCCCTATTGGTTGTTTTCCATACAAACCGTCCACACAAAAGCGCCGGCTTCGTCGGGCATGCCCGTTTTTTCAAAGTAGAGCCGGTAGTATTGCTCGAAACCGGCTTTCCGGATCCAGGCATCGGCCTCAGCCTGAAAGCCCGGCCATTCAAAGGGGGCGAGGCGCATGTGGTTGCGGAAATCCAGTTCTTTGAGCCCGTAAGCCTTGTACAGGCTTTCCTTGGCCGTCCAAAAGACATGCATCAGATCGAACTGTTCGGATGCTGAAAAGGGTTGCAGAAAGGCTTCTTCTTCCACATGCAAAAATTTTCCGGCCAGCCGGGGCATTTTTTCCACCAGCACTTGCAGGTCGCAGCCGCACACCCCACCGGCCAACATAGCGCCGACGATACCGTGCGAATGGCTGAGCGAACAGTGTAATTCGGGCCGGTGCAGAAAAAAGGGTTTGGCAAAGGCATTTTTACCCAGCGGCAGGCGCGCTTCAGCGCCGGTTAGTTTGTGCAACAACCAACGCCCGGCCAGCCATTCCAGCCGCCGGATACCTTTGTAGCGGGCCAGGTCTGTTTCCTCTTCCGCTGTGAGCGGCAGGTCGTTCCGGAAATAAGCTTCTTCTTCCGTAATTTGCCAGACACCAAACGCAAGCACTTGCTCTTGCGGTGTGTCGCGGTGAAACGTAAGATGGCGGGTAAAAAGTAACGGCATGGAGACCGGGCCGCATGGACGGGCCCGTGTGCAAAGTTGCATATTTTGTTGGCCACAAAAAAAGAGCGCTGCCCGAAAATAATTCCGGACAGCGCAAGCTTTCCTTCCAATTGCGAAGGGGTGTCAACGATGTAAAACTACTTTTTGAACGGCGCTCGGTACATTTAAATTAAGAATGTACTTAGTCTGTCAATATAACCAGTGGCCGAACGGAGCGTTGCTTGCCGTTTTGAAGCACGCAGAAATAGTTGCCGGGCGGCAGCGCATGGGTCCGGAAGGTTTCTACAGACTCGCCTTTGGCATAGGTGGCATTGGAGAGGAGCGTCTGTACCGTTTGGCCTTGTGCATTTACCACCCAAAGGTGTACGCGCGTATCTGTTTCGGCGGCGTGGAATCGAACCGTAAACGCATCTACTGCCGGGTTGGGCGAAATTTCGAACGAAGCGCCTGCCGCGTGGTTATCGTCCGGGGCATCGCTCTCCTTGCCGGCTTGCCGGCTGTCGGCGGCGGGTTTGCTGCCGGGATAGTTATCGGCTTTCAAATCGCCGCTGAATATCCCGCACCCACCGCCCGGCAGTATCCTGGCCCGGAAGCGGCTGCCCGGCTCGGCCCGGAAACCGGGCGCCAGGCGGATGCGTTCGCCGGCATACGCTTCAACCCGTCCGGTGTTTTTGACGGTAAAATCGGGTCCGAAAGTCAGTACCTTCCGTACGGCATACGTCTGGCGGTCGCTGATCATCAGGAAACTATAGGTGGCGTTGTCCGCTGTCGCATCATTGCCGCTCATCACCAGCGAAAATTGCTGGGGGCCTGCGGTAAGGGCTGCGGGGGCCACCACCCGAATCGTATAGCTGCCGGCGGACGGATTCAACACCAGGATTTGTTCTACATTATCGCGGGTATTATTTCCCGTACCGGCGGCATTTGCCGGGTTGGCGGGATCGAGCACCCAGGGGAAAAACGTGGTGACACCGTCGTCCAGGCGCAAGTTCAGGTCGTTCACCAGGTAATTGGCGCCGGCCGGGTTTAGCGTACCTGCATTAATCACCAGCGAAGCCGGATCGGTCCAGACCAGGGTGATCTTTAGCGGTTGGGCGCCACTGCTGTTGATCGAATAACTGAATGTAGCGCCCGCAGCTACCGAAGCTTCCACGATATGGTCGCAGCCTTCGTAGTCGTGGAAGTTAATGATTTCCGCGGCGTCAGCGGCATTGACGTGCCCCCAGCCGAAGCTGTAGTCGGGCCCGTTGTTGGGGCCGACCTCGTCGGCTTCATTGATCAGCAGGGCTTTCATGGTCGATGCGCGGGGAACGCCGGTCAATACCCCCGCCCAGTGTTCCAGCAGCAGACCGATGGCGCCTGCTGTGGACGGTGAAGACATCGAGGTGCCCCAGAAATTATCATAATCGGTATCGGCTGTTGCGACGGAGGAATACAAGTCGGCGCCATCGGCTACTACGTCGGGTTTGACCCGGCCGTCGTCGGTAGGGCCCCAGCCGGAAAATCCGGTAATAGCGACGTTGTTGGGCCCGGTGTAGCCGTTGCCGCCTGCCACCGGGAAGGCGGCGCCTACCGTCAGAATATTTTTCGCATTGCTCTCCGCGGAAACACAATCGAAACCTGCTGCGCCGCCGTCCGGGTTGCGGAACGCCATACTGGTCAGGGCCGTAAAGCCGAGGTTGTAGGTAGTTCCGGCCGCAGGGCCGTTGTCGTCGCGGTCATTTCCTGCCGATTTTACGATCAGGTAAAAAGGCGCGTTGGCGGCGATATTGTCCCAGGCCTGGGCGTCGGCGGTGTACGCTCCGAACTGCCAGTCGCTGGCATCGCCGGCGTTGCCGAACCAGCGCCAGACCGCGGGCATCACGCCGTTGTCGAAGTACCAGCCCGAAAAGGGGCTGTACGAGTGATTGGACACCCGGATGGGCGTTGCGGCGGCGGCTTCGGCAGCCATTTCGCCATTATCGCCGCCGGAGTCATAGGAGCGCAGGGTAGCGGCATGGGCGAATCCCTGTGCGTCGGGGTCCACACCTGCTGCGATCATGGTTCCGGCCACGTGTGTGGCGTGATCGGTTGCGGCGGTTGCGTCGAGGTTCGTCACCCGGCCGCCGAACTCCTGGTGCGTGGCGCGCACGGTGCCGCCCGCTTCCCAGATGCCGAGGACCTGGCCGGCGCCGCTCAGGTTGAGGCCCAGGCCGCCGCCGGTTTTAATCCGGTCAGCCGATACGCTGGCTTGCGAAACGATATTATCGGGGCCGACGTAAACGGGCTGGCCGTTCACCAGGTGATCGAGCACGGCAATGATCTGCCCCTTGCGATTGCGCACTTCGAGCGGAAGGTTGTGCTCCTTGGCGAAGGCTTCCACAGCGTTGCGTTCGACGGCGTATTGCCGTTTATATTGTTCTGCCAGCTGGAGCAGGGTATTTCGTTCTGCTTCCGTCATTTGTGCGAAGGCATGGTGGCTGAACAACAGCGTTAGCATCAGATTCAAGACCACGAGCCATTTTGGTATGTTTTTCATACATTTTGGCATTTTAAAGGTTGTTCAATCAGTGCTTCGCTGCGGCGTTCAAGGCTGCATTTTCCTGCTCCAGTTGTTTGTTTTGCGCTTCAAGGGCGCTTACCCGTTTTTCCAGGGCGATGAGGTGGAGGAACAGTTCTTCGATCTTTTCCATTTGCGCCTTTTGCATTTCACCGAGGTTCAGGCCGCGCTCCGTCACTTCCTGTGCCGATACCACATTGGGCAGGTGGTTGTTTTCGCGGATAAATTGCTCGACCTCGGTCAGCGGCTGCAGGGGGTAGTCGCCGGCAAAAACATAATCGGGCCAGGGCTGCACCTGTACGTTCACTTCGTTGGTCATGATGCCGCCGGCCACGCTCAGGGAATAACCACTGGCAAAGGTGGCGCCGGGGCCTATTTTGACCGACTGGCCAAAATTGGCCTGTCCGGAAACGTCGAGGCTGCCGGTAGACGTGGCGGTGGTAACGCTCAGGCTGTTGGTAGTGGTGGCGGCGTCTACCGTCAGGTTGTTGGTCAGGCGCGTGTTGCCGTTCAGGCGCGTGGCGCCGTTCACCGTGAAGCGGTCAGCCGGGTCAAAGACAGGGGCAGCGGGCAGCGGCGGGCCGACCACCACGTTGGTACCGTTGTCGAACAGCTGGCTGTCGCCCAGTTTGCTGGAGGGGTTGTCGGGCGGCAGGAAGCGCGCAATGCGGTTCGGCGTGCCCTTGATATCGGCGCTGGAAAGCAGTTTTTCCCAGGCGCCGGACCAGGCAGCGGCGGCATTGGCTTCCCGGCGGTTATAGATGCCGTCCTGGCCGAAAAAGAGCTGGTGGTCATAGGCGTTGAGGCCGCCCGGAGAAAGGGTCAGGGCGCCGCCGAAATCGCTGAGGCCGGCGCCGGCCGGTACGCCCAGCACGGAGCGGCGCTTGCGTTCGAAGTAGGCTTCGTCGATATAGGTATTCGGCGCATCGTCGGTGTCGGCGTTGTTGTCCATGTGAATCCGGCCGAAAAAATCGCCCGTAGTATGCGTATTACCTACCACATGCAGGTGAAACTGGGGGTTCATGGTGCCGATGCCCACCAGGCCGTTTTCGGTGATGATCATCCGGTCATAGAGCGCCCCGGTGTTCTGCGTACTGAAGATCATGTTCGAGGACATAATACCTGCGGATACCGGGCCGGTCGCGATCGATTTTATAGACGCGCCCGTTTGGTTGTTGCCGATGGCCGTCAGGCCCGTCCATTTCAGGGTGCCGAGCAAATTGCCTTGTACGACCGGAAGGGGCGATGTGCCGTTACTGCCGTTGTGCCGGTACATGACGAGTTCGGGTTTGGTGCCGCCGGCTTGCGCCAAAGCGTTTTGTTGGAAAGCAAAAACAAGGCTCCAAACGAGCATTAAAAGAAAAGGTACGCGCAACTTTTTCATTGGTTTACAATTAGAGGTGTACGAAATGAGGAGAATTCCGGCACAAAGGTTTGGGGGCAGGCTTTTTTTTGTTCGAAATGCCTTGGAAATGGTTGGGAAATATTTTGGAAATGCAACTATACTTACATGCAGGGTTCCCCGAATCCAACAAGAATCTTGCGTTGTTTAATCCCCGACTGTCTCCCCCCGATAATTCATCCCCTCAATGAAAATGGCCATGCAAACCAATGAATTTCCCATTTTTCAGTCCCGCCTCAGCGAAGTGCATCGGAAAGCCTTCGGCGAACTGCCTTGCCTGCTTTCTCACAGCAAAGCGCTCGCACTCAGTTGGTTTATCGAAGAGTCTACCGGCGAAATCTTAAGTTATAAAACGCTGGGTAATTTTTCCAAAGCCGCTTTGCACGACCTGCCGGCTTCGGTAAACCCCAACATGACTACCCTGGCAATACTGATCCGCTATGTGCAGGGGATACCAACAGGCAACGACCGAATCCTGTGGTACCGGTATTGCATGCAACACCGGCAACAACCTTCGGCTTTGCCATGCGCCCGCCCGCCCGCCAGGGATTTTCAGACGGTTTCTTAGCTCGACTTTAGCCCTTGGCCGGTTCGGCTATAAACATACAATCCCTTTACTGCCGAGCGTCTTCTGCGCATATTTTTTAACCGCAAAGCGGTTGAACATGAATAGCCCCGGATGCAATCCGGGGGATGAGGCAAAGATTGTTTTATAACCGCTTTACTGCCGAGCGTGTGCTGTGCATAAATCCGGAATCTTCCCTACCCCCCTTTTTCTCCCCCCGCGCTTGTCATTCTGAAAGAACCTGTTCACTCTACGAGGGATAAACACGAGATGCACGCGTAGAGCGGGCAGGTTCCTGCGGAATGACAAGCGCGGGGGGAGAAAAGGGAGTGCAGCTTGGGGTGGCGGGTTATGCGTAGCCAAGGCTCGGCGGTATCGCGGTTTTTATTTATGTGCAGGCAACACTCGTCGGTATCGGGATTTAACTTTTGGGGTACAACATGCGGATAGGTATTTTAAATTAATCTGTTTCCGGTTGTTCAATGGCCGGCTTCTTTCCACATGGATCCTTGTGGTTGATCCGTTTGGGTGTGCGGGCGGCGGCCGAAGCGCCAGGCCAGGCCCAGGTTGATGGAATAGTCGGCGAAAGCGGCGTCGCCATGGCGCTGACCGGTCGGGTCGGCCAGGTCATAGACGCTTTTCACGCGGTTGCGATACAGGGCCAGCGGCACCGTCAGCGCGATGTTGGCCTGGCCACGTTGAAAGAACAAGCCCGGCTCTGCTGCAAGGATGTAGCCCGGGCGGCGAAACCCTTCGCTTTTTCCAATCAGATCTTTGGAGGGAACGCCTTCGAGGCGTGTACCGAGGCTGGCCGACAGGTTGGCGGCGGGCCAAAGCGTATAATTGATGCCGAGGCGTGCAAAATATTGATCGGCAACCGAGTGGTAGGCAATCAGCGGATCCACGCCGGTGAGCGTGCCGCGCGTGAGGGTGTTGTTTGTGTTGCGGGGATTGGACAGGTACGAACCGCTGGCATAGAGGGTGGCGCGGTTGAACAGGCTGACGTACCCCTGTATTTCCAGGTTGATGCCGACGCCGCCATCGCCCAGTTGGATCGACTGGTCCACAGCCCGCACGACGATAGAGTCGCTGCCATCGGTGGCTTTGCGCCGGTGGAATTCGTCCTGTACGTTTTCGTTGCCGGTGGGCAGTTTGATGCCGAGGCCAAGTGCAATGTTGTGGTTCGGGCTGTGCCCGGGATCAAACAGCCAGAAGCTGCCTGCCAGGCGCAAATCGCCGATGCCACAGGCTTTCGTGTGGAAACGTTTTTGTTCGGGGTTGGCAGTAGTGGAGTTGCCGTAGTGTTCATACAGCGAGGCCCGGTCGTACGAAATGACCGGCAGGTTGACCGAAACACTGAAGCGGTTGCTCAGGCTGTAGGACAAGCCGATTTCGGCGATATGGGTGATGTTGATCACTTCAGTGCCGTTTTCCACGCGTTCTGTTTCTTCATGATCGCTCCTGAAATGGCGGAACGAGCGGAAATACCGGTAGTTGATTCCGGCTTGCCACTGGCCTTTGGTGAGCAAGGTCGAGCTGGAAGCGTTGCCGCAACCGCCGAGCTGGCGGACGGCTACGCATCCTTGTGCTGTCAGGCGGGCGGCCAGGAAGAGAAAAGTTGCGCCGATCAGCAGCGCTGTTCCGAGGAAATGTTTTTTCATGAGACAGGATTGTTTTGCTGTCATACAACACGGCTGCTGCCGGGTTGCACACCATTAAAATTTAATAATGAGCAAAAGTACCTGCCTCTTCCGTACCGGCGCTTAGAGCCGGCTTAGAAAGCCTTAGAATAACCTTAGTTTTCAACGAAGTACATGTCGATCTCGCCTTTGTTTTTTGCCGGTATTTTTCCGCGGTAGGTGCAAGGGAAATACTGCTTGACGACGGCATACACTTCGCCGGAGATATTGATTTTCCCGCCTTCGCCGGCTTCCTCGATACGGGCGGCGATGTTTACGGTATCGCCCCAGATATCAAAAGCGAATTTTCTGGAGCCGACAACGCCCGCCACAACCGGGCCTGTATGAATACCAATGCGCGCTTCAAAGAGCGGTAATTTTTGGCGCGAGCGCTCGATATTCCAATTGCTGAGCCATTTCTGCATTTCGCGGGCGGCGGCAATCATGTCGCGCAGTTGGCTTCCCCCGCCATGCGGCAGGCCGCCGGCTACCATATAGGCATCTCCAATAGTTTTGATTTTCTCGAGGTTGTATTTGGCGATAATATCGTCGAATGCCTTGAAACAAGTGTCCAGTTCGCTGACCAATTGCTGTGGAGTCAGTTTTTCAGCGATTTGGCTGAACCCGACAAAATCGGCAAACAGTACACTCACGTCCTCGAAATACCGGGCACTGGTACTGCCTTGTTTTTTGAGCTCATCCGCTACCAGCGCGGGTAAAATATTGAGCAACAGGTTTTCTGAGCGTTGCTGTTCGGCCCTTATGATTTTGTTTTTTTCACCTAACAGCCGTGCACTTTGGCGGGCCTTCAAAAAACTAAAGGTCGCCCCTCCTGCCAGTAGCAACATGGCTATAAAAGCGGCCAGGTAAAAATTGCGTTTGCTTTCCGATTCGCGCAAGGCCAGCTCAGCATTGGTAACATTCAGCGCGTCAATATTTGTCCGGTATTCCAGCGAATCCAGTTTGTTGCGGTGTTGCATGAGCAACAAGGCCGCTTTCATCTGATTTTCCGTCATCTGGTCGATCTCCGCTTCGCGGGCAGCCAGCTCAGCCTGCAGGACAGCGCGTTCTTTTTCATAATTCAGCCGCTGCTGGTCGGTTGTCTTGATCGATTTGTTTTGTTCGATCAATTGATCGGTGATGGCAGATAATTCCTGCTGCAACTCTTGCCGTGTCAGCGGTTTGTCGGGCAACAGGCCGGAATTGGGCGGCAATACCTCCACGATTTCATGCACGCGCGCAATCTGCGCCTCCAGTTCCGCCGCTTCCTGCGTACGGCCGTTGCGTGCGGCCAGGGCGCGGAGCTGTTCCAGGTTATCGAGCAGCAGGTTTTTATCCGTCTTGGGTTTGTTGCGCAGAATCTGGACGCTTTCGCGGAATTTGCCGGCGGCGCGATCTTTGCCAAACAACCCGCGTTTGCCGGTTATAACCAGGATTTTGCCTTCGCGGTTGAGGGCAGTTGCTTTAAAATCAGATCGCCCGATCCGGCCGGCCAGGTCAGTGGCGTTTGCCGCAAATTCAGCCGCTTTTTCGTAGTCGCCCGTCTGTAGGTAGGCATCCGACAAGGCGAGCAGGGTCTCCACCCGGCGAATGCCCGATGCTGCCCGTAGCTCCGTTTCCAATTGCTGGATGCTGGCACTCTGGCTGAATAACTGGAGGGAAAATAAAAAACACAGCAGGGTGTTCCAAACAATAATTCGTGTTTTCATGTATTTCAGATTCGGCTTTTGCGCTCAGAATAGGCAAATATAGCGCCAAACTTCAGATGTTTGCGCCATGCTTTCCAATGCGGAGCGGCAGTTTATTCGGGAACATTTCGAAGAAGATGTTCACCGTTTGTTGTTATCGGCCAGCCGGTACCCGGGAATTTCCATGCCAGTGGTGGCCAACCAGATAGAAGCCCTGCGGAAAGTGCGCGGCAAGGCGCCCAGCTGGTTTCGCTTTGACCTGGAGTTTCCCCCCTGTTGTCGGTCGAGCAGGCTTCTTCGGAAGCTGCAGCCCGCTTTAAGGCAGGTTTGTTTTCCGGGCATTCCATGGCCGACCTGACCGGCGGAATGGGGGTCGATGCCTGTTTTTTTGCGCAACAATTCCAGCGCGTTACCTATGTGGAGGCGCAGCCGGATCTCGTCGCCCTGGCACGGCGAAACTTTGACGTATTAGGCCTGCGGAATATCAACGCCATTCAGGCGGAGGCGGAAATTTTTTTACAACAGACGGCCGATTCGTTCGATTTGCTCTATTTGGACCCGTCGCGCCGCGCCGCTCGCAGCCGCAGGGTATTTCAACTGGCCGATTGCCGGCCGGATGTGCCGGCGCTTCGGGATAAACTTTTAGAAACTGCCGCGCGGGTGCTGGTAAAAACGGCGCCCCTGCTCGACTTGCGCCTGGCGGCTACGCAGCTCGGCCCGGTGGCCCGGATTTGGGTGGTGTCGGTAGGGCAGGAATGCAAAGAAGTGTTGTATTTGCTTGAAAAAACAGCGCCGCCGTTCGAGCAGGTCCCAATCGAAGCCCTTTGTATCGGGCCAACCACCCGTAGCTTTCGGTTCACCCGGGCAGAAGAAAATGCTGCATCGCCGGTATATTCAGCGCCGCAGCATTACCTGTACGAGCCAGATGCTGCGGTGCTGAAAGCGGGCGCTTTTAAATCTTTCGCTACCCGGTACGGGTTAGGCAAATTGCATCCGCACACCCATTTGTACACTTCCACGGCATACACACCGGAAGTGCCGGGCCGGGTATTTGAGGTGGAGCAGGTGCTGAAATACGACCGGAAAGCGGTGCAAAAAGCTTTGCCGGAAGGCCGGGCGCAGGTTACGGCGCGTAATTTTCCCGATACGGTGGAAAAAATCCGGAAAAAACTGGGCCTGGAAGAAGGCGGCGACCGGTATCTGTTCGGCGCCACCGGCGCGACAGGCCGGCTCCTGCTGATCTGTTGTCGCCGGGCGCTTGACATTACCGGTGCTGGGCCCCCATCTTTGCACGCGTAGAATTTTGCTAAAACGTTAAAGTGAAAAACCTTGAAAATAAGGACAGTGCACACGCCGTCTTTTGTTTCGCTGTTCACGTTTGCCACAAAACTCCCTCTTATGCAAGTTAGCCTTTCTGTAGGCTGTTTGTTATCTTGTCTGCTGGCTTTTTCCGGCCAAACGACCCTTCAGGCCCAAGCGGTGGATCTGCGGCAGGATAAAGCCTTTTTCCAATCCAAGCTTCCGGAGTTTCAAGCCTGGCTCCGTCAAAACGAGTTGGATGGGATACTTTACGCCGATAGTGTGGCTGTGGCGCCGCGCAAGGTCACCCTGTTTCTGAAAGCCGCTTATCGGGGCGCCCGGGTGTGCGATTCGTTGCAGTGTGCCTGGGACCGGCTGGAAAAAAAGAACCGCAGCCTGAGCGGGCAATTTTTTCACGAACGCCTGCTGCACAAATGGGCCTTTTTGTCGGAAGTGCATGAAGAACAAGCCGAGGTGGTGGTTCGTTGTCATGATCCCGCGCACTTCATTGCCCGGATCACGAGCCACGATGGCCACATGCCGGTCGATGGCCGCAACATCCGCTCCGGCGCAGTATCCGAAGTGCGGCTGCCAGCAACCCTGCAGGGAATTAACATCGGCGACAACAAGGCGATTTTACCCGGTAAAAAAGTGAGCATTGTTTGTAACAATGCCCGGCGCTATCTGACCAATTATTATAAACCCAAGGGAACCCCCGTCCTCTGGAAAGCCCGGATCGACAGCTCCTTCGCCACAGTGGATGAATTTGTATTGGAAGTGACCCACCTCAGCTATGAAATTTGTCCGGACGGCTATTTTGAATACCACCGGGTTTATGTCAAAGGCATCCAAAAGGGCGAGGATGTGGAACTTTCCTGGGAATTTCAGGGGAAATATGGCAGTGGAATAATTTTTCCTCCCCGGAAAAACGACTATAAAGACATGGATTTGCGTTACAAGAATAATCTGGAAGATTACCAGAGACGACTTTTTAAAATATTATTGGATTATCTTCGCCAATGATGACGACAAGATCTCACGCTATGGCAGCATCTCAAGCCACAACGACGACGGCAAACACTTCGATCGAAGCGGGTAAACCAACCGCAGCGGTTTTATCTCCGCGGGCACGTATTGCCCGCCAGATTTTGATCTACCACTTCATTCTCATTGGCGCTTCCGGCGTGTATTACCTGTTGCGTGGGTTTGATTTTGAAGAATTTACCTCTCTGATGGGTATTCTGGCGCCGGTAACGGCCATGTACGGCGGTGCGGTATTCCGCTACATCGGGCGCAGTATTACCGAGCCGACCTTGAATGGCCAGAACAATTTCCCGATCAACAGCATGGTCAAGTGGCTCGTACATGGCCATTTTGTCACGGTTATGTTGCTGATCTCGCTGAAAGCATTTGCGCCCAATGTGCTCAACTTTCAGGATATGATCATGTTTCTTACCCTGGTGGAATCAGCCTTGGGGGTGTATATGGGCAATATCATCCTGGCATTGTTCGAGCAGCCCAAAAAAGCCGAATAAAACCGGCTTCAGCAACTCGCCGCAACAGCAGCTACCAGCGATTCAAACAAACCCCGGCCATCCGTATTGCCCAAAACGGCTTCAGCCGCGCGCTCCGGGTGCGGCATCATTCCAAATACATTGCGGCGGGCATTGCAAATCCCGGCAATATTCCGCAAAGCGCCGTTCGGATTGGCGCCGGCGTTAATTTCTCCTTCCGGGCTACAGTAGCGAAACAATACCTGATCGTTTGCTTCCAGCTGATCCAGCGTCCTTTCCTCCGCATAAAACCGGCCCTCCGCGTGCGCAATGGGTATCTTCAGCGCGGCGTTCAGGTCCAGATCAGCCGTGACCGGTGAGTTGTTGGTTTGCGGTTTCAGCCACACATTGCTGCAGATAAATTGCTGGTTTGCATTGCGCAACAAAATGCCGGGCAGTAAATGCGATTCGCAGAGAATTTGAAAGCCGTTGCATACGCCAAAAACAAATCCACCTGCTTCGGCAAAGGCTTTAACCGGTTTCATTATGGGGGAAAACTGGGCGATGGCGCCTGCCCTTACGTAGTCGCCGTAGGAAAAACCTCCTGGCAATACCACACAATCCACGTCCGGCAAATCGGTGTTTTTATGCCAGAGTTTGACCACATCCTGGCCCATCACGTCACCCAGGACGTGTACCATGTCGTCGTCGCAATTGGAACCGGGAAAAACAATAACTCCAAATTTCATGAAATTTCGATCGGTTGAAGTGATGCGGTTTGGTGAACCGGCGCCGGAAAACCGCCGGGCGCTACCGCGGAAAAAATTGCAAAATAAACACAGCGGATAGCAGGGTAAAATGGAATACTTCGATCATGAAGACATTCCGGGTCGATTGAAATAAATAGGCCAGAAAAATACTGACCGTCGGGGCAATAAGGAAAAAGTATTCCAGCCGCATGGCGGGCTGGAAAAGCGCTGCCAGCATCCCGGCGAATAAAAACCAATACAAAATGGTGATATATTTCTGGGTCTGGATCAGCCGCTTGTGGTAATACACATTAAATCCAAGCAGCGTCGCTACCAGGATAAGGCCGAGCAAGCTGACTTTTAAACTGCCGTAAAGATCGGCGGGCAACCGTAGCCCGGGCAGAAAAATACACCGGCTCAGTTGTGTTTGTATAAGCGCACCGTCCTGATCAAACCAAAAATGCCCGGTAAAAACCAAAGCCATGGGCGAAAAAATCCCGGTAAAGAAAACGGCCTGTTCGCGGGGGGGGAAGGTGCGTAAGTTGAAAAATGCAATATATGCTGCCGGGAAGAGCCAAATAGCCGGCGGGTGAATCAGCGACGTCAAGGTCAGCCAGAAGGCGGTGTCAAAAACGGCGCCGTATGCCTGCGTTTGTTTATAAACACTAAAAAGTCGCTGTAGAAGGATCGGAATAAAAGTAGCAGCAATCAAAACCGGGCTGATAAACAACAGGTCCGGCAAGCAGGAGGCCACCAGCGCGTACAAGGCGCCGGGTATCCAGTTGCGGTCGTTCATCATCCGGAAGGTATCCACGAACCGGTTGATGAGGATGGCCTGAAAATACACCAGCGCGGTTGCGCCCAGGGCCGAAGCGAACGCATTGCCGGCAGCCCAGCCGAACAAATAGTGAAATAACAGGCCTCCTTCCGTATCCCGGCTTGCGGATGGCGGTGGTACCCAGCCCAATATAGCCGGCACATGCAAAATACCAACGTACAGCGCGAGTAATAAAACCGTTGTCGATTGATTGTTTCGGAATAAGGTCAGCATATAGCGGTTCTGATCATGAGTTTGCGGCGGCAAAGTTCTGCAATACAACGCAAAGGGCAAAATTATGCCCGCTTACCCGCTTCGGTTGACGCGTTGTTTAGCCTCCCGTATGCACCATCAGGAAGGTTTTTTCCTGGCCGTTCGAAAACTGCACGGCTATCCAATACCAGCCGGCCGGTTGCCGGCTCAGGTCCAGTGCTATCCGGTGCTGTGCAGCCGGTTCAGACCAGGTTGTTTCTGTAAGCATTTGCCCCATCGAAGAAAATATACGTACCCGTACCGCTTCCGGCTGTCGCAGATCCAGTTCCAGGCGGCTTCGCCCGGAGCTGGGGTTGGGCGCCAGGAGGTACCGTGTCCACACCTCCGGGACGCCGGTGGAGGTAAACGTACCTGCCGGAATTTGAACAATCAGGTTGCAGTTATTGGCGTCGGTGATCGTGGCGCTGTATAGCCCGGGTTCCAGGCCCGTGGCAACCGGCCCTGTTTGGTTACCCGTCGATGTCCCCCACCGGATATCGTAGGGCAAGGCGCCGCCGGATGGGCTGAGGGTGATCATCCAGCCGGCCGGCAGCGAATCGGTTGTCCAGGTGGTGGCTAAGGGGCTGGCCGGTTGGGCCACACTGAAGGGGAAAAATTCAAAGCAGCCGGCTATATCGGTGACCGTCAGCGTGTAGTTCCCTGCCGGAATATCCAGCAGGGCGGTGGCTGTTGAGCCATTGCTCCAGGCGTATTGATAGCCCGGTGTGCCCCCTGCGACGGTTGGGATGATCGCGCCGGTACTATCGCCATAGCACAGTACCGGCATGATGTCGGCGGCTGTCAGGCCCAAGGGAGGCGCCAACTGTTCAATTTCATACCAGGTCGAAACAGCGGTACATCCCAGGTTGTCGGTTACGGTGAGTTGATACAATGCGGGTGGAAGCCCCGACAGCGAAGCCGCGGTGGCGCCGTTGTTCCAAAGGTAGGTCTGGGGCGGCACACCTCCGGTGATATTCAGCGCAATGGAACCTTCGTTTTTGCCGCAGGCATCGTCCTGGATTTCCACCAGGGCAATTTGGATGGCTTCTGCCGGTTCATGAACGATTGCCTCCGCTGAAACGATCGAGCACCCCCGCACGTCGGTAACGCTAAGTTGGTATGTGCCGGCAGGCAATTCCCCGAGATCGCTTTGGGTGCTGCCGTTGTTCCACAAATACGAATATGGCGGCACGCCACCGGAGACATTAACCGAAATGGCGCCCAGGGAGTCGCCCGTGCAAATAAGGTTTACAATGTTGTCGATATTGAGTTGCAAGGGTGGGGCCTCTTCTATACTGAACGCCCCGGAAACTACCGTACAGCCGGCAGCGTCCGTTACCGTTACCCAATATTCCCCGCCGGACAAACCGGCTGCCGAGTCCATCGGCGCCAGTAAATTGGCATGCAACCCAACCGGCGCAGACCAGGAAAACTGGAATGGCGGGGCGCCGTTCATGACTTGTACCGCAATATGGCCGTCTGCTGCGCCGTGGCATGACACCGGTTGGACCAGGCGCGCGTCCAGCGTGAAATCAGCGGCCTGGTCAATTACTTCCAGATCAGAGAGAACCTGCGCGCAGCCCGTGGCATCTAAAATGGTGACGGAATATTTGCCTGCAGGCAAGTTGAAGATATCTCTGGTTGTGTCGGTTGTATTCCACATATAGCGGTAGGAAGGAATACCGCCGCTGACGGTCAGTTGAATATCGCCCGTGAGTACGCCGAAACAGGGTATGGAGTGTACGACAGCAGAGGCCTGCAGGGCGGGTGGTTCGCCGACCATGATCGCAGGCAACACTTTGGTGCATCCATGGGCGTCGGTCACCGTGAGTGCGTAGGCGCCTGCCGGCACTGCCGGCAGGTTTTGCGCCGTGGCGCCGTTGCTCCATTGGTATTGATAGGGCAGGGTACCTCCATTCACCCGGATCGAAATGCTGCCGGTAGGTTCGCCGGCGCAAAGCGCATCCCGCACTTCCAGTACGACGATGTTCAGGGCTACTTCAGGTTCCGAAACAAGAAAAGTGTCTTTTATCGTGCAGCCCCGGCTGTCGGTGGCCTGAAGGATGTATGGTCCGGCGCCGGCATTCATCCGGATCAGGTCGTCCGGAATACCATTCCAGGTAGCCGTGACATTCCCGACGGCGCCCGAAACCTGGACGGCGATCAGGCCGGTTTGATCGCCCCGGCAACGGACATGGGTCAGGCTGTCGAGGGTGACCGTCAGGAGTTGGGGCGCTGTAAGCGCGATGCCAGACGGTACCAACACACAACCTTTGGCATCCGTGATCGTAGCGAAGTATTGTCCGACGCCTAAATTTTGAATTTTAGGGGTATTGCCGCCAGGATGACTCCAGTTGACCTGGAAAGGGGGTTGCCCGCCGGTAAGGACCAATTCGATGCTGCCATCCGCCGCACCGATACAGGTGGGATTTTGTTTCAGGGTAAATTCAATTTGAAGCGAACTGGGCTGGGTCACCACACCCAGCCAATCGGCCGTACAGCCATTGGCGTCGGTTACAGTCACCGCATATATACCGGCTATTACATTGCCCAGACTGGCGGTTGTAGCTCCGGTGTTCCAAAGATAGCTATAAGGCAACTTTCCGCCGGCGGCTTTTACCCGCAAAAAGCCGCTTTTTTCATTGAAACAGCGTACGTTCGTCAAGGAGTCGGGTTGTATCGTGAGCAACTGCGGTTGCGCAATGGTATATTGTGGAGAGGTAAACGTACAGCCATTGGCGTCGGTGATGGTACAGCGGTAATTGTTTACAGGCAGATTGGTCAAATCTTCCGATACAGCGCCATTTGACCATAAATAGTTATACGGCGGCGTGGCGCCAAATACGGCCAGGTCAATATTGCCCGTGGAGTCGCCAAAACATCCTACAGGGTTCAAGGCATTTTGGATAATATCAATCGGCGCCGGGGAGACCACTTCAAGGTTGGACAATACCTGAGTACAGTTGCCATCCGTAATAGTAACGCTGTATATGCCGGCGCCAAGAAAGGCAGCCGTTGGGGTTGTTTGCTGGTTACTCCAGAGGTATGCCGGATTTTGTCCGTTCACATCAAGGACGATCGAGCCGGTCAGGGCGCCCGGGCAAGCGGGGTGAATGACGGTATCCAGGGCAACATCCAATCCGGGCGCGTTCAACACAATTTGGGGCATCACCATGGAACAACCCGCGTTGGTGGCATCGGTCACCGTGATGCGGTAGCTGCCTTGCGTCAGCCCGGTGATCGTGCCGGAGCCGGTCACGCCGGTAAGCGCCCCGCCCGACCAGGAGAAGGTATACGGCGCGGTACCGTTCAGCGGGCGCAAGGTGATGCTGCCGTTGACTCCCCCGCAGGTGCTGACGTTTTGTATGGCTTCAATGGCTGTTTGGGTGACGTTGTTCAGGGTATAGACCCTGATCGCATCCGTGCCGGTACAGCCGTTGGCATCGGTTACGGTTACGGTATAGGTTTTTGTGACGTTTGGGGCGCTGCCGGTTTGTACGGGTATATTTGGAAAATTCAGGCCGGTGCTCCAGGCATAAGCAATGGGCGGCAGGCCAACGCCACCTTCCTGGGCCTGCAATTGCAGCGTCCGGCCCCTGCAGACATTTACCGAGTCGCCCTGAACGATTTGTACTTCCGGGCTGGGCAGTACGAAAATGGTCACGGCCCGGGCGCCTGTACAACCCGCTGTTGTGGTGCTCCGGATGTAAAACGTGGCGGTGGTGCCTGGTTGTACGACCGGCGAAGGCAATTGATTGGCTGGTGTGGGCGGGGTAGCATAGTGATAGGTCAGCAAACCGCCGGAGTTGGCGGTATCCACCACTGGCAATGCGCTCAGATCAAACGTGCTGCCGGCGCAAATAGTGGGGGTGGAGGCCAGGGTAAGCACGGGGGTAGGGTTTATGGTGACTGTTGCCGGCGTCCGGCTGCTGGAGCAACCGTTGCCGGGCCCGGTGAGGGAGTCGGCCAGGTAATAGGTTTGGGTAGCATTCAGGTTATTTAATACCAGCGTATTTCCGGCGCCAAGCGGTACGCCGCCCGAGGGCTGGTCGTACCAATAAAATTGGCCCAGTGGCGTTCCGTTCACCGCCAGGGTAGCCGTTTCACCCCTGCAGATGGCGACATTTGCCGCCGCCGCCGGGGTGGGGACAAGACTGTCGTCAGCCGGGCCGTTGCAGTTTTCATCTGCCTGGTTGCACAGGATTTCCACTGCGCCCGGATACACTGCCGGGTTGGCGTCGTTGCAATCACTATCGATTTCCACATACCCCGGCGGGGGAGTGGGGAAGCAGGAAATCACCCGGATATCTGGATCGCCGAAGTTGTCGTTGTCGGCATCCCGGTAAAAGACATAGTCGGGCGTGCCAGCCTCCTGGGAACCATAAAAAGCCAGGTTGTCGATGGCAATATCGCCATATACGCCGAAGGTGCCGGTGGCAACGAACTGAAACAGTGCAATTTGGCCGTTGAATGCGCTGAGATTGACGTACTCGCGGTTCCAGTTTTTTCCCCGGTTGCCGCTCCAGGTTTGCACGGTAATCCACGATTGGCCGCCATCGGTGGATGCCTGCAGGGCCAGGGCGCTCATTTGCCCGATACGGGTGTTCATGTACAGGTCGAACGAGAAGTGGCACACCTGTGCCGGCGGGGCCACCACGTCGATACACAGGGTGCGGAGGATGGCCGTTTTGCCGAAGGCGCCTGCCGGCGAACAGCTGTTGCGGAAATACAGGTAATTGCCGCTGCCACCTGCTCCTGCCGGTGGGCCAGCCACCGGGTAAAACAGGCCCGGGCCGGCGTACACTTTCCACTCATAATCGTCGCCCGGCACATTTTGCCATATCCCCGGCAGGGGGCAGGGATCGGGGCATCCGGTTGGGCAAACACTGAGCGTGTCGGCGGTTTCAAGCAGGGTAGGGGGGCAGTTGGTAAAAAACTTGGCATACAGGGAATTGGGCCCCCAAATGCCCGGTGCGCAGCGACGGCGGAGGTACACTTCGTACCATTGCAGGGTTAGCAGGTTGCTGATCATTACCGGCGTGGCCGCGGGTTGGGCAAGCTCGACGACAGTGCCGCCTGTGCCGGCCTGGCTGCCGGCGCCCGGAATAAAACCGGCCGGCCCGTATTCCAGTACCAGGCTGTCGCCCGTAGCGTCAGTTTGCCAGGAGACCAGGGCGCTGGTTTCCGTGACATTGGTAGCCGTTACGTTTTCCACCAGCGGGCAATCCACCCGCGCGAAAACCAGATCAAACAGGCGCAATTTGCCCTTGTGGTCGGCTTTGCTGTCGCAAATTTCCACCTGCCAGATGCCAAGTGGATTTTGCCCGGTGTGTAAACCCGCAAGCGCTTCGGCTGGCAGGAAATAGCCGGTGATATTGTCTTTTTCTGCGGCAGCGCTCAGGGGGCTTCCGGCGGCAGTGTTGTCCGTCAGTTCAACAGATTGCGCGCATACGATGCCCTGCGGGTTGCCGATATTTTTATCCCCGGCATTCAGGCCGCCGATGAGTTGAATGCGCGCGCTGTCAGGCGCACGCAGCCAGATACTCAAGTCGGAGCGCCAGGCGTGTTCCACCATCAGGCGTACGCCGTGCAGGCGCACGTCGGCGCCAAGCATTTGGCCTGGGGCCTCGTCCACGTGCAGGCGGAATACCTGGAGGTTGTTGCAGGAGGTGTCGCGCAGGTCGAGGTTGAGCGGGCAGGGGCGGGCGTTGTTCAGGTCGGTAACAAAACTGCGCGGCGCCGACCATACGCTGGCCGTGGTATCGTCGCAGACGGTGCGCACCTGGAAGCGGTAGTTGCGCCCAGGCGTCAGCCCGGATACGTCGAAGGGCGGGTCGGCGTCGACGATGTGCGTTGGCGTCCCGGTGAAGGGATCGGCGCCTACGGCGAGTTCCACTTCGAATTTATCGCCCACGTCCGACCAGGTCAGGCGGGCGGTGGAGTCGGTCACCAGGTCGGCCTGGAGCAGTTCGGGGCGGGAGCAGGCGTCGGTGAAATGTCCAATGACCAAAATTGAATGTCCAATGTTCAACGTCCAATGTCCAATGTCCAAATTGGGAATGGGCCGGGCGGGGCCGGCCGGTCGAACGGCTGCGGCAAAGGAAGTTTCAGGGGCAGCGCCCAAAAGGCACAAAAAGCAGAGGAGCCCGGCGATGCGGGGTGCGATCAGATATGTCATGGTGTCGGATTACGGTTTTGAAGGCAAGGGATGAAAAAAGATTTGCGGGCCATCGCATTTTGGGGGGCCTCGGCCCGTGTTGCGAATATAGGAATATTTAAAAAATTTTGGGTAAATAATAATATATTTTGTTAAAAATGGAAGATTTTTGGCACTTGTATTTAAAACAAAAAGTAGTAAAATGTCGATCCCGTTGCATAAACCGCACGACGAATTTTTCAAGGAGACGTTTCGTCAAAAAGACATGGCCGAGGAGTTTTTTCGCCATTTCCTGCCACCCGAAATCACGAAACAACTGAATTTCAGCCAGATGGAACTGGAAAATTCATCATACACCGACGAAATGCTGGCAGAGCGATTTTCGGATGTGGTTTATACGTGCCCATTCGGCTCGGAGGAAGCCCGGGTAAAAATCACGCTGCTTTTAGAGCATAAAACCGGGCGGGTAGTTTTTCCGCACCTGCAACTGTTAAAATACATGACAAACATCTGGGATGAGCAGATCAAGCAAAAACAAAAGCCCACGCCGGTTTTACCGGTACTTTTTGTGCAAGGGCCGGTGAGCATACCGTATGAACCGCTGGAACGTTACGTCGAAGGCGCGAGTGCGGTTTGGTTGCCATATTTGCCTCGTTTTCAGTATGTTTTGACCGATTTGACCAAAATACCGGATGGACAAATTTTGCGTTTACAATTAAGTATGCTTAAGGTTGGATTATTGTTGATGAAGCATATTTGGGATGAGGAACATATTTTCAGGCATGCCAGGGAAATATTTTCTTTGCTCATCAATGCCACGCAAGACGAGCGGGGGCAGCTATACGCCCGATCAATTTTCGTATATTTGTTCACGCATTCCGGATTCAAAAAAGAAGAACGGGAACAATTGGTCCAAACTATGCCGGTAAGTTTAAAAGATATCGCTATGAATACGTTGCAAAAAGTTTATACTGAAGGTAAAATCGAAGGTAAAATCGAAGGTAAAATCGAAGGTAAAATCGAAGGAGAGACCCTCGGTGTGAAAAAATCGATACGACAACTCCTGCAGCACGGGTATGCTGTAGAGCAGGTAGCTGACTTGCTAGATGTGCCCATTTCCCTAGTTCAGGAAGTGGAAAAAGAGATGAAAGGCGCGAACTAAGCTTTCGATGTTCTCAAAACCCATTTGCCCGCTTCCGTTTTGGCCAAAAACAGGCGGCGGCCTGCTGTTCCGGCGGCAGTTTGTCGAGATTTTGTTTGAAGTACCCGTTCAGCGCTGTACGCGCGCTGCGCTTCGAACGGGTGGGTGAACAGCCCCCCAGGATGGTCGAAGACGAGTATGAACCGCTTCATTTGCGATGACTGGCGAAGTTTGAAAAAATACCAGAGGATTTTTCCGGGCAGCTTCAGACGCCCGGAACCGGTCCCGGAGCCTGCTTTTATCAAAGCATCCGAATCGTTGTGTATTTTCCGGAAATTAATTGGAAATTTGACCGCAACGAGCCCCTCTACGCAAGTATTCTGATTTTATCTAACCAAACAGGCGTCTTTTCCTACGGCGCAAACCAGGTCATGTCAAAAAATATCGGGTATCTCAGTGGCCGCAAAGGATTGGCCGACAATCTGTTTGAAACCTTGGGCAAGGTCGCCGAAGAACAAGGAACGGTGCCGAAAGCGCAAATGGAACAATTGGCGGCGCAATTTCTCATCGGCGATGCCAACGTATACGGCAGCGTCACTTTTTACGATTTCCTGCGGCCCGAAAATCAGGGTAAAAAAGTCTACGTCTGCAATGGCAGCGCCTGCCTCACCGCCGGCACACAGGAGGCGCTGCGCGAGAAACTCGGCGAACATTTCGACGCCGGCGAGATCGGTGAAATGTGCTGCCTCGGGCGCTGCCATGAAAATCACGCCTTTCATTACGCCGGACACAACTATTCCGGCGGCGCTATCGAACACATCGAAACTATCAAACCGGGCAAAAGCGGGCAGCCCGACTACTACGCTGTGGGCGTGCACGGCACACCGGTGCTCACGGCCGAATTTCCCGGCCTCGAACCCTACTACCACCTGCTGCGCGATTGCCTGAAAAAATCACCCGACGAACTGCTTCGGGAGATCAAAACCTCCGGCTTGCGCGGCCGCGGCGGAGCGGGCTTTCCCATGGGGTTCAAACTCGAATCCTGCAAAAACACACCGGGCGACGTCAAATTTCTGGTCTGCAACGCCGACGAGGGCGACCCCGGCGCCTATTCGGACCGGTACATCATGGAACAACGCCCCCACAGCCTGCTCCTGGGCATGCTGCTGAGCGGATACATCATGGGCGCCAGCGCCGGCGTGCTCTACATCCGCGGGGAATACCCCGAGTCGATCGAAGCAATGGAGGCCGCCCTGGCGGCGGCCCGCCAGGCAGGCTATACCGGCGAGAATATCCTCGGTTCGGGTTTTTCCTTCGATTTCAAGGTCATCCGGGCGCAGGGCGCCTATATCTGCGGCGAAGAGACGGCTCTCTTGTCGTCGCTCGAAGGTCAGCGTCCCGAAGTGCGGGTACGGCCTCCGTACCCCACGCAGCAGGGCCTTTTCAACCAGCCCACGGTGGTCAACAACGTGGAAACCCTCGCCAATGTGCCCTACGTGTTGCTGCACGGCGGCGCGCATTTTGCGGCGATCGGCCGCGGCAAATCCACGGGCACCAAGCTGCTCTCGCTCGACGGGCATTTCCAGCAGCCCGGCATCTACGAAGTGGACATGGGCACGCCGCTGGACACCGTGCTGTACGCGCTGGGCGGCGGCTTCCGCCGGCCAGTCAAGGCCATGCACATCGGCGGCCCGTTAGGGGGGCTGGTGCCGGCGCATAAAACGGCTGAGCTGACGGTCGACTTCGAGTCCTTTGCCCAAAACGGGTTCCTGCTGGGCCACGCCTCGGTGGTGTGTATCCCCGAAGATTTCCCGCTGATCCAATACCTCGAACACCTGTTTGCCTTCACCGCGCACGAGAGCTGCGGCAAGTGTTTCCCCTGCCGGCTCGGCTCCACTCGGGGCAAGGAAATGCTGCAGAAGGCGCAGGCGGAAGACCATAAAATCGACCGGATGCTGTTCAACGACCTGGTGGAAACGCTCGAGCTGGGCTCATTGTGCGCGCTGGGCGGCGGGCTGCCGCTGCCGGTGAAAAATGCGCTGCTGTTTTTTCAGGAAGAGTTGGGGGGGTATTTCCGGTAGGGGGATGGCGCGGTTTTGGTGGAGTAAGACGTACCAAGGGTCCTGGAAGTCGTCGGGCCGAAAAAATAAAAAACTTCGCATCCCAGCACTATGAAAACAATTTTCCCCCTCCTCTTCCTCTGCCTGTTTTTCGCCTGTTCCCCCAAGCCCGCCGGACGTCTGGGAGAGTATCAGGGCATGTTTTCCGCTCCGTTCTGGATGAACACCGCGCATATTGACGGAAAGGCTGACGATCCGGCTTATGCTTATACGGCGCCGGTCTCCTTCCAGTATGAAGGGGCAAACGCGCGGCTGTATCATTCGGCTAACGATCTGTATGCGGTGTTTGAGGGCATTCCCGGGAAGCGGGCCGACCGCCTGCTGCTCCTGATCGACCCCGACAACAGCCGCGAAAGCATGGCCCAACCGGGCGATTTTCAGGTGGAGATACGGAAGGATGGTTCCGCAACCCTGCGACGCGCCGATGGAAACGGCGGCTGGACGGATCAGTCAATGCAGGTAGATGATCTGGAGGTTTCCGTAGTGGACAAGCAGGGGTTCTGGAGCCTGGAACTGCGCCTGCCGCTGGAGTGGCTGGGCGGGCGCGGGCGCTCGTCGGGTTTTGCCTGTATCATCCAAACCGGGGAAGGCGCCGCCGCCAGCCTGCCGGCGCGCGCGCACCCGGCGCGGCCCCTGACCTGGGGCCGTCTTGACCTGTCGCCTCCCCGCAAAGAACCTTTGCAAGCCGGTTCGGTGTATCTGGACGGCGCGGGAGGCTACGTAGTGTTTCCCTGGACGCCCGCCCTGCGCTCCCAGGAGATGACTGTTGAGGCCTGGGTGCGTTGTCCGGGCGCCCGGAGAGGCTCCCTCCTGGGTGCAGGTTATTACGACGGATGGTGGCTGGGTTTCGGCGGGGAATTGCAGGCGCAATTCCCGGGAATCCCCATGGCTGTTTTGGCCAACGCCCCGGCGGACGATGGCTGGCATCACATAGCCATGACGAAAACAGCAGGCGGCGCAACGCGTTTTTTTGTGGATGGGGCAGAGCAGATTTCCCGGATGTCGCCTGCGCCCACGGGAGAGGGTGCTGCTGTGCGGCGCGCGAACGCCGGCCTGCCCTGGCGCCTGGGCGCCGACCGGCAAGCGCCCGCAGATGTCCGGTTTTTGCATGCCTATGTCCATGACCTGCGCATCTGGGCCTATGCCCGCAGCCCCGAACAGATCAGGGCCGGCGCTTTTCGCCCGCCTGCCAACGACGAACGCGGCCTGGCGCACCGCTGGCCCTTCCGGGGCGACTTGGCGGATGTTGCAGGGGGGTGCCACGCGGGGTTGGTTGGCAATGCGGCCCTGGCTGCAGAATCGCCCGATGTGTCCGTTTTTCCACCGGCGGAATCGCCGCTCGCAGCCCCCCTGACCGACCCGGCAGCCCCGCTGTCGTCGTGGAACAATGTGCTTCCCCTGAAAGATACGCCCGCTATACCGGACGGCATGGCCCGCCCGGAGGAATACGACGGGGCGCCCGCCTTGCCCCTGGCCGGCCTGATGCCCGAACTGAAAGCCTTTCTCGGACCCGACGGTCTTTATTTTGCCGTAGGCACAGCGCCAGGGCACAAGCGCTTCGACGATCACGTCACCCTCTTGATCAACCGCGATGGCGCCGGCGGCGACCGCCCCGGGCCGGCCGACCTGCGCATAACCCTGACGCCGGACGGCTCCCACGAAGTGGCTGAAGGCAACGGCCGGACATTCAGCCCCGAAAACCCGCGGCACGTGACCTTCCAGGCTGTCGCCGGCGATTCGATTCGCTTCCAGGACGAGCCCCGGTCATATGCCCTGCCCTGGTGGACCGGCGAGCTGCGCATCGGCGCCGACCGCCTCGAACCGATCAAGGCGGGCCGCCGGCTGCGCCTGGCCGCAGCGTACAAGCTCACCCTGAAGGCCAACCGCGAGTTGGGCATCCTCCGGGATACGGTCCTTGCAGGCATATGGCCCCTGGGGGCCGACCCCGACATCCCCGACACCTGGGAAAATCTGCAAACCACCCCTCCCGCCGGTTTGGGCGGCGAGATGGAAAAGACCCTTTCGGATAGCGGGCCGACCTGCCCCTGGCCACGCCCGGCCCCGACAACGGCGGATTTCGACCTCAATTGCAGCCTCAGCGGTCCCGAAAAAATCGCGTATCTCTATTACAAAATGTTCAAATGGCCCCTCGTAGACCCGACGTGCAATCCCTTCGTCCGGGCAGAAGGCCTTTTGCATTCCATTGGCATTTCCGCTGAAGACGCCATCCCCCTCCACAACAGCCACGACTTCGATATGCACCTGACTGTCAGCGGCTTCGATAAGTATCTTTCGCTCAACGGCGGAGAAGACCTGGTGCTGGAAACGGAGTCCAAATATTTCAACCGGAGCGCCTTGCCCGGTCCCGGCGATCATGTGACGGCCTACGGCCGCTGGATATACGACTGCGGACACAGCCCCAAAACAGAACTCCACCCCGTACCCGTACTGGGTACCGACCGCATCGAATACCGGCCCGTGCTGCCCGGCGAACCCTTTAAACAGGTGGCCGTGATACGGATGTGGATAACCAAAAATCCGGGAACGTACAATTACACGAACCTTTTGGACGGTTCCTATGAATTTTTCATTCACCTCCCGCAAAAAGACTATTATTACTACACCCCGGGGCAAAAAGAACTCGTTCCTTTTATTCGCCAGGAGAAGGGCCCCGCAGGCACCATGGACCGCGCTTCCTTTTCGCTGTCGGGTTTTACCCTCAAAATAACCCTGCACCAGCCCGAAGAAGGTTACCACGAGTTTATCGCCGGTTTTTTGGGGCCGGGCGCGGATATGCTCCAAACCTATACCGTGAAACTGCAGGAAATCGATATCAAGGACGACCACGACGGCTGGACCAAAGGCGACGGCGAATGGTTTATGCTGGCCAACATCAACGGTTATTGGCGCACCGTTTTTTGGAACCGGGAAGTGGAAACCGACGAATCTTATCATCCCGATATCGCTCCTGTGCCGCTTCCGGAGGGGAGCCTGGGAATTCAGGTGATCGGTTTTGAAGACGACGACGACTTCAAAAATCTGGGAGGTATCGGCGACGGAATTTCGGATATCCGGGATGGCTATTGGAACAGGGGCAACCTGGGCGACCTGGCCAAAAAGGGGCAGCAGACGCTAAGCCGGGGTGATTGGAATATCGACTACGAGGTCGTTTCCGGCGGCGCCGTGCCGCCCGCTTTTGCCGATGCCGGTTACTGGGCGCCGCGCCTGCTGGACGAGAAGCCCGGAACGGCTTTCACCGTGAATGTTCAAACCCCCGCGCCTGGGGCGCCCGCCTGGAAAAAGACCGTGAGTTCCTACCTGTTGCAGGACCTTCAGATTCGCTCCGACCAGACCCGATTGCTGGCAAGGGACGTGCAGGACCGGTTTCAACTATCCCTTTCCGCCCCTGCGGATATTCAGATCACGGCATCGCCCAACGTCAAGTATAAAATAACGTCGAGCTGGGGAGGGTGGCCCGGATTGTACGGTGCGCCCGAATCCGTTCGCCAGTTGTTTGGCTACTCGAACGCCCTGGTCGAGGTGACGGCCAAATACGACAAGGTGGAGATCGATATCCCCTATACAATGACCATCGGGGCCGGAGCGCGAGCCATACCGCCCGACTGGGGTGAAAGCATGGACAACGCCGGCGGCCGGGTGGTAGACCTGCGCACCCCGGACCCCAAGACCAAATTCCCCGCAAACGGCGCCCCTTCCTGGCGCGAGCTGGAGCTGGACTGGGCCTGGCAGCACGTCCCCGGCGACGTGGATGTGTACAAGGTGCTCGTCCCCAAACCCAAGGCCCATGCCTCCGGCGATCCCACCGCCATCGGCCCCGTTCCCTGCCCTTACAACCATTTCGACCGTGTCGAGATCAGCGCGCCGGGTATGGAGATCGCTGTGCCTGCGGCAGGCGTTGCAGGCACAGGCAAGTGGAAGCTGACCCTGAGCAAATTGCACGAATATTTCCCCGATGGAGTCATCACGGTACAGATCAAAAATCCCGACCCGGCGCAACGCGGGGCATACCAGATCAAGGTCGTGTGGGCAGACGAGAAGTTTCACACCAAGGAGGAGTGCGAGCGCATCACAAAATTCAATAAAGCGCTGCAGTTAAGCCTCCAGGAGATCAAGAAGACGTATCCTTTGCCTTTTCCTGACCTCCGCGATCCCGTACCGAAACCGCACGAAGGTTTTTTGGTTTCCGATCTGGTTTTCACGGCCTCTGGCACGGGCTTGCCCTTGCGAAATGACAACAGAGTGTCGCTCAACCTGGGCATCGGCAGCGTGGCGGCTTTCCCGCTCCGGGCTTTGCTTTTCGACGAAACCGGCGTTTTGCTGGGAGAAAGTTTTCCGGAGGAAAGCACCGGCGCGCCGCACCGGAGCGGATATGCCTTCCACCGGCTCCGGGTAAGCAGGGTGCGGCCGAATGCCGGTTACCGGTTAAAACTGATCCCCGCAGTTCCCCTTGCAGCCGCTCTGGCGGCGGGGGCGGCTGGGCAGGTGGAGATCAGGGCGATTGAAGATTGAATCTACCGAAACGGCTGCGGGGTATTGTCCGCAGGCTATGATGTTTTTTTTATACCAACAGCCCAAACAAAACAGAAATCACGCAATACAGCCAGTAGTTTCTCCGCATTTTCAGGGTTGGGCAAAACCCAAAACTCACCTTAATATAAGGTATGCCAGTATTTCATAGGATAGACAAGTTTACGGGCCGGCCGAAAAAATTTACCGCCCACGGTATACTTTAGCTCCAGTTTCCATCAACCGGTATTCCGATATGGCTAAATCTGGCGCTCCCGCAAAAAAAATCGCGAAAAAAGCGAAAAACCCGAAACCTGCCCGCGTTTCTTACCACCGCCGCCCGGAGGATATGCAGCTCGATCTGTGGCAATTGGGCCTGCGCAAACAATTTGGTGAAGAAAACGATTTTCACATCACCAATACAGGCGCTGCCCCGGTTTTTTCAGAGTTCATCGTCTGGAACCCCGCCACCCAGAACAGCTACACCGTGGCGATTCGTTCCGACATACCGAAGAAGGGCTTGCCGCCGGAAAATACCCTGACCCGCCTCGGCAATTCGTGCAGCTGCCAGGATTTCAAAACCAACCGCCTGGGCTTGTGCAAACACATCAGTGCCGTTTTGCAGCAGGTGCGTAAAAAACGGGGGGCCAAAAAAGCGTTGGCCGCGGGCATGCGCGTCCCATGCTCGACGGTTTACGTGGACTACCGAAAAGGGCCTCGTATCCGGCTCTATATCGGCGTTAAGCAAGAGGCTAAACTGCTGAAATGGGCTGCCAAATGGTTCGATCCCGAAGGCTTTATTGCCGATTTGGGGGTCGAATACTTTGAAACCGTACTGAAAGAAGCGCGACGCATTCAACCGGAATTTAAATGCTACGACGATGCATTCGACCTTATCGCCGAACAGCGCGAACGCGCGCGCCGGCAAGATTTTTTGAAAAAAACGCTGCCGCAAGGCCCGGATAGCCCTTATTTTGACGAGATCCTCAAGGTCCCGCTTTTCCCTTACCAGAAACGCGGCGTCTGGTTTGCCGCCAACGCGGGCCGCTGCCTGCTGGCCGACGAAATGGGCCTCGGCAAGACCATACAAGCTATCGGCGCAGCGGAACTGCTGCAGCGCAAAATGGGGATCCAGCGCGTACTGGTCGTGTGCCCAACCTCGCTGAAATACCAATGGAAATCAGAGATCGAAAAGTTCACCCAAGCCTCGGTACATGTGGTGGAAGGGCTGCAAACCAAACGGATCAAACAATATGAAAAAGCGGAGGCGTTCTTTTATATCGCCAGCTACAACACCATTACTTCCGATGCGGAATACCTCCAGATCCTGGGCGCCGACCTGCTGATCATTGATGAGGCGCAACGGATCAAAAACTTCCGCACCAAAGTTTCCATTCAGCTGAAAAAAGTGCGGACGCCCTACTGCTTCGTACTCACCGGCACCCCGCTGGAAAACAAACTGGAAGACTTGTATGCGGTCACCCAGTTTGTTGACCAGTACAAACTGCCGCCCTTGTACCGCTTTCTCGAGCGATACCAGATACTAGGCGACAACGGCCAGGTAAGGGGGTATAAAAACCTCCGGGAAATCGGAGAAATTCTATCCGGCTGCCTGATCCGGCGGGTCAAAAAGGAAGTGCTCCGGGATCTGCCTGAACGGCTGGACAAAATACTGTTCGTGCCCATGACCCAACAGCAAAAAGACATCCACTGCGATTTGGCCGATGCTGTGGCGCGCCTGGTAGCCAAGTGGCGGCGTTTTCATTTCCTGAACGAAACCGACCGCCGCATGCTTATTCTCTGCCTCTCGCAAATGCGTATGGTAGCCGACAGCACGTTCATCCTGGATCAACAAACCCGGTTCGACACTAAAATAGGCGAGCTGTTGTGTATTTTCGAAGAAGCCATGGCCGATCCGGACCAAAAGATCGTGGTCTTCAGCCAGTGGGAGCGCATGACGCGCCTGGTGGCGCAGGAACTCGACGCCCGCGACACGGGTTACGCCTACCTGCACGGCGGTATCCCCAGCGCCGACCGCGCCGACCTGCTTACCCGTTTTCGCGAAGACCCCGATTGCCGGGTGTTCCTCTCCACCGATGCCGGCGGCGTGGGGCTGAACCTGCAATCCGCCTCTCTGCTCATCAATCTCGATATTCCCTGGAACCCCGCCATCCTCGAACAACGCATCGGCCGTATCCACCGCATGGGCCAGACCGATAATGTAACGGTCATCAACATGGTAGCGGCCGAAAGCATTGAACAGCGCATGCTCGGCGTGCTGGAATTCAAATCGTCCATGGCCCAGGGCGTGCTCGACCCCGATGGCGACGATACGATCTTTATGTCCGAATCAAAATTCAAAAAGTTCATGGAAAACGTCGAAACCCTCACCGGCGAGGGTTGGCAGGCGCCGCCATCCGGGCTTACCGACGACAACATGGCGCACGCTGAAAGCGAAGATTTCGAACTGCCGCCCGCTCCTTCGTCGCCGGACCCCGAAGCGCCTCGGCCCGGAGAAAGCGATACCTTTGCCGGCGACGACGACGCCCACACCGCACTGCCGCCGGCCTCCCGGGTCGGGCAGGAAGCCCACCCGCCCGGCAACGACAAAGGACAGGAGTGGCGGCATGCGCCCTCTACCGGCGGCTCGCCCAAAACGCCCGCCCCGGCGCCCGGCACGCCACAGGAACTCATCCAGACCGGGTTATCGTTCTTTTCCAGTCTGGCCCAAACCTTGAGCAGCCCGGAAAAAACGCAGGAACTCGTGCAATCCATCGTGTCTACCGACGAGCAGACCGGCCAAACCTACCTGAAAATTCCGGTGGAAAACACGGCCGTGGTAGAAAACGCGGTGAAGTTATTGGGCGGGTTATTGGCCGGATTGGGAAGGTAAAGCGGAGCGGGGAGAGGCTGTGCAGGCAATACTTTATTACGGCGCTCCCGCAAAGGGAAGCCTGTGTTCATGGAAACAGGTACATTGCGTGCCATATATTTGTCAGACGGTTTCTTAGACCGGGCTCTGATTTTCACAGACGCCAGGTTTCTGTGTACAATATGCTTTTTATGCCATCGCTTTCCCGGTTGATCCTCGCGCTGGCGCTGGCTTGCGGCGCACTGGAGAACACGCCGGTGTGGAGCCAAACCATTTTTGCCTATGAACGGCATTTCGACCGGCGGCATGGCCTGACCGGCGCCAACATCTCCGGCGTCGCTACGGACCGCGACGGGTTTATCTGGATCGCCACCGTTGACGGTTTGTGCCGCTTCGACGGGACGCAAACCACCGTTTTCCGGCACCAGCCCGACGATACCAGCTCCATCTCCAGCAATAACCTCACGGATTTATTCTACGATTCCACCCGCCATGTGTTGTGGATTACTACCCGGACGCAGGGCCTGAACCGGCTCGATATTCAAACCGGCCGCTCCCGCCGCTTCACCCATTTCAGGCGAGGGGTGGAAACCGGCGCGGTAGACAACCTGAACTGGGTGGTGCAGGACCGGCGGGGGCATATCTGGACCGGAAGCGAAAGCGGCCTGCTCGAACTCCGCCCCGGCGAAACGGTTTTCCGGCCGCATGCATATGCGCCAACGCCAGACACTGGCGATGCTGCGGGGCTGAACCTGATCCTGAATATGGAAACGGGCATCTTCGATGTGCAAAACGATTCCGTGTTGTGGATCGGTACCTCGGCGGGGCTGCTGCAATACAATATCCGCAGCGAGCGCTTCCGCCGCTTTGTCCCCGGGCCGGGCACTTCCGCAGACCCCGGCGCCAGTCGAATCCGTTGCCTCTACCAGCACGCCAACGGCAACCTGTACTACGGCACCTGGCACGCCGGCGGATATCTTTTCGACCACCGCTCGGAAACCATCCGGCCCTTGACGCTGGAGGGCGTCGTCCCCGACCCCGTCGCCTGGGTCAATGTCTCCGCTTTTTATCCAAAATCGGACCGGGCAGTTTGGGTGACAACCCTGGGCGGATTGGCTGAACTCGACGTTCAAACATCCCGGATGACCGTCGTCCGGGCAAACGATATCCAGAAGGGGCACCGGTATGGCGTCCGCTATGTCGACCGCTACGGCAGGTACTGGCACTGGTTCCAGGACAAATTGGTCCTGTTCAACCCGCTCGTCAACCAATTCCGGCATTATGCCTGCCCGGACCAGCTCAGCAAGCAGCCCTTTTCGGTAATGAAAATATTGGTCGACCCCTCCGGCGGTGTGCTTTACCTGGCAGCTATTTATGCAGAAGGCGTGTATGCCCTGGATTTGCGCAGCGGCAATTGGCAGCTCCTGCGCGACCCGCGGGGGAAACCCCTGCCGGTTCATTTCAGGGATTTGATCCGTACCCGCCAGGGCGCGCTGCTGGCGGTCAGTGACAATACCATTTTTGAGATAGTTGCCAACCCGGGCTTTCTGAAACCGTATCCGTACCAGCCCAGTGCCAGGGGCGGCATGCTCCGGAGTTTATTGGAGGATGCGCAGGGAAACTTGTGGATCGGCACTTTTTACGACGGCCTGATCCGCTGGAACCCGCAAAGCCGGACCGAGCGCATCTACCGCGCCGAACTGGAAGACACCCTGACGCCCGGGAGCGCTTTGCGGAACCTGAGCCTGATGGAAGACCGGTTTCACCGTATCTGGATCCGGCACGCCAAAGGGTACAGCGTGTACGATCCGCAGCGGGACACTTTTTTCCGCTTTTATCCTTTCGGTCTGGAGGCGAAAGCATTTGTTTCCTGCTTCGCAACGGACCCGGCGGGGCGAATATGGGTCTATGGACACGAGCAACCACTGGGCGTGGCGGACCCCGAACATTTCCGGTCCGGCGTTCAATGGCCGCCGGCGCTGCAGCAACGGGGAGCGTTGACAAAATCATATGAACTCCTGTTTGACCAACGCGGACGCCTTTGGCTGGCTGCTGCAAATGAATTGGAACGGTGGGATATGGCCGGTAAAACATCCCGGATAATCCCCGGAAAATACGGCATTCACGGACCCATCAACACCCTGGCGCTGCTGCCGTCCGGTGAAATTGCCCTGGGGCACGGCCGGTCGGTCAGCGTCTTTCACCCCGACCGGCTCGTGCGCAACCCCGAGATACCCCGGCCATACCTCACGGCTTTTAAAGTTTTTCAACAGGATTTAAAACTGGGTAAAGAGCTGGCATACGTGCGGGACATTTACCTGAAGCATTGGCAAAACTATATTTCCATCGAATTTTCAGCCATTGGGTTCAGTCTTCCGGAAGAACAGCGGTTTGAATACCAATTGACCGGGATCGATCCGGGCTGGGTGGACCCCGGGGAGCGCCGCTATGTGTCGTATACCAACCTGAACAGCGGCGATTATGTGTTTCATCTCCGGGTATTCAACAACGAAGGCCTGGGTATGGAGCTCCCCCTGCGGGTGCATATCCATATTGCCACGCCCTGGTGGCGTACCTGGTGGGCTGTTTTACTCTATCTTGCCGCTCTGGCATTCGGCTTGTTCCGGCTGTACCGCTTTCAGTTGAACCGGAAACTGGCCGAGGCTGAAAACCGCCGCCTCCGGGAGCTTGACGCCGTAAAAACCCGGCTGTATACCAACATCACGCACGAATTCCGCACCCCGCTGACGGTCATCAGCGGCATGGCCGGGCAGATCAAAGCACAGCCCGAGCGCTGGCTGGCGGAAGGCCCGGATATTATCCGGCGCAACAGCGAAAGCCTGCTTCGGCTGGTCAACCAGATGCTGGAATTGCGCAAACTCGAAGCCGGCATGCTGCCGGTACGCCTGGAGCAGGGCGATATCGTGGCTTATGTCAAATACCTGCTGGAGTCCTTCCATTCCTACGCGGCGTCTAAAAACATCGAATTGTCGGTAAAATGCCAGTGGGAACATTTTCAGATGGATTACGACCGCGAGAAAATCCTGACCATCGTATCCAACCTGCTGAGCAACGCCGTCAAATTTACCCCGGCCGGCGGGGCGGTAGGCTTGCGGTTGGATGCCCCGCCAGCTGCCGCCCCGGAGGCGCCGCCGTACATCGAACTGTCGGTTCGCGATACGGGCATCGGCATACCGCCCGAAGCGCTGCCGCTGATTTTTGACCGGTTCCACCAGGTTGACGCCGCCTATGTAGAAACGGGCGGCGGTGGCTCGGGAATAGGCCTTGCCCTGGCAAGGGAACTGACCCAGCTGTTGGGTGGGAATATCCGCGTGGACAGCGTTTACGGCCAGGGTACGGTTTTCACCGTGACCTTGCCGGTGACCCGGCAGGCGCCCCCGGCTACCCCCTGGCCGGTCGGCGCAGAACAAATGCTCGCTTTTCCAGGGCCGGTTGCTCCGGAAACGCCGGCACGGGAATCCGGCCAACGCAGACCATTGGTACAACTCGTGGAAGACAACGCCGATGTGGTGCGCTACCTGCGCGCCTGCCTGGAACCCGCCTACCGCCTGATTGCGGCGCCCGACGGCCGCAGCGGGCTGGAGCAGGCGTTTGCCGAAATCCCCGACCTCATCGTCAGCGACGTGATGATGCCCGGCATGGACGGCTTCGAGCTGTGCCGGCATTTGAAAACCGACGAACGCACTGACCACATTCCCGTTATCCTGCTCACCGCGCGGGCCGATATGGAGTCCAGGCTGCAGGGGCTGCAGCGCGGCGCCGACGCATACCTGGCCAAACCCTTCAACCAGGCCGAACTGCTGCTTCAAATCCGGAACCTGCTCGACAACCGCCGGACCCTGCAGGCGCATTTCCGGGCGCTGGCTGCGCAACCTGCCCCCGCTGCCGGGCCGGAGTTGGAAGAAAACGCCTTCGTGCTGAAATTGCGCGCTCTTGTGGAAGCCCATCTCGACGATTCCCACTTCGATGTGGATCGCCTGTGCCGCGAAGTGGGCATGAGTAAATCCAACCTCCACCGCAAACTCACTGCCCTGACGGGGCGCTCCGCTAACCAGTTCATCCGCCATATCCGGTTGGCCAAAGCCTGCGCCCTGCTACGCAACCCCGAACGGACCATTGCTGCAGTGGCCTACGATTGCGGCTTCAACGACCCGGTGTATTTCGCGCGGGTATTCCGGCAGGAGTTCGGGGCGCCGCCGTCGGAGTGGCGCCATAAACAATAGACCTCCGTTTTTACCTTTTGATATTTTTCCCGAACTTTAGCAATAGTTTATCGTAGAGATTACCTGGATCGTATTACTTTAGAGCCTGGGAAGAGAAGCGGCCTTGATTTCCAAATTTTATAAATACCGGAGAGCCCGGGATGTCTATGAGCGTTCGAACCGTTTTGTCCTTTATCCTGCCGATCGCGCTGTTTTATATCGCCGGCCCTGCGCTTTCGGCGCAGACCCGCCCCGACGCTGCGGTTTGGCTGGTCGAAGCCACGGATATTAACCCGGCGAATTACTACGGCGTGACGGTGGCCAACGGTATGATCGGCCTGGTGAGCAGCCCCGAGCCGTTGCGGATCAAAGACGTTGTGCTCAACGGCGCCTACGACAACTACCTGCGCGGCCGGGTCAGCAATATCCTCAAAGGGTTTAATTTCCTGAACATGAACCTGGACGTGGACGGCCGCCGCATCGGGCGCGCCGATATCAGCGGCTACAAACAAACCCTGGATATGCGCCGGGCAACGCTCCGCACTACGTTTCAGGTGGGCGGCAAACTGCGCATCCGGCACGACATGATGGCCCTGCGGCACCTGCCCTATTCCGCCCTGATCAACGTGGAGATCACGGCCCTGCAGGATGTGACGGTCACCCCTGCCAGCGTGATCGAAGCCCCCGAAATCCTGCAGGATGTGCGCAATTATTACGCCGAAATCGACCGGCCGCACGTGCGCATTCCCCTCCTGAGCTCGGTCGGCAAAAGCCCAAGCGGAAAGATCACTGTGGCCGCCAGCACGAGCTTTATTTTCCCGGAAAAACACGGCGACGAACCGGATATCCTCCATGAGGACTGGGACTACAACATGCACCTGGCCAAGTTTACCAAAAAACTGCGCGCCGGCGAAACATACCGCTTTTCCATAGTCGGCTCGGTCATCTCCTCCGCGCACGTGGCCGATGCGCACAACGAGGCCGAACGCCTGACTATTTTTGCCGCGCTCGAACGCCCGGAGCGCCTGTTGCGCCGGCACGAGGCTGCCTGGGATGCGCTCTGGCAAAGCGATATTACCGTGGAAGGCGATCCGGAAGCCACCCGCGACATCCACTTCGCGATGTACCACCTGTATGCCTTTGCCCGCGAAGGTACCGCGCTCAGCTTGTCGCCCATGGGATTGTCGGGCCTGGGATACAACGGCCACGTGTTTTGGGATACCGAACTGTGGATGTACCCGCCCCTGCTGGCGCTTCACCCGGAAATCGCCCGCTCGCTGCTCGAATTCCGCTACCAATTGCTCGACGAGGCCCGGCAAAATGCCTTCAGCCACGGCTACCGCGGCGCCATGTACCCCTGGGAGAGCACCACCACCGGCCAGGAAGAGACCCCCGTTTGGGCGCTGACCGGCCCGTTTCAACACCATATCACCGGTTGCGTGGGTTGGGCGTTCTGGAAATACTACGAAGTGACGGGCGACAAGGAGTGGCTGCGCACCCGCGGCTACCCGGTGCTCCGGGAAGTCGCCGATTTCTGGGCCAGCCGCGTGGAACGCAATCCCGAAGATCCGGAAGGGCAGTACGACATCAACAACGTGATCGGCGCCAACGAGTGGCAGGAAAACATCGACAACAATGCCTTTACCAACGGCATGGCGAAAACGGTACTCGAATACGCCGCCCGCGCCGCCGAAGCGCTCGGCCTGACACCCGACCCCGACTGGCGGCACGTAGCCGCCAAGATCCCCATCCTGCAGTTCCCCGATGGCGTCACCCGGGAAAATGCCACGTACGACGGCGTGCTGGTCAAACAAGCCGACGTCAACCTGCTGGCCTATCCGCTCGATATCATCACCGACCCGGTCCAAATCCGCAAAGACCTGGATTATTACACACCGCGCATGGCTGCCGACGGCCCCGCAATGGGCCATGCCATCCTGGCCACCCTGGCGGCCCGCGACAACCAGCCTGAAAAAGCCTACGAACTCTGGAAAAAAAGTTACCAACCCAACCGCGTGCCGCCGTTTGGCGTTTTGGCCGAAACGGCCGGCGGCGCCAACCCCTACTTCGCTACCGGCGCCGGCGGCTTCCTGCAGGCCACCCTGTTTGGGTTCGGCGGCCTGGAGATCGGCCCGCAGGGTATCCGCCAACGCAAGGTGTGCCTGCCCAAAAACTGGAAATCGCTGAAAATGACCGGTATCGGCGTCCAACGGCAAACCTTTAGCTCAGGCCAATAAACGGCGACAATACTCCCCCCCCCACAAAGACCTGATCAGTTCTGTTTTTCGTACTGCACATCAGTGATTCTCGCTTTGCCTTTAACCACCGCTTCCCTGGGGGCTCGTCCTGTTAACGCGAAGAATTGGCGCAAACCGAGAATTGCTGCGAACTAACCGGCCCTCCGCCTCTGTGTCAACCTATTCTGGCAGCGGCGTCACCACCACCGAGTTCTCCGTGCCATACGGTCCGGGCACGTATTTGTCGGCTTCCCAGTCATTTTCCCAGAACTCGTTGTCGATAAGGTAGCGGAACTGGTATTCTTTACCCGGTTCCAAATCCACCGTCGCGGCATAAACGCCGTTTTTGAATTTCATGGGTATTCCCCGGTCGAATTCCCAATTGTTGAAATCGCCGAGGATGGCAACTTCCGCGGCGTCCGGCGCAGCGGCCACCGGCAGATGAAACGTTACCTTCCACATTTTTTTGGATTTGACGAATTGCTTTTGAATACTCATGGTTTTTGAATTTTTATTGCAATGAAGGACTGGCATCAAAGGAAAGCACTTCTGCGCGCCACACCAATGATCCCGGTTTGGTACCGGAGCTGACCCCAGTCAAAACGGCCCGCGTCCGGCAGGGGTTGGTGTAACGACGGAAAATTGCTGGCGGATCATTATATCGGTAAAACGCGTTTTTTGAATATGCTGAAAAAGGGGGGCTGATGCCCGAAAAAGGGGCCGGGGCGGGTGTCAGAAACCGCCTTCCGGGGGGAGGGCGTGATTGACGCGATTATGGCAGTTCCACAGAGAGGATCACAGAGGGTATGGAGGCTCACAGAGGGTTGAATTTTGACTCCTTAAAAAAAACTCGGTGAGCCTCCACGCCCTCGGTGCACCTCTGTGGAACTGTCTATCTACAGAATTCGCGCTAAACAAGACCCTCAGGGAAAAAGCGCCTGGTAGGTATAGGCGCCAACCAAGCCTCCGGCTATGGGCGCCACTACCGGTATCCAGGCATAGCCCCAGTCGTCGTCGCCTTTGCCCGGCACCGGCAAAAGGGCATGGGCGAGCCGGGGCCCCAGGTCGCGGGCGGGATTGATGGCGTAGCCGGTGGTGCCGCCGAGCGAGAGGCCGATGGCCAGCACCAGGGCGCCCACGACCAGCGGATTCAAGCCTTCGGAAAACGCGTTGGCGCCGATGGCCATGAGGCCGAACAGCAGGACGAAGGCGCCCAGGAATTCGCTGATAAAATTACCCGGACTATGCCGGATAGCCGGCGCAGTACAAAATACGGCGCGTTTGGCATCGGGGTCTTCCGTGTAGATCCAATGGGGCAGGTAGTGCAAAAAAACCAGGCAGGCGCCCAGGAAAGCGCCGCAAAACTGTCCGGCAATGTACACCGGCACCCATGACCATTCAAAGGCGCCGCTGGCGGCAAGGGCGATGGTTACCGCCGGGTTGAGGTGGGCGCCGCTTTGTTTGCCCACGGCATAAATAGCGAAGGTGACGGCCAGGGCCCAACCGGCGGTGATCGTGATCCAGCCGGCGTTTTCACTTTTGGTGCCGCGCAGCACCACGCCGCCCACTACGCCGTTGCCCAGCAGGATGAGCAATGCCGTACCGGCCATTTCGGCGAGGAAGTAATTCATAAAAAGGGTAGTGCGTCTGCAAAGATGAAGAGAATATTAATTAGGTCGTCTGGTAATTCTTGTCATACGGCGAAGGTACTTTTCAGCCTACTTTTGCGACACACCCGTGGTAAAATAAAATTTCTGATCCGTGAACCCTGCTATTCATTACGTTTCCGCTGAAGAAGCGCTTTCTGTGATAAAATCCGGCCACCGCGTGTATATTCACGGCGCCGCGTGTACGCCCACCAACCTGCTCCGGCACCTGGCCGCCCGCAAAGACGAGCTGCGCAAGGTGGAACTGGTTTTTATCAGCCTGTACGGCGATGTTTTTGTCGATCATCCCGATTGTGCCGACAGCTTTCATATCAATGCCATGTTTGTTTCGGCGCCGGTGCGCAAGGCCGTAAACGAGGGGCATGGCGATTATATCCCCGTGTTTTTGAGCGAGATTCCGGAATTGTTCAAACGGAATATTTTGCCGATCGATGTGGCATTGGTACAGGTTTCACCACCCGACAAACACGGCTACTGCTCCCTGGGCACCTCGGTCGATATTGCCCGCACGGCGGTGAATACGGCCAAATTTGTTATCGCGCAGGTCAACCCGCAAGTGCCCCGCACGCATGGCGACAGCCTGATTCATGCGACGCGGTTCCACCGGATGGTCTACCAGGAAGAGCCCATTCACGAAGTGAATTTCGGCGAAAAAGTTACTGAAAAAGAACTGCTGATCGGCCAGCACATTGCCGGGCTGATCGACGACCGCAGCACCCTGCAAATGGGTATTGGCGCCATTCCAGACGCCGTGCTGAGCACCCTGACCAACCACAAGGACCTGGGTGTACACACCGAAATGTTTTCCGACGGCCTCATCCCCCTGTTTGAAGCCGATGTGATCAACAACAAGTACAAAACCATCCACCCCAATAAAACGGTTTCCGGCTTTGCCCTCGGTTCGAGAAAATTATACGATTACGTCGACGATAACCCGGCATTTGCTTTTCTTGATATCGACTATGTAAACGAGCCCGGCGTCATCCGCCGCAACCCCAAGGTGGTCGCCATCAACGCCGCCGTCGAGGTGGACCTCACGGGGCAGGTATGCGCCGACTCCATCGGCACCTACCAGTATTCCGGCGTTGGCGGCCAGATGGACTTCATGCGCGGGGCAGCCCTGAGCGAAGGCGGCAAGCCGATCATCGCGCTGACGTCCCGGACGGCAAAAGGCGTACCGCGCCTGGTACCGTTTCTCAAACAAGGCGCCGGCGTGGTCACCACCCGGGCACACGTCCATTATGTCGTGACCGAGTACGGCGTGGCCTACCTTTTTGGCAAAAACCTCCGGCAACGCGCCCACGCGTTGATTGAAATTGCCCATCCTGACGACCGGGAGATGCTGGAACGCGCCTGCTACGAGCGGTTCCACCTGTTCGACGCGTTTCACTAAACAGGGCCCGGCATTTTATGAACCCGGCATTTTATGCCAGGCTATTTATATTCGACCCCGCTGGGGCCGGGTACATTCCATTCTATTAAAAAAATCGTAAAAATGTGGGGAATCGGGAGCCCAATCAACCAATCAACAACCCTTAACCATTTGTGAAAACGAAAAAAAATTGTCGCCTGGTCCCCAACCATCTGAAAGCAACCGGCTGTCTTGCCCAATCGTACCCCCATTGCCAACGGCTATGAAATTCAAAAACAAACCAGGAAAACAATTTCCATGCTTGCTGCCTTTTTAGCGTCCGCCACCCTTGAACCAACCGGCAATCAACGGCCCCAACTGCCGGTTGCCTTATCGCCGCAAACCCGCCAACGGCCGGGCCATTTCAGCCAGGAAGCCGAAGCTGCACTGATCCAACAAGCGATCAGCGGCGCCCCGTCGGCCTGCGCAGCGCTGGTACGCCGCTACGACCGGATGGTCTTCGGCCTGGCATTTCAAATACTCGGCAACCGCGAAGACGCCCTGGAAGCGACCCAGGATGCGTTTCTGAAAGCCTTCCGCTTCTTGTCCGGCTACCGGGGCGACAGCCGCTTCAGCACCTGGCTGTACCGGATCGCCCGCACCTCGGCCATCAATTACCTGCGCAAAGCCCGCCGCCAGACAATGGCGCTCGACGCACCCGGATCGCCGGTCCGGCATATGCCAACCGTTGCGTTCAATGGTCTGGAGGCCGTCATGAGCGGCGAACGCGCCGGCATGTTGCGCTCCGCCCTTCGTATGCTCCTGCCCGACGATAGCGCGGTGCTGACGCTGTTTTACCTCCAGGAACAAAGCCTGGAAGAAATTTGCGAAATCATGGGCTGGACTATGAGCAACGCGAAAAGCCGGCTTTGCCGCGCCCGCCAGCGCTTGCGCGTTGTCCTGCTCGAGCATTTCGCCGATGAATTTGCCGAGTGGGTATGAGGGACAGGATTTTTATAAAGGGACAGGATTAACAGGATTTTTTCAAAGGCGCAATTGAAATCCTCGTCCATCCTGAAAATCCTGTCCCATCGCCCTACAAAACAAATCCTGTCTCATCATCCTGCGAGAGGAAATCCGGCCGCTTGCTGAAACGATTGAATCAGGTGAACGTACTGCCCGGTTTCGCGGGTTTCTATTTCCGGCGTCCAGTTCAATTCCCGGGCCATCAGCCGGGCTGCTGCGGGCGCCGCCGCCAGGGTGGCCGCCCAATCCGTAATCTCCATACGGATGCGGCGGGCCAGTACATCCCGCAGGGTACAGGCCATTTCCAACCGTATGGCATATACGACTTCGGCCCGTAAATACGGATAAGCGGGCAACAGCCGTCCGGCCAGGTCCGGGTTGTCGCGAGCCAGTTGAGCCACCTGCGTAGCCCGGCTGCCGTAGTTTGCAGCCAGGTGGCGGGCGACGTCCTCCGGCAGCGCCCACTGCGTCCGAAGGTCTTGTTCTATCCCGGGAGTATCGTTTGCCGCACCGGCCAGCCGGTGCGTTGCGGTGCCGCAGGGGGCGTCTGCGCCCAGGCGCCGGCACACGGCATCCACGGCGTCGCGGGCCATCAGGCGATAGGTCGTCCACTTGCCGCCGAGCAAGCTGAACAGCCCGCTGTGGGGTTCATATTCCACCTCGTGATCGCGCACCAGGCCTTTGGTCGGTTTTGCCGGACTGGCCAACAGGGGGCGCAGGCCGCCAAATCCTGCCGTCAAATGCACCGCTGTGACCGGCTGGCGTACATAAGGCTGGAGGGTTTGGAGCAAAAAGTCCAACTCCGGGGTTTCCAATACCGGTTCAAGGTCCGGCGTGGGATACCCCTGATCGGTAGTTCCCAAAAGCAGCCGGCCTTGAAACGGAATGGCGAACACCACGCGGCCATCGGGCGTTTGGGGTATCAGCAAGGCCGTATCCGGGCTGCCCAGCACCGCGAGGGGCAACATGACGTGTACGCCTTTGGAAGGCCGGATGCGCGGGGAAAGGCCAGGGTTTGCCAGCCGGCGAATACGATCAGCCTGGGGGCCCGTGCAGTTCAGAAAGCAGCGGGCGCGAACCGGAAACGCTGGCCGGGCGCCGTCGCCCAACACATCTTGCACGCGCGCGCCGGTAATCCGGCCCCCATTGTTTTTCTCAAAATCCAGCAGATCCAAATGGTTGGCCACCACAGCGCCGGCTGCGGCGGCACTCTGTACAAGCGCCAGGCAGTAGCGCGCATCGTCGAGTTGGCCGTCGTAGTACAAAACGGCGCTGTGCAGCCGGCCGCTCAGGCCGGGCAGCAGGCGCAAGGCTTCCGCCCGGCTGATCCAACGGCTGGCCGGCAGCACGTCGGCGCTGACGGCAAAGCGGTCGTATAGCCACAAGCCGACGCGGAAATAAAGGGCCTGGCGCCAGTTGAATACCGGCGTGACGAGCGCGAGCGGCCGGGCAAGATGCGGCGCATTGGCCAACACGGTATGCCGTTCGAGCAGGCCGTGCCGGACCTGGCGCAGTTGGCCGGCATCCAGTTTTTTAAACGCCTGTTCGAGGTAGCGCACCCCGCCGTGGATGAGCTTGGTGCTTTTGGAAGAGGTGCCGGCTGCAAAATCGTCTTTTTCAACCAGCGCTACTTTTAACCCGCGCAGGGCGGCGTCGAGCGCGCAACCGGCCCCGGAAGCGCCGCCGCCGATAATGCAGAGGTCGAAGGTTTCCGCTTGAAGTTTTATTATCGATTCGTTGCGGTTCATTGCTTCAGATGTTCTTCCCACCGCCAGGCGTCTTCCAAAGCTTCCCGCAAACTTCTCCTGGCCGACCACCCCAGCTGGGATTGGATTTTGGAAACATCGGCATAAACAGCCGTAATATCGCCGGCCCGGCGCGGCCCGATGCGGTAGTTCAGGCGCTGCCCGCTCGCTTCCCCGAACAAGCGCACCAACTCCAGTACGCTGTGCCCCCGGCCGGTTCCGGCATTTAAGACGTCGTAGTGGGAATGCGCGTCGGCGCCCAGCTGTTGCAAGGCCCGTAAAGCCGCCACATGGGCTTCGGCCAGGTCCATGACGTGGATAAAATCGCGGATACACGTGCCGTCGGGGGTGGGATAATCATCGCCGAAGATGGTCATCTGCGGCCGTATGCCAGCTGCGGTTTGGGTGATGTAGGGAACCAGGTTGTTTGGCGTACCCAAGGGCAATTCGCCGATTTTTGCGGTCGGATGCGCCCCGACCGGGTTAAAATAGCGCAGGGCGATACAGCGCAGGGGTTTGCCGGCGGCGGCCGTATCGCGCAGCATTTCCTCACAAATTTGTTTCGTGTTTCCATACACCGAGGCCGCCGGTTGCACGGGCGCCGTTTCTGCTACCGGCAGGGTTTCGGGTTCGCCATAGACGGTGCACGACGAAGAAAAGATCAAATCGGACACCCCCGTTTCCAGCATGACCTCCAGGAGTGTCATCAGCGAACCCAGGTTGTTCCGGTAATAGCGCAGAGGTTCTTCCATGCTTTCGCCAACCGCCTTGAAAGCGGCAAAGTGTATGACGCCGCAGATGTTTTCCCGTTGAAAAAGACCGGGCAGAATCGCGCGGTCATTGCAGTCCTGCACGTAACAAGGCACGTCATAGCCCAGGATATCCCGCAACCCATCCAGGACACGCTGCTGGGAGTTGGAAAAATCATCGATGATCACGGGGCGGAAACCGGCCGCGGCAAGCGCCACCACCGTGTGGCTGCCGATGAAACCGGCGCCGCCGGTGACCAGAATAGAACGATCAGCTCCTTGTGCCATGTTGGGTAAACGTGGTTTTGCCTTTGACCGGCAGAATTCGTAAACATACTATAACTCGGGCGCTCCTCCGGTTTTCGCACCGGAAATATCTGAATAAAAATGTTGTGCGCGTCCGCCGCTGCTGCTACCTTGGCAGGTATTGCGGCCGGCGATCCATTTTCGCAAACCGCTTTTCCCCAGGTATAAAACATCCGTATATGCGACAATCAAGTGTCTTTCTGCTGTTGGCAAGCGCGTTGTTCAGCCTTCCGGCGCTTGCGCAACCCCGTTCATCCCAGGACCTCGTGAAGCCCTCCGCGGCCCAACTGGCCTGGCATGACACCGAGTTTTACCTGTTTTTCCATTTCGGCCCGAATACCTTTACCAACCTGGAATGGGGCCACGGCACCGAAGCGGAAGACCTGTTCAACCCCAGCGGCCTGGATGCCGACCAATGGTGCCGCGTAGCCAAACAGGCCGGCGCCCGCGGGGTGGTCATTACGGCCAAACACCACGACGGCTTCTGCCTCTGGCCTTCCGCCTACTCGACCCATACGGTCCGCGAAAGCCCCTGGAAAAACGGCAAAGGCGACGTCCTGCGCGAACTGTCCGACGCCTGCCGGCGCCACGGGCTTAAATTCGGCGTTTACCTCTCCCCCTGGGACCGCAACCACCCGGAATACGGCACGCCAACCTACAACGATGTGTATGCCAATACCCTCACCGAATTGCTCACCGGCTACGGCGAACTTTTTGAAGTCTGGTGGGACGGCGCCAACGCCGAAGGCCCCAACGGCAAAAAGCAGGCCTATGATTTCAGGCGTTTCGAAAAACTGGTCGCCCAATACCAACCCAATGCCATCATTTTCAGCGACATCGGTCCGGGCTGCCGCTGGGCCGGCAACGAACAGGGAACCGTGAATGAAACCAACTGGTGCACGCTCGACACCGCCGGTTTTGGGCGCGGCGCCACCGGCCCGCCCGCCGATACCCTGCAACGCGGCAATGCCAACGGCGCCCATTGGATACCCGCAGAATGCGATGTGAGCATCCGCCCCGGCTGGTTTTACCACCCGGAAGAAGACGACCGCGTCAAAACACCGGACCAACTCTTCGATATTTACCTCAAATCGGTGGGCCGTGGCGCCAACCTGATCCTGAACGTACCGCCCGACCGCCGGGGGCGTATCCACCCGCGCGACTCGGCTGCGCTAGCCGGTTTCGGAAAAAAAATCCACCGGGTATTCGGACGCAACCTGGCGCAGGGCAAAAAAATCCGGCCGGAGTTTCAGGGAAGCCCGCTGGCGCCTATCCGCTTCCTCCATCAGCTCACCGACAACGACGCGTACACCTGGTCCGAGACCGGCGCCTTCGTGCTGGATTTGCGCCGTAAAAAACAGTTCAATACCATTGTCTTGCAGGAATACTTGCCGGAAGGCCAACGTGTGGGCGCCTTCCGCGTCGACGTGTGGCAAAATGGGGACTGGCGGGAAATCGCGCGGGGCACTACTATCGGGCACAAAAAAATCGTCCGGTTCGATCCGGTAAAAGCGCGAAAAATCCGGATATCTGTCCTGGAAACCCGGGCGAAAGCGCTGCTGAGTGAAGTGCAGGTGTTTAAGTCGGAATAATTCTTTTGCGCTTAATTATCCTCTTCCGCCCCGATTTCAGAGGCATTGCCAGACAAACCGCAGACGGCGCTGGCCAACAAGGTGAGAAATATGATGATGTAGGTTTCCATGTGCCGGGAGGATTAAACCATGAACGGAAGGGTTGACTGGGTTAAACGAATATGGGCGTGTGCAAAGAAACGCGGTTTTGGCGTACCGGTACATCCGGCGCAAAAAAAGTAAACGAAACTTTTTTTGGCCCGGGTCAGCTTTTTTAGGATAAAAGGAAAGAAAACAACGGGGTCCACGTAGTAGTAAGTGAAGCATCTTGAAAACAACTTTTATCCACTATAAAAATTGCAGTCATGAAAAAGATTATGTTTCACTTGATGGGAAGCGCCGCGCTGATCTTGGGCGCGCTCCTGATCTTCGCCCAATGCAAATCGGAAGCCTCCGAAATGGCCCAATTCGAGGCACTCACTACTATTTCCGGAGACCGGGGTTTGGCTGACGGCGAACTGAAAGACCTGTGCCTTTGCCTGACCCGACAATTTCCGTACGAAACCCTTTCCGACAAGGAGCGAAAAGCGCTGCTGTTCATGCGGGAAGAAGAAAAACTGGCGCGCGATGTGTATACGTTCCTGCAAGCCAAATGGAACGCCCGGGTATTTTCGAACATCGCCAAAGCGGAACAGCGCCATATGGACGCCATCCTGTGCCTGATCAAAAAATACGGCCTGACCGACCCGGTGGGCGGGAATCCGGCGGGGGTGTTTCAAAACAATAACCTGCAGGCGCTGTACACGGCGCTGACGGCCGACGGCCTTCAAAACCTGCCCGCCGCGCTGACCGTCGGCGCACGCATCGAAGACCTCGATTTGTTCGACCTCAACCAGGCTACACCGGATATCGATAATGAAGATATCCTGGCTGTTTTCGACGAGTTGAAAAAAGGCTCGCGCAACCATATCCGGGCTTTTGTGCAAAACCTGGAAGCCCAAAATAGCAGCTATACCCCGGTTTACATCAGCGCCGACCTTTTCCAAAACATCATCCATACGCCGCGCGAACGGGGCGGCTCGGTATGCACCGCTACCTGCCCGAACGCCAATACGCCAAATTGCCAGGGCAAGGGCCCGAATGGAGCCGGCAATTGCGGCGGCAACGGCCCGAATGGAAATGGCAATGGTCCGAATGGAGCCGGCAATTGCGGCGGCAATGGTCCGAATGGAAATGGCAATGGTCCGAATGGAAATGGAAACGGCAATCCGAACGGCAACGGCAATTAACCGCCCGGATGCCGGTCGAACATAAGAACGTATAACCTGCTTTGCCGGGATCGTACCGGGATCTGAATCTTCAGCGCTCAAAACACTAAAATTTCACTAAGATTGATAGATTTTTAGTGAAATTTTAGTGTTCTTAGTGTTTTTAGTGGTGAAACCGGATACATATAAGGCAGCCGCAGCGTCCCGGTCAATCCCTGTTTTCCCTTCGAAAATACAGATCCATGCTTACCCCCCAACATATTTGCGATGGTTTAAGCGACCAGGAGATCGTACGGAAATCGCTGGAGGCCGTAGATTTTTTTTCCTGTCTGTACGAACGCTATGAGGAACGGCTGTTGCGGTACATCAAACGCGTGGCTTTTGCCGGAGCGGATGAAGCGGCGGATATTTTACAGGATGCGTTCATCAAAATATGGAAGAACCTGAATGCCTATGATCAAAGCCTGCCCTGGTCGAGTTGGATGTACCGGATCGTGCACAACGAGGCCATTTCTTCCCTGCGCAGGAAAAAAACCGTTGGCAGGGGGCAGCAGGTCCCGTGGGACGAGCGGCTGTTTTCCGGCATTCCGGACGATGTATTGCCGGAAGATGCCACCGAACCGGAACTCCCGATAAAAACATCCACCAGGTCCTGGCGCTTTTGCCGGAGTCATACCGTGAGGTATTGGTCCTGAGGTTTTGGGAAAATATGCCCTACGACGCGATTTCGGATATCCTGAAAATACCCGAAGGAACCGTGGCCACCCGCATCAACCGGGCCAAAAAAGCCTTCCGGGCAATGGTAAAAAATAACATTCGACATTAACCTGTACGCTATGAAACGGTCGGAAAAACTCATCCACACCATCCGGGAAAATGACATCAGGCCGGTTGCCCGGGTTTATTTTTTGTGGCGGACGATCCTGTTGTGGGTTGCCTTCACGGCGGCGGTCGTGTTGGGTGCGCTGGCTTTCTCGGTCATCCTGTTTTGTATTCAACAAACCGATTTCGACCTGGTCAGCCACTTATCCCATTCGTACCTCGAGTTTTTTCTCGGCATCCTGCCCTTTGTCTGGATTATTTTCCTGATCGTTTTTCTGATCATAGCCATGACCAGTTTCCGGCATTCGCCGAAAGGGTACAAGCTGACCCGCGGGCGTCTGGTGGCGTATTGCGCGGCCCTGAGCATACTGACCGGCGCCCTGGTCTTCCTGGCGGGCGGCGGCCAATGGCTCGAACAAGCGTTTGGCACGCGGATCAGCCTGTATGAAAGCGTTCAGGAAAAAAAGGTCAAGATCTGGTCGATGCCCGGGGCAGGGTACCTGTCCGGCGTCATCACTGCTGCGGGCGATTCGACGTTGGCCTTGCGGGATTTCAAGGGAAAAACCTGGGCCATCGACGTTTCAGGCGCGTTCATTGCGCCGGTGTTGCGGTTGGAGGCCGGCGAAAAAATAAAACTGGTTGGTGAAACAGCGGGCGAAAATCAATTTAAAGCCGGCGAAGTACGCCCCTGGGGCGGGCGGGGCGCCCGCATGCGGGGGCCAATACATGGATATTGACTTTCAACACGTTGTCATGTCGACCGAAGGGAGACTTCTGGCGCAGTAAACGCCTATACGACCAATCACCTGAACGCCATCCTGGATTATGCAGCGATAAGGCTTACGGCGGTATCGCGGTTGCAATTATGCAAAGCCCACCCCCGGCGGTAACGCGGTCTGTCGCGGAACAATTATTTGCAAAGTGAAAATTGCTGCTCCGACTCCGGTGGAGATACAGGCCTTGTACTCCTACTACGGTCCCAATCCTCGCGGGCGTAAACGGCCCTTGTCCTCCAAATCAACCCCTATACAGACAGACCTCGGAGAGGTCAAACGTTGGTAGAATTCCGTCCCCAAGATACCCACACGACCTCGGAGAGGTCGAACCGGACTAAATCGAGCCTTAAAACAAACGTTCGACCTCTCCGAGGTCGCGTAAATCCTCCGTTCGACCATTCTTCTACCAACGTTAGACCTCTCCGAGGTCTGTATAGGGGTTGATTTGGAGGGCAGGAGCCGTTTGCAACCATCCTCGCTCAAAATGGATAGCCCTCCGACGCGTTGAGGACGCTCTCTGGCATTGTTATTATACCTAAAGGAACTACGATGGTTTGAAATAATAAAATTACACCCGAAAGGGTGCATATTTTTAAAAAATCTATCTTTGTACCCGAAAGGGTATATTCATGCAATTAAATGCTTTTGTCAAAGAAAAAAGACGGCTTGCCGGGCTCACCCAGCCGGAACTGGCAGAAAAAGCCGGCGTAGGGCTTCGTTTTGTACGGGAACTGGAACAGGGCAAAACAACCCTGCGGCTCGACAAGGTGAACCAGGTTTTACAACTTTTTGGACACCAGATCGGACCAGTGCCTGTAAGTCGAAATATCGAATGAAATGCGAAAGGCTGAAATCAAATTATATGACACCACTGCCGGTTGGCTGACACAAGACGAGGAGGGATACCACTTCGAATATGACACCGATTATCAAAGCCACTCAGGAGTGGAACCAGTCAGCCTGACCTTGCCTTTACAAACCAAGCCCTTTACCAGCAATGTGTTGTTCCCATTTTTTGATGGCTTGATTCCGGAAGGCTGGTTACTGGAAATTGCTGAAAAAAACTGGAAATTAAACCCACGCGACCGTATGGGATTATTGCTGGCTTGCTGCAGGGATTGTATCGGCGCCGTTAGCGTTCACCCAATTATAACGGAGGAAGCCCCATGAAAAGATGCCTGTTTTGCTACCAACCGCTGGAGGCGGGAGCGTCTGATTTCCACGCCAGATGCAGCAAAAAGCTGTTCGGTCAGCAGTTGCCTCCCGTATTTCCGTACAGCGAAGAACAGATGGAGGAATTGGCTACACAAGTAATCAGGAGCCAGATGACAGTGACCGGTGTACAGCCTAAAATATCACTAAGTATTGGTACGGGCGGAAGCCGGGGAGAACCGAAACGTTTTAGCATTGTTGGGCTTTGGGGCGCATATATCCTGAAGCCTCCCACACGGCATTACCCGCAACTTCCCGAAGTGGAAGACCTGACGATGCATCTTGCGGAAATCGCCCGGATAGCCGTAGTACCCCACAGTTTGATCCGTTTGCAATCAGGGAATCTGGCTTACATCACGAAAAGAATTGACCGCATTGGGGCAAATAAATTGCACATGGAAGACATGTGCCAACTGACGGAAAAATTGACGGAAGACAAATATCAGGGCTCATACGAACAGATCGCCAAAACGATCCGGAAATACTCCTCCACCCCGGGCCTGGATGTGGTGAATTTCTTCGAACAAGTCCTGTTTTCTTTCCTCACCGGCAATGCCGATATGCACCTGAAGAATTTTTCCCTCATCCGGCTTCCCCAGAATCGTCATGTGTTGGCGCCAGGATATGATATGGTAGCCACGGCACTGGTGAATCCGGCGGATGACGAAGACCTTGCACTAAACCTGAACGGCAAAAAGAAAAAAATTAACCGAAACGATTTCATCGCAGCCTTTACCACCTGCAAACTGGACGGAAAACAACAGGAAAATATCTTCCTGAAACTGGAGCGGGCAAAGCAAACATGGTTGAACTTTATTGAGGTCAGTTTTCTAAACGACAGCTTGAAATCGGAATATAAAAAACTCTTGCAAGACCGGTTCAACAGGCTCCAATAATTCCCTTGTTTCTTAGCCCATTTGTGAGCCCAAATCCCCCCCTTCCAACGGTTCATTTACGTTTTTTAGTACTGCAATGGGATGCTGAACGGCGTTGTCAAGGAGCAAAAAGGTGTCGGAGGGCCAGGTAAATTTCGCCATAAATCCGCGGAGTTGCAGCAAAGGCGGGGTAAAATATTTTTCCACAGGGGATAAAGGCTTAGAAACCGTCTGAAAACCCCTACCGGTCGGCAAGACGCATCTTTTACCGCTATGCTTCGGCTATTTATTCGGCAATAGGACAAGGCTATTCCCACAAAAATGAGCCTTGCTTAGCGCCAAAATCTACGCCTTTCCGCCTCGCCCGGGGTTAGTCAAGCCTCCGGGTGCGCCCGCTCGATGTACCGCACGCAAAAGCACCAGTACGCCCCGTTTTCGTTGCCCATGAGCTTGTTCTCCACTTCCAGGATTTTGTTGCCCCGCAAAAACGCGTTCATCTCCTGCAAGGCCCCGCCGCTGTCGCCGACGGGAATAGTAAAAAGTTTGATTTGCATAAAACCCGTTTTTCAAAAAAAAATTCGACCGCCTGAGGCGGTAGGATAAAAAAACGCTTGTTGTCTCAAAAAAACGCGCAGGGGAGTCGTCCCTCCTCCCCTTGCTCATTTTTTTCAACAACTCGCTTTGCTCATAAGTAAAGCCGGTATGGCCTGCAGACTGACTACGGGACGAAAACCAGGCGGAAGCCTAAGCTGTCGTTGCGGTAGCCGGGGCGGGACCTGCCGCGGTACGCCACCCGGCAGTACTCCGGGGTGATGCCCCAACTCCCGCCGCGGACAACGCGGCCGGCGTTACTGGATTCGGCTCCTATGGGACATTCCATCGGTTTCTCCTGTTGTTTACACTTGTTATAATATTCGGCATCATACCAATCCCAACACCATTCATACACGTTGCCGCTAAGGTCGAAAATTTCGCTGCCGCCGGCTGTTTTAACCGGTTTTTTCCCTTTGACCGGATGCGTGGTACAATATGTCAAAATATCTTGTACACGTTCCTGCCAAACCCCGTCGAGTTGTTTACCCCCGTCACCCCTCGAATTTTTCCAGTACCAACCTGCTTCGTCCAGGTTGTCGCTGCCTGCATAAACTGTATGGATGGAAGCGCCACCGCCCCGCGCGGCGAATTCCCATTCTGCCTCGGTGGGCAAGCGATAGGTTGGGCGGGTCGGTGTGCATTCGACTTTCCATTTCAGGTAGTCGTTATTTACCTGGTTATTCGGGTCGCTGTTTCGTGCCCTTGTGATAGCATAACAGGCGTTTTTTTCGCCCAAAAGCTGCGTGCTGAGCCAGTTGCAATACGTTAAAGCCTCGTACCAGCTGATATTAACGAGGGGGTGGTCGCCGAATTTTCCCCAGCCGGGCGAATGTCCTGCGATACTTTCATCGGTTGCCTCGCAGTACAACGCGTATTGGTAAAATGTGAGCGGCGTATCGGCAATTTGGTAAGGGGAAAGTGCAACCCGGTGCAGGGTTTCGTCGCTTTGGTGGTCGGGCGCATCCACTGCGCTTCCCATGTCGAAGGCGCCGCCCGGTATGGGTACCATATGAGGATAGTACCGTTTTTTCAGCACGGAGCAGGTGGGCAGGGCTTCCAGGAGGGGAGTAAATTGGCGGCGGTTTTCCCAATTTTCGGACAGGCATTTTTGAGGCGCCGCCCCGAGGGCTGCGGCGGGTGGCAATTCCCGCAAAAGCGCAGCGGCTTCGCGGGCCAGGTGCGGTCTTCTGCCGGCTTCTGCGAAGAAAAAGAGCAACGCTTCGAGCGGGCCGTCAGTTTTTGTTGTTTGACTGTCGGGTCGAACTCCATGGCGACGGCGGTCTTGAACTTTTCGAGCGCTTTTTCATGTTCGAGCGTATAGATCAGCTCAATGCCCACGTCGGCAAAGCTGTTGAAGATATACAAGTAGTTTTCAGTGCGTTCTCTTTCTCTGTTTTCCGCATCTTTTCGGCTCGCTTTTATCAGTTCATCCAATTGGGGCAGACGGCGCATGCCCTGGCTGCCGTCCTGCACGATTTGCAGGTCTTCGGGCGAGATGAGCGTAGGCGCGATACCCTTGTTCAGGTCGTTCAGCTTGGGTTCCAACACCTGCCAGGCTCGTTGCCCTGGGGCGGTGGAGTTTTTAAACCGCGCATAGAGCAATGGCGCCAGGGAGTCGTGGGCAAGGCGGGCTGCTTGTTGCCCATCGGCGCTCGCCGTTCCGATCAGGAGGGAGCGGCGGTTTTTGAGGTAATCGAAGAACGAGGCAAAATCAGCGACATGGGCGTAGGCTGCACAAATGTCGCTGTCGGGTCGCTCGGCAGCGGTCATTTGGTCGGTGATGTAGCCCGTGAGGACGTCGAGCGCCAGGCCGCTTTCAGTGTGCCGGGGCCAGTCGTTTTTTAAGAATCCCAGCTCGTCCTCGAGCAATGCGTCCAGGCTTTCTTTGCGGAATTCGTCCGAATAGTGCCCGGCAGTAATGGTCACGGGGTCATGCGTCATTTCCCAATCGGGAGCGGCTTTGTGGAAAAGTTTGTCTAATTGGTATTGAAGCAGGGGTGTGACATGGGAGGAGTTTTTGTCCTTCGACACGTCGTCGCAGATGGTGTCAGGCAAGACAGGCGGGTAGAAAGCGAGCCGGTAGAATTCCCCAAGACTGGTTTTTTCCATGACGCCCCTGATCGCCTGGAGGATACCGGGCCGGTCGAGGGGGAAAAGTTCCAGTTCGCCCCAGGGGATGTTGTCGTCGTCGAGTATTTTGCGAACGAGGGTGAAATAGTCGCTGCGAAAACTGAGCAGCAGGCGATCTTTTTCGCATGTTTCCCGAAACTGACGCAGGGCATTCTGAAAATCGGCGATTTCCTTTTCCCGGTCTTCCCACGGGTTGGAAAACACTTCCTCCACCTGGTCGAGGACGAAAGGCGGGGTTGAAAATCGTCGGTTTGCGCCATTAGCTCGAGCAGGTCGGCGGCCATGCCTTTTTCTCTGTTTCGCCGGCGGGGTTTGGGTGCTTCCCAGCCTTGGTTTTTATCCGGGGATACAACCCGGCTGTCAGGATGGATGATTTGCCCACACCCGAGCGTCCGTGGTACAGGAGGATTTGGTTGTCGCGGTCGGCGGACTCAATCTTTTTAATCAGTTTAAGGATATCATTGTCCCGCCCGAAAAACAGAAAGGCTTCTTTTGTATCGAAGGGTCTCAAACCCACATAAGGAGCCGGAAGTTTGTTTTTGTCGGGTTGAACGGACAAGGGGTAATTGGCCAAAATATCTATTTCCCGGGGCGCCCCTTCATGCGATAGGAGGGGTTGAATCCCTAAACCCGGAATCGTTTTATAAATGAGTTCATGCAGGTCTTTCTCTAAGGAACGGGAGTTCACTTTAGCAATGCCTTGAATTTTGGGTAGGTTATCTTTCAGGAATGCGCCGTTGGGGTGGTTGAAATTTTCTTCTTCGAGGCGCTCTGCAGGTTCGATATAGATAGGAATAATTGTTTTGCCGTGTCGAAGTGCAACTTCCAATTCTTTTCGCACCCAATCATCTTCTCCATCGATACGCCGGCGTTTTTTTGCATCGTGAAGCGTCAGCCATTTGTCGCCGATGACAGCTAATACCAACACGGCTGATTCAAGCGCTGTCAAAATGGTTTCGTCCCAATATTCCCCCGTTTCGATGTTTTGTTCGTCTATGAACATGGCAGCTTCCCCAAAGACTTTCGTCATGCGGTGGTAAATATTTTCCGCGACGGGGCCGGTATCATCTTTTCGGTAGTTGATAAAAATTCGTACGGAAGAATTCTGTTTCATGGTGTTCAAGATGGTATAGCATGCAGAGAGAATCAGGTCGTAAAGATAAACACAAAGGGTGCAAATCCCCCGGCTTCAGCCGGGGGGCTCGGACTCCGCGTCACCCACCCTCTGCCGAGGCTTCAGCCCTCTCCCTTTTTATTCGTGGACATTGTCATGATGAATCTCCGGCCATATGCTCCCCCTACTCCCGCTTCAACGCCAATATCTTGATTTCCACGCGCTGGTTCATCCGCCGGCCTTCAGCCGTCGTATTGGTCGCTACGGGATTGCGCTTGCCATAGCCTTTGTACACCACGCGCTTGGGGTCTACGCCCTTGGCGATCAGGTAATCGGCGGCCGATTTGGCGCGGGCGGTGGAGAGGCGGTCGCAGAACTCGTCGGGCGGCGTGCTGTTGGTGTGGCCGCCGATCTCGATCACGATGCTGCCGTTCTCCTCCATAAAATCGTAGAGCTCATCCAGCGTAGGCAGGGCCTCCGGGGTCAGCCGCGCGCTGTCGGCCTCGAAGCGCAGCTGTTCCATGCGGATGGTCTGGCCGTTGCGCAATACGGCGGCGTTGAGCTCGGGCAGGATGCGTTGTTTGATCTGCACAGGTCGGGCCACGCTGCAGCCTTTGGCGTCGGTGACGGTCACCGCGTGGGCGCCGAGGTTGAGTTTGGCGGCGGTGGAGGTGGTTTCGCCGTTGTTCCAGGCGATTTGAATGGGGGCCGTGCCGCCCCGGATGATCAGGGTAGCCTTGCCGTCTTCGCTCCGCTCGGTGTGGCGCCGATGCGGGTGGACGTCCACTTCCAGCACTTCGGGCTGTTTGACGATGCCACGGCCGTCAGCTGGTGGTTCCCCGGGCGTCGGTCACCAGCACGGCGTAGGTAGCGGCGGCGCCCGGGCGGCGGCCTCGGCGCTGCTCCAGGTGGGTTGTCCCATCTGTACTGGTACGGGGGCTTTGCCGCACGGTCACCTGGAGGCCGGAGGTTCGCCGTGGCATTTGATCGCGCCGGTTTCTTCCACGCTGACTTCGAGGGCCGGGATATTTCGAGGATGGTAGCCACGCCGGTCACCGCGCAGCCATGGCGTCGGTGATGGTAAACACGTGAGCCGCAGGGCTGAGCCGGGTGGCCAGATCGGTGGTTTCGCCGTTGTCCCAGGCGTATTTGAAGGGCGCGGCGCCGCCCCGGACCTGTACACGCACTTTGCCGTCGGCATTGCCGGCGCTGGCCTGTGCCTGCACGGTGACGGCCGGCGCGATGGGGTCGGGTTGTTTGACTACAATGGAAGCGACGGTCTGGGTACCGGCGGCGTCGGTCACCGTGAGCTGGTAATTGCCGGCGCCGGCGCCCAGCGGTTTGTCTCCCTGGAGCGTCGCATCGCTCCATTTATACTGAAACGGACCCTTGCCGCCGTTCACGGTCGCCACCAGCCCTGTATAGGCGCCGTTACAAACAATAGGTCCGGTGTCTTTTATGGTGGCCGACAAGGGCAGGATATTTTCGGTAACCATCACGACGCCGGTGCTGGTGCAGCCGTTGGCGTCGGTGACCGTGAACGTATGCGCGCCGGGCGACAGCCGTTCGGCCACATTGGCCGTTTCGTCGTTGTCCCAGCGGTACTGGTACGGCGCCGTGCCGCCCACGCACAGGGCTTGTGCGCGGCCGTTGAGCTGGCCGGCGGTGGCCGGCATTTGCGCCGTGGCGGTATTTTTCAGCGGATCGGGTTGGCGGACCTGAAAAGCGGTGGTCGTGCGGCCGCCGGCCGCGTCGCTGACGACGAGCTGGTACACGCCGGCGGCTACGGCAGCGGGCGTGGCGCCCTGCAGGGCCGGGTCGCTCCACTGGTACTGAAAGGGACCTTTGCCGCCGCTAACGCTGACGTTCAGGCTGGTTTTTCCGCCGTTGCAGGCGATTTTCCCGGTCTCCTGAATGCGCACGGCAAGCGGCAGGATGTTTTCCGTCATTTCCAACGCAGTGGACGTGGAACAGCCGAACACGTCCGTGACGGTTATTTCATGTTTGCCGGCCGCCAGTTTGACCGCCCGCCCTTCCGTTTCGCCATTATCCCAGCGGTACTGGTAGGGGCCGCTGCCACCTCTGGCCTGTACGGAGGCTTTGCCGTCGCTCTTGCCCGTGCTGGCGGCA
>JADJYG010000016.1 GCA_016719895.1 Saprospirales bacterium | reverse complement strand
CAGTCTGAAGTCAAGAATCTGAGCAAAGATTTACCGGAAACCGAACGCAGCTGGATAGATTCCATACCGGAAATTTTCGGTGAACGATGGAAAAAAGCCGGTTATCGGGCAGGGAGAAGGAAAGGCATGAAGGAAGGTCGCCAGGAAGGTCTGAAGGAAGGTCTGAAGGAAGGTCGCCAGGAAGGTCGCCAGGAAGGTCGCCAGGAAGGTCTTGAAGAAAAAACCCGGGACTTTACCCTAAAAATTATGCAAAAATTCCCGGATTGGAGCAATGCCGAGGTAGCCGCATTTGTCGGAGTGGCCGAGGATTATGTCCAACAGTTGCGGCAAAACAGGCCGACGAATTAAATGCTACCCGTCTTTGGGCATTCAGAAAACTGTGCCGCATCTGAATCCTGAGATGTGGCACAGTTTCCTATTTTACGGCGTGTTTATCTTAATCCTTCACAAACCGCCCTGAATACACCCGCTCGCCTACGAACACTTGCAACATGTACATTCCCACCGGCAGACCCTGCACATCCAGCGAATGCCGTTCCGGCGCCGGCCGTGTCGCCAGCAGATTGCCTTGTGCGTCGTACAGGTACACGCGTATGTTTTCCGGGTTCGCCTCCGCTTCCGGCAAACGCCAGTAAATCCGGCCTGAAGTGGGGTTGGGAAAAAGCAACAGGGAGGCTTGCGCAACGGGCTCGGCGATGCTTGTAGTGGGGGCGGTTTTAAAAAAACTCGTATCCGTTACCACGTCGCAGGGGTAATATTTGTTCACTGCGCTTACTTTCCAGTAGTAATTCAAATTCGGGCCGACCTGCACCTTGAAATTGGTAGTGCCCGGCAGCAATCTTTGCACGAGCGGTACATAAACTGTATTCGAAAGTTTCCGGCCAAACTCCAGCAGGTAAAAATCCGCTTCCGGCGCGTGCTCCCATTCGAGCGCAATGGAATCGGACGCCGCCACCGTTTCGTTATCCGGCGGGTAAAGCATGGCCCAGGTGGAAGGAGAAAACGGCGCGGGCGGCGTCTGGTCGTACAGCAGGTAGTTTCGGGGGCCTTCGGCTACGGCGCGCATCCATGCCGTTTGGCCGGGGCTGAACCTGCTTTGGCAGCTGATCTGGCTGTACGACATGAAGTTGGAGCCGGCGGTGCGAAAGGGCATCCCGTTGGGGTCGGTCTGGACGATGATGCTTTGTTGGTTGGCATCGCAAGCAAACCGAAAACTGAGATAGTCGGGTGGGGTGTCGCACAAATAATCGGCGGCGGCGGCGCAATCCACGCTATCGGCGCGCTCCACTGGAATGTCCCAGTCGTACAGGACGCCGTTGTATGTGTACGTGCTATGCAGCGTATCCGGGACGCCCGCCGGAAAGTCTCCGAAGTATAGCCCGTCCCAGCCGTTGAAGCTGTGCCACAGACCGAAATAATGCCCCACTTCGTGCGCAATCACATGCGAGTGTGTGGGCGCCAAGTGATCTTTCGCAAGCACGACGGCGTGCTGCTGCGGATGGTGCATGAGCGGGGGCACCGACAGATCGAGCGTATCGTTCCAGACGACGAATGAACTGCCCGATCCTTTCACGACATAGAGGTTCAGGCGGTTGTGGACGTTTTGCGAGTCCAGCACCGACAGCATGGCTGTTCCCCAGCCGTCCCAAACATTGAACGCCGAGTGGTTGAGATATCGAATGGTATCGAGGTAAAAATTGAAATGATACGGGGCAAAATCCGTCTCTAAATAGCAAAGTGATTTTATGGTATTGCTCAGACTGAAATAGCCCATGCCGTTGTCATTGCTGACAATGTGAATGACGACCGGGATGTACAGCGCGGCGGTGTCGTCATTTCCCCTTGAAACAACATTTTTTTGAACATCAGAAAGCAGCCTGACCGGCGCGGTTCCGCATTGCCAGCCGTCTTGCGCGGCCAGAGGGAAAGCGGTCAGGAGGAGAAGATAGACAGGTAATAGTTGTTTTTTCATGGAGATGTCGGGTTTGAAAAAATGAAACTGTTCGCCACAAAGATGCGTCTGCGCGCCCTGCCTGCACTTGAGCTGGTGTTGCAAAAACACGTACGGCTGTTGCAAAATCGGGATAAACGGCTTCAAGGCAACAAGCAGAAACAAAACATTTTGTTTTTTAAAAACAAACAAATTATCTTTATCGCTTTAAACCGGCAACCCTATGCCTCCAAAAAAACACCCGCGCTCCGCCAGGAAAGAACAGCCGCACGACGCGGTATTCAAAACCTTTTTCAGCGATGCGAAGATTGCCCGGAACTACTTGTTGTATTACACGCTACCCGCCATACACCGGCGCATCGATTTTTCTTTTTTCCGGAAAAGTGATTCGGCGTTTATCAGCGGCCGGTTCGGGGTTTCGTTTTGCGACGTGGTCTACGAAACCCGGTTGACCAATGGGGCACCGGCCCGTCTGCTTTTTCTGTTCGAACACAAAAGTTATGTTCCTGCTCATCCCATACATCTCCAGTTGCTCGATTACCTCCTGCAAATCTGGGAGGATGACATGAAAAACAAGCGCTCGCTTTCCTTTGTGATCCCTATCGTCGTTTACCATGGGGAACAAACCTGGAAACAGAAGCCTTTTTCCGATTATTTCCAAAACCTGCCGGAGGAATGGCAGGCATTTATCCCGAATTTTCATTACCTGCTCACCGATCTGAGTCAGGTGCCGCAACAAACCATACAGGACAAGCGGGAAAGCGAATTCCTGCGCAACCTGTTCCTGGCATTAAAAATGGCGCGCGACAGGGAGATGATCCGAAAGAACTGGAAAAAAATCTTTACTTTTGGGGTACATTATGAGCAGGATGACCGCGAAAGAATCCTCTTGCAATCACTTACTCTTTATTTGGTACATTTATTCGATATGGCACAGTCTGAAGTCAAGAATCTGAGCAAAGATTTACCGGAAACCGAACGCAGCTGGATAGATTCCATACCGGAAATTTTCGGTGAACGATGGAAAAAAGCCGGTTATCGGGCAGGGAGAAGGAAAGGCCGCCAGGAAGGTCGCCAGGAAGGTCGCCAGGAAGGTCGCCAGGAAGGTCTGAGGAAAAAACCCGGGATTTCACTTTAAAAATTATGCAAAAATTCCCGGATTGGAGCAATGCCGAGGTAGCCGCATTTGTCGGAGTGGCCGAGGATTATGTCCAACAGTTGCGGCAAAACAGGCCGATGAATTGAATACTTGGCGCTTGACATATTGGTCATGGCGGGTTGGAAACCCCTCTTCACTCTTCGTTGAGAGGTATCCCTAACCTGCCATTTTTTAATGCAGGAGCTCCTTTTTACGTCAGTGTTCAAATATCTGTGTCAACCCCACCTCCGCCCCTTCCCAACTGGCTCCCGATTACCCACAAGTTGATCGAAATGAAATAGATATGCTAATGCGTGTAAACCAAGGACTTGAATAACCCCGACTTCAGCCGGGGGTCAGTTACAGGACCAAACCAAGAGGGGCTCTAGCCCCTGATGCATACAAAATGCCGGGGCTAAAGCACCGGAAGCATGGGTTTCCGCATACGCCCGCGGCTGAAGCCGGGGGTTAGTCATACCGGCGCCCTATCAGATTTATTCAATCAACTTGTGGGTAATCGGGAGCCAGTTGGGGAGGTGCGGCGGTGACTCGCAGCCGGCAATATGCACAGCATACGCTCGGCAGCAAAGTCCGGCAGATACGCGGCCGAAGTCTGAAGACTTTGCCCAGCAATCCCAGTGTTTCAGGTGCGTTATCCCGCCCAGCCCTCCCTATCCAAACTCCTGAAATGAATCGCTTCGGCCAAATCCTCGATCCGGATATCCGCGCTGCCGGCGAGGTCGGCGGCGGTGCGGGCTACTTTAAGGATGCGGTCGTACGCCCGGGCGCTGAGTTGCAGGCGCTCCATAGAGGTTTTCAGCAGCGTAAGTCCGGCGGAATCGAGGGCGCACACCTCGCGCACCATGCGGCTGGGCATTTGCGCGTTGCAGTACACGTCTTTCAGGTCTTTGAAGCGGGCGGCCTGCACTTCTCGGGCGCGCAGCACGTGCTGGCGGATTTCGGTGCTGGTCAGTTTGGGTCGCTCGGTAGTGGTGAGTTCGTCGTACGATACCGGTGTGACCTCCACGTGCAGGTCGATCCGATCGAGCAGGGGGCCGGAAATTTTGGACACATAGCGCTTGACGACGCCGGGGCCGCACACGCATTCTTTTTCAGGGTGGTTGTAGTAGCCGCAGGGGCAGGGGTTCATGCTGGCTACGAGCATAAAGCTGGCGGGGTAGTCCACCGAAACCTTGGCGCGGCTGATAGTTACTTTCCGTTCTTCCATGGGCTGGCGCATCACTTCGAGTGCGGTGCGCTTGAACTCCGGCAGTTCGTCGAGAAACAGCACGCCATTGTGTGCGATGCTGATTTCGCCGGGCATGGGATCCGAGCCGCCGCCCACGAGGGCCACGTCGCTGATGGTATGGTGGGGTGCGCGGAATGGCCGGGTGCTGACGAGGCCGGCGTTGCCGGCCAGGACACCGGCAACCGAGTGGATTTTCGTCGTTTCGAGCGCTTCGTGCAGGGTGAGGGGCGGCAGGATGGTGGGCAGGCGCCGGGCCAGCATGGTTTTACCGGCGCCGGGCGGGCCGATCAGGATGACATTGTGCCCGCCTGCGGCAGCCAGCTCCAGGGCGCGTTTGATGTTCTCCTGTCCGCGCACGTCAGAAAAATCGACGTCGTAATTGTCGAGGTTGGCGGCAAATTCTTCGCGGGTATTCACCTGCATGGGGGCGATGGCGCTGCTGCCGGCCAGCACTTCAAGGGCTTCGTTGAGCGTATCCACCCCGTACACTTCCAGGCCGCTCACGATAGCCGCTTCCCTGGCGTTGACCCTGGGCAGGATAAAACCGCGGAAATTTTCCTTGCGCGCTTGTATGGCGATGGGCAGGGCGCCTTTGATGGGGCGCAGGGAGCCGTCGAGGGAGAGCTCGCCCATGATGAAAAACCGGTCGAGATTATCTTCGGGGATTACCCCTGTGCCGGCCAGCATCCCGACCGTAATGGGCAGGTCAAATGCCGAGCCTTCCTTGCGCAGGTCGGCCGGAGCCAGGTTGATGATTGTTTTGAAACGGGGCAGTCGAAGGCCGGAGTTTTTCAGTGCGGCTTCGGTACGCTGCTGGCCTTCGCGAACGGCGCTGTCGGGCAACCCCACGATAAAATAGCCGGGTTTATCGGCGGTGGTGCCCAGGGAGCCGCCGGTATTGACTTCGATGGTGATCGTTTGGGCGTCCACGCCGCGCACGGCGGCGGCAAAGGTTTTTACAAGCATATCCGGTCCGGTATGGGTGAAGAGAAACGGGCCGTTGAAGTTAGGGACGGGCGCCGCACGCAACAGCGTATTCACCGCTGGACGGATATATTTTTATTAATTTAAAATGTTTATAGACGATTGGTTATCAATAAAAAAATGATTCTCAAGTTGGGTTAGGAGGAACCAGTTTTACATACCAATTAATTCAACGCCCTTTTCCGGCGCCATACCTCGGCCTTTCCTCCGGGCGCGCGGAAGACAAATTCGTAGCCCTGATTGACCTGTCCCATAATTTCCCGGGCATAATCATGGTCGTAATGGCGGGCGTCGTAGCTCAGCAGCAGTACGTAATCGATGTCGTACCCGCCGCTGCGTTGTTTGTACCCCAGGATATCGGCGCGCGGCGGGCGGTTTTCAAAGCCGATACCGTCTTTTTCTGTTTGGGCGTACATGTTGCGTTGCCAGTGCCAGTTGATGGGGAAGTGGGTTTTGGTGGCTTCGTAGTTGTCTGATAAAATGAGGGGGCGGTACGCGCCGATATAGTCGGCGGCGTGGATAAAAATCCAGTTTTGGTTGGCGATGGCGCGGTTCTGCGGGCTCAGACCGCTGAAATCGTAGTTTAAAAACAAGACCACCGATCGATCTTGGAGGTGTTCGGTGCAACTGACATAGTCTTCCGCCAGGGCTGAGGCTTGGCGGTGGGCCGGCAGGCGCAGGTACAACAGGGCGATCATCAGCGCACCGGCCATCACCGGAACGTTTTCCTTAACCCACTGCGGATAGTTGGCCGTTGCAATCCAGCACAACACGCCCAGCCAAACAAACGATTGGATGCGCAAGGGAATTTGCAAACCCGGCGCCAGGGCATTGGCCGGCAAAAAATACTGCCAGAGCGCCACGGCGACAAACAGGAGGATAAAATCGGCGGCGACGATCCGGCGCTCGCGCACCCGCAACCACAAGGCCCCCGCCAGCAGCAAGCCTACCAGAATGGCCACGGCTTTCACTGTATCCCGTTCGAACGAATTCATAACGATCAGGCTCTTCAGCTGGTAGAGGCTTTGCCACATGCCTTCGGGTACGGCGCCCTTGCCGGTGTGGGGCGGCTGCCGCCAAAAATATACCGCCAGCAATAGCAAGGCCGGCAGCGCAGTCAGGGCGGTGCGCCACGTACCGGGCCAGGCCTGTTTCCAGGCAGCTTGCCAACCCGACCGCCGCGCCTGCTGAAGGATTCCCACCAGCCAGGCGCTTCCGATAAAGAGCAGCGTGAAGGTAATGCCCGTGGCATGCGTGGCGTACAACAACAACCAAGCTGCCGCCAATACCAGCAGGCGCTTGGTCGTCCAATCGCCGCGGTATTGCAACCAATAGCCGCTCACCCAGAAAAACAGGGCGACGCCCATAGCAAAATTGTAAAATCCCGAAAGCAGAAGGTGGTGCCATACAAACAACAAGCCCACCGTACTCAGAAACAAACTGCCGGGATTGATCCGGCCGAGGAGGTAGCGCCACCCGAAACCGAAAAGCAGGACATAGGCCGATAAAAAGATTTTCTCCGCCAGCTCCGGTGAACAGACCAGCTGCAGGGCCGCCAAGCTGAGGTGGCTGAGCCAGTTGGGTTCGGCGTGCAGGTTGAGCTGGTAAAACGGCGCGTAAAAATCCTGGTGGCGCCCGAGCAGGAAGTCGAGCAACAGGCGGGCGTTGTAAACGTGACAGGGCCCGTCGCCGGTGACAAAAAAGCGGCCCGATAGCCACACCGGCGCCAGGGCCAGCAACAACAAAACGTAAAAGGGGCGGTGTTCCGGCGCGGGAAGCGTCAGGGATTTCATTCCTTTTTTTGGGAGAAAGGTAGCGACATGACCGCCAATTGTGTCGGCTTGCGGGCAGAATCACGCAGATTATTTTAAAATGGCAAAATTGACGTAATTTCGGTGGTGCATTTACACCTCTAAATATTACTGCTGATTATGGCTATAAACTGGATATTTTACCTGCGTGTTTTGCTGTTTTTTGCGCTGTTCCAGGCTTACCCCGGCAAGGTCAGGGCGCAATCCGCCGGCGCCTGTGTTTTCCGCAATACGGCTACCGGCGCCCGCTATGTAGTACAACCCAAAGATTATCTCCGGGTATGGGCTTCCGACGAACGCGGAAATATCCGCAAATACACCGGCCGGTTGCTGCGTATGGAAAACGGCCAGATCTACCTGAAACGGAGGCCGCCGATAGCGCTGGACCAGGTTCAAAAAATAGTATACCGCCCGACACCCCTCCGGCGGGCCCTGTTGTGGATGCTGGTTCTGAGTATTCTCTTGCTGGATGCCGGCGCCATCGCTGGTTTGGCCGCACTGGCTTCCGAAAAAGCGCTGCAGGCGGCGGGCTGGTTGTTCGGATTCGGATTCGGCCTGTTTTTCCTGTGGCTGTCGCTGAATATCTTCACCCTGCGCCGCATGGAACAGGTGAACATCAACTGGGAAATGGAACTTGTCGCAGACCGACTCCCTGCCATGCAGCCCCTGCCCTGAACAGGCAGTGCCCGGCAAAACGAATAACGCATACAGCATCCGATCTTCATGAGAGCTACGATACTTTTTTATCTGTTTTTCTCCGGCAGCGCCCTTGTTATTGCCCAAACCACCTGGTACGTGCGCGCCGACGCCTCGCCCGTGGGCGCCGACGCCTCCAGTTGGGCTACCGCTACGCCCCACCTGCAAGACGCTATGGAAGCAGCCCTGCCGGGCGATGCCGTATGGGTGGCCGCCGGGGTGTACAAACCCACAACTACCGGCAACCGGCTAGCCTCTTTTTTGATCAAAAACGGCGTGCGGGTGTATGGCGGTTTTGCAGGTACGGAAGCCCTGCCCGAAGAGCGCGACTGGACGGCGCATCCTACCATACTCAGCGGCGATATCGGCGTGCCCAACGACTCCACCGACAACAGCTACTGCATCTTGTACGCCGCTAAAACCAACCTGAATACCCGCGTGGACGGCCTTGTTTTCGAGCGGGGTAATGCCGGCCATCCCGACAATGTAAACGTCTTCTCCCACCAGCCCGGCCACTCTGGCAGCGCGATTTACCTCGACGGACAAGGTCCCGGCAATTTTGCTTACCTGACCATCGCCAACTGTACCTTTCGCCACAACCGCTCCGATCACTTCGGCGCGGTGTACGCCAACGGCCGCGACAGCGGTAAAACTACCGTCCGGATAGAAAATTCGACATTTGCCCTGAACAAAGCCAATTTCAAAGGCGGCGCCCTCGCCGTTGAAAACTATGCCCTGCAGCCCGAGCCCCTGCTGCTCGACGGCGCCGTTTTTACCGAAAACTACGGCCGCAGCGGCGGCGGCGCCTTGTATGCCGAACACTACCAGGATATCCATATGCTGCGCTGCCGCTTCGAACGCAATGAGGTGTTTGGCGGCGTTGGCGGCGCCATAAGCCTGTTCGCCTCAGGGCAGGTCAGCGCCGTGCGGTTTCGCGACTGCGCCTTCACCGGCAATTTCACCACCAACAACCTCGCTGGCGGAGCACTGGATTATTACATTTTCTCCGGTAGCTCATCCCTGGATTTTGACAACTGCACGTTTGCCGGCAACAAAGCCACCGAGGGCGGCTGCATCAACGTGTTCAACACTGGCAGTACCCAGTGCCCGCTGCGCTTCCGGCAATGCCTGTTTGTGCGCAATACGGCCTATGGCAGTGTGCTCACCGCCTCGCTCGCCCAACAGCCTGGGCGGGTTGCGTTTCACCAATTGTATCTTTTATAAAAATGAAGGTCCAGAAATCCTCATGCTCGACAATATGGCCGACACCGTGCTCCTGCACAACTCCATCGTTTGCAAACTGCCCGACGCCGCCCCTTTTCTCGAAGGCATCAACCCCCTGCGGATCAGCCACTGCCTGACCGACCTGCCCAACTGCTCGCGCTTTGGGATAAAAGCCAACTGCATAGCCGGTTTGTTGTTTAATAGTAATTTGTTTTTTGTCAATCCTGATGCAAGTGATTTTCACCTTCAGCCCTGTTCGCCGGCCGTCGATGCTGGCAGCAACGCCCTGGCCGCCGGCCTGCTCACTGATTTCGACGGCGGGCCGCGGGTCCGGGCCGGCGCCATCGACCTGGGGCCGTACGAACACGATCTCGGTTTCGTGCCCACGGCCATCGTGCCGGCTTCCTGCCCCGATGCCCGCGACGGGTCGGTGGTGTTCGGTGGCTCCAGTTGCCCGCCGGTGTTGATCCTATGGGTGAAGGGCGACGAATTCGGGTCGGGTACCGACAGCCTGGCGCCCGGGGTGTATGTTTTCTCGTTCACTGACGCCGCGGGTCATACGGCCATGGAAACGGTAGTTATACCCGCGCCACCCGGGCTGAGCTTGCTGCCCAACGTGGCGCCGCCGCTGTGCGTGGGCCTGAACAACGGCGTGGCCGGCGTGGACATTGGCGGCGGCACCCCGCCATACCAGATCGACTGGGGTGGCGGCAACACCGGCAACTTCCTGTTTTCAGTGCCGGCCGGCACGTATCCTGTTACGGTGACCGACAGCCGCGGCTGTTTGACTTCTGCCGCCATAGAGGTGCCGGCGCCGGGCATGGTGGAGGTGTTCTACACGGTCACGCCCGCTTCGGCGCCCCAGCAGGCCAACGGGTCTATCCAGATTGACAGCGTTTGGGGCTGCACAGGGCCGTTCCAATGGAATGCGCCCACACTGACGAACCTGAGCCCGGGCACCTATGCTGTTACTGTGACCGATCCCTGCGGTTGTGTGCAGGTGTTTCCGATTGTGGTAGGCATTGCCGTGGCTGCCGGCGAGGTGGGTTCGGGTGCGCCCGCGGTGTGGCTGTCGCCCAATCCGGCGCCGGCAGGCGGCACTTCGGTGCTGCGCTGGACGGGCGCTGCGCCCGAAACGCTGAGCGTGTACGACATGGCCGGGCGGGCACTGCGGCGCATGGCCGCGCCGCCGGGGGTGGGGCAACTGGAGGTTCAGGCGCCGGAGGCCGCCGGGGTGTACAGGCTGGTGGTGCGGGGCGCCGGGTGGCAGGGCGTTTTGCGGTGGGTGGTGTGGTGAAGGCTGCGGCGGCGGGTTGCCGGCTTCAAAGCCGGCTGTAATTCGGCGACTCCTTGGTGATGGCCACGTTGTGTGGGTGGCTTTCGGTCATGCCGGCGCTGGTGATCTGTACAAACTGGGCTTTTTGCTGCAGCACGGGCACCGTGGCAGCGCCGCAGTAGCCCATGCCGGCGCGCAGGCCGCCGACGTACTGGTTCATCACTTCAGCCACGCTGCCTTTATACGGTACGCGGCCTTCGATGCCTTCGGGCACCAGTTTTCTGATGTCGTCTTCCACGTCCTGAAAATAGCGGTCCTTAGAGCCCTGGCTCATGGCGCCCAGGCTGCCCATGCCGCGGTAGGTTTTGAATTTGCGGCCGTCGAAAATGATCGTTTCGCCGGGTGCTTCCTCCACGCCGGCAAACAGCGAGCCGGCCATGATCGTGCTGGCGCCCGCGGCCAGGGCTTTCACGATATCGCCGGTATAGCGGATACCGCCGTCGCCAACGATGGGCACCCCCGTATCCTGGATGGCTTGTGCGGCGTTGAAAATAGCCGACAGCTGCGCTACGCCCACTCCGGCCACGATGCGGGTGGTGCAGATGCTGCCGGGGCCAACGCCCACCTTTACGCCATCGGCGCCTGCATCTACCAGGGCCTTGGCGCCGTCGCCGGTGGCTACGTTGCCGCCGATGATCTGTAGTTTGGGAAAGCCGCGTTTAAGTTGGCGCACGGCGTCGAGCACGCCGCGCGAGTGGCCGTGTGCGGTATCCACGGTGACGACATCCACGCCGGCCCGCACCAGCGCATCCACGCGCTCGGCCATGTCGGCAGTGACGCCCACGGCGGCGCCTACGACCAGGCGCCCGAAACCGTCTTTGCACGCCTGCGGAAAGTTGACGCCCTTCATGATATCCTTGTAGGTGATCAGGCCGACGAGGTGAAACTTGTCATCCACCACGGGTAATTTCTCGATTTTGTGTTGTTGCAGGGTTTGGCGTGCCTCCAGCAGGGTAGTGCCCTGAGGGGCCGTCACGAGGTGGCGTTTGGTCATCAGGTCGCGCACGAGGCGGCCGTGGTTGGTTTCGAAACGCAGGTCGCGGTTGGTGAGGATACCCACCAGTTTGCCGCGCTTGTCGGTGATGGGGATGCCGCCGATGCTGTAACGCCGCATGAGTTCGAGGGCTTGCGCCACCGTGGCGCCCGGGTGCAGGGTGACCGGATCGAGAATCATGCCGGCTTCCGAGCGCTTGACGGCGCGCACCTGGTCGGCTTGCTCGGTGATGGTCATGTTTTTATGGATAATACCGATACCGCCCTGGCGGGCAATGGCGATGGCCAGGAATTTGTCGGTCACGGTATCCATAGCTGCCGATACGATGGGCACATTCAGGCGAATGCTCCGCGTGAGATGGGAACGGATGTCGACTTCTCTGGGCAGGACTTCGCTATAGGCCGGGACGAGCAAAACATCGTCGAAGGTGAGCGATGGGCCGAGAAACTTGGGCAAGGCATTGTTTGTTTCCATGCGCAAAGGTCTTTAAACCGGCTGAAAAAGAGGAAGGGCGGGGCGGAAAATTTTTTCCACCCCGCCCTTCATCATACCGATCTTAATATTTTCAGGGCGTCTGCAAAGGCGCTTCCTCATAAAGTTCTGAAAGCGAAATCTGTAAATCGAACAGGGGGAGTTGAATGATATCGGCTGCTGCGTTTTCCGGAAGAATACTCGTGTTTTACCGCCGATTGTTTTTCCACCCCGAGGTACTCATCGACGGTATATTCGCGCAAAACTGCTCGTAATGCTGTCATGCGGTGGTATTTTTTACAGGATTTCGCTTTTTCAACGAATTAATGCTCCCATCTTTGCCCGGTTATGCTATCCGTACATTCCGACACGTATTTTATGCAGCAGGCGCTGGCTGAGGCGCAAAAGGCCTACGAAGCCGGCGAAATCCCCGTTGGCGCCGTGGTGGTCTGCGAAAACCGCATCATCGCCCGGGCGCACAACCAGACCGAACAACTCACCGACGTGACGGCGCACGCCGAAATACTGGCGCTCACGGCGGCTTCCGGTCATTTGGGCAGCAAATATCTTCCGGATTGTACGCTTTTTGTCACGCTGGAGCCTTGCGTGATGTGTGCAGGCGCGCTGGCCTGGGCGCAGGTGGGCCGGGTGGTGTACGGCGCGAGCGATGAAAAACGCGGGTTTATGTTGTTTGGCGGCAAAAATCTGCTCCATCCCAAAACGAAACTGGAAATGGGCGTGCTCGAAAACGACTGCGGGTTATTGCTCAAAGCGTTTTTCCGGACGAAACGGTAAGCGGTGGACCCCGAGGCCGACATACCCTACCCCGGGGGTCTACCGTCTACCGTCTACCGTCTAAACCGTCGTTTTAACCAGGTCGAATACGGTGGGGAAATGCCCGGCATCGACCTTTTTCTGGGCATAAATTCGCCCGACCTGCATCATTTGCCCGACCATTTCCGCCTTGTCCATCTGCCGCATTTTTACGATCGTTTCATCGTCGAAGGGCAGGTGCGGTTTGTCTTCCTGGGCGCCGTCGGGCAGGGTATCAGGTTGTTCCAGGTAGGCTTGATAGCGCAGGTAATGGAGCGCCGGTTTGCCGGTGAGCACGTCGCCCTTCAGGTCGCCCACTTCCGAGTCGATTTCGATGGCGGTTGGGCTTTCGCTCAGGTATTGGAGCAAGAGTTGGTTCTGAAAGGTGGCGTCTTCCATGAACATATCCGGTATCGTAGCCGCCCACTCGAGCATATTGTTGCCGGCAATTTTTTCGGCATCCACCACTTTGGTGAAGGTGCCGGTTCCGATGGATACGAGCATCAGTTTGTCGGCGCCGATGGGCCAATGGAAGGGGAACCCTTTGAGGGTGGCGACCAGGAAGAGTTGCAGGGCAGGGTTGTTGGCCATACTTATGCCGCCGTCGATAAAGGTGGCCTGGCGGTTGCCGATATTGATGCGTTGCGGCAAGAAGTATGTGGGTGCGGCGGTGCTGGCGCGCACCACTTCGCGCAGCAGGTAATCTTTGTTGCCGATTTCGCCGGGCCGGGCCGGTTCGAAATATTTTGCCTTGGGGTGGTTGATCATGGCCCAGGTGCTGAACGTATCTGCGCGTTTGGCGGTTACGCAAACGCCGGTGCGGATGGCATCGTCGCCCAGGTGGATATCGCCGAAGATATTTTTCAATTCTGCCTGCAGCGGCGCATCGTCGTAACTGGCCTTGAGTTTGGCGCCGATCTGGAGCACGCTGTATTTGTCGCCAAAAATTTTGCCCCCCAGGTTGTTGTACAGTTCAATTAACTCCGATACACTCCGGCCAGTAGCCAGCATGGTAGCAATGATAGCCCCGGTACTGGTACCGCCGATAAGGTCAAAGTAATCGCACAGCAGCAGGTTGGGGTTGCCGTGGCGGTCGCGGAGTATTTTTTCAATTTTTTCCAAAAAACCCAGCGCGATGGCGCCGCGAATACCGCCGCCGTCGAGGGCCAGCATACGTTTGGGACCGGGAGCGGTGAGGCGGGCAAGCACTTTTTCAGCCATATTTCAAATGGTTTGATTGAACAATAGTTTCGCAAAGGTAATACAGTGCAGGCAGTTGGAAGCTGAATTACCGGACATATTCCCAGGCGGTTTTGTACGCGCCGAATTCGGCGCAATAGTCCAGAAATGCCTGGTAAAATTTGTTGTTGCCGATGGTGGCCGAGTCGCCGATCACTACCAGGAGCATACGCGCGCGGGTCATGGCCACATTCATCCGCCGGTAGTCTTGCAAAAAACCGATTTCGTGTTTTGTATTGGAACGCACCAGGCTGATATAAATGACATCGCGTTCCTGGCCCTGAAAACCGTCGATGGTATTGATACTGACTGTGGTTTCGGAGTCAGGTGGTTGTTGGTTGCCGGTTGTCCGTGGCTGTAAGAGCGGCGCCAGCAGCGGATCTTCGCGAAACATTTCCTCCAGGTGGTTTACCTGCTCGCGGTAGGGAGAAAGAATACCTATGCCGGGCATCCAGGTTTCGTGGGGGCTGCTGCCTTCGCCGGCCGGGCTGAACGCTTGTTCGCCGTTCAGCTGGTGCAGGAGTTGGAGCAGGTGTTCGCGAAGGAGCAGCGCCTCTTCAGGGTTGTAGCGGCTCGATGCCCGGTGCAGGGCGGTGTTGTTTTCCTGCAGGCGCTCGTCGAAACCGCAGCCGGCCGTGTCAATAAAGAGGATAGGCTCCAGTATCCCCGTGTCTTTTCCGCCCGGCAGGGGAGTTTGCAGGCTCCGGTTCCGCACGCTTTCGTGCGCCATCAGTGCCCCGCCATAGAAATACTGGTTGGAAAAGTCCATGATCGCCTGGTGCATGCGGTATTGTACCGTGAGCAGGCTGACATTGGCGGGCAGGATATCCAGGCAGCGCTCGATAAGGGTATGGGAAAGCCCCTGGCGGGCGGCTTCCATATTTTTTACCGTTGGCGGCAGTTGAAAGGGGTCTCCGGCCAGCACGACGCGGCTGCACTTGGCGATGGGTATCCAGCAGGCCGGTTCGAGGGCTTGCGCGGCCTCGTCGATGATGCAGGTTCGGAATGTGCGTTTGTCGAGCAACGGATGTGCGGCCCCTACCAGTGTACACGTAATGGCTTGTGCAGACGTGAGTACCTGGTCGAGCAGCCGCTCTTCCAGTGCGTTGGCCCAGGCTTCCAGTTCGCGCGCCTGCGTCTTCAGATGTTCCCGTTCGCGCCGGTCTTCCGCATGGAAACTTCGTTTGTAGCGGCGGGCCTGGCGGCGGTATTCGGCGGCCTGTATCTTGACTTTTTTGATATTCCTGCTTTCCGGCTGCCGGGCCAGAATAGCGTCGAGCGTATGGGGCAGCACACGGTCGTCTACCCGGCTGATATTGCCCACGCGCACTACATACAGCCCCCGGGCAGCCAGTCGTTCGGTGAGCAGGTCGGCAGCGGTATTGCTGGGGGCCGTCACCAATACGGTGTTTTCGGTTTTTACCAATTGTTCGATGGCCGCCACCAGCGTGGTGGTTTTTCCCGTACCCGGGGGGCCGTGAACCACGGCGATATCGCGGTTGTCGAGGATGCCCTGCACGGCGGTACGTTGTGAGGGGTTAAGCCCCTCCTCACTCCACCAAAGGGGGGAAGCGGGGTCTTCAAGGTATACGGTGGTTGGCGCATGTACGGGTTCGCGCTTTTCATTTCCCACAATGAACCCTGACGGCCCTGCTCCCGCCTTTCGGGGGGGCTGGGGGGGGCTTGTTGTCCAATCGCGCAGTTCGGCCAGGCGATCGCCTTTTGCCGCCTGTACTTTTTCCAGGGCGCGTTCCATTTCGCGGTAGCTGCGGTCATCGAAGAGCATATCCACGCCCAGCTGCCCCAGCGCAAGCCAGTCGGGCACGTCGCGGGCATTGAGGATGATTTTCATGCGATTGCGCTCCACGAAGTTGATAACGCCTTGTTTTTCGGGCTGGTCGACATGCGGCGCCTGGGTAAACAGGCTGACCGACTGCCCGGCGCGCAGTTGGTGGGGTTCGTTGAGGCGGGTCGTGCGCTCCACGACAACGAAGGCTTTTTCGCCGAGGGAAAAACCGGTTTGCAGCACATTCAGCGGGTACCAGGTGTAGCCCTGTTCCACGCGGCCGGCGATGGGTTTTTCCCGCACGGTCTCCAAAAACAGGCGGTAATCTTCTTCTTTTTCCTGGCGAAGCAAATCGAGCAGGCGCTCGAAGTGCGGGTGCGGGTGGGTCGGCATGGCGTCAATGGCGCAAAGATACGCAGTATTCCGCGCCGTTTTTTTTCCGACATGCCAAAAACCGGTTTCCCAAAGTGGAAAGTTATTGGTGACACGAGGCTTAAAACGACACCCCCAGGCTGGCCGTCAGCCAGGTTCGGGTATCCCGCTGTTGCCAGAAAACAGGCTCGCTGTTGGCCAGCAGCCGCCCTTCGAGGCGGGCCAGCGCGTTCGGGGCAAGCTGGTAATCCACGTTGAGCGAATAGCCGCTCAAATCGATAGCGGCATACGCCATCGCGGCGCCGTCGTAAAATTGGATAATGGCGCCGCCGGGGTCGTTGTAGTATTCCGCCCGCGCGGCCAGCGCCCAACGGCCGGCGCATTGCCAGCGCAGGATAGCCACGGCGGTGGACCATTTGGGCTCCTCCTGCCGGGCGCCGGGCGCCAGGCGCTCCGTAACGCCGGCGTCGAAGCCCAGAGTGAGCTCCCAGGCGCGGGCCAGGGTAAAAATACCGTAGATGTTGTGGAAAAACCGCCGGTTGTATTGTGTTTCGAACGCGTTGAATTGCAGGAAGTTGCTGTAGTTGAGCGTCACCCAGTCGCTGGGTTTCCACTGCGCCTGAACGCCGGCCGAGGGGGCGGTGGTCTGGCGCGCAATGCGCTGCCAGCCGTTGAGGTAGAGCAGGGCCAGGGTCCATTGGTCGTTAGACCAGCTCAGCCGCACGCCAGTTTCGAAATAGGGCGAATTCTCGGCGGCCAGGCTGCGTGTCAGCGTGCGGCAGTCTTTGCCCACGGCGCTTTCGAAGCCGATATGCGCGGGCAAAATGCCGGCGTCGAGCCACAGGCCCCGGCCCAGTCGCACGCCGGCATTGGCTTCCAGCAGGTGGCGCAAGCCATCGGGTTCGCCCGAGAGGTTGGCGGCAGGGTAGGCGCCGGCCATCAGGGCCAGGTTGGCGCGCAGCCGCGGCGCAGCGTAGGCGGCCTTAATATAGGCCAGGTTGACATTGACCTCGTTGTGGCGGTTAAAATTGTATAAAAAATTGGGCGCCACGGTATTGTTGTAGCGGTCAGCGTTGAAATCCCAGGCGTAAAACAGTTCGGCGTAGGCGGAAATAACGAGCGGCTTGGGTGACAGGGAATCGGTTTGGGCAATGGCGGAAAGTGGCAGGGTCAGCAGGGCGGCCAGGGCAAGGTATTTCAAGGTATTCATAGGCATTTCAAATTTCGCTTTTCAAATTGAACTGTAGAGCCGGTTTCGGGCGATGGAGGTTTTTTTCAAAGTCAAATTTGAAAAGAAAAATTGAGATTTGAAAAGTTTCCGGGCCACTGGCATGGACGGCGCAGCTCCTACCCCTTTCGCTCCAGGGCCAGTTTCTGCACCGGCTGGTACACCAGCGGCACCTGCTCCACGGCTACATCGCTGCGGTCCAGGCCAAACGCTTTTTCGTCGGACTGGCCGAGCTTTTTCAGGAAAAAATACGAGTTGAGCAGCAAACCTTCCCCCAATTCGAATTCATTTTCAACCGACAGAAACTTCTCGATGACAACGAATTTGAAATCCGGATCCGGGTTGTATTTGGTGGAGCCGTCGGACCGGATATGCAGGTTGAGTTCGCGGTTTTTTACCAGGTCCTGCACGATTTTTTTGAAATACAATTCCGTGCGCGGTTGCAGCCGGAAGCCGATGTTGATATCGATCCGGATGACTTTATCGTCGAGCAGTTCCACCACCTCGTAATTCAGGGCATAGGGGTCGTCGGTGCGGTTGAGGTGCAAAAACCAGTAAACATCGGCGCGTTTGGGTTTTTTAGCGAAGATCGACTTGATGATCTTTTCTTCGATATGGTTGCGCCGGTTGGCCTTGGTGAGGTAAATGAGGTGGGTGGAGAATTTTGGAATGCGGTCGTCCTGGCTCAGGTCGCTCAGCATGCCGAGGTAGGTGGAGAGGTCTACAAAATTGACCAGCCGGTTGTTGATTTTCCGGGCATAATACCAGACATACATTGTTGGGGCGATCAGGGCCAGGGGCAGCAAGCCCATGGGATTGTGGGTCAGCTTGGGCAGGTTGGTGATGAAAAACGAGCTTTCAATGGTCAGAAAAACCAATAAGATGCTGCCAACCAGGACAACATTCCATTTTTTGATATAGAAAAGGAAAAAGGTCAGTAGTATCGACGTCATGATCATCGCCACCGTTATGGAAAACCCGTAGGCGGCTTCCATGTGCGTGGAATCCTGGAAGTACAGGATCATCAGCACGCACCCGGCCCACAAAATGGTGTTGGTGCTGGGGATGTAGATCTGGCCTTTGGTATCGGTGGGCTGCCGGACGGCTACGCGCGGCCAGAAATTGAGCGACATGGCTTCACTGATCAGCGTGTACGACCCGCTGATGAGCGCCTGGGAGGCGATGATTGCGGCAGCGGTGGCGATCGCAATACCCGGGATCAGAAACCAGCCGGGCATGATTTCATAAAACGGATTCCGCCCGGCCAGGGCTGGATTGCCCTGGTGCAGCAGCCAGGCCGCCTGACCTAAATAGTTGGTAACCAGGCAAATTTTTACAAAAATCCAGGTTTTCCGGATATTGCGCCGGCCGCAATGGCCCAGGTCCGAGTACAGCGCTTCGGCGCCGGTGGTGCAGAGAAATACCGCGCCGAGCAGCCAGAACCCCTGGGGATAACGCAAGAGCAGGTCGATCGCATAGTGTGGGCTCAGCGCCTGGATAATGCCGGGGTAATGCAGGATTTGCCGGAACCCCAGGATAAACAACATACCGAACCACACCACCATCACCGGGCCGAAGGCGGCGCCCACTTTTTGCGTGCCAAAGCGCTGGAAAAAGAACAACACCGATAGTATTCCCACCACAATGGGTACCGTGGGCAGGTGGGGAATGACCGTTTCCAGGCCTTCGACTGCCGAGGCTACCGAAATCGGCGGGGTGATAATACCGTCGGCCAGGAGCGTGGTGGCGCCCAGGATCGTCGGGATGGCGAGGGTTTTTCCATACCGCCGGACGAGCGCATAAAGCGAAAAAACACCGCCCTCGCCGTGGTTGTCGGCCATGAGCGTGAGCAGGATATACTTGAATGTCGTTTGGAAAACCAGTGTCCAAAACACGCAGGACACGCCGCCGAAGACCAGCATTTCCGTGATTTCACGGTCGTGTACGATGGCTTTCATCACATACAGCGGACTGGTTCCGATATCGCCGTAAATGATGCCGAGGGCCACGAGAAGGGTACCCATGGTGACTTTTTTCCGGGATATGTCGTTGTTTTTCATGGTTAAATTTTTTCACCGGGTTGATTGCCGGCGGATTGCAACAGGCGCTGGCAATCCGATTTGATTCGTGCAATGATCATCAACTGCTCCGGGCTCAGCCGGGCAAACGATTGTTCCTCCAGTTGTTCTGCGTGGCGTTTCAGCGCTGCCAGGGGCGCTTTTACCGGGTGCGGACGGGCAGATGCTTCCAGATTGGCCGTGAGGTGGTTGACGGCGCCGGCAATTTCTCCGAATTCATCGTGCGTTTCAGAAAACACCCGGCGATCATACTGACCGCCGGCAATTTCCCGGATATCGTCGGTGATCTGGCGGAGCGGCCGGGTGAGCACTGCCGGAAAATTCAGCGCGAACGTACCGGCCAGCAGCAGGCAAACGATGACGATCGTCTCCATGGCGGCGGCGTCGCGCTCCGACTCGCGGAGGAAAAATATGGCCGCTCCACCCGTCACCATCAGCAAGGCCAGTAAAAAGCACATCCCGAGCCGGATTTGTGTCTGAAGTTTCATATTCCCGTTTAAAATTTGGGGGCAAAGGTTGCGGATACGGGATAAGCAGGCGCTAAAAGAGCGGCCGGTCCGCATAAAAATTTTATAAAAATCACCCAACAACAAATCAACAAATCACCCCCCCACAAACCGGTATCCCACGCCCGATTCCGTCAGGATCAGTTTGGGTTGGTTGGGGTCGTCTTCTATTTTTTTTCGCAGCTGACCCACATACACGCGCAGGTATTGCGACTGGGTGGTATACGCCGGGCCCCATATTTCGCGCAGGATGAATTGATGGGTCAGTACCCGGCCTTCGTTTTGGGCCAGCAGCAGGAGCAGGCTGTATTCTGTAGCGGTCAGGTGCACCGGTTCATCGCCTTTGCGCACCGTATGGGCCGTGAAGTCGATGGTCAGCAGGCCGAAGGTTTGCACCGGCGTGTTTTCTTCCTGGCGGGCCGAGCGCAGAGCCGAGCGGATACGCGCCAGCAATTCGCCTGCCCGAAAGGGCTTTACCAGGTAATCATTCGCGCCGTTGTCCAGGGCTTTTACAATGTCTTCCTCGCTGCTCCTGGCCGACAGGATGATGACCGGGCGGGTATACCATTCGCGCAGCCGGATCAGGACCGATTGTCCGTCTTCATCGGGCAAACCCAGATCCAGCAGGATCAGGTCGGGCGGGTGCATGGCCGCGGCGATCATGCCTTCCTTGCCGGTGCTGGCCCCCTGTACGCGAAATTGTTGGGCGCTCAGCGTAATGTCGAGCAACTTTCGGATTTGCGGCTCGTCGTCGATGACCAAAATGGATGGATTATTCATGGGCAGAATGTTCTAAAAAGCCGGCTTCGCTTGGAATCCGGATACTGATCCTGGCGCCGCCGCCGGGGATGTTTTCCGCTTTTATGGCGCCGCCGTGCGCGCCGACAAAGCCTTTGGCAATAGAAAGGCCCAGCCCGATGCCGTTGGTTTTGTGCGGGGAAAAGCGGTGGTATTTTTCAAATACGCGGTCGAGCTCCGCCGCCGGAAATCCGCTTCCCGAATCGGCAACCGCCAGGTAAAACGCCCCTTCACGGTAAGCTGCTTCGATATCGATCGTTCCGCCTTCCGGGGTGTGGTTGGCGGCGTTGAGTACGATGTTGTGCAGGACCTGTTCCATCAAGCCGAAGTCCAGCCGCACCAGCGGGAGATTTTCCGGAAGTTGTACCGACACGCGGCGTTCGCTCAGAACCGGCCCCAGGCGGTTGATGACGGTGTAAATCAGTTCGCCGGCATCGCACCAGTCGAGTTTCGGGCGGATAAACCCCGAGTCGAGCCTGGATTGATTCAGTAAGTCGTTGGTCAGGCGGTTAAGCCGTTCGGCGGCGGTGTTAATTTCACCGTAAAGTGCTTTTTGGGCGCTTTTGTCCAGGTTGGAGTCTTTATCGAGCAGGTTGTCGGAGGCGCCGAGAATCGTGGCGATGGGGGTACGCAATTCATGGGTGAGCGACTGGAACAGGGTGTCGTACAGCTTCAGGGTGTTGGCCCGGGCTTCTTCATCGAGGGCGGTTTTTTCAAAACGGCGGATGCGGGCGGTCAGCACGCCGTTGAGCAGGGCGATGATAAAATACATAGCCAGCATCAGCGCATCGGCCGGGTCGTTGACGTGAAACGTAAAATACGGGGGGATAAAGAAAAAGTCCCAAATCGCCGCGCTCAGCACCGCCGCCAGCAATACCGGGTACAAACTCAGGCGCATGGCCAATACCGATACCACAAACATCAGAATCAGGGCCACCGCCCGGTAACCGATTACCTCGGCAAACGGGTAACACGCCGCCGCCGCCACCACCACTGCGAGGGTGCTGAGGGCAGACTGCCGGATGGGGGTGCGGGTCAGGCGCATGGCGTGGTGTGTTTAGTGCACAATACCCGTTGGCAATTGATGGATATAGTTTGCAGCATTTTTATTATACTTCGTTCGGTCTTCGTGGGGTTTGGGCCGCAAGCATTTGGGCAGCCGCAACGCGTCGGCCTGGCTTTTAAACAGAATCGACATGCTGGTTTGCCAGCGCGCAAGCCGTTTTAAATTTTATCACGATATCCGGCGAGCTGGCCGTCCAGCCAAAAGATCCGGCTCTCGGCTCGTTTTGCGCTTTTTTAAATAGATTGAAGTATTTCATTGGCGCTTTTTGAATGTTTCCACGATACAAAGCCCTGCCAAAGTTCCTGATTTTTCTTTTCTTCGCCCCAAACAATTCATGTCATGCGAATCCTCCTCCTGTCCATTTTAGCGCTGACGCTTTCCCTCCCGGTGTCCGCACAAAAAACCAAACCGGCGCCAGCGCCCACTGCAGCCTTCGACGAATCGCTCTACAACGCCCTCGAATGGCGTTGCATCGGCCCGTTTCGCGGCGGCCGTTCGGCGGCCGTCACCGGCGTGGCGGGTCAGCCCAACCTATTCTATTTCGGCGGCACCGGCGGCGGCGTGTGGCGCACCCGCGACGGCGGCCGGACCTGGGAAAACATCTCCGACGGCTTCTTCGGCGGCTCCGTCGGCGCCATCGAAGTGGCCCCATCCGACCCCAATGTACTGTACGCCGGCGGCGGCGAAGTGACCGTGCGCGGCAATGTCAGCTCCGGTTCCGGCTTGTGGCGCAGCACCGACGCCGGCCAGACCTGGACCTTCGCCGGCCTCCAGAACAGCCGCCACATCCCCCGCATCCGCGTGCACCCCGCCAACCCCGAGCTGGTGTATGCCGCCGTGCTGGGCGACCTGTACAAAGCCTCCGACGAACGCGGCGTGTACCGCTCCCGCGACGGCGGCAAAACCTGGGAGCGCATCCTGTTTGCCAATGCCGACGCCGGCGCCGTCGACCTCTGCCTGGACCCCACCAACCCGCGCATCCTCTACGCCAGCACCTGGCGCGTGCGCCGCACGCCCTATAGCCTCAGCAGCGGCGGCGCCGGATCGGGCCTCTGGAAAAGTACCGACGGCGGCGACACCTGGGCCGAAATCACCCGCAACGAAGGGCTGCCGCAAAAAGATACCATCGGCATCATCGGCGTGGCCGTGTCGCCCGCCAACCCCCAGCGCGTCTGGGCTATCGTGGAAGCCGAAAACGGCGGCGTATTCCGCTCCGACGACGGCGGCAAAAAATGGGTCAAACTCAACGACGACCGCAACCTCCGCCAGCGCGCCTGGTATTATACCCGCATCTATGCCGACACCCGCGACGCCGACAAGGTGTACGTGGTCAATGTGGCCTACCACGTTTCCAAAGACGGCGGCAAATCCTTTACCAGCCGCTATGCCCCTCACGGCGACCACCACGACCTCTGGATCGCCCCCGACGACCCGCGCCGCCTGATCATCGGCGACGACGGCGGCGCCCAGGTCAGCACCGACGGCGGCGACACCTGGAGCACCTATCACAACCAGCCTACCGCGCAGTTTTACCGCGTGACGACCGACAATGCCTTCCCCTACCGCATTTATGTAGCCCAGCAGGACAACTCCACCGTCCGCATCCGCCACCGCACCGAGGGCGCTTCCATTACCGAACGCGACTGGGAACCCACTGCCGGCGGCGAATCGGGGCATATTGCCGTGGACCCCAAAAACGATGACATCGTATACGGCGGCGAATACCACGGCTACCTCAGCCGGGTGGACCACGCACGCCGCTCGTCGCGCGCCATCAACGTCTGGCCCGAAGACAACATGGGCCACGGCGCCGAAGACGCCAAGTACCGCTTCCAGTGGAATTTCCCGCTGTTCTTTTCCACCAACGACCCCAACAAACTCTACGCCTGCTCCAACCACCTGCACCTCAGTACCGACGAAGGCCAAAGCTGGCAAACCATCAGCCCCGACCTGACCACCAACAACCGCGAACGCCAGAAATCGTCGGGCGGACCAATTACCCAGGACAACACCAGCGTGGAATATTACTGCACGATCTTCGCCGCCTGCGAGTCGCCCTACGAGCCCGGCCTGCTCTGGACCGGCAGCGACGACGGCCTGGTGCACGTCAGCCGCGACGGCGGCGCCAGCTGGACTAACGTCACGCCCGCCGCACTGCCCCAATGGTGCATGGTCAACAGCGTCGAACCTGACCCCTTCCGCAAAGGCGGCCTCTACCTGGCCGCTACTTCCTACAAATCGGGCGACTACCGGCCCTACCTCTTCCACACCGCCGACTACGGCCGCAACTGGCGCAAGATTGCCGGCGGCATCGATCCCGGTCATTTTACCCGCGTATTGCGCGCCGACCCCAAACGCCCCGGCCTGCTCTACTGCGGTACTGAAGCCGGTATGTACCTCAGTTTTGACGACGGCGCCAACTGGCAGCCCTTCCGGCTCAACCTGCCCATCGTGCCCATCACCGACCTGACCGTCAAAAACGACAACCTGATCGCCGCCACCCAGGGCCGCAGCTTGTGGATCATCGACGACCTTACCGTATTGCACCAGATCACGGCCGGTCTGCGCGACAAAACCTTTCACCTTTTCGAGCCGATGCCGTCGTACCGGATGGATGGCCGCCAGGCGCCGGGCCTCAAAACGGCAGGCGCCAACCACCCCGGCGGCGTGATGATCCATTTTTATTTACAAAACAAACCCGGGGAAAAAGACAGCGTCCGCCTCGAAATCCTGGACGCCGCCGGCGCCGTGGTGCGGGTCTTCTCCAACCAAAGCAAAGACGATAAACTCGCCGGACTGAAGGCCGGCGGCAACCGCTTCGTGTGGGACCTGCGCTATCCCGGCGCGAAAAAATTCGAAGGCCTCATCCTGTGGTCCACCAACCTCGGCGGCCCGCGCGCCATGCCGGGCGACTACCGCGTACGGCTCACCGTGGGCAACCAAAGCGCCGAAGCAACTTTTACCCTGCTGCCAGACCCGCGCGCCGGCGCCCGCCCGGAAGATTTCCAGCGGCAGTTTGCCTTCGTCAAAGACTGTTCGGACAAACTGTCGGACATGCACACGGCAATCGGGCATATCCGCGACCTGCGCGCGCAAATGAAAAGCCTGGCCGACCGGCTGCCCGGAGAGGAGCGTTTGAAGCCCCTGCGCCAGCGCATGCAGAACGTCGATTCGCTCCTGACGGCCGTAGAACAGTCTTTGTACCAAACCAAAAACCGCTCCGGCCAGGACCCCCTCAACTATCCCGTGCGGCTCAACGACAAACTCGGTAACCTCATGGAACTGGCTGCCACCGGCGATTTCCCGCCGACCAACCAGGCTCTGGAGGTCCGGGACATGTTGTTTGGCCTGATCGATGCCGAACTGGCAAAATGGACCGCCGTTCAGGAACGGGAATTGCCGGCGTTGAACCGGCTGGTGCGGGAGTCGGGGGTGGATGTGGTCAGGGTGAAGGAAGAGTGAAAAAACGCTTCAAAGCCCGGATGGCGAAGCCCTTCCCGCCTGGCTGGGAAGTGCGCTGACCCGAAAAAATTCAGGTGGCCGGGTGAGCTTCGATCCAGGCTTTGATGGTGGAGATGAAGAGTTTCATATCGGCAAGCGATGCTTCTATCTCAGTGGCAGTAGGAATCTTATTCACCTTGTAATCGGCGTCTGTACGTGTGTCAAAGGCGTCTTTGAGTAACCGGGTAAATTGTTTTGGGAAAACCTCCGTGAACACAAAAGTCTTATTGAACCAACCAATCAACTGAAGGTGTTTCGAAGTTTCAAACCCTTTCAGCAAACCGAGTGCAAGCAGGGCATAAAACATCCCGTAATAGACCCGGTTAGCGGCCATGTCAAGCTGATTGTTCTTCAAACAAAATTCAACTTGCGTAATGGCTTTTTCCGCTTGTTCAATTCGCATGTGTATCAAATGATTGCGTTGTTCGGAGGTCATCATGCGTAAATACCTTTTGAAAGCGCCTTTACAAATATTGGTTCATAACCGCGAAAAGTGTGTTGCAATTCGTAATCAGAAACCACTAACGTCTGCGTGAAAACGTCGTAGTCCAAATCAATATCAGCCATAATGTATCGAATGGCTCGAACTGTTTTCCAATCATACTCCCCCCTGACCACCACCACAAAATCCCAGTCCGACCAGCGGTGTGGCTTGCCCCAGGCCCGCGAACCGAACAAAATAACATCCTTGATCTTGTCGCCGAAGGCTGCGACCAAACGGGCTTTTGCCTCCTGAAGAATCTTGTCGCGCTTTTTCATAAAAGCCTGAATTTTGCACAAAAATACGTCGATATTCAAACACGGGGATCAGGAAAAAGATTTCCCGGAATAATCGACTGCCTTCAAGACCCAGATGGCCAAACACTTCCCGCCGCGATGTATTGGATGCCACAGCAGGAGCAGGGCGCTTAAAAGTCAATTAATATTCCATTAACCCTTCGGGAGCAGCGGTTTTAACCCTTATTTTTGGAGCCAAAGAAGCGCAGGGCGACGCGTTGCCCTGTGCGCGGAAACCTGTTCTTAACCATTAAATGCTGTACAAATGAAAACGACCTGTCTCTCCATGTCTGTCCTTATCGCGTCCGTGCTTTTTCTGTCCTGCAATCAAAAGCAACCCAGCCCTCCTTCCGAGCTGGAACTGGCCAAAACCGAACTGGCAGCGCTGTTGAAAAACGAAGGCGCTGCATTTGCGCCGAAAACGGATATTTATGAAGACGAAAACGCCACCGTCACCATTCTGAAAGCCAGAAACGAAACCGACACCTTGCAGGTTTCGGCCGGCCGACTCCGGGAAGGCTTGCTGCTCGGCGCCATCCGGGTGCAGGACAAAAAAACCAGTCAGGCGGATACCTACACCTCCACGCTGGTGGTCCGCGATTCCGCCACGTTTCTGCGCCTCGTCAACTCGGCCACCCGCAAGGAACACGTCATCGACCTGACGCCGGCCAACGACATCGTCATTCCGCCGCCGCCACCCCCGCCAACGCCCTGTGACCTGGACTGCTGCCTCGACAATTTCGAGGCCTACCTCTGCGTCTTTCAAAACCTGGCCAATAAATTCTGCAGGACCTATTATCCCGCGGTGATTTGTTGCGACGCCAACAGGGACTTTTGTATTTCCGTACATTATATCATACGGCCCACCCGCTTGAAATGCCTGATCGCAACGGATATTGCCATTCTGGAAAATGCCGGCATCCGCACCTTGCCCCGGATCGTTGTGCCACAGCCGAAACCGCAATAGCGTCGATCAGATTGGGCAGGGGAGCGGACGAGAACCGCCTCCCTGCCCAATTCACCAGGAAAACCAATCCACCTAACTACCTTTAAATAAATGAATATGAAAAAGAAACCATGCTGCCGTTTTTCCCTGCCCTTTGCGGCGTTGTTTGCCCTGGCGCTCGCAGTTGGCTGCAATTGCGACAAAACCAAATTATACCAGACCTGGGTGTTGGAAAAATACGGCCCGGAAAACGCGTTAAAAACGGTTATCACGGGGAATCCGCCCGCTAAACCGGAAATCCTGCTGACCCTGACCGACACCGGGCAGTTCAACGGCACCGACGGCTGCAATTCCATCTTTGGTACCTACACGGCCGACAAATACTGCAAGATCCAGTTCGGCGGTATCAACTCCACCCTGATCTTTTGTACCGGCGAGGGGATTATGGAACAGGCCGCTGCCGTCACCAACCTGCTCCGGAACGCCAACCGGTATGAAGTGACAGATACCCAATTGAAACTGTGTACGCCGGCGAAAGAAACCTTGTTGTATCATAAAAAATAACCCACAATTCCACCATGAAAAAGACACTTTCGATTACTGCTTTGCTGCTCGGCCTGTCCGGCTTCTTCTGGATCAGTTCCTGCGACGGGTGCCGGGAGACCCTGGATAAATTTATCCGGGAAGCTATGATTCCCATCCCGAAAGCCGACCGCACGCCGCCCAAAATATGGTTTGAGGTGACGGATACCAAAACCAATACTACCCAGACGTTTACGTCGGATACCGATCTAATAAAAAGCAACGGCGACCACCTGAAGATCGTCCTCTGGGGAGAAGATGCCGACGGCGGCATCAAGAAACTTTGCCTGGCCCACAGCTTCCGGTCCACCTGCTGCAGCACCTCCGGCTCGCCGCAGGTATGCTCCACCACGCAAACGCTTGGCGTGAATCAGTGTCAGGACTTCTCCGATCTGACCACCCAAGCGTTCAAAAAATGGTTTATCCTGGATGATCTGAATATCTCCCTGGGCTGCGGCGACGGATTCGAGCTCCGCTCCGGCGGCTATGGTTTGATCGGCACGGTGGAAAATTTCCACGGCGGGCAGGCCAGTATCTCCCTGGGTATTTCGGTGCAGTGATGCCGGGCGGTTTTTTGCTCAACAACCTTCGCCAATTGTCCTGACGCGAACAATTGAAAACGGCCGTTGCGGGTACTTTTGCGGATTATTTCATAAAAAAAACGAAACGAACCGATGCAAAGCCGCACTGTTTTGTCCTGGGTCCTGCGCCTGCTGGCAGCCGTTATTCTGGCCCAAACACTGTATTTTAAATTCACCGGCGCCGAAGAAAGCCGGTATATTTTCAACGCCATCGGCCTGGAGCCTTGGGGGCGCTATGCTGTGGGGGTGTCGGAACTGGCGGCGGTTGCCTTGCTGCTTTGGCCGCGTACGGCTGGCCTGGGCGGCTTGGTTGGCCTGGGCGTCATCGCCGGCGCCCTGTTTTTTCACCTGACCATACTCGGCATCGAAGTACAGGGCGACGGCGGCACGTTGTTTTACCTCGCCCTGGTGGTGTTTGCTGCCTGCGCGGGTGTCGTATGGCTGCACCGGGCGGAGCTGCTGGCTCTGTGGGCGCGCGTACGCGGTGTGTGACAGGATTTTTTTCCGTGGAGTGATGTGACAGGATTGACAGGATTTTTCAGGATTGACAGGATTTTGCCTCCTTCGGAGGCGGTTTGGACAGGATCAACAGGATTTTTCCGTAGAGTGATGTGACAGGATTGACAGGATTTTTCAGGATTGACAGGATTTTGCCTCCTTCGGAGGCGGTTTGGACAGGATCAACAGGATTTCTCAGGATCAACAGGATTTTAATGTGATGTAAGGAGCTGGTAATCAAGTCATATAGTCTCGCTCATCCTGTCCAATTCAAAAAAATCCTGTCAATCCTGAGAAATCCTGTTAATCCTGTCCAATTCAAAAAAATCCTGTCGATCCTGAAAAACCCTGTTAATCCTGCCCAATTCAAAAAAATCCTGTCGATCCTGAGAAATCCTGTTAACCCTGTCCAATTCAAAAAATCCTGTTAATCCTGAAAAATCCTGCAAATCCTGTCCAATTCAAAAAATCCTGTTAATCCTGTCCAATTCAAAAAAATCCTGTCGATCCTGAAAAATCCTGTTAATCCTGTCCAATTCAAAAAATCCTGTTAATCCTGTCCAAACCGCCTCCGCTACCGCCGAGCCTCGGCTCCGCATAACCCGCCACCCCAAGCTGTCTCCCCGCGCTCGTCATTCCGCAGGAACCTGTCCACTCTACGAGGGATAAACACGAGATGCACGCGTAGAGTGGACAGGTTCCTGCGGAATGACAACCGGGGGAGAAAAAACGGGGGTAGGGAAGATTCCGGATTTATGCACGGCACACGCTCGGCGGTACAGGAGGCAAAATCCTGTCCTGTCAAAGGCAATCCTCGTCCTATTACGCGAGGGTCAGAAAGTTTTTCGACACCCAGCGTTCGTCCAGGTTGATTTTCGCCCAGTTGTTGCTTTCCTCGAAAATAAACACTTCTTCGCCTTTGGCGAGTTTGGCTACTTTATTGAATGCCGGGCCGGGGCCCGAGCGTACGTTGAGCGCGTCGGTATTGACGGTGGCCCGTTGCACGGGTTTCACATATTTGACCGATACCCACTCGGCTTTGGTGGCGGAAATGCGGTACCAACCGGCTTTTTCTTCATAGATACGCAGCACCGAGCCGAAGGGCGTGGCGTTCATTTTGCGGCCGTTGGGGCTCGGCAGATTGCGGATATTGAGCCAATCGGAGGTCACGTACCCGTATTGCAGGATTTTAGCCGGCGGCGGCGGCACCGGGCCGCCTTTGACCACGGCATCCACCAGGGGCAGGAAGTGCTGGCGGGCGTTTTCCACGGTATTGCCGCCAAAAAAGTGCGTCGTGCCGGGGCAGGTTTTGGTGGCGCCGCTGCCATTGGTGCGGGCGCCGGTTTTCAGGTCGAACCAGTGGTGGTAAACAATGCGGTCGGTGTTGACCGGCACGTTGAAGCGTTTGCACAGGGCGGCGGTGACGCGCACGATGGCTTCGCGTTGTTCGGGGCGCATCTGGTCGCCGTCGGCATCGAAATTGCCGACATTTTCAATACAAATCGAGTGGGCGTTGAACCGGTAGATGCAGGCGGGCGCAATTTCAAGGTTGCGGCCGGTCACGACCATGCCGTCGGGAAATATGCTGAAATGCTGTGCGATATCCAGCCAGCCGTTCACGCTTTGGTGAAAGTGCTGCATGCCTTTTTGCAGGTCGAAATGGTTATCGTTTTTAAAATGCAGGTAATTGGGCACAAAAGTGTGGTGTTCCTGGATAAACAGGACCGTGCGGGCCACATTCTGTTGGGTGATCCAGGCTTCGAATTCGTTTGTAGTGAGGAGTTTGAACCCAAATTTTTCTTTCATCCGGATATTTTATGTAAAAATTTGCAGGAGGCCAAAGGTTGGATAAATCGGGCAAAAGTCCAAGGAAAGGCCTTCAGGCATGAAAATTTTAACGTATATGCCAAATGCGGATTTGTCATCTAAGCGACAGCCTGCAAAGGCGGGTTTTCTGGAACAGATTTTGTTACTACCTTTGGCTGGGTAAAATGCCGCCGGAAGGACAATTTATTGCGGGCAGCGCTTTCCCAGTATTTTAATCGCATTTCCCTGGCCGATTCATCCTGGTTTTCACCTGCTTCGTGTTGCTGTACGGAGGTTGGGGGCATCCGGTAGTTTCGGCGCAAACAACAAACGCGATCCTATGATGCAATGCCCTCCCTGCTATTTTGGGGCTGTTGGCCCGACCGAATCCGGAACAGTTGACCGGAATTCGCTTCCAAAAGGGGGGTTCTACCCCGCCGTTTTTTTTGCATCGGCCCGTCGTTTCCTATTGTTTATTCCATGTACCCAATATTTCCTGTTGCCGTTGCCGGTAACAGGGCTTTGTTTTTTAAATAGTTGTCCATGAACCGATTCCAACACACAACCGAATCCCGCAACGCCAGCAGTTTTTCTTTTAATTCAAACATGCTTATGAGAAACGATTTACCAACTCGCACCGGCCGGCCGGAAGCCGGGAGATATGTCCAAGCAACAATTACCGGATCTCTGTTCGCTTTATCCCTGTTGTTTCCTGCACTTTCTTTTGGGCAAATTTATCAATATACCAACGCCTCTTCCGGGGTTCCGGCTACAGTGGCGCCCAATGTTACCGGCACAAGCCTCAGCCGCGGCGCCGGGTTGACAACAACGCTTACCTGTACCGGTGCGACGGAGGGATTTGGGGCGGATGGATGGCCTTCATATGGTTATGGCGGCTCCAGTATGCTGGCTACGCCGAATGCGGCCGGGGATTATATCGAATTTTCCATAACTCCGGACCCGGGATATAGCTTGAATATCACCGGATTAACTGCAAAATTGCGCCGCGAACCGGGTACGGCTACTACCCGCGGACCAAGCCAGGTGCGCTATGCCTATAGCCTGAACGGGTTTTCAACCTTCACGCAAAACGGCGCCAATCTAGGGCCGAATAACAACAGCACATGCTCGAATACCGGTACTAACCGGCCTTGGGCATCCTTTACCTCTTTTACAACAACCGCAACAGTAACCTTCCGCATCTATGGATTGTTCGGCGGTACCAACGGCCTGGGCGACCTTTTCCTGCGCGACGTCATCGTGAGCGGTACGGTGATATGCGAGCAGCCGGCAGCATTCGACGTCACCGGCGGTGGCTCTTATTGCGCCGGCGGTAGCGGCGTGGCCGTAGGGCTGAGCGATTCGGAAACAGGCGTCTCCTACCAACTCCAGGTGGACAATACCAACACAGGCTCTCCGGTGGCCGGTACGGGCAATGCGATCGCTTTTGGCGACCAGACGGCCGCCGGCGCCTACACCGTTATAGCCACCAACACCACGACCAATTGCACGGCTACCATGAACGGATCCGCAACCGTTAGCATCGATCCTTTACCGACAGCCTTTGGTATGACGGAATCCGGCTCGAGCTGCACCGGAAAAACAATTGGCCTGGACGGTTCCGAAACGGGCGTTTCCTATCAACTGCAACTAAACGGAAACGATATCGGCATGGCGTTGCCGGGCACCGGTATGGCGCTCGATTTTGGCTTGCAAACCGCTGTTGGCGTATATACGGTTGTGGCGACGAATACGACCACGACCTGTACCAACACGATGAGCGGCACGGTTGAAATCGCGCTTATTGACGAACTGGCGCTGACATCCGAAGGGCCTGCGAGCGCCGAATGTATGAATGAAATCACCGTCGATATCGCAGCGACGAGCGGCTTTTGTAACCTGGGGTCCTTGCAGTACGGCGTAAGCTGGAACCCCGCAAATTTCATCTATGTTTCCCACACGGCGCTGACCATCGACGGCGACGCCCCGGCTATTGCGGTAAACAGCCTCACGGGCGAGCTCCGCTACACCTGGCTCGACATCGATGGCGTCTGCAATGCGGTGCTGACAGACAATACCGTGCTGCTGCGTATCACCTTCAAAGTAATGGGCTGTGGAGTGGAAGACGCCCCCGTGACGATCACGAGCCTGACATCGCCTCCTCTGGCCATCGAAGCGGCGGACTGCGACGGTCCGTTCGATGTGGCGGTGACGAACAACGCGAAGGTGGATATCGACGATACCACGCCGCCCACGCTCACCTGCCCGGATGACCTGACGCTGGAATGCGACACCGACGCTGACCCCGACTATGCCGCCCAAATCCTCACTTGGCTGGAAGGGTTTTCTGCCACCGACGTCTGCGACCCGGAAGTAGCCGAGTCAAACGATTTCGATGACAATTCGGTATTGGCGTTGAGTTGCGACCTGAGCCAGGGGTTGCCGGTTACATTCACGGCACTCGACGACTGCGACAACACGGCAACCTGTATCCGCACCGTGTACCTGGACGACACCAAGGCGCCCACACTGAACTGCCCGCCCGGCCTGAGCGCCGTGTGCGCCATTTCCGAACAGCTGGCTTATGCCGATTTTGCCGTGTTCGCGACTGCCGGCGGCAGCGCATCCGATGCCTGCGGGTTGGATGAAAGCACGTTTATGCTGGACAGCGAAACTCCAAACAATATGAATTGCCCGCAAACGGTCACCCGGGTTTACAAAATTGAAGACCAATGCGGCAATACCGGCACCTGTAGCCAAACGGTGACCATCGACGACGAAGTGCCGCCCTCGCTGACTTGCCCGCCCGGCCTGAGCGCCGTGTGCAGTATTTCCGAACAACCGCCTTATGCCTCGTACAGCGCGTTTACCAGCGCCATGGGCAGCGCCAGCGACAATTGCGGCGTGAATACCATGAGCCTGACTTTGCTCAGCCAGGTTTCGAACGGCCAAACTTGCCCGGAAGTGGTGACGCGTACCTATCAAATCGCCGACCTCTGCGGCAACCTGGCCAACTGCGTGCAAACGATCGCCATCGACGATGAAATACCTCCCACCATCACTTGCCCGCCCAACCTCACCGCTACTTGCTCGGCTTCAGAACAAACGCCTTACGCCGATTATTCGGCCTTTACCGACGCCATGGGCAGCGCCGGCGACAACTGCGGCATCAACCCGGCCAGCTTCGCCTTTGTGGGTGGAAGTTCCAACAGCATGACCTGCCCGGAAGTGGTGACGCGCACCTACCGCATCGCCGACCTTTGCGGCAATACAACCACCTGTACCCAGACGGTTACCGTGGATGACAACACACTTCCTGCGCTGACTTGCCCGCCCGATTTGACAGCCAGTTGTTCGGCTGATGAACAACCTGCTTATACCTCTGTGGCCGGATTGGTAATGGCTGGCGGCAGCGCTTCAGACAACTGCGACCTGAACGCCATGAGTTTTCTCTCCAGTGAAGTTTCAGACAACGGTAGTTGCCCGGAAATGATCACCCGCACGTACCAGGTCTCCGACCTCTGCGGCAACACGGCAACTTGTTCGCACAAGATAACCGTGGATGACAACGTGCCGCCAACAGCGCTTTGCCAGGACATTACAATTGAACTCGCGCCAGAAGATCTATTGCCCGTACCTGTCCCGGCTGACCAAGTAGATAACGGTTCGAGCGACAACTGCGATTTGATCCCGGTCGAAATCATTTCCTTACAATTAGTCGGCTGCGCCAATATCGGCGTTCAGTCGCCCACCACGCTGCAGGCGACGGATGCCTGCGGCAATACCAGTACCTGCACCGCGCAAGTGTACCTGACCTTCAACGGTGGCGGCACTTCCCTGCCCACCGTGTCGCTCAGCCAGACGCCCGCTCTGGGCGAAATGTGTCCCAACGATACGTACACCTTGAATCTCGGCGGCTCTAACAACCCGCCGGGAACCACATACATGGTCACCTGGACGATCGCGCCCACCTTTACAACTACGATGCCTCTTGATGAAAACGTCACCCTGGGCGGCGACTTCGGGGGCGTCCCGGGCGAAGGCATGCTGCCGACTTCCGCGCTTAGCCTGAGCGGACCGATCAACAATACCAACGTCAACTCCGTAACCATCACCTTCACCGTAACGCCGAAAACCAACGGCTGCCCCGGCACGCCGCAAATGATCTCCGTCATCGTGCGCCCGCTTCCGCAGGTGGTAAGCATTGCGCCCGCGCCGCCCGCAGCCATCTGCTCCGGCGCTTCGGTCGGGGCATTTACCGTCACCCATAACATCGTGCCCGGACCAAGTAGTAACCAAATCATGTGGATGTGGAGCGGCACGGATATTACGGCCAATCCGGCCAACGGCTCCGATACCGACGGCAGCGACGGCCTGATCGTTTCGGCAACTACGCTGACGAATACCAGCGCTACGGCCCAAACGGCTACCCTGACCATTATCCCAAAACGCCTCAACGCGAATAACCTGCTCTGCGAAGGGCCGCCCTACACCGTGCAAATCCTGGTAGAGCCGGCGCCGCAGATCAGCTGCCCCCCTGCCGTGGAAGTGGGTACGGATGAAGACCTCTGCTCCGCAGTGGTAAAAATCATGCATCCGCAAGTCAATACCAATAATGCCAATTGCCCGTATTCCATGACCATCGCCTTCAGCGGTACGCCCGGCGCTCCCGGCCTGCCAATGGGCGGCACAGTGACGCCCGGCGGTATGGACAGCTATACTTTCGGCTTGGGAGAAACAACCGTCACCTATTCCGTTACCGACGGCGCCATGAATAATACGACCTGCTCATACACGGTGACGGTGGCAGACGAGCAAAACCCCGAAATCACTTGCCCGGTGAACCTGAGCCTGCAATGCGTTGACGGCTCGGATTATGTTGCACAAATCGAAACCTGGATCGCAACGGCTTCCGCCACGGACAACTGCGACCAGGACGTTGATATTACAGACGATTACGTCAACGCAGTTCCGGACCTGGACTGTGATCTTGTCAACGGCCTGACCGTGACCTTCACCGCCACCGATGACGCCGAAAATACGGCCGAATGCACGGCTACAGTGTACCTGGACGATACCCAGGCGCCCACGCTCACTTGCCCCCCGACCGACCTGACCCTGGAATGCGGCGTGGACGGCCCGGATTACGTGGCAAGCATCAATGCCTGGATAGCGACGGCCACCGTGACGGATGCCTGCGACCAGGAAATCTTCGTCGAAACCGACTACAACGGCTCGACCGTGCCGGCCCTGGAATGCACCGCCAGCCCGAGCATGGGCCTGACGATTACCTTTACTGCGCAGGACGACTGCGATAATACCGCCACTCCCTGTATGCGGACGGTTTATCTCGTCGATACGCAGGACCCGACGGCAACAGCCGGCACGATAAACATGTGCTACCCGACGGTGGCGGCAGCGGAAGCGGCAGCCATAGCGGCTACGACGAGCAGCGATGACTGCCCTGGAACGTTGACGCCGACGGCCAGCACGGCAGGGACTTGTTCGGCGGTGATCACAGTGACGGTGACGGACATGTGCGGCAATACCGCTACGGTCACCTACACGACGAAGATCGACAACACAGCGCCGACGGCAACAGCCGGCACAATAAACATGTGTTACCCGACGGTGGCGGCAGCGGAAGCGGCAGCCATAGCTGCCACGACGAGCAGCGATAACTGCCCCGGAACGTTGACGACGACGGCCAGCACGGCAGGGACTTGTTCGGCGGTGATTACCGTGACGGTGACGGACATGTGCGGCAATACCGCTACGGTCACCTACACGACGAAGATCGACAACACGGCTCCGACGGCAACAGCCGGCCAGATCGCCATGTGCTACCCGACGGTGGCGGCAGCGGAAGCGGCAGCCATAGCGGCTACGACGAGCAACGATAACTGCCCTGGAACGTTGACGACGACGGCCAGCACGGCAGGGACTTGTTCGGCGGTGATCACCGTGACGGTGACGGACATGTGCGGCAATGCCGCTACGGTCACCTACACCACGAAGATCGACAACACAGCGCCGACGGCAACAGCCGGCACGATAAACATGTGCTACCCGACGGTGGCGGCAGCGGAGGCGGCCGCCATTGCTGCCACGACGAGCAGCGATAACTGCCCCGGAACGTTGACGACGACGGCCAGCACTGTGGGCGATTGCTCGGCCACAATTACCGTGACGGTGACGGACATGTGCGGCAATACCGCTACGGCCACCTACACGACGAAGATCGACAACACGGCGCCGACGGCAACAGCCGGCACAATAAACATGTGTTACCCGACGGTGGCGGCAGCGGAAGCGGCCGCCATAGTGGCTACGACGAGCAACGATAACTGTCCTGGAACGTTGACGACGACGGCCAGCACGGCAGGGACTTGTTCGGCGGTGATCACAGTGACGGTGACGGACATGTGCGGCAATGCCGCTACGGTCACTTACACCACGAAGATCGACAACGCAGCTCCGACGGCAACAGCCGGCACGATAAACATGTGTTACCCGACGGTGGCGGCAGCGGAAGCGGCCGCCATAGCGGCCACGACGAGCAGCGATAACTGCCCCGGAACGTTGACGACGACGGCCAGCACGGCAGGGACTTGTTCGGCGGTGATTACCGTGACGGTGACGGACATGTGCGGCAATACCGCTACGGTCACCTACACGACGAAGATCGACAACACGGCGCCGACGGCAACAGCCGGCCAGATTGCCATGTGCTACCCGACGGTGGCGGCAGCGGAAGCGGCCGCCATAGCGGCCACGACGAGCAACGATAACTGCCCCGGAACGTTGACGACGACGGCCAGCACAGCAGGGACTTGTTCGGCGGTGATTACCGTGACGGTGACGGACATGTGCGGCAATGCCGCTACGGTCACCTACACGACGAAGATCGACAACACGGCGCCGACGGCAACAGCCGGCCAGATCGCCATGTGCTACCCGACGGTGGCGGCAGCGGAAGCGGCCGCCATAGCGGCCACGACGAGCAACGATAACTGCCCCGGAACACTGGCGACGACGGCCAGCACGGCAGGGACTTGCTCGGCGGTGATCACCGTGACGGTGACGGACATGTGCGGCAATACCGCTACGGTCACCTACACCACAAAGATCGACAATACGCCGCCGACGGCAACAGCCGGCACGATAAACATGTGCTACCCGACGGTAGCGGCGGCGGAAGCGGCCGCTATAGCGGCCACGACGAGCAGCGATAACTGCCCCGGAACGTTGACGACGACGGCCAGCACGGCAGGGACTTGTTCGGTGGTGATTACCGTGACGGTGACGGACATGTGCGGCAATGCCGCCAGCGTGACGTACACCACGAAGATCGACAACACGGCTCCGACGGCAACAGCCGGCACAATAAACATGTGTTATCCGACGGTGGCGGCAGCGGAAGCGGCCGCCATAGCGGCCACGACGAGCAGTGATAACTGCCCCGGAACGTTGACGACGACGGCCAGCACGGCAGGGACTTGCTCGGCGGTGATTACCGTGACGGTGACAGACATGTGCGGCAATGCCGCTACGGTCACTTACACCACGAAGATCGACAACACGGCGCCGACGGCAACAGCCGGCCAGATTGCCATGTGTTACCCGACGGTGGCGGCAGCGGAAGCGGCGGCCATAGCGGCTACGACGAGCAGCGATGACTGCCCTGGAACGTTGACGACGACGGCCAGCACGGCAGGGACTTGCTCGGCGGTGATCACCGTGACGGTGACGGACATGTGCGGCAATACCGCTACGGTCACCTACACCACGAAGATCGACAACACGGCTCCGACGGCAACAGCCGGCACGATTGCCATGTGTTACCCGACGGTGGCGGCAGCGGAAGCGGCCGCCATAGCGGCCACCATGAGCAGCGACAACTGCCCGGGCATGCTGAATGCGACTGCCACCACGATTCCCAGCACCGCCGGCGATTGCCAGGTCACGATCATCGTGACGGTCACCGACATGTGCGGCAACGCTGCCAGCGCCACCTACATCACCAAAATCGACGGAACGCCGCCGATGGCAACTGCCGGCCAGATCGCCATGTGTTACCCGACGGTGACGGCAGCGGAAGCGGCAGCCATCGCGGCTACGACGAGCAGCGATAACTGCCCCGGAACGTTGACGACGACGGCCAGCACTGTGGGCGATTGCTCGGCCACAATTACAGTGACGGTGACGGACATGTGCGGTAATACCGCTACGGCCACCTACACCACGAAGATCGACAATACGCCCCCTACGGCCTACGCCCTTCCGCCCCTCGGCCCCTACACCTGCGCCACCCTCATTCCGCCGGCAAATATTGACGACGTGACCGGCGAAGTCGACAACTGCGGCGGCACGGTAACCGTCACGCATGTTGGCGATAGCCCGGCGCCGGCCTGTTCGGGTACGGTGACGCGTACCTACCGACTGACGGATATGTGCGGCAATTCTACCGCCATCACCCAAGTCATCATCGTAAACGACAACGTGGCTCCCACCTGGACAACTTCCGCCACTGCGCTGGACGTCACCCTCGAATGCAGCGACGCCAATGGCCTGACCGCCGCTCAGGCGCTTTTCCCCGAAGCCACCGACAACTGCGACCCGAACGTCAGCAACCGCATCAAAACTTCCGGTCCGTTCGTGCCCGGCTCCTGCCCGCAAGCGGGCACCTACACCAACACCTGGACCGTAACGGACGACTGCGGCAACACCAGCTCGGTGTTTACCCAAATTATTACAATCGTGGATACCCAGGTGCCCACCTGGGCTTCCGTAGCCGGAAGTCTGGACAAAACCGTGGAATGCGGCGACGTGGCCGGCCTGGCTGCCGCGCAAGGCCTGACGCCCACGGCGAATGACAATTGCGACCTTTTCCTCACGCCCGTGAAAACAAACGGCCCGTTTGTGGCTGGCCCCTGCCCGCAAGCCGGAACCTACACCAACACCTGGGTAGTGACCGACGACTGCGGAAACACCAGCACCTCGGTCTTCACGCAGGTGATCACAGTGATCGACAGCAAAGCGCCGACCTGGACAACTTCCGCCACCGCGCTGGATGTTACCCTGGAATGCAGCGACGGCACCGGCCTGATAGCCGCTCAATTGCTGTTTCCCGTGGCCACGGACAACTGCGATATGGATGTGACCAACATCGTAAAAGTACCCGGAACGCCGGTGCAAGGGCCTCAAAACTGCCCGCAATCCGAAACGATTACCAACACCTGGACCGTGGTTGACGATTGCGGCACTACCAGCTTGGTATATACCCAGGTCATCACCCTGCTCGACCGCATGGCGCCCACCTGGACGACTGCGGCCGGCGCGCTGGATGTGACGGTGGAATGCAGCGACCAGATGGCTCTTGCCACTGCACAGGCGCAGACGCCCGCGGCGCTGGATAATTGCGACCAGACGCTTACGCCGGTAAAAACCGCCGGTGCATTCGCACCCGGCATGACCTGCCCGCAGGAAGGCAGCTACACCAATACCTGGACCGTAACCGACGACTGCGGCAATACCAGCTCGGTGTATACGCAAATAATTACCGTAACCGACAATACCCTGCCGACCTGGTCAACTTCCGCCACTGCGCTGGACGTCACCCTCGAATGCAGCGACGCCACCGGCCTGGCAGCCGCACAGGCACTTTTCCCTGTCGCCGGCGACCTTTGCGACCAGGATGTGACGAACATCGTAAAAACCTCCGGAATGTTTGTCCCGGGAACGCCGCCCTGCGTTCAGGCTGGAACCTACACCAACACCTGGACCGTGACCGACGACTGTGGCAACACCAGCTCGGTGTTTACCCAAATCATTACGATTATCGACAACACCCCGCCAACCGCTACAGCCGGTCAGATCGCCCCCTGCTACCCGACGGAAGCGGAAGCGGAAGCGGCGGCTATTGCAGCCACGACAAGCGGCGATAATTGCCCCGGAACGCTGACCACAACGGCAAGCACCTCCGGCGACTGCTCAGCGGTAATTACCGTGACGGTCACCGACGTGTGCGGCAACAGCGCCATGGTCACCTACAACACACGCATCGACAACACACCTCCGACATTTTCGGCCCCGGCCGACATCATGATCTTCCGGGATGCCGACTGCGAATACGATGAAAGCGTGGAAGAAACCGGCGATGTAACGAACGAAATGGACAACTGCGGAGGTGTCGTCCAGGCCACCTACGAAGACGAGGTGGATGAGACGGATCCCTGCAACGTGGTCATCACCCGGACCTGGAGTCTGGTGGACGACTGCGGCAACACGGCTTCCGACCAGGTGCAGATCATTACGGTGAAAGACAATACGCCTCCTGTTGCCGTTTGCCAGGACATTACTCTTGAGCTCGGACTCAACGGCATGGTCGACATTCAAGCAGACTCCGTCGCAGGTCAGTCTTATGACAACTGCGGTGAAATCGACATAGAAATCGTATCGCTGCCACTCACCTGCGCCAACCTGGGCCTGAACACCGTCAACGTAACCATCACCGACCAGTGCGGCAACACGAGCGCCTGCACGGCGCAGGTCACGCTCACCCTGCCCGGCGGCGTGCCCGCTTTACCCACCGTCAACCTGACGCAGAGCGACAACGTGATCTGCTCGGGCGATAAATACACCCTCGATTTCGGCGGCGCCAACAACCCGCCGGGAACCGAATATATGGTCACCTGGACCATTTCGCCCACGTTTACCAATACCATGCCCAGCGATAACAACGTCTTCCTGCACGGAGATTTCGGGGCGCCCACACCGCCCGCCGTTGGCGAAGGCATGGTGACTACCGCGGCGAACATGCTGATGGGTATGATCGAAAACCTCAACCTCAACTCCGTCAACATCACCTTCACCGTCACGCCGAAATTCGCCCCCTGCGCCGGCACGCCGGCCACGATCACGGTGACGGTACGGCCGCTGTCCAAAGTGACCCTCATCGACCCCGAACCGCCGGCCGGCATCTGCTCCGGCGCGCAGGTTGGCGGCTTCACCATCGGGCACAACCTCGGCAACGGCACCACCGACCCCAGCAACTCCATCCTCTGGAGCTGGAGCGGCGATAACCTGATAGCCAGCCCGCCCAACGGCATGGATGCCGGCGGCGGCTCGCCCAACGCCCTCTACATCCCGGTAACCACCCTGACAAATACGGGCACGACCACCACAATGGCCATGCTCACCATCACCCCGCAGCGCACCGCCGACGGCGAAACCTGCCCGGGTATGGACAGGGTGATCGTCATAAAAGTGGAACCCCTGCCGGCCATCGACTGCCCCGGCGACATCACGCTGGCCACCACCGACGGCGGCGACTGCGATACGACCCTCACCCTGACGCACCCGGACCTGAACCTCAACCCGGATTATTGCCCCGCCACCATGACCATCGCCTTCAGCAACGGCATGCCGGCGCCGCTTTCCCTGCCAATGGGCGGCGCAGTAAGTCCCGGCTATTCGAATGATTTCACCTTTTCCAAAGGTCAGACAATCGTGACCTACACGGTCACCGACGGAAACAACAACACCGCGACCTGTTCGTTTGCCGTAACCGTGACCGACAACGACCCGCCGGTGATCAGTTGCCCGGCGCCGATCACCGTCGATTGCAGCGTCAACCTCGACCCGGGCGGCGCTACAGGCACGGCCACAGCTACCGACAACTGCCCGCCGGCGCCCACGCTGAGCCATTCTGACGAAATATCATCCGGCACCCTGTGCCCGCAAAACAACTACGTCGTGTTCCGCACCTGGATGGCCACCGATGGCGCCGGCAATACGGCCAGCTGCACGCAGGTGATCACGGTAACCGACAACGTGCCGCCGACGATTTCCTGCCCGGCAAATACGACGGTGGACTGTACCGAAAGTACCCTGCCGCCCGCCACCGGAACGGCCGGGGCCACCGACAACTGCTCGACGCCGGAAATCGGCTATAACGACGGCCCACCGACCCCGGGCGATTGCCCGCAGGAATACACCATCAACCGTACCTGGCTGGCGCGCGACGCCTGCGGGAACACCGCAGGCTGTGTGCAAACGATTTTTGTGCAGGATATCACACCGCCCATGCTCAGCTGTCCGCCCGCCGTTTCGGTGGAATGCAGCGACGAGCTGGCGCCCGGCGACCCCGGACAGGGCTTCCCCACGGGTTTTGCCACCGTGTCGGACAACTGCGACATGTCTCCCGCACTGACACACACCGACGTGGAATTTACCATCCCGATGGCCTGCCCGCAACACTACATTATTGAGCGCACCTGGACAGCCGTGGACGACTGCGGCAATTCGACCAGCTGCGTGCAGTCCATCACGGTGGACGACAACACCCCGCCGGTTATTGCTGAGGAAGCTACCGACGAAACAGTCGAATGCGACGGACAGGGCAACCTGTACGATTTGCAAGCCTGGCTGGACAACCACGGCGGCGCTGTCGCAGAAGACAATTGCGGCGACATCAGCTGGTCGAACGACTTTGACGGCCTGAGCGACGACTGCGGCGCTACGGGCAGCGCGACGGTCACCTTTACTGCCACCGACGAGTGCGGCAACGAAGTGCAAACGACGGCTACGTTTGCCATCATCGACGTAACCGCCCCGGTGATCACCACGCCGGCCGCCGATCTCACGGTCGAATGCGACGGCGCCGGCAACGGCGCAGCCCTCATGGACTGGCTGGCCTCGAACGGCGGCGCTGTCGCCACCGACGCCTGCGGCACCGTGAACTGGTCGAATAACTTTGACGGCCTGAGCGACGACTGCGGCGCTACCGGCAGCGCGATGGTGACCTTTACCGCCACCGACGAATGCGGCAACGAAGTGCAAACGACGGCCACCTTTACCATCATCGACGAAACCGCCCCGGTGATCACCACGCCGGCCGCTGACCTCACGGTCGATTGCGACGGCCAGGGCAACCTGGACGATTTGCAAGCCTGGCTGGATGACCACGGCGGCGCCGTAGCCACGGACGCTTGCGGCGACGTGGAATGGACGCACAATTTTGACGGCCTGGCCGGCGGCTGCGCTGCCACCGGCAGCGCGGAGGTGACGTTTACGGCCACCGACGAATGTGGCAACACCGCCCAAACCACGGCGACGTTTACCATCAACGACACCACCCCGCCGGACATTTCCGTGGAAGCGTCCGACGAAACCGTCGAGTGCGACGGACAGGGCAACGGAGCCGATCTGATGAACTGGCTGGCCTCGAACGGCGGCGCCAGCGCCAGCGATAATTGTGGCGATATCACTTGGAGCAACGACTTTGACGGTCTGAGCGATGACTGCGGCGCTACCGGTAGCGTTGAGGTGACCTTCACCGCCACCGACGCCTGCGGCAACACCGACGCCACCACGGCGACGTTTACCATCGAAGATACCACCCCGCCGGTTATTTCTGAAGAAGCTACGGACGAAACGGTCGAATGCGACGGACAGGGCAACCTGACCGATCTGCAAGTCTGGCTGGATAACTACGGCGGCGCTGTGGCTGCGGATATTTGCAGCGGCGTCAGCTGGAGCAACGACTTTTATGGCCTGAGCGACGATTGCGGCGCCACCGGCAGCGCAACCGTCACCTTCACCGTCACCGACGCCTGCGGTAACACCACTGCTACCACGGCGACGTTTAGCATCGAGGATACGACCGATCCGGTGTTTTCCGGCGTGCCGGCTAATACCACCGTCGAATGCAACGCCGTGCCGATGCCGGCAACGCCTACTGCTGCGGACGCCTGCGATGCCTCGGTACAGATCGACATCGAAACCGTCAGCACGCAAAGCACCGACAACACCAGCTGCGGCTACACCAACTACACCATCACGCATACCTGGACGGCTACCGACGATTGCAACAACAGCACGACCACCCAGCAGGTCATCACCGTGCAGGACACCCAGGCGCCCGTGCTCAGCGGCGTGCCGGGCGACATCACGGCCGAATGCAGCGCCGTGCCCGGCCCGGCCAGCCCGATGGCAACAGACAACTGCGACCCGGAAGCGGTGATTTCGTTTAGCCAAACCAGCACGCAAAGCACCGACATCAACAACTGCACGTACACCAACTACACCATCACCCGCACCTGGACGGCTGTGGACAACTGCGGCAACGCAACAACACAAACGCAAATCATCAGCGTGAGCGACAATACGGCGCCGACCATCGTTTGTCCGCCGGACATCACCTTCCTGCCCTGCGACGCCAGCCTCGATCCGGCGCTCAACATGGCCCTGGGCTCCGCGCTGGCCATGGACAATTGCGATCCCAACGTTGTGGTATCGTTTGCCGACATGAAAGTCGTCGGACAGTGCCCGCAGGATACGATCATCACCCGCACCTGGCAGGCTGCCGACAACTGCCAGAACGCTGCGGCTTGTATTCAAATCATTACCAAGCGCGACGTGGAGCCGCCGGCAATTGTCTGCCCGCCGAATAAAACCGTGGAATGCGCCCAAAACCAGAGCTTCGACCCCTACCTGCCAAACTCGACGCTGGGCGTGGCCACCGCCACAGACAACTGCGACCCCGGCCCGCTGCCCATCGGCTACGCCGACGCGATCGTTCCCACCGCCTGCGACCAGGAGTATACGATCAATCGCACCTGGATAGACGACGCCTGCCACAACAGCAGGACCTGTTTGCAAACGATCACCGTGACCGACAACACGCCGCCGCTGATCGATTGCCCGGACAACGTAACCGTGGAATGCGACGAAAGCACCCTGCCGGCCAACACCGGCACGGCCACCGCGCTCGACGCCTGCGACCCCACCCTGGCGACGAGTTATGCCGACGATCCGCCGGTCAGTACCCTTTGCCCGCAGGAAAGCATCATCACGCGACATTGGATCAGCTCCGACGGCTGCGGCAATGCCGTGGCTTGCACGCAAACGATCGTGGTGGACGACAGCAAGGCGCCCACGTGGACAACTGCGGCTGGTATGTTGGATCGCACCGTGGAATGCAGCGACGCCGCCGGCCTGGCTGCCGCCCAGTCGCTTTTCCCCGTCGCTACGGACAACTGCGACAACGACGTGAGCGATATCGTGAAAACTCCGGCATGTTTGTCGCCGGCACAATTTGCCCGCAGGAAGGGACCTACACCAACACCTGGACGGTGACCGACGCCTGCGGCAACCAAAGCATGGTTTACACGCAGATCATCACCATCACCGACAATACCCCGCCGGCGGCCACAGCGCCGACAACCATCGACATCGAGTGCAGCACGGTATTGCCCGCAGCGGCCACCACGATCACGGCATTCCTGGCGCTGCCCGGCGCATCGGCGAGCGACCTGTGTTCGCCGACCGCTGAACTCAAAGTCGAATCGTCCACCACTATCCTGTCGGGTACGCAATGCTCCGGCGTCATCAGCCGCACCTACGTCATTACCGACCAGTGCGGCAACTCGACGGCTGTCACGCAAACGATCAATGTGACCGACAATACGGCTCCGGAGATTACCTGCCCGGCGCCGCAGACGATCAAATGCGAAGACTCTCAGCTGCCAACCAACACTGGCTCCGCTACCGCTACGGATAACTGCTCCACGGCGCCGGTAATTATGTACACCGACAATCTCGTTCCGGGCGCTTGTCCGGATGCCTACACGATTGAACGGACCTGGAAAGCGACCGACGATTGCGGCAACACGGCAACCTGCCTGCAGCTGATCATCGTGCAGGACATAACGCCGCCGGTGATCACTTGCCCGGCCGACCTGGCCGTCAATTGCCAGGATTCGTCCCTGCCGGCCAATACCGGCACGGCCACGGCCACTGACAATTGCGATGACGAGGTAACGATTAGTTCAACGGATGAAATCATTCCGGGCAATTGTCCCGACACGTACACCATCAAACGGACCTGGACGGCTACCGACGATTGTAACAACAGCACGACCTGCGTGCAGACAATTTTGGTGCAGGATGTTCAAAAACCGGTGATCAGCTTCTGCCCGCCCGACATTACCATCAACTGCGAAGTCGATCCCACGCCGGCCAACACCGGCGGCCCGGCTGTGGCAACGGATAACTGCGACCAGAGCGTGACGGTTGAGTCTTCAGACCTCGTCGTGCCCGGCAATTGCCCCGACCGCCGCCGGATCACCCGCACCTGGACGGCTACGGACAATTGCGGCAACTCGACCAGCTGCGTGCAGGTCATCGAAGTGCAGGATATGACGGCGCCGACGATCACCTACTGCCCGCCGGACATCACCCTGAGCTGCGACGTGGATCCGCTCGTATTGACCAATACCAACGGCTCCGCCACGGCCACCGACAACTGCGATACCGAGCCGACGATCACCTTCCTGGATACTTTTGAACCGGGTTCCTGTTTCCCCTCCGGCGTCATCACGCGCCGCTGGGCGGCGGTGGACAACTGCCTGAACGCCAACTCCACGGCCTGCATCCAGAAAATTACGATCATCGACAACACCGCGCCGGTCATTTCCTGTCCGGGTGATGTGACCATCGAATGCGACGAAAGCCTGGATCCGGGAGAAAATGACGACCTGGGTTTTGCTACGGCTACCGACAACTGCGACCCGAACCGGGTAATTTCCTACACCGACGTTCGCGCCGACGGCCCTTGCCTCTTTGAGTACACGGTCACCCGGACCTGGACGGCTACGGATGCCTGCGGGAACACGGATACCTGCGTGCAAACGATCACTGTAGACGACACTACGCCGCCGATAATCATCTGCCCGGCCGACCAAACGGTGGAATGCGGCAGCGATGTAAGTCCCGCAGTATTGGGCGAGCCTACCGCTACGGATAACTGCGGCCTTGCCGGTATTTCCACGCCGATTGACGATACGCAGCCCTTTGGCGACTGCCCACTGGAACGGCGCATCACCCGCCTCTGGGTGGCCATCGACCTGTGCGGCAACCCCGCGCCCTGCCAGCAGGTAATCACCGTGGTAGACAATACCCTCCCGGTGCTGGTCTGCGTAGACAAAACGGTGGAATGCAACGAAAGTACCGCACCAGCCAATACCGGTATACCCACGGCTACCGATAACTGCGACCAGATGCTGGGAACACCCTCCATTTTTTCGGAAACCACCGTGCCAAGCCAGGTCTGCCCGCAGGAGTACCAAATCATCCGTGTCTGGAGCTTGGCCGATGCCTGCGATAACACAGGCTTTTGCACCCAGATCATCACCGTCGACGACGACACCGACCCGGTGATTACCTGCCCAGGCGCTCAAACCGTCGAATGCGACGAGAGTACCGACCCGGCCGACACCGGCATGGCCACCGCTACCGACAACTGTACGCTCCCGCAGGATATCGTTATCGTCTACTCGGATTTGGAAACTGACGTCGCCTGCCCGCAAGCGTACACCATCACCCGTACCTGGACGGCCACCGATCTTTGCGGCAACAGCACAGATTGTGTGCAAACCATCACCGTGGAAGACACCACGCCGCCGGTGATCGCCGACGATTGTCCCTTGCTGAACACGTATGGAAATCCGATGCCCAACACCGCGACCTACGTCGTGGGAACCTCGGACGGCGGCCCCTGCCCGGCGCTTGCGCTGGTGAATTTGAGCGTCGGAGAATCGTATCCGGCCGACTATGAAATTAAAGTGGGCGACATCCCTGTACCCGGCCTGTTGGGTTGCATGGAAGACAACTGCGCCGATCCGGACGATGTTCTGGCCCGGGTTGAAGCAATTGCCGTCACCGGCAACGATTGCCAGAAGTTTTTTGACATCGAATTCATCCTGGTCGATCCCTGCGGCAACGAAAGCGAGGAATTCATCCACTACATCATCGAAGTGCTCGACGATACCGCCCCCGTACCGCCCAACCCGCCGGCGCCGGCGTTCTTCCAGTGCCCCGATGAGGTGCCTGCGCCCGGCCCGCTGACGGCCCTGGACAACTGTGCCGGCGATATTACGGTTACGGGTGTGGACACCGACAACGAGGGCGCCGGTTGCGCCAACGACCCGCTGATCATCACCCGGAGCTGGACCTTCGACGACGGTTGCGGCAACTCGGTGACGATTGAACAGATCATCACCGTCGCCGACACCGAAGCGCCGGTATTTACCGCCTGCCCACCCACGGCTACCGTCGAATGCGGCCAGGACGAAAGCCCGATGGCAACCGGAGTGCCGGAGGCGACGGATAACTGCGACGACGGCGTGTCGTTCGACTATAGCGACCTTGTCGAAACAACCGCGGTCCAATGCCCCGTGGTCAAACGCATCACCCGTACCTGGACGGCCTACGACGATTGCGGAAACCAAAACGCCAGCTGTGTGCAAACCATCCTGGTGCTCGACGGCGCTCCGCCGCTCATCGATTGCCCGGACGACCTCACACTGGCCTGCGACGGCGACCCCAGTCCGGCCAACACCGGCATGGCCGTCGCCCTCGATGCCTGCGACCCGACGCCAACCATTGTTTGGGAGGATGAAGGCGCAACTACTCCCTGTGTGAACGATACGCTTGCTAAAATCATCCGCACCTGGTTTGCGTTTGACGAATGTGGAAACGTGGCGGTGTGCGACCAGGAAATCGCCCTGATTGATGAACTGGCGCCAGTCATTACCTGCCCGGCCGACACGGTGATCAACTGCGAAGTGCTGCCGACGCCGGCCAACACCGGCACGGCTACGGCTACGGATAATTGCGACCTCGAACCGGCTATTTCGATCCTCAACGATTCCGCAGAACCTGACCCGGATTGCCCGCAAGGCCGCGTCATCACGCGCAGCTGGCAGGCCGCCGACCTTTGCGGCAATATTGCATCTTGCGAACAAATCATCACCGTGCAGGATACCACCCGGCCGCTTCTGATTTGCCCGGCCGATATGACGGTGCAATGCGACGAATCTACCGAACCGGCAAATACCGGCGTTGCCCTGGCACAGGACAACTGCGATCCGGAGCCGGTGGTTACGCATACCGATCTGCCGCCGGTAGCCGGCAATTGCCCGGGCGCCAGGGTATTTAAACGCACTTGGCTGGCCGGCGACGGCTGTGACAACGGCGCGCTGTGCGTGCAAACGATCGCCGTACGGGATACCAAACCGCCTGTACTGGTATGCCCGCCGGATCAAACGGTCGAATGCGACCAGGACCCGTCTGCGGCGCTAACGGGCACGCCAACGGTGACCGACAACTGCGATCCGGAGCCTTCCGCGCCCACCTACGTCGACGGTATCATCCTGAGCACCGTTTGCCTGCAGGAACGCATCATTACGCGCACCTGGAGTTCGACCGATGCCTGCGGCAACACCGGCACCTGCGCGCAAACCGTTACGGTAGACGACAGTACTGACCCGGTCATTACCTGTCCGCCAGCTGTGCCGGTGGAATGCGACGACAGCACGGAGCCGGCTGCTACCGGCTTTGCCACGGCTACCGATAACTGCGATATGGATCCGGGAATAGATTACAGTGATGTGAGCACGCAAACCAATATCGGCGCTTGCTCGGATTACACGTACACGATCACGCGTACCTGGACGGCTGTCGATGCCTGTGGAAATGAAACGGCCTGCGAACAAATCATATCGGTGGCCGATACGAAACCGCCGGTGATTACCTGCCCGCCCACGGCGACGATCAATTGTGAGGAACTGGGGCAGATTCCGGCGATAACTGGTTCGCCGACCGTAACCGACAATTGCGATCCGGAGCCGCCGTTTATCCTGCTTGAAATGAATGGCGAGCCAGACCCGCTCTGTCCTCAAAATGCGACCCTCACGCTCGTCTGGAAAACGGTTGACTATTGCAACAATATGGCAACCTGCGAACAAACGGTCATCATGCAGGATATCACCCCGCCCGTCATCGCCTGCCCGGCTGGCGCCGTTGTGGAATGCAATACCTCCACCGTACCGGCGGCTACCGGTACCGCTACCGCGACGGATAATTGCGATGGCGATCCGGCAATCAGCAGTTCCGATGCCATCGACGAAGGCGATTGCCCGCAGGAATACACCATTACGCGTACCTGGACGGCCACCGACGCCTGCGGCAACAGCGCCCAGTGCGAACAAACCATCGAAGTGGTGGATACCAAGGCGCCGCTGCTGAGCTGCCCGGCCAACCTCTCGATTAGCTGCGAAGTGCCGGCTATACCGGCGAACACCGGAATGGCTACAGCTACGGACAACTGCGACACAGCGCCGGACATCGACTATAGCGACGTCAGCACGCAAACGTCCAACGGAACCTGCTCCGACCAGAGCTACACCATCACCCGCACCTGGACGGCCGTGGATGCCTGCGGCAACCAAGCATTGGCGTGCACGCAAACGATCATCCTGCGCGACATTACCGCGCCGGTGATCATTTGCCCGCCGCCGGTCGCAGTAGGTTGCGACGACAGCCTCGATCCGGCCGAAAATGAAAACCTGGGTGAGCCCACTATTTCGGACAATTGCGACCCGGAACCCGGCTTCGACTACACCGATGCCGCGCTGCCCGGAACGCCCGTCTGCCCGGAAATCAAGGTCATCCTCCGCACCTGGCTGACCATCGACAACTGCCAGAACCCGGCGGCATGTTCGCAGCGCATCGCGATCGTTGACCTGGAAGCGCCGCAACTCACCTGTCCGGACGATATTACCGTGAACTGCGACGACGATTACTCCGTAGAGGTCCTCGGTTCGGCTACCGCCATCGACGCCTGCGACCCGCAACCGCTGGTGACCTACAACGGCGAAACCAGTGAACCCGGTGACTGCCAGCAGGAAAAAACCATTTTCCGCGCCTGGACGGCCGTCGACGACTGTGGCAACAGCACCCTTTGCGTGCAAACCATTTTTGTACAGGATACCACGCCGCCGACGATCACCTGCCCGCCGCCGGCCACTGTGCAGTGCGACGAAAACATTGATCCGCAGGTCAACCCGAACGTCGGCGTGCCGACGGTGACGGACAACTACGCCACCGGCCTCGTACCGGGCAAAATCGATACCGACCTCGGCCTCAATGGCTGCACGCGCACCATCCTGCGCAACTGGATCGTGTCTGATATTTGCAACGCGGCTGCCGCCTGTTCGCAGTTTATTTACCTGACCGATTCCCAAGGGCCCGTGCTGGATTGCCCGGCCGATGTCACCGTCGAGTGCGACGAAAGTACTGATCCGTTTGTAAATGAAAACCTGGGCGCCGCCACCGCGACCGACAATTGCGACATGGAGCCCTCGGTGGATTACAGCGACGAAACCGACGAACAGAACTGCGGCTACATCATCACCCGCACCTGGACGGCCGCAGATGCCTGCGGCAACTCCAACAGCGTCGAATGCGTGCAGACGATCACCGTGACCGATACAACCCCGCCGGTATTTACCAGCTGCCCGGCCGACATGACGGTCGATTGTGGCGACGAACTCGATCCGTTTGAAAATACGGAACTGGGCGTACCCATGGCCGACGACAACTGCGACGACGACTTGACCCTCTCGTATGACGATGCGACCACCCTCGGCAATTGCCTGTACCTGATCACCCGTACCTGGAAAGTGGTGGACGATTGCGGCAATCCCTCCTCGGCTAGTGCCTGCGTGCAAGTGATTACCCTGGAGGACAACGCCGCGCCGACCATCAGCTGCCCGTCGGATGCCACTGTGGAATGCACCGCCAGCCTCGACCCGTACCAGAATACGGCGCTGGGCCTGGCAAGCGGCCAGGACGACTGCGCCGGCCTGGCCAATCTGACGTATGCCGACGGCGCCTCCATAACAGGCCAATGCCCGGTCACCAAGGTGTTTACCCGTACCTGGACCATTCTAGACGCCTGCGGCAACAGCGCGTCCTGCGACCAGACCATTACGCTGGAAGACCATACGCCACCAACGGTGATCTGCCCCGCAGCCGACCTGACGCTCGAATGCGGCAACCCGGATAACGCTGCATTGATCGCCGGCTGGCTGGCTTCGGCTACGGCAAACGACGCCTGTTCGCCGGCTACCACCGCCAACAATTACAGCCCGACGGCGTTTATTGACGGCTGCGGCAATACCGGTGTGCAAATCGTGACCTTCTCGGCCACCGACGCCTGCGGCAACAGCAGCAACGCCAACTGCACGAAGACCATTTCGATCCTCGACAACACACCGCCGGCGGTGACGTGCCCGCCGGCCGACCTGACGCTTGAGTGCGGCAGCACACAAAACGGCGCCCTGATCGATGCCTGGCTGGCCTCGGCTTCGGCTTCCGACGCTTGTGGCGGCGCCACGGTATCGAATAATTACAGCCCCACCGCCTTCAGCGACGGCTGTGGCCTGACCGGCATGCAAACGGTGACCTTCCAGGCCTTCGACGCCTGCCAAAACAGCAGTACGGCGAATTGTTCGAAAACGATTGCGATCGTCGACAACACGCCGCCGGTAGTCACCTGCCCGCCAGCCGATCTGACGCTCGAATGCGGCCACCCGGACAACCCCGGCCGCATCGACGTATGGCTGGGCCTGGCAAAAGCCGAAGACAATTGCGGTCCGGCCACCGTGTCGAATAATTTCAGCCCGAACGGCTTTAGCGACGGCTGCGGCAATACCGGCATGCAGATCGTAAACTTCCAGGCCTTCGATGCCTGCCAGAACAGCAGTACGGCCAATTGTACCCGCACGATCGTCATCGTAGATAACACGGCGCCGGTAGTAATCTGCCCGCAAGCCGACCTGACGCTGGAATGCGCCGATCCGAACAACGCCGCCTTGCTCGCCGATTGGCTCGGCTCGGCTTCGGCTACCGATGCCTGCGGCGGCACAACGGTGAGCAACAGCTTCAGCCCGAACGGCTTCAGCGACGGTTGCGGCAATACCGGCGTGCAAATCGTCAGCTTCAGCGCCACCGACGCTTGCGGCAACAGCAGCACGGCCAATTGCTCGAAGACCGTTTCGATCCTCGATACCAAGCCGCCGGTTGTCGCCTGCCCGGCGGCCGACCTGACGCTCGAATGCGGAAATCCGGACAACCCGACGCTCATCAACGGCTGGCTGGCTTCGGCCACCGCGACTGACGCCTGCGGCACGGCTACGGTAAGTAATACCTTCAGCCCGACGGCGTTCAGCGACGGCTGTGGCAATACCGGCGCACAAACGGTGACCTTCCGCGCTTTCGACGCCTGCCAGAACAGCAGCACGACCTGTTCGAAGACCATTTCGATTGTGGATACCAAGCCGCCGGTGGTCGCCTGCCCGCCGAACGACCTGACGCTGGAATGCGGCAGCACACAAAACGGCGCCCTGATCAATGCCTGGCTCGCTTCGGCCACGGCTTCCGACGCCTGCGGAGCGGCTACCGTGTCGAACAACTTCAGTCCGAACAACTTCAGCGACGACTGCGGCTTTACCGGCATGCAAACCGTGATCTTCCAGGCCTTCGACGAATGCCAGAACAGCAGCGCACCCTGTTCGAAGAAAATTTCGATCGTCGACAACACGCCGCCGACCTTCACCGTGCCCGCCGACCTGACGCTGTACCAAGATGAAAATTGCAACGTCAACCCCGGCAACAACCTGGGCGACGTAACCGACGAATCCGACAATTGCTCCGGCGGAAACCTCCAGGCGACCTTCACCGAAACCGTAGAGCCAGGCCCAGGCCTGACCGAGCGGACCGTTTACCGCGTCTGGAAACTGACTGACGATTGCGGAAACATGACGGTGAAAACCCAAACCATCGCCATCCGCGACACGCTGCTGCCGACGCTCACCTGCCCGACCGGCTTCCAAACCGGCGCCAACACCGACACCTGTACGTTCGCCGTGCTGGGCCAGGCCCTCGATCCGGGCATGATTGACGACAACTGCGGCGTGCTCGACACGGCGTACACCCTCAGCGGCGCTACGACCGGTAGCGGCAGCAATACCCTCGAAGGCGAAGTGCTCGAACCAGGCACGACAATCGTCACCTGGACCGTCACCGACGTAAACGGCAATACCGCCACCTGCTCCTACCCGGTATATGTGGCCGACTGTGTCGGCATTACCGGCCGGATCATCTGGGAAGGCAACGACTTCGATACTGTGGGTGTGGCCCAGGTAACCGTTACCCTCACCGGCGACGACAGCACGGCCACCGGCCCGACGCCGCCCAGCGGCTACTACACCCTGGTGCCGGCAATGGGCAACAACTACATGATCACGCCGGCCAAGCCGGGGCCGCTGACGACCATCACGGTGGATCCGATGAACGGCGTAACGGCCGACGACGCCCAGGCGATCCTGCTGCACGTGTTCAATACCATGCCGATCACCGATCCGTACAAACTGATCGCGGCAGACGTGAACATGAGCAACTCGGTGACCCGCGACGATGAAGTGCTGATCCGGCGCGCCCTTTTGGGCAGCGAAACGGCCTTGCTTTTCTTCCAGAACAAGCCTTGGCGCTTCGTACCGGATACCACCGATACGCCGTGGTCATTGGGCTATCACCCGCCGCTCAATCCGTTCTCGGCGCCCATACCATCCAAACGCACCCTGACCGGCGCAGGCGGCGGCGCTGCTAACCAGAACTTCTACGGCATCAAAACGGGCGATGTGAACGCTACCGCCAACCCGCTGTTGAAACCCGCTCAACTCAATCCGCTGTACTTCCGCGTGCAAGACCGCGTGCTGACAGCCGGAGAGGAGATGACCGTGACCGTCCGCGTAGCCAACTTCGCCGATTGGGCCGGCTTCCAACTGGCATTGCAGGCTGATCCGGGTGCCTTGGAAATCATCGGCGTGGAAACGAGCTGGTCGCCGTTGGGCCTCACCGAGGCCGACAACTTCGGCTTGTATGACGCCAAGGCGGGCGAAATCCGCAGCATCTGGCTGGAGGCTTCCGGCCGAACGCTGTTGGATGGCGCGCCGGTATTTGCCCTGCGCTTCAAAGCCCTGCAAAGCGGCATCAAACTGAGCGAGGTCCTGCGGCTCAAGCCAAAAGCCCTCGAACCGCTGGCCTTCACGGCTGACCAGGCCAGGGCGCCGCTGCAATTGGTGTTTACGGAAGTCCAAACGACTGCCACGGCCGATCCGGCTGCCGGAACGGCGGCATCGAACTGTTGCAAAACCGCCCGAACCCGTTCATGGACCGCACGACCATCGGCTTCGTGCTGCCGCAAGCCTGCGAAGCGCAACTTCGCGTACTCGACGTCACTGGCCGTGAACTGTACCGCATCGACAATACCTACCCGGCCGGATACAACGAGGAAACCATCCGCCTCCGCGATATCCGCGCAACCGGCGTTCTGTACTATGAACTCACGACGCCTTTCGGCAAACTGTCGCGCAAGATGACTGCCCTGGCGCCGTAACCAATCATTTCGTTTTTCATTCGGGGCTCTTCCGGTTTTCGGAAGGGCCCTTTTTTGCTGAAATACGCAGATCTGCGTAGGCACATTACGCAGGGCAGCGGAGCTGACGGAGCCGCTGTTCGCGGTATATTTGTGTCATCCTGTCCGGGTATTAAAATTCACCTATTAACTTCCTGTCCGTATGAAAAAAGTATTAAAAATTACCGGCTACATCCTTGGCGGCCTGCTCGCCGTGATCCTGCTCTTTGCCGCGTACATCTACTTTGGCCCGATGCCAACGTACGAGGTCCAGGCGCCCGACCTGAAAATTACCGCCGACAGCGCACTGCTCGCCGAAGGGCGGCGCATCGTGCTGAACCACTGCGCCCATTGCCACCGCGGCCCCGACGGCAAACTCAGCGGCGATCTCTGGGCAAACGATGATATGTTGGGCAAACTTTGGTCCGCCAACATCACCCGGCACCCGGAAGCCGGCATCGGGAAATACACCGACGGCGAACTAGCCTATACCTTGCGCACCAGTATCAAGCGGAACGGCCATGCAGCCGGCCCGTTCATGACCTTCCCGCTCTTGTCTGACCAGGACTTGGCGGCCGTCATTGCTTTTCTGCGCTCCGACGCGCCGGAGGTACAGCCCTCCGAACGCCGGCAGCCGCCCTCCGAGTTGACCTTTATGGGCCGGATGTTTTTCAAATTGATCGTAAAACCGCTGGCGTATCCCGCCAAACCGATCGTCGCGCCGGCGCCGGCTGACCAGGTTGCCTACGGCCGCTACCTGGCTACCGGCCGCTGGGATTGCTACCGCTGCCATTCGGCCAGTTTTGAAACCAACAACGACCTGGAGCCGGAAAAATCGGTGGGGTATTTCGGCGGCGGCAACCCGGTGTCGGACAAAGACAGAAACACCGCCCTGTCGGCCAACATCAGTCCCGACCGCGAAACCGGCATCGGCGCCTGGACGGAGGCGCAGTTCAACGAAGCCGTGCGTTTCGGCAAACGCCCCGACGGCTCCGGCCTCAGCCATCTCATGCCGCCCATGCCTGCGCTGACCGATGAAGAGGTTGCGGCGCTTTGGGCGTATTTGCAGACCGTGCCGGTAGTGAAGAACAAGGTGGAGCGGGCGCAGGCGCATGGGGTAAAATGAGTAGGAATGCGCAATGCTGTCTTTTGAATATATGAGACAGCCTTCACGCTGTTCGGAGCCATCCTACCGCCCCCGTACAAACCGCGCCAGGTAGCGGTCCTGGCGTTCCACCAACACCACTACCGTATACAAGCCTTCTGGCCAACCGGCTGAAAGGTCGAGTGTGTACAGGGCCGGCGCCGCTTCGACCCGTACATCTGCGTGCAGGCGGCCCAGGGCATCGAAAACGCGCAGCTGTACCCGTTGGCCTTCCCAGGGCGACAGGTCCAGGTCCAGCTTGTCCGTTGCCGGGTTGGGGAACAGGAGAAGGGCTCGCGCCCTTACCGGGTCCGCGCCGGTGCGGCCGGCTGCGCTTTCGGGCCGGTCGGGTGTTTGTTGCACCGGGCAGTCAAAGACATTGAGGTGGGTTTCGTAGAAAATCTGCGGTTCCAGCCGGACGACCGCTCCGATAAACGTCGGGTCGGCCTGCGCCGGCAGGGTGTACTCAAAGATATCGGATTGCCCGCCGGCGATGCCCGCGCCTGTAGCGGCATACCGGATGGAGTACAGCGGCGAATAGTTGGGATTGCGCACCAGGTATTGCCGGCCGCCGGCCGACACGTACACCGCGCCATTGGCCGGCTGTTCGGCCGTCAGCCCGCCGGGCAATTGGAAGGCGGCGTAAATGAGCTTGTTCGTACAGGTATTCGTCACGCGCATCCGGTAGGTTTTTTGCCGGACGGGGTTTTGGAAAATGCCCAGGATCTCGAATTTCACACAGCCGGTTACCTTGACGTCGCAAGGGTCGCCCTGCGGCGGAGCGGGGTCGTTCTCCACCGAAACGGTAAAACAGCAGGATGCCGTCGTCGCGCAGTCATCGGCTGCCACAAAACACACCTGGGTGTTTCCCACTGGAAAACCGGCGCCAGAGGGCAAGCCCAGGGTTTGCGTCACGGCCGTTGTACCGCAAGGGCAGTCCGTAGCTGCCAGGGGCAAGTCGAACGCAACGTTTTCTGAGGGCATGCCGGCGGGAATCGAAACAGAAATAGCCGGCGGGCATTGCAAGGTCACACTGGACGGTTGCGTCAAGGGCAGGTATTGCAGTACGGTTGTCCGGACGGTATCGCAGCCGGCAGCAGCCGGCAAGGTGTCCGTCACGGTTCCCGGTTGGGTATAGGTTATGCCGTTGAACAGCACCGATGCGCCGGGACAAAACTCCAGTACCTGCTGAATGGCAGGCTGTGGCAACACCGTCGCGGTAAAGGTGTCGCGCAGGATGCAGCCCAGCGTATCGCTGGCCAGGAGGGTATATTCCGTTGTGACGGCCGGGGCAATCGTCACCCCCGGGCAAGCGGTACAGCTCAGGCCTGCAGCCGGGGCCCAGGCATATTGGTTGAAGCCCGGCGCAGCGTACGCGACCGATTCGCCCGGACAAATTTCCACATCCGGAAACTGGGTATCGGGCAACAGGCTGTAGGTGAAAAATACCGAATCGCGTTGGGTAATGCCACAGGTATCCGACACCTCCACCCAATACAGGCCCGGTGTGGTAGCCGTGTAGGCGGAGTCTGTGGAGCCGTCCTGCCAGAGGTAGGTGACAAAACCGGAGCCGGCGTTGAAGGTTGCGGCGCTATCTGTGCAAACCGTGCGGTCCGGGCCCAGGTTGAGCACTTTCGAGACGGGTTTGAATTTCACAGTTATACAGGAGGGTTTCAAATTGGCATAACACAGGTTGGACGCGGTGACGCACAGTTCGGCGGTAGCGCCGGGTATGCCATTCCAGTCGATCCAAATTTCGGTGGAGTTTCCCCCGTAGATCGTCCCCAGGGCCGGAGTGAGCGCCCAGGAATACACCGTGGCGGCATTTACCGGTGCGATGGCATAATTGGCGCCCGCTTCCGGGCATACTGCCAAGGGGCCGCTGATGGCGCCTGGATCGGCCGGCGGCATGCCGATTGTAGAGCCCGACAACACGTCGATCCGGTAATCGCAGACATTGCCCGAGCAGCCGTCGAGCACAAACCAGTACACCCCCCCGACGGTATAATTGTTGGCGCTGAGGATAAAGGGCTCTTCGGTACAAACGCACTGTACATCTATAACCGTCCAGGGCGGTCCGCAAGCGGCATAAATACCGCCTTGCAGGCCCTGCATCGGGCCGGAGGAACAGTTCAAAGGCGTCACCTGGATGGTGATAGACGTGGTACCGGCATAAAAAGCAAACCACTCGTCGTTGTTGAGGGTCCAGGCGCCGGAGCAGCCGGGAAAGGATTGCACCGTGTTGTTATTGTTGATCGTTGAGCAATACCCATCCAGGTTTTCGCAGAGGATCGGCGCCAGGGGGCAAGTATTTCCGGGATCGGGGAAGCCGGGAGGCGGGCACTGCGCCTGAAGCAGCTGGCTGGCGCCGAGCCACAGGCAGGTAAAAAGCACGCTCAGCCGTTTTAAGAAGAGGTATTTTACCGGAAAGGTGGAAACGGCGCGCCAGGCAGCAGGCAAACCAGGCCGGGCTATGCCGGCATGTTGAGAGAGGTACATAAGAGCAGCGGGTTGTATTTTTCAACAAAGCTAACCGTTTTGACCTGCCGGGAGCGACTGTCTCCGGCTTTTGTCCGGCAAGCGACGATACTTTGCGGGCGTCAGAACCTGTTTTATGCCAGCGCATCCCACAATACCTCCACCGGGTGCAGCGCCTGCCGGCCCGTGCCGTCGAGTATCTGGTGGCGGCAGCTGGTGCCGGGGGCGGCCACCAGGACGCCATCGGCAACGTTGCGCACAGCCGGGAACAGCACCAGCTCACCGATATTCATACTCACCTGGTAGTGTTCTTTTTCATAACCAAACGAGCCGGCCATGCCGCAACAGCCGGAAGGGATGACTTCCACGCTGTAGTTTTCCGGCAAACCCAGCACCCATGCCGAGGGATCTACACTGGCCAGCGATTTTTGGTGGCAATGTCCGTGCAGGAGTACGGTTTTGGGTGTTTTGGTAAACGCTTCGGCCGTGATATGGCCTTTTTGCGCCTCCCGGGCGAGGAATTCCTCGATTAGCAGGGCGTTTTCGCCAAGCGCCTTTGCTGTAGCGCGGTCGGTTTCCGGGACCATGCGCGGGTATTCGTCGCGGAAGCTCAAAATCGCGGAGGGTTCGATGCCGACAAGGGGTGTGGCTTCCGAAGCGAGGCCTTTGAAAATTTCCACATTTCGCGCCGCCAGCTCCCGCGCCTTGGGCAAGAGGCCTTTGGAGATGGCTGCGCGGCCGCTCTCGGGGTGCCGGGGCATTTCCACGCAGTAGCCCAGGCGGTTCAGCAGCTGGATGGCTTTTATGCCGATGGCGGTATCGTTGAAATCGGTGAATTCATCGCAGAAAAAATACACCTTGCCTTTTTCCGGTAGGGCGGGCCGGAGGTTTTTGGCGTTCCGGTCAAACCAGCGCCGCAGCGTGGTGGGGTACAACGGCGGCAGGCTGCGCTGCGGCGCTACCCCCAGGGCGCGTTTGATCAGGCCGCCCGTCAGCGTATTTTCAAGGAAAAAATTGGTCACAGCGGGAAAATAAGCGCCCAGGCGGTTGACCGCTGCAATGTTTCCAAATACCCGGGACCGGAACGGTACGCCGTGGGTTTTGTAATACTGGTGCAAAAACTCGGCCTTCATACCGGCCATGTCCACGTTCGAGGGGCATTCCGAGCTGCAGCCCTTACAAGACAGGCAGAGGTCCATGACTTCCTTCAGCTCCGCGTGGCTGAAGGGGTTGGGGCGCTCGCTGCGGGTCAGGAATTCGCGCAGGGCATTGGCCCGGGCGCGGGTGCTGTCTTTTTCCTGGCGGGTGGCGCGGTAGCTGGGGCACATGGTGCCGCCGGCAAAATCGAGGCGCCGGCAGTCGCCCGAGCCATTGCATTTTTCCGCAGCGCGCAGGATGCCGTCGGGGAATTCCAGGATCGTATCGAAGGGTTTGTCCTGCTGGCCGGCGTCGTAGCGCAGCGAGGTGTTCATACGGGGGGCGTCGACGATCTTGCCGGGGTTGAAAATGCCGTGGGGGTCCCAGGTTTGTTTGATCTGGCGGAGCAGGGCGTAGTTTTTTTCGCCGATTACCAGGGGGATAAATTCGCCGCGCACGCGCCCGTCGCCGTGTTCGCCGCTCAGCGAGCCCCGGTATTTTTTCACCAGGCGGGCCATCGACTCGCAGATTTGGCGCAGGCGCTCGCGGTCGCTTTCTTGTTTCAAATTCAGGATCGGGCGCAGGTGCAGCTCCCCGTCGCCGGCGTGGGCGTAGTAGACGGATTTTTGGCCAAAGCCCTCCATCATTTTTTCAAAATCGGCGATGTACGCCGGCAGGTCGGTCACTTCGACGGCCGTATCCTCGATACACGGCACGCCCTTGGCGGCGCCCGGCATGTTGGATAAAACGCCGAGGCCGGCGTTGCGCAATTCCCAGACGCGCCTGGACTTGGGCGCTGCAATGACGGGATAAGCATATCCGAAACCCCGGCCTTGCAGGTCGGCGATCAAAGCGGAGGCTTTGGCAGCCGCTTCCGCCTGGTCTTTTCCCCGGAATTCGATCATGAGTACGGCGGCCGGGTCGCCTTCGACAAAAAAGCGGTTTTTCGACTGTTCGCGGTTGGCCCTGGTGCAATCCAGGATAAGTTTATCCATCAGTTCGCAGGCTGAAGGCTGGTGTTGCATGGTGGCCACAACGGCCTGCAGGCATTCAGCCATGCTGCTGAAATGGGCGCACAAGACCACGTCGAACGGATCGGGCAGCGGATCGACGTGCAGGGTGATCGCAGTCGTGAAAGCCAGGGTGCCTTCCGAGCCGGCGAGCATCTTGCAGAAATTAAAATCCTGCCCGCCCGGCGTGAACACATTGGACCGCAGCAGCAGGTCGACCGCATAGCCGGTATTGCGCCGGTGAATGGCCGGCTTGGGAAATTCGGCCCGGATTTCTTCCTGGACGGCGGGTTGCGACAGCGTTTCGTACACTTGCCGGTAGAGCTGCGCTTCCAGGCCATTGCCCCGGCGTTTTTCGTCGAACTGCTCTGGAGGCAATGCCGCAAAGTGGGCCTGCGAGCCGTCGCTGAGCACGGCGTCGAGAGCCAGGACATGGTCGCGGGTGGAGCCGTACACGATCGAGGTGGTGCCGCAGGAATTGTTGCCGACCATGCCGCCGAGCATGCAGCGGTTGGCCGTGGAGGTATTCGGGCCGAAAAACAGTCCGTACGGTTGGAGCAGCACGTTCAACTCATCGCGGATAACTCCCGGCTGGAGCCGCACCCAACGCTCTTCGGCGTTGATTTCCAGCACCTTGGTCATGTGGCGGGAAATATCGACCACGATACCGGGGCCGACGCATTGGCCGGCAAGCGAGGTGCCGGCGGAGCGGGGGATGAGCGACAGGCCGTTGGCGCGGGCAAAACGCACCAGCGTTTGAATATCGGCGCTGTGTTTGGGATAGGCTACCGCCAGCGGCAGCTCGCGAAAAATAGAAGCGTCGGTGGCATAAAGGCGGCGCAGGAGCCCGTCCGTATGGAGCTCGCCGTCGAGTTGTTGGGCCAGGGCGTTGAACATGTCAGGCATAATTGTAAAGTTTACCCCCTTTGCGCATCCACCACGGCAATGGCGACCATATCTACAATTTCCCGCACCGAAGAGCCCAGTTGCAGCACGTGCACCGGCTTTTTCAGCCCCATGATGATCGGGCCGATGATCTCGATGCCGGCCACGGCCCGCACCAGGTTGTAGGCAATATTGGCGGATGACAAGTTGGGAAAGATCAGGGTATTGGCGGGGCCTCCGTTGGCCAGGGTACTGAACGGATAGTTTTGGCGCAGCAGCTCGGTGTCGAAGGCAAGGTGGGCCTGCATTTCACCGTCCACGATCCATTCGGGGTGTTTGGCTTGTAAAATGGCGGTGGCTGTGCGCATCTTGACGGCTGCCGTTCCGGTGGCCACCGAGCCAAAGCTGGAGTAGGTCAGCATGGCGATCCGGGGTTTGATATTAAATTTCTCCACTTGTTTGGCTGCGAGTTCGGCAATTTCCACGACCTCCTCGGCCGTCGGGTCCGGGTTGACGGACGTATCGGCCAGGAAAAGCGGACCAAAGCGGCTCATAAGGATGTACATACCCGACACCCGTTGGATACCCGGCTTGGGGCCGATGACGCGCAGGGCCGGGCGGATGGTGTCGGGGTAGTTGCGGGAAAGGCCGCTGATCATGGCGTCCACTTCGCCGGTTTCTACCATCATGGCGCCGAAATAGTTGCGGTGTTTGATGATCTGACGGGTTTCCGTGTAGATAAATCCTTTGCGCTGCCGTTTTTCGTAGAGGATTTTTGCATACCGGTCCATACGTTCCAATTCTTCCGGTGTGGCGGGGTTTTTCGGATCGATGACCGGCACGCCGTATAAAACGATCGAATGTTCGTTGATGATGTTGCGGACTTTTTCGACATTGCCCAGCAGGATCGGCTGCGCGATATTTTCTTCCACAACCACCTGCACGGCTTTGAGGACCGCTACATTTTCCGCATCGGCAAATACCACACGTTTGGGTTTTTGTTTGGCTTTTGTTTGGATAACGCGGGTCAGGTTGTTGTCGATCCCGAGGCGTTTGGAGAGCTGGATTTCGTAAGCGCCCCAGTCGGAAACCGGATTTTGGGCTACGCCGGATTCCATGGCAGCGCGGGCGACGGCCGGCGCCACGGTAGTCAGCAGGCGCGGATCGACCGGCTTGGGGATGATATAATCGCGGCCGTACACCAGGTTGGCGTTGTTGTAGGCCAGGTTGACGATATCGGGTACGGGTTTTTTTGCCAGGCCGGCCAGGGCGCGCACGGCGGCGAGTTTCATTTCCTCGTTGATGGCGGTGGCGCGCACATCAAGGGCTCCGCGGAAAATAAAGGGGAAGCCCAGCACATTGTTCACCTGGTTGGGGTAATCGGAACGGCCGGTAGCCATGATGATGTCTTGCCGGGCTGCCGTGGCCTCGTCGTAGCTGATTTCCGGCGTGGGATTGGCCATGGCGAACACAATGCAGTCGGGCGCCATGGATTTGACCATTTCGCCGTCCAGAATATTGCCTTTAGACAATCCTACAAACACATCGGCGCCGGCGAGCGCGTCTGCCAGCGCGGCATCGGCAGCGAGGCGGTCGTTGACAAATTCACTTTTCTTGCCGTCGAGGTTGGTGCGTGCAGGATGCAGGAGCCCTTTGCTGTCGAACATAAAGATGTTGGCTTTTTGAGCGCCGAGGGCGCAATAGAGGCGTGTGCAGGAGATCGCCGAAGCGCCCGCGCCATTGATGACGATTTTCACCTTGCCAATATCCTTGTGCACCAACTCCAGGGCATTGAGCAAGGCAGCGGCGCTGATGATGGCCGTGCCGTGCTGATCATCGTGCATGATGGGGATGCTCAGTTCTTTTTTGAGGCGTTCTTCGATCTCAAAACACTCAGGCGCCGAAATATCTTCCAGGTTGATCCCCCCGAAAGTGGGCTCCAGAATTTTAACGGTCCGCACAAATTCATCCACATTTTTCGTATCGAGTTCTAAATCGAAACAATCGATATCGGCGTATATTTTAAATAGCAGTCCTTTCCCTTCCATGACGGGTTTGCCGGCTGCCGGGCCGATATCGCCCAACCCCAGTACGGCCGTACCGTTGCTGATAACCGCCACCAGGTTTCCCTTCGCCGTGTATTTATACACATCTTCGGGGCGGTCGGCAATAGCCAGGCAGGGTTCGGCGACGCCCGGCGAGTAGGCCAGCGAGAGGTCGCGTTGGTTGGCGGTTTCTTTGGAGGGGATGACTTCAATTTTGCCCGGACGGCCTTTAGCATGGTAATAAAGGGCTTCATCTTTGAGCGTGGTCTCTTTGCGCATATCAGGAAGGCGTTGAAATATAATTGAGGGTGCGAATGTAGGGAGTGCTGGCGGATTTACGGATGGGATGAAGCAATGTAACGTCAGTTAACCGGTTGATCGTAATCAGCTTCCTGGGGAAGGTAAAATCCCCCACATGCTCGAAGTCCATGAAACAACCCCGCTCGCTCACTCCCGCCAAACCGGCACCAACGGTTCCACGGCCTCGGCGCCCCAGCGTGCGGCTTGCCCGGCGTCGAAGGCGTCGTGCAGGTGCAGGTACACGTCGAACCGCACCCGTCCGCCCTGATCAGCTTTGTAGTTGGTATGCCAGTAATTATTCATGGCGTAGAGAAATACGGTAGGGGCGGACTGGCTCCTGTCCTGCCATTTTTTGTAACCCCGGTGCAGCGGCCGTTCGTCGATCAGGTTGCCGATTTCGAACAGGGCGCCCTGTGGGCTGCAAAGGGTGACGCCACCGGCAGCATCCGACACATCCAGCCAGCGCTGCACGGCGAAAAAATCCTGGTTCGAGCCCGGCAATTGCCCCTGCCCGGGAATGATCCAGCCGGCGCCCGCGCCGATGCGCACCACCGGTTGTTCCATGCGGAACGGGAAAGCCAGGTGCAGCGACTCCTTTTCACGGACGTTTTTTTTGTCCAGCACGACCGACAGGTGCAGCAGGTCGAGTCCCCGGTATTGCGACACCTCGTACACCACCTCCAGCGTGCCCTCCAGCGCACACTGCGTGCGCAGGCGCTGCAACACCGGGCCGTTTTCCGCCCAGCTGCTGCGCCGCGCCGCCGCGCACCGGAAGCTGTCGGGGTTTCGTCCGGCCAAGTACAACGCCGCGGCCAGGCCGCCGTACGGACCGGGGGCCACCCACTCGCGGCCGCGGGCATTCAGGTGCGCCAGGGCGCCGGAGGCGGTATCCGGCGTATACGCGAGGGACGGCACAAACGCACCGGCAACCGGGCCGGCCGCTTGGGCGATGCGATATACGCGCCGGCCGTTCGCCGGCACATCGGTGGCTACAAACACGCGCCGCCCATTGGCCAGCGCCTGCACCGGCACGGGGCGGCCCTGCTCGTCGGCCAGCGCAGTGCCAGCGGCGGGCCATTCCACTTCCACCACACCGCTGCGCGCCCAAGGCAGGGTATTCACTACGGCGATGGCGGCCGGCCGGCCGGGAACGGGCAACAGGGCCTGCTCGATACGGCGCAGCTCGAGGCGGGCCGAGTCGAGCAGGCGTTTTTTATAGTCCCACTGGCGCACGGTGAAGGGAGCGTCGGGCTGCGAAACGCTGCACCATGCCCCCCAGGTGTGCTCATGAAACAGCAGGACATGCCGCTTCGCCTGATACCACCAGCCGGAGGGCAGGCTGGCCTGCTGTTGGCTGGCCAGGCGCTCCAGCTGGGCGAGGCGGCTGCTGAGCATGCGGTTTTCGGTCTCCTCGGCGGCGGTGGAGTAGGCGCCGTCTTCCCAATATGGCGTATAATCGCCCGACCATACGGGCAGGGTTGGGCCGTATTGGCGTTCAAAGCGCTCGAACACGTCGTTCACATTGGCCAACACCAGGCGGGGCGAAGCATAGGTGGCGTTCCAGGTTCGTACGAAATCGCTGATGGCGCTATCGATGGGGCCATTGTCCGATACGATGTTGTAGCGCCACTGCACCAGTTCGTAGGGATAAGCGGCGGCTTCGAGCGCATTCAGGTAGGCGGCGATCTTGCGGGGGCCGCGTTCGGCTACGGCGCCTGGAGCGAAGCCGTGCCAGGAGGAATAACCTTTACCGCAGGTCCAGAAGAGGATGCTGTCGCGCCCGGAGGCTGATTTCCACCAAAACGGCCGGTCGCCCTGTGCGCGCAGCGTGGACCCGATGCGGTCACCGCCGTCGGGAAGGGCCTCGATGTAGTTGGGGCCGTTTGAAAAATAACGCACGCCACGTTGTGCCAGCGCAGGCACTACCTCCCAGCTGAGCCCGGGAATATCGCTGAACATCGCCGAGCGTATAGGCAGGTCGTAGCGGGCGCGCAGGGTGTCGGCGTATTCCGTCCACCAACGCAACTCCTCGGGCGAGCACAGGCCGGTAAGGATATTGGCGTAGAGGGCTGAAAGGCCGATCTGCCCGCGACGCACGGCCTGTACAAACTGCCGGATTTCTGCCGGGCCGGCTTCGCGCAGGAAATTTTCCACGGCCCAGAGGGACTCGATGTTCCATACGAAGCGGCTGCCTTCGGGGTAGTCTTGTGTTTTTTCAATCATGCGCAGCGCCTGCCGGATGTTGGCGGTGTGGATGGCTGCCACTTCCTCCTGGTAGTGTGAATAGCCGATGTCGGTATGCGAATGGTGGACGAGGTCGATTTCCCGCGGTATCACGGGACGCAGTTCGACGGCTTTGTCCAGCGTCATCTGCATGCCGATGCGGGCGCTGATGGGCAGCTGTGTTTTTTCTGAAACGGCGGGTACGGGTATCTGCAGGGTTTGTATTCCGTTTTGAACCGTGAAATGTTGCGCGGGGCCACCGCCGATGCGGATATGCAGCGAGTCGGGTGCGCCGAAATGCAATATCGTAAACTGCAGCGGCTGGCGGGGGGTATCGCCGCGCAGCAGGAAAGGCAGGGGCTCGATGTCAATTTTTTCTTCGAAGGCATACTGAAAGGTCATGTACCAGTCGGGGCTATTCTGGGCCTGGCCCACTACCTTCAGCTGCAGCGGCCGGCCGGGCGCGCAGGCGCTCCTGGGAACGCGCAGGTACGCTATGCCATGCGCATCGAAGGCGCCGTCCTGTTTTTGGAACGCAAACACGAGGCGCGTGCTGTCGGGGCCTGCAAACGACCACGCGGGCGGGTACTGCTTCGGGTGTGTGGTGAAGGTAAGGGCCAGGCGGTCGTTGACGTACAGGTCGAAATGGCGTATGCCCCCGCTCGTACCCGAGGAATGCGCGGCGATCCAGCTGAAATACACGTAAGGTTCGCTACCGGCGGGCACGGGCGCCGTTTCCCACGCGACAGCCATTTGCCCGTCGGTGCAGCGGGTGAGCAGGGCATCGCGGGCATAGTCGGGATACACGGAAAAATAAGGCAGGGTTTCGCCCCGGATGGTTTTGGCGTAGCCGTTCAGAACGGTATGCAGGCCCATGCCGGGAACGGCGATTTGGGCGCTGGCAGGGGCAATTTGTCCTGTAAAAAACAAGAAGGCAAAGAAAAAGTGCGGGATTCGACCCATGATAGCGGACTGTTAGAGCAAATTTTTTTGAAGTTTTAGTATTGCGGGACATGTGAGGGACTAGGGGGGCGCGCGGCCCGGTCCCCTTTTTTTTTGGCGGGTAGGGGGGTCTTTTTTTTTTTTTTTGTTGTTTTTTTTTTTTTTTTGTAAAGAGGGTGGGCGTTGGGGGGGAGGGGGCCAGGGCCTTTTTTTTTGTGGCCGTTTGTTTTGGTCCGGGGGGGGGGGGGCCCTGGGGCCCTCGGGGGGGGGGCCCCTCCGCCCGGTGCTCTTTTTTAATCTTCTTTGGTTTGGTTTTTTCGGGTTTTTTTGGGTTTTTTTTGGGTTGCCGGCGGGCGGTTCCCCCCTGTTTTTCTTTGGCGGGGGGCCCGGCGCCCCCCCCCGTCTTTGGAAAACTTCCGCCGGGGGGGGGGGGGGGGGGGGGGGGGGGGGAAGGGGGGGGGAAAAGGGAAAAAGGAGGGTCCGGAAAGAGGGCTTTTTTTTTTGCGCCCCCAACAGAGCATGTTGGGGATTTTCTGCCGGAGCCAAAAACACGAGGGCTTTTTTGCGTCAGTTTTTGCGTTTTTGAAGGAACATAGTGGGGACTCTGTGACTGAAAAAAGGCGGAAAATGGCGGAAAAAGAACCGTTTTGGGCCCGGCGGGAAAATCCCCAACATGCTTAAGCTAAAGGCCGAAGGTCCCGCACTTTTTAGTATTGCCCGATGACGCAGATCAGCTGCCGCAGCCGTTTTAGATCGAGCCGCTTTTAGCGCACAGGTTGCCGATCTTCTCGAAGGTGGCTTCGGAGCCGAAACGGCTGACCTCGAAACTCACCTTGGCATCTACCTTGAAGCCCTTGTACTCGCCCCCGGCATTGGTTTCGACTTTTATGTTCGAAGCGCCCGTAGCTACATAGGTCACCACCACCCATTTGATGCAATCCTCACCGTACGATTGCGGCTGCACGCTGCAGCGGCAATCCTGTTGTGGGTTGCACCAGGCAATTTCGCCTTTGGTGGTGTGTTGTTCCCAGCCCCAGCAGTTGGACAGTTGCTTGGTGATTTCGATGTGCGGCGCCGGGTCGACGATGTTGCATCCGTCGGGACTGGTGGTAATGTCGACTTTCCATTCTACCTCCACGCAATCCGAACCGAAGCCGTTTTCAATGGTCCGGGTCCACGTTGACGTCCAACCGCTGCGCGGCTGCACGCCGGGCGTGTGTACGGTCTCGATACCGTTGAAATGCAACACCGGCTCGAACCGCGGCACACCGCCGGGGCTGACGGCGCCCAGGGTGGTAAACGCCACGCCGGTATTGGTGCGCCATTGGAAACGGACCAGGTAATCGCCCTTCAGCATCCGGCCGTCGGCGAGAAAACCGGCAACCATGTTGTCGATAGTGACTTTGGGCAGGAGGCCGTCCCTGACTTTATTGACCAGCAGATTGCCTGCCGGGTCGGTCCGGAGAAATACCATTTCTTCGATAACCTGGCGCGCCATGTTTTCCAGGCTGTCTTGCGGTACTTCGGCCCCAAGCGTCAGGGCATCCAGCGACAGCGGCAGGGTGGCTTTAGTCAAAAACGACTTGGCTAGTGTTTCAAAAGCGTCGGTGGAAGGGCCTGCGGGAAGGTTGTCTTTTTTACACCCGGGAACAAACAGCCCGGAAAGACTCAGGAACACGGCGAAGAAAAGCAAGCGGGGGAAGAAGGTTTTTGGTGTCAGTGCGCAGACAATGTGAGCGATCTTTTTCATGTCGTCAACTTTTTGCAGTGAAAAAATGCGCTTTCCGGCAGGCAATTTCCGGGTGGATAAACCGGGAGCGCGGTGATTAACTGCCTCAAAATTGACGTTTCAGACAAATGGAATTCCAGTACAGATTTTATTCGCTTTTGCAGAAATACCCCAAGCGGGCAAGTTCAAAAAGGCAAATGCTTTCCGCCTATAGCATTGGCATTCAGGAAGTTGATGCAGGCCTTTGTTTGTACACAAAAAGACTGTTTTCCCGTAGTCGCCGTAGTATCCTTATATGAAAAAATGGATTATTTGCCGAAACCATCCCGGCATGTCTATTTTTGCACACCCTTAATCGATTCACCATACAACCGTTCAATGCAAACCCTGCCTGTCCTTATCCTATTCGTCTGTTTGCCCACGCTACTTGGCGCCCAGGTCACTCTGGTGCGCGAAGCCCCGAACGATAGTTTCGATCTCTCTTGCCCGGCGTGTACTATGATCGTCGAGGATGTGTCGATCACGAAGGGCCAGCACGCCGTGCCCATGAATTTGCGCAAGCCGGTATCCGTCAACCTGCTCATGTGGCGTTACTACGACGATATCCTGAAAAAAGACGTCCTGATGGCCAACGAACCCTTCTGGACCACCGGCGTGCAGTTGCTCGATGAAGTGGCGCCGGACGAATTGTTGTCGGTACACCTCAACCTGATCTGGACCGATTCCACCGGCACGGCACACCGGTTCTACCTGGTGCTGGCAGGCCTGAGCAAACGGAACTTTGCCCAGATGCCCGTCGAAACCACCTGTGACCCCGATACCTACATGCCCCTGCGTTTTGCTGCCATCGCCCTGATCACCGGAAAAGCAGACGAATGGGAAACCTTCGACAGCTTCGAGGGCGCCTGTTTTCTCCGGTCGTTTAACCATAAAACCCGTTCGCTGAGCGGCGCCTTCGAGTTTATAGCCAATCGCGTGGGCATGGAAAAGAAAGGGATTTTCCAGAACGGCAGGTTTAGCAAATGAACAAGCCGGCCAACTTCTGAAAACCGCGTACCTTCGGGGCCTTTTGCACAATCGTTATGAAAGAACATATCCTGCACGCCAGCTTCCTGGCCTACGATACGGCCGGTGAATTGCCGGCGCCCGACCGCGCCCTGCTGGAGCAGGCCCGCGCGGCGCTCGAACACTCGTATTCCCCCTATTCCCATTTCAAAGTCGGGGTCGCGATTTGGATGGCGAACGGCGAAATCATGCGCGGCAGCAATTATGAAAATGCCGCCTACCCCTTGTGTATTTGCGCCGAACAGGCCGTTTTGGCCGCTGCGGCCAGCCGTTTTCCAGGTATAGCCGTACAAGCCCTGGCCGTGGTTATCAAAGGCCAGCATAAAGTGATCGACATCCCGGCTGCGCCCTGTGGCGGTTGCCGGCAGGTTATCTGCGAAACCGAACGCAAAAATAACTGCCCGATCCGGATCGTGCTCCAGGGGGAGACCGGACCGGTATATGTTTTTGAAAAGGGCGGCGATCTGCTGCCCCTGGCGTTTGAAGGGTCCTATCTCTAGGGTAAATTTCGAACAGTGAGCTCTTTTGGTTCGTTGTCTGGCTGGCCCCTCCTCGCCTGTAAAAGTGTAAAAGCCTCCGCCTGGGCCCCCTGTTTTTGATTTTTTCTAAATTCAATTGCCGGTTTTTAATAATCCGGACGAAAAATCCGGCGGGTATGTCTCGCTTCCTGGTTTTGCGCTGATAAAACGCGGCAACGGGTAGGCTGCGGCAAATCTTTTTTGCTTTCTTTGCGCATCCATTGATCACCGGCACACAAAACGAACATTAAAACTCAAAACGCAACGCACGAAAATGGGTTGGTTCTCCAAGTTTCTTACTTCTTCCATAGGTCAGAAGATTATTATGGCGCTGACCGGCATATTCCTGATCTTGTTTTTAGTAGTGCACCTGATGGGCAACCTCCAGTTGCTGAAAGACGACGGCGGCGAGGCATTTAACATCTATGCCTATTTTATGACCCATAACCCACTGATTAAAACCGTCTCGTACCTGCTGTACGCCGCTATATTGTTGCACGCGGTCCAGGGCATCCTGCTGTGGCAGATGAACAAAGCCGCCCGCGGCGCGCAGCGCTATGCCGTCAGCCATGTGCGCGCCAGCGAACGCGCGTCGCGTAACATGGCCTGGCTGGGCATCATCATCTTTGTCTTTATCGCGCTGCACCTGTACCAGTTCTGGTTTCAGATGCACTGGGGTACGCTGGTGTACGTGGAATACGACACGTACCCGCACGCGGTAAAAGACTTGTACGCCCTGGTAGCGGCGTCGTATGAAAACCTCGGCTTTGTCGTATTTTATGTGATTTCCATGTTCGTTGTCGGTTACCACCTGTGGCACGGCTTCTGGTCGGCTTTTCAAACGCTCGGCCTGAACCACTCCAAATATACGCCGCTGATCAAGGGCATCGGCGCAATTTACTCCATCGCAGTGCCGCTGTTATTTGCAGCAATTCCGGTGGTGATGTACCTGAAGAATTAGAACCTCCAATCCAGCAACCCTTTTGCAGATATTTATCCAGAAAAAAATGGCAGCAAAATCAACTGCATCCGATTCAAAACTGAACGCCAGCATACCGGAGGGCCCGGTGGCTGAAAAGTGGGAGAACTATAAAGGCCATGTGCCCCTGGTATCGCCCAATAACAAACGCCGCATCGATGTGATCATCATCGGCTCCGGCCTGGCCGGCGCCTCGGCGGCGGCGTCTTTGGGCGAACTGGGCTACAATGTGAAGGTTTTTTCTTTCCACGACAGCCCGCGCCGGGCGCACTCCATCGCGGCCCAGGGCGGCATCAACGCCGCTAAAAACTACCAAAACGACGGCGACTCGGTCTATCGCCTTTTTTACGACACCATCAAAGGCGGCGACTACCGCGCCCGGGAAGCCAACGTGCACCGGCTGGCGGAAGTGTCGACCGATATCATCGACCAGTGCGTGGCGCAGGGCGTGCCCTTCGCCCGCGAATACGGCGGCCTGCTCGACAACCGGTCCTTTGGCGGCACGCAGGTGTCGCGCACCTTTTATGCCCGCGGCCAAACGGGCCAGCAACTCCTGATCGGCGCCTACCAAGCCCTCAGCCGTCAGATCGCACTGGGCACGGTCGCCATGTACAACCGCCACGAAATGCTCGACGTGGTGCTGGTAGACGGCAAATGCCGCGGCATTATCGCCCGCAACCTGGTCACCGGCAATTTGGAACGCCACGGCGCGCACGCCGTCGTGCTTTGCACCGGCGGCTACGGCAACGTGTTCTATCTGAGCACCAACGCCATGATGAGCAATACCACCGCCGCCTGGCGCGCTCACCGCCGCGGCGCCTGGTTCGGCAACCCCTGCTACACACAAATCCACCCGACCTGTATCCCCGTGTCGGGCGACTACCAGTCGAAGCTCACCCTGATGTCGGAATCGCTCCGCAACGACGGACGCTGCTGGGTGCCCAAAAGCAGCGCCGACGTAAAAAAACACCCCGCACAAATCCCGGAAGCCGACCGCGACTACTACCTCGAACGCCGCTACCCGGCATTCGGCAACCTCGTGCCCCGCGACATCGCCAGCCGCGCCGCCAAAACCGAATGCGACGCCGGCAAGGGCGTGGGCGCCACCGGCCTGGCCGTGTACCTCGACTTTGCCGACGCCATCAAACGCCTGGGCCGCAACACCGTGGAAGAGCGCTACGGCAACCTCTTCGAGATGTATGAAAAAATCACCGGCGACAACCCCTACGAGGTGCCTATGCGGATATACCCCGCCGTGCACTATACCATGGGCGGGTTGTGGGTCGACTACGAGCTCATGACCACTATTCCGGGCCTCTACGCTGCCGGCGAAGCCAATTTCAGCGACCACGGCGCCAACCGCCTCGGCGCCTCGGCGCTGATGCAGGGCCTCGCCGACGGCTATTTCGTACTGCCTTACACGATAGGCTCGTACCTCAGCAACGAAATCCGCACAGGCCCCATTTCGGTGTACACGCCGGAATTCGACAAAGCCGAAAAAGACGTGCTCGACCGCATTCACCACCTCATCGGCGTGCAGGGCAAACAAAGCGTGGAGTCGTTTCACCGCCGCCTGGGCAAGATCATGTGGGACAAATGCGGCATGGCCCGCAACGCCGCCGGCCTCAAACAAGCCATCGGCGAAATCCGCGACCTGCGCCACGAATTTTGGAACGACGTGTTCGTGCCCGGCCGCCGCGACGAGTACAACCCCGAACTGGAAAAAGCCTGGCGCGTGGCCGACTTCCTCGAACTCGGCCAGCTCATGTGCGAAGACGCCCTCCACCGCAACGAAAGCTGCGGCGGGCACTTCCGCGAAGAATACCAGACCGGCGACGGCGAAGCCCTGCGCGACGATAAAGACTTTATGTACGTGGCCGCCTGGGAATGGCGCGGCGACGACGCCCGGCCCGAATTGCACAAGGAAACGCTGGAGTACGAGGAGATTCAGGTGACCCAGAGAAGCTATAAATAACTGCCCCATCAACAAATCAACAAATCAACAAATCAACAAATCAACAATATGAATCTGACGCTCAAAATCTGGCGCCAGGGCGGCAAATACAAAGGCGAATTTGTCACCTACAAATTGGATAACGTAAACGAGCACATGTCCTTCCTCGAAATGCTGGACGTGCTCAACGAACAATTGATCGCCCAACGCGAGGAGCCCATCGCTTTTGAACACGACTGCCGCGAAGGCATCTGCGGCACCTGCTCGCTGGTCATCGACGGGCGCCCGCACGGCCCCATGAAAGGCACCACCACCTGCCAGCTGCATATGCGCCACTACAACGACGGCGACACCATCGTCATCGAGCCGTTTCGCGCAAAGGCCTTCCCGGTCATTCGCGACCTGGTGGTGGACCGCTCGGCGTTCGACCGGATCATCCAGGCCGGCGGATATATCAGCGTCAACACCGGCCAGGCCCAGGACGCCAACGCCATCCCGATCGAAAAAGACCAGGCCTCGCGCGCGTTCGACGCCGCCGCCTGCATCGGCTGCGGCGCCTGCGTGGCCGCCTGCCCCAACGCGTCGGCCATGCTCTTCACCTCCGCCAAGGTGAGCCACCTGGCCCTGCTGCCGCAAGGCGAAGTGGAGCGCCGCCGCCGCGTGCTGGCCATGATCGCACAAATGGACAAGGAAGGCTTCGGCAAATGCTCCAACGTGACGGCCTGCGAGGCCGAATGCCCGAAGGAAATTTCAGTGAGCAACATCGCCCGGATGAACCGGGAGTACCTGGGGGCATCGTTCGCGGGCGAGACGGCGTGATTGGACAGGCGAATTGGGATTGGGCAGGATCAAACAGCACCGACGATCTGACGGACCGCCGCTGGATACCCATTTCCCACTCAAAAAAGCGTTCGAATAACCTTTCCGGACAGTTAATGTCGCTGACAGGCCAAAGCCGCCCGGGGTTCAAGCGATTATTTAAAACACAAATTGTTTTTTTGACAATAAATGTTTTAAATTTGCCCATCGCTTGCAACACCTTTTTGTCTTACGGCTAAAACTGCATTACTTTGGGCGCGAATCACCACATACCAAAATCGAAAAAAAACGCCGCCAGCCGCAAACCGGCCGACCGGGAATCACCTAAAAAGAAGAGCGACAAGCCCATGCAGGAAGTTCGTTATACCGAAGACGAAATCAAATCGCTCGATTGGCGCGAGCATATCCGCCTCCGCCCGGGTATGTACATCGGTAAACTCGGCGACGGCAGCAGCCCGGAAGACGGTATTTATGTACTCATCAAAGAAGTCATCGACAATTCCATCGACGAATATGCCATGGGCTATGGCAAACAAATCGACGTGACCATCAACGAACACGGCGTTACCGTGCGCGACTATGGCCGCGGTATCCCGCTCGGAAAAGTGGTGGATGTGGTCAGTAAAATCAACACCGGCGCCAAATACGACTCGAAAGCGTTTAAAAAATCCGTCGGCCTCAACGGTGTGGGCACCAAGGCCGTTAATGCCTTGTCCGAGTATTTCCGGGTGACCGCAGTACGGGAGGGCAAAGCCAAAACCGCCGAATTCCAGTTCGGCATCCTCAAAAAAGAGAGCAAACTGGACGCCACCACCGAGGAAAACGGCACGCTCATCCACTTCAAACCCGACAACGGCATGTTCCGGCATTTCCGCTGGGTATTCGAATACGTCGACCAACAACTCTGGAACTACGCCTACCTCAACGCCGGCCTGCGCATCAATTTCAACGGCAAAACCTTTTACTCCAAAAACGGCCTGCTCGACCTGCTCGGCAAAAAAACCAATGCCGAAAATATCCGTTACCCGATCATTCACCTGACCGGGGAAGACGTCGAAATCGCCCTTACCCACGGCGACCATTACGGCGAGCAATACTATTCCTTCGTGAACGGCCAGAACACCACCCAGGGCGGCACCCACCTCAATGCCTTCCGCGAAGCCCTGGTGAAAGTGGTGCGCGACCATTTCAAAAAAAATTTCGACGCCAAGGACATTCGCGAAAGCATCATCGCCGCTGTCAGCGTGCGCGTGGAAGAACCCGTGTTCGAATCCCAGACCAAAACCCGCCTGGGCTCCGACAAGATCGCCCCCGACGGCCAGAATATCCGCACCTGGATGGCCGATTTTCTCAGCAAAGCGCTCGATGATTTCCTCCATAAAAACCCCGAGGCAGCCCGGGAAATGGTCAAACGCATCCAGCAGTCCGAACGCGAGCGCAAGGAAATCGCCGATGTGAAAAAACTGGCCAACCAGCGCGCTAAAGCAGCCAATATCCACAATAAAAAACTGCGCGACTGCCGCTTCCACCTCAACGAAAAAGCAACCGAAGAAGCCCGGCTGGCCAGCACCATCTTTATCACCGAGGGCGACTCTGCCAGCGGCTCGCTGACCAAGGCCCGCGACGTGAACAGCCAGGCGGTGTTCAGCCTGCGCGGCAAACCGCTCAACTGCTACGGCCTGACCAAAAAAATCGTTTACCAAAACGAGGAGTTCAACCTGCTCCAGCACGCGCTCAACATCGAAGATTCGCTCGACGACCTGCGCTACAACCGCGTGGTTATCGCCACCGACGCCGACGTCGACGGCATGCACATCCGCCTGCTGTTGCTCACGTTTTTCCTCCAGTTTTTCCCCGATCTGGTGCGCAACGGCCACCTGTATATCCTCGACACCCCCCTGTTCCGCGTGCGCGACAAGCAACATACCTTTTACTGCTACTCCGAAGCCGAAAAACAACAGGCCATCCAAAAACTGCGCGGCAAACCCGAAATCACCCGCTTTAAAGGGCTAGGGGAGATATCGCCCAACGAATTCGCCGCCTTTATCAGCACCGACATGCGCCTCGAACCGGTCATCCTGCCCGAAGAGACCAACCTCGACCACGTGCTCGACTACTATATGGGTAAAAACACCCCCGAACGGCAGGAGTTTATCATCGACAACCTGCGGGTAGAGCTGGATATCGTGGAGGAAATCCCTGAAAACCAGCCCGAACCCAGCGAAGCTCCCCCGGTCGAAATCGGGTAAACATCTACCGTCCATATGGAAAAAACATACAAAAATGCCAGAGTTGTGGCATGCCGCTCAAACGCGACTCCGAAGGCGGCGGCACCAATGCCGACGGCTCTCAATCGCTGATGTATTGCAGCAAATGTTACCCAAACGGCGTGTTCACCCTGCCTGACTACACGGTCGGCCAAATGCAGGAACTGGTCAAAGGCAAGCTGCGGGAAATGGGTTTTCCGGGCTTTTTGGCGGGGTGGTTCACGCGGGAAATTCCGAAGCTGGAGCGCTGGAAATCCTGAGATCAGCGCTCCTCCTGCCAAAACTCTTCCAGCATTTCGAACAACGGCTGGTGCTCCGGCACAAAATGCCCGGCGTTCAGTTTTTCCATTTCAAACCAGCGCAGCTCCGCTACATCGTCGCTGGCCACCGGTTCGCCGTCCACCAATATACAGGCATACAGGTGGGTCATAATCGTGTCGCTGGAACCGTGGTAGCGCCAGTCGTCGATGCGGCAGGAGCCCAGGTACGTGAGTTCGGCAACATCGATGTTGCCGCACTCCTCGCCAAGTTCGCGGAGCGCCGCCATTTCAAAGCTGTCGTCGGAAGGATCGGTGAAACCGCCTGGAAGCCGGTATTTGGTTTCATTTTCCTTGCGGGCCAGCAGAATTTCGCGGTACCCGGTGCGAAATACCGCGATGTCCACCGTCGGGTATACCGTCGGGTAGCGGCGAAACGTGGCGTACAGGACGCCCGCCCTGAAATCACGAGGGCTGGCAGCGTCTGCCGGGATCATTTCTTCCGTAAAATCCGCTTCCGAAGCATCCAGGGCTACCGCCGGAAACCGGCCCGAATACCGGTCCACAAATTCCTCCTGGCTGCCGTACAGCGTCGCCGGCCCTTCCAGCCGCAGGGCAATGATCCGGCGGTCGATTTCCTGGCTCCAGATCCGGTCGTCCGGGCAGGTCCGGCATTTCATAAACCGGGATATTATCGCCGTAGGTTTCATAAAACATTTGCCCGCGAAATTCCCATTCCAGCGGATTGCGGTCGCTGGGGGCAGGATTGGAGCCCAGAAAAAAAATGATCTGCTGGTGCTTTTGCCGTACCGATTCGAACAGGTTTTCATGCACAGGGTTCAGCTCGAAGACCTGAAAACGGCCAATAATGATCCCGGTGCCGGAAGGTGTTGCCATGAAAAAGGTTTTTGTCCGGCGGAAAGGTACTGAAAAAGCCATCGATTCCCCGTATCCGGATAGGAAGAGGCCCAGCCGGACCAACAGGAATGACAAAAAAAAATCGCCCCGGCGAGGATGATCCCGGAACGACCTTTCTATAAATTGGGGTCAAGTGGTCGATTGAAGTGGGTGGTTTTCCGCGATTTATGGTTCAGGATGTTAACAAGGCCCCGGCGTTCAATGCTTACTTGTTTAGGATTTGCTGCGGTAATTCTGACGGTGTTGTTAAGAAATCGCGCGAACCGGGGACTGTGTATCCTGACTTCCGGGGACAAAACACGCGAAGATTCGCTGTACTGTCAAGGTGAAACCGATAACTGTGTCGTTTGGGTAAATAACCGTGCAAGGCGCCCCGGTTTATCAGGGTACTTTGCAGACTTAAAGCATGTTGGGAATTTTCTGCCGGAGCTAAAAACAAGGGCTTTTTTCGTCAGTTTTTACGTTTTTGAAGGAGCATAGCGGGGACTATGTGACTGAAAAAACGTAAAAACTGACGAAAAAAGAACCGTTTTGGGCCCGGCGGGAAAATCCCCAACATGCTTTTATACCGCCAAACGACAAGATTATCAAATGACGCGCCGGAATTGGGATACATGCAGTATCTTTTCCAGAAAAACAACGCTTATGCGGGTCTTCTGCCTGATCTTTTGCTTGTCGGGTTTTTACCAGATGGCGGCGCAAACGCCGGCCTACCTGCACTATTCGGTTCGCGACGGGCTTCCGGGCAACTTCGTGCACTGCGGCTTGCAAGACCGCCGGGGCCTCCTGTGGTTCGGCACGGACAAGGGCCTGGCGTGTTTCGACGGTTTGCGGTTTCGCGTGTATGGCGTACGCGATGGCTTGCCGGACCCGGAAGTGCTCAATATACAGGAGGACAGCCAGGGCCGCTTGTGGCTGTTCTGCTTCCGCAAAAAACCCTGCTATATGCTCCATGGCCGGATCATCACGGAGAAGGATGACGCCCTGCTGGCGGATATCGATTTTACCACAGGTACCTACAGCCTCTCCGAAGAGCCGGCCAAGGGCATTTGGTTCACGGAGGCTTCCAAAAAAACCTATTTTGTTTCCGGCAACAAGGTGGCCCCCTTCAATTTCCCGGCCGAAGTGGCGCGCTTTCAGCAGGTAGGGGATGCCTTTCTCATCCTGGGCACGCATTCCATCATGCGTTTTACCCCGGACGGCGACATCGATTTGCTCTACCAGATGCCGCCGGCCGCCGGGCACCCGTCCATCGGAGTATCCGGCAACCGGATCTTGTATGCTTTCCCAGGCGCCCTGGTGCTCTTCGAATGGAACAACGGCCATATTCGCAAACTGGACGAGCTCAAGCAACCGACCGGCCAGGTCTATACCGATCACCTGAACCGCTTCTGGGTCTGCTCGCCGGCGCAAGGCGCGGTGTTGTTCGATAATTACAGCGGCGCACTCAGCCGCCTTTCGCCGTTTTTGACCGGAAAAAAGGTAAACCGCGTGTTCGAAGACGCCCAGAACAACCTTTGGTTTTGCACCGTCAACGAGGGGATATACGCCTTGCAACAACACGCCCCCACCATTTTTCAACAAGCCTTCGGTTTCCCTTCGCTGAACATCCGCTCGTTGGCGCGGGACTCTGCCGGCAACCTCTTTGTGGGCGATGATGCCGGCAACATCAATATCCTGACCGCCGGCAAATTAAAAACCCTTTCTGTAGGCTCGGTCGATGGCTATAACCTGATCCGGCAAATGATCCCCGATACCGGTAATATGCTGTGGACTGCTTCCGACGAAGGTCTTTTCCGGTACGATAGCCAACGCAGGACCCTTCATGAAATCCCTGTTAAAGGCAGCTTGAAGTCCATTTTTATGCAACAAAAACGCCTTTGGATCGCAGCTGCCACGACCTTGTCTTATTTGCATAAAGAAACTGCCGAAAACCGCGTGCTCATTCAACAACGTTTTACGGCAGTTGGAGCCGATGCGGACGAGAATATCTGGGCAGGTGGAATAGACGGCATTTATTCGGAACGGGATAGTTTTCAGATCAATTGGGGCGACCGGTTCCCGGAGTTGAAAAACCGGATCATGGCCATTCATTCCGCCGGTGGCGACCAATTGTGGGTAGTCACAGCGAAAGACGGCCTGCTGAGCGCAACGGTAACGCAGGGCAAAGTAAAAAAAGTGGAATCCCTCAACCGGCGCCTGGCCAGCCCAATTGATAATATCCAGTCGCTTTTCGTCGAGCCCGGCGGCCGCATCTGGCTGGCCACCAACCGCGGAATTTACGGCATCGATAAGGCGTTTCAGGTGGTTCATTACAACGCGCTGAACGGATTGGCCGACGATGACGTCAACGCCGTTTTGGTGCACCAGGATACTCTTTGGGCGGGCACCGTGTCCGGATTGTCCCGGGTGGTTTTGCGCCAGCCCGAAGAAACCGGCAATTTTAAAACGTACATCATGGAGCTCCGGTACGAACTGAACAAACAAATGGTATCGTTCCACCTCCTCGATAGCGCTGGCATTCCCGCCGAAATCAAACTCCCCCCGGCGGCAACCATGCTCGAACTGAACCTGACCGGCCTGGATTACCGCGCCCGCGGAAACTTCCGGTTCGAACTGGTGCAAACCGAACACCTGCTGCCCGTTTATTGGTGGACGCCGGGTAATTTGTTCGAGGCGCTTTTCAGCGGTCTAAAACCCGGAGGCGATACGACCATGACCAGCTCCGGCGCCTTTAGCTTCGGCGTACATGTGCCGCCAGGCCGCTACCACCTGCGCGTAACGGCGGTGCACCCTTCGGGCGTCCGGAGCCGGCATCCCGATCAATTGTGGCTGCTTGTCCGGCCGTACTGGTATGAAACGGTCTGGCTATACCTGGCGGTGTGGGGGCTGATCACGTTTGCCGTATGGCGAATCTACAGGGCCCGTATGGCTTACCGCGAGATCAACGCAGCCGCTTCTGCCCTCCAGTTGCAGGCCCTGCAATCCCAAATGAATCCGCACTTTATCGGCAACACGGTGAATGCCATTCAGCAATTTCTGCACCCGCCCAATCCGGAAAAAACCAGTGAATATATCGCCCTGTTTGTCCGGCTGCTGCGGCGGACGATGGACTTTTCCGAAAATACGTTTATCCCCTTCGATGCGGAAATCGCCTATGTGAACGAATATATGAAACTGGTGCAGCTCCGGTTCGGAAATAAGTTTCGATACGAATTAGTGGGCCTGGAGAACATACCGCCGGGCACGCTGATTCCCAGCATGCTGCTGCAACCTATTCTGGAAAATGCCACCATTCACGGTTTGGCCCCCGATGGCGAATCCATTTTGCGCCTGGAGTTCTTCCTCCGGTCCGGCCGGCTGCATTGTGTGTTAGAAGACAACGGCATCGGCATGAAGGCAACCCAACAACAAAAACAACTTGACGGCATCGACCGGAACTCCAAGGGCCTCGAACTGCTCCAGAAAAAAGTGCTCATGCTCAACCGGTTGTATGGCATCGACCTGCGCTTGAATATGGAAGACTTGTCTGACCTCGATAGCCGGCTCCACGGAACGCGCATCACCTTCACCTATTTCCCGGACAGTATATGGAAATCCAAGGCACACCGGCCAACGCCGGCAAAATAACGACGCTGCTCGTCGATGACGAGATCGGCGCCATCAATACCCTGCAGGGCATGCTGGGTCAGTATTGCCCGCAGGTCCATATCGTTGGTACCGCGCTTTCGGTACACGCCGCCGTGGAAGCCGCTGCCGCACTTCAACCCGACCTGGTGTTCCTGGATATTGAAATGCCGCCGCTCGGCACGGGGTTCGATTTTCTCAAACAGGTGGACCCCAGCGCATTCGGCATTATTTTTACGACGGCCTACCCGCAATTCGCCATTCATGCCATCAACCAGTTCCAGCCCTGGGCATATCTCCTCAAACCCTACACCGTGGCGGAATTGAAGGCGGCTGTGCAGGTGGCGGAAGATAAAATCCGTACGCAAGGCAATGCCCTGCTCTATCAGGCCCAGCGCCAAACTCTGGTGGTGCAGGACAGCCGAAAGGGCAGCCTGCTGCTCCGGGCCGGCGAGGTGGCCTATTGCAAAGCCGGTGGCAGCTTTACGGATATTTTTACCTGGCGAAAAAATAAAATCGAAAAAATAACCTCTTCCCGAAACCTCGGAGAGCACGAAGCCGAGCTGCCGGCGCTGCTGTTTTGCCGCACGCATCACAGCTACCTCGTCAATATGGCCTTTGTCGAGCGCTTTGAACGCACCGGCCGCAACGGCGTCATACACCTGCACCCGCCCGGCCACCGGGTAGACGTGTCCGTCGCGAAAATGGACATTTTCCTGCGCCACCTCGACGAATTTTGTCAGATGAATGCGCGCTAGGCCTCAGCGGTAAATGGTGACGTCACCCGAATATACTTCCGCAGCGCCATCGACAAACCGGATTACCGCTTGCCATACGTACACGCCCGGATTCATAGGGTCGCCCCGAAACCGGCCATCCCAACCCTTCGAAGGGTCGTTGGGCTGGAAATGCTCCTTCAGGAACAGCTGGTTGCCCCACCGGTCGAATATCCGCAGGACCTCTATTTCCGTCACCCCACGCCCATAAATCAAAAACCGGTCGTTTTCGCCGTCATCATTTGGCGAAATGATATTGGGTGCATACAATTGGCGCCGCCGGTTCACCCGCACCAGCACGTCGTCTTCGGCAGTGCACCCGTTTCCATCGGTGATTTGAAGCCGGTACGTCGTCGGCCGCATCGGCCGGGCCCAGGGGTTTGGACAGTCGGTGCAGGAAAGCCCATCGGCCGGGCTCCATTGCCATTCGGCCACCTGGCTGTACGGAATATCCAATACCGGCGTCAGCAAAATGGAATCGCCCAGGTCGAGAATGTCCGCCACAAACAGCTCTACCGTTGGAAAAAACGGCGGATAGATATCGACCGCCGCGGCCGACGTACAACCGTAGGCATCGCTTACCACCAAGTCGTAGGCGCCGGGCGCCAGGTTGCTGAAATCAGGGGTGTTTTGAAAGGCTTGCCCGCCATCGATGGAATACCGGAACGGCGGCACGCCGCCGCCAATGGCGCCAAAGGAAAGGCTGCCCCTGGGCCGGTGGCAGTCGGGCTGCACCAACCCGGGTGTGAATGCGGGCAGCGGTACTTCCGTCACCAGCACGGCATCGGTGGCGGTGCAGCCGTTGTCCTGGTCGGTCACGGTCAGCCGGTATGTGCCCGGCAGGTCCACCACCGGGTTGGGGCTGTTGGCGCCGCTGAGGATATTTGCGCCCGGGCCGGCGGCCCAGGTATAAGCCAGTGCGCCTCCTGTTGGGCTGCTCCCGTTCAGGGTGGCTTGCGGCTGCATACAGTGCAGTTCAGCCGGCGGCCCTGCATCGGCGCCGGGCGCCTGCAGGTCTTCCGCCACCGTCGCCGTGGCGGTGGCGCTGCAGCCGTTTTGCTGGTTTACGATGGTCAGTGTGTACGTGCCGCCGGCATTTACCGCGGGCAGGAGGGTGTTTTGCCCGGAAATAAAATGCCCGTTGGCCGTACTCCAGGCTACCGAATAGCCCGGTCCGCTATCGGAGGCCGAAGCGTCCAGGGTCACCGTATCGCGCGCGCAGGTATGCGCAGGCGGCGGCAAAATGCCGGCAAGCGGCGGTGCGGTGTTTTGCTGCACCGTAACGGCGGCGGCGGCGGTACAACCGTTGGCGGCATCGGTCACCGTCAGGGTGTAGGCGCCGGGGGCTTGTACCAGCGGGTTGGCGGTATTGGCGCCGCCGGCAATTGAACCGCCCGACCAGCTATACGCCAGCATGCCCTGGCCGCTGGACCCCGACCCGTCCAGCGTTACCTGCACGGCAACGCAGGTGAGGACCGGAGCGGCGCCGGCGTTGGCAACCGGTGGCGCCGTGTCTTGCGAAACACTGGCCGTAAGCGCAGCAGTGCAGCCGTTTTGCAGGTTTTGAACCGTCAGCGTGTACGTGCCGGGAGCGTCTGCCGCGGGGCTCAGCGTATTTTGGCCGGATAGCAGGTTTCCGTTGGCCGTTGTCCACGATACGGAAAACGCGCCGGCGGGCAACTGCGCTACCGTGGCATTTAACGACACCTGTTGCCGCGCACAGGTCAGTACCGGCGGGATATCGACGGATGCCACCGGCGCGGCGGTATTCGACACCACCTGTACGGACGCCGTTGCCGAGCAACCGTTGATCTGGTCCGTTACGGTGAGCGTATAGGCGCCCGCCCTGTTGATTACCGGAGTGGGCGTGATGCCGCCCGAAACGATAAAACCGCCGGAGCTTTCCCAGAAATAGGCGTAGTTGGCGCCGGTAGGTGCGCCGGACAACGACATCGATTGCACGGCGCAAGTGAGCACAGCCGGCGACGCGATGCTGGCGGCTGGGGGCGCTGTATTTTGGTTGACGGCGCTTTGCGCCGTGGCCGTGCAGCCGTTGCTCAGGTTGGTGACGGTCAGGGTGTACAGCCCGGGCGCATTCACGACGGGGCTGAGCGTATTGGCGCCCGACACGATGGCGCCGCCTCCGGAAGCCGTCCAGCTGTGGCTGTAATTGGCGCCGACGCTGCCGTTCCCCTGAAGCGTCAGTTGCAATACCGCACAAGTCAGGGCGCCCGGCGTAGCAGCGGTAGCCACCGGGGCGGTGGCGTCGTTGAAGATCGCCAGGGCATCGGTGGCGGTGCAGCCATTGGCCAGGTTGGTGGCCAGCAGGGTATATTGCCCGGCTGCGTTGACGGCCGGCGAAAGGGTATTGGCGCCGCTCAGCAGGTTGCCGCCGCCCGAAGCCGTCCAGGCATAGGCCAGCGGGCCGTTGGCGCTGGCGCTGGCGTTCAGGCTCAGGTTGTTGACCAGGCAGCTGAGCGTGTCGTCCGGACCCGCATTTGCCGAAGGCGCAACGATATCCTGCAACACACTCACCGATGCGGCGTTGGTGCAGCCGGTAGCGCTATTGGTCACCAGCAAGAGGTAGTCGCCGGGCGCATCCACGGTTGGGGTGGGAGTGGCGGCGCCCGACACGATATTGCCGCCCGCCGAAGGCGTCCACACCACCACAAAGCCGGCCCCGGCCGGCGTCGTGCCCTGCAGGGTCGCCTGGGGCAGGGCGCAGGTGAGGGTGGGGGCGGGCGCAACGGCGGCTTGCGGTAGTGCGGTGTCCTGGGCAACAGTGGTTGAAAACATGCTGGTGCAACCGTTGCTTGTGTCGGTCAGCAGGAGCTCGTACAGGCCCGGGGCATTCACGACAGCGGTGGCGCTGTTCTGGCCGGATACAAATTGCCCGCCCGGGCTGCTCCATTGATATGCAAAGCCAGGGCTGCCACCGGAAGCGTTCAGGGTAGCCGTGGTTTGTACGCAGGTGAGCAGCACCGGCGGGATGATGCTCGCCGAGGGTGGCGTCTGGCTGGCGGTAACGAGGGTCGTATCGGTTGCGGTGCAACCGTTTTGCGGGTTGGTAACGGTGAGCAGGTAGGCGCCGGCCTGTGTAGCGCTCACCGTGGCGCTGTCCGGATTTCCGGTGATGGCGCCGTTGGCCGTTTGCCAGAAAAACTCCAGGCCGTTGGCTGGCTGGCCGTTGTTTGCCGAAAGACTGAATACCGTGTTCAGGCAGGTCAGGTGGCCGCCGGGGCCGGCATCTGCAGGCGGAGCAGCCATATCTTCCCCAACGGTGATGGATGCTGCGGACGTGCAGCCGTTTGCCAGGTTGGTCAGGGTGAGCTGGTAGGTCGCCGGAGCGTTCACCACCGGCGCCGCACTGTTTTGTCCGGAAACGAAATTGCCGGCGCCGGAGGTCGTCCAGGCGAATGCAAAATTAGGACCGGTCGAAGACCCGGCGGTATTCAGCGTCCGGGTGGGAAAGGCACAGCTCAGCGGGCCGGCCACGGCCGCCACGGCCACCGGTGTGCCGGCCTCGATGGCAACGGCGGTGCTGGTTTGCGCCGTACAGCCGTTGGTCAGGTTGGTCGAAGTAAGGGTGTACGTGCCGGCAGCATTGATGAGCGGGCTGAGGGTATTTTGGCCGGAGAGGATGTTGCCGCCGTTGGTAGCTACCCAGGCATAGCTGAAATAGCCGCCCGGCGGGCTGTTTTGTCCCTGTAATACCTGCGTCGGCAGCGTGCAGGTGAGGGTGTCCGGCGTGGCTATGCCTGGTGCGGGAGGGGTCGTGTTTTGTACCACAATGGCTTCATCCGTGGCGGTACAGCCGTTGGCCGGGTTGGAGAGCAACAGCACATAGGCGCCGGGCGCGCCCGCTGTGGGATTTGGCGTATTGGCATTTCCGGCGATGAGGCCATTGGTTGTCGTCCACGCATAGAGGAGCCCTGCTATGGCACTGGACCCGTTGGCGTTCAGGGTGACCAGGGTGTCGGCGCAGGTGAGGGTATCCGGCGCGTTGGCGATGGCTACGATGGCATTGGTGTCGGCCGCTACCGGCACGCTGTTGACCGCAGTGCAAGCGTTGAGCGTATTGGTTACCAGGAGCGTATATGTTCCGGCCGCATTGACCAGGGGGTTCAGCGTTTGGGCTCCGGACACGATATTCCCGCCGGGCGATGCCGTCCAGGCATAGCTGATACCGGCGCCCGCGGACGAGCCGGCGCCCGAAAGGCTGATGCTGGGTTGCTGGCAGGTAATGGTATCGGCCGGGAGCACTGTGGCGATTGGCGGCAGGGTATCGGCGAGCACGGTTACTGTATCTGCGGCCGCGCAGCCGTTGGCCGGATTAGTGGCGGAAAGCGCATACCACCCTGCCGCAGTAATGGAAGGGGTCAGGGTGTTTTGGCCGCTGGCGATAACACCGCCGCCGCCGGCCGTCCACACCGGAGGGATGGCGCCGGGCTGGATGGCGCCTGCAAGGGTCAGCGTATCGGTATCGCAGTCCAGCACACCGGGCGCGCCGATGCTGACGGTGGGCGCCGCGGTATTTGAAACGACCGCCACGGTATCGGCGGCAGTGCAGCCATTGGCGGTGTTGGTAACGACGAGTGCGTAGGCGCCGCCGCCGTTCACCGTAGCGTTGATGGTATTTTGGCCGCCCGTCAACGAGCCGCCTGCCAGGGTATTCCAGGCGTAGTTGATGTTATTTCCGGTACTGGAGCCGGCCCCGGAAAGAGTCGCCAGCGTTTGTACGCAGGTGATCGTATCCGTCGTGGCGGCAATGGCCGTGGGCGGCGTTGTGGCGGCCAGTACGGTGGCGGTGGCTTCGGCGGTGCAACCGGTTAACGTGTTGGTGACCAGGAGGGTGTAGTCGCCCGGCTGATCGACCGTTATGGTGGAGGTATTGGGGTTGGATACGATATTGCCGCCAGCACCGGCCGTCCACTGAAAGGTGGAAAAAGCCGCCTGGTTGGAGCTGCCGTGCAGGATGGACGTCGTGGAGCCGCAGCCGATCGGCGGTGGCGGCGCGATGGTGGCGGTAATTTGATTAGGGTTCAGCAAGACGTTCACCGAAGCCGTTTTGGTGCATTCCGCCTGGCCGTTGGCAAAGGTGACGGTGAGGGTATAGATGCCGGGAGCATTGACTACGGGGTTCAGGGTGTTTACTCCGGATACAATGTTGCCGTTGCTCGTTTCCCACTGGTAGCCGATGTTCGGGCCCGTGCTGGAGCCCGTGCCGTTGAGCGTGATGTTGGCGCCTTCGCAGGGGATAAAGACCGTGGAAGGAGCCGCCACCGCCGCAATATTTACAACAAACACCTTGACCGTATCGCTGACGGTGCAAATCGGGGAAAACACGATATCGTCGAGGGCAAAATCGTTGCCGCCGAGCGTAGTATTTTGGTTGACGACGCAGATGGTGGCCGAGGAGTTGCTGCCGCTGTTCCAGGTGGTGTAGAAATTGACCCAGTTGCAGGTGGCGCCGGGCGCGCTGAACACCGGGCCGATGGTGGCGCCGTTGATGGAGAACTGGAGCAACGCCGGCGATGCACTCACCAGCGTGGCCACCCAGGCTGAAAAAGCGTAGTTGATATTGGGATCGACTGGCACCGTCTGGCACCACACGTTCTGGTTGGGCGTGCCCGAGCCGTTGACAGCCATCATGTTGCCGGAGCCGGAGGTATGGTCGGGGCAGGGGGCGAAGCTGGGGTGGGAGGCTTGCGGGTTGGACAGTACTTCGTACACGCCCTCCGGCACCAGGTTGCCGGGACTTTCGAGGTAGTCGCTCGTGAAGCCTGAGTTTCCGCTTTCAAAATCGCCGTTCTGGATCAGGTTGTTGTTCAGGTCGACCGAGCGGGCCGTAAGCACGTAGGTAGCGTTTTGTGTAACCGTTACCGTCGGTGTGAGCGTATTGGCGCCCGTCATACCGGTAGTGGGCGTCCAGAAGAAGTTGAGGTAATCGCCGTCGATATTGCCGTTGAGCTGCGTAGGGGTAGGCGGCGCGCACAGGTAAATATCCTCTCCGGCGTCTACTGTGATAGGGCATTGCGCAGCGAGCGGGGCTGGGTTTGGAAAAATATAAGCGGCCAGGACGAGCAGGTAAAAACGGCGCATAGGCTAAGTAGTTCGAGCGAATGTGAAGGGCGGGGGAGGGGATAAAGATACGGGGATTTGAGGAATGCAGCCTCGCCAGCTAATGTAAGACTTTCACGCGCTGCCGGTTATTCCCTTTGGCTTCGGTACCGCCGAGCCTCGGCTGCGCATAAGCCGCTCGCGAGCCGGCCCCACTCCCGCCCCTCTCCAACTGGGAGGGGAGCCGTAGATTACACCGCGACTTCCTCCGTAGAATGGGTCGTAGCGTACTCTACGCCCACTCTACGGCTCCCCTCCCAGTTGGGGAGGGGGGGGGTGGGGTCGACTCGCGGCCGGCAATATGCACAGCACACGCTCGGCGGTAAAAGAGGCAAAATCCTGTTCATCCTGCGAAATCCTGTTCATCCTGTCCCAAGTACTCTACGGAGGAAAAAATCCTGTCCCAACCGCCTCTGATACCGCCGAGGCTCGGCGGTAGAGCGGCCCAACGTTGGTAGAAAGCATTTCATTGAAAACCAAACACAACCGCCATTGCTGGCGTCCTCGCCAGCAACATTCGTATGGCTTGGCTTTCAATGAAATGTAAAAATGTCTTGCGAGACCCCGGCGCCGGCATGCGTTACCCGGCCGAAACAGCTTACATTTGAGTCATTCCGTCAACCATAGCGCTGCACTCCATATGAACACCGACCTGGTTTCCTACTACCGCAACAGGGCAAAAGCGTACGACAAGGTATACGACAAGCCCGGGCAGCAAACCGATCTGCAACAGTCCGCACAAATCCTGCAACGCACTTTTGCCGGTATGGACGTTCTGGAAATCGCCTGCGGCACGGGCTACTGGACCGAAAAAATGGCCCGTACGGCCCGCAGCATCACGGCTACCGACATCAATGAAGCGGTGCTCGAAATAGCCCGGACCAAGACCTGCGCGCCGGCAACGGTCGCCTTTCACGTCGAAGACCTGTTCTACCCGCAAAATGCGCACCAGTACGACGGCTTGTTCGGCGGGTTTATCTGGAGCCATATCCCGCAGCAGGACCTGCCGCAATTTATCCGCACCCTGAACCGGCGGGTGAAACAAGGCGGCGTGGTCGCGCTGATGGACAATACCTTCGTGCCGGGCAGCAGCACGCCCATCGCTGAAACCGACCCGGCCGGAAATACCTACCAGATCCGGACACTGGACGACAAATCGACGTACCGGGTGCTGAAAAACTTCCCCCCGGACGCTCAAATCCGCCAACTGGTAGCCGCGGAGGCCGAAACCCTTGAAATCATCCGGTTGACGTACTATTGGATTTTAATTTACCGGGTTTAGCGTATATTTCCGCCCCTATACCACTTCGCAGTTTGCGCTTCTTATGCCCGGAATACGCCAAACGATCCAAATCTTCATCGCTTCGTCCAGCGAGCTGGCTCCCGAACGGGATAAGATGGCGCTGCTCCTGTCGGAGATCAACAAGCATTTTTCACACCTCTACCTCGAACCTGTACGGTGGAATACCGACCTCGAATCGGGCTCCCAGGGCCAGCGCGTGCAGGATGCCATCAATCCCCTGCTCGACAGGTCCGACGTTGTCGTGTTTCTCTTTTATTCCAAAGTGGGCGTGTTTACGCTCGAAGAATACCAACGCACCCAACGCCTGGGCAAAAAGGCGTTTGTGTACTTCAAAAGCGGCTTCGCACCCCGCTCGCTCGACGAAATGGAGCGTTACCGCGGCGTGCTGGAAATCCGCGAAAGGCTGGAACAGGAAAACCAAAGCCTGTTCGTCGACTTCAACTCCATGGAGGCCCTGGAAAACCGTTTGCGCGGCGACCTCCAGCTTTTTATCCAAAACAAATACCCGGCCGCCAACAGTGCCAACGCCGAGGAAGACCGAAGCAATGCCTTCAAAGATGCGCTCTTCCATGTGATGGCGGCTATCAACCCCGAGTTCAACCACCCGGTGACGGTGGCCGACATCGTTGGCTGCAACCGCCACATGCCCCGCAAGCGCTTCTGGGCCGCATTCGACCGCCTGCCCGGCAAGCACTTTCAATTTTACTTCGTCAGCGCCTGCCCCACCCAGATGCCGCCCTCGCTGGCCGAGCGCTTGATCTTCGAATACCTCGACGAAGAACTCCGCGGCTCCGGTGAAAGCCTTTGGATCGACCGGCGCCCCGGCTCCGAGCGCGTCAGTATCCACGAACTGCCCCTCGGCCGCAATCTGGAGCGCAGCAAAGAAGCGTTCTTCCGCTATTTTTGCGAACGCGAACCCTTCCAGTCGGGCATCTCCAGCCATACTGCCTTTACCGATTTTTTACACACCGGCCTGCCTGCGCTGCCCTACAGCACCGTCAGCGCCGTGTTCAAACTCCAGGAAAACGAATGGAAAGACCGCGATTTCCTGCCTGAATACCTCCGCTGGATCATCCAAACCTTCGGCGAAGTGCACGAAAACACGCCCACCTTCCTCTTTTTTTTCGTGGTGTACGTCAACCGCCAGCACCTGGAAACGCCCCTGCCCCCGGCCAAACAACTGATCATGGATGCACTGCTCGACATCGTCGATGTGGAGCAGGCCCTGGCGCTCGCCGACTCCGGCGACCACCGCCAATGGACGGTCGCAGAAAAAGCCCGGGCGCTCCTGCACCCCACGCAGGCCGCCGCCCTCGTCAATATCGAACAAGCCATCGCCCTGCTGCCAACCCTGCTGCCCGTCGAACGCGACGACCTGGTCGACTGGTTCGACCGCCTGGGCGAAACCAACCCCGGCAAGATCAACCAGATGATTGAGGCACTGCTGCAAACCATCCCCGACAAAACCGTGCTTGAAGTGTTTGAAAAAAACCGGAAGCTGGATATGTACCAGGTTGAAATGCTCCTGGAAGCCATTTATAAATACGATCTGAAACGAAAATAACGCACGCGATATGAGCCTCGGCATTTACCCGAAAGAAGGGCGCGGAACCCTGCCCGCCCTTCACCCCAACCCCAAAACCAACGACCCCGCCCTCTACCTGCCCTCCGAGGGCCTCGTCACCGCCGTGGAGGTGGCCCTGGCTCTCGGCCAGCCGCTGTTGCTCACCGGCGAGCCCGGCACGGGCAAAACCCAACTGGCCGTACACCTCGCCTGGAAATTCGACCTCGGCGACACTGAAGTGTTCAACGCCCAAACCAGCTCCATAGCCCGCGACCTCTTCTACCGCTACGACGCCCTGGCCCACTTCCAGTACGCCCAAACGCGCGACGAAGAACTCTCCGACGATGCCGTGGAGCGCCTGTTCATCGACTACCAGGCCCTCGGAAAGGCCATCAGGGAAAACCGCCGCGCCGTGGTGCTCATCGACGAGATCGACAAGGCCCCGCGCGACCTGCCCAACGACGTGCTGGCCGCCCTCGACGACCTGGAGTTCCGGGTCCCCGAAGCCGGCAACAAAACCTATGCCGCCGACCCGGCCAACCGGCCCGTGATCATCATGACCTCCAACTCCGAAAAAAACCTGCCCGACGCTTTCCTGCGCCGCGTGGTCTACTACCATATTCCGTTTCCCAGCCATGCGGACCTGCTGCGCATCCTGCAAACGAAAACCGACGGCTACGAACCCGCCGCCCTCGACGCGCTCATCGACCATTTCGAATTGCTCCGCGCCAATAAACAATTCACCCTGAAAAAACCGCCCGCTACCGCCGAACTCCTCTACTGGACGCTGCTCCTGCGCCGGATGAACTTTCCCGCTGCCGCCCTCGGCGCCGGCGTGGACCCCGCCGCAACGCTCGACGCCCGCGAAAAAGAACGCCGCCTGCTCGATGCCCTCCGCCGCCTCGAAGACGGCCCGCGCAGCCAGCTGCTGTCGTCGTACTCCGTGCTGGCCAAAACCCAGGACGATCTGCAGACGCTGCGGGAAATGCTGTATCCTGCAAAAAAATGATGCGATTTCGGACACGTTCCTAACGATTATCGTAAATCCAAAATCGTAAATCTCCATGGTTTCCGCTCGTCTCCACGAACTCGCCGCCGCTCTCCTCTCCGCCCTGGAGCAGGAACAGCAGCGCGCGCCCGGCCGCGAGCGCCGCTACGGGGTGGATGCCTTCCTGCGCGCACAGGAGCTCTTTGAAAAACTGCCCCCGGGTACCCCGCCCGAAAAACTAAAGTTTCTGCTCGCACCCCTGTTCTGCCAGAACGAAGCCGACCAGGAAGCCTTTTATGCCCTGGCCGACCAGTGCTGGCACGCTATTGAGGAAAAACACCGGACGGAGGATGCGTCCGGCGAAACCCGCGGAGGCATGCGCCCCCCGCCGCCACCGGTCTGGAAACGCTACACCCGGCACGCTGCCGCCCCGGCCCTCCTGCTGGCCGCCGCCGCCGCCGCCTGGTGGTGGTACGCCTCGACGCATAAACCCCAGGCCGCACCCGCCGTGCTCTACCAGGACGTGCCCGCGCCCGCCGGACAACCCACGGCCTTGTGCCCCGACACCATCCAACTCTCCAAATACGGCGCCTGGACCAGCACCGGCCCCTGCGCCGGAAGCTCCGCCTCCGGAACCACGCCGCACGGCGTCTACTCGACCCCCTCTGATAGCAGCCGCTGCCTGACCTATACCGCCCGCGACACCAGCGGCGCCGACTCGCTTTGTCTGGCACTGAATACTGCCGCCGGCCCCCTCCGCTACGTTTTCCGGCTCTACCTCGCTCCACCATCCACCCCCGAGGTCTCGGGGCAGGCTGTCGACCGTCCACCGTCCACCCGTTTCCCGGATAAAATCCGGCCCGCCCCGCCGCCGCTCGACGACCTGCGCATCGAGCCCCTCAGCGGCTGGCAGGCTTTTGTGGCCCGCTACGCGCCCTGGCTGCGCGCGGCGGCCATCGTGTTGCTGGCCGCCCTGCTGACCGCGCTGTTGGGGTGGCTCGAGCGCCGGCGCAAGCAGCCCGTAGCCGGCCCCGACCTGCCCGCGCGGCCGCCATACGTGTGGAACATCGAGTTCGACGACCGGCCCGAGCCCGAGCCCGGCGACACCTTCCAGCACATCCTCAACCGCCTGCGCCGCCGCGCCGCCGAGGATGTGTGGCTGCTCGACCTGCCCGCTTCCGTGCGCGCCACCATCACCCGCGCCGGCATGCCCAGCCTCCGCTTCCGCCAGCGCACGCGCCCGCCCGAATACCTGCTGCTCATCGACCGCCGCCACCAGGCCAACCACCGCGCCCGCCTGTTCGAGTCGTTCTACCAGGCCTTCCGCGCCAACGACGTGCTCGCCGAGCGCTTTTTCTTCGACGGCGAACTCCAGGTGTGCTACAACGAAGCCCACCCCCACGGACTGCGCCTGGCCGACGTGCAGCACCGCTACCCCTACCACCGCCTGCTGGTGCTGTCCGACGGCTTTAGCCTGCTCAGCCCCACCACCGGCCTGCCCGCGCGCTGGACGACCCTGCTCGGCCGCTGGAAAGAACGCGCCCTGCTCACGCCCCAGCCCACCGCCGAATTCGGCCGCCGCGAGCGCGCCCTCGCCGAACTCTTCCCGGCCCTGCTGCCTGCCAGCCTGCAGGCCATGGCTTTCCTCATCGACGAGCTCGACGCCGACCCCGGCGAAGCCCGCTTCGACCGCTGGCGCGAGCGCGTGACCGATGCCGTGCACGAACCCCTCGAACTGCGCGGCCCCCTCGTGCCCGCCCTGCAGCGCTACTACCCCGAGCCCTTCGTGCGCTGGATCGCCGCCTGCGCCATTTACCCCAATCTGTACTGGGACCTCACGCTCTGGTGGTACCCGCGCATCGCCGCCACCCCCGGCGGGGAAGCGCCCCCGCTGAGCGCCGCCGGCATCCTCCAGCTCGCCCGCCTGCCCTGGTTCGTGGAAGGCCGCATGCCCCGCGAAGTGCGCGCCCAACTCGTCGAATACCTCGAAACCATCGACGCAGGCGCTTACCTGCGCCAACTGCGCCGGCGCCTGCACGACTTCCTGCAGCGCCAAAAACCGCCGCCCGAGGGCTCCTCGGCCGCCGAAGCCTGGCAGATGCACCTCGCCCTCAACGAATGGCGCAGCACGGCCGACCGCAAACGCCGCCGCCAACTCGAAAAAGAAATTGAGGAAAAACTGAATGCCGGCGTCGAAGCCGACTTCACCGCCGTGCAATACCTCGAAAAACCCGGCCCGCTCGACTTTATCGTGCCCCGCCGCTGGCGTAAATGGGTGCACCCCGCCGGCATGCCCGGCCTGGGCTGGAAACCCCGCGCCCGCGAAGCCCTGGCCGCCGGGCTCCTCTGGCTCAGCCTGAGCGCCGGGGCGCTGTGGTGGCCCGCCCCGGTGGAGCCCTGCGCCGGCGACCGCGTGGCGTATAAAGGCGCCACTTATTGCATCGACACTGGGGCAGATCAGATCCGGATATATGAATACCTGATCCGGGATACCCTGGCAGCCGGTAAGCTGGACGCGGCAGACAGCTTGCTGTCGGCAAATAACCCATACCCCTGGGAAGGCGAGACACTGGCCTACCTCGACTCGCTGCACCGCGCTACCGCCCGCCGCACCGCCATCGACTACTACCGCCGCGGCCGCAACTACCTGCGCAGCCCCGCCGATACCCTCGCCGGCGCGCCCGCCCGCGATACCGCCTGCCGCTGCTTTACCCGGGCATTCGAACTGGACAGCACCGACCTCGACCTGCGCCAGGCCGCCTTCTGGTGCCGCGGGCAGCGCGACACCGCAAAAATAACCTATGACATCGCCGCCGCCCTGCCCGGCCTGGTCACCGACGCCGCCGGGGCGCCGCTCGCCGGCCTGCGGGTGGAAGCCCTTGAATACGGACTACCCATGGTCACCGACCGCCGGGGGCGGTACACGTTGCGGCTGCCGAAGGATTACCCGCGTCCCGACGTCACCATCATAATCACAAGTAAAAACGGAATGGTTTATGATACCACCGTCCGGATAGACGGGGTAAAAAGACTGCCTGCGATCGTGATTTACAACAATTTGCCGGCACAGGCCCCTGGCGCTTTGAGGGGTTTACAACTGGTGGGCCAGGTGTTGGATGCTGCTACCGGACTGCCTGTTGAAGGCGGAAAGGTCTCCGGTGTTTGTTCCACCTCTATTGGTATTTTCAGCGATAGTTCAGTAACCGATAAGGACGGCAGATACGCGCTTGCCTTCCCCTGGGATGACAGGTATGCGCCCAAAGCCACGATACAGGTTTCGGCGCCCAATGGCCAGGTCAGATTTTGGCCCTACGTTGCCGAAATACCCATGGTTGAAATCAAAGACCGCGATAAACTACCAGACACCCTCAACATCCGCCTCAGCCGGCTGTCGGCGCCGCCCGCCACCGACCCCGCCGCCACGGCGCCCACCCCCGGCGCCCCCATCCCCGACCTGCCCCCCATGGTGCGTTTACCCGGCGGCACGTTTATGATGGGCAGCAATGACGGCGAATCGGATGAAAAACCGTCCCATGAGGTCACTATAGGGGAGTTTTGGATGGGCAAATACGAGGTGACCAACGCCCAATTTGCAGCATTTCTGAACAACGACAGCGGCGCCGGAAAAAACCTGGACGAGTGGATTGATCTCGACGGTACCTATGATGGCGAAAAATGTCGGATAATGCGGACCGCCGGCGGCGCATTTACCGTGGAGAAAGGCTACGAAAACTACCCGGTCATTTACGTCTCCTGGTACGGCGCCAGGGCATACTGTGCGTGGGTATCGGCCCTCACGAAACAAAACTACCGCCTGCCCACCGAGGCCGAATGGGAATACGCCGCCGGAAACGGCGGCAAACACACCAAATACAGCTGGGGAGATGACCCGCCTTCCGGAAAACAGGGCGGCAACGTGGCCGACGAAACGGCAAAAAAGCGCTATAGTGATTGGACCATTTTTGACGGATATACCGACGGGCATGTGTACACAGCGCCGGTCGGGCAGTTTGATGCCAATGCTTTCGGACTGCACGATATGAGCGGCAACGTGTGGGAATGGTGTTCAGATTGGTATGGCGCTTATTCCTCCGGCAGTCAAACCGATCCCACCGGCCCTTCGTCGGGCTCCGGCCGTGTCATTCGCGGCGGGTCGTGGCACGACAACCCGCAGTACTGCCGGGCGGCGGTTCGCAGCGTCAACGCACCCGGTTATCGCGACGGCAACACGGGTTTCCGTCTGGCCAGGACAAAATAACCCTTTGGTTCTTTTACCCTTTTACCCTCGAGGATTCGGGGCAGGCTCTTTGGCAGAGTATTGCTCCAGTATCGGCGTGACTCCAAGTCACGCCGATACTATTGCTCCACTATCGGCGTGACTCCAAGTCACGCCGATACTGTGGCACCCATCCGCGTAAAAGCATTGCTTATCTGCGAGCGCATATATAGGCGCAGCATATATGGCATATATATAAACGCGAAGCGTCTATGTGTCGCCACTGAATGTATATATGGCAGTGCGCACGCTACGGCGGGCGTATCGCCGCACCCTGTTCGGATTGCGTACCGCCGAACGGGGTGCTGTGCGGCACAATATCCGGATAGTCATTATGGGTGCAAACGGCTCCTGTCCCCCAAAATCAACCCCTATACAGACCTCGGAGAGGTCAAACGTTGGTAGAAGAATGGTTAAAAGGAAGATTTACGCGACCTCGGAGAGGTCGAACGTTTGTTTTTTTGCCGTTGTTGGCGTCCCGCCAACAACTCACCGGCGGGAGAGGAAAAGATACCGATTTACCCCCGTTTCATCTCCTCCAGCGGCAGTTCAAAACCGGGCAGGACATCTTCGCCGGAGAGCGACTTGCCCGTAAAACCGGCAATTTCTTCGACCTCCCGGCCGGGGCGGTAGATATACGCCTTTTCGTCGTACGGATCGATCAGCCAGGCCAGGCGCACGCCGTTGGCGATCCAGGTATCGGTCATTTTGCGCTGGAGTTGTTTCAGGTGGTCCGAGGAGGAGCGGATTTCCGCCACGAAATCAGGAACGATTTGCAGATATTCCTCTTCGCTGGCCGGATCAACGGCCATATTCGAATCGCTCACCCAAGCCACATCAGGCGATTTGTTGGAGCCATCGGGCAGGTCGAAGCCCGTGGAGGGGCCGAAAAGCTCGCCAAGATTCGTTTGCAGGAGCCAGGAGCCAAACAGCAGAAACAGCCTGGATTCACGGCGGCCGGAGCCTTTTTTTTCAGGGGACATAACAGTTACAGTTCCGTTTGCCTCCCGTTCCATTGCCAGATCGGGGTAACGCTCCGCCAGGGCGGCAAATTCCGCCTTGCTCAGCGGCTTTTGCAGTTCGACCGGACCATAGTGGATGGCCAGCTCTTCGAGCGTGAGAATCTCCGGTATCGTTACAACGGTGGGCATAACGCAGGTTTTAACCGGCAAATATACGCCGAAAAGTGTTGGAAAAACAACGATTACCGCCTGCGAGCGCGCCTACCCCTTGCCGGCAGCGGGCGCCACCCGGCTCATCGCCCGCTCGGCGATGGCTGTGATCGACAGCGAGGGGTTGACGCCGGGGTTGGCCGAGATCATGGCGCCGTCGCACACCAGCAGGTTTTCGTAGCCGAACACGCGGTTGTCGCGGTCGATAACGCCCTCTTCCGGCGCAGCGCCCATGACGGCTCCGCCCAGGATGTGCGCCGTGCCGGGAATGCCGGCCAGCGGCGTGAGGAAGAATGCCGTGGCCTTGCCGCCAAGCAGGCGCTCGGCCCGCCGGGCCAGTTCGGTGGCGCGGGGGATAAAGGCCGTGGGTTTGGCATTGCCCACCACGGCCGTGCGCATACCGCCCAGGCGGCTGCGGGTGAAGGTGACGGTGCTGTCGAGCGTTTGCATGAACAGCAGGATGGCGGTGTTCCGGGCCCAGTCTTTCACCCACAGGTATTTCCACCAGGCGAGGGGGTGTCGGAGTACTTCCCATGCGATGCGCGCCAGCCGCAGCGGCAGGTTTTTACCCTCCACATACGGCAATAATACGGGCTTCCAGGCGCCCGAGCCGGGGCCGTAGCGGCACACTTCGAGGTGGCTGTCGGGGTCGGTGTGCAGGATCGAGCCGATGGCCACGCCCTGCGAGAGGTCGGCCTGGCCGTCGAGTTGGGTGACCATGATCAGGCTCTCGTTGTTGGTCCGGATGTCGTGGCCCACGCGGTCGGACAAGCGCGGCAGCGATGTTTTTTTGAGCTTCAGCAACAGCGCTACGGTGCCCAGCACGCCGCCGGCAAATACCACTCCCCGCGCGCGCAGGGTCTTGCGGCGGCCAAACAGCCGCGTGGAGGGTTTACAGGTGACCGTATAACCGGCGCTGCCGTCGGCAGGGCCCAGGGGCGCCACATCGAGCGCCTCGTGTTCGGCCAGGATCTCCGCGCCGAGTTGTTGGGCGAGGTGGAGGTAGTTTTTGTCGAGGGTATTTTTGGCATTGTGGCGGCAGCCGGTCATACAGGCGCCGCAAAACGTACAGCCGGCGCGATCCGGGCCTTTACCGTCGAAATAAGGGTCGGGCAGCGGGGCGCCGGCTTGGCCGAAACAGACGGCCACGTTGGTGGCGCCGAAGTGCGCCTCCTGGCCGATATCGCAGGCCAGGGCGCGCAGCAGCCGGTCGTTGTCGAACAGTTGGGGGTTGGGGGCGGCGCCGAGCATGCGGCGGGCCGTGTCGTAAAAGGGGGCGAGCTCGGCTTGCCAGTCGGCCAGGTTTCGCCAGCTGCCCGACTGGAAAAACGCCGGCTTGGGCACGGGCAGCGTGTTGGCGTACACCAGCGAGCCGCCGCCCACGCCCGTGCCGGAAATAAAGCCCACATGCCGGAAAACGGTGATTTTCATGATGCCGAACCAGCGCAGGGCCGGCGCCCAAAGCCATTTGGACAGCTGCCAGTTGGTGCGGGCAAAATCTTCAGCCCGGTACCATTTGCCTTTTTCGATCACCAGTACCCGGTAGCCCTTTTCCGACAGGCGCAGGGCGCTCACCGAGCCGCCGAAGCCGCTGCCGATGATGATATAGTCGTAGTCGTATTCCATGCGGCGCCAAGATACGGCAGCAGCGCCTACCGGAACGTATAATCCACCCCGCTCACCTGGGTCAGCAGGGTCTGCGGCGCGTCGAGCGCGCGCGCATAGCCGCGGGGGGCGGGCGACACGGGCGAGTGCAGGGCCAGGTATTCGCGCATCACCTGGTGCAGCGTATAGGGTGTGTTCTGGCCGTCCTGCACGTTGGGGATGCGGCACAACATGTCGGGCGGGTCGCCGTCGCGTTCGCAGGCCGCCACGGTGTACACGCGCCCGGTATCGAGCGGGGCCTTGCCCACGCGCACCGACTGCACGCGCCGGCCGTTTTCGCCGAAGGCGTTGAACGTCACCTCCATACCTTTAAACTTGACCATCCAGCCGCCGAAGCGCCTGGAGGCGTCTTTGGAGAACACGTTGTTCAGCTCTTTTTCCAGCCAGGCCTGTATTTGCGCGCCAGTCACCCTGGCGGTGCGCACGGTGGCGTCCACCGGCAGCATGTCGAACATATAACCTTCGGTGATGGGGATCAATCCGTCGGGGCCGGGGGTGCTGCGGGGCGGGCAAAACCGGAAGCCGTTGGACAGCACGATCTCCGTGCCGGCTTTCCAGTACAGGGCGTCGAGGATCAGCGTATCGATGGTGTTTTCCACCACGAAGTAGCGGTACAGCGGTACCTTGCTGTAGCCGATGACCCGGTTGATATCGGCGGCATAGGGGTCTTCCATTTGCTCCACCAGGCGCTCCACGGTCGGTTTGGGCGCGTATTGGCGGGCGTCGACCTCCATCAGCCCGTAGCGCTCGCCGGTGATCTTGCCATCTTGCACTTCCAGGTCCAGCCGGCCCACGAACGAGCCGAAAGCGCCGGGCTCCACCACTTTGGCGTATTGGCACTGGATGGGTGTGCGCACGCGCTCGTGGGTGTCGCCGCCGAAAATATAGTCGATGCCGGCGCATTCGGGCAGGTTGGCCAGGTGGATTTGTTGCGACAGGCCGAGGTGGGCCAGGATGATGACAAAGTCGCATTGTTCCTGGTTGCGGAGCACGTCGGCGTAGTAGGCCAGGTTTTCTTCGGGTTTGGTGTAGATGATGCCTTTGGAATAGTTGGGCGACTGGCGCAGGGGCACCAGGGGGTCGGTGTAGCCCAGGAAGCCGATCTTGACGCCCAGGCGGCTCCAGGTAAAATAAGGCGGAAAGATGAGTTCGCCCTTTTGGCCCGCACCGGCGTCGTGGTACATGTTGGCGCAAATTTTCGGCGCTTCCAGGCCGCCGAGCAGCGTTTGCATATTCTTTTTGTAGTACACTACCTCCCAGTTGCCGGGCAGGTAGAGGTCGTAGCCGAGTTCGTCGAGGATGGGCAGGATGGCTTTGCCGGTAGTTTTTACCGACAACGCGCTACCCTGAAACATATCGCCGGTATCGACGATGAAGGTGTTGGGGTTGCCGGCGCGCACCTGGTCGAACAAGGTGGCGATTTGGGCGTAGCCGGCGGTTTGGCGGAACGCCATCTGCCCGTTTTCCCAAAACAGCTCGTCGTGCGGGTGGATCTGGCAGTGCACGTCGGTGGTTTGCAGGAGGGTGAGCGTGCCGGAGCCGGGGGCTTGCGGCCCGGCGGGGTTTGGGCGCTGTGGCGTCAGTTGGCCGGGCGCCTCCGGCGTGCGGCTGTGAAGGGCGTATGGCGCCAGCCCGGCGCCAAGGCCGGCCAGCACGGTATTCCGCAAAAAGCGGCGGCGGTTGGATTTGTGTGCCATGTGCGTTTTTTTGTGCGTTGTGGTGCGCGGTGCAATTTCGCGCTGCAAAATACCCCGCCGGGCCAGGCTGCTCCCGTGATTTTTGTCACAACAGGGATAAATATTCTGCCTGAGGCGCAAATGCCCTGAACGGGGGCGTAAAAGTGGCTTGATTTTCAATGATCTGTAAAAGTTATACGAACCAGTGTGTAAAAACACTGTATAAAATTGCTGTTTCCTTTGGACCTTTGCCGGGCGATTCCTGCTTAGCCTTTATCAGCGATTCTCACTTTGCCTTATGTCTCCGTTTCCAACATGACAAGCTTCCTGATACCGTGAAGAAATGCACCAAACCGGAAATTGCTGATTCATTATCAATAGTTCGTGAAGAATTTTTAACCCATTTCTATGTTTTCGGCATTTTTGATAAGGTTAGACTAACACGTAACCCTGCAAAAAATAAATTCCAGTATCATTCTTTTCACAAAAAGCTGATTTTCAATCCAGGGCAGGCGCATCAAAACTGCGGGCGACCTCGAAGAGGTCTAACATTGGTAGCAATCATTCCATTCGCGCGATTTCCACGACCTCGGAGAGGTCGAATATTGGTAGAATCCGAACAAATGCCACGAATATTCGACCTCTCCGAGGTCGTGGGACCTTAAAAATCGGTTGTTTCTACCAACATTTGACCTCTCCGAGGTCACCCGCAGTTTTGATGCGTTTGCCATGGATTTTTTAGAATGCTTGGAAGGCCAAATTCTTCACGAACTATTGATTATCAGCAATTCTCGGTTTGCACCAATTCTTCACGTTAATGGGGGCTTGTCATGTTGGAAACAGCCACACAAGCCAACATTCCAGCATAAAATTTGGCTTGTGTGGCTGTTTCCAACATGACAAGTCCCCAGAGAATCGGTGGTTAAAGGCAAAGCGAGAATCACTGATTGATTATAGATTATATGAAAAATTACCGCCAATTGTTTCCCGACCTGGAAGAAGGCCTCCGGGACCAGCTGAACGAAAAAGGCCGCGTGTTGCAGGTGGAGGCCGGGAAGGTCTTGCTGCAAACCGGTCAGAATATCCGCAACACCATCCTGGTGCTGGAGGGCCTGGTCAAACTTTACCGCGAAGACGAGGATGGCAACGAGTTTTTTATGTACCACCTTCGGCCGGGCGATGCCTGCGCCTTGTCGATGATCTGCGACCGCTCGCACCGCACCAGCGCCGTCACCGCCAAAGCCGACACCGATACCGTGTTGCTGGTGGTGTCGGTAGACCACACCGAAAGCTGGATGCGCGAATACCGCAGCTGGTACCACTTTGTGGTGTCGACCTACCGGAGGCGCTATGAGGAATTGCTGGAAACGATCGACAGCATCGCTTTTAAAAACCTCGACGAACGCCTGGAGTTTTACCTCCGCCGGCACCGCGACACGCTGAAGAGCAATGTGCTGGAGCTGACCAATACCGAAATCGCACAGGAACTCAACTCCTCCCGCGAGGTCATTTCGCGCCTGATGAAAAAACTTTCGGAAGCGGGCAAAATACGCTTGCTGAAAAATGGCATCGAAATTTTGAAGCTGTGACAAATATCACGGGCGCCGGGCAGCCGACTGCCGCACCTTTGCTGCCGGTTTGAACGATATATCGCTTTCAGACGGTTTTTCAGCAGTATAAAAACGGAAGAATATGGCTATTATCGGCTATTTCGCATCGGCGCTCATCGGTATTTCGCTTGGCCTTATTGGCGGCGGCGGCAGCATTCTGACCGTGCCGGTGCTGGTGTATTTGTTCGGCGTCGACCCGGTGCTGGCCACGGCGTATTCGCTGTTTATCGTCGGCTCCACCAGCCTGGTGGGCGCCTGGCCGAAGTACCGCGAGCACCTCGTCAACCTGAAAACGGCGGTCATCTTCGGTATTCCTTCTATCGCCGCAGTGTACGCTACGCGGGCATGGTTGGTGCCGTTGATTCCCGACCCGCTGGTTACCCTAGGCAACTTTACGGTCAACAAGCCTATGTTTATCATGGCGCTTTTTGCCGTGCTGATGGTGTTCGCCTCGGTCTCGATGATCCGCACCCGGAAAAACGGGAAGGAGGGCGCCGATACCGCCGGGCCCCAACATTTCAACTATCCGATGATCCTGCTCGAAGGCGCTGTCGTGGGCGTGCTGACGGGATTGGTTGGCGCAGGCGGCGGTTTTTTAATCATTCCTGCCTTAGTTTTGTTTAGTAAATTGCCGATGAAACAAGCCGTCGGCACCTCGCTGCTGATTATCGCTGCCAAATCGCTCTTTGGCTTCCTGGGCGATCTCTCGCACTACCACCTCGACTGGCTGCTGCTGGGTTCTGTCACTGCGCTGGCCGTTGCCGGGATTTTCATCGGCAACCGCCTCAGCCGCAATATCGGCGGCGATAAACTCCAAAAAGCCTTCGGCTGGTTTGTGCTGTTGATGGGTATCTATATCCTGGTGCGCGAATTGTTCCTCAACCCGGCAACCGCGGGCGGCCATTGAACGCAGGTTTTTAAGGACTGCGGGTTCCGGGCGTGACACAAGTCACGGTTTTGCCTCCTGGCGCCCCCCTATCTTTGCATCGATCAATCAACAACAATCAAAAAAGAAAAAGAATAAACGATCAGTGTCATGAAAATTGAGCAAATCTATACCGGTTGTCTGGCGCAGGGCGCCTATTACATCGAAAGCGAAGGCGAGGCCGTTGTGATCGACCCGCTGCGCGAAGTGACGTCCTACCTGGAAAAAGCCGAAAAGGACAATGCCCGGATCAAGTATGTGTTTGAAACGCACTTCCACGCCGACTTTGTGAGCGGCCACGTGGACCTGAGCAAAAAAACGGGCGCTCCGATTGTTTACGGGCCCAATGCCAACCCGAGTTTTGATGCCCACGTGGCCAAAGACGGCGAAGAATTCAAAGTAGGCCGGTTGACCTTCCGCGTGCTCCACACCCCCGGACACACCATGGAGAGCGCCTGCTACCTGTTGCTGGATGAAAACGGCCGCGAAAAGGCGTTGTTCTCTGGCGACACGCTCTTTATAGGCGATGTGGGTCGCCCGGACCTTGCCCAAAAGGCCGCGCACATGACCCAGGAGCAACTCGCTGAAACGCTGTTCGACTCCCTGCGCAACAAGGTCATGACCCTGCCCGACGAGGTGATCGTGTATCCGGCCCACGGCGCCGGGTCGGCTTGTGGCAAAAACATGTCGAAAGAAACCTTTGACACCCTGGGCCACCAGAAAGAAACCAACTACGCCCTGCGCGCCAATATGACCAAGGCGGAATTCGTGAGGGAAGTGACTACCGGTCTCCTGCCGCCGCCGGCGTATTTCCCACTCAACGTGGCCCTCAACAAACACGGCTACGACAGCATCGACGAGGTGGTGAAACGCGGTACGCAAGCCCTTTCGCCCCGCGCCTTCGAGGCGGCTGCCAACGAAACCGGCGCCCTGATCCTCGACACCCGCGACCCGCAGGCCTTTGCCGCAGGCTTCGTGCCCAACGCCATCAATATCGGCATCGACGGGCAGTTCGCTCCCTGGGTGGGCGCCCTCATCCCCGATGTAAAACAGGAATTGCTGATCATCACCGACCCGGGCCGCGAAGAAGAGGTGGTCACCCGCCTGGCCCGCGTGGGGTACGATTACTGCATGGGCTACCTCGGCGGCGGTATCGACGCCTGGAAGGCCGCTGGTATGGAAACCGATAGCATCGAAAGTATAACGCCCGACGAGCTGGTCCAGCGCCTGGCCGCCAACCCGCAGACGCCGGTATTCGATGTGCGTAAAAAAAGCGAATTCGACAGCGAGCACCTGGAAGTGGCGGAAAACGCACCGCTGGATTTTGTGAACGATTCCATGCTGCAGATGCCGAAAGAAGAAACGACTTACATACACTGCGCCGGCGGGTACCGCTCCATGATCTTTGCCAGCATCCTGCGCGCCCGCGGCTACCACAACCTGGTAGATGTGCAGGGCGGGTTCAAAGCCCTCAAAGAAGCGGGCAAACTCAAACTGACGGAATACGTTTGCCCGAGCACGTTGTTGTAAGGCTCCATGAAACGGATAGTTACACCCGCCTCAGACAGGTTGTTGAACGGGCTGTTTGTTGTTTTGCTCTTGTTGCCGTTTGCCGGATCGGCCCAACATGCGGCCGACCCGGCTGGCGCGCTCCAGCCGGCAGAGGCCGGCATATTGCTCGACGCTTTCCGGAAAGGCCGTCACCAGGGGCATTTTCGCACCTTTTTCATGGCAACCGACAATGCCCGGCAGCTCAGCGACTACTATGCCCTGGCTGCAGGCGGCGGCCTTCATTTCCAGACGGCGGCGTTTCACGGGTTTCAGGTTGGTATCGGCGGTGTGTTCAACTTCAACCTGGCTTCTTCCGATCTTAGCCGGCCGGATTCCTCCACCGGTGCCGTCAACCGGTATGAAATTGGCTTGTTCGACGTGGAAGACCCCGCCAACCGCCAGGACCTCGATCGTATGGAGGAGTTTTGGCTGCGCTATACCTGGAAAAAATTGAGCATTACGCTGGGCCAGCAACCCTTGCAAACGCCGTTTATCAATTATCAGGACGGCAGGATGCGCCCCACCCAGGAAGCTGGAATGTGGGCGGAGATCGGCCCATGGAAAAATACGAAAATCGAAGGCGGCTGGCTGTGGCGCATTTCGCCGCGCAGTACGGTCCGCTGGTACGGCATCGGGGAGTCCATTGGCCTGTATCCCAAGGGACTGAACCCCGACGGTACGGCCAGCGGTTATCCGGAGCATCTGGACAGCAAGGGGGTAGGCCTGCTCGGCGTCACGCGCCACCTGGGCAAGCGGGCCAGGGTGCAGGCCTGGAACCAGTATGTCGACAATATTTTCAATACGGTATTTGTCCAGGCCGACTACATGCATCCGCTGCGCAACGGGGATCAATTGCTGCTCGGGCTTCAGTTTACGCATCAAAATGCCTTGGCCGACGGCGGCAACGCGGATCAATCGCGCACCTACTTCCCCAGGGGCGCCCGTTCCAATGTGATCAGTACCCAGGCCGGCTGGCAGCATGGCCCCTGGAAAGCCCTGGCGGCGTATACCCACGTGACGGCCGACGGGCGTTTTCTGGCGCCGCGGGAGTGGGGCAGGGAACCGTTTTATACCTTCATGCCGCGCGAGCGTATCGAAGGAAGCGGCGGCTCCCATTCCGTTACCAGCCGCCTCAGCTGGGAGCCTGCCGGTAAAAAAATACGCCTGGAAGCCGCTTACGGGCATTTTTACTTGCCCGGCGTGCGCAATGTCGCACTGAACAAATACGCGTTCCCCGCTTACAATCAATTCAATCTAGACCTGCGCTACACCTTCGGCGGCGCCCTGAAAGGCCTGCGTGCGCAGCTTCTGCTGGTGTATAAGGGCCGCCTGGGCGAGGTGTACGGCAACGACCGGCTGGTGATCAACCGGGTTGATATGCTGCAGTATAATGTCGTGCTGAACTATAATTATTAGGTTCAGTATTGCTACGGTCGTGACAATAGTCACGCTGCCGCGCTTGCCCGCCGCCGCAATTTTGTGTTAAAATTAAAACGCAACATGGAGTTATTATCGCAACCCTGGCCTTGGTGGGCAGCCGGAATGATCATCGGTCTGACGGTGCCGGCGCTGCTCTTGCTGGGCAACAAACATTTCGGCATCTCATCCAACCTGCGGCACGTCTGTGCGGCTTGTTTCCCGGCCAGCATCAAGTTTTTTCAGTACGACTGGAAAAAGGAGCTGTGGAATTTCTTTTTCATCGGCGGTATCCTTGGCGGCGCTGCGCTGGCCACTGTACTGCTGCACGACCCGGGCCCGGTGCAGATACACCCCGGGCTGGCCAATGACCTGGCTGCGGCAGGCGTCACCCACATCGACGGCCTGGCGCCGGCCGAACTGTTCAGTTGGGAAAGCCTGCTGAGTCTGCGCGGACTCATCCTGATGGTGGGCGGCGGCTTTATTGTGGGTTTTGGCGCCCGCTATGCCGGCGGCTGCACCTCGGGCCACGCCATCATGGGCCTGTCCAACCTGCAATGGCCGTCTCTGGTCGCCACCATTTTTTTCCTGGTGGGCGGCTTCCTGATGGCCAACTTTATTTTGCCCTTCATTTTAACACTTTAAAACAGCGAAACGCAATTATGGGAACCATACAACCGCCGCCGCCCGGCAGCGCGGCTGAGCAAGCCGATTTCGAAGTCCGCTCGCTCGACACCATCTGCGTCAACGAGTCGCAACTGCAGCACCCCTGGTGGTACAACCTGAAATACACGGCTGTCGGCATCGTGTTCGGCATCGCCTTTGTAAAAGCTGAGATCGTTTCGTGGTACCGAATTCAGGAAATGTTCCGGCTGGCGTCTTTTCACATGTACGGCGTCATTGGCACAGCCGTGGTGATCGGCGCCGTATCGGTATTTTTGATAAAAAAATTCCGGGCGCGCACCATGTACGGCGAGCTGGTCACCTTTCACGACAAAACCTTCAACAAGGGTCAGATTTACGGCGGCCTGCTGTTCGGGTTGGGTTGGGCCATGACGGGCGCTTGCCCGGGGCCGCTGTTTGCCCAGATCGGTACCGGCGCGCTTGCCGTGACGGTCACGCTGCTGAGCGCCATCGCCGGCACCTGGGTGTACGGGTATTTGCGGGAACGGCTGCCGCACTGAGTGTGGCGTGCGGAGTCCGGAAATGGCCGCCGCTTTCCGGCTGTTTCACTAATTTTTGGAGTTTGCCTTTGCCAAATCCGGTGTAAAGCGGGGCGCATTTTTATTCCAGTTCCGCATCCAGCGAATCGCCTGGGAAAAGAATACGTTCGTCGCCCGGTTGCAGGGTATCGACCGGGATGACCAGGAAGCCCTCCACGCGATGCACCCGCCAATGGCCTTTAATTTTATACAAGATTAAGGTATCCGGGATTTTTTCGCCCATTTCGCCTTCGATGAGGTAGTGGCATACGGCGGAATCGCCGCGAATATCGCAGGAGAGGTTGTAGAGCCGGGTTTCGAAAATTTCGGCGGAATCGCCCTGGGTGAGGGCGTCGAGAAAATCAACATACGAGCGGGCCAGTTCGGTGCTGTACAACCGGGCAGAGTCAAACTGGTTATGATCGATGTAGGATTGCCAGCGCTGGACGACATCTTCCGGTGAGACATCTGTTTTAGAGCGGCAGGAATACCAGGCAAGGGCAAAAAGAGCGCTCCACAGCGCAATGGGTCGCATAAATCAGGCGGTATGTTTTGACGCCCAAAAATAGGTCAATTTCTCTGGAAATATTTTTCCGAAAAAGGTTTGGCGCTTTGCAAAACAGGGAATTATCTTCGCCCCCGCTTTTAAAAAGGGCGCATAGCTCAGCTGGTTCAGAGCACCTGCCTTACAAGCAGGGGGTCGGGGGTTCGAATCCCTCTGCGCCCACTTGATTATCAAGGAGTTACAACAAAGTGTGACTCCTTTTTGTTTCGGTTTGCATCCTGGTTTACATTGCCTGTTGTTTCCCTCCGATATTCGCCTGCCACTCCACCTTTATTTCTGGATAGGCTTGGGTGTGTATATTCCCAATCTGATATGAGGTAAAATTGGGCTTCACTTCCTTTCAGGTAGTTGGTAAGTGCTCAATTACACATTTTCCTTCTACCTCAACTCATCATACGACAGCATTGTATTTTTCTAAATGCTCGCGAACAGTACATCCTAAAATATCAAAGTGCAGACCAAAGATAGCTGAAGAAGTTAAGCCTATTCCAAACAACATGGTTTCCGTTCTTTGTACAACGGTAGTCCTACTACTTTCGACCTCTTCGATCACTTCTTTGTGGTGGTATGTTTCAATCTCACTCCCGTCATTTCCTATTACCATTCCGCAAATTGAGTTTTGCTTTTCTTTATGGTTTGGGTTACTGGTAAAAATTGGGGCACCGGAAAGCCCACGAGGGCACATGAAGGACAACTCATAGCATTTGGGGTGCATTGGCTGAATTCTAAAAAAAGGTTTTTTGCAATCACATACCCCTTAAAATGTCTAAGTAGATGTATGTATTGGTAAGATCATAAGCGAAAGGAAAACCAATTGAATAAACGTCTCCATTTATGTACGGCTCTTCAGAACACCAACCGGCTGTTTTTGCCTCTGGAACCTCTGCATGAAATATCCCTACATCACATCCTGGATGAATCTCAAATCTGTTAAATTCCCATGCTCGCCAGCTTTCCGAATCATTATATGTGCCAATAAAATAATTGGGGTCTTGACCAGCACTTATTCCTTCGAGTACATGGCCTGCGGTCATAAACATATCTTTGGAGATTGCAAAAGCGGTTCCTTCGATTTTTTTAAGGTAGAATTTGTCGTTTTTAACTTCTCCGCTACCAACCGGGAAAACGTAATTAGTTCCGATAGTTAAGGTTTTAGCCATAGTACGTTGAAGGAGTTAATTGTTGTTCAGATATTCATGTTTAGCCTCAGGTTCAAACCCTAATAGCAATGTTTTTTCAGAAAAATAACCTAAATTCTTAAGAATTAGCGCGGTTTCAACAACCGCACCATTTCCTTTCTAAGGGCATAAGGATAACTTTCATAACTCCACCGCAAACGATCCGCTTCCGCCTGTTTTTCTAAAAGCTGCTCAATACGTCGGCAATACTGGGTCTTTTCCCCTTTGTACAGAAATGTTTCCTTCCGCTGGTTTGCAAGTTCCTTTAAGGTTGACTCGATATGCCAATACTGATCGTTGGCCCGGCCCCGTTTGGCAGAAAATTGCAGCGGGTAATACATCCTTGCCGGGAAAGCCTGCCTGGAAACAAAAGTCTGGGTGCGAGGTGAAAAGTAAAGTGCCCGGCAAAGCCGGTTCGATTCCGGGCAAACAAAATACAGCACTTCGCCTTTGCCCAAATTTGAAGGCACCGTTGCCAGTTGGATTTTATAGTTGTGGTTTCTCGATTCACCTTGGCTGGTTGTTGTGTACCGCAGCCGCAAAAACTTTTCTTCGGCAGTGGATCGGCTTTCAAATGAAATTATACTACCTGTTGGCCATTTGTAAGAGCCGATGGTAATATGGTTTCGGCGAAAACAGCCAATTTTTAAAAATTTGGTCAATCTGATTTGGAGTACTTGCCCAACTGACACTGCCCCGGTTGAATATCTTCCCATTACCAAGAGTTTAGCTCGAACGGTTCGCCTTCGGAGTAGTGAACGGGTTCCGGTCGTGGAATAATCAACGGAAGCAATTTGAGCGTAGCGAATAGCCGTTCCTTCGGCTCCAACTTTTCGAGCGTTGCGGGTAACTGCTCCAACTCACTTTCCAATACTTCCTTGATCCTATCCCGCAACCGTTGAACCGATACAAGTTCCGGTTTCTTGTTTTTTTGCTTGACTGTCCTAATGTAGTAAATTGAAAACGCTCCTGGTTGATAATGTTGCATCAAAGTTACAGGTTTGGTACAGTGAAAGCCAGAATATTCCCCGGAATTTACCATATGCTACACCGACAAAGCGGAAAATTTACGCCACATTAAAGCCGTCCATTTTTCGCGTGCCAATCTTGCAACGACGCCTTTGCGGTCGGTGGTTTTATACCGCTCTTGGAGTTCCAGGAATCTTTTACGGCGCTTCCGATATGTGTCCGGACCTGCCTTGTGCGATTGAATCCAGTACCCTGAATGGCTTCCTAATTCCAACACGCGCTGTTCACAAGGCTTTAAATCTTCCAATTCGACGTCTTTGCGCAAAAACACTTGGCCCCATACATCAAATAACCGGTCGCCTAATTGGCTCAAAATGGCCAAGTCGGTAAGGCTTTGCAGGGTAAGCACATCGGCACCGGATATTTGTTGCAGGACCTGCATCCGCTTTACCTGGGCTTCAAGTCGAAGCTGGGCTAAGTCCTTCCCGTATAACTTGAGGCCATAATGTGCTAAGTCAAATTTTGCACCCGTTATCCGCTGTCTTCCGCTTTTGCTGATCGGAACGGGTGCGGTTGTCCTGTACATCAAAAGATTGTCAACAATCTCTTCAACCGGGTAATCCAGGTTAACCCCAAATTCAACATTGTGCAAAATGAAATTTTCAGGCTGTGCACCGAAAAGTGCGGCAAGACGGTCAATGCTGGCAGTCAAATCGGAGTAGGGAAAATCGGTACTGTTTTGGCCGTTGTGTGCGTACTTGTGCAGACTACCCCGAAGGGTGCAGGATTTGCTACCGGCATTCAGGGAAAGACGAAAGTTGCCAAGGTTTGCGCGGCTGTAAGGCATGAGTTCTCCGGTTGTTTCATTCATCGGTGTGAAAAATGTCAACCGTTCCTTCAACAACTCCGGCAAGTGCCCTGTACCGTGCATTTGATCCCGTCAATCATGGCTTCAACGTGACTAATTGACAAACGGATCACACCTTGCGTTCCCGGCGCCTGTTGATTTGCTCTTCGGCTTCGATTTCTGCAACCGTTTTGCGCCTTGTCGGGATCAATCAAAATTTCGTCTTGAAAACTTTATTTTTTGCCTGCTTGAAATGCGGAATTGTCTTAGCAGCTACCCGCCCGTAAAGAGTCGGCTTTGCTAGATGGGTAATTTGCGCAACTCTGTCAATATCTATCGGAAGCCGCCGGGGTTCAACCTTGGGTTGGGAAAGGTTGGTCTTGATCTCATCCAAAAGGCTTTCAATTGCATCAAGCCTTTTATCAAGTTCTGGAATTTGAATATTCATGCCAGTGCTTTTTAGTTAGCGATGGCACAATATTTACACACACAATTCAGGCTTGGGTGTACCTATGGGTGTACCCAAATTTTTATGGCATTTCCCGGTTTATCATATCTACAATATCCTTTAGCCCCAAATTTTGAAACTGATCCCGAACAAATTTAAAATCCTTCCGCTGCTCCTTCGGGTCTTTCTTGTTGTCAATGGGGTTCCGAAACTTTTTATGGATGTCGGATCGGTCTTTCCCGGTGAAAAAAAATGCAAAATCTTCTAATCGGGCTTTATCAATATTGCCCCAAATCCCAAGGTGTTTTGCAAGATAATAGAGGGCTAAAGTTTGTCTGGCAGTAGTATTTTCCTTGCAATTTTAGGCGCAACCTCTTCATTGGTTGAGCAGGTTAACTCTTGCGTTTCCTGTATATGGCAAATTGCACAATCAACGGCATTCAAGGCACTTTCGTAAATCTTGATATTTTCTTCAACGGAACGATTGTACGGATCACCACAACAAGTAGGTGCCCAACCGGTAGTTGGGTCTTGTTGGAAAGACTTTAGTTCTTCCAAAGCATATCGAAAACAAGCCCGGCTATTATATAAAAGGGCAAGGCGTCCATCATCGGAAGCGGCATCTTCCAGTTTGAACAAAATGTACTCGTTTGCCAAGTCTTGATCCTGGTTGAGCAGGTCACACACATCCCCAAACATCCGGGTTGTTAAAATCAAGTGAAGTGATTACAGGTTTGCCGATTCGGAATATGCTCTTAATAAATCCTGCTGTAACGTCTGTCATATTTCTTTGATTTGTTCCTAATCAAAAATGAACAAAACAAAGATACGCTGAACACTTTCACTGTTCAAGACAAAAATCAATAAAATGTTGGTTAAACAGTGCATTGTTTTCACTATTTACAACCAAATTGTATTAAAAAATAAATGTACAATTCACCGACAAAAAACTAATTTAGGTCTTTTCCCACACCCAAAGCCTACTTATCATAAAACTGATTTTCCCGGATCATTCTAATTGACAATCTTCCCAGTAAAACCGCTTTCAATAACGCCAAGCATATCAGAAATACTTTGCAGGGTATCCCTAATTTCCTTTTCACGCTTTTTTTTGTCCTGTTCTGCCTTCTGGATAAAAACGCTGTATTTATTCCCGCGATAATCTAAGGATTCTTTTGCGCGGCTGTCCAGGGGTAACACCTTCCAAGGATTCATCAAAAACATAATTTTTGAAGCAAGGGAAATAGCCCGGCCATGCGTTAACTTCTTTTTTATCAAATCAGCAAATCCATCAGCGTCTTCAGAATCTCCTTTTTTATACCAATCCCAAGCAGCATCTAACAACAGTCAGGTTTGATCCCTGTTTGACATTTCGAGCAACCCGAAAATCATTAATGAAAGATTTAAATGAGCCTTCCCTTTCGCTGCAATACTCATTAATCTCGGTTCGGATTTTTCTTAAATTCAATAAAATTGGAAATGTAATTCAGATCACTTGCATAGTGAACAAGCAAATTTCCAACTGCTTTTATTTGATTTGAGTCCATCGTTAAGGGTTTAGTGTATTGGTCAAAATCAGGCACTTATGCCTTAATACAAGTCCTTCGACGTATGGGCCAACCTGTACTTCACCCCGTCCGACTCAAACAAAGCAAAATGCCGTTCCCCACACTCAATTTTCATCCGCTCCACGTCCCGGAGTAATTGCCGGTCAAGGTCCCTTTCGTTTCGGCTACAAAGTAAACCCGGTTGTCATTTTCAAACACCACCGCCCAATCCGGTACATAGTTGCCGATGGGTGTAGGCACTTTGAAGCCCCTGGGCAGTTTGAAGAAAAACTTGACGTTCGAATCGGCTTCACAGTCACGGGCAAACTCGTTTTCAACTTCGCTGTCAACCGGAATGAAATTAAAAAGGGTTTTGCCGGAATCAGATACCGGGAAAAGGTTGGAAAGATAGGTTTCGATTTCTTCGTACTTAAACAGGGTCATTTCGTAGGCTTGGCCATTGATGCGTTCGTACTGCACCCCTTCTACTAAAAGGCTGTTCAACGTCCGCTGAATGGCTCCAACAACATTGTCCAAAAACATTTGCGGGTTGATCTCCAATTCCCCGTACCGGTCGGACTGTTTCAAGATTTCAAAAATAGTTTTCCGGGTAATATCCACCCGGCTTTGAATGTAGCCGTACACGTCGGGTATCAGGTATTTGATTGCTTCGGCGCTTCTTCGGCCAATATCCGTTAGTTGCGTATCAACACCCTCTTGGGAGTAATCCAAACGAGCGGTACGGGCTTCAGGACTGGCCGCTTAGTCATCGGCACTTTATTGAAATTCTTCAATTCTTCAACTGTGCGTTTGATTAGTTCTTCGGTACTAAATTCCACCCGGTAGCGGGTGCGGTGTTTTATCCTGTCCCAAATTTCAAAGAAGAGCGGACAATTTTCGGGGGTTAGTTCCTTGGTAAGCCGGATTTGCGCTTTCTCTCTTGCGTTCTTGATCCGGCCCGAAAAATCAACGCTGGTTTCTTCCTGAATTTCGTTTTGTAGGGCTTTTGCAAAGTCTTCGTAGGTTTCGTTGGCAATGACGGTTAGAACGTTTATACGCTTATCCAGTACTTGTTGGCCGGCACTGTCCACCGGCAAGCGAAGCCCCCGCCCGATTTCTTGCCGTTTTTTCAGGGCGCTTCCGGTTTCGTTCAGGGTGCAGATTTGAAAGACGTTCGGATTGTCCCAACCTTCCCGAAGGGCGCTATGCGAAAAGATAAATTGCAACGGCTCTTCCAGGTCTAAAAGCCGTTCCTTTTCCTTCATTATCAGGGAATAAGTATCGTTGTCCTTTTGGGTGGTTCCGCTGGTATCCACCCAAATTTCCGTTTTGTCCTTGCCCCGTCCTTTTTTGTCTTGCGAAAAATAGCCGTTGTGTACGGCTCCGGTATCGAACGGAATCAAGCCCGGATTTTGACTTGCGTACCGGTTGAATATCTCTTCAAACCAGGCGGCAAACTTGCCCTTGGCCGGGTTGCCGGATTCGTCGTAATCCCGGTAATTGGCAACCTTGTCAATGAAGAACAAAGACAACACCTTGATACCTTCGGGCTTCCGCTTCTTCGCCTTTTCAAAGTGTTTGGCAACCGTCCGTTCAATCTGGAATTTCATTACTTCATCGGTTAGGCCGCCTTGCGATTCGCCTTCCCGCACAACCAGGCCGTTGGAAAATTCGATTTCCCCTTCCGAAGCCCGGATGCTGTTCAGGATGAAGCCGTCTTTGTAAATTTCCCGATGGCCGGAAAGATCAAACAGGTCTTCCCCAACTTCAACGTTGAAGTCTTTTTGCTTTACCCCGGTTCCTTCGTTGACGTAAACAGCCAGTTTCGCTTTCAGGGTTTTCTTACCTGCCTGCACTCCTTTGAAGTGGATGAAGGCTGCGTTGTAATTGTTGTCCGACGTAATGCCGTCCACCTCGATTTGCTTCACCAAACCCAAGTCATAAGCCTGCACCGGGTTCAGGCTGTAAACCAGGTTGTACAGGTTCCGGTGTGTAGCGGAATAGCGCAAGGTACAAAGCGGGTTCAGGTTGTGAATTGCCGCCTTCCGAATGTCGGTTTCCATGTTTTGCGGTTCATCCACAATGACAAACGGGTTGGTTGCCTGTATGTACTCGATGGGCTTTACCCCGGTTTCCCGAACGGTGTTAATGATGTTGCTGTCCTTGGTAAAACTGTCAATGTTGATTACCAAAACCTGGATGGCGTCCGAAACGGCGAAGTTGCGCAAGGCGGTAAGTTTGCCGCTGTCGTACATCATGTAATTGAAGGGCGGGTTGCCGTACAGCTCCCGGAAGTGCTCTTCCGTTATTTCCATGTTTTTAATGGCTCCCTCCCGGATCGCAACGCTTGGCACCACCACCACAAATTTTTTGAAGCCGTACACCCGGTTCAATTCAAAGATTGTCCGAAGGTAGGTATAGGATTTACCGGTACCAGTTTCCATTTCAACGGTAAGGTTGAGCGGGATAAAATCCGATTGGCCGCTGGCTTCGTCTTTCAGGTAGTGGCACCGCTCCAACTTACCTGAAGGCGCTATGCCGTTCCGATCCTGAACAGCACAGATATTTGCCAAAAGTTGTTCTTCGGAAAGGACAAGCCGGTTGCCTACACCCTGTTCCGTTAGAGCAATGGACGCCCCTTCGATACCAAAGGAAACTTCATAGTCGCCTTGGCGCAAGGGTTGGCCCTCGAACACATCCACTACCGCTTGAATTGCGGACAACTGAAATTCTTGCTGGCTGTCGAATTGGAGTTTCATAATCAAATAACTTTAAACTCCACCCCTGCATCCTTCAATTGCAAGTTGGCGTTGGCCATAGTTTGATCGGCATTTTTCCCGGTGAATAACCCGCTAAGTGTAACAAATACGGAAGGCCGGGCTTCGGCTGCTGCCTGAAAAAGCGCGGGCTTCACTTCATCCAGGGCCAACCACAAGCGCCCCTTGGCCACATCAAAAACAGGACAACCGGCAAACTCTTTTTGCTCCACATCAACGGTTAAGGGAAGCCCGGCCTTCAATACCAATTCCGTAAGCAAAGCGGAATGTTTGCCCCGGTAATTGACCAATGGCTCCTGGAAAAACCCGGCTGGTTCAGGATGGCTTCTTCGCCTTCTATGTCGTTGCGCCAAACCTGGAAGTTGCTGTATTGTAGCCGGTAGGATTTGAAGCCAAAATCTGTTCAGTTAGGTTTTCTGAATCCTTGAACAGTTCCGGGGATTGGGCTTTTTCAGTTGCTTGGGCTTGTATCTGTTCAATAACTTTTCGGACACGCGCCCGCCCAATCTCAGCAATGTCACGATAGCCCGCTTTCCACGCCTCGCTGTTTTCTTCAATCGGCTCTGGCATTTGAACCAGAATGAAACTGCGATTACCATTATCCTTGGTATTAAGTTCCAGCACAGCTTGGCCAACTGTTCCAGAACCAGCAAAAAAATCAAGAATTAAGTCATCTTCATTACATGAAATTTTTATCATTCTTTGAATCAATCGAACGGGCTTTGGAGTAGAAAAAACATTAGGGGATTCATTTAAAATCTTGGCAGTTTCTTTCTTGGCGGAATCTGAATGTCCTACTTCATCGAATTTCCACAATGTATTTACAATAACATCTTGACGAACTTCACTTAAAAAACGCTTATATCTTGGCCTACTATTTCCATCTTCGCCGAACCAAATCCGGTTGTCTGATAACAGCTCTTGGATTTTGTCTTTGTTGAACCGCCAACTTGACCCTTTTGGAGGTAAATACTTATTACCAATTGGGCTAACAATTTCAAAAATTGCATACTCTCTTTCTTCTGTTCTTAATAAGTTATCAGAAGCCCAACTTCCTCTTGGGTCGTTATCTGGATTTTTATATAGATCAAGTTGCTTTTCAGTTCTTTCCAAACCTTTCAGCATCAAGTTGTTAATTGATTTAGCGTAAACCAGGATATATTCATGCGACTCTGATAAAAATTTTGAGTCTGCTTTTGTGCTGTATTTCTTTTGCCAAATTACATTACCTACTAAATTTTCTTCCCAAACACTTCATCCATTAGCAACCGCAGGTTTGCAACTTCATTGTCATCAATGGACACAAAGATCACCCCGTCTTCGCGCATAAGATTACGGGCAAGGTAAAGCCGGGGGTACATCATAGAAAGCCAAACGGAATGGAATTGGCCGTTTTCCTTGCTGTTCTTTTTCCAAAGGTCTTGCTTGTTCAGGAAGCCCGCTTCGTCTTTGGCACCGGTGCGTTTCAGGTAGTCTTCTTGCCGTTCGCCGAAGTCGTCGGGGTACACAAAGGAATCGTTGCCGGTGTTGTAGGGCGGGTCTATGTAGATCATTTTGATCTTGCCAAAGTAGGACTTTTGCAGTACCCGCAAGACTTCCAGGTTTTCACCTTCGATGAAGATGTTTTGGGCCTTGTCGAAGTCAACGCTGCCTTCCGGGTCGGGTATCAGGGTGGCGGTTGTTTGCTTTTGCACTTCGCGCCGGGATTCGGCTTTTCCGGCCCAACTTAGTTCGTAGTGTTCGCCGGGAAAAAGCACGTTTTCGCCCAACACGTCTTTGAGTCGGTTGAAGTCAATTTTGCCTTCGGAAAATACTTCGGGAAAGATTTCGCGTAGTTGCTGGATGCGTTCTTCGGTGATGTTTAAACTTTGGCCGTCCATGTTTGGGAATATCGGTAAGTAGATGTTGGCAAATATCAGGAAGTTGTGTTGCAAAACTAAGGGCATCCCTGAATTGGCCTAAAAATAATGGCCAAGACAAGGAAACCGAAACTTTCTAAAATCGCTTCTTGTTAATTTCCAAACAATCTAAATTCAAGCCAATATGACAAATCCCGTTACTGAAATTTTGCCCCGGAGCGGTCGCACTCCGGATGAAGTCGAAATGATGACCGAATTTTCGCTCCTGATTGAAGAGTTTGTGAATTTCGGTACACACGTCTTTAAATGGGAAGTTGAGCAGGCAAGAGGAGGTGACGAAAACATCCCCGTGCAAATGATGTTCCGTCATATTCTTGAACTTGCCGATTCTGTTTCCATACTGGTTAAGGAATCCTCAATTGATCCCTGTAAGCTTCTTTTGCGTGGAATGCTGGAATCCGTTTTAGGGTTCGAATATTTGTTGGAAAAGGATACGCATAACCGGGCAATGGGGTTTATGGTTTGGCACCATCACCACAAACTAAAGCGGTACAGGATGCTGAATCCCAAAGATAAGTCTTCGAAGGACTTGTCAGCAAGACTAAAAGCAGACAAGGTTCTTTTGGAGGGTGTACCCGATCCGTTTATTGCGAACCTTGAAGAACGTATCCAAGGCTTGGAAAATCTGTTATCGACTCCTGCTTATCAGTTGGCGGAATCCGAATACCAGAAACTACTTTCCAAAAAAATCAAAGGCCCGAAGTGGCATCAACTTTTTTGGCGGGCCAAGTAGTGTTTGTGCGCTTTCCGACCATTTGAACCGGCAAGCCTTTTATGAATTTTTATACCGGCATTGGTCAGGGCCAACACACGGAACGGATGTTTTTCACGGCAAACTTTTTTTTCAAGAGGAGGGCGGAAAGGGCAATGTCGCCATTGTCCAAATTCGCTTTGCAAAATATGCTCAAGAAGTAGTTGGATACCTTTTGAGCCTGCTTTTGTTGTCTTACCAATTGATGATTGACAAGCGGATACCTGTTCATAAACAGGATTTTACAAATTGGTACTTGACAATCAGGAAGCGGTACCGGGAAGTTATCTCGGAGAAGGATTTGATAACCATCACCTAAATTGACTATGCGAGAATGCCGGATTGTAAAATTTTGAAGGGGCAAGGTCAATTCGGCCTTGTTATCACAGGTTCCACGTTTGAAATATCAACGATTGGAAGAATGGCACCATGTAAAAAAGTACCTCGATAAGAGTTAAACATCATGCCCCGAAGAGTAGAGACAGAAATACCTAACAAGGTTTTCAAGAGTTCTTCCGGAATTTCCGCTTCGAAAGGTTCCCTCTTTCTTCATCAAAGTCTCTAAGTCATCTACTCCATAATGGAACATTGCGGAAAACTGACCAATTTGGACCTTTGTTTCAGCGTCCTTTACTATTACATCAGAATAAATAGTCAGGATATTGTCTTGGGTATTGGCAACGGTTCGGAATTGGGCTTCAAACGTAAATTGGGTAACCTTCCCGCCCTGGGGCGGAGCTGTTAACGATGAATTGACAATTTCAATTCCTTGTATTCTATATGAATATTTCGGTTCCATGAATTTTATGCTTGTGGAATATTCTGCTGGAGTCTGATTGTCGTTGTAGGCGCTTTTAAAATGTCATGGAGTAGCGGAATAGAAGAAAATACTTGTTCGATAGTTCTTGATACTTCTTGTGACTTTTGGTCAGCAGATTCTATCGTAAATTTGAATGTGATCTCCGGATGCGTTTTTTCTTCCAAAGCTAGCAATCGAACACCCAAAACACGTTGAATGTCGGTTAAAGTATCCACTGTGAAATTGTGTTTGCCGCTTAGCCATTTAGTAATCACCGAAGGTCGTTGCCCCATCATTTCGGCCAATTGTTTTTTGCCGATATTCTTAGCCGTCATTGCATCCTCAATTTTGGCGGCAAGCATCATCCTGCTTTTGGTACGGGCAAATTCTTCCTCTGTACCAAGGGATAAAAAATCTTCTAAAATCTGGCTGTGGTGTTATCTGGCAGTTTGGTTTGTTTGCTTTTTCATACCTACATGTTTGTCAAGGGAAGTTTATGGGATGAGGATTAAAAGGATTAAAGTCATTCGATTTCCATTGGGTCTTCGTCATCAAAAATTAGGTTGCCGGTTAGGTCAATTCTATCTATGGGCAACCTGATCTCTTGATCTCTCATTCGTTGAGTAATGGCGTCGGATACCATTCTCATTAAATCATTTTCAATCTTCAATTTTGGGTCTTCCTGCAATGTCCGGGTAGTTTTCGGCCCACCGCCACCAAGAATGATTACAACGTGGCCCAATTGCATACAGTAAAGGCGAAGTTTCCCTTTCTTGTCATACAAAGCCCAAATATCTTGTCCAAGTTTCCCCTCCGGCTTATCAAAAAATTTGTCTCGTATTCCGGTGTATTCAGATATTACCCTGATCTGATGTTTTATGTCGGTCAGTTCTTTTGGGTAGTTGAGTTGGTTCTCATGTAAGAATCGTTCAAAGAGCGTTTGCTCTTCGTCTTCCAGGGCTACTGAATAAACAGTCACTCTTCTGCCACAAAGTGCGCTTAGTTTTTTGATTTCAAATTTCACTTATGACTGAAATTTGGATAAATGTAACGGATAATTCAATGCAAAGTTTCACTTAAAAATTAAATTTTACTAAAAAATGAGTAAGATTCTACTAAAACAATTCAAAGTAAATGCTCATTTGCCGCTTCAATCACCTCATTTTCAAAACTTTTGAGGTAGGTATGGGTAATGCCTTCAGATTCATGCCCCAGGGCTTCACTAATGACGGCAATCGGAACACCACTTGTTTTTAGTACGGTTGCGTAAGTATGCCGGGCAACGTAGGTCGTTAGGGATACATCAATTCCGGCCATGACTGCGATTTCCTTCAAACCCCGGTTGATTTGGCCGGTTAGTTTGTGAATCCGGCTATCCTTCTGGGTTGGGGTAATGTGGCGTTCTGCATCTAGGATCGGGAAAACATAGTTGCCGGAATTGCCGCCGGTGAACATTCGGTACCGCTCCACAATTTCCAAAGCCGGAGGCAGTAGTTTTAAATTGAAGTCCTTGCCGGTTTTGGCGCGTGTGTAAAAAATCCGGCCTTCCAGGATGTTCGACCACCGGAGCAAAGCAATGTCGGTAAGGTTGATTCCTTGGCTGTAATAACTGAACAGGAAAACATCTTTAGCCAACTGGACTTGGGGCTTGTCGGAAACGTCCACCGCTTCGATTTTCCGAATGTCGGCTTTGGTTATTGCCCGCTTCCGGGTTCGGGTATCAAATTTGGAAACTTTAAATTCGGCGAACGGGTAATGGCTCGTTCCGATCAAACCTTCCTTCTTGGCTTTGTTCATTAGCGCCCGAAGGGTACGGAAGTAAACGGACAAGGTTGTTTCCGCAAGGTCTTTGCCCCTCAAATGCGTTTCAAAGCGGTTCAGGAAGCCAAGGTCAATTTCAGTGAAGGACAAAGCCTTTGTTTTGGGCAGGAATGCTTTCAAGGCTCTTTGCGTATCCCGATACACGTTGGCATTGCCGATCTTTTTTTGAATGGTAAGCCGTTCAATGATCTCTTCAAAGAAAGCGAAAACATCGGCAGTTCCTTTCGGCTTTTTCACCGAACGGACAAGCCCTTCCGAAGTGAAGTCTTTTTCTTCCACCTTGTAATCAAGTGCCTTGTCCCGGAGTTCAGCAACCCGCTTGTCAATGATGGCTTCGATCTTGAGTTTGTCCGGGTGGTTTTTCCTTGGTCTGCACTTCTCTGAATCCCATTCGTTCGGCTTGCAGCTGATCCCAAGTGCCTGGTATTTGCGTTTGCCGTTTTTGGTCACGCATAGCATTAGCGGGTGTTCGCCGTTGGCAAGGGTTTTTGACTTAAAAAGGGTTACTCGGATAGTGGCGTCCTGTATCATGTTTTGTAAACCGGTTTACATCATGGTTTACATCAAAGATACAAAGAAACGATAAATAAAGCAAAACAAAATGGAAGGTAAGATTTATATTTACCTGTAAATCAGTAAGATTAGAAATAACCACAAAGTAGCAAAAATCAAAAGTACACTGCCTTACAAGCAGGGGGTCCGCGGTTCGAATCCGTGTGCGCCCACCCTAAAGAAAAAGGAGTTACAGACGTTCGTTTGTAACTCCTTTTTCTTTTGGCATACAGGGTGGTTTACATTTGGGGTTATTCTTCTACTATTTCATTCAAGCTCAATGTCAATCAACTTTTTTAACTTTTCTTGTTTGCTTTGCACATCTAAAAGGCCATTTACTCAATTGCTAATGATGGAGAGGTAAAGATCACCAAGCCTATACTTTCGGGTCTTTTTGGAGGGGTCGGCAACCACCACAAAGCCATCGTCCACCCAGGCTGATAATAAATTACGCGCCATGCGGTCGGAGACACCAAACAACAAACCCACATCATGGCTTGTGATGGCAGAACTATGACGAAATAACTCAAGCGCTTTTCGTTGGCGGGGGTCAAGACGGCGCAACACCGAAGAAAAATCCTGCGCGCTACTACCGGCAGTTTCTTGGGCGCGACGCTTCACATTCTCGAAACTTTCCGCCATGCCTGCACAAAAATATTCTACCCACTTGGTAATGTCCGCTTCGGCTCGTCCGTCGTAATAATTATGTCCCCGACCTATTGTCAGCGCTTCATAATATCCCCCGAGGTTTCGAGCGTAATATTCCTCCAACGAATACAATCCTTTGTGACTGTATCCGCCTAAATGCAAGATGAGCGTGGTCAATAGCCGCGCCGTGCGTCCGTTGCCATCATAATAAGGGTGAATGGTAGCAAACTGATAATGCGCTATACCCGCTCGAATCGGACAAGGTAATTCCGAGCGCTCCGAACTGGCAATCCATGATACCAATTCTCGCATGAGTATCGGAACATCTTTAGCTTCAGGGGGCATGTATACAATGCCACGGGTGCGCCCGTCCCGGATTACATTTTGCCCGTCCCGGTAAGGTGTCGGTTTAACCTTTTTCCGGCCTTCTGCAAGCACCAATACATGGAGTGTTTGAATATGATGCTCCGTGATGATCTTTCCTGAATAAGCAATCTGTTCCAACTTTTCAAGAGCGGCATAATAGCCAAGCACCTCTTTTTCATCGCGCTCCCGACCGGGGAAATGCTGTTTCTCTCCAATCACTTTTGACACCTGTTCTTGAGTCAGGCGATTACCTTCTATCATGGTAGAATAATGCGTTGAAAACAAACGCGCCGTTTCGCGCAATGTCGCAAGCACGGAAGGTGTGATGGGTAAATCTTGCACCGCCTGTTTGGCAGCTTCGATACGCATCAGGCAGGATGCTATTTTGGGTGTGATGGTGAAGTTAGGTGTAAACGGCATATTATCGGAACCACAAAGGTAGTTAAAAGTGCCGTTATTATGCCGTTAAATTTCCGATAAAACAAGGTCTTTTGAGCAAAATCCAAACAACTCCTAATATTCAGACTTTTTTCAGCGTCATGCATAACCCCTACCCACAAAGAGGGGAAAAGAAAAAATCAAATAATCAAGTCTTGGACACAACGACACGACAGCCCTAACGTCTTTTTGGTGTTGGCTCGGCTCAGCTCGCCACGGTAGCGGTTGAAATTGTAATACCAAGCCTCATCAGAGCTGTTTTGCGTGGCGCTCCAGTAAGATGCATAATCGCCAAGCCCGTAAAATCTGGGATTACTTCTTATGAGACGGAGGCCGCCAAGCAGCACGGAGAAGCCACTCGAACCACCCGCTATCAGGGCATTATAAGCACTCTTTCCAGAAGTGGTATCGATGAGTTTCGGAGGCTGGTAAACTCCACCGAACAAGTCAGCTAACTTTAACCACTCCTCATCAGTTGGCAAGTGCCATCCAGGAGGACAAGCCTTCTTTGCTGCTTCCCAAGTATACCCGGATTCTTCTCCGGAAAATGTGTACCCTTTCTAAACCTTTTTTGAACACAGAACAAAAGTGTGTCCATTTTTTGACTAAAAAGCACAGGTATGTTCATGTTTTTTTATAAAAATGAACATACTGACAAAGCGAAGCCTATCTCTATCGTTTTTAGAGAACCGATCGATCCTGAGGCAATAGAGGAGGGCGGGACCGAAGCCCCGCCCTGACATAAGTTTGTACTGCAAGCGGCAATAAGCAGCGCGTTATTTCTTGTTTCTCGAACTGCCCGGCACGGGATACTTGATCGCGTATGCCCGCGCTTTGGGCACCAGTTGTTTCAGCCGGTCGCTGCGTTTTTCCGGGTCGGGGTGGGTGCTGAGGAATTCCGGCGGACGGCTGCCCCCCATTTTGTTCATACGGTCCCAGAAGGGCGCGGCGGCGTTGGCGTCGTAGCCGGCCATAGCCAGGAGGTAGAGCCCGATTTCGTCGGCTTCCGATTCGTGTTTGCGGCTGAAAGGCAGCAAAATACCCACCTGGACGCCTGCGCCGGCTGCCGCCAGCAGCAGGTTGTTGGTTTGCGAGGGCTTTTGGGAAAGGGCCACCTGCAGGGAGGTGAGCCCCAACTGTGCCACGAGGCCCTGGCTCATTCGCTCGTTGCCGTGGTTGGCCAGCGCATGCGCGATTTCGTGGCCCATCACCACGGCGAGCGCGTCTTCCGTTTGCGTGACCTTTAAAATACCCGTGTACACCACCACCTTGCCCCCGGGCATGCAAAAGGCATTGACGGTGTTAGGGTCGTCCACCACATTGAATTCCCAGGCGAAATTTTTGAGTTCGCCTTGCAGGCCTTTCGAGCGGTAGTATACGTCCACGGCCGCTTTCAGGTCGTTTCCGACCCGGCGCACCAGGTCGACGTCTTTGCCGGAAGAGACCGCTTTGTTTTGCGCTAAAAACGACTTGTATTCGGCAAAGCTCATTTGATTCAACTCGCTGGCCGGAATCAGGTTCAATTGCTTCCGTCCGGTAAACACGGTTTTGCTACAGGCTGCCAGCACCGCCAGCACGAGCAAACTGAACAGAATTTTCTTCTTCATGCTTGTTTGATTTTTGAATTTGCCGGAAAAATACGATCTTCCATTGGAAAACGGCGCCAATTTATTGCGCCCGGCGGCGCGGGGTGTTGGCGCTACAACAAACGCGGGTAGCGCCGCAATATGGCCATTGAAGCCGGTCTTGAAAAATCGTTAACACATCGGGCTTCCGGTTTATTCCGTTTTAAAGAAAGCTTCCGCCCGTTCGCGGGCATTTTCGCGCACATTAAAGTAATAGAGGTTGAGATCGCCGACGTGGTAGTTTTTGCGCCGGAAGAAAAAACTGCCCGGAAACTTTGGTTTGGAACACAACAGTATACCCCGGTACACTTCGGCATCGCACACCTGTGGGTAGCTGACGCCGAACTTTCGGAGAATAGCGCCCCGGTTCATCGTTTTGGGGGCGTATACGTTTTCCTGTGTAGTCCAGATCAGGGGGTTGGTGCATACGATGTCGGGCTGGAAGGCGTGCCGCTGGCCGAATGCGCGCTCAAACGTGCGCCAGCTGCAAAAACAGCCGGTTTCCTGCGGCGTTTTGCAGGGGGTAATCTTCCGGAAAAACGTGTCTGCCACCGGCCAGCCGACCAGGTAGGCCGCCACCAGTTGTTTTTCCAGCGGGGTATTTTCAATCAGTTCCCGGATCAGATACATGCCGTGGCGCGCGCCCTGGCTGTGCCCCGCCAGGATAAACGGCCGCCCTTCGTTCCAGTGTTCCAGGTAGAAAAGGAAGGCCGTTCGAACATCGGCATAGGCCAGGTCGAGGGCTTGCGCCGCAGACGTTTTGTCTTTCCCGTAAAACGAATGCAGGTGCGCCTGGCGGTACCGGGGCGCGAACACGCGGCCGGTGTTGTTGAAAATAGTGGCCTGGTACAGGATGGTGGTGCTGTCCGTCTTCCGGTTGACGGCCGGGTCGTCTGCGGCGGCATTCCAATAGCGCTCGGCGCGGCGGGCACCGGTATAGGTGGTCGGGTACAGGAAAAAAACATCCACCCGGTCACCGGCCGGCGGTTCCGGCATTCGGGGATTGGGGGAGCGGTCGGCCGCATCGGATTTCAGCGGGTGCGCTGCCCAAACGCTTAAATCGGCGTAGTTGGGCGGCGGAGGCGCTATTTTCGGATCAAATGCAGCGCGGGGGTGGGCTGCCCCGCAAGCCTGCAACAAGACGGCGAGCGCAGGCAAAATCCAGGGTAATCGGAACAAAAAGGACATGCGGCAAAAGTAATCGGATTCAGAGGAGAACAGATTTTTTCTTTTGCCTTAAAAAAAATTCGTTTATTTGATTTGAAACACACAACTTTGAAGCGCAACATGCAACGCTACCTGACCCATCTGCTTGCTGACCTGGAAACGGCTACCCGCAATGCGCCCGCATCGAGTCCGTATCGCTTCCGGCACCCGTTCGACGAGGATGAAGAACGGGGCTTCCCCGCATACCAGTTGCGCTACGTGCGGTTGTGCGATCTGTTTGGTCTGCACGACGGCATTTTCCCGCCCTCCGAGCGATTGACCAAGGACCAGCTATCGGCCCTGCTCACCGCCATCGAGATCCTGTGGCGGGCCTGGAACGTATCCTGGGATTGCCCGCCGCGCCTCACTGCCCGGCGGCGGTACGCCATCATGGTGGAACGGATGGAGCAGGAGCCGGTGCACTACAACCCCGAATTGGGCGCCAGCATCAACTTTTGCGACCGCCGGGCCGATGGGATTTGCCCGTTCAGCGACCACAACCAATGTTGGTGCGACGAGCTGGACGCCTGCGCCCGGCACGACCTGGAAATTTGGGAAGACGCCCACGATCTGGACGACTTTTCAGAGAAAAAGATTTCACCGGTGGAAGAATTTCGCCGCTGGCTCGACAGCGGCCCCTCCGGCCTGTCTCCCTGGGATGTCGATGAAAACCGCCAACGCTGGCGTCAGTTTATGCCGGAGGATCATCTGTCCATTGCCTGGCTGTATTTCTTCGATCCCCAGCGCCAAATGGCGCTGAACGATGAAGCGCCGGAGCCCTCGCCAGAGGATTTTGAAGACTTCGATTGGATGGACGACGAATTTGATGATGATGATGATGATTACGGAGAAATGCCCTTCTAGTGGCGCGTCCGGCACTAGCAATTTAACGCACCGCACACCGAGAGTACCTGTCCCGACACATACGCCCCCATGTCGGAGGCCAGGAAAATGCAGGCATTGGCAACGTCGTCGCCGGAGCCGAGGCGCTTGAGCGGGATAGCGCTGAGATAACCTTCTTTGGTTTTTTCATCCAGCACCGCCGTCATTTCGGTTTCAATAAAACCCGGCGCTACGGCATTGCACCGGATGCCGCGGGAGCCGTATTCCTTGGCGACAGACTTGGAAAAACCGATAATTCCGGCCTTGGACGCCGCGTAGTTGGCCTGCCCGGCCTGGCCGAACACCCCGACCACGGAACTCATATTGATAATGCTGCCGCCGGTGCGAATCATGGGCTTGAGGCTGTGCCGGGTCAGGTTGAACACCGATTTGAGGTTGGTCTGCATGACCTCATCCCATTGCTGCTCGGTCATGCGGAGCATCAGGGTGTCGCGGGTAATGCCGGCATTGTTGATGAGGATATCCAGTTTGCCGAAATCACTCAGCACTTGCGCGACCAGCGATTCGGCCTGGGCATAGTCGCCGGCATCGCTTTGGTAAGCCCGCACGCCACTGCCGAGCCCGGCTGCGAGGGCTTCTGCACGGGCCGCCGACCCGGCCGATACATAGGTGAAGGCGACATTGGCGCCGTGTTCTGCAAATTTACGCACGAGGGATTCGCCGATACCGCGCGAACCGCCGGTGATGAGCGCCACTTTTCCGTCCAGGAGTTTCATTCTACAAAGGTAAGATGACGTGAGCAATAAAATGAACAGGCAGGGGTAGGGCAAAGGTGCGCAAATCTTCGGTTTTTCCCGCAAACTTTACACCTTTGCCGGCGGATTCTACCCACCATGATACCACCACGCGTTTTGCCTGCGCGGCCGCGCAATGATGCTTACGCCGCCTTGCGGATACCCGACTACCGCCGTTTTTTGGCTATGCGGTTGTTCACCACCCTGGCTATCCAGATCATGTCGGTTTCCATCAGCTATTTTGTGTACGACCTGACGGGCGACCCGTTTATGCTGGGCCTGATTGGCCTGACGGAGGCTTTGCCATCGATTGCCGTCAGTTTGTGGGCCGGTCATTTGGCGGATAAACACAACCGGCGCAATATTTTGGTTGCGTGTTTGGGGCTCATGGTATTGTGTACGAGCGCCCTCGTGGTGCTGACCTGGCAGCGCGATGTGTTGCCCAAAAATGTACTGTTGGGCGGCATTTATACGGCTATTTTTATAACCGGAGTTGCCCGCGGATTTTTCAGCCCGACCAACTTTGCCTTTTTACCCCAGCTGGTGGATAAAAAGACGCTGCCCAATGCTATTTCCTGGAACAGCAGCACCTGGGAAATGGCCAGCCTCAGCGGCCTGGGTATCGGCGGCCTGCTGTATGGCTTTGCCGGCGTCACCTGGGCTTGTGCAACCATGGCTGCCCTGACGGTGTTGGCGCTGCTGATGGTATTGCGCATTGCATCCCGGCCGGCGCCCCCCGCCGATCATACCGTCCCGGCCCTTGTGCGTATCCGCGAGGGCTTGCATTTTGTGTTTGGCAGCCAGCTGATTCTGGGCGCCATTGCGCTCGACTTGTTTGCCATGTTGTTCGGCGGCGCGGTAGCCTTGTTGCCTGTGTATGCCAAAGATATCCTGCACGTGGGACCGGAAGGGCTGGGAATACTGCGGGCGGCCATGTCGTTTGGGGCTATTATCATGGGCCTGTACCTGGCGCACCGGCCCCTTCGGCGCCATGCCGGCCGGGTCATGCTGACTTGCGTGGCCGGGTTCGGTATTTGTATCATCGGATTCGGCTTGTCGGAGTGGTTTTGGTTGTCCTTTCTTTTTTTGTTCCTCAGCGGTATTCTTGACGAGGTCAGCGTGTTTGTGCGGGCCAACCTGGTCCAGCACCTGACCCCCGACCGCTTGAAAGGGCGGGTGTCGTCGGTCAATTCAATTTTCATCGTGTCCTCCAACGAACTGGGCGCTTTTGAAAGCGGGGTGGCGGCCAAGCTGTTCGGCACAGTGCCGGCAGTGGTCTTGGGCGGGGTGCTGGCCCTCGGTGTAGTGGGCTTCACCTGGTGGAAAGCGCCGGAATTGCGGCGTTTTCATTTCGACGACGGACAGGAGGAATAAGCACCCATTTCCCGGCAGGTCCGGGACCAGTATGCGCGCCGATTGCGCCCGCGACCGCAGGAAACAGGCAAATCCTGGCTGAGAAGCCGGCTGAAAAAGGATAAGCCAGTTGGAACGGGTTTCAGGCTACATGGGCCTGGTAGGCGGCGGCATCCATCAGGCCGTTAAGGTCGGCGGGGTTGCGCAATTCGATTTTAACGATCCAGCCTTTTTCGTAGGGGTCTTCGTTGATCAACGCCGGGTTCCCGCCCTTGGAATCGTCCAGTCCGGGATTGAATTCCAGCACTTTACCTGCCACGGGCATAAACAGATCGGAAGTGGTTTTAACGGCTTCCACCGTTCCGAAGACCGCATGGGCGTCTACCGTTTCCCCTACGGTTTCCACCTCGATATAAACCAGTTCGCCGAGTTCGCTTTGGGCGAAATCAGTGATACCGACATAGGCGATATTGCCGCTTTCCATACGGATCCACTCGTGGTCTTCAGTGTATTTGCAGTTGGCTGGAAAATTCATGTTCATGTGCGATTTACGAAATGACGAAAAAGACGCTTATAAGTCGCGCCAAAAATACAGGTTTTGAGCTGGCTCCAAATTTTGCTGCGAAAAAAAATAATCACGCCGGTATTTTGCCTTTTTTATGTTAAGTTTTTGAATATTTCCGCAAAACGCCGCTTCTTTGGCCGTTCGCGCCGCCATGGGCCGGCGCGTCGTCCGATTGCCATCACCTGATCGTTTAATCAGCCATGAAATACCATCCACTGAATCCGGAACTCTTCCAATTGAACCGCAAGCGCTTCGTTCGTGAAATGCAGCCCAATACCCTGGCGGTATTCAATTCAAACGACCTCATGCCCCGTTCGGGCGACCAATATTTTCCGTTCCGGCAGAATCCGGGCTTGTTTTACCTCAGCGGCATCGACCAGGAAGAGACCATGTTGGTGTTGTTCCCCCAATGCCCCAAGGAGGGGTACGAAGAAGTGCTGCTGATCCGGCGCAGCAGCGAGCGGGTCGCCGTTTGGGAGGGGCACAAATACACGAAAGAAGAGGCGCAGGCGGCTTCGGGCATCAAAAAGGTGCTGTACCTGGATGAAGCCGAGTTTTTGCTGCATGAATTGCTGCTCCTGTCGGAGGGGATTTACCTGAACACCAACGAAAACGACCATTTTTTGTCGCCGGTGGACACCCGCGACGGGCGTTATGCGCAGACGGTCCGGCAGCGCTACCCCGCACACGCCTTGTACCGCGCACAACCTGTTTTGAAGCGGCTCCAGATGATCAAAAGCCCGCTGGAGCTGGAGATGATCCGGCAATGCGCCGACATTACGGGCAAAGCTTTTCAGCGGGTGCTGGAGTTTGTTCGCCCCGGCGTTTGGGAGTATGAAGTGGAAGCGGAGGTCATTCACGAGTTTATCCGCAACCGCGGCACCGGTCATGCGTATCAGCCGATCATTGCCGCTGGCAAAAATGCGTGTATCCTGCATTACGTGGTAAACAACCAACGCTGTGAAAGCGGCGATGTGGTACTACTCGATTTTGGTTGCGAATACGCCAATTACGCGGCCGACCTGACGCGGTCCATACCGGTCGATGGGATTTTTACCAGCCGGCAACGCGCGGTATACAAGGCCGTCTTGCGCGTGCTCCGGGAGGCGACGGCTCTGCTGGTACCCGGCAACACCCTGGAAGAATATAACAAGGAAGTTGGCAAGATTATGGAGAGCGAGTTGCTCGGCCTCGGGCTCCTCAGCCGCGACGACATCGAAAAGCAAACGCCCGGCAGGCCTGCGTTCAAACGGTTTTTTATGCACGGCGCCAGCCACCACCTGGGGCTGGATGTGCACGATATCGGCCTGCGCTATGAACCTTTCCGGGCTGGCATGGTCTTTACCTGCGAGCCGGGTATCTATATCCCGGAAGAAAACCTGGGCATGCGGCTCGAAAACGACATCCTCGTCACCGACAACGGACCGGTCGACCTGTTTGCCGGCATCCCCATCGAGGCGGAAGAAATTGAAGAGCTGATGCACGCAGGGGTTTACTGAAAATCAACCCGTGTTGGAATGGAAGGCGCAAAGGTGAAAAACCGCTTGTATGGCGGCTTTTGTACCGGCCCGGAATGTCAATGATTCCCAAAACTTCTTTCCCGGACCGTTCTGCGGCCTTATTTTTGCCGCCGTTTTAAGCAACGTGTCATATATTAATAACGAGGCAATGCGTCCAGTTTTCCTGTATTTCCCTTTTCTGATCCTGTTTGCCGCTATTCCGGCACAACCGCTCCGGGCCGATACAACGGCCGATAGTACGCTGATCGAGGTGACGGTCGCAGGCCTGCCAGCCGGTACGGTCCGGCTCGTTGGAAACTACGGCGACCAGAATTACCTGGCCGATTCCACCGTCGCCGATGCGAACGGCCATTTTGTACTGCGCCGCGAAAAACCGCTTCCGCCTGGTTTTTATTATTTCCTGCTGCCGGGCCAAAAGAATTTTTCCATATTGATCGACCAGGACCAGCATATGACGCTGCGCGCCAATGTGTCCGACATTACCGGCACTATGCAGGTGAGCGGCTCGCTCAATACGGAACTGCTGTACCGCAACTTCCGTTTTCAAACCGCTCAGGACCCGGAGATCAACCAACTCAGCCAGATTATGCGGTCCAGCCCGCCAGGATCGCCCGAATATCAAAAGGCCAGGGCGCGCCAGGCCCAGTTGATGGAGGCGCGCAAGGCACACCTCGACGAGATCTATGCCGCGCACCCGGATGCTTTTTTTACCAAATTCAAGATAGCCGGCCAAAACCCCGAATGGCCCGAACGCCGCAAGCCCAACGGCGACCTGGATACGCTCGGCAACCTGCTGTATTACCGCGCCCATTTTTGGGACGGGGTGGACTTTGCCGACAACCGGCTGCTCCACACCCCGGTGATCGTCAATAAATTGCGCCGCTACATCACCGAACTCACGCCCCAGCAACCGGATTCCATTATTCGCGTAGCCGACCCCCTGGTACAACGCGTCTTGCCGTACAAGGAGTATTTCCAGTTTTTTGTCAACTGGATCGGACTGAACTACGAAAACGGGAAAACCAAGGTCATGGATGGCGAGGCGGTATATGTATTCCTGATCGATAAATATATCACGCCGGAAAATGCGTACTGGGATACCCCGGAAAACATTATGAAACTCCGCAAAAAAGTGGACGAAATGAAGGCCAGCCTGATGGGCCGGAAAGGCCCCGATGTGCGGGCGCCGGATGTGCATGGCGCGCTCCGGTCCATCTACGAAATAACAGCCCCCATCATCGTGGTGTTTATGTTCAGCCCCGATTGCGAACATTGCCAGGAGCAAGCGCCCGATATCCAGCGGATTTATACGAAATGGAAAGACCGCGGAGTCGATTTTTTTGGCATCGCCGTGAATACCACTGAGGAGGAGTGGCGGACGTTTATAAAGAAAAACGGCTTTACGTTTACCAATGTGTTTGACCCGACCAACCGGGCTATTTATGGCAAATACTACGTGGATATCACACCGGAATTGTATATCCTGAATAAAGACCGGACGATCGTGGCTAAAAATCTCGTCGCGGGCCAGCTGGAAATGGTGTTCGAACGGGAATTGAAAAAGATGCGGTAACGGGTTGGGACAGGGTTTTTTGAATTGGACAGGGTTTTTTGAATTGGACAGGATTAGCAGGATTTCACAGGATCAACAGGATTTTGCCTCCTTCGGAGGCGGTTTGGACAGGATTAGCAGGATTTCACAGGATCAACAGGATTTTGCCTCCTTCGGAGGCGGTTTGGACAGGATTAGCAGGATTTCACAGGATCAACAGGATTTTGCCTCCTTCGGAGGCGGTTTGGACAGGATTAGCAGGATTTCACAGGATCAACAGGATTTTAATGTGATGTAAGGAGCTGGTAATCAAGCAATATAGTCTCGCTCATCCTGTCGATCCTGAGAAATCCTGTTAACCCTGTCCAATTCAAAAAATCCTGTTAATCCTGAAAAATCCTGTTAATCCTGTCCCTCTACTCTACGGAAAAGTCGTCTGAAAACGACGAAAAATCCTGTCGATCCTGAAAAATCCTGTTAATCCTGTCCCTCTACTCTACGGATGAAAAAATCCTGTTCCGCCGTTGTTGGCGTCTCGCCAACAACGCCTCTCCCTCCGGTGAAGTTATTTCGCTCGATTTGATAATACAAAGATATGGTTGTCCGGCATCCGGGGAAAGAGCAGCGGTGAACGAATCTCGCGGACGCGGGAAACGAGCCCGTACCGGCCCGCCGGTGCAGTGGCAGGCACTTGGTATAACCTGCTGTATAAGCGATTCATTTCGAAATAGTTAATGGAGACGCACGCTGCCGGGCCATTGCTTTTCGGTACGCGCTGCCTTCTTGATCCGGGCAAAAATTAACAAGCGGACGCGGGGGAAAAGAGCAGTTTAGTTAAATTTTGATACGTAAGTAGCCAAAAAGACCGTTGTGCAACCCCCTTTTTGAACATCGTACCTGAAAAAAGTGTACAACGATATGATTGTCAAATGGATATAACGCGGGAAATGCATGGCGCTTTTTAAAAATATTTCCGGGTTTTTATTGTTTTTGTTGAAAAATCGGTTAAACTTGCCCCACTTTTCAGCCAGCGACGCGGGCGATTTTCGGGTTTTATTCACTGATATTGAATCGCTTAAGTGCGTTTTGGCTCTTCCAGACCGCATCCAGACGTAAGAGGATTGAAACTCCGTAAGTGGTATAACCCTGCCATGAGTAAAAACTTCCAGACCGCATCCAGACGTAAGAGGATTGAAACTCTGGCTGCCTATGACTAAGGCGGCGAAGAAAACGCTTCCAGACCGCATCCAGACGTAAGAGGATTGAAACTGTTTAGCTATCTGTTTCATATTTCATTCTCCGCCTTCCAGACCGCATCCAGACGTAAGAGGATTGAAACATGTAGGTGTAGCCACAGCAAGCGTTTCCAGATAGGCTTCCAGACCGCATCCAGACGTAAGAGGATTGAAACCTGCAATAAAGCCAACCACTTCGTATCGGAACCACTTCCAGACCGCATCCAGACGTAAGAGGATTGAAACCAAAAAGAAGGAGAAATGGAATGCCGAATAAAAAGCTTCCAGACCGCATCCAGACGTAAGAGGATTGAAACTTACTCGGCACGGCATATTCAGAAAAATCGACAAACTTCCAGACCGCATCCAGACGTAAGAGGATTGAAACCCCTTCTACGAACATTTCCACCCAACCCTCTGCGACTTCCAGACCGCATCCAGACGTAAGAGGATTGAAACGGTTTTCGTGGCATTGCTAATGTGGGCGCCAGCGACTTCCAGACCGCATCCAGACGTAAGAGGATTGAAACGCGCTTTTAACACCGCCTGCACGCCGCGCCGCCTTCCAGACCGCATCCAGACGTAAGAGGATTGAAACCTGCTGCCGCAGCTCGGTTTTTTCGGTGTCGGCTTCCAGACCGCATCCAGACGTAAGAGGATTGAAACCCCATTCATCATTTACGCTAAGTCGGCACCGCGGTCTTCCAGACCGCATCCAGACGTAAGAGGATTGAAACCGGTAGGGAAGTTTATAATCAGGCCTTCCCCAACGCTTCCAGACCGCATCCAGACGTAAGAGGATTGAAACCAGCATGGGGAGAACGAGGATCGCCAGAAGAAACTTCCAGACCGCATCCAGACGTAAGAGGATTGAAACTGCCATATCGGGTTGGCCGACACAGACACAGGAACTTCCAGACCGCATCCAGACGTAAGAGGATTGAAACTCTCTTGCCCCAGCCATTGCATGACAGACCGCCTCGGTATTCCAGACGTAAGAGGATTGAAACCAGATTAAAATTACGATAACCGCCAATGCAGGCTCAGACGCATCCAGACGTAAGAGGATTGAAACAAAATTCTGATTTTGCCGCTCGGTGGAACCTAAACTTCCAGACCGCATCCAGACGTAAGAGGATTGAAACTCTTCCAAAAACATACGTGCACAGCGCAACTTCCAGACCGCATCCAGACGTAAGAGGATTGAAACTGCTGACTGCGACGAATCTTCTACAAGATCCGCTTCCAGACCGCATCCAGACGTAAGAGGATTGAAACTCGATTTCTTTGGTTGCCTCACAACCCAAAGAATCCTTCCAGACCGCATCCAGACGTAAGAGGATTGAAACCAAGTCAGAACAAGCATCATGGGTGCTGGTCCTATCTTCCAGACCGCATCCAGACGTAAGAGGATTGAAACTGTCGATCGGCAAAAGATTCACCGTTGTGATAACCACCTTCCAGACCGCATCCAGACGTAAGAGGATTGAGGATCGGCAGGATTTCGCAGGATCGACAGGATTTTTTGCCCGCAGAGTAGAGGGACAGGATTAACAGGATTTTACAGGATCGACAGGATCGACAGGATTTTTATTTGGATTAGAAAAATAAAAAGAACGCGCGCTTTTTAAAAAAAATCCTGTCGATCCTGAAAAATCCTGTTAATCCTGTCCCTCTACTCTACGGATGAAAAAATCCTGTCGATCCTGAAAAATCCTGTTAATCCTGTCCCTCTACTCTACGCAAGAAAAAATCCTGTCGATCCTGAAAAATCCTGTTAATCCTGTCCCTCTACTCTACGGATGAAAAAAATCCTGTCGATCCTGAAAAATCCTGTTAATCCTGTCCCTCTACTCTACGGATGAAAAAAATCCTGTCGATCCTGAAAAATCCTGTCAATCCTGTCCCTCTACTCTACGGATGAAAAAATCCTGTCGATCCTGAAAAATCCTGTTAATCCTGTCCCTCTACTCTACGGATGAAAAAATCCTGTCGATCCTGAAAAATCCTGTTAATCCTGTCCCTCTACTCTACGGATGAAAAAAATCCTGTTAATCCTGAAAAATCCTGTTAATCCTGTCCCTCTACTCTACGGATGAAAAAAATCCTGTCGATCCTGAAAAATCCTGTTAATCCTGTCCCTCTACTCTACGGATGAAAAAAATCCTGTCGATCCTGAAAAATCCTGTTAATCCTGTCCCTCTACTCTACGGATGAAAAAATCCTGTCGATCCTGAAAAATCCTGTTAATCCTGTCCCTCTACTCTACGGATGAAAAAATCCTGTCGACCCTGTCCCAACCCTCTACGGAGAAAAAAACCTGTCAGTCCAGTCCGTTCAACTTCCAGTCGTATTCGAGAAAAAACACCGGTGTATCAGCGCCGGGCTTTACGGCGGCATATTTGTACAGGAATTGCCGGAGATCGCCGAAATCGGCGGCGTACCACTCAAAAATCTTGCTCACCCGGGCCTGTTCAGCGGTTAGGATATTGTATTTCGGATCTTGGATAAACTGGCGGGTACGCTGGTCGAGTGTTGCGGACAGCGTTTCGGCGGTATATGCCCGGTTCAGCAGTGGCGGGCAGGAAACGGCGGCACAGTTGAGGACGAAATGGATGCGGGCATCCTGAAACCGGGAGCGCAGGATGTCGTTTTCGATCTCGTTCAGGCTGTATTTTTTTCCGCCCAGTTCGATGCGTTTGACATCCCAGGTTTTACCGCCGTCCAGGTTTAAGATGCTGGAAACCGGGTAATTTCCTGCGATCAGGTCCACAGTAAAGGCGTTATAGGCATTGATCCAATAGGCCATTTGTTCTGCGCGGCTCCAGGAACCGGCGGGCGGCTGCCTGGCCAGCGCTTGCAGGTAGGCGCTGAGCGCTGCCCGGTCGGTTTTGAAACCCGCATAGTTTACCTTTCCGTCGGCCCGCACGTGCCGGCGCAAAAGTTGGTCCCATCCATCGTGCAAGATTGCACCGGGGGCGTCGGGAGCTGCCGGGGAGGCTTGTACTGCTGCCGGGGCCGGCGGGGCTGGCAGCGCAGCGGCCGGTTTTTCCGGGCGGTCTACTGCGGCGGCGGCCAGGCCGGGTGGGGGAGGGGGTGTGGCTGCCGGTGTGGCGGCCGCCGGCGATCTGCCGGGCGAAGCGGCCGCCGGGGGGGCTGGGGGAGAGGGTTGGCCGGAACAGGCCACGAGCAGCAGCCCGCCGAAGAGCAAGGAGGGCCGAAATAGAGTAAGGTGAACAGGCATGGTTGACGTATTTATATCTGGATAGAATACCCTTGTGCTGCCGGTCAGGCGCCGGGTGGCCCAACATGATCTCAAACGCCGGCGGCAGGCCTTGCGTTGTCCTGCGGCGCGGCGGCGCGGGCAAAATGTTTTCCGGGCGACAAAGCGCTCCACCCGTATCGGGGTTTTTTGCCTACTTTTGCCGTTCTGAATCAAACAAACCACGCAAGGTGTCCGTAAAAGTCCAGAACCTGACCAAACTATACGACGTGCAGCGCGCGGTGGATGATATTTCCTTTGAAGCGCACCGGGGCGAGGTCCTCGGCTTCCTGGGGCCCAATGGCGCCGGCAAGACGACCACGATGAAGATCATCACCGGCTACCTGCCGCAAACTGCCGGAACCGTTGAAGTTTGCGGCTTCGACGTGGCGGCACAACCCATGCAAGCCCGTGCCTGTATCGGTTACTTACCCGAGCACAACCCCTTGTACAAAGATATGTACGTCCGGGAATATCTCGAGTTCACAGCCCGCATCCACCGGGTGCGCAACCCGCGCGGCCGGGTGGAGGAAATGATCGAACGGACCGGGCTGAGCAGCCACCGGCACAAGCATATCGGCGCTTTATCGAAAGGATACCGGCAGCGCGTGGGCCTGGCGCAGGCTATGTTGCACGACCCCCAGGTGCTGCTGCTCGACGAGCCCACGTCCGGACTCGACCCCAACCAAATCGTGGAAATCCGCCAGCTGATCAAAGACCTGGGCAAAGAAAAAACAGTGGTGCTCTCCACCCATATTTTAGGTGAAGTGGAGGCGGTGTGCGACCGCGCGATCATCATCAACAAGGGCAAAATTGCGGCGGATGCTTCTATTACCGACCTAAAACAACAGTTCAGCGGGCAAAGTATCGTGACCGTGGAATTCGGGGAGCCCGTGCGGCAAAACCTGTTGGAAGCCCTGCCTGGAGTGCGGCAGGTGCAGCCCCTGGGCAACAACCGCTGGCAGCTGCGCGCCGACGCCAGCCACGACCTGCGGCCGGCCGTTTCGGCATTCGCCGCCAAACAAAACCTGCCCCTGCTCGAATTGCACAAAGAAGTGTTCAGCGTGGAAGAAGTGTTTCAGCAACTGACCAAATAAGCAACCAGCAAACCGGCCTTATGTCTGCCATATATTTTAAAGAAATCAACGCTTTTTTCTCCTCTCTCATCGGGTACATCGTCATCGGCTTGTTCCTGGTGCTGATGGGCCTCGTTATGTGGGTATTTCCGGACTACAGCGTGCTGGATGGCGGCTACGCTACGCTCGACACCTTGTTTTCGATGGCGCCGCTGATCTTCCTTTTCCTGATCCCGGCGGTTACCATGCGGACGTTTGCTGAAGAAACCCAAAGCGGTACGATCGAATTGCTGGTGACGCGGCCGGTTTCGGACTGGCAGATCGTCGGCGGAAAGTTTTTGGCCTGCCTTACGCTGGTCGCCTTTGCGCTGCTGCCAACGGCGCTGTATTACATCACAGTGTACTACCTGGGGGCACCAGCCGGCAACCTCGACTCCGGCGGCATCCTGGGCTCCTATACCGGTTTGTTTTTTCTCGCGGCGGCATTTGTCGCCATCGGCGTTTTCGCCTCGTCGCTCACCACCAACCAGATCGTTGCCTTTTTGCTGGCGGCATTTTTGTGTTTTTTTGTGTTTATGGCTTTCGATTTTCTGAGCAGGTTGCCCGTTTTTTTTGGGAAAACCGACGACCTGGTGCAGGCGATCGGCATTCAGTACCATTACAATTCGATGAGCCGCGGCGTGCTCGATAGCCGCGATGTAGTGTATTTCATGTCGCTGACGGCGGTGTTTTTGGCTGCCACCGTGCTGTCGTTGGGGCGGCGGCGCTGGTGATACTGCTGCCTTAGGGGGTGCGTTTCCAATAGAGCACCACGCAGCGGTAGAGTTTCCGCTGTTCTTCGCGTTCGCTTTCGCGTTCGTACTCCTCCTGATCTTCCACTTTTCCGGAAACGGCTTCGCCAAACACGCGCAGGAGCATGCGTTGCGGGTCGATATCCCGGTCGATCAGGTAATTGCGGGTGGCGCGGGCGCGGGCAGTGGCCAGATCGAGGTTGGCCTTTCCGCTGCCCTGCGCATCGGAATACCCCAAAATCCGCAATTCGGAAGCCGGGTCTTCTTTTAATTTTCGTAGCATATACTCCAGGGCAGACTTACCCGCTTCGGAGAGGATGGACTTACCTGGGTCGAAGTAGACAAACCGCACACTGTCGCTTTCTGCAACCGATACCGGACCTCCCTTGAAATAGCCGCAATGGCGCTGGTCGGTCAGCAAGCGCTGAACTGCCAGGTCGACGACGAGCGCATATTCAAATCCCTTGGTAACCAGTTGTCTTTGCACGTCTTCGGCTTCGAGAAAAGTAGGATAGGAACCAAAAAAATAGCGGTGAATCCCCGTTTCGTCCACACTGGCGATGACGCCGTTCACGCCTTTATCGATAAAATAAGCAGCCGGCACCGAATCGGCAAATGCCGCCACCTGGACGCGAAAATTTTGCGCCGAAAGATGAAACGCCGGGCAACACATGAAAAGGCCGGCCAGGGGAAGGAAAAAGCGCGTCATATCAGATGTGGAAAATTTAAAGCCTGCGCGAAAATAAGCGCTGCCGCAGAATTCATGGATATTTTCTGTTTCGGCGCACAATTCAAAAATTGGATTTATATTAGCCCCGGATAGAATAAGGCCATGCGAATTTTTATTGTCATACTAACCGTCGTTTTTACGGTGTACACGCCGGAGTGGTGGGGACGCCCGGTATTGCACTCTGTGGAACCGACGGACTTGCCCGCAGCGCCGGTTCCTAAGGTGCCCCCCGATCCGCTGGACCTTTTTATTTTTGAACAAAAAACAGGCGTCGCCCAAAACGGGCAGGACCTGGCCGCCCGCACCCTGGCGGTGGCAAAATCATTTTTGGGGACGCCCTATGTGCACGGAACGCTCGACCGGGGCGGGATCGAACAACTGACAATCAACCTGCATGAACTGGACTGTTGGACTTTTATGGAAAACAGCCTGGCCATCGCACTGGCTGCCGGCGCCAATACCCCCTCGTTCGACACCCTGGAATATTTTGTACAACAATTGCGCTATTGGGGCGGAACCATCGACGGGTATGCTTCGCGCATGCATTATTTCTCCGGATGGCTGCTGCAAGCCGAAAAAATGGGCTATCTGCGCGATATCACGCGGGAATTGGGCGGAATACCGTACCGCAACAAAATTGGTTATATGACCGCCCGGCCCAACAAATACCCGCCTTTGCAACACGCCGAAAACGTCCGCCAACTCATGCAGGTTGAGGCCCGCCTGAACCAACATCCGTGGTTTTTTATTCCACAAGAACGCGTGGCAAAAATTGAACCGCTCCTGCGCGAAGGCGATCTCATTGCGCTTACCTCCCGAAAATCCGGTCTCGACATCGCTCACCAGGGCTTCGCCATTCGTCAAAACGGCCGCATCCACTTGCTGCACGCCTCTTCGCTCGGCAAACGCGTGCTGCTGTCGGCCCAACCGCTCGCGCAATATGTCCGCGCGCAAAAGGGGCAGTCCGGTATCATGGTAGCCCGCTTTTGGGGTGGACAGGATTGACAGGATTTTTTCCTTCGTAGAGTGGCCTGCCAATCCTGCGAAATCCTGTCAATCCTGTCCCATCTACTCTGCGAAAGAAAAAATCCTGTCTCCTCTCAGGGCAATCCGGTCCAATCCAGTCCGGTCCAATCCTGAACAATTTCCCCAGCCAGGGCCAGTTTAGCGCCTAGCTCGATATCCCCTGCCTGGAGGGCTTCTTTGGCCAGGGCGTGCAGTTCTTCTTTGGCTGCGCCGGCGGCCAGGGCGTTTGATATGCGGGGGTCGGCCGCAATCGATTCGGCATCAGGCAGCGCCGGCAGGGCGGCAATACGCGCCAGGTCGTTTCCGGTTAGGACGGTGCTCAGTCGAAGGCTCCTGGGCAGGGCGTCGAAACCGACGCCGATTTCCGCAACAGGTTGAACAACTTCCAAAACGGCGGCGCCGCTGGCGCGGGCGTAGTAAAACCGGCCCATACGCCCGACCAGGTCGATCTTGTGCGGATCGATCCGCCCGGCGTCGGTCAGCACCCGCTCGTCGATATGCAGGCGTACGATCCGGCAAATGATCAGATTCCCCGCGCCGCCGCGGTCGCCCAGGGGAAGGATTTGTTCGACGATACACTCCATCTGGACAGGGCTTTCCGCCACGCGAAACGGCCGCACCAGTTCGGATGCCAGCGGGGTGAGGCCCGCTTTTTCAAATTCGTTCACGGTGGCGTCATATTCGATGCTGCACAACGCCATTTGCCGAACAATCGAGTGGGATACGACGTTTATAACCACCTCGCGGGTTTCCTCTACATTTCGGAGCGTATCTTTTGTTGTGTTGTTGGCTACGCGGCGGTTGGACGAAAAGATCAGAATCGGCGGGTTGCTGCTGAAGGCGTTGAAAAAACTATATGGCGCCAGGTTGGGCACGCCCTCGGGGCTGATGGTGCTGGCGAAGGCGATAGGCCGGGGCGCTACGGCGCCGAGCATATACTGGTGCAGGTCTTTGGTTGGTATTTGCGTTGGGTCGATGGTTAGCACGATAGTGGGCGTACAAGATTTTGTAAAACAGATTGTGGGACGAATGTCGGATATTTTAAAAATAATCGGATGAAATTCAATTATGTAAAAATCGGCCTGGTCCTGCTGGGCATTTTTGGCGCCTTCCTTTGGTATCGCTACCGGCAGCCGCGTTTCATAGCCGGCGAAAAGGTTCCCGAATTCGAGGCCGTACTTGCCAACGGCCAAACGGCGCGTTTTTCCGACCTCCGCGGGCAGTATGTGTTGTTGCAGTTTTGGGGCAGCTGGTGCGGACCCTGCCGCGCTGAAAACCCGCAGCTGGCGCGTTTGTACCACCAGTATCACGCGCAGGGATTTGAAATTTTCAGCGTGGCGATCGAGCAAAATCCCAGTGCCTGGAAACGGGCGTTGATGGCCGACGGCATGGTTTGGAACTACCATACCGCCGAATTCGACCGGTTCAGCGGCCCTTTGGCTACCCTTTTTAACATACACGCCATCCCCAGCACCTTTTTGGTCAATCCAGAGGGCGTCATCATGGGCGTAAACCTGCCGGCCGAACAACTGGGCCGGATGCTGCAAAGCGGCCTTGCCGGGCGCTGACAAATTGGCATTTATACACGCGGGGCATAATAATTGTACAGTGGGCGGTTGGAATTCTAACACATAATTGCTGTAAACAGCTCAGGTATGAAGAACAAGCGCCCGCACAAAACAGAACAGGACGCGCAGGAAAACACTGCAGAGCAGGCAAAAACCGCTGGAACGAACATGGAATCGACTGCGACTGCACCCGAGCAGGAACCAACCCCGGACGATCTCCGCCAACAGCTGGACGATATGCGGAAAAAATATATGTACCTGTTGTCGGACTTTGAAAACTTCAAACGCAATACCGCCAGGGAACGCATCGAACTGCAACAAACCGCCGGACGTGACATCGTGACAGCACTATTGTCAGTTTTGGATGATTTTGACAGGGCGGCGAAAAACCAGGCCCTCAACGAAGGCACTACCCTTATCCACCATAAATTCGTTCAAATTCTGCAAAACAAGGGCCTGATCGCCCTGCAGTGCCAACCGGGCGACGCCTTCGATGCCGATACCCAGGAGGCAGTGGCTGAAATACCGGCGCCTTCCGAAGCGCTGAAAGGCAAAATTGTAGATATCGTTGATAAAGGCTACCAACTCGGCGAACGTATTATTCGCTTTGCCAAAGTGGTGGTGGGAAGATAAAATCCATGGCAAAAAGAGACTACTACGAGGTGCTCGGGGTGCCTAAAAATGCCAGCGCCGACGACATAAAAAAGGCTTATCGCAAAAAAGGCCGGCCCCGGGGCGAACGCGGCTCCAACCTGCGCATCAAGGTAAAATTGACCCTCGAAGAAATCGCCTCCGGCGTCAATAAAAAAATAAAAGTACGCAAACAGGTTGCGTGCAGCACCTGCGGCGGCAATGGCGCCCGCGACAGCAGCTCGGTAGATACCTGCAGCACCTGCCGGGGCTCGGGCGTAGTCAGCCGGATCACCCAAACGCCCTTTGGCGCCATGCAAACCACCGCCACCTGCCCCACCTGCAACGGAAACGGCCAAACCATCCGCGCCGCCTGTAATGTTTGTAAAGGCGATGGCCGGGTGTTCGGCGAAGAGACCCTCGAAGTGGATATTCCCGCCGGCGTACACGAGGGCATCCAGTTGTCGATGTCGGGCAAAGGCAATTCCGGCTCTAGAGGCGGCCCTCCGGGCGACCTGATCATCACCATCGAAGAAGTGCCGCACGACGACTTCACCCGCGAGGGCAACAATGTCCTGTACGAACTCTTCGTCAATATCGCCGACGCGGCCATCGGCGCCCAAATCGAAGTGCCTACGCTCGACGGGCGCGCCCGCATCAAAATCCCGCCCGGCACCCAGTCGGGCAAGATTTTCCGCCTGCGCGAAAAAGGCCTGCCCGCCCTGCAAAGCTATCACCGCGGCGATCAGCTCATCCATGTGAATGTATGGACGCCCAAAAAATTGACCGACGAAGAACGCCGCCTGCTCGAAAAACTACAGGATATGCCCAACTTCAAGCCCAACCCGGGAAAAGAAGACCGGACCTTTTTCGACAAGGTGAAGGATATATTTGGTTAGAAGGTTACGGGTTAGAAGGTTGCGGGTTGCACGCGAACCAGTAACCCTCTAATTTTAAACAACCTGACGGATGAGATTTTTTTGGAAGCGTGTTTTCTTTTTTCGCAATCCAGTATACCTTTGCACCCGCTTTTTGAATTTCCCACCGGGAACGATAAAAAACGGCCACGTGGCGGAATTGGTAGACGCGCTACTTTGAGGGGGTAGTGTCCTTACGGATGTGCTGGTTCGACTCCAGTCGTGGTCACTTCAAAAATTCGCAAACACCTGATCGGATCACGCTGATCGGGTGTTTTTGTTTTAATAACCCTACTTTTGCCCGGATAACCACGCACCACGTATGGCTCATTCCGAAACGTTTTCAACCGACCCGGCCGATACGCCGTTGTTGCGCGCCGTTCGCGGGCACGTGCTCCAACGCTGGAACGACCAGCACGACAGCCGGCTTGTCTTTCACAATTATGCCCAGGCGGCGGCAGTGGCCGACCTGGCGGCTGCCATCGCCCGGGCCGGGGGCCTGTCGGAACAAGCCATGGAAATCGCACAGATCGCCGCCTGGTTTCACAACATGGGTTATTTGTACGATGCCACGCAGCCGGTGGAATCGGGCGCCATCCGGGCAGAGTTTTTTCTGGCGGAACAGCAATGCCCGGTGGATGTCCTTCAGCGGGTCCGGCAATGTATCACGGCCGCCTTGTCCGACGCCCGCCCCAAAACACCGGAGGCCCGGGTGTTGAGCGACGCGATCCGGGCGTATGATTGGGTGGAAACATACGAGCAGCGCATGCCTTTGCTGCGTTTGGAGCGGGAGTTGTTCAGCGGAATGCCGGAACGGGATGCAGATTGGCTGCAATTTTTGCACACCCAGATTCAAAACGGCATCTTTTTTACGGCGTATGCCAAAAAGGCCTACGAGCCGGCCCTTGCACGGCGCCTGCTGCAGTGCCGCTCCACCATGCCCGCTGCAGCCGAAGCAGAACCCAAGAAAGCCAAAAACCAAACCGTCGAGCGTTTCGATCGCCTGGCCCGCCGGCCGCTGCGCTCGAGTATTCAGACCTATTTCCGGGCCAATTATGCCAACCACATCCGCCTGAGCGCCATTGCCGACAACAAGGCGCACATCATGATCAGCGTGAATTCCATCCTGCTGTCGGTAGCCATTTCCCTGCTGACCTATCAATCGCTGACCAATCGAAATCCGCTGTATATCCTGCCCATTATCATGTTTTTGGTGACCAGCCTGAGCTCGCTCATCTTCGCGGTGTTGTCTTCCAGGCCCCGCGTCACCGGCGAGGTTCCGCTGCCCGGCCAACCGTTCAACCCGGTGTTTTTTGGGAGTTTTGTTCACCTCAGCCCCGACCAATACGAAGTCGCAGTGGATGCCATGCTCCGCGACGGCCGCCTGCTGTTCGGAAACATGACCCGCGATTTGTACCACCTCGGGCGGGTGCTGGATAAGAAATACCGCTTGCTGACCTACTCCTACACGGTTTTTATGATGGGCTTCGTCGCCACGGTGGGCGCGTTTCTGGGGGCTTATTTTTTAGGAGAATAAGGCGTGCATATCATTCCCCGCCCATCACTAACCGGAGTTTTCCCGCGGATTTCAGCAGCTTCAGCACTGAAAGCTTATAGGAGAAAACCTGTTGCCAGTAGTGCGTTTCAGCCTCGGTAAGGGCCGTTTGCGCATTGAGCAGGTCGGTAAGGGAGGCCACCCCTTCTTTGTATTGGAGCAGCAGGTTGTCGGTGATATCATGCGCCAGGGCAACATTGTCTTCCTGGGTGCGCAGCATTTGAACGGCGCCTTCAAACTGGTTGCGGGCCTGCTGGAACTCGAGGGTTTTGGCCTGGCTGAGCTGGCGGCGGTCTTCCTCGATTTTCTGGCTTTCTATGTCCATTTGTGCAACCCTGCGGCGGCGCTGGAACCCGTCGAATACCGGGATTTTTAATTTAAAACCGATTGCGCCGAGGCCATACCAACGGCGGTCCGTTTCAAAAAAATTGGCGTCGGAGCGTTGGGCTTGAAAAGCCGTAATGGCGTATGCGCTCAGGCTGGGCGCCAGCTCGCCGCGCAGGCTGCGCGCCTGGATGCGGTTCAGCTCAAGTTGGCGCTGCAGCAAGCGGTATTCGGTGGTGGATTCCAGTTCCAGTGCCAGGGTTTTCCAACGGGAGGAATCGGCAGCCGGGTTGGCCATCTCTTCCACGGGATCGAGGGGCTCGTCGTAGTTGATCCCGCAAAGAAACTGCAAGGTTTGGTGCAGCGCCTGAATGCCGTCCAGCAGGTTGTGCCGTTGGGCTTCCAGGTTGGCGCGCGCCACCCGGATACGTTTTACATCGGTCGGAATAGCGTAATCGTTGGCCAGCTGGAGTTTTGCCATGCGCTCGAGGGCGTCCAGTTTGTCCAGGTTTGCATTCACGGCCCGCAACAGTTGCTCTGTTTGCAGGGTTTGGTAAAACACGGTGGCTGTACTGAAGAGCACCTCTTCTTCTGCCCGGTTGCCCAGCAGATCGTAAATCCCCCGGCTCACGTTGGCTGCCGGGGCCATGCGCCGGGCCGCTTCGTTGTAAATCGGCTGATCGACGCGGATGGTTCCCGTCAGTTGCCAGGGCTGGCCGAGGGTGGCGGCCACATAGCCGCCATCGGGGCCGCCGAACAGGTTGGCGGGCAAAAAATTGGTTGGTAATACCGGAAGATAGTCGAGACCGAGGTCGGCGTTGATTTGCGGTGCGAAAGCGCTGCGGCTTTCTTTGAAACGCAGCTCCAGGGCTTGCCGGTCCAGTCGCGTTTTTTTTACCTGTGCGCTGTTGGACAAGGCCAGCTGGAGCGCTTCACTCAGGCGGACCGGGCGGGCAACTGGCTGCGCCTGCGCGAGCAGCGCGCCAACGCAACAAAGCGGGAGTATCAGACTTTTCATGGCGTAAAGGTACATCAAACAGCGCTCTCCATAGCCGGTAAACGGTTTTTTGCACCTGGCGGACAATCCCCGGGCTTGTTCAGCGCAGCACCGTCACATCGCCCATCAGCCGGAGTTCGCGCCCGTCGGTGAACAGCAGAATGGCGCGCCATAGGTACACGCCAGACGGGGCTTCGTCGGCGCCATCCGCGCCGGTCCAGCCCGAGGCGGTGTCGTTGACCGGAAAATTCCGGCGCTCGAACCAGAGCCGTCCAAAGCGGTCGTACACCTGGAGCACAGACACCGTCCGGATACCGGCGCTGCCATACAGGGTAAAGGCACGGTTTTCGGCATCCTGCGCCAAAGGCTTGATCACATTGGGGGCGTAGATGTCGCGGTCGCGGTTGACGGTCACCCGGATTTCATCTTCCGCCACACAACCGTCGGCATTGACGGCAGTGACCCGGTAGGTGGTGCTCAGTTGGGGGGTAAGCAGTACGCCGGCAGCGGAGACCATTTGTACGCCGGTGGCGGGCTGCCAGATGAGGGTATCGGCAGGCGGATCGGATTGAATAGTCAAATGCAGGGTGTCGCCGGAAAGCATACTCGTGTCGGGGCCCAGGTTCAAGGTGAATTCGAGGCCGCTGGGCAGTATAATACCATCCGTATGCACGCATCCGATGGCGTCTTCCACAAAAAGGAAATAAGGGCCGTTCGGCAGGTCCGTCCAGGCCATTTGATTGCCCGGCGGATCGCCGTTCAGCGAAAATTGGTAGGGCGGCACGCCTCCGCTAACCGATTGGACGCTGATCAGGCCGCTGTTCTGGCCGAAACAGGTTTCGCCTTCCACCCCGACTGCGGTCAGGATGGGGGCGGGGGCCTTCAAAACCGTATCGGCCAGCAGCATACAGCCGCGGGCATCGGTGATGCTGACCGATATGGGTCCGGCGGAGAGGCTGTCTGCCCGGATACCCCGGTCGCCGTTCGACCAAAGGAAACTCAGCGGGATCGTCCCGCCTTTCATTTCGAGCAGCACTTCTGCATTCGTTCCGCCGGCACATTGCAGCTGGTAGCCGCCGAAGTTGGTCAGCAAGGCAAAATTCGCCTGCAACGGCGGAGGTTCCAGGAGAATGCGTTGCATCGTGGTGTCAGCGCCATTGGCGTCGGCAAAACTGAACCGGTAGATGCCGGCCGGCAAACTGGTCAGGAGCAGCGGCTGCTGAATGGCCGGAAGTTGGCCCGACCCGATGGCGCCGGTGTTCAAATTAGTCCATTGAAACGCCACCGGCAGCGCGCCGTTCTGGAGGGTGAGTTCCAATTGCCCATCGGTACGGCCTGCACAGGAAATATCCGTTACCGCAACGTACACGACCGGTTTGTTGTTCTGGGCAATCAGACCACCGGCTGCCATTGCGGCAAGGAGGATCAATCGTATTCTCATGTTCTCATAGTTTTCAGTATTCAGCAATTTGATGCCCGGGGTGGGTTGTCAAGCCGCCTTCCCGCGTCACGTCCATTCCCGCTTTTTCCGGTACGCCATACCCCGGAAAAAGGCTACCGGCGTACCGTCGGCCCGTTCGACGCGGATCGCATAATTGGAAAGGCTGTTCCCCAGGATTTCTTCCGTAGCGGCGGCCGTCAGCACATCGCCTGCGCGCACCGGCGCCACATGTTCGATCGTACAATGGACCGACACGGCTTGCAGCCCGTGCGAGTTGCAGGCAAAGGCGAAGGCGCTATCTGCCAGGGAAAAAGTGATTCCGCCATGGGCCACACCGAAGCCATTGAGCATTTCTTCCCGTACGGCCATACGCAGCGTACAGGCCCCCGGCCCGACAGATACCAGTTCCATGCCCATCCATCGGCTGAACGGATCGTTGTCGAACATACGGTGAAAGATTTCCAACGGCGTCATAGCAGTTCAATAAAAAGTTCGCTTTTCCCGGGCCATTATGCGCAGCAGCCGGCAGCAGCGGTAGCGATCGTCGCAATATTCGGCGTGCAACCAGTCGAGCTGGTGCACGATATTATCAATCCCCAGTTCATCGGCCCAGGCCAGCAGGCCTTTCGGGTAATTCACCCCCTGCGTCATGGCCAGGTCAATGTCGTTTCGATTGGCAATATGGAGGTATAGCGCATCGGCGGCTTCGTTGATGAGCATGCACAGGATGCGGGTCAGAACCTGCCGGCCCAGGTGTTCATCGCGCTGCGGTTCCGGTTGTACGGCGCCTTCCCGGTAATTGTAAAAGCCGCGGCCGGTTTTGCGGCCGAAATAGTGGGCATCCACGAGGCGTTTTTGGGTAAAAGAGGGCTTGTAGCGGGGGTCGAAGTAAAACGATCGGAATACCGTTTCGGTGACGGTGTAGTTGATGTCGTTGCCGATGAAATCCATCAGTTCGAAGGGGCCCATCCGAAAGCCGCCGAGGTCGCGCATGGCCCAATCGACCGTGGCGGCATCGGCGATGCCTTCCTCCAGGATGCGCAGCGCCTCGCCGTAGTACGGTCGCGCCACGCGGTTGACGATAAAACCGGGCGTATCTTTGGCCAGCACCGTTGTTTTTCCCCAGCCGTCCACCAGTTTGCGCGCCCGATTGATGAAGCGTTCCTCGGTTTGCAGGGCGGGTATGATTTCTACCAGCCGCATCAAGGGGGCAGGGTTGAAAAAGTGGATGCCCAGGATACGTTCCGGATGGCGCATCTGGGCGCCCATGGCCGAAATAGACAAGGATGACGTGTTGCTGGCAATAATCGTATCCTCTTTTACCGTCGCTTCGATGCTTTTGAAGGCAATCTGTTTGGGTTCCACTTCTTCCAGGATAGCTTCGATGACGACGGCGCATTCGCTGAAATCGCTCATGTGGTCGGTGTACCGGATGCGGCTGAACAACGAGTACGCATCGCCGTCGGTCATTTTGCCTTTTTCCACCAGTATGCGCAGGGTTTCCTGGATTCTTTTACCGGATTTGCTGAGGGCAGGGGTCAGGTTGTCGCATACCACCACATCGTGCCCGCAGGCGGCGGCTACCTGGGCAATACCACTGCCCATTGCGCCGGCGCCAAGTATGCCAATAACTTCCATATATTGTTGTTAATAGAAGGCTTTGCGTTGTTTTTCCACCAACCGGTTGTTTAGACTCCGCGGCGCTTTTCCGTCACCTGAACGGCATCGCCCCAACCGGTTTGCGCCGCAAATGTAGAAAATGCCGCGTAGGGCCGCTGCAAGCAGTGTACATTTGGCGTTGAAAAACTAAAAAACATGACAGTTTCTGCCGGCACGCGCATACTCGGCATTGATCCGGGTACCAACATTCTGGGTTTTGCCGTCATCGATGCCGATAAAAGCCAGATCGAAGTGATCGAGATTGGCGTGGTGACCTTTGCGCATGTCGGAGACGATCATACGGTTAAATTGCGCTATATTTTTGAGCAGGTACAGGATTTGATCCGGCAGTACCAACCGGCGGAAATGGCAATTGAGGCGCCTTTTTATGGAAAAAATGTTCAGTCGATGCTCAAACTCGGCCGCGCACAGGGAGTTGCTATTGCTGCCGGCATGACTAATGGACTGGCTATTACGGAATATATGCCCAAGAAGATCAAACGGGCCATTACCGGCAACGGCAACGCATCCAAAGAACAGGTGGCCGGCATGCTGGAAAATATTTTGAAGCGAAAATTCCAGGAAAAACACTTCGATGCCACCGATGCGCTGGCGGCCGCCGTTTGCCACTGGTTTCAGTCCACCGGTCCGCTGAAAGGTCAAAAAACCTACAGCGGATGGAGCGCTTTTGCCAAAAGCAACCCGGAAAAAGTGAAGAAATAGATTGCCGGCCGTTCAGGCTGCCTGCTGCCCGTGCCGCCCGCGCATCAGAAACCACAATCCGGCAAACGCAACAAGGAGTACGAGCGGCAGCATGCCCACGTTACTCAGCGTCGCCTGGCCGGCCGCCAGGCTGGCAGCGTCGTCAGCCAGCCCGGCGGCATTGGCTTTGGCCAGGTTGGCGTCGAACCACTTGCCGATGACCGGCTGAAACATCCCGGTGGCCAGCATGCCCACGCCCCCAAGGAGCGAAAGCCCCAAAGCGCCGCTTTTCGGGATATATTCCGCGACAAACCCCAGCATGGTCGGCCAAAAATAACACACACCGACCGCAAAGATGGCGGCAGCGCCCCAGGTAGCCCAACCCTGGGCATGGCTCAGGGCAAACAAGCCTAAGGCGGCGAACACTGCCGAGCCGAGCAGCATGCCGGTGGGGTTCAGGCGGTGCACCACCGGGCCGGCATAGTAGCGGCCAAAAGCCATGATGCCGTTAATGAAAGCCAGTACCAGCAGCGGCGCTACGCCCACGCTTTTCAACAGGGAAGAAATCCACTGCCCGGTGCTCAACTCGGTATTGGCGGTCAACACCATGCAGGCCGCCATAAAATAAAACAAGGGGTTGGCAAAAACCGCCCCGAACATGTCGGCCGTACTCACCCCCTGCTCCACCCGCTCGGTGCGCGGGAAGGCTTCGCTGTAAAATAAATAACCGTATGCCAGCGCCGGAATCAGGATCACCGCGCATTGCAGGCGCCAGCCCAGGCCAACTTCGCCCATCAGATAACCGACTACGGCGCCGATGACGATACCGCCGGGAAACCAGACGTGGAATTTATTCAGCATGGCCGTCTTCCGGTTCGGATAAAGGCTGGCCACCATGGGGTTGCATGCCGCTTCCACCGACCCGTTGGCGAATCCGACCAGGAAGGTGCTGATCAGCAGCGTCCAGAACCCGCCAGCAAATATGGTCAACACCAGGCCGGCCAAGTGGGTGGCAAAAGCAATGACCAACATCCGCCGCATCCCGATGCTGTCGAGTATAATGCCGCCTAAAACCGTGGCTGCCGGAAAACCGTAAAAGGCCATGGAAGTAATAATCCCGACTTCTTCATACGTCAGCCCAAATTCGTTTTTCCAGCCGTCGAGCATACCGGCCCGGATGGCAAACGTCATGGCTGTGGTGACAAGGGCGATACAGGAGGCGTTGAACAGGCGCCCGGCGTGAATATTGGACATGAACAAAGTGTTTTCGTTTTGAAAAGATGAACGGCCAAATGTAGCGAAGAAGACAAAATTCGCCAGGGTTATTTTTGGCTAATCGCTTAAAAATGAGTCCGGTCTGCAAAATAAGTTTTTGCGCTGCAGCAGGCCTGAACCGGTCAGGTTGCACTGCAGTTTAAGGGGTTAAATTTCATATTGTTTAATTATTTTAAAAAAATAAACCCAAAATATTAAACAAAAAAACGATTGCGGATGTTCTTATCCCAGTTTTGAAACATTTATTTAAGCAACCAATTATCTCCACGCAATGAAAAATCTCTTTTTCTTCTTTTTGCTGGCACTGGGCGCCGGCGTATTGTTCCCCTCCTGCAAAGACGACGACGACAATCCGCAATCGATTGTCGAACTGGCACAAGGCAATGCCAATCTCAGCATTTTGGTAGAGGCCCTGCAGCGCGCTGATCTGCTCACCACCCTCAACGCCGACGGCCCGTTCACGGTGCTGGCGCCAACCAATGCTGCCTTCACGGCTTTGTTGACCTCGCTGGGCGTTTCCAGCCTGAACGATATTCCGGTGGCTCAGCTCCGCGCCATTTTGCTCAACCACGTGCTCGCCGGCGATGTGCGCTCCGGCAGCCTCGCCACGGGATACGTGTCGACGCTGGCGCAAGGCCCGGACAACAGCCCGATTAGCCTGTTTGCAGACGTTGCCAGTGGCATCAGGTTTAATGGCAGCGCTTCCGTGACCACGGCCGACCTGGCGGCTACCAACGGTGTGGTGCACATCATCGACAAGGTGCTGACCCTCCCCAATGTAGTCAACCACGCCCTGAACAATCCGAATTTTTCAACCTTAGTAGCGGCACTGACGCGTCCGGACCTGGGTGTGGATTATGTATCCATTCTTTCCGGCAACGGTCCGTTTACGGTATTCGCGCCTACCAACGCGGCTTTTACTGCCTTGTTGCAGGAACTGGGCGTTAGCGACCTCAATGCGATTCCGGCAGCCACCTTGAATGCCGTGCTTCAATACCACGTAGTTAATGGCGCCAATGTTCGCTCGGCGCAGCTGACCAATGGCCAGCAAGTGACCACGCTGCAGGGCGGCTCCTTCACCGTTAACCTGGGCGACGGCGCCAAAATTACCGACGGCCAAAATCGCATTTCCACTATTATCGCTGTGGATGTACAGGGCAGCAACGGCGTGATACATGCCATCGATCGCGTGATCCTGCCGTAGGAAACCGTTTGAAAAACTCCTGGCATGAACGAGCTATCCCGGTTTGGGATGGCTCGTTTTTTTGTGGGGAAGAGGAGGCGGAGGGCGGGCGGCGATACTGTCGGCAGGTGGTATATATAATTTCCTTTTCTACTTTTAGGGCTGAATTATTCGTAGTTCAGCCCTTTCGCACGATATGAGAAAAGGTATCAGTTGCCTGCAATGTCCTGTAAAATATTGTACCATACTCCGAAACTGCACAGCCGGTGTGGCGGGAATGATCGATCGCAATAAAATATGTATTGGATTCAAAGCCGGCCAAACCATTCTGCATGGCGCCAGCGACCAGCCGGATGGCTATGCTGGAAGCTTCCAGGGAAAAAACCGGTATCGGTATTGCGCAGGGGCTTTACCTGAAATGTTTCTACTTCGATGCCGCCATCCAGCAATACCCGCGTCCGCTTTTTTCCTGAAAACGAGCGCACGTTGCTGCTGAGTTTCAAATATGCTTCTTCGGCCGCGGGGCTGCAGGAATGAAAAGCCAGCGCCGGTTCTCCGCTATTCCTTCTTTTGTTTGTAGAAGGCCACGATCGGTTCGAATGGCCCGAATTTGTGCTGTTGTTCGGAAAACGGATCGGCAAACGGCCCAAACGGATGATCGAAGGGTTTTTTGGCAATGTCGGGCCAATCTTCCTTTAAGTAGGGATGTTCCGGGCGGGGCATGGAGTTGACAAAAGCGGCCACATCCCAGGCCTCCTCGTCGCGCAGCTGAGGATTTTGGTAAGTGGCGCCAAACGGCATATTAGATTTGACATAACCGGCAAAGCGCGACAGGCGGAACAACCCGGCTCCCTGGTTGTAACTGTCGGCCCCCCAAAGCGGCGGATACCGCCGGGCCTCGCCCGGTATGGGCAGCCCTTGCCCGCCCTGGCCGTGGCAGGAGGCGCATTGGGCAACGTACACCGCTTTCCCTTTTTCGGGGTCGGCGGCTCTGTCCGGGAAAGGCACCGCTGCGATACCCGTGCCTTTGGGGCTTTCGCCTTTGGGCACCCCGATGGCCAGCCAGCGGATATACGCTTCAATGGCTTCCATTTCCCGGCTGTTTGTATCGAGTGGTTCGCCGTTCAGGCTGCGTTCGAAACAGTCGTTGATGCGCTTGGATACCGTTTCGATCTGACCGGAGCGGGCGCGCATTTTCGGGTACGTGCTGTGTACGGCGAAGTAGTTGTTTCCGAAGGGTCTGGCGCCGGCGTCCAGGTGGCAATTTTGACAATTCAGGCCGTTGATGCTGCCCGGCCGCACGAGTCCCTGCATACCGAAGTAATCCTGTGTGTGGGCGATCAGGTCGCGGCCATAGGCGATCAGCCGGGCTTCCGGGTCGCTTTTTTCCAGGTAAGCGTCGGGCGCCTCCCAGATTTTGGCAGGGTCATAGGCCGGCGTCAGCCGGGCGCGCAGGGCGTCTGTAGATTTCTGGTTGGCCCGGTGGTCGAGATACCAGGCGCTGATGCCGCCGATGAGCAGCAGAACGGACAAACTTTCCAACATCCAGCGCAGGCGCTTTAGCCGGCGAAACTGCCGGCCGGCGGAAGCGCGCAAGCCTGGCTCGCCTTCCATTTTCAAACGAAAATAATTGACCCCGCTGGTGGTGACTATTATCCCGATCACAATCGCCGCGATGAACAGCCACAATACCGGGTAGTAAAACGCCGTGTATTCCATATAGAAAAAATATGAACAAATATAGCGATTGTGCTGGCGGCTTGGGTGTGACTTTTATCACAGCTGCAAACGGCGGCTTCGACTTGTTTTTACCAAGAAATGCGTATTGCGACCAAAAGTGTGGTAAATTTTAAACCGTTAAATAGTCGTATCCCTTCTAACCCCGTTACTGCCGGCAATATGCACGGCACACGCTTGGCAGTAAAGGGAATAAAAACATGCTAACCAGTTACCCAAACGGGTTATGTACATTTGTCGCGCATAACAATACTCCTTCCCGCGCCAAACCGCAATGAAACGCCGCTTGCTCGCCCTGTTGTTCTGTTTTCCCGCTTGCCTGCCTGCTCAGCAAGAGGCGGTGTATTTTGAGAATATCGGTTTGAAAGAAGGCCTGTCGAGCCTCAACGCCTCCGCGCTGTACCGCGACAACCGGGGCTTCCTCTGGATCGGAACGGCAGACGCCGGGTTAAACCGCTTTGACGGTACCGGTATGGAGGTTTTCCGGCACAGCGACCGCGATTCAACCTCCCTTTGCAGCGATGCTATCTTTAGTATCCTGGGCGACGAGCAGGGCTTCATCTGGGTGGGCGCCAACGGCGGGATCAGCCGCCTGAACCCGGCGACGGGCAGGTGCCGGAATTTTACCCAACAAAACGGACGCCTCGCCGTCAATGCCGAAAACCGCCTGTTTCAGGACGGCGCCGGCGCCATCTGGACCCGGAATGCGGGTAGTTTGGAGCGCTATGACCCGGCAACGCAGCGCTTCGTACAGCACCCGGCCAGCAAGTTACTTTCTTTCGCCGGCCGGGCCGCCTTCGACGCCCACGGCAACGTCTGGATCGGCAGCCATGGCTTGAAAAGCCTCGATCCGGTTTCCGGCGCGCTAAAACGTTTTCTCCCGTACCCGTACCCCGACGTGGCGCACCACCTGCTGGAGACCATCGAAGCGGATGTAGTCGGCGCTGTAGTGGACCGGCACGACAATATTTGGGTGCTGAGCTGGAGTGGCGGACTGTGTCGCTTTGATCCGAAAACGGAGACCTTCGAAAAATTCCTTTGGAACGCCCGGCGGTCCAATGCCACCAATATCCCCTTCGATATTGCCGAGACCTACAGCGCCAACGGACAGCGCATATTTTGGATAGCGGCCGAACACGGCCTGCTCCGGATGCCGCTGGAAGCGGGCGCCTTTCCGGCGCTGGCACAGCGGTATGACCTGATCGCGGCGGATTCGGGTGCCGGGCTGTTGCCGGAGGGCCAGGTAATTCGCCTGCTGGCCGACCAGGAAGGCAACCTGTGGGCCGGCTCGACCGGCGCGGGCGTTTTCCGGCGCCATATACGGCAGGAAAACTTTCTGCACCTTAAAAATGCCCTGGAGGCTCCTATTGAAAAAATAACCTTTGCCCTGAACGGCGACGCCCTGGTCAGTGGATTAGGCGACCCCATTTCGGTATGGGACAGCCGCCTGATCCGGAAAAAACAAACGCCGCGCTTTCCGGCCTCCACGGAACCCGATTTAGGGCGCCTCTCCTGGGGTGCAGCCAGAGACGAAGCCAGCGGCATCATGTATATCGCCACCTTCGACGGCCTGGTCGCCTGGGATGAAAACCAAAACCGGATGCGCCGGTACCCGTTCAATTTGGCGGAACCCGGCGGGCTACTCCACCGGCGGATTACCCAGGTGTTTCCGCTCGGCAACGGCCATCTTTTGCTCGCCTTTTGGATGCATTACCTGCAACTTTTCGATGCAAACACCGGGAAAACAATAAAACTGCTCGGCAAGCAGGGAAGCATTACCCGCCAAATAACAAAAGACGCAGCCGGAAACATTTGGGTGTGCGGAGAGGGTTTCCTGGCGCGTTTTGAGCCGGCAAAGGCTCTTTTAACCGACGTTTTGCGCGATGAAACCATTTACCTGGCCATCTTTTTCGATGCCAAAAACCGCTGCTGGCTGGGCACCAATAAGGGCCTGCTTCAATTCGATCTGACAAACCGCCGGATACTCGCCCGGTACGGATTTGAAGAAGGGCTGCCGGGCAACGAAGTCTCCGGTATCCGGAAAGATTCCCTGGGCCGGCTCTGGTTGATGACCAACAAAGGTGTTTGTTTTTTTGACCCGGATGCGCGCCGGCCTTATACACTGGGCAAAGCGGACGGCCTGGTGCTCCCGCACGCCGGGGCGAAAATGGGCCAGGCGCCCGACGGCCGGATCTGGTTGGCGGAAGGCCGGGATATCCAGATTTTTCAACCCGAACTGATCCGGACGCCGGCGCCTTCGCGGGTGTACATCACCGGCCTGAAAATCAACCAGCGGGATACCTTTCCGGAAGCGCCTTTCGGGCAATTGACCGAAATGCGCCTGCGGCCCGGCGAAAATGACCTGGCTTTTTTATACACCGCCATCGACCTGGAATCGTTCGGGAGAACCCGGTTTTTATACCGGCTCGACGGCCTTCAAAACGAGTGGGTCAGGGCCGGCAAAAACCGCATGGCGGTGTTCGTCAACCTGCCGGCCGGCGCCTACACCTTCCGGGTGCGCCCCGAAGATGCCGGCGACAACGCGGCGTTCGACGCTACGCTGCGGATAGTGGTGACCGATTTCGTCTGGCAACGCCGCTGGTTTCAGGCCCTGGCACTGTTTTTACTGGGCGGCCTGATCGCTTTTGCCTACTACCGGTGGAACAACCAACGCCTGCGGCTCCGCCTCGCCAAACTCGAACACGTCCGCGCCATGGAAGCCCTGCGGCTCGATATTGCCCAGGATATTCACGACGAGGTGGGGGCTGATCTGACCAAAATTTCGCTGTCCGCCCAATTTACCGCCATGCTGCCCCATCTCAGCGGCGCGGAATTGCGCGATAAACTCCGCGCCATCAGTGTAGATGCCCGGGAAGTGGCGGTCCATCTGGGCGATATCGTTTTTGCCATCAACCCCCACTACGATCATTTCGCCGAAGTGCAGGCGTATTTCCGCGAAAAAGGTCGTGCGTTTTTGGAAGAAGCCCGCCTGGAGGCTTATTTCGACCTGCCGCCGGCCGCCCAAAACCCGCTCGTGCCGCCCGAGGTCAAACGGCAGCTCTATCTGCTCTTTCGCGAAAGCCTGAACAATGCCGTGAAACACGCCCAGGCAAAATCCGTTCGCATCGCCCTGCGCCTGGAAGCCGGCGGACAGCGTTTTCTGCTGGAAATCTGCGACGACGGCGCAGGCTTCGACCTCCAAAATACCCGCATCTTCGGCAACGGCCTGGCCGCCATGCGGGCGCGGGCGGAGAAAATCGGCGCCAGGCTGACGGTGGATACGGCGCCGGGGCAGGGGACGCGGATACGAGTAGAGGGCAATATAGACGATGCCGGCAACCCGATTTATCAGACGGCATTAACTAAGGCGTGAGATGCTCGATGTCGTCAAGGTCTTTCAAGCGGCCTGCTGCTTTTTTCGCCTTCAGCAGGTCGGCAATACTCAAGGTTCTAACCTGAAGGCCGTCTCCTATTTCAAACCATTGTGCAGTTACAAAGGCCTCGTCAAAATCTATGCCTTTGACTATTGTTAGCACTTCTATACTAACCGGAGGCATGCCAAAAATGAACACGTCATTTTGATCGGTATGGAGAAATTCGTCGGCGCTCATGTCGAAGACGGGCATGCCGAATAATTGAAATGCTTGAGTAAGCAATTGGTAATTATCCTTAGTTGGTTTTACCCAAATATCCAGATCGCCGGTAGTCCGGGCATGGCCATGTAAAATAACGGAATAGCCACCCACCAGGATATAGGCTACCTGACACTGGTTAAGCGCCCGGATAAAGTCCTGAAAATCGGAGTTGAAAATATTCCGCAACATCAGGCAGGCTGTTTTCGCATGGCAAATTTCGTCCGGTCCAGCCGGTGTTCCTGTTCAGGATCAAGGTTATAGGCTCGGCATACCAAGTGCCAGGCCGCTTGCAGCCGTTCAGACGGCGACTTGCCGAGCCAATAAGCGCGCCAATGGTCCGCTTCCTGAAAAGTGGCGATCCGGAAAGCGGTTCGATCCAGTCTGTAGGATTGCATTAAGTCGTTCAATTTTTCTGTACAAACGTAAGCCTTTACTTCAAAATATTTCAAATCCCATAAATATAGGATTTCCAAACCGGCGCTATTGCCGCATCTTTGGTTGCCTAAATATGCTTTACCTATGGCTATTCGTGTCGCGCTCGTGGAAGATGATGCCGAATTGCGCAAGCTCACCGCCGCTGTGCTCAATTTTTACGCCGACATCGAGTGCGTCGGCGCCTGCGACAGCGCTGAAATGCTGGAAGCTACCATCGACGCCATTCGTCCCGATGTGGTGCTCATGGATATCGGCTTGCCCGGGCAGGATGGCATCGGGTGCGTGCGCGCGCTCAAACCCCGCTATCGCAGTACCCAGTTTGTCATGCTGACCGCCCACAACGACCCGGGTAAGACTTTTCAAGCCCTCCAGGCTGGCGCCACGGGTTATATCCTCAAAACCGCCACGCCGGAAAAACTGGCGGAGGCCGTCCGCGAAGTCGTAGCCGGCGGTTCGCCCATGAGCGCCGGTATCGCCCGCCTGGTCGTCGAATCGTTCCAGCCTGCAGAACCCGAACTGGATAAACTCACCAAAACCGAACGCGAAGTGCTGGCCGACCTCGAAGCCGGGTATTCGTACAAGGAAATCGCCGCCCGGCGCTTTATCGACCTCACTACCGTGCAAAGCCATATCCGCCATATCTACGAAAAACTCCAGGTACACAGCCGCACCGAGGCAGTCAACAAGGCGTATGGGCGCAAGCGGCTGTAGGACAGGATTTTTTCCTCCTTCGGAGGCGGTTGGGACAGGATTTTGGCTCCTCCGTAGATTGTTGGGACAGGATGAACAGGATTTCGCAGGATGAACAGGATTTTGGCTCCTTCGGAGGCGGTTGGACAGGATGAACAGGATTTCGCAGGATGGACAGGAGGAGCGAGACTATATTGTTTGAATGCCAGCCCCTTACAATATATTAAAATCCTGTTAATCCTGAAAAATCCTGTAAATCCTTCTACTCTACGGATGCAAAAAATCCTGCATTTATAGGATTGTTTCGTCCGGGTTCTTGCGGGCAATTTTGTCGTGTATAAAATGCTTTTTGCACTGCTACAACGCTACACCTTCAAAACCTTTAAAACCAGTTGACTATGGAACTCGAATCGCTTGAGATGTTTGGTATCCTGCTCGTGCTGCTCTTTCTTGTCGGGATGTTTTATTTCGGCCGGGTCCAATTTTTCAGGTACCTGGGGCCGGCCTCTGTTTCCACCCGGATTTTCATGATGTTTTTTATTGCCGGCGGCACGCTTGCCATCGGCGGCGCCCTGGCCGACTCTTTTGGAATGGAAGTCCTGGGCATGCTGATCAATTATTTTTTGGTACTGGGTGTGGTCATTCCCCTGGTGTATCGAAATCAAAACCGGGACAGGCTTTTCGGCTACGGCAGCCGGATCCGGAACACCTGGTATGCGTATTTATTGCTGGCCCTCGGCGCTCCGGTATTTACGCTGATCTGCATATCCATAATCAAAGGAAACCAATTTGATCTGGAAAAGGAAGCCGTTTACGTGGTGATGATACCGGCCGCCATGGTCAGTTATTCCATAGGCCTGACCTACCAGTTGCGGAAAAACCAGCGCCTGGAAGCCGCGCTGCGCAAAGACAGCCGGGGGCATGCGCTGTACCTGCGTCCCTTTGCGCTCGATTTTGCCGTGTTCAACCCCCGTATTTTGTCCACCACGAATTTTCCGGTAGTCCCGTTCAACGGCTTGCGCGATACGTTTGAAAAGTATTTCAAAAAAACGGTCAAAAAGCATATCGGCCCGTTCGTGGCGCTGGGCAGCCCGGCCGACCGCACCGTGGTGGAAGGCGCCTCGCGCGAGTATTTTGCCGACGCCAACTGGCAGTCGGAGGCCCTCCGGCTCATCGACGACGCGGCAGTGATCCTGCTGCAGCAGGGGAAATCACAAAACCTGAGCTGGGAACTGGAAAACCTTCGGGCACGCCCCGACCGGCTGCAGAAAATGTACCTCCTCACCAAACCGGTAAAAGGGCGGTTCTACAACTTCCTCTATCGCTTCGAAAATGCCCTCCGCCGGGCCCCTTTTGCCGGCTGGGCGGAGTTTTCATCCGATCTGAACGCCCTGGGCTACAAGATGCCCGCGGAATACCCCGGCGACGGCAGCGTAATCGCCTTCAATACCATCGCTGAAGCTATGGTGCTGGCGCAGGGCTGCCGCCGGCCGGAGCACTACCTGTCGGTTATCGAAAACCGGCGGCGGACATTGGCGGGCGGCGCCTCCCTGGAAACGCCGCCGACCTACACCCCCGGCACCGAGCACCTGCCCTTCGAGCGCCTGCTCACCTGGCGGGCGGCACAGTGGGTGCTGGCGCCCGTGCTCTTGCTGGGCTCCATGGCCGGTGGGCTGGATATCTATTTTCATTACCGTTGGCAAGGTTATGAGACGGAATTGCAGCAGGAAGCGCCGGTTGTTACCGAACAGATTGCTGCGAGCGCAGACGATTTGCCGCCACAAAACGCCGAGCCGGCCCAAGCCCCGGCGGATCCCGTGTACAGCAGTACGGAATCGGAACAAGCCCGGGAAGTGGTGGTGGAAGAGCGTCCGACCCCTGCGCGCACGCGGTCGGATTTGACCCCAACGCCGGAAGCCCGGGAGTCGCCGCGTTCCGAGCCGAACCCATCCGCCACAACGAAGGAACAACGGCAACAGGTGAGCCCGAGGATGACCGAACAAACGGCAAAAAACCTGGTTTTCGCCACGGCGCGAAACCGCGGCTGGACGGGTAAAGCCAAGGATGTCTTTACCGACGGCGATAAACCTGCCTATCAAATGACCCTGCTGGCCGGCGCCTCCGACGATATCCTGCTGGCCGACTACCCGGTTTTTCCCTGCAGCTCGCACCTGCGCTTCCGAAAGGCCGAACAAACGGGCGAAAGGACCGTCGATCTGACGTTTATCGAATCCCTGCAAGTAAATAAGGAGAACTGTGAAGACGGGCTGACGGTGCATATCTATGTCAACCTGGACAAACCAACGGTCATCGGCATCAAATACTTTCATCCAACGTTGGGCATGGCCAGCTATGGCACCCTGACGGCGCAGTAAGTCGTGTGACCGGAGGCGCGTCATATTATTTTAAATGCCTGTCGATGACGGGCGCATATATCCGCCTATGAAACATCTTTTGTGTATCCTCCTTGTGCCCGGCGCCGGCGCTTTGTGCGCCCAGCCCACGGCCAGTCCAACCCTCCTCGCCAGCTCCACCGGCAACGGCGTGTTGCCTGGCGTCCATATCTTTTGGTCGGCCGGCGAAACGGCAATCGCCACGCTCAGCGGCAGCCCGTACACCGCCACCCAGGGTTTCTGGCAACCGGAAGCCCTGCAAACTACCGGCACCAATGCCGCATTGCTCGAAGAATATGGCATCCAGTGCTTTCCCAATCCGGTGTCCGACCTGCTGTACATCTCGAAAAGCAGCGCCAAACCCATCCGGATTGCCCTGTACAGCCTGGAGGGCAGGCTGCTGCTGACCGGTACTCAGGTTGCCGCTCAGCAGGCACTTTCGATGACAGCCTATCCAGCGGCAGTGTACTGGCTCCGGGTGGACACCGATGACGGCGCCTGGGTACAAACCCTGAAAATCGCCAAGCTGTAGACAGGAATTTTTGCCTCCTTTGGAGGCGGTTGAGACAGGATTTTGCCTCTTCGGAGGCTGTTGGGACAGGATTAACAGGATTTCTCAGGATCAACAGGATTTTGAATTGGACAGGATTAACAGGATTTTGCCTCTCGGTGCCTCCTTCGGAGGCTGTTGGGACAGGATTAACAGGATTTCTCAGGATCAACAGGATTTTTTGAATTGGACAGGATTAACAGGATTTTGCCTCCTTCGGAGGCTGTTGGGACAGGATTAACAGGATTTCTCAGGATCAACAGGATTTTTTGAATTGGACAGGATTAACAGGATTTTGCCTCCTTCGGAGGCTGTTGGGACAGGATTAACAGGGTTTTCAGCAATTCTCGGTTTGTAAAAAGTTGTAATCTACAAAGACCGCAAAGCGGTCGAATTTGAATAGCCCCGAATTTCACTCGGGGTAGGTGTTCGGCCCAAGAGTCAACCGATAATAATTTGAAAATCAAAAATTTAAATCAAAATTTAACCGCTACGCGGTTGTTAAATATTTGCCCTTTTGTCCCCGAGTGAAATTCGGGGCTATTCAAATTTGACCGCTTCGCGGTCTGTCATATAAGAACTGTCTGCAAACCGAGAATTGCTGGAAATCCTGTTAATCCTGTCCCATTCAAAAAATCCTGTTGATCCTGAGAAATCCTGTTAATCCTGTCCCATTACTCTACGGAGGAAAAAATCCTGTTGATCCTGAGAAATCCTGTTCATCCTGTCCGAACAATCTACGGAGGAGACAAAATCCTGTTGATCCTGAGAAATCCTGTTCATCCTGTCCGAACAATCTACGGAGGAGACAAAATCCTGTTGATCCTGAGAAATCCTGTTCATCCTGTCCGAACAATCTACGGAGGAGGCAAAATCCTGTTGATCCTGAGAAATCCTGTTCATCCTGTCCGAACAATCTACGGAGGAGACAAAATCCTGTCCATCCTGAGAAATCATGCTAATCCTGTCCTCCTCCTCTACGGAAGAAAAAATCCTGTCAATCCTGTCCCAACCAGCCTCCGGTACCGCCGAGCGTGTGCTGTGCATATTGCCGGCCGCGAGTCGACCCCACCCCCACCCCTCCCCAACTGGGCAGGGCCGATCAGTTCTAAACAATCTGCCTTAAAAGGCAAACAAATTGTATAGTTCATTGACTTTGTTGGCGAATTTGCAAAGGTGTCTTTGATCGGTTTGTAGCCGGCTAATTGCAAGAGATTCAAGGCTGTGGTAGTTTAAAAGCCACTACAGTGGCAGAATTGGTGACTGATCGTCATCATCTTCTCCGATGAGCACATCTTTAGTCCAGTGTAAGCGATTTTCGATACCCCAGTGTCCTCGGATACCTTTGGCCACAACATTAGGGGCTGAGTCGATAGGCTTGCTCAGGATGTAATAAACGGTATCTCAAAGGGTTTACCTTTTCGTTTCCCAACGCTTTACTCGAACGATTCGTTGGATGCCTGCCCAGCCTTAGGGCAAATCCACTTGGTTGAAAAACAATTCGACCTTCGGTGCTCCAGCCTGCCATGTCCTTTTTCAATCGTTTCACACACCGAAAATGGGTGACATAGGGCGGTGAACAGTTGGATTTGTGCAAAGAGTTTATTGCAATTGCCTTTGACCTGAATCAAAAAATGACAACCCAGTTCGAGAATGAGCGTTAGCGTTTTTTTGGCAATGCAGGGCGTCAAGGGTGAAAATGGCACCCTTCAACCCAAGTTTTCTCCACTAGTTGTCTCACCGCCTCCGGCTTCATAAGCCTTGCCACTTCAAAGTGGACCATCTGATGAACCAGGCCGCTACGCTGAGCAAACACACTGACCACATAGACAAACTTTGTAGCGATCCATGTGGGTTTTGAACCGTAGAACCAAGGGCTTTCCCATCCAAGGCCAACCACTGTTCTTGCTCCACGGGAAGTACTGTTCCATCCAACGAGCAAATTTTGTGGCCAGTTCTTCCGGACTGACACTTTGCAAAAGTGCGTACGGTACCGAACGAAGGAACTCCATGTTTAAGTTGGAAGATACTTACCAACTGCTCTTCGTTGTTTTTCATAAACCGGGTAAAGCCTTTCAGGCCCTGATGGCTACTAAGGATAGCCATAATCACCATGGCCAAAAATACCGACAGTCGATGCCGCTGACCTTGACCCCTCCGTGGGTCGGAGAAGTCTGTCAGAAATTCTAACAAATTGTATTGCATGATTCGCCAATTTATCTCAAAGAACGTGCTTTTTAGGCTATTTTTTTAGAACTGATCGGCCCTCCCAGTTGGGGAGGGGCGGGGGTGGGGTCGACTCGCGAGCTGCTTATGCGAAGCCGAGGCTCGGCGGTAGAGGAGGCAAAATCCTGTCAAAACCACATCATTCTCGTCCTATTTAGTACAAAATCAATCCATATGAAAAAAATAGTACCTGTCCTCGCCCTCTTCCTTCTCCTGTCCGCGAACCTCCTCGCCCAGGTTCCCCAAAAGCTCTCCTGGCAAGCCATTCTGCGCGACGACGCGGGCAAACCCATCACCGCCCCCGTCGAGTTGCTGTTCACCATCCTCGACGGCAACACGGCTGTTTTTGAGGAAGAAAAAGCCCTCACGCCCAATGCTTTCGGACTAGCCGTGTGGAATATCGGCGAAAAAGAAACCGCGGCGTTTCAGGCCATCAACTGGGAAGGCGGCCCCAAGCGCCTCAAAGTGGCTATGCGCACGACCATCGGCTTCGGCAATTTCATCGATATCGGCACCGAATCGCTCCGGAGCGTGCCCTATGCCCTGGTGGCCGAGAAGGTCCTGCAAGACCAGGACAACCAAAACCTGACCATCAACGGCCCCAGCCTGAGTATTTCCGGCGGCAACGCCGTCGCCCTGCCTGACGCTTCGCCGACGAATGAACTGCAAACGCTGTCCCTTTCCGGCGCCAACCTGACCCTGTCCAACGGCGGCGGCACGGTGGTGTTGCCGGCGGGCAAAGACACCTCCGCTACCAACGAACTGCAAACGCTTTCACTCGCCGGCGCCGACCTGTCGCTGTCGAATGGCGGCGGCGCCGTGACCCTCCCGGATGCCTCGGCAACCAACGAAATCCAAACTATCACCCTGTCCGGACCGGATATCATCCTGTCCAACAGCGGCGGCACCGTGACCCTGCCGGACCCATCCGCTACCAACGAATTGCAAACCTTGTCGCTGACGGGCCAAACGCTGGCGCTCTCCAACGGCGGCGGAACCGTGACCCTTCCCGCAGGCACAGCTTACACGGCCGGCAGCGGGATCAATATCAACGGTGGCGTGATCTCCAACGCCGGCGACGAAGACAATAACCCCGCCAACGAAATCCAGGCCCTGTCGCTGACCGGCCAAACGCTGACGCTCTCCAACGGCGGCGGCGCTGTAACGCTACCCACGTACAACGCCGGCAGCGGCATCAATATCAACGGCAACGTGATCTCCAATGCCGGCGACGCCGACAACAACCCCGCCAACGAAATTCAGGCATTGTCCCTCTCGGGTCCAACACTGGCCTTGTCCAACGGCGGCGGCGCGGTGACCCTGCCCGATGCGTCGGCCACCAACGAGCTCCAAACCCTGTCGCTGAGCGGCGCGGATTTAACCCTGTCCAACAGCGGCGGCGCGGTGACCCTGCCCGATACGTCGGCGACGAACGAGTTGCAAACCCTGTCGCTGACCGGCCAAACACTGACCTTGTCCAACGGCGGCGGCGCGGTGACCCTGCCCGATACCTCATCTACGAACGAAATACAAGCCCTGGCTCTCTCCGGCGATACCCTGCGCCTCTCCAACGGCGGTGGCGCCGTCGTTTTCCCGCCCGACGGCGACGTGTCGGCGCTCAACGAAATCCAGGCGCTCAGCCAAACGGCGGACACCCTGCGTTTGTCGAATGGCGGCGGATTTGTGGTGCTCAAAGACACCTCGGCCGTCAACGAACTCCAACAACTGGTCCGGATGAAAGATACGCTTGCCCTGACCAAAAGTAGCGGATTCGTGGTGCTGAAAGATACCTCGTCCACCAACGAAATCCAGGCTTTATCCTTGTCGGGCCAGACACTGTCGCTGTCGAAAGGCGGCGGCGCGGTGACCCTGCCTACCGGCGCCGGTTATCAGGCGGGTTACGGGATTTATTTCTCCGGCAATTACATCAATGCGCTGGATGAAGACCCGACAAATGAGCTGCAGGCGTTTATGCTGAATGGAAATTATTTGAGCCTGTCTAAAGGCGGGGGAACGGTGCAGTTACCGAAATCATACTGGTACGAATTTTATGACCCTGGCCATGTGAGTATAGTTAATTCGAATAATGGTGAAGTGCGAATTGGCGGAGCATCCTATGATTTGAATTCGGCTTTGGGCGTTGAAAACCATAGCTACCCAACTGCTATTTATGCACTCAATTTATCGAGTGCGGGGAATAGTGCGGGGATTCACGCACATTCTGGAAATGGCGGGACGGCAGGCCTTTTCTCGGCGGAAAATGCAACGGCTCTTTATGTGTATTCAAATAACGGACCGGCACTGGTTACCTGGACAGGTAATATTGGATTCAATACAGGAACGCCTAACCGCAGACTCGAGGTTCTCGAAGCCGGCGCGCCCCCCAGCTCCGCCTCTCCGAAAGCAGTTCCAACTACTGGAACTCTGGGGCGGCAACAGCCTGCACTTCGACAAGGGCGCCGGCACCTACCCCTTTACGCTGTCGGCCGCCGGAAACCTGGGCATCGGCACCGGCATCAACCCCACCTCCTTCCGCCTCGAAGTGAACGGCTCCGCGGCCAAGCCCGGCGGCGGCAGCTGGTCGGCTTCTTCCGACCGGCGGCTCAAGCAGGACATCCGGCCGTACACCGAAGGCCTGGCTGCCGTGCTCAGCATCAAGCCCGTGCGCTTTCGCTACAACGAACGGTCGGGCTACGACACCAAGCCGGAGTATATCGGCGTCATCGCCCAGGAGCTGCAGGCATCGGCGCCCTACATGGTCAGCAGCGTGCCGCGCACTCAGGCCGACGGTACCGAAACGCCTTACCTGGCCGTGGATAATTCGGCCATGACCTACATGCTCGTCAACGCCGTGAAAGAACAACAGGCCACTATCGAGCGGCAGGAAGCGGAAATCAAAGCCCTGCGCAGCCAGATGGACAGCCTGCTGTCGGAGTTTGCTGCGCTGAAGGCGGGCTTGAATAAATGAGGACCGGACGCGGGAGGCGGCATCTCCGGCGCAGGAGAAGGTGTCGCCTCCCGATGCCGGGTAAAAAAGGTATTAAAAAACAAACCTTTAACTATGGAAACACCTGTTCAGAAATCGAATTTCACCCCCAGCCTCATCCTGGCAGCGCTATTGTTTGTCCTCAACTGGCTTACCGGCGATGCGCTGCTGGCCGAGGTCGTCGGGCCAACCGCCTATCTGGGCAATGTATACCCGGCGGAAAGTGGTTTGCGAAAGTGCTGATACCGCGCATATTGTCGGCGTGACTCGCAGTCACGCCGACAATAGACCAATTCCTCCACTTTTTCGCAAACCACTTTCCGCTGGGTATAATTGGCGCCACGATCGCTCCCTTCATCCTGTCGGCAGTTATTTTATTGGCATTGCGGCTTTTCGGCGTGCGTTGGAACAACCGCACCTTCTTTTATCTGGCCCTGGTTTTTGCTATTATGGTTGTGATAAGGCGATTGTCGGGGAGAGTTTGAACCGGGTCGCGAATAATTAAATTAGAACTACCCGCGGCATTGGCCCTTCCCGGAACTATTCGCCTTCAAAAAACGTATTCCGCTCTACCCATTAAAGAAAACACAAACTTTTGATATGATTTTCGGCGTTCAAACCCATACCACCGTCCTGCGTGTCGGCACTTTTTCCTGTCCGCAATGCCGGTCATTTGCGCGGTACGAATACAAGCGCGCCCGGAGTTATGCAATGATCTTTTTTATTCCGGTTTTCCCAACAGGCGCACAAACCGAGTACGTGGAGTGCCATCAATGCGGAGCGGCGTTCCAGCCGTCCATACTCGACCGTATCCAGGGCGATCAGGAGCGCCTGAACCATTTTGAACAGGCGGTGATCAACGTGTTTCTCAAAATGATTTTGGCCGACGGTCGGGTGGAAATAGCGGAAAAAGATATGTTTCGGCGCGTTCTGGAACATTATTCCTCGCAACGGTTTTCGGATGCTCAGATCGAGGCGGGATTGGCGCGGGTGAAACAGGAGCGCAAGCGCCCCGATCAATACCTGGCCGGCATCGGCGCCAACCTGAACGACGAGGCAAAAGAACAGCTGATGCTGCATGGGTTTTTTATCGCCAAATCCGACGGTTTCGTGATGCAGGAGGAGCTGGATTTATTGCTGCAAATCGGAACGGCATTAGGCATGTCGCGGCTTCACGCGCAAGGGGTCATTGACCATTATTACCATATCCATTAACCACTTCCTAAACCCGGGGAAATGTCCTCCTTTAAAAGAAAACTGGCCAAATCGCCTCAGGCGCCTGAATTATTGCAACCTGAAACCGGCGCGTATTATTCCGTGCAGTTTTACAAGGGATACGCGTTGCTGAAGGTGCTGGCCCTGGATGTTGACCGGAAGGGCACGCCGACGACCGTGCACACCTGTTTGTACTGCCGGACATTCGACACGCGCCCGGTTGAGATCAGCGCCAGCGGTTTGTTCCTGAGCGCGGAGGAATCGCGCGGACAAGATATGACGCCGGGCGCCATTATGCGGCGCATGCTGGAGGAACAGGGAACATACCGCCACCGGCAATTTACGTACGAAGGCTTTCTGACCTGGAAACCCGTGTTTATTGCTTCCGGAACGTTGACGGAGGCAGAACTCAAGGCATACCGATTTTACCTGGAATTTGATGAGGACGACGAAGAATATTATTGCCGCCGGTGGTGATAGTTACCTCAAAATTAATCAGGACCGGTTTCTTTTTGGTATTAAAACAGGGGGCGGGTAGGGGACCCCGACGCTATCCTGTACCCTTTTCCCTGCCTTCGTCCCCGCAAACTGCCCGTTAGGCACCAACCCCAACCGGTGGCAATACGTCTACTTTTTCGGGCATGGCCCCACGGCCAACTCATCGATATACACCGGCATAGTGTCAGCGCCTTTGGGCGTACCATCGTCGTTCGTCCATCCCTGGTAAGCGCCAACGGCGATGTACGCAGGCTTGAAATTGATCCGGGCAGGCGGCGTCCATTCGGAGAAAGGCCACCATTCGTAATATTTTTTAATGGAAAAGCGCACGTTCTGATGATCCACAAGCATGGAAAGCCATGCGGTTTTAACGCCATCTTTCGTTTCGCCTTTTAAAAAAACGGAGTGGCGTTTTACATACATTACTTGCCCGTTTTCCTGATATGCCAATAAAACTTGCAGCACGCCTGAATCCGCAATCGACAAATAATCGGCAAAACTGATGTTGATACTCGACCAGTACTTCGTGTCCAGTTTTTCATCCAGCAAGAAAATGCCGACTTGTTGGCTGCGTTGGGAGAAATTGAAATCACGTACTTTGGCCATCAGCGTAAAACAATCGCCATCGACCTTGTGCACGAGCATATTGGTAATTTTTCGCTGTTCGCCTTCTTTCACCCAATAATCGCCAGGCAGCGTCCACAGCGTGAGCATGCTGTCGGGGCGCAATTGGCGGGCAAACCGGCCTGAATCATAGTCGAGAAACTGCCACCCGCGGGCCCGCAGGCTGTCGGGGAGCGTACGGTTGAAATTTTCTGAAAAGGTCTGTGTTCGCACCGGCTTCAGCGCCCACCATAGTCCGCCTGCTCCTGTCAGGGAAAACAACAGCAGCCACAGTATCATGCGGCGACGGGCGGGCTTATGCTCCTGAACTACCGGCAGGGCAACCGGCTGGGCTTCTGCGCGATATTTTCGCTGGTATTGAAACCACGACGGCGTGCTCGTCACCTTCTTCCGGTCGGACAGGTAAAGCGCGTACTGTGCCAGGGTCTCGAGCTGGTACGGCGAAGGGTTAAAGGCGGCTTCACCGTTGATTGCAAATGCTTGCCGCGCATAGGTACGCAGGGTTTTTTCGCTGACCGTTCGCCCGGTTTTTTCCTCGATGTCGTCTGCCAGGGTTTTGGCATCGCTTTCTGAAAGGGAGCCAGATAACTTCCCGCCGCCGGTGGCGCGAGCGAAGGCGTCGATGAGCAGGGCGCGGAATATTTCGGGTTCGAGGTTTTTCATTTCGAATTCAGAATGAGCGAAGATCAGATTTTACCGGGAATCGGGCGGCATTTTTCCGGGATTTTTCTTGGCCGGCGCTTGGGGGGCAACATTACATTTGCCATGACGCCTACCCCCCACCGGGGAAACCCTTAGCGACAAGGTTTCTGGAAATGATGGCGCATTTCAACGCTTGATTCTATCACCAAAACTATGCCTTGATTTATGAAAAACGTGAAAACTTTTCTGTGTACTCTCCTCGCCACCCTTTGGCTCCTCTCCTGCAACAAAGACACGACACCCGCGCCCGAGGCCGGCGTATCGCCCGACTCCGGCATCGCAGCCGATCGCTACTCGGTGGTCATCCCCGGCGGCTCGGTCAACGCCCTGGCCGCCGCGCTGGCCGAAGGCACCACCGTCGTACTGGCGCCGGGGCTGCACACCGAAACCGGCACAGTCACCGTCACCGGTTACCACAACATCATCGGCCAGCCGGGCGCCGTGCTGCGGCTGAAATCTCCGGCCTTCACGGGTACAGCGCCGCTGGCGCCGGGCCTCCACCTGTACAAAGCAGGGGGCTCCTCGATCATGAACGTCAAAATAGAAGCCTCCGAATCGCTTGGCGGCACGGCTATTTTGATCAACGAGTCGGAGAAAGTGACGGTACAGGGCTGCGATATCAGTGGCTTCCAGTACAGTGTGCTGGTGGAGAAATCGCCCCGGGTAACGTTGTTCAAAAACCGCATCCAGTGCAACACGGCCTGGCAAACCGGCGCCCTTCCTCAGGCGCATGGCGTGGTGATTGTAAACGGCGAGGGCGCCCGCGCCGAGCAAAACGAGATATCCGGCGCGCTGTTCGGCTTCTGGGCCTGCGATAAAAACGGCGCTTACCGCCGCAACTACACACACGACAACATGGTGGGGTTCATCCTGTGCAAAGTACCCACTCCGGCGCTCATCCTGCCCGACGGCAGCCTCATCGGTGCGCAATTCTCCGCTACCCGCTGGATCGTGCGCGACAACGTCAGCACGGGCAACTATGACAACGGTATCATGGTCATCGACGGCGCCAGCTACAACACCGTGATCGACAACGACGTGCATGGCAACGGCCTGGCGCCCCTCGCCGGCAGCGCGGCCGACATCGAGGTGTTCGCCGATTCCTACCTGTTCGGCTTCCTGACCCCGGCGGCGCACCACAACGTCATCAACTCGGCTAAATTCCCCGGCACGACCATTAAAAACTGCGGCACAAACACGACGGTGAGCGGCGGCACGCTGTGGAGTACAGTGGTGTATCCGTGCAGGTGATTATTGTTCAATTTGCATATGCTCTTTTTCACGAACCATTGACATTTCAGTAATCAGATTTACTTTAACGAGGGCAGTGGCATTGACCAGTCTTTGCCGCTATCGGATATAGTAGTAATCGTTGGGGACGATGCTTTGCCAGGAACGTACTCTAAGCCGTTTAAGACGTTTGCGTATGGCATGAATTACCTTCCGGTTTGGAATGGCGCGCATCTCATACTTGAGAAAGGTAATTATTCTGTACCTGCGCCTTATACTATCAACAGACGTTTGTTAATCACCAGCCAAGGAGGGGCTGCAACTATAAAATGAATTCAGTCGGGGTCATAACCGCTCTGCCGGCTAAAAACCTTCAGCAGGTTACGTTGAAATACGTTTGCTTGTGAATCTCCTACCCCCGGCTCTTGAAGGGGAGTCCACTTCATCTGGGAAAACCCGGCTATCCAACCCGAAATGGACGTCCCTTCAGGGCTGGGGGCAGATGCTTCCGGTCGGAAGCCCTCGCGAGCGATCGCGTTTTGGTTTATTTTTGGACACTTTTGGTTAGCGGCATTGCAAACAGGCACTTCAAGTTTTAACTTTGTAAAAAATCTTGAATTTTGGCAAGAGACATTTTCCATGACGCCGTCCGCACCGCCCTCGAAAAAGACGGGTGGACAATCACGCATGACCCGTATCTCATAAAAACAGAACTGCTTGACGAGCCACTTTCTGCAGATTTGGGGGCGGAAAAATTGATTGCAGCCAGCAAAGGGCAAGAAAAAATACTTGTCGAAATCAAGAGTTTTTTACGGGAATCATTGGTTTATGAGTTTCACAGGGCAATCGGGCAAATCGTCAGTTACCAAATCAACATGGAAATTCAGGATCCCGACCGCCGGATATATCTGGCAATACCTAAATTCGCTTGGGAAAAAATGGCAACGCAAGGATTTTACGAGGCGGTGTTCCGTCGGGAGAGCATCCATTGCCTTATATTTGACCCCGAAACAAAATCAGTCGTGTTATGGAAGAAGTAGGATCGAAAATCAAACATTACGAACAAGTTGTCATTGTGTTCTTGGAAGAAGAAGCGAGCAACTGGCACAACGAAAGTCCGAAAGAACTCGTGCTGGCCGACAAAGAAAAACGGCATTACCAACTCATAATGACGGGCTGGACGGACGATGTACGGTTTGTGAACGACATCCTCGTACATTTCCATATCAGCGACGACGGGAAAATATGGCTGCTGGAAAACAACACTGAATGGCTGGTGGCCGAAGAACTCGTGCGGCGCGGCGTACCCAGTCACGACATCGTCATTGGTTTTCACCCGCCGCAGTATCGGAAGTTCACGGATTTTGCGGTGGCGTAAAAGCAAGTGAGGAGGACATATCTCCATTTATATTGCATTCCCCGGCATCCCAATGGAAAATCTTACCGGATAACATCACCAGGTTGTCAAATGATAAACCAGGCTGGCGCCGGCTGTGCTTTTGCGTGGCGGCACCGCATTTTATACTCCTGTTCCAAGGACCGGAAAATTCCATTGGAACGCCGAGCCGTTTATTACCTTTCCCCGCTGGCGCACATGTGGTATGGAACGCCGACAGCGTGTAAAAAAATGGAGGGTGAGCCAACCGAATTATTTACCTTTGTTACATGAACCAGTATTTGAAACAACTTGATCGCAGTGTCGTGACGGTCGGTACGCTGGATCAAGACCCTCTGGAAGAAACGCGTTTCTGGCTGTCCAAACCGCCTTTGGAACGATTAATTGCCCTGGAGCTGCTGCGTACACGCCTCGCTGGATATGATAACACTCGCCCCCGACTTCAAAGATTTTTTACGGTTACTGTCCGGGCGTGAGGTTGAATACCTGCTCGTGGGTGGTTACGCGGTTGCTTTGCATGGCTACGTCCGGTTTACTTCCGACATGGATATCTGGATATTTACCTCACCGGAGAATGCTGCCAAGGTGGTATCTGCACTTGAAGATTTTGGCGTTCCGGATGCCAGATCATTACTTGATGTGCTTCAAAAAGAGAAAAGGGTAGTCGGAATGGGTCGCTTCAAAGACTTGGATGACTTGCAGCACTTGCCGCAGTAGCGAATCAGGTACAGGATTTATGCCGCAGGTGCAAATTATTTCCTCCACCTGCAAATGCTCCCGCAATGATTCCGGCGACCCGTATGCCGGAAGGTGCTGGTTATAAAATATCTAACGTGGCGCTCCTTTCCCCTATCTTCGCCCCCGGCAAACGACCCGCCCATGCGCAAACTCCTCCTGCTTCTGCCGCTGCTCCTGCCGCTGGCCAATTGCACCCGTCACATCGCTATGCAACCAATCGCTATCCCGTTCGACACCAACCCCAACCAGACGCTTACCTACGCCGAAGCCATCGCCTGTTATGAAAAAATGGCCGCCGCTTATCCGAAAATGCTGCAGCTGACGGCCGTGGGCAGCACCGACAGCGGCCATCCGCTGCACGTGGCCGTGCTGTCGAACGACGGCGTGTTCGACCCGGAGGCGATCCGCCGCTCCGGCCGCCGCATCCTCCTCATCAACAACGGCATCCACCCCGGCGAACCCGAAGGCATTGACGCCACCATCATGCTCCTGCGCGACCTGCTGGCCTCGCCCCAGCGCCAGACGGTGCTCGAACACCTCGTCGTGGCAGTCATCCCCGTGTACAACGTCGACGGCTGCCTCAACCGCGGCAGCCACAGCCGCGCCAACCAAAACGGCCCCGAGGCCTACGGCTTCCGCGGCAACGCCCGCAACTACGACCTCAACCGCGATTTCGTCAAGTGCGACTCCCGCAACGCCAGCGCGTTCAACCGGATTTTTACCACCTGGATGCCCGACGTCTTCATCGACAACCACACCAGCAACGGCGCCGACTACCAGTACACCATGACCCTCATCGCCACTCAGCACAACAAAATGGAGGCGCCGCTCGGCGATTTTATGCAAAAAACCATGCTGCCGTTTCTATATGACCGCATGGAAAAGCGCGGTTGGGAAATGATCCCCTACGTGGATGGACCCGGCGAAACGCCCGAAAAGGGCATCTTTGGCTTCTGCGACTACGGCCGCTTCTCCACCGGCTTTGCCGCCATGTGGAATACTATCGGATTCATGCCCGAAACGCACATGCTCAAACCCTTCAAAGACCGCGTACAAAGCACTTATGCGTTCATGGACGTCATGCTGCAGTTTGTACACGAACAGCACGGCGCCCTCGCTAAGGCCCGCGCCGAGGCGTTCGAGCGCACGCGCACCAAGCCCGAGTTCGCGCTCGACTGGCACATGGACCGCAAAACCCGCGATTCGCTCCGGTTCAAAGGCTATGCCGCCAGGTACAAACCCTCGGAGGTGTCGGGCCTGCCCCGCCTCTGGTACGACCGCTCCGAACCCGTGGAGATGACTATTCCGTATTACAACACCTTCGAGCCGTCGGTGCAGGTGACCCGCCCGGTGGCCTACATCATTCCGCAAGCCTGGGAAAACGTGCTGTCGCGCCTGGAAAACAACGGCGTACAGATGCGCCGGCTGCGCCAAGACGCTGCCGTGGAAGTGGAGATGTACACCATCGGGACCTTCAAAAACCGCGACGCCTGGGAAGGCCATTACTACCATTCCAATGTAAAAGTGGAAAAACAAACCCAGATGCAGACCTTTCACCAGGGTGATTACGTGGTGTTTGCCGACCAGGACGCCAACCGCTACCTCGTCGAAACACTGGAGCCACACGCGCCCGACGCCTGGTTTGCCTGGAATTTTTTCGACCCCATCCTCATGCAAAAGGAATATTTTTCAGCGTATGTGTTTGAAGACCTTGCAGCAGAGTTTTTAAGCCAGAATCCGGCTGTCCGGGCAGCGTTGGAAGAAAAAAAGAAAGCCGACCCCGCCTTTGCCGCCAGCGCTTCGGATCAGCTCGACTGGGTGTACCGCCAATCGCCCTGGTACGAACCTTCCCACCGGCTCTATCCCGTTGGCCGGCTCGTCAAACCCGCCGACCTGCCTTTTTAACGGCATTTTGTATTTCGTACCCGGTACTTCATCTGCCGTTTTTTTTAATTGATATAAAAAATGCCACTGCTCCGTCTGGCAGCGGTAAACTTGCACCGCTGATTTTTGAAAAACAAAAACACCAACTTCAGGCACATGAAACGTATGTTTAAAACGGCAATGGCGGTTGTGTTCCTGGCCGCTGTGCTTCCGGCGCGCGGGCAGGACGTCTGGTCGCTCGAACGATGCATCACCTACGCCCAGGAGGCCAACCTGACGGTACAACAAGCCCGGGCCAATGTGAAAGTGGCGGCGCTCTCCGAACGCCAGGCGAAAGCAGCCCGCCTGCCCAACGTCGGCGCCAATGTCGATGCCGGCGAACAGTTCGGCCGGACGATCGACCCGACCACCAACCAGTTCAACACCACGGGAATCGGGTATAACCGCTTGTCGCTCAGCGCCAGCGTTCCCTTATTTAACGGCGGCCGGATTCACCACAGCGTGCAGCAGTCCAAATGGGAGGCCCAGGCGGCCCAATCCGATGCTGAACAAACGGGCAGTGACCTGGCCTTGCAGGTAGCGCAGGCTTACCTGAATGTATTGTTGACCGAAGAACAGCGCCAAAGCGCCAACCGGCGGGTGGACCAAAGCCGCCGCCAGCAGGAAGTGACCCAGAAACTGATCGCCGCCGGCACCGTGCCGATGGCGGACAAGTTCAACATCGAAGCGCAGATCGCCCGCGACGAGCAGGCCGCCGTGCAGGCCCAGAACAGCGTGGACCTCGCCTTCCTTAGCCTCAAGCAACTCCTGCAACTGGAGCCGGATTTCGACCTCCAGATCGAACGGCCGTCGGTGGTGATTCCGGCGGATGTAAATCCGGAAAACTATTCGCTCCAGCCGGTTTATTCGGCGGCGCTGGAGACCCAGCCCAACGTCAAGGCTGCAGAATACCGCATCCGGAGCGCGGAAGCGGGCGTTCCGCTGGCAAAGGCCGATTATTTCCCTTCGGTATCGTTGTTTGGCAGCCTGAGCAGCAACTATTCGTCGCAATACCTCGACTTTGCCAACGGCACCCTCCTGCGCACGGAGCTGACGCCGCCGGTGATCGTGCGGGTGAACGACGTCGATGTGCCCATCCAGCAATATGTGAGCTACTATGATTACCCGAAAACGCCGTATTTCACGCAGCTGGACCAAAACTTCGGCCAGGGGGTCGGGGTGTCACTCAATATCCCCTTGTATCAGAACGGCCGGGTGCGGCTCAACGTCGAACGCGCCCGCCTGGGCGTGCTAGCCGCCCAGTTGCAGGATAACCAAACCCGGCAACAGCTCAAAAACGATATCCAAACGGCCATTGCCAACGCTCGCTCGGCGCGCAAACAACTCGACGCTGCCCTTCGGACGTACGAAGCTATGCAGGCGGCCTACTCCAATACCGAAAAACGCCATAGCCTGGGCGTCGTCAATACCCTGGAACTGACCACCGCAAAAACAAACCTGGACAATGCCGAAAACGACCTGATCGTAGCCCGCTACGATTACCTGTTCCGCTTGAAAATCCTCGATTTTTACCAAGGCAAGGAATTGCGCCTCAAGTGATTGTATTAACGCAGCCAGTATCAACCAAAATCAACTTATCATGTCAAGTTTAGCGCCCAAACGCAAAAAAACACTGTTGTACGTCATAATAGGCATCGTTGCCTTGCTCGTTATTGCCGCTGTGGTCAAAGCCCGCAAGAAGCCCAAAGGCGAAACGGTAACCGTCGAAAAGGTACAACTCCGCACGATCCGGGAAACGGTCAGTGCCAGCGGAAAAATATTCCCGGAAACGGAGGTCAAAATCAGCTCCGACGTGTCGGGTGAAGTGGTGGACCTGTTCGTTCAGGAAGGCGACTCCGTCACGGCCGGCCAGGTATTGGCCAAAATCAAGCCGGACGAATACCAGAGCGCCGTGGAGCGCGGCCAGGCCGCCGTGAGCAGCGCCCAGGCGCAGCGCCAGATTTCATCCGCCAACGTGCAGGGCTCCAACGCGCAGATCGATCAGCTCAAAGCCGATAAAAACCGGGTTTCCGCCCAGCTGGATGCCGCCCGCAGTGCGCACCGGCGCAACGAACAACTGTTTAAAGAAGGCGTTATTGCAGAGCAGGATTTTGAAAACTCGCTGAGCAACCTGCGGGCCCTGGAAAGCAGCTACGCCGCCGCCGAAGCCGCCTTGAGATCGGCCGAAACCAACCTGTCCGGCGCCCGTGAAAACGTGCGGGTAGCCGAATACGGGATCACCAGCGCGCAGGCTACGCTGAAAGAAATGCGCACCAGCCTGCAAAAAACCGTGATCACCGCGCCGGTCAGCGGCATCATCAGCAAACTGAATATTGAAAAAGGCGAACGCGTAGTCGGCACCCTGCAAATGGCCGGCACTGAAATGATGCGCATCGCCAACCTCCACTCGATGGAAGTGCAGGTGGAAGTGAGCGAAACCGATATCCTTAAAGTATCGGTCAACGATGCCGCAGATATCGAGGTGGACGCCTACCTGGGGCGCAAGTTCCAGGGTAAAGTCACCGAAATAGCCAGCAGCGCCAGCAATGTCGGCGCTTCCCTCACCGGCGGTTCGCTGAACACCGACCAGGTGACCAATTTTGTGGTCAAGATCCGGATCGACCCGGCTTCGTATACCGATTTGCTGCAAAAAGGCCAGCGCTATCCGTTCCGGCCGGGCATGTCCGCCTCGGTGGATGTGTACACCAACACTGCCGAAAATACGCTGTCGGTGCCGTTGATCGCCGTAACTACCCGCGAAGACGACGCGGAGGAATCAGAAAAAGGCAAAAAAAAGGAAAAAGAGGAGGATGTGAATCCCCAGGCCAAAGAGGTGCGTAAAAAAGAAGACGAGATCAAAGAAATCGTATTTGTGGTGAGTGGCGATACCGTTGGCGTGCGGGAAGTGCGCACGGGTATCCAGGACAACGATTTCATCGAGATCACCTCGGGGCTGAAAGACGGCGAATCGGTGGTCACCGGGCCGTATTCCGCTATTGCGCGCAAGCTGAAAGGCGGTAGCCGCATTGTGGTGGAAAAGGCGGAGAAAAAAGCCGAGAAAAAGTAAAGCGCGATATGGAAAAACAAGAACCGCTTGCACCGGATACGACCGCATTATCTACAAACGGACACGCCCGGCCCGCCAATCTGTCGTCCAACCTGACGCTCTTTTGGCGGGTCTTCCTGCCGGTATTCGGCACGGTGTTTTTTACCGGCCTGCTCCTGGCGTTCTGGCTGACGGACCCGGAAGACCTGTACCTTCCGTATTCCGTGTGGTATCCGCGCGGCATAACAGGCGCGATCTGGGTCGCCTGGTTGCTGGCCGTCCGGCAAATGTTATGGCCGCTCAAGCGGGTGGACGCCGACGACGCGCACGTGTTTATCACCAATTATTGGGTGACCGTGCGGTATCCATGGACGGATATCGCGCATTTGCAGGAAATCAAACGAAATGGCCGGCGCCTGGTAGAACTCCAATTGAAGGCGCCCGGCCGCTTTGGCCAAACGATTTTGTTCCTGCCCGGTTCCCATTACCGGGAGTGGATGCAGGAGCACGCGAAGACCGGTTTGTTATTGGCCAATTGATCCCCCGCGTTTACCGGAGCAGCAATTTTTCCCGCTCCGGCCCGGTGGACACCATCCGGAAAGGAACGCCCAGGTATGCCTCCAGGTCTTCCAGGAAAACGCGGGCGTTTACCGGCAGGTCCTCGAAAGTCTTCGCGGCGTCAAGGGCGCATTCCCAGCCTTTATAGGATTTGAACACGGCCTCCAGGTCGGCCTGGCAAAGGTCGTAAGGCAGGGCAGTGGTGGGCTGGCCGCCAATGCGGTAATGGGTGGCGGCGGCGATTTCGGCGAAGGTATTCAGTACGTCGATCTTGGTCATGCAGAGCTCCGTAGTGCCGGTAAGTTGGATGGTATAGCGCAGTTGGGGCAGGTCGATCCAACCGCAGCGCCGGGGGCGCCCGGTGGTGGAGCCGAATTCCTGGCCGGCCTGGCGGAGCAGATCGCCGGTTTCGTTGTCGAGTTCAGTCGGAAACGGGCCGCCGCCCACGCGGGTGCAATAGGCCTTGGTGATACCGATAACCCTGCCAATGCGTTGCGGGGCCACCCCCAGGCCGGTACATACGCCGGCCGTGATCGTATTGGAGGAGGTAACGTACGGATAGGTGCCGAAATCAATGTCCAGCATAGCCCCCTGTGCGCCTTCCGCCAGCACCCGTTTGCCATCGGAAAGGGCATCCTGCAGGTAATACTCGCTGTCGACAAAGGGAAGCGTGCGGAGCGTGTCGATACAGGCAAACCAGGCTTGTTCGGCAGCTTCGAGGTCGAAGGGTGCCGCGGGATAAATTTTCAACAGTTCCAGGTGTTTGTTTTTCAGCGCTTCGTAGTGTTCGCGGAAGCCCGGCAGTTCGACATCGCCTACGCGCAGGCCGTTCCGGCCGGTCTTGTCCATATAGGTTGGGCCGATACCTTTCAGGGTGGAGCCAATCTTAGAAATTCCCTTTTGGGCTTCGCTGGCGGCGTCGAGCCAGCGGTGGGTGGGCAAGATGAGGTGCGCTTTGCGGGAAACCAGCAGGCGCCGGCTAAACGCCACGCCGCTTTCTTCGAGATTCCGCAATTCGCGCTCGAATACCACCGGGTCGAGCACTACGCCGTTGCCGATCAGGTTGATCTGCCGGGGGCGGAAAATGCCGGACGGCACGGTGTGCAATACATATTTTTTACCGCCAAATTTCAGGGTATGGCCGGCATTGGGGCCGCCCTGAAAACGGGCGACAATGTCGTATTGTTCCGCGAGAAAATCTACAATTTTACCCTTGCCTTCGTCGCCCCACTGAAGGCCTAAAATCACATCGATTTGCATATAAAAAAACGCCGGGTGGTGAAAAACCGGCCAAAGGTAGAAAAGAATTCGGGCATGGAGCGATGTGTGGCATTTCTTTACCTTTGTGCCATGCAACCTTGGCGATTCTTTTTCGGTGTGCTGTTCGCAGTACTACCGGCCGCGCTGCCGGCACAGCAGCCGGCGCTCAACCCGTTTGACATCAGCGGCCGGCTGCCCCAAAATCTGCAGGCCCTCGCCAGGCGTCCGGCTGATGCTCCTGCCGCCGCTGCAGCGAATCCGTTTAATGTCGTTCCGCACCGGGCCCCGGGCGCTGCCCGCGGAATCAGTGAAAGCATCGAGCGGACCTTCCGGCCACTGGAGGTTTTACCCACCGGAAATGGCTTATCGAATATCGTGTTGTTTTGGTTGCTGGTGACCCTGGTGGCCTTTTTGTCGTTTTCCATTGCGGCCAAACGCAGTATCATCATAAAAGCCTGGCGCGGATTTCTGAACGACAACGCCTTGTCGATCGCACAAAAGGAGGCAACCGGTCTGATCGGCAGCACCCCGTATTACCTGTTGTATGCCAGTTTTTTACTGAATGCCGGCGCGTTTATTTTCCTGATTGCACGGCATTTCAACCCCCAATTGTACAACAACCCGGGCTTTTTGGCAGTGTGCATGCTCCTCTCTGCCGTGCTTTTTTTATCCAAACACGGCCTGCTGGCGCTGGTACGCCTGCTTTACCCCGTACAAACGGAAATCCGGCGCTACAATTTTTTGATCGTCACGTTCAATTGTGTTTTAGGCCTTTTTCTTGCGCCATTTAATTTCCTGATCGC